>NZ_JADDOL010000001.1 GCF_016906305.1 Alloalcanivorax marinus
TCAATCCGGACCCGGGGCGAAGTAAAAAGGGCGAACCTCAAATGAGGTTCGCCCTATGAGGCCGCCAACTGTGGGACAGCAGTGCCCGAACGGGGCCTTTTTTACGCCCACCGTCCCTGGCGGGCGCCCTTTGGGCCGTCGCTGACGCGACGTCAAAAAACGCTACTGGCGTTTTTTCGTTTCAGGGGGCGCCGGCCAGGGCCGCCGCCGTCTCTCCGGCGATGGCCCCCAGCACCACCGCGCTGAGCAGACCGTTGCCGGACATATAGCCATCGTCGCCGGCACCGGACACGCCGCGGGCGGCGCCACCGGCGGCCAGCAGATTGGGCAGCGGCCGGCGGTCCCGGTCCAGCACCCGACCGTCGGTGTCCACTTCCAGACCACCCTGGGTGTGGAACAGGGCACCGGTGACCCGGATCGCGAAGTACGGCGGCGCCAGCCGGTGGGCGGGCTCGAAGGTCCGACCGAAACGGTCCGCCTGGCCGCTGTCCGCGGCCGCCGCCATGGCGTCGAACTCCCCGCGCACCGTCTCCAGCGGCACCGCCAGCCCCTCGGCCAGGGCCTGCAAACTGTCGAATCGCTTCACCGCGCCGGCGGCCTCGGCGTTACGGTAATCCTCGAATCTGAGCGCCTGTTCATGAATGCGCCGGTCGTACAGGTTCCAGGCCTGGCTCTCCGGCTGGGCGTTGACCTTGGCGGCCTGCTCCGAATAGCCCAGGTGTTCGTTGGAGAAGCGCGCTCCGTGCAGGTTCACCTGCACCCCGCCCTGCATCATCACCGCCCAGGAAATCAGGGTCTGGTGGGGCCAGGCCAGGGAGCCGTGGCCCTGATAGGCACCCATGTCCCTGAGGCTGGCGTCCAGCGCCTCGCCCCATTGCACCGCCTCGCCGCGGTTGCCTTCGTGACCGAAGTAGAGAGCCCCGGCCATGGCGGGAATGTGGCGGGCGATCAGCTCCGGATTGCCGCCGTAGCCGTTGCAGGCCAGCACCAGCGCCTCACAGCCGAGACGCTCCTCGACGCCGTCGGGACGTTGGTAGGTCAGGCCGCGCACCCGGCGTCGATCATCCACATGCAGGGTGGTGACCCGCGCCCGGGTGAGCACATCCAGCTCCGCCGCCTCGGCGGCGTTGAGCAGGCAGCTCATCAGTTCCTCGCCGGTACGGCGCGGCGTGCAGTGCATCCGCAGGCGGCTGTGGCCAGGGTAGAGAAAGCCCTCCACCAGCTCGAAGGGCACGCCGTGCCGGTCCGCCAGCCATTCGATCACGGCGCCGGAACGCCGTGCCAGGGTGTCGACGATGGCCGGGTCGGCCTGACCGTGATTCTTGCCCTGAATGTCCGCCGCCATGCGCGCCGCGTCGTCCTCCACGCTGGCGGCGCGCTGGAAACGGGTGCCCGCCGCCGGCACGAAGCCGGACGACATAAAGGTGCTGCCCCGGGGTACCGCGTCCCGTTCCAGCACCACCACCTCCACGCCCAGGGAGCGGATCGCCAGGCCGGCGACCAGACCGCAAGCACCTGCGCCCACCACCACCACCGGCAGGGTCAGCTCGAATTCCAGCTCGGCGCCATCGGTTCGGACCTCGGCCATGCTCAGCGCTCCGACCGGGTCTGGGTGTTGAACGCGTCGAGGATCTCGCCGGCGGTGGCCAGCCAGACGTCGTCACGGCGACTCAGTTGCTCGAGCACCGCTTCCAGGCAGGCGATGCGGTGCGGTTGGCCGATCAGCCAGGGGTGCAGGCTGAGGCCCAGCATCCGTCCGCCCTGCTCGGCGGCTTCGCCAGCGAGAAAGTCCACCGCGTCCTGGACCTGTTCCACCCAGCTGTCCTCGGAGTGCAGGTTCTGCCCGATCACGAACTGATCCTCGATCTCGGTGGGCAGGGGCATCATGGTGAGCGGGCCGTGGTCGGTCCGGAACGGGTACGGCATGTCGTCGTTGACCCAGTCGGCGCAGTATTCCACGCCGTGCTCGGCGAGCAGGTCCGGCGTGTGCCAGCTCTGGTTGCGCGCCGGGCTGAGCCAGCCGCGCACCGGCCGTCCGGCCAATTGATTGAGGGTGTCCAGGGAGCGCTTCACCTGCTCCCGTTCTTCCCGGGGATCCTGGCCACCGTAGTGCAGGTGATCCATGTTCCAGCCGTGGCACAGCAGCTCGGTGTCGCGCTCCAGCAGACGCCGGGTCAGGTAGGGCGTGTCCCGTGCCAGCTGACTGTTGATCGCCACCGTGGGGCGCACGCCGTACCGGTCGAATGCCTTCAGGCAGCGGAACACGCCCACCCGGTTGCCATAGTCGCGCAGGGTGAAGTGGCGCAGGTCCGGGTACGGCATCTTCATGCCGTTGGGCACCTTGAAGGGCTCGCCGCGCTGGTTGAGCGGGTAAAACTCCAGGGACAGGTTCACCCACACCGCCAGACGCTTGCCGCCGGGCCAGGTGACCGGCGGGCGGTCCGCCAGCATGGTCCAGTCGTAGCGGTCGTGGTCATAGCCGTGCCGGCGCCAGGGGTACTCGAAGTAGCGGTCGTCCAGGCTCATTGGGCGCCTCCCTTGCGTCGTTCGATGTCGGCCACGGCGGTGTCGTAATGGTGGGCCAGATAGTGCTCGGCGATTTCCCGGCCGGTGGCCAGCCAGACGCCGTCGTGGCCGGTGATGTATTCCAGGGCCTCTTCCAGCGCCTTGATGCGGTGCGGGCAACTGACCTGATAGTTGTGGGTGGGAATGCACATCACCGTGCCGGACTCGGCGCCCTCTTCGTAGAGCCGGTCGAAGTGCCGCTTGAGCATGGTGGCGTAATGGCGCGGCTCCACCTTGTTGACGGTGTAGACGATGGTGTCGTTCATCTCCAGGGAATACGGCACCGAAATAAAGCGCTTGCCGTTGCGCACCGACACCGGCGTGGGCTGATCGTCGTGGAACAGATCGCAGGTGTAGAAGCCGCCCTCGTCACCGAACAGCTCGCTGCCGACCTCGGCGAACAGGTCCAGGGTGCGCTCGGAGTGGGACAGCGCCGGCGCCAGATAGCCGGCGCACTTCTGGCCGGTGTGGCGATGGATGGATTCCATGGCATCGCGGATCATGGTCCGCTCCTGGGCCTCGCTCATGCCGTAGGTGTAGCGGGTGTTGTAGATGCCGTGGCTGAACAGCTCCCAATCACGCTCCCGGCACATGTCGATGATCTCCGGATGGTGCTCGCACAGCGCCACGGACAGGGATACAGAGCCGCGAATGCCGTACTTGTCGAGCAACGCCATCTGGCGGCGGTGGCCCACCCGGTTGCCGTAATCGCGGATGGCGTAGCCGGGTACCGCCGGGCTCGGCTGCGGCCAGGCCTTACGGTGTGGATTGTCCGGCGGGTCCAGTTCGTAGAACTCGATATTGGGAGCCACCCAGAACGCCACCCGGGCGCCGTTGGGCCACTCCAGCTTGGGGCGATCCTCGTAGGGCCAGTAATCGTAGACGCCGAGACTTTCCTTCATGCGCTTTCACCGTCCAGCCAGGCCAGCACGTCGGCCACGTTCATCACGTCGGCGTACTTGAGATGCAGGTCGGTGAGGTTGGCGTAGTGATAGCTCTCGTGCTTATCCGCCACGCACTCCTGGGGCACGATGGTGCGGTAGCCCCGCGACAGGCTTTCCACCGCGGTGGCGCGGATGCAGCCGGAGGTCGAGCCGCCGGTGATGATCACCGTGTCCACCTGGTGCCAAACCAGCAAGGACTGCAGTGGCGTCTCGAAGAAGGCGGAGGGCATGCGTTTGGTATAGACCACGTCGCGGTCGTGGTCGATGTTGATCCGCTCGTCGAAGGCGGCCCGGTCCGAGCCGTACTTGATGTTCTGTAGGGAGTCCGGGGTGTCGGTGCGGGTGCCCCAGACGCCGGCGTCCTCGGCGGACTCCAGAAAAGCCACATGGGTCCAGACCACCGGCCAGTTCAGCGTGCGGAAGCGTTCGGCCAGCGCGTTGACGTACTCGAGCTGGCGCGGATCGGTTTCATAGGCCGTTTTGTAGAGATCGGTGCGCGTGTACGCCTTCTGCGGGTCCACGTTCACCAGCACCGCCTTCTTGCCGAACCCGAAAGGCACGCGCTGCGGGTTGGCGATCACGTCCTGGAAAATCTGCTTGGCTGTTTTGTCGGTGGTAATCATGCTGTCTCCGCCTAGCTGGTGGGGTCTTCGTATTGCTTGCCCACGGCCAGAATCCGTTCCGTGCCGAGGAATTCATTGAGCTGCTTGAAGTCGAGCATCCGGTCGCGGAAGTTGTCGGTGGTGCCGTCGTTTTTCAGGGTGCCGAAGAAGCGGTTGGCCATGAAGGTGAAGGCCCGCACCAGCGCCCCCGGGAAAATCACCATGGAAAAACCCAGCGCCTGCAGGGCGGCGGCATCCTGGATCGGCGTGTCGCCGCCTTCCACCATGTTGGCCATCACCGGCACGCGCCCCTTGAAACGGCCCATGACCGCGTCGATGTCATCGGCGCCGCGCAGCCCTTCCACGAACAACAGATCGCAGCCCGCTTCGCGGTAGGCCTCGGCGCGCGCCAGGGCGGCCTCGATGCCATCCACCGCCAGCGCGTCGGTGCGGCCGATGATCAGCGTCCGCGGGTCGCGGCGCGCGTCCACCGCCGCCTTGATCTTGCCGACCATTTCTCCGGCCGGCACCAGGCTCTTGCCGCGCAGGTGGCCGCAGCGCTTCGGATAGGTCTGGTCTTCCAGTTGAATGGCGTTGGCGCCGGCGGCTTCCATCAGCCGCACGGTGCGCGCCACGTTCATGGCGTTGCCGAAACCGGTGTCGCCGTCGACCACGATGGACACCTCGGTGCGCTCGCGAATGTGCGCCAGGGTGTCCACCACCTCGGTGAAGCTGGTCAGGCCGATGTCCGGCCGGCCCAGCTTGGTGTAGGCGATACTGGCTCCGGACAGGTACACGGTATCGAAGCCGCTCTGCTCGGCGATCGACGCGCTCAGCGCGTCGTAAACGCCCGGCGCCACCACGATATCATCCTGCCTCAGTCGATCCTTGAAATTACTACTCACTTGACTCATTCGCTCTCTCGGTTGCCGTTTCCCGGTGCGCTGGCGCCGACCGACACCGGACTAAACAGCGGTCCAGAACTGGCCTACAATGCAGATCACACCAAACATCAAAATGACTTATATATAATACATTTATATGTTTAAAGAAGAACAGCGTCAAGCCGGGTCACCGGTCCGTCATCGATCCCAGGGGGCCCCGCGCCATGAATGAATCGTCGTTGCAAACCGCGGTCAGCGGCACCAAATCCCACAACCTCTACCTGCTGCTGCGCGACGCCATCCTCAGCCGCCGCCTGGAGCCGGGAGACAAGCTGCCCGGCGAGCTGAAGCTGGCGGAGCAGTACAAGGTGTCGCGGGTGACGGTGCGCCGGGCCATGGAGGCCCTGCAACGGGCCGGGCTGATCGCGCGCCGCCCCGGGGTCGGCACAGTGGTGCTGGAGCAGCCCCTGGACGCCACCGTGATGACCGCCAGCGTCTCCAATCTGCTGCCCAATATGCTGAAGATGAGCCGCGCCTCGAAGGTGCGCCTGCTGGAGTTCGCCTACGTGACGCCGGAACCGTCGATCCGCGACAAACTCAAGCTGGCCAGCGGCGAAAAGACCCAACGTTCGGTGCGCGTGCGGCAGGTGGAGGACCAGCCGTTCTCCTACCTCACCACCCATGTGCCGGCGCGCATCGCGCACCACTACAGCGAGTCGGATCTGGCCCATACGCCCCTGTTCGTGCTGCTGGAGCAAAGCGGGGTAACCATCGACCACGCCACCCAGACGATCTCCGCCGCCCTGGCCACGCAGACCGAAGCGGAGGCCCTGGGCGTGGCGGTGGGCTCGCCGCTGCTGGCGCTGACCCGGGTGGTCTATGACCGCAACGGCGAGGGCGTGGAACACCTGGACGCCCTGTACCGCCCGGACCGCTACCGCTTCCAGATCGACCTCAATCGCACCGGCGAAGACGACGCCCGCTATTGGGAGCCCCTGCCCGGGGACAAGGAGCCGGGGGCATGATTACGGTTTGACATGCCCTGGGGGGCCGACTATCTTTGCGCGATAGATGTAGTACATTTAATACATATATCGGGCATAGATAAATACATAGCGGAGTGCCGTTCGGGGCATTCCGCGACGGCGAACCCCCAAAGGCATGGTCGTGAAAAAAGCACCGAGAACCCTCTTCGACAAGATCTGGGACGCGCACGAAATCCTGCGTAACGAAAGCGGCCAGAGCCTGCTCTGGATCGACCGGCACTTCGTTCACGAAGGCTCCTTCCACGCGTTCAACAAGCTCAACGCCCGCGACCTGAAGGTCGCCCATCCGGCGCTGACCACCGGCATCGCCGACCACTACGTGCCGACCCGGGGCCGCTCCATTCAGGTGGTCACCGACAAGGTGCGCTCGGTGATCGAGCAGCTGGAGCACAACACCCGCGAGCACGGCGTCACCCTGCTCGGCCTGGACGACCCGCGCCAGGGCATCGTGCACGTGGTCGGTCCGGAACAGGGCCTCACCCAGCCCGGCCTGCTGATGGTGTGCGGCGACAGCCACACCTCCACCCACGGCGCCCTGGGCGCTCTGGCGTTCGGCATCGGCGCCTCGGAAGTGGCCCATGTGCTGGCCACCCAGACCCTCTGGCAAACCCGCCCCAAACGTCTGCGCATCACGGTGGACGGCCGGCTCGGCGCGGGCGTCACCGCCAAGGATATCGCCCTGGCCTGGATCGCCCGGCTGGGCGCCGACGGCGCCCGGGGCCATGCCATCGAATACGCCGGCGAGGCGATCCGCGCGCTCAGCGTGGAAGCGCGACTGACTCTGTGCAACCTGTCCATCGAAGGCGGCGGCCGCTGCGGCATGATCGCCCCGGACGACAAGACCCTGGCCTATCTGAAAGGCCGCCCGGACGCCCCCGAGGGCGAGCAATGGGAGCAGGCCGAACACTACTGGCGCACGCTGCACAGCGACGAAGGCGCGGTGTTTGATCGGGAAGTGACCCTGCGCGCCGAGGAAATCGCGCCCCAGGTCACCTGGGGCGTATCGCCGGAGGAAGCCCTGCCCATCGACGGCACCGTGCCCGACCCGGCGCGGGCGGCCTCCCCGGCCAAGGCCCGCCAGATCCAGGACAGCCTGGACTACATGGGTCTGCGCGCCGGCCAGAAACTCACCGAAGTCGCCGTCGATTCGGTCTTCATCGGTTCCTGCACCAATGCGCGCCTGGAAGATCTGCGCGCCGCCGCCGAGGTGCTGCGCGGCCGCCACTGCCGGGTGCCCGGCATCGTCTCCCCGGGCTCCACCCAGGTGAAGCAGCAGGCGGAAGCCGAAGGGCTGGACCGGGTGTTCATCGATGCCGGTCTGGAATGGCGCGAGTCCGGCTGCTCCATGTGCGTGGGCATGAACGGCGACCAGGTGGGCAGTGGCGAACGCTGCGCCTCCACCACCAACCGCAACTTCAAGGGTCGCCAGGGCCCCGGGGCACGCACCCATCTCATGTCTCCGGCGATGGTGGCGGCGGCGTCGCTGACCGGCCATCTCACCGATATTCGCGAGCTGACGAGGTAACCCATGACGCCTTTTACTGAACTTTCCGCGCTCGCCTGCCCGCTGCCCCTGGAAAACGTGGACACCGACCAGCTGATTCCGGCGCGCTTCATGAAGGAGTCCCGGGATAAGGGCTACGGCGGTTTTCTGCTGCATGACATGCGCTTCGGAGCGGACGGCACGCCCACCGATTTCGTGCTCAACGACGCCCGCGCCAAGGGCTCGGAGATTCTGGTGGCACGGCGCAACTTCGGTGCCGGCTCTTCCCGGGAAGCGGCGGTGTACGCGCTGGTGGACTACGGCTTCCGCTGCGTGATCGCACCCAGCTTCGGCGACATCTTTTCGTCCAACTCGGTGAACAATGGCCTGCTTCCGGCGCTGGTCAGCGAAAAAGATTGCGAAGCGATTCTCGACGCCCTCGGCGACCGGCCCGGCGAGCTTCGCGTGGACCTGAACGCGCAGACCATCACCGCCGGCGATCGGGATTTCCCCTTCGAGATCAACGCCACCTGGAAGATCAAGCTGCTGAACGGCTGGGACGACATCGACCTGACCCGGGCCCGGGCGGAGGACATAGAGCGCTTCCGCGAGCACTACACCGCCGCCTATCCCTGGGTCACATCCTGATAGCGGGCGGCCCGCGCTGTCCGCCACGACGCCGATAACCCGAAGAACACAATAAAAGAGGATTTCATGAGACCTTCCCTGCGCCTGATGGCGGCCGGCCTCTCATTGCTGTTCGCGTCCCTGACGCACGCGGACGAGCAGGTGATCACGGCCCTGCATGCCTTTCCGCCTTCCCTGATCTATACGCAAAGCTTTCTCGAATTCGTCGATGACGTGAACGAGGAAGGCCAGGGCGTGATCCGCATCGATGTGCTTGGCGGGCCGGAGGTGATCGGCCTGTCCCAGCAACCTTACGCCGTGCGTAACGGCGTGGTGGACATGGCCTACACCGCCGCCAGTTTCTACGCCGGCACCCTGCCCGAGCGCGACGCCCTGATCTCGTCCAACACCAACGCCATCTATGCGCGGCAAAGCGGCGGCATCGACCTGCTTAACCGCATCCACCAACGCAAGATGGACGTGTTCTACCTGGGCTGGTTCGACAGCGGTATCAAATACAACCTCTACACCATCAACAAGCCGGTGGTGAACGACCAGGGTGATCTGGCCCTGCCCAACCTGCGTCTACGCAGCAACCCGGTGTACGACGCCTTCTTCACCGATTACCTGAAAGCTCAGCCCATCAGCCTGCCCACCACCGACGTCTATTCCGCCCTGGAACGGTCCGTGGTCAATGCCACCGGCTGGACCCAGATCGGCATGAACGACCTGGGCTGGAACAAGTTTCTGCGCTACCGCATCGACCCGGCGTTCTATTCCACCGACATGGGCGTGATCGTCAATCTTGAAAGCTGGAACGCGCTCAGCGACGACGCGCGACGCATCCTTCAAGACGTGGCCATTCGCCACGAACGGGACAGCGCCCTGCGCTTCGCCAAGGCCGCCACTGAACAACAGCGGCAGCTGGAAGCCAACGGCATGACGCCGTTCAAACTCGATCCGGCGGCGGCGGACCGCTACCTGCGCGCCGCCCGCGAAGCCTCCTGGCGGCGCATGAAGCGCTACATGGAACATCAGCCCGGCGGGCTCAGCCATTACCAGGACCTGATCGAAAAATTCAACGACCCCGCGGTCGATGCCGGCAAGGACGCCGACGACACCGCCCGGTCCACCACCCGGTAGCGCGCCATGCATGCACTTTCCCGACTCTATAACAAATTGATCGACGCCATGGCGTTGGTATCCGCCGTGCTGCTGGTGTGGCTGATGGTCGCCATCGTCACCTCCGTGGTGATTCGTAACCTGGGCGTGCAATCGCCGGCCTGGCTGTTCACCTCCACGGAATACGCCATGTTCTATCTCACCTTGCTGGGCGCCCCCTGGCTGGTGCGTGAGAAAGGCCACGTCTACATCGAAATCTTCATCAAGCCGCTGCCCGACGCCGCCCGCAATCTGCTCAGCCGCGTGGTGATGGTGATCTGCGCGGCCATCTGCCTGGTGCTGGCGGTCAAGGGCGTGGAGCTGGTGAGCACCAATATCGACCGGGTGGATTACGACGTGCGCACCTACTACTTCCCGATGTGGATGCTGACCATCACCTATCCGATCAGCTTTTCGCTGATGGGTCTGGAGTTCATCCGCTTTCTGTTTTCCGACCAGCCCTATCACAGTGAAGAACAGGAGACGCACTGATGGAATGGTATTACGCGCTTCTGTTCCTGCTGTCCCTGGTGCTGGTGCTGATGTTCATCGGCGTGCCGGTGGCGATTGCCTTTATCGGCGCCAACCTGGTCGGCGCCTGGGTGTTCATGCGCGGCGACGCCGGTCTGATTCAACTGCTCAATAACGGCTTCGGCGCCCTGTCCAGCTTCAGCCTGGTGCCGATCCCGCTGTTTCTGCTGATGGGCGAACTGTTCTTCCGCACCGGCCTGGGCATGCGCATGTTCAACGCCATCGATCAGTTGATGGGGCGGGTGCCCGGGCGCTTGTCCTACGTCACCGTGGTGGGCGGCACCGCCTTCTCCACCCTGAGCGGGTCCTCCATGGGTTCCACCGCCCTGCTCGGCTCCCTGCTGGTGCCGGAGATGGAACGCCGCGGCTACAAGAAGTACATGTCCATCGGGCCGATTCTCGGCACCGGCGGACTGGCCATCATCATTCCGCCCTCGGCCATCGCCGTGCTGCTCGCCACCCTGGCCAAGATCGACATCGGCGACGTACTGATCGGTGGCGTGCTGCCCGGGGTACTGCTGGCCTCCCTGTACATGTTCACCATCTGGCTGAAGACCCGCCTGAAACCGGATTCGGCGCCGGCCTACGACGTGGATGCGCTGCCCCTGGCCACCAAGCTCAAGGTGCTGAGCCGGGACATTCTGCCCATGCTAAGCATCATCGTGCTGATCATCGTGATGATGCTCACCGGCTTCGCCACCCCGTCGGAATCCGCCGCCTTCGGCGCGCTGGGCGTGATCGTGCTGGCGCTGGTGTTCCGCACCATGACCCGGGAGGCGTTCAAACAGTCGGTGATGGGCGCGCTCAAGGTCACCCTGATGGCGTATCTGATCGTGTTCGGCTCCGCCACCTTCAGCCAGTTGCTGGCGTTTTCCGGCGCTTCCCACGGGCTGATTCAGTGGGCCACCCATTTCGATCTGCATCCGTTGCTGATGCTGGGCGCCATGCTGCTAGTGTTGCTGGTGCTGGGCACCTTCATGGAAGCGATCTCGATCATGATGATCACCGTGCCGTTCTTTTTCCCCCTGGCCCAGTCCCTGGGCTTCGACCTGGTGTGGTTCTCGGTGGTCACCCTGATCGCCCTGGAGATCGGCTTCTCCACCCCGCCCCTGGGTTTGAACCTGTTCGTCATGAAAGGCGTGGCGCCGGCCGGCACCACCATGCGCGAGATCTACCTCTCCGCCATTCCCTACATCCTTTGTTCGCTGTTGCTGCTGGCGGTGCTCACCGCCTTCCCCGGCATCGTGACCTGGCTCCCCTCGTTGTCGGGCTGAGCGCCGACAACGGGTCTCCATGGCGGCCGACCTCCGGCCGCCTTTTTTTTACCACTCCGCTCTCCGAGAGGAACGTATGAAAATCATAACCTCCAAGCGTATTTCCGCTCTTTCCCTGGGTACCGTGTTCACGGTGCTGACCTGTTCCGCCCAGGCGGTCGGCTTCAAGGCCGGCGAAACCGACCTGGAACTGTACGGCTATGCCAAACTCGATGTGATCTATGATCTTGACGCGGACCTGGGCAATGCGATTCTGCGCAATCGGATCCCGCTGGACGACGACCCCGGCGCCGACGGCCATCTCACCATGCACGCCTTCGAAAGCCGGGTGGGCTTCACCACCGCCACCATGGTGGACGGGGACGTACTGCGCACGGTGATCGAAACCGATTTCTATGGCGGCGGCGGCTTCGCCGACGGCGGTGGCGAGCTGCGTCTGCGCCATGCCTACGGGGAGTGGAAGGGCCTGCTGGCCGGTCAGACCTGGACCAACTTCGGCAATGTGCTGAGCCTCTACGAGACCATCGACTTTAACCGGGACCTGGGCCAGGGCGGCGGCCGCCAGGCGCAGATCCGCTACACCACCGGCCCGTTCTCGTTCTCCGCGGAAGACCCGAAAGGCACCGGCACCGGCCACGCCGGTGGCGAAGTGATCGCCGAGGACACCAATCAATTCCGTTTTCCGGATCTCACCGCCCGCTACCAGGGCAGCGCCGGGCCGGTGCAGTTCGCCACCGCCGCGCTGGTGCGTTTCCTGGAATACGACGCGGACGGCGAAACCGTCAGCAACAGCGCCTGGAGCGACGACTCCGCCACCGGCTGGGGGGTAATGGCCGAGGCCCGCGCCCGGCTCACCGACACCCTGACCCTGCGCGGCTCGGTGACCCACGGTGACGGCATCGGCGGCTATCTGTACCTGAGCCCGGCGGCGCCCGGCTACGTCAGCAGCAGCGGCAAGCTGGAAACCATCGAAGGCACCGGCGGCGGCGTCAGCCTCAGCGCCAAGACCGGCCCGGGCCTGCTGACCCTGGCCTACGGCGTGGCCCGAGCCGATGTGGACGACGCCTATCGAGACGGCGCTATCGCCGGCACCGCCGACGAGCGCTACACCAGCACCACGCTCAACTACCTCTGGTCCACTACCAAGTACCTGACGTACGGCGTGGAAGCGGGCTATCACACCCGCGAGCAGGTGGACGGTCGCGACGGCGACGCGGTGCGCCTGCAGGGCATGGTGCGCTTCAATTTCTGAGCCCCTGGATCACCCGGACCCGGGCCGACCCCCATGTCGGCCCGCGGTTTTACCGGCTCCGCGTTCTACCCCACCTCTTTCATCGTCGGCCCGGCGTCTTCCGGCACCGGCAGGCTGTCCATGAACACCTCCAGCGCCCGGCTCCAACTGGCCGGCGGCGGCGTCGCCACCACCGTGGTGACCTGACCCAGAGCGTCCGGCAACGGCAGGGTGTGCAGGTCGAAACGCTGCCGGTATTGCGCCACCGTGGAGGCCGGCAGCACCGCCAGCCCCATGCCGGCACTGACGCAGCCGACGATGGCGTCCAGGCTGCCGAACTCGTGGATGCGCGGCGCCGGCACCCGCCGTTCCGCCAGCAGCAGCTCGATGGTGCGCCGGTACCCGCAGCCCTGGCGGAACGCCAGAAACGGCGTGCGCAGCAGCTCCGCCCGCTCCGGCATGGCCGGCAGCGGCCGCGCGCCGACCAGCACCAGCCGCTCCCGGAACACCGGCCGCAGGGCCAGCTCCTCGCCGGCGTCCTCGGCGGCCACGAAGGCCGCGTCCAGCTGCCCGGCGCGCACCGCCTCGATCAGTTCGCCGCTGGTGCCGGTGCGCAGGTGCACGGCCAGTTGCGGCCAGCGTCGGCTGAACGCGGCCAGCAGCCGGGGCAGGTGCACCGCCGCGGTGGTTTCCATGCTGCCCAGGCGCAGCTCCCCGAGCGGTTCGCCGCCCGGCCGGAAGCGGGCCAGGGCGTCGTCGTGCAGTTCCACGATGCGGCTGGCGTAGGCCAGCAGCTGGCGGCCCGCCGGGGTCGCCACCACCGGGTTGCGCCGGTCCAGCAGGTGCGCGCCGAGCTCGCTCTCCAGCTTCTTGATGTGGGCGGTGACGTTGGACTGCACCGTGTGCAGCCGTTCGGCGGCGGCGCTGAAGCTGCCGGTGTCCACCACGGCGCGGAAGATTTCCAGGGAACGGATCAGCATGGGGGCGTCTCTTCACCGGTTGAGATACCACCCATCTTAAAAAATCATTTCCAGTGATAGAAGGGGTCTGGTTAACTGGCGCCTTTCATCCATCCGACCGGAGCCCGACGATGTCCTCCCCCGCCACCGTTCCCTCCCCCGTCCGCCTGGTGGCCATGGCCGCCTCCGCGACCCTGGTGGGGATCGGCCTGGGCCGCTTCGCCTACGCGGCGCTGCTGCCCGGGGTGATCCAGCGCGGCTGGCTGAGCGAGGCGGACGCCGGCTATGTGGGCGCCGCCAATCTGCTGGGTTATCTGGTGGGCGCGGTGCTGGCCGGGCGCGTCGGCCAGCGCTGGGGGGCGACGCCGGTGATCCGGCTGTCCGCCCTGCTGGTGGCGGTGGGCTTCGCCGCCAGCGCCTGGCCGGGGCCGGTATGGTGGTTCAGTTTGTGGCGGTTCGTGGCCGGGGTCACCGGCGCCTTTCTGATGGTGCTGGCGCCGTCGCTGATCGCCAGTCATTTGCCGGAGTCCATGCGCAAGCGGGGCACCACCTGGATCTTCACCGGCGTGGGCGTGGGGGTGCTGTTCTCCGCCACCCTGGTGCCGTTGCTGATCGACAGCGGTCTGATGCTGGCCTGGCTGGGCCTGGCGCTGGCCTGCCTGCCGCCGATCTGGGTGCTGTGGCGGCGCTGGCCGCCGGTGGCCGCCGCCAATCCCCATGACCAGGGCCCCGGTCGCGGCGCCGGCCTGCTGCTGGGCGTGGTCTATCTGGCCTACCTGCTGGACGCGGTGGGCTTCGTGCCGCACACCGTGTTCTGGGTGGACTACCTGGAACGCCAGCGCGGTTTCAGCCACTGGGCCGGCGCCCTGCAGTGGGCGGTGTTCGCGGTGGGCGCGGTGTCCGGGCCGTTTCTGGCCGGCGCCCTGGCCCGGCGGCTGGGCTGGCACCGTACCCTGATCACCGCCCTGACCCTGAAGGGCACCGGCGTGCTGCTGCCCATGCTGATGCCCGGGCTGGCGGCGGTGACCGCCTCCTCGTTTCTGGTCGGCGCCATGATCCCGACCATGGTGTCCGGCGTCATGGGGCGCACCGCCGAGCTGGTGCCGCCGCGTCTGGCCACCCAGGCCTGGGGCCGTGCCACCGCCCTGTTCGCGGTGGGTCAGGCCATCGCCGCCTACGCGCTGGCGGCGCTCTATGCCCGCCCCGGCGGCGGCCCGCTGATTTTCCAGATCGGCGGCGCGGTCCTGCTGGCGGCGGCGCTGCTGATGGCCCTGTCCGGGGTGGCGGCACGGCGAGCCGGGCACCGCTGACGCGCCGGACGTTTTTCCAGGCGGTTTTGCCGTAGAATCCGGGTCAACGACCACACGGAATGCGGAGAACGCCATGGAACGACGTGCCCTTCTCAAGGCCCTGGGACTGCTGGGCGGCAGCCTGCTGCTGACACCCCGGCGCCTGCCCGCCGCGCCCCCCGGCGCCGGCCCGCTGCGACGCGGTGAACCGTTCAGCTACGCCGCCCTCAAGGGCATGGCCCGGCACTTCGCCGGGCGCCCCTATCACGCCCACGAAAAGACCCTGCCCAAGGCGATCCAGGCGCTCACCTGGGACCATTACCAGGCGATTCGCTTTCGCCCGGACCACGCCCTGTGGGCGGACCGGCCCGGCGCGGATTTCCAGGTGCAGTTCTTCCATATGGGCCTGAATTTCACCACCCCTGTGAAGATGCACGAGGTGATCGACGGCGAGGCCCATCCGATCCCTTACCGCACCGACCTGTTCGATTTCAGCGGCACCGGCGTGGACGCCGGCCAGCTCCCCGAAGGTCTGGGCTTCGCCGGCTTCCGCCTGCTGCATCACAGTGACTGGAAGCGGGACGTGGCGGCGTTTCTCGGCGCCAGCTATTTCCGCGCCACCGGCGCGTCGCGGCAGTTCGGCCTGTCTGCCCGCGGGCTGGCGGTCAACACCGCGCTGCCGGAGCCGGAGGAATTCCCGGAGTTCACCCATTTCTGGTTCGAGCGCACCGACCATCCGGATCGGGTGTTGGTGTATGCCTTCCTGGACGCCCCCAGCGTCACCGGGGCCTACCGCTTCACCATCGAGCGGGTGGACGGCGACGTGATCATGGACGTGGACGCCGCGCTCTACCCGCGCCGGCCCATCGAACGGCTGGGCGTGGCACCGCTGACCAGCATGTACCAGATTGGCGAGAACAGCCGCCGGGTGGCCTGGGACTGGCGCCCGGAAATCCACGATTCCGACGGCCTGGCCCTGCACACCGGCGGCGGCGAGTGGCTGTGGCGGCCACTGGTCAATCCGCCGCAATTGCGCTTCAACAGCTACAGCGACGACAACCCGCGCGGCTTCGGCCTGCTGCAGCGGGACCAGGATTTCGACCATTACCAGGACGACGGCGTGTTCTACGAGCGGCGCCCGAGCCTGTGGGTGGAACCGCGCGGCGACTGGGGCAAGGGCGCGGTGCAGTTGGTGGAGATTCCCACCCTGGACGAGACCTTCGACAACATCGTGGCGTTCTGGCGGCCGGACCGGCCGGTGGAACCCGGGGAGGAATACCTGTTCGGTTACCGCCTGTCCTGGACCGGCCGGCCGCCGCGCCCGCCCCTGGCCCGCTGCGTGGCCACCCGCACCGGCCTGGGCGGTGTCATCGGCCAGGTTCGGGAGTATTTCAGCTGGCGCTTCGTGGTGGACTTCCGCGGCGGGCCGCTGTCCGACGGCGGCCTGCCCGACGACGTGGAGGTGGTGCCGGTGATCGACGCCAGCGCCGGCCGGGTGGAAATCACCTCGGCGCGGCCCCTGCATCAGATCGACGGTTACCGGGCCATGTTCGATGTGGTGCCGCCGGAGGACGACCTGGCGCCGATCAACCTGCGCCTGTTCCTCAAGCGCAAGGACAACGGCGAGCCGCTCACCGAAACCTGGATCTATCAGTGGTCGCCGCCGCCCCTGGAGCAACGCGACCTGCGCAACCCGGGGCACCTGTAGGGCCGGCCACCGTCAGCGCGGGCGCGGCCCCAGACAATCCGGCAGCCCTTCGCGGAACCCCCGGGGCCGCCGGTCCAGCTCGATGAAGCCGGGCACGTCCGGGGCCGCCACATTGTCCTCTTCCATCAGAAACACCTGATCGCGGGTCAGCGGCGCCCCGGGCAGCCGGCGCGCCACCGCCGCCATCAGGTGCCAGGCCTCGAACGGCAGCGGCAGGGTCGGCCCGCGCCGCCCCAGGTAATCCCGCACCGCCACCACCATGTCCCGATAGCGCAGCACCTCGCCGCCGGCCAGCTCGTACAGCGGCGCCGGCGCCCCGGGCCAGGTGGCCAGGGTGGCCAGCCCGCCGGCCACGTCCTGCACCCACACCGGCTGCAGACAGGTGCGCCCGCGCCCGAACAGCGGCAGCACCGGCAGGCGACTCAGGGTGGCCAGGGCACGCACCAGCGCATCGCCGGCGCCGAACATGGAAGCCGGGCGCACCAGGGTGGCGCCGGGGCAGGTCTCGCGCACCGCCATTTCGCCCTGGGCACGGGCGCGCACATAGGGGGACGGGGACAGGTCGCTGACGCCGATGCCGGACAGGTGCAGCAGCCTCGGCACCCGCGCCCGGCGCGCCGCCAGGGCCACCCGCTCGGCGGACTCCACGTGGATGGCGCGGAAGGTCAGGTCGCCCTGCTCCGCGTACAGGGAAACCGCGTTCACCACCGTCCGGCTGCCGGCCACCGCCGCCGCCACCTGACGGTCGTCGGTGACGTCGGCGACCCGCCGCTCCAGACGCGTTTCGTCGTGGAAGCGGACGCGCTCCGGGCGCCGCGCCGCCAGACGTACCGCATGGCCCCGCTGCAGCAGGGCGGTGACCAGGCGACGACCGAGAAAGCCGGTGCCGCCGAAAACCGTGATCGGGGCCGTATCCATGGCGCCACTCCAGAATCCGTTTCGTCGACCCTAGAACAGTGGCGGCCCGGTGAAAAGCGGCGCGGATCACAAAAGGCCGGGCTCAGGACGGGTTGACCAACCCCAGGTTGACCGCCTTGAGGGCGGCCTCGGCGCGGCTGTTCACCTGCAGTTTCTGGTAGATGTCCTTCAGGTAGCCGGCGGCGGTGTGATGGGAAATATTCAGCTGGCGGGCGGCGTGCTTCACGCTCAGGCCCTTGGCGATCAGCGTCAGCAGATCGGTTTCCCGGGGCGTCAGCGGCGTCTCATCGGCCCTCGGGTCGGAGCGGAACTGGTGCAGCAGCCGCCGGGCAATGGACGAGGACAGCGGCGGCCGGCCGTCGAGAATGCCGGTGAGCTGGCGGGTGAATTCCGCCTCGGTGTCGTCCTTGAGCAAATAGCCGTCGGCGCCGGCGCGCAGACAGCCGAACAGATGCTCGGCGTCGTCGAAGATGGTGGTCACGATGCAGGGGGCCTGGGGCCGGGCGCTTTTGAAGTCCCGGATCAGATCGGCCCCGTTGCCGTCCGGCAGCCCCAGATCGAGCAGCAGCAGATCGTAACCGGTCTCGGCGAGGCAGCGGCGCGCCCCGGCCAGGTCGGCGGCGTGGTCGATCCGCCGAGGCGCCAGGGCGCCTTGCAGGCAGGCCCGCAGCCACTGGGCCACGTCCGGCAGATCCTCGACGATCAACACATGGTGCGGGCGGTTCATGGTGTGCGCTCCAGCGACACAAACAGAACGAACTTCGGCGGGAAGCCATTCCGCCGCTCTGTTATTCATGGATACTGCGGTTATAGATACTACAGCCGGACCGGCAAGGGGACCCCTTGAACACGGGGGCGGGCAACAGGGGCGCGGAGAAATGGGGATGTTTTCACTACGGGCAAGAATCATTGCCGGTCTGCTGGCGGTGGCGGCCTACGGCCTGCTGGCCCTGGGCGTGGCGCTGTCCTTACCGCAGGGGGCGCTGCCACAGGGGTCAGTGACCTTCCAGCAGGACGGCGAGCGGCTGCGCGCCGATGACGGCCGGGGCGGCGTGTTCACGGTGGTGGCCTTCGAGGTCGGTGACGAACGGCTGCCGGCGGACCCGCTGCTGGCGGTGGAGGAACCGGACGTGCTGCCGGACTACGCCGCCATGGCGGCGCTGTTCCAGGATCACGAGCGGCTGTACCGGGCGCTGCGCGACGGCCGGCTGGCGGTCCTCGGCGACGACGGCCAGCGCCTGCCGGTGTCAGCGGTGGAACGGGGCCTGACCGATCTGCCCGGCTTGTTCTGGCTGCAGCTGCTGTGCGGGCTGGCGGGCATGGTGATCTGTCTGCTGGTGTGGATTCCGGGCCAGCGCGAGGTGGCGATTCATGCCTTCGCCCTGACCGGGCTGAGCTACGTGCTGTTTTCGTCGGCGGCGGCGATCTACAGCACCCGGGCGCTGTTCATCCCCGGCGACCTGTTCGCGCTGCTGTCCGGGCTCAATCACGTGGGCGCGCTGCTGTTCTCCGCCTCCCTGGGCGCCTTCCTCTGGAATTACCCGCGCCGGGCCCCGTCGGCGTGGCTCACCGGAGCCTTTTACGGCGCCTTCCTGGTGGCCATCGTCATCGACCAGGGGCGCCTGACCGCCTCGCCGGTGTCCGGTTTCCACCTCTGGGTGATGGGCATCTTCCTGATCGGCCTGGCCGGCGCCGGCTGGCAAGGGTGGCGCACCCGGGGCCGCCCCCTGGAGCGGGCCGCCCTGCGCTGGGTGGTGATCTCGATCGTCGCCGGCACCGCCTTCTTCGCCGGCGGCATGATCCTGCCGGCCATCAAGCAATCCGCCCAGGCGGCCTCCCAGGGGCTGCTGTTCACCACCTTCCTGCTGATGTACGCGGGCATGGCCCTGGGCGTGGTGCGCTATCGGCTGTTCGATCTGGAGCGCTGGTGGTTCTCGCTGTGGTCCTGGCTGCTGGGCGGCATCGTGGTGATGCTCACGGACCTGGTGCTGGCGTCACTGCTGAGCCTGTCCGGCCCGGCCACCCTGAGTCTGTCCCTGGCGCTGGTGGGCTGGTGCTATTTTCCGCTGCGCCAGTATGTGTGGGGGCGGCTGTTCGCGCGCCGGGAGCCGGGCCTGGACGCCTGGCTGGCGCGGGCCCTGCCGGCCATGCTGCGGGCCCGCCATGAGCGGCTCGACGATTCCGGCGTGCAGGACGCCCTGCGCGCCGTGTTCCGGCCCCTTTCCCTGGAGCAGACGGTGGCGGATGCGGCGGTGTCCGGCCGGCTCTGCGTGCTGGAGGACAACGGCGCCACGCTGCGGGTCCCCGACCCGGCCGGCGACCGGGTGCATGTGCTGCGCCATTCCCACGAAGGCGCCCGGCTGTTCACCCGCCAGGATGTGGACGTCGCCGGCCTGGTGCTGTCCCTGCACGAACTGGTGAATCAGTCGCAGACCGCCCGGGCGGAAGGCGCCAGCGAGGAACGCAATCGCATTCGCCAGGACATCCACGACGACCTGGGCGCCAAGCTGCTGCACCTGCTGCACGCCGGGGCCGAGGAATACCGGCCACTGGTGCGCGACGCCATTCGTGACCTGCGCGATCTGCTGCAAAACATGGAGGGCCGCTCGGTGCGGCTGGACGCCGCCGCCTCCCAATGGCGGGAGGAAACCGGCCGGCGCTGCGAGGACCACGGCGTGGAGCTGCACTGGCACCAGGTGCTGCCCGCCGTGACCCTGGACGCGGACCAGTACAGCGAGCTGACGCGCATCGTGCGCGAGGCGGTCAGCAACGCGCTGCGTCACGCCCGGGCGTCGGCGCTGGAGGTATCGCTGACCAGCGAACAGGGGGGCCTCGTGATCGTGATCGTCAACGACGGTCTGGCGGAAGGCGGCGACGGAGCCGTGGGGCGGGGTCTGATGATCATGGCCAATCGCGCCCGCAAGCTGGGCGGCGAATGCCAGTACGGCAGCGAGGGGGACCGCTGGCGCGTGCGTCTGCACGCGCCGCTGGTCCGTTATTCCGCCTGAGCGGTCAGCCCCGGGCGCACAGCGCCTCTTTGGCGGCGGCGTATTCCCGCGCCAGCCGCGCCACGTGCTCGGCGGCGGGCAGGATGTCGTCGACCACGCCGATGCCCTGGCCGCAGCCCCAGATGTCCTTCCAGGCCTTGGACTTGCTGCTGCCCCCGGAACCGAAGTTCATCTTCGAGGGGTCGCTTTCCGGCAGGTTGGCCGGGTCCATGCCGGCGTTGACGATGGACGGCGCCAGATAGTTGCCGTGCACGCCGGTGAAGAGGTTGCTGTAGACGATGTCGGAGGCCTTGCTGTCGACGATCATCTGCTTGTAGCCCTGCACCGCGTTGGCTTCCTTGGAGGCGATGAACATGGAGCCGATGTAGGCCAGGTCCGCGCCCATGGCCTGGGCCGCCAGCACCGAGGCGCCGCTGGCGATGGAACCGGACAGGGCGATGGGGCCGTCGAACCACTGGCGCAGTTCCTGGATCAGCGCGAACGGTGACAACTGGCCGGCATGGCCACCGGCGCCGGCGGCCACGGCGATCAGGCCGTCGGCGCCCTTCTCGATGGCCTTGCGGCCGAAGCGGTCGTTGATCACGTCGTGCATCACCACGCCGCCCCAGCCATGCACCGCCTGGTTCAGGTCCTCGCGGGCGCCCAGGGAGGTGATCACCATGGGCACCTTGTACTTCTCGCACAGGGCCAGGTCTTCCTCCAGCCGGTCATTGGTTTTATGCACGATCTGGTTGACCGCGAACGGCGCGGACGGGGTGTCCGGGTTGTCCCGGTCCCAGGCGGCCAGTTCCTCGGTGATGCGGGCCAGCCACTCGTCCAGCTGCGACACCGGCCGCGCGTTCAGCGACGGGAAGGAGCCGACGATACCGGCCTTGCACTGGGCGATCACCAGGTCCGGGTTGGAAATAATGAACAGCGGGGAGGCGATCACCGGCAAACGCAGCCGGTCCGCCAAATGCGCGGGTAAAGCCATGTCGGACTCTCTCCAGGGGGCCATCGTTGTATTAATTTACGGCGTATACTTTATGTCGGCGAAGGGCGTTCGACAACCCCCTTGGTGGCGGCGACGCTCCGCTTCAGTCGCGATCCCCCTCGTCCCAGTAGGGCGGCAGCACGCCCATGCCGGCGAACAGAGTGCGCATGGTGGTCTGGCGCAGGAACTCCACATCCACGTCGCGCCCCAGGGCGCCGGTCTGCTCCAGCACCACGGTGCCGTGCAGGGTGGCCCAGAACATGTAACCGATCAGCTTGGCGTCGCCACGCACCAGCCCGGCGTCGATCATTTCCTGCACGTAGCCAGCCATGGTCTCGTTGGCCCGGGCGTGGGCCTTGACCAGTTCCGGGTAGCGTTCCTCGTCCGCCTGGGTGTGCTCGAACAGCAACTGATAGGTGTCCGGAAAGCGATGGGCGAAATCCAGGTAGGCGACGCCCGCCGCCCGGGCCTTGGCGCGGGCATCGTCGGCGGCGCGCACCGCCTGTTCCAGATTCTCGGCGAACTGGTTGAAGGCGGCGGCGCGCACCAGCGCCAGGATCTCGTCCTTGTCGCGAAAATAGCGGTACGGGGTCATCGGGCTGACGCCCATCTCGGCGGCGATCTGGCGCATGGTCACGTTGTCCGGACCCCGTTCCAGGAACAGCCGGGTGGCGGCGTCGCGCACCCGCTCGCGGAACGCCGCCACCTCGCGGTCGGTCTTCGGTTTCTTGGCCACGGCGCTCAACCGCGCCCGATAAAGGGCATGCGGGTGGCCATCAGGGTCATGAACTGGACATTGGCGTCCAGCGGCAGGGCCGCCATGTGCACCACCGCCTCGGCCACATGGGCCACGTCCATGCGGTCCTCCACCAGAATCTCGCCGTTGGCCTGGGGGATGCCGCGCTTCATCGGCTCGGTCATTTCGGTGGCGGCGTTGCCGATGTCGATCTGCCCGCAGGCGATGTGATAGCGGCGACCGTCCAGGGAAGTGGCCTTGGTGAGCCCGGTCATGGCGTGTTTGGTGGCGGTGTAGGGCGCCGAGTTGGGACGCGGCGACTGCGCGGAGATGGAGCCGTTGTTAATGATGCGCCCGCCCATGGGGTCCTGGGCTTTCATGATCCGGAACGCCGCCTGGGTGCAGTAGAAGGCACCGGACAGATTGACGTCCACCACCCGGCGCCATTGGTCCGGCGTCAGATCTTCCAGGGGCACCGGCGGCGCGCCGGTGCCGGCGTTGTTGAACAGCAGATCGAGCCGGCCGAAGGCCGCCAGGGTCCGCTCGAACAGGGCGTCCACCTGGTCCGGGTCGCCCACGTCGGTGGGCACCGCCAGGGCCTGCTCCGGGCCCAGGCCGGCCTCGGCCAGTACCCGCTCCAGACGGGCGCCGTCCCGGCCGGCGAACGCCACCCGGTAGCCCGCCGCCACCAGTGCCAGGGCGCAGGCCTTGCCGATGCCGGTGCCGGCCCCGGTGACGATGGCCACCTTGCCGTGGCGGGAAGACTCTTGCTGCATGGATTCAGCCTCTTGTTGTGATGGCGCGGACCGTCAGGCCAGCAAATCCGCGAACGGGTAATAGTCCAGGGGATCGCCGGCGGCCACGGTGGCGTCCACCGGCACCACCGCCAGACCGTCCGCCCACACCGCCGAGCTGAGCATGCCGGAGCTCTGGTTGGGATGCCGTTGCAGCCACGCCTGGCCGTCCCGTTCCACCCGGCGCACGCGCAAATACTCCTGGCGCGGCCCGGGCCGGGTCACGGTGAAGTCCGCCGGCAGCCGCTGGGGCACCGGCAGCACCGGCTCCGCGCCCAGGCAACGGCGCAGGTAAGGCAGCACCAGGGTCAGGTAGCACACCAGCACCGCCGAAGGGTTACCGGGCAGGCCGAAGAACGGCAGCCCGGCGTCGCCGAGCCGGCCGAAGGTGAACGGCTTGCCGGGCTTGATCGCCAGCCGCCAGAAATCCAGCTCGCCCCGTTCCTCCAGGGCGGCGCGCAAATGGTCTTCCTCGCCCACCGACACGCCGCCACTGGCCAGCACCAGATCCGGCGGGTCCGCCAGCAGCGCGTCCAGCTGCTCGCGGGTGCGGGCGCGGTCGTCGGGCAACCACAGGGCGGTGACCTCCGTGAAGCCGCTTTGCGCCAGCAGCGTACTCATCAGCGGGCCGTTGCTGTTGTAGATCTTGCCCGGCCCCGCCGGCGTGCCGGGGGGCACCAGTTCGTCGCCGCTGCTGATCACCGTGACCCGCAGGCGGCGCACCGGCAGGGTGGCCACGCCCACGGAGGCGGCCAGGCCGATGGCCATGGGCGTGATCCGCTCGCCGGCTTTCAGCACCACCTCGCCCTGCCGGGAATCCTGACCGGCGGGGCGGATGTTCTGCCCGGTCCGCACGCCGTCGGCGGCGGGCGGCGTCACCGTGCCGTCGCCGAATACGCAGTCTTCCTGCATCAGCACGGTGTCGGCGCCGGCGGGCACCGGCGCGCCGGTGAAAATCCGCGCCGCGCCGCCGGGGGCCAGTTCCCCCGGCGGGTCGCCGGCGGGCACCCGCAGGGTGATCGGCAGGCTCACCGTGCCGTCGCCGAGGTCCGCCCGGCGCACGGCGATGCCGTCCACCGCGGAATTGTCGTGGGGCGGCACCGTGACCCGGGCCGCCACCGGCGCCGCCAGCCAGCCCCCCAGGGCCCGCTCCAGCGGTTCCTCGACCACCCGCCCCAGGGGCCGGGCGGTGGCCAGCAGCCGCTGGCGGGCCTCGTCCACGGGCATCAGCGTCATGATCAGGCTCCGCGGCTGACCAGGCCCGCGAAGTTGCACGGGCGGGTGCGGCTGTCGAGCTGGTTGGCGATGATCTTGTCCCAGCCGGTGGCGCAGGCGTTGTTGGAGCCGGGCAGGCAGAAGATCAGGGTGCCGTTGGCGACCCCGGCCAGGCAGCGGGACTGAATGGTGGACGGGCCGATTTCGTCCAGGCTGACCTGACGGAACAGTTCACCGAAGCCTTCCACGTGCTTGTCGAACAGCACGCCCAGGGCCTCCGGGGTGCTGTCGCGGCCGGAGAAGCCGGTGCCGCCGGTGACCAGCACCACCTGCACCGCCGGGTCGGCGATCCACGCCGACACCACCCGGCGCAGCTGGTAGATGTCGTCGCGTACTAGGTCCCGGGCCACCACGTTATGGCCGGCACCGGTGGCGCGCTCGGCGAGCAGATCGCCGGAGGTGTCGTTGTCCGTGGTGCGGGTGTCGCTGACGGTGAGGACCGCCAGCGCCAGCGGTTGGAAGTCGGTGTCGTGGTGAGCCATGGGTACTTTCCTTAACGAAGGACCTTATCAACGGGACCGCCGATGGTACCAGCGCCCTTACCCGACCGCACAGCACCGTTTGACCGCTGCCGACAGAGGCTGGCGAACGGCGCCGGCCGCCGGGTATGTTGCCGGGCTATACAGGCTGTTTATCGGAGTACGCCATGACCACCCTGGAAGACGCCCAGAACCGGGCCGCGCGCCTGCCGCGCCTGCCCCAGCGCAAACTCGACCATATTCCCGGTGACTACGGCTGGCCGCTGTTCGGCCAGACCCTGGCGTTTCTGCGCGACTATCAGGGTCTGGTGCAGCGTCAGGCGCGCCGCTACGGGCCGGTGCACCGGGGCAGCATCCTGTTCCAGCGCGGCGTCACCCTGCTGGGTCCGGAGGCCAACGAGTTCGTGCTGCGCGATCAGGCCCATGTGTTTTCCAGCCGCGCCGCCTGGAACCCGATTCTGGAGCGCCTGTTCACCGACGGGCTGATGCTGCGGGATTTCGCCGACCACAAGTTCCACCGCCGCATCATGCAGCAGGCGTTCAAGAAGCCGGCGCTGGCCAGCTATCTGGCGCGCATGAACCCCCATATCGAGGCGGGCCTGGCGGACTGGCCGGTGGGCGACACCTTCACCTTCTTCGACCGCATCAAGGCGCTGCTGCTGGACGTGGGCGCGCAGATCTTCTTTGGCCTGGACATGGGCCCGGAGGCGGACCGGGTCAACCGCTCCTTTATCGACGCGGCGGACGCCTCCCTGGCGGTGCTGCGGGTGCCGGTGCCGGGCACCCTGTGGCATCGCGGGCTGAGCGGGCGCCGCTATCTTGAGCGCTTCGTCACCGACCTGATTCCGGAGAAACGCCGGGCGGCCACGCCGGACTTCTTCAGCCAGCTTTGTCAGGCGGCGGCGGAGGAAGGCGGCCTTACCGACCAGGACGTGGCCAATCATATGATCTTTTTGCTGTTCGCCGCCCACGACACCACCACCAGTACGCTGTGCTCGCTGATCTATCTGCTTTGCCGGCACCCGGAGTGGCAGGCGCGGCTGAGCGCCGAGATGGAGCGGGTGGCCGCCGGCCTGGGCGAGGACGAGGCGCTGGGCTATGAGCATCTGGAGGCAATGGTGGAGACCGGCTGGGTGTTCCGCGAGACCCTGCGCATGCGGCCGGCGCTGACCACCTTCCCCCGGCGCACGGTGGAGGACGTGGACTTTCAGGGCTATCGGATTCCGCGCAATACGCTGGTCAATCTGTCGCCGCTGTTCACCCATTACATGCCGGAGTACTGGCGCGAGCCGGAGCGGTTCGATCCGGAGCGTTTCAGCGAGGGGCGCGCCGAGCACAAGGGCCACCATTTCCAGTGGATTCCGTTCGGGGGCGGGCAGCATAAGTGTCTGGGGCTGAATTTCGCGGAGATTCAGGCGAAGGCGTTTCTGTTCCATTTCCTGCGGCGGTATCGGGTGTCGGTGCGGGAGGGGTACGAGATGCCGGTGCAGTTGGTGCCGTTGGCGATGCCGAAGGATGGGTTGCCGGTGTGGATTGAGCGGCGGTAGGTCTCTCGGGGTTTCTCTCCAGCGGGGGCGCGGATCTGCGTTACGCCCGACCGGGAACGCCGTGGACCCGTCCATGGGGGCTCCCTTTCGAACGTCCTGTTCTCAAGGGTCCCGGTCGGGCGTAACGCCGCTTTGCTTCGAGGTAATCCGAAAGCCCTGCCTCCAACGGTCCCGACGGGGCCCACCGCGCATCCGGCCTCTGGAGAGTTGGCCGGGCTCAAGTGTTTGAGGGGGTGGGGGTTGGGAGTAGACTGGGCTCTTTTCTGAGTCTGGTTCGGTGTGATGTCCACGTTTCTGGTGAAGATGCTGTTGTCCGTCGCGGTGGTGGTGGGCGCTCTGGTGTTGTCGTCGTTGTTGCGGGGGGTGACGCGGCGGTTGGGCGCTCGGCGCGGTTTGGCGCGGGGGCGGGTGTTCCAGGTGGCGGTGCTGATCAATGTGCTGTGCCTGGTGTTGAGCGTGCTGCTGCTGGGCGTGGTGTGGGGCTTGAGCGGCGACGGCTTCATGGTGTTCGCCACCTCCCTGGTGGCGTTGCTGGGCGTGGCGCTGTTCGCCAGCTGGTCGATGCTGAGCAATGCCACGGCGGCGGTGATTCTGTTTTTCAGCGCGCCCTTTCGCATCGGCGACCGCATCCGTTTTCTTGATGGCGACAATACGGTGACCGGCTGCATCCGCCATATGGGGCTGGTGTTCGTGGTGCTGGAGGACCAGGAGGGCCATCATTACACCCTGCCCAACAACCTGCTGTTGCAGAAAACCGTGATCCAGTTGCGCGGCGAAGGCATTCCCGCCGATCAGAAGCACTGCCGTTGATGGATCGCCGTTGAGCCCCCGCCTTCGAGGACACCCGCCATGCCGCCGATTCTGACCACCGTTTGTCTGCTCACCCTGAGCAATATTTTCATGACCTTCGCCTGGTACGGCCATCTGAAGAACATGGCGCACAAGCCGTGGATCGTGGCGGCGCTGGTCAGTTGGGGCATCGCCCTGTTCGAGTATCTGCTGCAGGTGCCGGCCAATCGCATCGGTCACCAGGTGCTGAACGTGGGTCAGTTGAAGATCACCCAGGAGGTGATCACCCTGGCCGTGTTCGTGCCTTTTTCGGTTTTTTACCTGAAGGAAAAGCTCAGCTGGGATTACCTGTGGGCGGGGCTGTGTCTGCTGGGCGCGGTGTTTTTCATCTTCCGCGGCCGTCTGATGGGCTGAGCCCGGCCGCCGGGGCGGGTATAGTAAGCGGCGACCACCAAGGAGGAAGACGCATGCGCATATTGATGATGGGGCTGCTGGCGGGATCGCTGGCGCTGACCGGCTGCCAGAGCGGCCGCACCGCCCACCCGCTGCCGGATGCCTGTTTCCAGGCCCCGGACACCGGCCGGTGCCGGGCGGCCATGCCGCGTTACTATTACGACGCGGACGCGGACCGTTGCGAGCAGTTCACCTGGGGCGGCTGCGAAGGCAGCGTGCCGTTCGAGACCCTGGACGCCTGCATGGCCACCTGCTACGCGCCGGCACCGGATTTGCAAGGCGATTCGCAAGAGGGCGACGGCCAGGGCAGTGACATGCCGTGAACGAGCACAGCCGGCAAATGCTGAGGGTGGTGTACGCCCTGCTTTTGATCGGCCTGCTCACCGGCGGCCTGACCGCCCTGGTGGGGGCCGTGATCGCCCACCTGAACGCGCCCGAGGCGGGGGAGCCGGAACGCTCCCACTACCGTTTTCAGTACCGGACGTTCTGGATCGGTTTGCTGTATTACCTGATCGCCGGCGTCACCACCCTGGCGCTGATCGGCTGGCTGCTGCTGGTGATCATCGTGATCTGGTGGCTGGTGCGCTGCGTGCGCGGGCTGCGCGACGTGGCCCGCGACCGGCCACCGGCCAACCTGACCACCTGGGGGTTCTAGCCGTCGGCGGCCCCCGGGGACTTTGTCATAAAATCGTTATCGGAGCCGGTCACACTGCCGGGTCCGCCAATCGGGAGACCTTTCATGGCTTTACTGCGTTCGTTCGTGTTGATTCTGGGTTCCGCGCTGTTGCTTTCGGCCTGCGCCCGCAGCCCGGTGGTGCAGCTCTATGACGGCGCCGCGAAACCGGACGCCCAGGTGCTGACGGTGCGCGTGCCGTCGGATCTGGAAGTGTTCACCATCAACGGCCAGGAGGTGGACGGCGTGAACACCTTCTTCAGCAGCGGCTACAAGGACCTCAAGCTGGCCCCCGGCCGCTACGAAATCATGGCCTACTACAAGCGCCTGTGGGATCTGGACGCGGACAACCACGAGGTGCTCAAGTCCGACCCGGCCAAATTCACCGTGGACGGCGCCGCCGGTGAGTTCTACCGGCTGGCCTTCGACCGCCCCGAAAACGTGGATCAGGCGCGGGTGCTGGCGGAGGACTTTTCCGGCCGGGTGGAGAACGTGACCACCGGCGAAAGCCATCCCTCCGAGCCCAGCGGTCTGGTGCTGAACCGGGGCATTCTGGCGCCGATCACCGGCACCGAGGTGGAACAGAAAACCTCCCGGGCGATCACCCCGCAGGGCGGTGGCGGCACCGAGCAACCGGCCTTCGCCGGCCGCGCCAAGGTGACCACCGTGGCCCCCGCCGGCCAACCGCCGGCCACCCCCGCCCGGCCGGCACCGGCACCTGCTCCCGCCCCCGCGCCGGCCGGCAAGAGCGCCAGCTATCTGGACACGCTGAAGGCGCAGTGGAACCAGGCCACCCCGGAAGAGCGCCGTGAATTCCTGCAGTGGATTTCTCAATAACGCTTTGAGCCGCAAGCGGTAGGGGCGACCCTGCAGGAGCGACTTCAGTCGCGATATCAGGGCCATGATCGCGACTGAAGTCGCTCCTACGGTAGCTCCGACGACGCCGCGTGGCGCCCGCCCTGCCCCTGCAGTGTCGCCACGATCCGCCGGCCACCGGCGTGATCGCGGTGCTCGCACAGATAAATGCCCTGCCAGGTGCCCAGCGCCGGTGCGCCGTCACGGATCGGTAACGTCAGACTCTCGCCGATCAGTACCGTCTTGATGTGCGCCGGCATGTCGTCCGGGCCTTCCAGGGTGTGCGCATAGTAGGGCGCGTTCTCCGGCACCATCACGTTGAAGTGCCGCTCCAGGTCACCGCGCACGTCCGGGTCCGCGTTTTCGTTGATCGCCAGGGACGCGGAAGTGTGCTGGATGAACAGGTGCAGCAGACCCACGCTCAGTTCGCGCAGCTCCGGCAGTTCACCGAGCACCTCCCGGCTGATCAGGTGGAAGCCCCGCGGGCGCGGGGCCAGGGTCAGAATCCGTTGCTGCCACATGGCCGCTCTCGCTTAACGTTATGGCCGCTCAGGCGCTGGTCAGACCGTTGACCAAGTTGCGCGGCTGGCCGTTCTGCCAGGCGCGCAGATTGGCCACCACCCCGTCCAGCAGGCGCTGGCGGGATTCGCGGCTGACCCAGGCGCTGTGCGGCGTGATGATCAGGTTGGGCAGATCCTCCGCCAGCAGCGGATGGTCCGCCGGCGGCGGCTCCTGGCTGAGCACGTCCAGGGCGGCGCCGCCCAGGGTGCCCTCGCGCAGCGCCCGGGCCAGGGCCGGCTCGTCCACCAGCCCGCCCCGGGCGGTGTTGATCAGACCGGCGCCGGGCTTCATGGCGGCCAGAAAATCCGCGTTCACCAGCTTGTCGGTTTCCGCGGTCAGCGGGCAATGCAGGCTGATCAGGTCGGAGCGCGCCAGCAGCTCGTTCAGGGGCACCCTGTCCGCCTGCGGCGCGGCACCGGGGCGCAGCGATTGCGCCACCAGCACGGTCATGCCGAACGCCTTCGCCAGCGCTTCCACCCGACGGCCCAGATCGCCGTGGCCGATCAGCCCCAGGGTCTTGCCGTTGAGATCAAACACCGGGTGGTCCATGCGGCAGAACATGGACGAGCGGGGCCAGGCCTGGCGCGCCTCGCGATCGTACTGGTGCCAGCGGGTGGCCAGCCCGAGCATCAGCGCCAGGGTGTGCTGGGCCACCGTTTCGGTGCCGTAGCCGCTCACGTTGCAGACCACCACGCCTTGCCGGCGGGCGGCCTCCAGGTCCACGTTGTTGGTGCCGGTGGCGGAGATGCAGATGAGCTTGAGATCCGGTGCCGCCGCCAGCGCTTCCGCGTCGATCACCACCTTGTTGGTGACCGCCACGGTGGCGTCCCGCAAACGGTTTTTTACAGCGTCCGGGCCGGTTTGCTCGTAGTATGTCCAGTGGGACAGTTGGCGCTCCAGGGCCGAAGAATCCAGTTCGTCGAGCTTCAGGGTCTGACTGTCGAGAATCACGCCTTTCATGAAAACACCATCGCCGTCGGTGATCCGCAGGGGAGACCCATGCTACCGGATTTGCTGCAGCAAATGGGCTTTATCGCCGCCGACCGGGAGGTCGATCGGCCAGCGGTGGGCGTGAGTGCCTGCCTGATCGGCCGGCCGGTGCGCTACGACGGTGGCCACCGGCGCCACGCCCGGGTGCACGACGAACTGGCCGGCCTGGTACGGCTGGTGGAGGTGTGTCCGGAGGTGGCCGTGGGCCTGCCGGTACCGCGCCCGCCGATCCAGGTGGTACAGATCAAGGGCGCCCGGCGCGTGCGTCATGTGACCGCGCCGCGCCAGGATCTCACCGAGGCCCTGGCCGACCAGGCCGGCGCCGTGGGCCCTGCCATCAGCGGCTTCGTGGTGAAAAGCCGCTCACCCAGCTGCGGCCTCGGCACCACCCCCGTGCACGACGACCAGGGCCGCCCCTTCGCCCTCGGCGACGGTGCGTTCGCCGGCGCCCTGGCACGGCGCCACCCCGATCTGCCAATGGCCAACGACAGCGACCTGGACGCGCCCCTGTTCACCCAGGCGTTTTTGTTGCGGGTGTTCTGTCACCACCATTGGCGCACCCATGGCGCGGACGGGCTGACGACCCTGCGCGCCCGCAGCGGCCGCCTTGACGAACCGTTGCTGTCCGGTACGCGACGCTTTCTCGACCGGCTTGCCGCTATCGAAAAGCCATTAACGCCAGCGCGCTAATCAAACCGAAAAGCAAGGAAAGGCCCACCAGCGTTTTCCAGGGAAAGGGCTTCTTCTCCTCGCGTCCCAGCTCGCGCAACAACTCCGCGCGCAGCAGCCGGGTGTTGCGGGTGTTGGCCTTGTAGATGGCGTCAAAGGCGTCGCCCACCACCGGCACCAGGCCACCGACGAAGTCGATCAGCATATTGCGCAGCATGCGCCGCTGGGTGGTGCCGCTGGCCCCGGCCCGCCGCGCCTCCACCAGCACGTAACCGGACAAAATGAAGCCGGCCAGATCACCGATGCCGGGGATCAGGCCGATCAGCGCCTCCGCGCCCAGCTCGAAACGGGTGAACGGAATACGGAGGCTGGAATCGGTGAAGCGGCTGAAGCGGTCCAGCCGCCGCAGCACCGCTTCCTGTCGGGCCCGGCGTTGTTCATCCATGGTTGGTTTCCGCCTTTATTCCAGGTAGGTGTAGCCGGCGAGCCCGTCGCGGATCTCACCGAGAAAACGCTGCCGCTCGTCGTCGCGCAGCTGCGAATGGTGGCAACGTTCCTCCAGGGTGGCGAGCAGTCGCTCCGGATCGAAGTTCACGTAGCGCAGCACCGAGCTCACGGTGTCGCCCTGGATCGCATGGGTCAGCTCGATCTCGCCGCGCGCGTTCAGGTTCACATCCACCGAATCGGTGTCGCCGAACAGGTTGTGCATGTCGCCGAGAATTTCCTGGTAGGCGCCCACCATGAAAATGGCCAGATGACCGTTCAGGGTCTCCGGCAGCGGCAGGGTGGCCTCCACGCCCTCGCCGTCCACGTACTGGTCGATGCGACCGTCGGAGTCGCAGGTGATGTCCTGCAGCACCCCGCGCCGGGTGGCGGGCTGGTCGAGGCCGGACAGCGGGAGCACCGGAAACACCTGATCGATGCCCCACACATCCGGCACCGACTGGAACACGGAAAAATTCACGAACAGCTTGTCGGCCAGCAGTTCGTTGAGGCGGTCCAGCAGTTCCCGCTGCTGACGCCGGCGCGGGTCGAGCCGGTCGCGCAGGGCCAGCAGGCCGTTGATGTAGAGCTGCTCACCGGCGGCGCGGCCCCGGATATCCAACTCACCGTTCAGGTAGCGGCGGTGCAGATCCTGCCAGGCGCCCACCAGCTCCGGGTGAATCTCCAGCAGATTGACCCCGCCGCTCTCCAGCAGGCCGTTGAGCCGCCACAGTTCACGCAGCTCGATGCAGGCGTCCGCTTCCGGTTCCGCCACCGGCGCCGCCGCCATCCGTTCCTCGTCGGTGATGTTGAGCAGCAGCACCGCGTGGTGGGCGGTGAGCGCCCGCCCGGACTCGGAGATCAGGTGCGGCTCCGGCAGGTCGTGCCGGGCGCATTGTTCGGCCAGGGTGTGCACGATGTGCCAGGCATAATCCGCCAGGTTGTAGTTCATCGAGCAGTAGGAACGGGAGTGGGTGCCTTCGTAGTCCACCCCCAGGCCGCCGCCCACGTCCACCGTGTCCAGCGCCGCGCCCAGGCCGCGCAGTTCGGTGTAGTAGCGGGCCGCCTCGCGCATGCCGGCCTTGATGTCCTGAATGTTGGCGATCTGCGAGCCCAGGTGAAAATGCAGCATGCGCAGGCAGTCCAGCTTGCCGGCGCGGCGACAGTGTTCCACCGCCTGCAGTAACTGCGGCGCGCTGAGACCGAATTTGGATTTCTCGCCGCCGGTGTTCTGCCAGTTGCCCTTGCCGATGCTCATCAACCGCACCCGCAGGCCGATGCGCGGCGCCACTTCCAGGGCTTCCGCCTCCGCCAGCAACATGGGCAGCTCGGACAGTTTCTCCACCACGATCTGCACCTGCAGGCCGAGTTTCTCGCCCATCAGCGCCAGGCGCAGGTACTCCCGGTCCTTGTAGCCGTTGCAGACCACCGTGTCGCCGGGGTTGGAGAGCGCCAGCACCGCCAGCAATTCCGGCTTGGAGCCGGCCTCCAGGCCGACCCGCTCGCCTTCTTCCCGGGCGCGCAGGATTTCGTGCACCACCCGCCGTTGCTGGTTGACCTTGATCGGATAGACCGGCGTGTAATGGCCCCGATAGTCGTGATCCTCGATCGCGCCGCGGAAGGCGCCGGCCAGGCGTCGCACCCGGTCGCGCAGGATGCCCGAGAAGCGGGCCAGCACCGGCGTGCGCAGGCCCGCCGCGCGGCAGGCGGCGAGTACCGCTTCCAGGGTCGCCTCGTCGCCGTCCGCCCCCTGGGGCCGCACCCGCAGATGGCCGTCGCCGCCGATCCGGAAATAGCCGTCGCCCCAGCGGTCCACATTGTAGATGGCGTCGAACGGGGTGGGGGTCTGACTCATGGGCTTTCCTTCGGCGACGAATGGCTGCGGATAACAAGGTTATCGGCATTATGCCTGGACGGGCGCTGGCAAATCATCCTTGCCGCCGTACAATGCCGGTCTTTGAGACTTTCACGCAGCGGACCCCGTGTTATGGCTACCCAAGACGACAACTGGTTCATCGAACATTTCGACTCCGCCGGCACCGCCTTCGGCCTGCGCCTCAAGCGCAAGCTGGAAGAGGCGCGCACGCCCTACCAGCACATCGAGATGTGGGACACCGAGACCTTCGGCTACCTGATGACCATCGACGGCGCCACCATGCTCACCACCCGGGACAACTTTCTCTACCACGAGATGATGGCCCACCCGGCCCTGTTCAGTCATGCCGGGGCCCGCAACGTGCTGATCATCGGCGGCGGCGACTGCGGCACCCTGCGCGAGGTGCTGCGCCACGGCGGCGTGGCCAGCGCCATCCAGATCGACATCGACGAGCAGGTGACCCGCTATTCGGAGAAATACTTTCCGGAACTGTGCGAGTCCAACGACGACCCGCGGGCGGAGCTGCGCTTCGAGGACGGCGTCAAGTTCATGCAGGAGTGCGACGCGGAGCGCTTCGACGTGATCATCGTCGACTCCACCGACCCGGTGGGTCCGGCGGAGGGTCTGTTCAAGGCCGAGTTCTTCCGCCACTGCCACCGCGCCCTGGCGGACGGCGGCGTGCTGGTGCAGCAGTCCGAATCACCGCTGCTGCACAGCGACACCATCATTCGCGACCTGCACCACAACATGCGCGAGGCCGGCTTCAGCCACACCCGTACCCTGCCGTTCCCGCAGCCGGTCTATCCGAGCGGTTGGTGGAGCTGCACCCTGGCGGGCAAGAACCGGGACGTGGGCGCCTTCCGCGAGGGCGACGCCGCCGGCAAGGACTTCGCCACCCGCTACTACAGCGCCGACATCCATCGCGGCGCACTGGTGCTGCCGCCGTTCATGCAGGACGCGTTGTCCTGATCGCGGCGTCAGCCGCGATCAGACCGGCTCACCGCTGAGGGCCGCTTCGACGAAGTCCAGGCGGTCCTGGCCGAAGAACATTTCCTCGCCGACAAAGAAGGTGGGCGCGCCGAACACGCCGCGCGCCACCGCCTCCCCGGTGGTTGCCTTGAGGGCGTCCTTGACCGCCGGCGTCTGGGCGCGGGCGGCCCAGTCCGCGGCGTCCAGGCCGGCTTCCGTCAGGGTGCGCCCGAGCACCTCCGGATCCGACAGATCCCGCTCTTGCAGCCACATCCCCTCGAACAGCGCGCGCAGCAGCGTGTCGTGCTGATCGGTCCCCAAGGCCGCCGTGGCCAGCCGCATGCACATCAGGGTGTTCACCGGGAAATGCGGGTTCATGGTCAGGGTGACGCCGTAGCAGCGGGCGAAGCGCTGCATGTCGTGGCGGCTGTAGCGGCCCTTGGCGGGCACCGCCGCCGGTGAGGCGTTACCGGTGGCCTTGAACACGGCGCCCAGCAACATCGGCCGGTAGCGCAGGGTGGCGCCGGTACGCGCCGCCAGCGCCGGCGCCTGGGTCCAGGCCAGGTAGGAAGCCGGGCTGCCCACGTCGAAGAAAAATTCCAGGGTCTGGCTCATCCGTTGTCCTCGCGGTTGGCAAGCGCGTTCAGAAGGTTTCCATCCAGGGCCGCAGATCCAGCTCGTGGGTCCAGGCGTCCCGGGGCTGGCGGTGCAGCATCCAGTACTGCTCGGCGATGTGGTCCGGGTCAAGGATACCGTCGCGGTCCTTGAGCGCGTAGCGCTCGGGAAAGTTGTCGCGGATAAAGGCGGTGTCGATGGCGCCGTCGATCACCGGGTGGGCCACATGAATGCCCTCCGGCCCCAGTTCCCGGGCCAGACTCTGGGCCAGCGCCCGCAGGGCGAACTTGGCGCCGGCGAAGGCGCTGAAGCCCTTGCCGCCGCGCAGGGAGGCGGTGGCGCCGGTGAAGATCAGGGTGCCGCGCCCGCGCGGCACCATCACCCGCGCTGCCTCCCGGCCGGTCAGAAAACCGGCGAAGGCGGCCATTTCCCAGACCTTGCGGTAAACCCGGGCGGTGGTCTCGCGGATCGGAAAGTTCACGTTGGCGCCGATATTGAACACCACCGCCTCCAGCGGCCCCACCCGCGCCTCGATGGTGTCGAACAGCGCCACCATCTGGCTTTCGTCCCGGGCGTCACAGCCGAAGCCGCGGGCCTGGCCCCCGTCCGCCCGGATGGTCTCCAGCAGCGGCGCCAGTTCCGCTTCCCGTCGCCGGGTCACGCAGGCGATGTAGCCCTCGCGGGCAAAGCGCCGGGCGATGGCGCCACCGGTGGCGTCGCCGGCTCCGATGACCAGCATGGCGGGGGTGGGCATGACGATGTCCTCAGGCAGGGTCTGTTCGAATCCTTCCCGAGTGTATAGCAGGTGTGCCGTCGATGCGGCGAGCGGCGGCGACGGCGCGCCAGGATGGGATGGACGGGGTCAGCCGCTGACGACGATCGCCAGGCCGCAGGCGATCACGCCCAGCACCAGAATCAGCAGTGCGCGACGCGTCACCGTGGTCCAGTCCACCAAGGACAGTTCTTTAAGCAGGCTCACTATGGGTCCCCCCCGGGATCGTTTACTCATTGTTACCCACAACCAAAATTGTGATACAAATCACGTCCAGGGATGCTGCTCCGGGGGTGGCCTTCACGCAATACGGCGAAGGCGTGAAGAGCCTGTCAAAGCGCTACGAATAAAGCGCGAACGTTGCTCTCCAGGTTTCCGGGTTGGCTAGGTTTCCGGATTGGAAAGCTGCTGTTCAGCCAGCATCGCCATCACCCGCTGCCGTAGCCAGCTGTGGCCCGGGTCCGCGCTCTGATCCCGGTGCCAGTACAGGTGCAGTTCCAGCCCCGGCACGTCCGCGGGCAGCGGTTCCAGGTGGCTGCCGGCCGGCGCCAGCTGGCGGGCCAGCAGCCCGGGCAGGGTCAGCAGCAGATCGGTGCCCATGACCGTGGCCAGGGCGGCCATGTGATGCTGGCAGCGCAGGCGGATATTGCGCCGGTAGCCCAGCCGCGACAGCCCGAAGTCCTCCATGCCCGGCCCCTCCCGACGGGACGACACCAGCACGTGCTGGGCGGCCAGATAGGCGGGCAGATCCAGCTTGCCGGCCAGCGGGTGCCCCTGGCGCATCAGCACCACCAGCGGGCCGCTCATGATCGGCCGGTGCTCAATGGACTCCGGCAGCGGCAGCAGCACGTCGGCGGCCATGTCCAGGCGCCCGCTGGCCAGCTCGGTGGCCAGTTGCCGCCGGGCCACCGTCATCGATTGCAGTTTCACCCCCGGCGCTTCGTCCACCAGGCTGGCCAGCAACGGCGGCAGCAGGCACCCCTCCAGCCCGTCGCGCAGCCCCAGCACGAAGGTGCGCTCCGCCTCGTCCACGTCGAAGCCGCCTTCGTCGCTCAGACAACGCTGCAGCCCGCCCAGGGCATGGCGCACCGGCGTGACCATGGCCCGCGCCCGGCTGGTGGGCACCATGCGCGCGCCCTGGCGCACGAACAGCGGGTCGTCGAGCCGCTCGCGCAACCGGCCCAGGGCGTGACTCACCGCCGGCTGGGTCAGGTTGAGCACCCGCGCCGCCCGGGTCAGCGAGCCCTCGGTGTAGATGGCGTCGAAGACCACGAACAGGTTCAGATCGAAGCGCGACACATGCATACGATTTATTCCAGATTATTTCCAAGATTCATTCGATTTATTCAAAACCGCTCCCTAGCATGAGGTCAAGCTGCACTTAGGAGGCTTGAATGCCCGTCGTTTACTTGATCCGCCATGGCCAGGCGAGCTTTGGCGCGGAGAACTATGACGCCCTGTCCGACCTGGGCTGGGAGCAGAGCCGGGTGCTGGGCCGTCATCTTCGCGAGCAGAGCCTGGGCGCCCCCCGAGTGCTGTGCGGCGCCATGCAGCGACACCGGGAGACCGCCGAGGCGGCGCTGGAGGCCCTGGCCCTGCCCCGCGAATGGCACACTGATCCCGGCTTCAATGAGTATGATCACCAGAGCCTGATGCGGGTGCACTGGCCGGAATCCCAGGACCGGGCCGCGCTGGCGCGCTGGATGGGCGAGCAGGCGCAACCGCGCCGTGCCTTCCAGGCGCGCTTCGAGGAGGCCCTGCGCCGCTGGCAGCGTGCCGAGGACGACTACCCGGAAACCTGGGCCGCGTTCCGCGAGCGCGTGCTGGCCTCGCTGTACAGCCTGGCCAATGGCCTGGAGAAGGGCGACAGCGCCCTGGTGTTCACCTCCGGCGGCGCCATCAGCGTGGCCATCCAGCATCTGCTGGGGCTGGACGACGAGGCGCTGATCACCTTCAACCGGGGCCTGATCAACACCAGCGTCACGCGGCTGCTGGTCAATACCGGGCGGCTGCGGCTGGCCACGCTCAACGAACACCTGCATCTGAGCGGCGACCTGCTGACCTACCGCTGAACGAGGATTTACGATGACCACCCGCTCCAACATTCTGATCACCGGCGCCAGCTCCGGCCTGGGCGCCGGCATGGCCCGGCTGTTCGCCGCCCGGGGCCGCAATCTGGCCCTGTGCGCCCGGCGCCTGGACCGGCTGGAAGCGCTGCGCGAGGAACTGCTGGCCATCAATCCGTCGATCCAGGTGGTGATCGAGCCGCTGGACGTGAACGATTACGATCAGGTGTTCCAGGTGTTCCGGCGTTTTCAGCACGCCCTGGGCCGGCTCGACCGGGTGATCGTCAATGCCGGCTTGGGCAAGGGCCAGCCGCTGGGCACCGGCTATTTCCACGCCAACCGGCAGACCGCCGAAACCAACTTCGTGGCGGCGCTGGCGCAGTGCGAAGCGGCCATGGAGATTTTCCGCGAGCAGAACAGCGGCCATCTGGTGATGATGTCGTCCATGAGCGCCATGCGCGGCATGCGCAAGAACATCAACACCTACGCCGCCACCAAGGCCGGCGTGGCCAGCCTGGCGGAAGGGCTGCGCATGGAAATGCTCGGCAAGCCGATCACCGTGAGCACCATCTTTCCGGGCTACATCCGTTCCGAGATCAACGAAAAAGTGGAAAAGGCGCCGTTCATGGTGGACACCGAGACCGGCTGCCGGGCCCTGGTGGCCGCCATCGAGAAGGAACCGGCCAAGGCCTATGTGCCGTCCTGGCCCTGGGCGCCGCTGGGCTTCGCCATGCGGGTGCTGCCGCTGTCGCTGGTGCGGCGCATGACCTGATCCGCGCGGCTCACTGCCAGCCGAGGATCGGCGCCCACTCGGTCCATTCATCCTCGGCTTCGGCATTCAATTCGAAACGCTGGCCGGCCCCGGCCAGCGGTCCGGCCTGGTCCGGGGTGGCGAAGCTGACGCCGCCGCGCAGCAGGTTCTCCACCGAACTGGCGCGGATATCGGCGCCGGTGAACAGGCCGAAATCCACGTCCAGGCCAGAGCTGTTCCAGAATTTCGAATTGGTGCGCACCAGCTTGGCGTAGCGGGGCTGGATCACCACCTCGATTTCCACATGGCGAGCGTCCCGCGAAAGCTGGCTGTCGCCGATGGTGCCCACCGCCAGGTCCCGGTAGAACACCTGGCGCCCCGGCTTCAGGGAGCCCAGGGTGTCGGCCACCAGGGTCAGCTTGAGGCCGGACTCCGGCTGCTGATCCGGCGGCGCCGACAGGCCCTGGAAGCGGGTCTCCGGTTCCCCCTCGCCGGGCTTCACGGCGATGTATTTGCCCTCCACCAGGGTGTCCAGATTGCGCGCCCCGGCCACGCCGATCTCCGGCTCGACGATCCAGAAGCGGCTGTTCTCCCGGGCCAGTGCGCGGGCGTCCCGGTTCAGGCTGGCGTGCACCTCCACCCGGTCCAGGTCGTCGCTGAGACGGATCTCGTCGATCTGCCCCACCGGCACGCCCCGGTACTTCACCGGCACGCCGGGCTTCAGGCCGCTGCCCTGTTCGAAGGTGATCACCACGGTCTGGTCGCTGCTGAGAAATTCCTGATAGAGCAGCCAGCCGGCCAGTACGATGCTGATCAAGGGCACCAGCCAGATCGGCGAGGGCCAGCGGGTATTACGGGTTTGCACCTGATCCATGGTCGGGTTCCCAGAGTTGCGAAGTGACGAAGGCGTGGGCGGACAGCATGGTCAGCACCACGGCCAGGGCGAAGGCGGTGATGCCCGGTTCCGGCACCGCCCGGGCCAGCACGCCGAAACGCATCAGCCCGGCCAGCAGGGCCACCACGAACACGTCCAGCATCGACCAGCGACCGATCCAGTAGACCAGCCGGTAGGCGCGGATCGCGCCGCGCGGGCGCGGGTGCGCCGGGGTGCGCCAGTAGATCACCGCCAGCACCAGAATCTTGAGAATCGGAATCAGCAGGCTGGCGGTGAACACCACCAGGGCCAGACCGGGCATGCCCGACCGCAGCAGCCGCAACACCCCGTCGGCGATGGTGCCGGCCTGCTCCCGGCCCAGCGTGTCCAGGGTCATGATCGGCAGCAGATTGGCGGGCACCAGCCACACCGCGGCGGCCACCAGCAGCGCCCAGGCCAGCGACCGCCGCCGGTCCGCTTTCGGCGACTCAATGGCGGCCGTCATCGCCGGCCTCCCGCCGCCGTTGTTCCAGCAGCCGGTCCAGGGCCGCCGGGTCCGCCAGCCCCTCCGCGATCCAGCGGGTGACCACCAGACCGATCAAACAGAACAGGCCGGTGCCGAGCCGCAGGCTGGCGTTGCCGCCCAGCTCGGTGGTGGCGATCAGCGCGCCGAGCAGAAAGATCTCCGGCATGGCCCACTCACGGCCCTGCCGGTACCACCACAGCCAGCGGCCGGGACGGCCGCCGGCGCGCAGACGGGCCATGGCCATCAGCAGCGCCAGCATCTGCGCCGGCGGCATCAGCACCAGAGTGACGAACACCACCGCCGCCACCAGCCCGTGGCGTTCCTGGAATAGCGCCGCCACGCTGGACAGAATCGACACCGAGCCGCCCACGCCGAACTGGTCCACGTACACCAGCGGCAGGCTCACCGCCGGCAGCCACAGCACCAGGGCGGTGGCGGCCAGGGCCAGCACCGCCTGGGTGCGCAGACGATGGCGCGAGCCCAGACGGGCGCCGCAGCGCGGGCAGAACCAGTGCCCCCGCGGGGCCGCCGGCGGCACCAGGCGCAGGGCGCAGTCGTGGCACACCAGCGCCGGCGCGGTGGGGGAAGACGAAAGTGAATCGGACATGCTGGCACTCTAGCCAGCCGCGCCCCACCGCTCCATGCACGCAACGTAACCAACCGGTAAAAGAGCGCAAAATGGTCGGCCAGGGATGGTGGTCAAAAAAAAGGGCGCCCGAAGGCGCCCAGCATTGTTCCAAGGAAGGAAACAGAATCAGCTTTTCACGAATTCCGGGTAGGCTTCCATCCCGCAGTCGATCAGGTCCATGCCCTCGTACTCTTCCTCTTCGCTGACACGGATACCGATCACCGCCTTGAGCACGCCCCAGACGATCAGGCTGGCCACGAACACCCACACGAAGATGGTGATGGCGCCGACGATCTGACCGGTGAAGGTGGAACCGTCGTTGGTGAAGGGCACCAGCAGCAGGCCCAGCAGACCGACCACACCGTGCACGGAGATGGCACCCACCGGATCGTCGATCTTCATCTTGTCCAGGGCGATGATGCTGAACACCACCAGCACGCCACCCAGGGCACCGAACAGCGTGGCGGTCAGGGCGGTGGGCGTGGACGGCTCGGCGGTGATGGTCACCAGGCCGGCCAGGGCGCCGTTGAGCAGCATGGTCAGGTCGGCCTTGCCGAACAGGAAGCGGCCGACGATCAGGGCGGCCACGGCGCCACCGGCGGCGGCGGCGTTGGTGTTCAGGAACACCATGGCCACGGAGTGCGCGTTGGCGGCGTCGCCCAGCTTCAGCACGGACCCGCCGTTGAAGCCGAACCAGCCCATCCACAGGATGAAGGTACCCAGTGTGGCCAGCGGCAGGTTGGCGCCGGGGATCGCGTGGATCTGGCCGTTGGGGCCGTACTTGCCTTTACGCGGGCCGAGCAGCAGCACACCGGCCAGGGCGGCGGACGCACCGGCCATGTGCACGATGCCGGAACCGGCGAAGTCGGAGAAGCCCAGGTCGCCCAGGTTGTACATGCCGAACACGTCGGCACCGTTCCAGGTCCAGGAGCCTTCCATCGGGTAGATGAACCCGGTCATCACCACGGCGAAGGCCAGGAACGCCCACAGCTTCATGCGCTCGGCCACGGCACCGGAGACGATGGACATGGCGGTGGCCACGAACACCACCTGGAAGAAGAAGTCGGACGCGGCGGAGTACACGGAGTCGCCGTCGAAGCCGTTGGAGGCGGAGTCCGCCAGCACGCCGGCCAGGTCGAAGGACTCGATGCCGTTCAGGAAGATGCCGCCGTCGTACATGATGGCGTAACCGCACACCAGGTACATGATGCAGGCGATGGCGTACAGCGCCACGTTCTTGGTGAGAATTTCAGTGGTGTTCTTGGCACGCACCAGACCCGCCTCAAGCATGGCGAAGCCGGCGGCCATCCACATGACCAGCGCGCCACACACCAGAAAATAAAAGGTGTCGATGGCGTACTGAAGCTCGAAAATTTGATTTTCCACGTTGCAACCCTCCGAGAATTTGGAAGCGTGATCAGGACCTTGGCATGGGTCGTTTTACACGTTGCTTGACTTAGATCGCGTCCTCGCCGGTCTCGCCGGTGCGGATACGAATGGCCTGTTCCAGGGTGGTGACGAAAATTTTGCCGTCGCCAATCTTCCCGGTGTTGGCCGCCTTGGTGATGGCTTCGATCACCTGATCCAGGCTGGCTTCCGCGATGGCCACTTCAATCTTTACCTTGGGCAGGAAATCGACCACGTATTCCGCCCCGCGGTAGAGTTCGGTGTGCCCTTTCTGACGCCCGAAGCCCTTCACCTCGGTGACGGTGATGCCCTGGACGCCGATCTCGGACAGTGCTTCACGCACGTCGTCCAATTTGAACGGCTTGATGATGGCTGTAACCAGTTTCATTTCTATCTCCTTCAAACGCTTATGCTGCGTCCGTTGACGCGTCCGCCGGGTTTCAGGCCCCGCTTTGGTTCCCGATCCGTCCACATGATCGAACGCTCTAGCCCGTTTTCTGCACGACCCATGCCAGTTTTAAAAAGTCACGCATTTTCAGAGGGTTGGAACCTGGACCCTGGCATCCTGCCGGGTCGGTAGCGGCTTTATGGTGCACCACTTTGGCGCACACCCCAAAACGGTGCACGCCGATGCGGTGCTCCGCATCCCGGCCGCCATGCTACCATCGGACTCCTTTTCGCCCGACCCGCAAATAGTGGAGCTTCCGGCCATGCAAAGCCAAGCCTTTATCGACCGCCTGATGGCCGACATCAGCCGCCATCTGCCCGCCGACCTGGGCCGTCTGCGCCAGGATGTGGAGCACAGCGTGCGCGCCGTGCTGGGGGAGACCCTGACCCGCCTGGATCTGGTCAGCCGGGAGGAATTCGAGGTGCAGCGCCAGGTGCTGGAGCGCACCCGGGCTCGTCTGGAAGCGCTGGAGAAGCAGGTGGCGGCGCTGGAAAGCGCCGCCGATCAGTCACCGCGATAACGGATCAGCCGGAGGGGGCCGGCGGCGTGACAATGTCGAAACCCGGGGCGAAATCGTCGAGCAGAGCGAACAGGCGCGCCAGGGCGTCGGCGTCGCCCTGCACCTGAATGGTGCCCTCCTCCAGGGCCGCGTCCAGGGTCAGACGCCCCATGACCACCCGGTCCAGGTCGGTCTTGTTCATGGTCGCCGACACCCGCGGGTGCGGGTGGTGGCGGCCCGCCAGATGAGTGAGCACGCCGTTGCGCAGGGTCAGCGCGAAGCGTTGCTGCTCCGGCGCCTCCAGGTCCGGGAACGTCCAGTTCAGCGCCAGTTCCTCGCCCGCCGCGCGCTCGCCGTTCAGGCGCACCGCCAGGAACGAGAAAAACAGATCCGGCGTCATCGAGCGCACCAGATCCGGGGCCTGGCCGCCGCCCACCCGGCGCACGCCAAGCCGCAACTCCTGGGCGCCGGTCAGGTAGGCGTTGCGCCAGGTGGTGTTTTCGCACTGATAGCCAAGCTGTTCCAGGGCGTCGGCCTGCAGCTCGCGGGCCTCCCGGTTGTCCGGTTCGGCGAACACCAGTTTGTTGACCACCTCGGCCACCCAGCGGTACTCGCCGCGCTCGAACTCCGCCCGCGCCTTCTCCAGCACTGCCCCGGCGCCGCCCATCCAGGCCACCGTGCGGCGGGCGCTGTCCACCGGCGGCAGCGGGTTCAGGTGGGCCGGGTTGGCGTCGTAGAAGCCCATGAAACGCTGATAGACGGCGCGCACGTTATGGCTCACCGAGCCGTAATAGTCACGGGCGTACCAGCGGCTGGCCAGGGGCTCCGGCAGGCGCTTGAGACGGTCGGCGATGTCCAGCGGCGTCAGGCCATGATTGAGCAGGCGCAGGGTCTCGTCGTTGAGGAAGGCGTACATGTCGCGCTGGTCGGCGAGGAATTCGCGGATATTGTCACCGCCCCAGGTGGGCCAGTGGTGCTGGGCGAACAGCACGTCGCTGCGGTCGCCGTAGCGGTCCAGGGTTTCGCCCAGGTAGTAGGACCAGATGCGCGGGTCGCGCACCAGGGCGCCGCGAAGGGTCAGCACGTTGTGCATGCACTGGCAGGCGTTCTCCGCCACGCACAGGGCGCGCAGGGTCGGGAAATACAGGTTCATTTCCGCCGGCGCCTCGGTGCCCGGGGTGAGCTGAAACTCGATCTCCAGGCCGTCGATCACATGGGTCTCGAACGGCTCGACGATGGAATCCGTGGGCGGGATCAGAGTCACGGTGCCCCGCGAGGTGCCCTTGCCCAGGCCGGCGTCCACCTGGCCCCGGGGGCCACGCGGCAGCAGGCCGCCGTACATGTACTGGGCGCGGCGCTGCATGGCCGGGCCGGCGAACACATTCTCGCTGACGGTTTCCTCCATGAACCCTTCCGGCGCGTAGATGCGCACCCGGCCGGCGCGCACGTCCTCCTCGCTGGCCACGCCCTTGACGCCGCCGAAGTGGTCCACGTGGCTGTGGGTGTAAATCACCGCCACCACCGGCTTGCGCGGCCGGTGCCGGTAGTAGGTGTCCAGGGCGGCGGCGGCCACCTCGGCGCTGACCAGGGGGTCCATGATGATCAGCCCGGTATCCCCTTCGATCACGTTCATATTGGACAGATCGAAACCGCGAATCTGATAGATCCGCTCGCACACCTTGAACAGGCCGGCGTGGTTGTTGAGCCGGGCCAGCCGCCACAGGCTCGGGTGCACGGTGTCCGGGGCCACCTCGGTGTCCTGGAAATCGTAGGCGCGGAAATCCCAGACCGCGCGGCCGTCCCGGTCGCGGCGGATCACATCGGCGTGGAAGCCGTCGATAAAGCCGCGGGCGGCGTTGTCGTAGTCGCGGCGGTCGTGGAACGGCAGGCTGTCGCAGCAGCCCCGATTGTGCGCCACGGTGGCGGGCTGGGCGGGTTTGGCGTGCTCTTGCATGGGGGCTCCGTCGTCGGGATCAAACACCGCTCCGTTGTACGCCCCTGGCCGCCATGCTTCCAATGCATTAAATTCAGCTTTTCCATGCAATCGGTGCAATTATGAATCTGCGTCGCCTGGAGCACCTGGTCGCGCTCGCCGACGAGGGCGCCTTCGCCGCCGCCGCGCGCCGCTGCCATCTCAGCCAGCCCGCCTTCAGCCGCAGCATCCAGGCCCTGGAAGAGGAGCTGGGGGTGGCGCTGTTCGACCGCACCCGGCAAGGGGTGGTGGCCACCGCCGCCGGCCGCCATCTGGTGGACCGGGCCCGGCGGGTGCTGCGCGAGGCCCGCGGCCTGCGCCGGGACGCGGACCTGATCCGCCAGCAGGACCTGGGCGAGGTGCGGTTCGGCGCCGGCGCCTTTCCCTCGGCGGTGCTGTTGCCCGGGGTGCTGGCCGACCTGATGAACGCCCACCCGCGCCTGAAAGTACGGGTGGAGGTGGGCGAATGGGCCGGTCTGCTGCGCAAGGTGGAGGCGGAACAGCTGGACTTCGCGGTGGTGGAACGGCGCACGGTGCCCCCGGACTCGGCCCTGGAAACCCGCCTGCTGGCGGTGGAGGCCGCCGGCTGGTACGTGCGCGGCGGCCACCCGCTGGCGGCGCGCCGTGGCCTGGCGGTAACCGATCTGCGCGCCTACCCGCTGGTGTCGGTGCCGCTGCCGGCGGCGGCCCGGGAGCGGCTCGGCCGGGAGCTGGGCCTGGCCCACGGCGAGGCCTTGCCGCTGGCCCTGGAGTGCAACGACCTGATCGCCCTGCGTGAGGTGGTGACGCGCACCGACGCGGTGCTCAGCGCCACCCCCTCGGTGTGCCGTGACGAGGTGGCCCGTGGCCGCCTGGTGCGGCTGGACCTGGAGCGGGTGCGGCCCAAGGTGGAGTTCGCCGTGGCGCGGCTGGCCCAGCGCACCCTGTCGCCGGCGGCGGAGAAGGCCCTGGCCCTGATCGAACGCAGCGTGGGCCGCCTTTAATCGCCAACGGGCAAAACACCTACACCACGACAGGCGGATTTCGCACAGGCCATACCGGCCCGTCGCGCTAGGCTGGCCCCATGAACATCACCAGCCTCAACAGCCGCGCCGCCCGGGGCGTGGACGCCGTGCCGGTGCGGGTGGAAACCCACCTGGCCCCGGGCCTGCCCGGCTTCACCATCGTCGGCCTGCCGGACACCGCCGTGCGCGAAAGCCGCGACCGGGTGCGCTCGGCCCTGGTCAACGCCGGCTTTGATTTTCCCCAGCGCCGCATCACCGTGAACCTGGCGCCGGCGGACCTGCCCAAGGACGGCGGCCGTTTCGATCTGCCCATCGCCCTGGGCATTCTGCTGGCCAGCGGCCAGCTGGGCCGGGTGAACACCGACGGCCTGGAATTCGTCGGCGAGCTGGCCCTGAGCGGCCGCCTCAATCCGGTGCCGGCGCTGCTGCCGGCGGCCCTGGCCTGCGCCCGCGCCGGCCACACCCTGGTGGCGCCGCCGGACAACGCCGACGAAGCCGCCCTGGCCGGGGCCCGCACCCTGGCGCCGGCGAGCCTGGCGGCGCTGTGCGCGCACCTGCGCGGCGCCACGCCACTGACGGCGCACCCGGCCCCGGCGGTGCCGGACGCACCGCTGGACACCCTGCCCTGCCTGGCCGACGTGCGCGGCCAGCCCGCCGGCAAACGGGTGCTGGAGATCGCCGCCGCCGGCGGCCATTCGCTGTTGCTGTGCGGGCCGCCCGGCGCCGGCAAGAGCCTGCTGGCCTCGCGCCTGCCGGGCCTGCTGCCGCCGCTGAGCCGCGCCCAGGCCCTGGAAGTGGCGGCGGTGCATTCGCTGCGCGCGGCGCGGCCGGCGTCGGTCTTTCTGCAACGCCCCTACCGCAGCCCGCACCACACTATTTCCGCCACCGCCCTGGTGGGCGGCGGCAGCCGCCCCCGGCCCGGGGAAATCTCCCTGGCCCACCACGGGGTGCTGTTTCTGGATGAATTGCCGGAGTTCGGCCGGCAGGTGCTGGAGGTGCTGCGGGAACCGCTGGAAACCGGCGAGGTGCACATCGCGCGCACCGCCGAGCAGCTGTGTTTTCCGGCCCGCTTTCAATTGGTGGCGGCGATGAACCCCTGCCCTTGCGGGTATCTGGACGACCCGGAGCGGGGCTGCGGCTACCGCTGCGACAAGGCCCGCCGCTACCAGCAGCGGCTGTCCGGGCCGCTACTGGACCGCATCGACTTGCATCTGAACGTGCCGCCGGTAGCGGCGGACACCTTGCTGGGGGAACCGGACGGGGAGCCCAGCGCGGCGGTGCGCCCCCGGGTGGCGGCGGCGCGGGAGCGGCAATGGCACCGCCAGGGCCGGCTCAACCGGGACCTGCCGGCGGACGCCCTCAACGCCACCCTGCGCCCGCACCGGGACTGGCTGCGCACCGCCATGGAACGGCTCGATCTCACCGCCCGGGGCCTGCACCGCAGCCTGCGCGTGGCGCGCACCATCGCCGACCTGGCCGGCGACGACGAGATTCAGCGCGCCCATCTGCGCGAGGCGCTCAGCTATCGGGCGCCACCGGAGTAGCGCGGCGGCGCCACAGCTCCGCCAGCATCACGCCGGTGAGGGTCAGCATGCCGCCGAACAGGTGGGCCAGGGTGAGCTGCTCGCGCAGCACCACCGAGGCGATGGCGGCGGTGAACAGCGGCACCAGATTGAAGAACCGGCTGACCCGGCTGGGATCGAGCCGGGTGATGCCGTTCATCCACAGCCAGGGCGCCGCCAGGGACGCGGCCACGCCGGCGTAGAGCACCAGGGGCACCGCTTCGGCGCTGAGGCCCTGGCGCGGCGACAGCAACATCAGCGGCAGCAGCACCACGATGCCGACCAGAATCTGCAGATACAGCATCAGCAGCGGCGACAGGGTGGGCTTCCAACGTTTCAGCAGCACCCCGTAGGTGGCGTAGGCGAGAGTCGCCAGCAGCATCAGCAGGTCCCCGAAGTTGACACCGTGGGCGATCAGCGCCGCCGGGTCGCCGGACGACACCAGCACCACCACGCCGGCCAGGGAAATCACCGCGCCGACCACCGCCCCCAGGGTCAGCGGCTGGGCCAGCAGCACGGCGGACAGCAGCAACACCAGCAGCGGCATCAGCGACAGGATGATGCCCATGTTGGTGGCGCTGGTGGTGGTGCCGGCGTAATAGGCCAGGGTCTGGTAGGCGACCATGCCGAGCAGGCCGAGGACCACGTTGTGCCAGAACCAGGGGCGCACCGCTTGGCGCTGGCGCCACAGCGGCACCAGCATCACCGGCGTCAGCAGCACGCCGGCCAGCAGCCAGCGATAGAAGCCGATCTCCGCCGGATAAAGCACCCCGGCCACCAGCTTGTTGACGACGTTGTTGCCCGACCAAAGCATCACCGCGGCCAGCGGAAACAGGTAGGCCAAAACGGACTCCTCGTGGCGGGCGCCGGGAGCGCCCGCGGGATCAGGAAAGCCTCAGAGGCTGTTGCAGAGGTGGGCGCCGTCCACCGGAATGGCGGCGCCACTGATGTACGACGAGGCGTCCGAGGCGAGCAGCAGCAGCGGGCCAACCAGTTCGTCGATCCGGCCGAGACGCCGGAACGGGATACGCTTGATCAGCTTTTCGCCGTGGGGACCCTGGAAGAAATCCCGGTTGATGTCGGTTTCCACGTAGCCGGGACAGATGGCGTTGCAGCGGATGCCGTGGCGGGCGTAGTCCAGGGCGATGGATTTGGTGAGCTGCACCACCGCCGCCTTGGAGGCGGTGTAGGGGGCCAGCAGCGCGCCCACCCGCAGGCCCAGAATGGAGGCGATATTGATGATGTTGCCCGGGCGCCCGTCCCGGCGCCATTGCTGGATGGCGAACTTGCTCACCGCCCAGACGCCGTTGAGGTTGGTGTCGATCACCGCGTTCCAGTCGTCCTCGTCCAGGGTATCCAGGGCGCCTTCACGGGTGATGCCGGCGTTGTTCACCACCACGTCCAGAGCCGGCATTTCCGCGAATGCCTTCTCCACGCTGGCCGGGTCGGATACGTCCATGGGCACCACCACGGCGTCGCGGCCCTGGGCGCGCACCGCCTCGGCGGTTTCCCGGAGCTTGTCCACCCGCCGCGCCGCCAGCACCAGGTCGGCGCCGTTTTCCGCCAGCACCCGGGCGAAATGAGCGCCGAAGCCGCTGGACGCGCCGGTGATCAGCACCCGTTTGCCGGTGATATCGAAACGCGAGTCACTCATGCTCTCTCCTGTTGCACCACCGCCTCTGGCGGGCGGGTGACGATTCAAAAAAGGGAATTCAGTCAAAGGACTTTACTGTAACGGAAAGGGGACGCGGCGGGGAGCCGGCGGTCCGCCAGGGCGGGCCGGCAACGCCGGATCCGCGATCAGTGCCGATAGAAGCTGGGCGGGTGCCCGGTCCAGCGCCGGAAGGCGCGGGTGAAATTGCTGGGGTCGGCGTAACCGAGCAGGTCGGCCACCTTCTGCACCGGCAGATTGGCCTGCAGGTAGCGCACCGCCCGGGCCATGCGCACCTCTTCGAGAAGATGACGGTAGCTGACCCCCAGCGCCGCCAGATGCCGGCGCAGGGTCCGCGAGGTGAGATGGAAGCTGGTGGCCAGTTGTTCCAGGGACGGCAGCATGCCCTCCGCCTGCATCAGGCGGGCACGCACCCGGGACGCCCAGTCCTGGTCCGCCTCCAGCCGCTGCAGTTCCTCTTCGCATTTCTGTGCCGCCATGCGCCGGGAGGCCGGGTCCGACAGGGCGAAGGGTTCGCGCATCAGCGCCGCCGGAAAGCGCAGCGCCGCCACCTCGCCGCCGAACACCACTGGCATGTCGAGCACGGCGGCGTAGCGGTCGGCATGGGCCGGCGCCGGGTAGGGAAGAATCAGAGTGGCGTCACGGAAGCGGTCGCCGAGCAGATAGCGCAGCCCGCCCACCAGGGCGGCGGTGACCACTTCCAGATAGGGCACGCGGATGTCGCCCAGCTCGTAGGGCTCCGCCAGGCAGAACCGCACCCAGGGGCCGTCCACCCGCAGACGGGGCAGGCAAAGGCGGGTGCGGGTGCGGAAGTAGCGCTCCAGCAGCTCCAGGGCCTCGCCCAGGTCGGCGCTGCTGATCGCCGCGTAGCCGAGCAGGCCGTGGGCGGTGACCGTGAGCTGACGCCCCAGGGCCAGGCCGATGGCCGGGTCGCCGCCCATGGCGCGGGCCCCTTCCATGACACGGCGGAACTGATCGAAGCGCAGCGCCGGCTCCGGACTGTACACGGCCTCCGCGTCCAGCCCGACGCGGGCCAGCAGCCGGTCCGTGTCGAGGCCGAAGTCCTCGATCAGTTCCAGCAGATTGCGTACGTAGTTCACCGGCATGGGGGTGCGGTCATCGACACGCTGCCCCTGGCCGGTCCCGGAGGTGTCCATGGGGGAAGAATACGCCGGTTCGCGGCTTTGTCCGAAAATGACAGGTCGCCAGTCTACCCGCGCCGGCGCTGCAAAGCCCGCCACGCTTCGGTACCATGGCCGCTTCGTTCCGCTGGGAGCCGGCCATGGCCCGCGTGCAAGCCCTGTTTATCGCCGCCGAGAAGCGCGGCCCGGTCAGTCGTCATGACGCACTCAAGGTGGAAGCCGGGCGCGGCATCGTCGGCGACCGCCGTTATCGCCGCGACACGCCGCCGGCGGAACAGATCACCCTGATCGAAAGTGAACAGGTGGCGGCCTTCAACCGGGAATTCGGCCTGGCGGTGGACGCCGGCACGCTGCGCCGCAATGTGGTCACGGAGGGCGTGGACCTGAACGCCCTGGAAGGCCACACCTTCCGCGTTGGCGACATCCTGATGCGCGGCATCGAGCTGTGCGAACCCTGCTCGGTGGTGGGTCACCTGCTGGCCGGCCCGGACCTGAGCCCGACCCGGGTGGTGCGCGGCCTCACCGGCCGGGGCGGCCTGCGCGCGGAAGTGCTCGGCTCCGGGGTGCTGCGCGAGGGCGACACCATCCGCACCCACCTTGAGGACCGCTCCGCTTGAACGAACCGGAACGCCGCGTGCGCGCCTGGCTGGAGGGGGCCGTGCTGGGCCTGAAGCTGTGCCCGTTCGCCGCCCGCCCCTACGCCGACGATCAGGTGCGCCTGGTGATCAGCGAGGCCGCCTCGCCGGAGGCGGTGCTGGAGGCCCTGCAGCGGGAACTCCAGCATCTGGACCGGACCCCGGCGGTGGAAACCACCCTGCTGGTGACGCCCCACGCCCTGGCCGACTTTCTGGACTACAACGACTTCCTGGATCCGGTGGACGCGCTGCTGGCCGAACACGGCGGTGGCGGGGTTTATCAGGTGGCCAGTTTCCACCCGCGCTATCAGTTCGCCGGCACGCTCCCCGAGGACCCGGAGAACTACAGCAACCGGGCGCCCTACCCGATCCTTCATGTGCTGCGCGAGGACAGCCTGGAGCGGGCGCTGGCCGCCTACCCGGACGCCGAGGCGATCCCGGACCGCAATATCGACACCCTCAATCGCCTGGGCGCCGACCGGCTGCGCCGCCTGTTCGCCGACTGGTCCTGAGCTCCTCGTCGGTGAGCGGCCGGTACCGCCCCGGCGCCAGGGCCGGGTCCAGGCGGATCCCGGCCACGCTCTCCCGGTGCAGGGCCACCACCCGATTGTTGAAATGGCCGAACAGCCGCTTGATGTGATGGTATCGGCCCTCGCGCAGGGTCACCCGCGCCTCCCGCGGGCCGAGGATATCCAGGGCGGCGGGCAGCGTGGTCAGGTCCTCGTAGCGGAAATACAACCCGTCCCGGAACACCGCCACATAGTCCGCCGTGATCGGGTCCTCGGTGCGCACGTGATAGACCTTTTCGCCGCTGCCCGGGTCGGTGAGCCGCCGTGACCAGCGGCCGTCATTGGTGAGCAGCAGCAGGCCGGTGGAATTGAAGTCCAGCCGCCCGGCCAGATGCAGGTCGGCCTTGCGGTCGGCGGGCTCGTCGATCAGGTCCAGCACGGTGGGGTGCCGGGGGTCACGGGTGGCGCTGACACAGCCCGCCGGCTTGTGCAGCATCAGATACCGGGGCTCGCGGCGGCACAGCGCCACGCCGTCCAGGGCCACCGCGCTGAACCCGTCCACCGGGTGGTGGCCGTCACGGACCGGGCGATCGTCCACGCTGACCCGGCCGGCGGCCAGGGCCTCGCGGGCGCCGCGCCGGCCCAGCCCGGCCCGGCGCGCCAGAAAACGATCCAGTCGCATGCACACCTCTGTTGGTCAATCGCGCATCCGCCACGGGGACACTACGGCGCGGCGTTTGGCTGGTATGATACGCCCTTTCACCGTCCTCTCCCCGGAGCCCTACGCGAAGCCCTATGTCGACGCTCAATCCCCGTCAACAGGAAGCGGTGCTGTACACCGACGGCCCCCTGCTGGTGCTGGCCGGCGCCGGGTCCGGCAAGACCAGCGTGATCACCCGCAAGATCGCCTGGCTGATTCAGGAGCGCGGCGTGCCGGCGCGGCGCATCGCGGCGGTGACCTTCACCAACAAGGCCGCCCGGGAGATGAAGGAGCGGGTGCAGACCCTGGTGCAGCGCGGCCAGACCCGCGGCCTGATCGTCTCCACCTTCCATAACCTGGGCCTGCGCATTCTCAAGCAGGAGCTGGCCGCCAGCGGGCTGCGGCGCGGCTTCTCCATTCTCGACCAGGCCGACAGCAAGGAATTGCTCAAGGAAATTCTGCGCCAGGGGGAATCCGAGGATGACCTGAACGCGGTGGACGCGGTGCAAAAGCGCATCTCGGACTGGAAGAACGAACTGATCCTGCCCCAGGAGGCGGTCAGCCACGCCGAGGACGCCGGCGCCCTGCGCGCCGCCATGGCCTACGAGGGCTACAGCCGCATGCTGCGGGCCTGCAACGCGGTGGATTTCGACGATCTGATCCTGCTGCCGGCGGTGCTGTTCCGGGAACAGCCGCGCATTCTGGAGAAATGGCGGCACCGCCTGCAGTACCTGCTGGTGGACGAATACCAGGACACCAACGGCGCCCAATACGAGCTGGTGCGCATGCTGACCCAGCCCGAGGGGCGCTTCACCGTGGTCGGCGACGACGACCAGTCGATCTATGCCTGGCGGGGCGCCCGGCCGGAGAACCTGGCCCGGCTGCAGGAGGACTGGCCGGCCCTCAAGGTGATCAAGCTGGAGCAGAACTACCGCTCCACCGGCCGCATTCTGAAGGCCGCCAACACGGTGATCGCCAACAACCCCCACGTGTTCGAGAAAAGCCTGTGGTCGGACCACGGCTACGGCGAGGCGATCCGGGTGGCGGCGCTGCGCGACGAGGACGCCGAGACCGACTGGATCGCCGGCGACATCTTCCACCGGCGCCTGCAGGGCAACCGGCGCTGGAAGGATTTCGCGGTGCTCTACCGGGGCAACTTCCAGTCGCGGATCCTGGAGATGAAACTGCAGTCCCTGCAGATTCCCTACAAGGTGTCCGGCGGCACCAGCTTTTTCGCCCGCGGCGAGATCAAGGACCTGATGTGCTACCTGCGGCTGCTGGTCAATCCGGACGATGACAACGCCTTCCTGCGCGTGATCAATACGCCGCGCCGGGAGATCGGCCCGGCCACCCTGGAAAAGCTGGCCGGCTGGGCGGCCAAGCGGGACCAGGGCCTGTACCACGTGTGCGACGACTTCGCCCTGGGCGAGGTGATGCCCGGCAAGGCGGCGGAGAAGCTGCGCGGGCTCAAGCAGTGGCTGGACGAAAAACGCCGCGCCTGCTTCGGCCACAACAGCCTGCAGGCGATCCACGAGCTGATCACCGAAATGGACTACGAGGGCTGGGTGATGCAGAACGCCTCCAGCCCGCGCATCGGCGAAAAGCGCATGGAAAACGTCTGGCAGCTGGTGCGCAACATCCAGCGCATGCTGGAAAAGCAGGAAGAGGAAGACGACGGCGCCTCCGACCTGGAAGCGGTGATCGGCAAGCTGGTGCTGATGGACATGCTCGAGCAACAGGAGGAGGAGGACGACTCCGACCGGGTGCAGCTGATGACCCTGCACGCCTCCAAGGGGCTGGAGTTCCCCCATGTCTACATGATGGGCGTGGAGGAGGAACTGCTGCCGCACCGGGCCAGCATCGAGGACGACAACATCGTCGAGGAGCGGCGGCTGATGTACGTGGGCATCACCCGCGCCCGGGAAAGCCTGTCGCTGACCCAGGCCCTGACCCGCAAGCAATACGGCGAGAAGGTGGACACCATCGCCAGCCGTTTTCTGGACGAACTGCCGCTTGACGACCTGCTGCGCATCGGCGAGGGCGTGGAGAAGGACCAGGAAAAAGAGGATCAGGTGGCGGAGAACAGCATCGCCAACCTGAAGGCGCTGCTCGGCTGAACGCCGGCGCCCGGTTCGGGCCCGGGCGAACCCGGGCCGAAAGGGTGTGCGGTGCGGTTACTTGCTGTGGTCGACGATGTATTCCACGGCGGCGTGGATTTCGTCTTCCGAGCAGTTGGAGCACATGCCCTTGGCGGGCATGGCGTTGAAGCCCTCGTAGGCGTGCTTGACCAGGGTTTCGATGCCCTTGTCGATGCGCGGTGCCCAGGCGGCGGTGTCGCCCAGCTTGGGCGCGCCGGCGGCGCCGGAGGCGTGGCAGGCGGCACAACCGGTGTTGTACACCTCTTCCCCGGAGCGGGGCTCGCCGGACCCTTCGGCGGCGGCCACCTGGCTGCCGCATTCCTCGCCTTCCACGCACACGCTGCCCACCGGCTTGAGGCGTTCGGCGGTGGCGCGGTCACTGAAGATGGAGCGTTGACCCAGGGGGTAGGAGGAACTCTCGGCGGCCGAAGCCATTCCGGCGAACAGGGTAGCCAGAAGGACCAGGCTGGCGGACAGCATTTTCTTCACGATGACACCTCTTATAGCTGTGACTTGCCCTGGGGGCGGCGGGATTATACCCGTAGAGAACACGGGGAAAAAGGCACCCGCGCCCGGGGTCACAGATGATCCACCTGAATCCGGGGCAGGGAGAGGATAAAACAGCTGCCCTCGCCCGGGGTGCTGCGGACCTCGATGTCGCCACCGTGGCGCTCGGTGACCACCTTGACGAAGCGCAGCCCCAGACCGGCGCCACGGGTGCGGGCGCCGCCGCTGGTGCTGGCGCGGCTGAAGCGTTCGAACAGCTTGTCCTGGAATTCCTCGGGGATGCCCACGCCGTGGTCGCGCACCTGGCAGACCACCTTGTCCTCCATGGCGGACAGGCTGACCTCCACGGCACCGCCTTCCTGGCTGTATTTGATGGCGTTGGTGAGCAGGTTGACCACCAGCCGCTCAAGCAGCTCGTTGTTGCCGCGCACCCACACGTCCACATCCTGGTCGTAGTCGAAGCTCAGTCCGATGTCCCGGGTCTGGGCCTGGATCTGCACCTGGTCGATGGCCGATTCCACCACATCGAGCATGTCCTGCTCGATCATCTCCACCGCTTCCTCGGATTCCACCCGGGCCAGCTGCAGGAACTGCTCGGCGATGTTCAGGTTGCGCTGGGCGTAGTGTTCCACGTTGTCCAGGAAGTCGCGCAGGCGCTCGCCGTCCTCGCCGTGGCGCATCTTGCCGATCAGCGCCAGCACCGAGACCATCGGTGAGCGCAGGTCGTGGGACAGGAAATCCAGCATCTCCGTGCGGGTGCGCATCGCCTGCTTCACGTCCGAGATGTCCTTGAGACTGATGATCAACATGCGCCCGGGCTGGTCGCCGGCATGCACCAGAATCATGTCCAGGTACAGATCCATGCCGCGCCGGTTGCGGCATTCCTTCTGCACGCGGCCATCGGCGAGCACGTTCTGCACCAGCTCCACCCAGTGGCGGTCGCCGCTGAATTCCAGCTCCCGGCCGATGTCCGCCAGCCCCAGGGTGTCCTGGCCAACCCCTTCCAGGCTCAGCAGGTAGGCGGCCTGGGGGTTGATGAACACCACCCCGCCGCAGGCGTCGCAGATCAGCACGCCCTCGCTCATCTGCGCCAGGCCCACCTGGAAGAAGCGGGTCAGCGCCTGTTGGCGCTGTTCCTCGTTGCGCAGTTTCTCCACGTGCTTTTCGATCACTTCGTAGCGCGGGCCGGTGTTGCGGCCCCGGGCCTCGGTGCGCGACAGCATGGCGCGGATCCAGTAATCGTAGGTGTCCGCGTCCAGCCCCTGACGCCAGGCCACCCACAGTTCGTAGCGCAGGCCGTCATGACGGAACGGGTAACGGCGGGCCAGCTGGCCGCGCCAGTCCACCGGCGCCAGCTGTTCACCGCCGGTGACCGGCGAGCCGCCCTGGGTCTGCAACCGCCAGGCGCGCACCGGCAGCACCTGATCCAGCATGCGTAGCATGCGCGACATGGGCGCCGGCTCGGTGAGGCGCCGGTTGAGGTCGCTGTACTCCGCCAGCCGCGCCAGGGCGTTGCGCATATAAGCCATGGAATATTCCAGGCGCCGCCAGGTCCACAGCGGGTAGGCGACGATGGCGGACAGCAACGCCGCCGCCGGCGGGAACCACAGATTGAACAGCGCCAGCAGCCCGTAACAGACCGCCAGGGTCAGGCCCAGGAAGCCGAGCACCACCGGAATGCTCCAGCGCGGCAGCACCAGGGGCAGGCACAGGGGAGCCAGCAGCGCCAGCACCACCCCCAGCAGCAGGGTCCAGACCTGGCCCATGGCCTCGATCAGCTCGCCCCGGCGCAGGGCATCGAAGATGTTGGCGTTGATCTCCACCCCGGCCATCAGCTCGCCCTGGCCGGCCAGCGGGGTCGGCAGCACGTCGCCGAGGCCGGCGGCGGTGGCGCCGATCAGCACGAACTGGTCCTTGACCAGCTGATCGGGCACCCGGCCTTCCAGCAGGTCCACCGCGGACACCTGCGGGTAGGTGCCGGCCGGGCCGGCGAAGGGAATGTAGCGCTGGTACTTGCGCACATTGGCGAGCCCGGAAAAGCCCTCGTCCTCGCCGGCGGGGTAGCGATCCGGCGACAACAGCCCCTCGCCTTCCAGCAGGGCCTGCGTAATGTGCGGCCACCAGGGCTGGCCGATGCCCGAGCGCATGTACACCGAGCGGGCCACGCCGTCGCCGTCCAGCTCCAGGTCCACATGGCCCAGGCCCTTGGCTGCCCGGGCGAAGAAGGAATGGGGCAGCACCTCGATCAGCTGGCCACCGGAGCGCAGCTGCTCCACGTGCACCGGCAGATAGACGTTGCCGGCGTCCTGGATGGCCTGGACCAGGGCCTGGTCGGACTCCGGCCGGGCCCGGTCCGGCTCGGACAGGATCAGGTCCATCAGAATGGCCCGGGCGCCCTGCTTCTCCAGCTGGCGGATGATCTGCGCATGGACGCGACGGTCCCAGGGCCAGCGACCGATCTCACGCAGGCTGTATTCATCGATACCGACGATCAGCACGTCGCCGGACGGCTCCATGGGGAGCCACTGCATCATACTGTCGTAGACGTAGCGATTGAAAAAGGAGAGGGAGCCGCTGATCGAGAGCAGTACGCAGAGGCCCGCCACCACCAGCAGCACGGACAAATGTTCGACAAAGTAGCGTTTCTGCTCGGAACCCGAGTTCGCCATGGTGCCCCTAGAAATTTATTACTGCGCAGCCGTGAACCGTTTGTTATTCGCCCTCGCGCGGCGCGGGGCGCCCCCTGGCCGGGGAGGCATCGACAATAAACGGGCGGCCCGACCAGACAGGCACCTCGGACTGGCCGGGCGGGCAGGCCCGCCCCGGGTCGGCGACGACTGTTCTACTCGTCGACCGGCTCCAGGCGGTAGCCGTGCTGATACACCGTTTTGATCCGATAGCCCCGCTCGGGCCGGATTTGCAGACTACGACGAATGCGGCTGATATGCACGTCCACCGTGCGGGATTCGATCGGGGTCATGATGCCCCAGACCTTTTCCAGCAGATGGGCCCGGGACATCAGTTTGCCCACGTTCTGGAACAGATAGCAGGCCAGCTCGTAATCCTTGTCGGTGAGCTTGACGGGTTCCTCGTCGAGAAAGATCTGGCGCCGACCGCGATCGATCGTCCAGGGTCCCACGGTCATCATTCCTTGATCGTCCATGTCGGCCACACCCGCCCGGCGCCCCAGCGCGGTGAGGCGAGCCAGCAGTTCCGCTTGTTTCACAGGCTTAACCATATAGTCGTCGGCCCCCTGGCTCAGCGCACCGACGATGGAGGATTCATCGTCACGCTGGGTCGCGAACAGCACCGGCGTCTTGTTGCCGCTGGCGCGTACTTCGCCCAGTACGGCATAGCCGCTCATGTCGGGAACTTCCCAATCGAGCACCAGCAAATCGAAGGTATCCCTGCGCAGCAGGCTCATGAACTCCCGCCCACTGGAGAGATGCGTGCAGGTATGCCCGGCCTCGCGGAGCCAGTGCGTAACCAGCTCGGCCTGGGCGTGATCGTCTTCTAGGTAAGCAATACGCACCGTGTGTTCTCCATCCTTTGCCGCATGAGGGTAACCAAAGCGTGAGGGCCTGACGGGAAAAGATTGTAAAATGCCGGATCCCGTCGGGTCCATGGACTCCCCCGACACAACCCGGTATTATGCGCGTCCCGCATCGGGGCACCCCGTTCGGAATCACAAGTTTTGCGCCCGTAGCTCAGCTGGATAGAGCGTTGCCCTCCGGAGGCAAAGGTCAGAGGTTCGAATCCTCTCGGGCGTGCCAAATAAAAAGGGCCACCCCATCTGGGGTGGCCCTTTTTATTTGGCACGCCCGACGGATCGACCTCTCAGGTTCGACCAACTCGCTTCACCTCCCACCAAACCGTCACCATTTTTTGCCACAATAGCGTCATCGTTCATCGCCCCCGGGAAACCCGCATGTTCCGCCGCACCAAAATCGTCGCCACCCTTGGCCCCGCCTCCTCCGACGCCGACACCCTGGCCGCCCTGATCGACGCCGGCGTCAACGTCTTCCGACTGAATTTCTCCCACGGCAGCGCCGACGACCACCGCGCGGTGGCCGCCCGGGTCCGCCAGCAGGCCGACGCCCGGGGCCGCACGGTGGCCCTGCTGGGCGACCTGCAGGGCCCGAAGATCCGCGTGGCCCGCTTCCGGGACGGCCCGGTGATGCTGCGTGGCGGGGCGCCCTTCGCCATCGACACCGCCCTGGACAAGGACGCCGGCGACGCCACCGTGGTGGGCACCGACTACGCCGGCCTGGCGGACGACTGCCGCGAAGGCGACACCCTTCTGCTCAACGACGGGCTGATCCAGCTTGAGGTCACCGCCGTGGAGGGCAGCCGGGTGCATTGCCGGGTCAAGGTGGGCGGCGAGCTGTCCAACAATAAAGGCATCAACCGCCTGGGCGGCGGCCTCAACGCCGAGGCCCTGACCGAAAAGGACCGCCGGGACGTGCGGCTGGCCGCCGAGCTGGACCTGGATTTCCTGGCCCTGTCCTTTCCCCGTCACGCGGACGACATTCACCAGACCCGGGCGCTGTACCGGGAGGCCGGTGGCCAGGGCGCCATGGTGGCGAAGATCGAGCGGGCCGAGGCGGTGGCCGACCCGGCCACGCTGGATGCCCTGATCGAGGCGTCCGACGGCGCCATGGTGGCCCGCGGCGATCTGGCGGTGGAAATCGGTGACGCGGAACTGGTGGGGGTGCAGAAACACATCATCCGCCGCGCCCGGGACCTGGACCGCTTCGTGATCACCGCCACCCAGATGATGGAGTCCATGATCCACAGCCCCCAGCCCACCCGCGCCGAGGTGTCGGACGTGGCCAATGCGGTGCTGGACGGCACCGACGCGGTGATGCTCTCGGCGGAGACCGCCGTGGGGGACTACCCGGTGGCCACCGTGGAAGCCATGGACCGCATCATTCGGGGTGCCGAACGCACCTACCAGAACCGCCCGCCGGCGCACCGCCAGGAACAGGCCATGGAGCGCACCGACGAGGCCATCGCCCGGGCCGCCATGCACGTGGCCAACCATCTCGAAGGGGTACGCGCCATCGTCGCCATGACCGAGACCGGCACCACGCCCTTGTTGATGTCACGGGTGCGCTCCGGCCTGCCGATCTTCGCCTTCACCCCCAACCCCCGCACCCTGCGCCGGGTGGCCCTGTACCGGGGCGTGGAGCCGCTGCGTTTCGACACCACCCTGCCCGCCGACCAGGCCAACCGGGCGGCGGTGGCCCACCTGAGCGAAGCCGGCGTGGTCGGCCCCGAGGACCGGGTGATCCTGACCAAGGGCGACGCGGTGCGCGAAGGCGGCGGCACCAATACGCTGAAAATCGTTACCGCCGGGCAGGTCTGATTGTTCCCGACGGACACATCTTGCAACATTTTTCCAGTGGTGAGCCCCCCGGCGCCGGGGGCGCCCCACGGCAACCTGAATGTGTGAACATTTGTTTTCGCTCCGAAAAAGATCACTTTCTTTTTTTCGGTATTCGATTCCAAAAAATCACGCCCAGCGCTTCTATTGCGGATTCAGGGGGCCTCAAAGGGGCAGAAACAAAAATAGCTTTTCGTGTATACCGCGAAAAGATCGTGGCCCCGGCGAATTAATCAACACCTGTTCACATTAGGCGAAAAAGCCGCCCATGGGCCTGGAGAAACGCTCACATACCCTCCGGTATTTTGGTTCTTTGCAGTATTGCTTCGCCGACAAAAGGGGCTCTAAGATAGCTCGTGACGACCGGGTGAAGCCTGTATTTTCGCGGCCTTCGCCGAAAGTCTAGTGGACTTGTTCAACGCGAACGTGTCCGCTCGGGAGACGATGCCCTGGGAAGGGCATACGAGAGGGGTTCATCGTTCATCGCCCGAAACGGGTCTGTCACCCCGGGGGTGGTGGCCGGTTCCAGGGATGACCGGATTACGGCCCTCGCAATACCAAAACTTCGAAGAACAGGACAAAAACAATGGCACTTAAGTGGACCAAGAACGCTCCGGGAGCGCTGAACAGCAGTGCTGATCAACCCCAGATTTCCAAACTGACCAAAGCCATCGGCGTGGCCACCGTGTTCGGTGCCATGACCGCTCTGTCTCCGGCTGCCCAGGCTCTGAAAACCGATTTCGGCATGGAATACCGCGCCACCGCCTTCGCCAACCAGATCGATGAAGACGGCCAGGCCAACGGCGGCACCTCGGACAGCGACACCGGCTTCGGCCACCTGATCCGCATCAAGGGCAACTTCCTGGACGAGGACACCGGCATCTCCGTGTTCACCAGCGTGGAAGTGGCCGGCGACCGCTGGGTCGGCGACAACAACGGCGGCGCCGTGAACCCCTCTTTCAACAGCACCAGCCGTGGCGACAACGTGCGTCTGGACCTGGGCTATGTGCAGATCCCGGTGGGCCACACCGTGTTCCGCGTGGGCCGTCAGGCCACCAGCTACAACAACTGTTTCCTGGTGTGTGACGACCGCCGTGACCGGATCCTGGTGGTTCAGCCGTTCAGCAAGACCACCAGCGTGGTCGCGAGTTACGACCGTCGCTCCGACGCCACCGGCTACCGCAACCAGGACAACGGCGACATGAGCCTGCTCGGTCTGACCACCAAGATCAGCGACTGGAGCGCCGGCATCCTCTGGGTTCAGTGGTACAACAACTACGAAGGCGCGCGTAACCCGCTCGTCAACCCGGACGCCTACCCGCTGTCCAATGTGAGCCTGTTCTCCGGTTACCTGGACGGCAGCCTGACCGAAGCGCTGGACATGGCCGTGGGCTTCAACCTGTTCACCAACGGCAACGTGGAAACCGGTGCCCCGAACGACGACCGCTTCTTCCAGGAAGACGCACCGTCCGCCTACCTGCGCCTCGGCACCAACCTGGGCATGGTTGACCTGGGCGTTCAGTACGCCGCCACCCGTGACGGCGGTCTGATCTCCCCCGGCTTCGACACCTGGTCCAGCCTGATCAACTCCAACCCGGAAGCCACCCAGAGCGCCAGCAGCCTGTACCGCATGGGCGGCACCCTGGGCCTGAAGGACTTCGACGAGGACCTGCTGATGGCCCGCGCCAAGTTCAACCTGACGCCGAAGTTCTCCATCACCGGCGCCGTGGGCCAGCTGTCCATCGACAACGGCACCAATGACGACGACAGCATGGTCTACGACCTGCAGTTCGCCTACCAGGCCAACAAAGCACTGCGCACCTGGCTGTCCGTGGGCATGATCGAAGAGAACGAAGTCGGCACGCTGTCCGGGAACGACCTGGTCGGTGGCGGCCTCGGCACCTTCGCCAACGACGACGTGAAAGCCGCCAGCCTGAACATGACCGTGAACTTCTAAGTTCACCAGGCTGTCACTTTCCGACGCGGATAACGGGGCGACCAAGGTCGCCCCGTTTTCTTTTGGCGATCCGTTTTTGCGAAGCGTCGTACGGTACTGGACAAGGTCTCCCTTCCTTGCCCACACTCTTTTGTCCGCGCTACCGGTTCTTCTGATACGGAAACCCTTTCATGATCAAGTTCAATTCCCGCATTCTTTTGCTTTCCGGCGTCCTCGCCGCTTCCGGTCTGAGCGGCTGCGCGCTCACCGACGCGGAAGCGGAACAGGCCATGCAGGTCGTCGACAGTCCCACCGCCCTGAACACGCCGCAGCCTGAATGGGACACGCCGTTCTGGGAGCGAGGCAACCGCGCCGCCCCGGCCGACGACGAGCGGCAGGCCCCCAGCTTTACCCGCCGTGACGCCCCCCTGGCGAACGTGGCCATTGTCCTCGACGACGGGGTCGACGACACCCTGCCCGAGGCGCTGGTGGGCCGGGCCTCGGACCACGGCATGCTGGTGTTGCCCAAGGGCCTGGTCCAGGACGCCCTCACCCATACCCCCGGTTGCGACGACCTGGCCGGCGAAGCCTGCCGCTCGGCGCTGGCGGTCTACCCCGGCGCGCGCCTGGTGGTGAAAATCGACGACGCCGGTGGCGATCAGGTGGCGGTACGCGTTTGGGACACCGCCCTCAACAAGGAGCTGCAAGAGCGCGTCGGCAACAACGATCAGGGCGCCGCCCGTCTGCTCGACAGCCTGGGCAGCCAGGTGGCGGCGGCCGAATGGTCGGTGCGTCCGTTCGTGGGCGAAGGCAATGCGCTGTACATCGCCGCCGGTCGGGTCAACGGGCTGGCGGAAGGCACCGAACTGGAAGTGCGGGAACCCGGCCGCGCGGTGCGCACCCCCACCGGTCAGGTGGTGGCCTGGCGGGCCGGCGAGGTGATCGGCAAGGCGCGGGTCGCCGAGTGGGTGGGCGCCACCCTGTCACGGGTGGAGCCGGTCAGTGGCACCGCGCCGACCCCCAACCACCGCCTGTCCCTGGCGCCCTGAACGGTCAATGCCCCGGCGTGGGCAACTGCTCCAGCCGGGCCAGCCAGCGCTGGCCCCGGTTGGAGGCCAGACCGTCCGCCCAGCGGGTGGTTTCCGGCAGCCGGTAACGGGTGGTGCAGTGCATCACCCGTTCCAGGGCCCCATCCAGATCCATCCGATGCCCCGGTGACACGAACAGCGGCTTGAAGCCCGGCCGCGTGCGCAGCACCGCGCCGAGCACTTCACCCTCACCGCTTTTGCCGGCGGCGCTTCCCCTGCCCGCCATCAGCGGCGTCCATTCCCCGCGCCCTTCCGGCACCGGTCCGTGGCGGCCGTACAGTTTCTTCTTGGCCACCCCCACCGTGGGCAGGCCGGTGAGCACGCCCAGATGGGCGGCGATGCCGAGCCGGCGCGGATGAGCCACGCCGTGGCCGTCGCAAAGCAGCAGGTCCGGCGGCGTTCGCAATTGTTCCAGGGCCTTGAGGATCACCGGGCATTCGCGGAACGAAAGCAGGCCCGGCACGTAGGGGAAGCGTACCGGCAGGCGGGCCAGGGCATAGTCCAGCGGCTCCAGGTCCGCGTAGCGCAGCACCACGATGGCGGCGCGGGCGGTGTCGCGATTCTCGAAGCCCACGTCCACCCCGGCCACGGTCACCGGCGCCGGACCGTCCGGTTGCAGCCGCACCTGTCGCGCGGTCTCCACTTGCAGGGCCTTGGCACGGGCCGGCGTCATCGCCGCCCAGTCACGTTCCAGCTGCTCCGAGCTGAGGGTCATCGGCACACTCCTTTTGCCTTTGTCGGTTGCGGGGCACGGGCACCAGCCTAACACGGCGCCGCCGCCACCGTCGGTGACGGCCGTGGGCGGGCGTCAGGCCGGGTCCGGGTCGGCCCCGGCCGGCGCCGGGGCGGCGGACCGGACGGTGCCGGTCCACAGCGGATGGGGCGCGGCACGGCGCTGGCGGCGCACGCGCAGCCGCTCCACCAGCAGCAGGCCGGCGGCCACCGCCCACAGCGAGCCATTGACCAGCAGGATGTCCGTCTCCCGCCAGGTGGCGAAGCCTTCCCAGGCGCCCTGCACCAGCGGCGCCGCCATATAGAGCACCGCGCACAGGGTCGGCCACAGCCGGGCGGTGGCCAGCGGCGGCGCGCGGAAGGCAGCGGCCAGGGCAATCAGCAGGGTGATGAGAAAGGCGATTTTTTCCGCCGGCGCGGTCCAGGCGGACCAGGGCGAATGGAGCATCGGTTTGCTGACCAGGAAGCTCACCGCCAGGCCGGCGACCACGCCGAAGGTGACCCCCAGGGTCAGCCGCAGCATCACGGCGGCGGCGCGGCTCGGGCCCTGGCGATCAGTGCGCCGCTCGCACCAGAGAATGTTCCCGGAGAAGAACAGCAGGCAGCCCAGCAACGCCAGCACGAAATACAGCACCCGCACCAGCAGGCCGCCGTAATCGCCGAAGTGCAGCGAGTAGACCGGCGTCAGGAAGGCGTCATTGAGGGTGCGGTTGCCCGGCCCGGTGGTGGTCAGCAGCGCCGCGTCGTCGCCGCGCATCACCACGTGCGCATAGTGGCCCACGTTGCCGTGCACCGAACCGCCCACGTCCACCACCGCGTTTTCGTCGCCGTACTGCTGCAGCTCGATCCAGCCCACCTCCAGCTCCGGCAGGGTCTGCTCGGCCCGCGCCAGGTAACGGTCCACGCCGGCCATGGCCACCGCGTTGCCGCTGGCCTGCGGCGCCGGCCAGGCTTCCGTGGCGTCGGTAAAGGCACTCTGAAATTGCGGCCCGAACACCAGCCCGCTCATCACCAGCGTGAGCAGCGCCAGGCAACACATGGCGGCGCCGGTCCAGGCAAAAATCACGTGGAAGGGGTAGCTGAGCACCCCCACCAGATTGTGCAGGTTCTTCCAGTAGCGGCGCAGGTTGCCCTGGTGCTTGAGGGCGAAGAATTCCTTCCGCAGCCGCGACCAGTGGATCACCAGGCCGCCGATCAGGGCGGCGCCGTAGAGCACCGAGACGATGCCCATCAGATGGATACCGACCTTGGGCAGCGCCAGCTCGTAATGCAGCTCGTTGACGAACTCGGACAGCCCGGAGCCCGCCACCGCCACGTTCTCACCGGCGTCGTTGAAGTCGGCGGCGTGTTCGGTGTGCCAGACCGGCTTGCCGTCCACCTGTTCCTGCCAGATGGCCGACGGATCGTCGCCGGGGATCAGGAACATCCAGTTGCCGGCCTCGGGGTGGTTGGCCAGCACCGTATCCAGCAGGGCCTGCATGTTGGCGTCCGGCGCCCCGGCTTCGTGGGCCGGCTCCTGCCAGTGGTGGAGCTCATGGTGGAACATGTTCAGGGCGCCGGCGAAGAACGCCACGAACAGCGCCAGCCCGGCGAGGATGCCCACCCAGGCGTGCAGATCAATGTGTCGCTTCAGGGTCGCGGCGCGCATCAGGCTCCCCCGTACAGTGGGGTGGTTTGCAGCAGCAGCCAGGCCAGGCCGTTGGCCGCCAGCAGGCCGGCGCCGAGCCGCCAGGGCCGCCGTGCCAGGCCCGCCAGCACGATCACCGCCGCCCAGATCACCAGCGACAGCAGCATCAACGGCACCAGCCACTGGCGCCAGTCCACCGGCACCGCCGCGGCCAGCAGGCCGCACAGCATCATCGCCAGGGGCAGCCCCAGCACGGTGCCCAGCAGCCCTCTCACGACCGGCCTCCGGCACCCTGGCGACGCCCGGGCCGGTAGCCGTCGACCCAGTGACCGACGATCAGTGTCGGCACCAGGGCACCCAGGGCGAACACCCACATCGCGGTAAACAGCCCGACCCCGGTGCCCAGCAGCCAGGCCCAGCCGGCGGCGGCGCCGGCCACCAGGACCCAGCCGGCCAGGCGGGCGGCCGGCGGCAGCGCACGACGCAGCAGCCGTTGCTGACGATCAGAGAGGTACAACAGGAAGCAGCCGGCAAGCTGCACCGCGAACAACAGAAAAGGCATGATGGCGCGCACATAACGAGATTGACAACGATTCGCATTTATACGCGCCCGGCCGGGCCCGGTCAATGCGGGGCGCCGTGCTCAGACGTCGTCGCGCAGGGTGGCCAGTTGGGCCTGGGCGGCGGCCACGCCCTCCGCCGCCAGCCGGTCCGGATCCAGATGCTCCCGGTCCGGGACCCAGACATCGGCGAACAGGGCGGCGTCGGCCACCGCCATTTCGGCGCTGAGCAGAGGCAATTGATGCAGGTGACCGCGCAGACCGCCGGCCCGGGAGACCGCCTCCAGCCAGCCGGCGGGCCGCCGGTGCAGACGTACCCCGGGCAGCGAGCAACCGTCCACCGACTCCGCCACCGCGCAATGCAGCAGGGCGTCGCGCTGCCGGCTGACGCCCTGGCGCCACAGCGCCGAGCCGCCCACCACCACCACCGACGGGAAAGTACGCGCCAGCGCCAGGCACAGTTGCGCTTCGTCCGGGGGCTCGGCGCCATTAAGACGGATGAACACCGGCCGGGGCGGGGCCACCTGGCGCACCTGGCCGCTCTCCAGCCAGCGGCCGGCCAGTTCCATGGCGGCCTGTTCGTCACCGTTCAATTGCTGCTTGAGGTCCGCCAGGGTAAAGACGGGGGGAAGCGGGGCGTGCCCGGGGGGAGCGTTCATGGATCCAGAACCCCGGTGCGTGGTTCGCCGAGTCCCAGCCAGCCGCGTACCCGCACCACCCGGCTCAGCACCCAGCAGATCACCGCCACGCGGCCGGCATCGGCGGCCAGCAGGCGGCGCTCCTGCTGAAGACGATCCACGCAGCCCTGCAGGCGCTGGCGGGTGGCCAGCAGGTCGTCGGCCAGCGGTCCGCGCGCCAGACCCAGGGTCAGCAGGCGGCCCTGGTAATCCTCCAACTGCGCGGCCAGGGCGCGGTCCACCACACTGAACGCACTGAGCCGCCGCACGCCGGCACCCCGTGGCCGGCGGCGCCCGGGGCGGGCGTGCCGTTCACCGCCGAACCAGATGCCCAGGCGCCGCAGAGCGCGCCACCACAGCGGGCGCCGGGCGGCGCCGCGCAGGTAATGGCTCCAGGCGCGCAGCCGGGCGATGTCGTGGCGCAGCTCGCGGATGCGCTGGTGCCGGGCACGGCCCGGCGAGCCGGCGCCAGCGCGGTATACGGTCAGGTACTCGGTGAGCGCCACGATGCGATTGTCCACCGCCTCCAGGGCCAGCCGCGACGGCACTTCCGGGCCTGTCCACTTCGCCTGCGAACCCATCGAACGACTCCTTCATTCATTGCCTCGGCGGGTCGGGCGGGTGCCGCCGGCTCGGACCTTCTACTCTAGCCAGCCACCGGGCCGGGCCCAAAGAGGCAATGCGTCAAATTTGAGTGAACGGATGTAGTGGAATGTATCAGCCGTCCGGGCCGGGGAAAGCCTGGTCTCGGGCCGCGCAACAAAAAGGCCGCCGGGCGTGTCACCCCCGGCGGCCTTTTCCAATCGTCCCTGATTCGCTCGTCGTTCCATGACGAGAGTCCTTCAACCGGTCCTGCCGACGTCATTCCTTAACGAGGAATCGCGTTCGGCGAACCGCCTTCCCTGGCGGTCGGATAGAGCGTCAACCGTTACTGGTTGTTGTCACCGTCCACGGCTTCGCCCATTTCCTTACCGGCGTCCTTGGTGTCTTCCCAGGCGTCATCCACGTTTTCGCCCGCTTCTTCCATGGGTCCCTGGCCGGTGACTTCGTCGACGGCTTCATCCGCCTTCTCACCGGCTTTTTCCATCGGTCCTTGCTGATCACAGCCTGCCAGGCCAAGCATGGCGCCAAACAGAAGTACCACAAGTCCTTTGCTGAACGTACGCATAGTCACTCCTCGACGTGTCGTGAACGTTGGAGTGAAATCTATCGTCGTCGGCGCCGCCTGACCAGAGTGGGGCCTTTTGATTTTCCTCTATTTTACGAACCCCATCGGTGCACGGCGGCGACCTTTGCCGCCGGATTTCCCCATCGGTTAGTGGATAGGTGTTCGCGCCCGGACTTGCTATGATCGGGTGAAAAAACAAGGAGCGGCCGTGAAAACAATCAGCCGGACATCGGGGGGCCTGGCCCGTTTGCTCACTCTGCTGGGCGGGGAAATCACCGATACCGTGCAGGAAATGCACGGCGCCATCGCCCATCCGCTTGATCGGGGCCGGCTGCCCGCCGCCCTGGTCTACGACGTGATCCGCTATGGCTTCCGCCAGGCCGGCAACGCCGTCCATCTGGCCCAGCAGGCCCTGCGCGACGAGCCGGCACCGGCGGAGCATGCGGATTTGCAGAGCATCGTCAACGGCGTGTTCGGCCAGCTGCTGGCCGCCCGCGACAGCCACTACGCGCTGCCCATGACCCTGCTGCCCGGACCGCCGTCCCTGGAACGGGGCACCCTGGTGCTGATGGTGCACGGCCTGTGCCTCAACGAGACCTGCTGGGACAACCCGGCCGCCGAGGCTTTCCGCCGCTGGGCGGGGCCGGCGCTGGACGCCCACACCCGCACGCTGCGCTACAATACCGGCCTGCACATTTCCGAGAACGGCCGCGACCTGGCCGACCTGCTGGCCGCCACCGCCCTCCCCGAGCGGGTGGTGCTGGTGGGCCACAGCATGGGCGGCCTGGTGGCCCGCAGCGCCCTGCACCAGGGCCGTGCCCGCGGTGACGCCTGGGTGGACCGGGTCAGCCATCTGGCCTGTCTGGGGTCGCCCCACCAGGGCGCCATGCTGGAGCGCCTGGGCAACCAGGCCAACCGGCTGCTGGGGCTGACGCCCTACTCCCGGCCGCTGATGCGGCTGGGCAACCTGCGCTCCGACGGCATTCGCGACCTGCGCTTCGGCTATGTGATCGAGGACCAGTGGCGGGACCGGCCCCTGGACGAAGCGCGCCCCAGCCTCAAGGTGCCGCTGGACGACCGGGTGCGACAACTGTTCCTGGCCGGCAGTCTCAGCGACGAGGGCAGCGGCGCCCCGGTGGGCGACTGGCTGGTGCGGGTGGACAGCGCCCTGGCCGAACGGCTTTATCCGGACGCCGCCAACCTGAGCCGGCGACTGCTGTACCGGCTCGGCCACATGGCCATGCTGGAGGACTCGCGGACCTACGACTGCCTCAAGGAGTGGCTGCTCGCCCGATGACTGTTTGCTGTTTGTGCGGCCACGCCGGCGTGACCCTGTTCGCCACCGTGGAGGGGCGGCGCTATCTGCGCTGCCCGCAATGCCGGCTGACCTTTCTCAGCCGCCCGCAATTGCCCGCCCTGGACGAGGAAAAGCGCCAGTACGACCTGCACGAGAATGACCCGGACGACCCGGGCTACCGGCGTTTTCTGGACCAGTTGGCCGCCCCGCTGAAGGCCAGGCTGGCGAGCGGCGCGCGGGGGCTGGATTTCGGTTGCGGCCCGGGCCCGGCGCTGGCCCGCATGATGGAGGAAGACGGCTTTCCCATGCGTCTGTGGGACCCGATCTACGCCGCCGACGAGGACGTCCTGGCGGGGCGCTACGATTTCGTCACCTGCACGGAGGTGCTGGAGCATCTGCACCAGCCGGAGCGCGAGTGGGCGCGCTTTCAGTCACTGGTGGCCCCCGGAGGCTGGCTGGCGGTGATGACCCGGTTTCTGACCGACGACGGGCACTTTCCCCGCTGGCACTATCGCCGCGACCCCACCCATGTGTGCTTCTGGCAGCCGCACACCTTCCATTGGCTGGCCCGGCGCGACGGCTGGCAGGTGGTGTTACTGGATAATCCGGTGGCGCTGCTGCGACGGCTTTAAGGTTTGACCCCTCGTCCGTGTCGGCCACCCGCTCACGCCGCCACCAGCAGCGCGACCGCCACCGCCAGCAGTGCCAGGGGAATCACGATCAATAAGCCGCGCAGCATGCGGCCTAACCAATAGGCGCAGTCCATCGTCAACAAGGGTCCGTTGTCAGTTCAGCGTCCCCTCACTGTAGACCGGTCTTCACGCGTTCTTCATGAGCCGAACGGCGTAAAAAACGGCCTATTTTGTCAACCGGATCACGCGTCTTCGACGAGGGTCACGTCCCGCAACCAGAACTGCATGGTTTTTTCGGTCTGCTGCTCGTCGCCCAGGTCACGCCACGGAAAGCGGGTGGTCAGGGCCGGCTCCGGGTGGTAGCCGCGTTTTTTCCAGAACGGTTCCAGCGAGCGGTAGTCCCGTGGCCGTTGCGGGTGGTCGTCGTCGCGTACCACCGCGCAGAAGGCGGTGTAGTCGAAGCCGAAATCCCGGGCGTACAGCTCGCGCAGATCGAAGAAGCGGTGGCCGACGCCCTCGCCCCGGTAGGCCGGCAACAGCACCGACTCGCCGAAGTAGAACACCCGCCCGGCGTCCGGGCCGTGCTCGGCGAACGGCACCTGGAACTCCGGGTCGGCGTCGAGCAGCGGCAAGGCGGTGGCGGCACCGATCAGGCGGTTGTACTCCAGCGCCAGCACGAACAGGCTCTGCTCGGAGCGGGCATAGCGATCCAGGTAATCGCGCTCGTAGGCGGGGGAGCCGTCGTACAGATAGGGATAATCGCGGAACACCTGGATGCGCAGGTCCGCCAGTTCATCCAGCCAGGGCTCCACCGCGATGCCACTGACCGGTCGAATTTCCACTGCCGACATGATGCTCTCCCGGAACCCGCCGCTGATAATGGCCCGATGCTAGCCGGATCGCCGGGCGCGGTCACCCTTCCCGGTCAACCTTTCGCCAGCCGGCGGGCTTTGGCGAACCGGCGCGCATTAACGAACCAGCTCGCATCAACGAACCAACAGGGCCAGCCCGGCCACCAGCAGCACCGAAAACAACACCTGACGAAAGCGGTGTTCGTCCACCCGATGGTGCAGCGCCTCGCCGAGCACGATGCCCACCAGCACCACCGGCACCAGCGCCAGCAGGTGTGGCCATTGCGCCCGCAGTGCTCCGTTCAGCAAAAAGCCGACGGTCAGCAGCAGGTTGAGGCTGAACCAGACCAGCACCAGGGTGGCGCGAAAGCGGCTCTTGTCCAGCTGCACGCCCCCCAGGGCGTACACCAGCAGCGGGCCGCCGGAGGCGAACAAACCGTGCGTGAGGCCCGCCATCAGCATCCAGAAGCGGCTCCACAGCGCGCCGTGGGCGGCCGCCGGCCGGGCCCGCCGCAGCCGCCACAGCTCCCGGACGCTGAAGGCCACCACCAGAGCGCCGAACAGCCATTGCGCGCCCGGCCCCAGGGCGGGCCGCAGCACGAACCCGGCCAGGGTGCCCAGCGCCATCATCGGCAGAATGCCGGTGAGCAGCAGGCGCCAGTGCACCAGCCGCCGGTAACGCAGGGTCAGGTAGCCGCTGAGCACCAGATTGAGCGGCACCAGCACCGGCATCAGCACCTCCAGCGGCAGCACCAGGGCGCTCAGGGACAGGGCGATGACGATGGAGCCGAAACCGGTCATCGCCTCGGTGGTGTAGGCCAGCAACACGAACAGGGCCACCAGGGCCCAGGGCGAGCTCAGAACATCCAGCATTCAGTGGTCCAGTTCCCCGGCGAAATGACGACGCATCAGGCGATGATACAGGTCCGGCGCCAGCCGCCACAGCAGGCTGGCGAACAGGGTGAAACGGTCCGGAAACAGGCGCCGGCGGCCGGCGGCCAGGGCATCAAGCACACGCTCCGCCATCCAGTCGGCGTCGCGCACGCGGCCCACCGAGGAGCGCGCGTGGGCGGCGGGCCGGCCGTCGAAACCGAGCGCGTTGCGCTCGATGGGGGTGGCCAGAAAGCTCGGATAGACCATCAGCACGCCCACGCCCTCGTCGGCCAGCTCGCCGCGCAGCACCTCGAAAAACTGCGCCAGCGCCGCCTTGGCGCTGCAGTAACCGGCACGGCCCAGCACCGGCATCCAGCCCGCCATGGAGCCGATGTTGATGACGGTGCCACGGCGGGCGCGCAGCGCCGGCAGCAGGGCCAGGGTCAGCGCCACCGGGGCGTCCCAGTCCACCGCCATGACCCGGCGGAACACCGCCAGCTCGGTGCGCGCCACGGAGGAACGGTGGGTGATGCCGGCGTTATTGATCAACGCGTCCAGTGGCTCGTCGCGCAGGGCCGCCACCAGCTCGTTACGGGCGGTGTCGTCGGTGAGATCCAGGGCGAAGTGGCGCACCCGCCGGGTATCGACCCCGGCCAGGCGCGCCGCCTTGTCCGCCAGCGCCTCGCCGTCCCGGTCCACCAGAATCAGCCGCCAGCCGCGCGCCCAGGCGGCCCGGGCCAGGGCCCAGCCCAGCCCCGACGCCGCCCCGGTGATCAGCATCGTCTTCATAATTGCCCCCTCGCCCGCGCCTGTTCGATGAAAAAGCGAAAGGTTTCCTCGGAGGTTTTTCCGGGCCGATAGCCGAACTCCGCCTTGAGGCGCCGGTTGTCGAGCACCGGCCGGTAACGCAGAAAGTTCACTTTCTCCGGCGCGTGCTCGGTGAGCCCCAGGCGCTTGCCCAGCGCCAGGGCGGCGATCAACAGGCCCGCCGGCACCACCCGCACCCGCTTGCCCAGCAGTTCCGCCACCCGCCGGATCGGCAGCGCGCCGTCGCCGGCCAGGTTGTAGATGCCCCGGGCGCCGGTCTCGATGCCGTGCACGATGGCGCCCACCACATCCTGGTCCCAGATGAACACGAACGGCGAATCGGAACCGGCGATGGCCAGCACCCGACGGCCCTCGAACAGGGCGGTGATCTGATTGCGGGTGGTGGCACCCAGCACCGTGCCGGGCCGCAGGATCAGCTGCCCGAGCCCGGACGCCTCTTGGCGGTAGCGGGCCAGCAGCTCCTCCACCTGACGCTTGTGGTCGGAATAGGCGAATTCCGGGTTGCCGCGCAGCGGCGCGTCCTCGTCGAGCCAGGCCGGGTTATCCGCGTGATAACCGTAGGCGGCGCCGGAACTGGTAACGATCAGCTGGCGCACGCCGCCGGCCACGCAGGCTTCAAGCACATTGCGGGTGCCGTTCACGTCGATATCGTGATCGCGGGCCCGGTCCCCGGAATCTTCCAGCACGGCGGCCAGATGCACCACCACCTCGGTGCCGTGGTCGGCCACCCAGCGGGCCAGGGCCGGGTCGCGGATATCGCCCTGCCGGCACGCGAACGGCAGGCCGTCCGGTACCCGCACGTCCAGGCCGAGCACCTGGTGGTCGGTGGCCAGCCGCTCGGCCAGCTGCCGACCGATGTAGCCGGCGGCGCCGGTGATCAGAATGCGGCTCATGGCGCGCCCTCCCCCGGCGCCGGCCGCGCCGCGCCGCGTGCCCAGAGCAGCGACAGCAGCAGGCCGCTGACCAGATGCCAGACGCCCCAGAAACCGGCGATCAGAATCATGCCGGCGGCCTGCGGAAAGAAGGTAAACAGAATCGACAGCCCCAGGCCGGAGTTCTGGATGCCCACCTCCAGGGTCACCGCCCGCCGGTCGGCCCGGCTGAGCCCCACTGCCAGGCCGGCCAGGGCCCCCAGGCCCAGCGCCAGGGCGTTCTGCCCGATCACCAGGGCGACGATGCGATCCGCGTTGGCCAGGAACACGTCCATGTTGTTGCCGAAGGCGATGCCCACGAAGGCCAGCAGCACCAGCAGGGTGAACACCCGCATGGGCTTCTGGGCGGCGTCGGCGAAGCGGGGAAAATGCCGCCCCACCACCATGCCCAACAGCAGCGGCACCGCCAGCACCGCCACCACCAGCAACAGGATGTTGGTGCTGTCCAGGGCGATGTCGGTGACCAGACCACGGGTGTTCGGATTGAGCCACCCGTAGAAGGCGAAATTGAACGGGGTGAGCACCGTGGCGGCCAGGCTGGACACCGCCGTCATGCTCACCGACACCGCCACGTTGGCGCGGGCCAGCCAGGTCATGATGTTGGAGAAGGTGCCCCCGGGGCAGGAGGCCACCAGGATCATGCCCAGCGCCAGTTGCGGATCCACGTCCAGCCACCAGGTGGTGGCGCAGGTCAGCGCCGGCAGCAGCAGAAACTGGGCCAGCAGGCCCGCCGCCGGGGCCGCCGGTTTCACCAGCACCCGTTTGAAATCCTCGACGCGCAACGACAGGGACACGCCGAACATCATGCAGGCCAGGATCGCGTTGAGCGCGATCAGGCTGCCGGTATTGAAATCGATGGTGGTCTGCATGCCGCCTCCTTACCCTTGCCCGGCCAGGTCGCGTCGGCGCGCGGCCAGTTCCGCCCGATAGCTGTCCTTGTGCACGTAGTAGGCCATGCGCGCCAGTTTCAGATAGCGGTAGCCGCCGTCCGGGTTCACCCCGGCCCGTTCCCGTTTGAGACGGCGCAGGGTGTCGGCGGCCGGGTGACCCTCGCGCACCCGGCGCAGGTACAGCGCCGCCAGCGCCGCCTGCTCGTTACGCCCTTCCCAGCCCAGGCCGGCGGCTTCGATCATGCCCATCATCAACAGATCATCGCGCTCCGGATGGAACATGTTCAGGTACAGCGCCGGGGCGTCGCCGCGCCAGTTCAGGTGGGCCGGGTCGATGAAGGGATAATCCAGGCGGTAACCGGTGGCCAGCAGGATCAGGTCGTAATCGGCCTGCTCGCCATCGGTGAAGGTGACGGTGTGGCCCTCGACGGCGGCAATGTCCGGGCGCGGGCGAATATCCCCGTGGCCGAGATGATGCAGCACCAGGGAATTGACCACCGGATGGGATTCGTACATGCGGTAATCCGGGTCCGGCAGGCCGTAGTCACTGGGGCGGCCCACGATCAGGCGAATCAGTCGCGCGTCCAGCCACTGCTTGAGACGGCGCGGCAGTTTCAGCTTGCCGCCCAGGGTGTCGGCGGGCCGGCCACCGATGAACTTGGGCAAAAAGTAATAGCCCCGGCGCACGGACAGATCCACCCGGGCGGCCTGGTGCACCGCGTCCACCGCCATGTCGCAGGCGGAGTTGCCGCAGCCGACGATCAGCACCCGCTGGTCGCGGAACTGCTCGGCCCGGCGGTACTGGCTGGCGTGCAGCACCTGGCCGGCGAATCGGCCGGGCAATGCGGGCAGATTGGGAGTGTGCAGGGTACCGCTGGCGATCAGCACCGCGTCGAAGTGCCGGGTATCGCTGACACCGTTGTTTTCGGCGGTAAGGTGCCAGCCACCGCCCGGCGCCGGCTCCAGCGCCGTGACCCGGGTGCCGAAGCGGTAGTGCCGGCGCAGGTCGAAGCGCTCGGCGTAGTCGCGGAAGTAGCGCTTCAGTTCCGAGTGGTGGGGGTAGCTGGCCACCGCCTCGTCCATCGGGAATTCGCGAAATTCGGTCATTCGCTTGGAAGAAATCAGGTGGGCGCTCTGGTAGACGGTGCTGTGCGGGTTGTCGATGTCCCACAGGCCGCCCACGTCGTCGTGCAGCTCATAGCCGACGAAGGGCAGGCCCTGTTTGTCCAGATTGCGGGCGGTGGCCAGACCCATGGGGCCGGCGCCGATCACTGCGTACATGTCCGGGTTCCTTTCTTGTTATGCTCCTTACGCTAACCGCCGGGCCCGCCGCCGGCACGGCTGATTCGCGACCCGCCACCGGTTAATTCAGGACCCGGACCACAGACCATGACCCACACTCCCACGGTGACCGTGCATTTCTCCCAGGCCATTCTCCAGGCGGCCCGGCGCCTGGGCCTGCGCCTGCCGGAGGAATGGGCGGCACCGACCCATCAGGACCGGGTGGATCTGGCGCACCAGGATCGGCTCTGGGATCACTTTTGCCAGGCCGCCGACGATCCGCTGGTGGGGCTGGAACTGGGGCTCGCTTTGCAGGTGGGCCATCTGGACACCGCCGGCATGATCCTGATGAGTTGCGAGACCGTCGGCGAGGCCCTGGACAGCCTGCTGGATTATCACCCCATCGTCGGCGAGGGCGGCGACTTCCTGGTGGCCGACGACGGCCCACGGGTGGCCGTTCGTTACCGGCCACGCTACGCCACCCGCCGCCCGGAACGGGTGGAGGCGGTGCTCGCCAGCCTGCTCAATCTGACCCGCTGGAGCACCGGCCATGCCTTCCGGGCCGAGGCGCTGACCCTGCGCCACGCGGCCCTGGACGCGCCGCGACGTTACCGGGAACGGCTCGGCGTGCCGGTGGTGTTCGAGGCGCCGCACAACGCCCTGGTGTTCGAGACGGACCAGCTGCATCTACCGCTGGTGCACGCCAATCCGGCGCTGTGCCGCCATCTTCGCGGGCTGGCCGATGAACTGCTGGCGCGGCTCGACGATCGCGCCTTGAGTGCCCGGGTGGGCGCGCTGATCCGGGAGCATCCCGGCTGGGGCAAAGAGCGCATCGCCGACCGGTTGGGCATGAGTGGCCGGCACCTGATCCGCCGGCTGGCCGACGAAGGCACCAGCTTCAAGCTGCTGCGCGATACGCTGCTGCGGGAACGGGCCGAGCAGGCCCTGCGCGACGGCCGCCGGGTGGCGGACCTGGCCGCGGAGCTGGGGTTTTCCGACGAGAGTGCCTTTACCAAGGCGTTCAAACGCTGGACCGGCGAAACGCCGGCCCGTTTTCGCGCGCGCTAGACGGCCGCCAACGCCTGTTCGATGTCGGCCAGGATATCGTCGATGTGCTCGATGCCGATGGACAACCGCACCAGGTCGGCGCTGACGCCGGCGGTGCGCAGTTCGTCGTCGTTGAGCTGACGGTGGGTGGTGGTGGCCGGGTGGCAGGCCAGGGACTTGGCGTCACCGATGTTCACCAGCCGCTTGATCATGCCCAGGGCATCGATAAAGCGAGCGCCGGCCTCGCGGCCGCCGTCGATGCCGAAGCTGAGAATCGACGCCGGCACGCCGCCGTCCATGTAACGCTGGGCCAGGGCATGGTCCCGATCGCTGTCCAGGCCGGCGAAATTGACCCAGGCCACCTTGGCGTGGTTCTTCAGGTACGCCGCCACCTTCATGGCGTTCTCGCAATGCCGCTCCATGCGCAGGCTCAGGGTTTCGATGCCCTGCAGCAGCAGGAAGGCGTTCATCGGCGACAGGGCACCGCCGGTGTTGCGCAGCGGCACCACCCGGGCCCGGCCGATAAAGGCCGCCTCGCCCATGGCCTCGGTGTAGACCACGCCGTGGTAGCTGGGATCGGGCTCGTTGAAGGCCTTGAAGCGCGGATTGTCCTTCCACGGAAAGCGACCGGAGTCGACGATGGCGCCGCCCACGGTGGTGCCGTGGCCGCCCATGTATTTGGTCAGGGAGTGCACCACGATGTCGGCGCCGTGCTCGAACGGCCGGCACAGGGCCGGGGTGGCCACGGTGTTGTCGACGATCAGCGGCACGCCGGCATCGTGGGCCACCTTGGCCAGACCGGCCAGATCCACGATGTTGCCCGCCGGGTTGCCCACCGACTCGCAGAACACCGCCTTGGTGTCGTCGTCGATGGCGGCGGCGATGGCGTCCAGATCACGGCCGTCGGCCATGTGCACGCGGATGCCCATGTTCGGCAGGGTGTGGGCGAACAGATTGTAGGTGCCGCCGTACAGCTGGCTCACTGAAACGATGTTGTCGCCGGCCCGCGCCAGGGTCTGGATGGCGGCGGTGATGGCGGCCATGCCGGACGCCATGGCCAGGGCGCCGATGCCGCCTTCCAACTGCGCCACCCGCTCCTCCAGCACCGCGTTGGTGGGGTTCGTGATGCGGGTGTAGATATTGCCCGGCACTTTCAGGTCGAACAGGTCGGCGCCGTGCTGGGTGTCGTCGAAATAGTAGCTGGTGGTCTGATAGACCGGCACCGCCACGGCGTGGGTTTCCGGGTCGCCGGCGAAGCCGCCGTGGATGGCGATGGTTTCTTTTTTCATGGGGGTCCTCGTTCTGTTGTTATTTCAGCGGGGGCTCCGGCCAGAAGCCGAAGTCGCGGGGCAGGTCATTGAGATTGGTATCGAACACCGGGTCACGCTTTTCCAGAAAGGCGGGAAACCCGTCCTTGCCGTCCCAGAATTCGTTGGACCGGTAGATCAGGCGGGTTTCCACCGCGTGGGCCCGCATCGGGTGGTCGAACACCGGATTGCGCCACAGCATCTGTTTGGCCAGGGCCACCGACACCGGGGAGCTTTTGGCCACCAGTTTGTGGGCCAGCTCACGGGCCGCGTCGAGCACCGACTCCTTATCGTGCAGGCTGCGGAACAGGCCCGCTTCCAGACCTTCCTCGGCCAGAAAAATATCGCCGCTGTAAACCCACTCCAACGCCTTGTGCATGGGCACCAGGCGCGGCAGGAACCAAGACGAGCAGGCCTCCGGCGTCAGGCCCCGCTGGCTGAATACGAAGCCGATCTTGGCGCCGTGGGCGGCCAGCCGGAAATCCATGGGCAAGGTCATGGTGATGCCGACACCCACGGCGGCGCCGTTCAGGGCGCCAATCACCGGCTTGCGGCAATTGAAGATGGCCAGGGAGACCTCGCCACCGGAGTCGCGGATGGTATCCAGGGGCGGCGTCTCGCCCTCGGCGTCGTCGTAACCAAACACATGGCCGCCGTCTTCCGGCTGCATTTCCATGCCGGCGCAGAAGGCACGGCCCGCTCCGGTGACGATCACCGCGCGCACTTCGTGGTCGCGGTCCGCCTCGCCGAAGGCATGCACCAGCTCGTCCTTCATACGCAGGGTAAAGGCATTGAGGCGGTCCGGGCGGTTCAGGGTGATGGTGAGAAGGGGCGCCGCCCGCTCCACACGGATGTGCTGATACTCCATGATGATTCCCGAGTCTGCTTTTGTTATGCGGGGTCCAGGTGCTCGACCCGGACCGGGAAGGCCCTAGCATAGCGGGAAGGCAGGGTGTCGAACATGGCACGCAGGGTGCGATTGAGGTGCGGCTGGTCATAGAAGCCGGCCGCCAGCGCCAGGTCGGTCAGGCTCATGCCGTCCCGCCACAGGGTCAACGCGCGCTGACATTTGAGGTGCAGTTGAAAGCGTTTCAGATTGACGCCCAGTTCCTGCCGGAACAGATGCCGGAAGCGGGATTCGGACAGGCCCACCGCCACCGCCAGCTCGGCGCCACCCACCTCGCCGTCGCCGCGCCGCAGGCTCAGGCAGGCGGTACGCACCCGGGGGTCCAGTGGGCGCGGCTCACCGGCCTGCAAGGCATCGCGCAGGGCCAGGGCACCGGGCACCGACGGGGCCGCCGCCAGAGCCCGCAGGGCCGCCGCGAAATCCGGGTGGGCGGCGAGTGGGAACTCGCCCCCCGGGCCCTGCAGGCGCAGCGCCCGCCAGGCCCGGTGATCCGGGTCCAGGTGCAGCACCGCCACCGGACCGTCACTGCTCAGGGCCTGCTCCACGTCCGGCGCCGCCCACACCGCCTCGGCGGTCACCCCGTGCCCGGCCAGCTGCACCTGAATCGGCGCCGCCAGCCCCACCAACAGCGACGCGGCCACATGACGGTGGGGCCGGTTGTGCAGGTGCGGCGCCAGCATGCACCACCCGCCTTCCCACAGGTACAGGGGCGAGCGGGGAACCGGCTTGCTCATCGGGTCAGGACGGCCGGCCGTGACCCGGCGTGCGGCTGAGCCCCAGTTTATAGAGCACTTCCAGGCTGACGAAGATCGGCCCCACCAGCAGGAACACCAGATCGTCCACGAAGGAGGGTTTCTTGCCTTCCACCTTGTGGCCCCAGACCTGCACCGCCCAGGCCACCAGCCACAGGGTCAGGGCGGTCCAGCCCAGTGGCAGCGGACCCCGGTCCAGCGCCACGATCAGTGCCAGGGACAGCAGCAGCCACCCCAGCATCATCAACGACACCCCCAGGGAAAGGCGCAGATAGAAGGGCATGCACAACAGCGCCAACAGGGTGCCGCCGTTGACCCAGTAGGCGGCGGCGTCCAGGCCCAGCCACCGGCCGACCGGGATCAGCCAGAAAAGGCCCAGCGTGGAGAAGAAAATCACTGGCACACAGACGATGTGTACCCACTGATTGATCGGGTGGCGATGGCTTTCGCCGTAGTCGCCAAGAAAGGTGGCCAGATCACGCATGGCGGTCACTCCTTTTTTATTGTTCAGTCATACGGATGGCTCTAACACTAGCGTGCCAGGTCTTCGCAAACTTGTACGAAGCGGTCAACTCCAGTGGCTGTCGTTGAGGGCGCGCAACACCACCCGACGGGTCAGCAGCCCGACCAGCCGACCGCCGTCACGATCCAGCACCGGATAGATCTTCGGCTTCTGCTTGACCATCATCTCGGCGATGTCCACCACCGAGTCGGTTTCCCGCACGGTGAGCGGCTCATCATGCATCAGTTCTTCCACCCGCACGGAGCCCTCCTGGTGGTAGCTGGTGACCAGCAGACGGCGCAGGCAATCCTGTTCGGAGACGAAGCCGATCACCCGGCGCTCGCGGTCCACCACCGGCAGCCCGGAATAGCGGCTCTGCAGCAACGTCGCCACCACCGTGTTCAGCTCGGTGCCCGCCTGGATCGCCATGGGATGACGCACCATCAGATCCTTTACCAACAACGAAGCCATTGTCGCTCTCCTGATTTTCCCACCGGGGTTTCAATTCCTATACCATTTTGACTATAGCACCGGCACCACGCCGGGTGACGCTCCGCTTTCCGATTCATACAATAACGCCTTTGCCTGGCAAGGAACGCAACATGGGGTTTTCCTGGCCGCGGGCGCCGCGGGAACTGGCCGAGGCCCTGCTTGCCTTTTACGGGGCACCGGACACCACCGGCCATCTGGCCGGCAACCTGCTGTCGTTGCTGGCCGCCGGCCTGGTGTTCTGGTTGGCGGCGCGGCTGGGCCGCCGCGCCCGCGCCGGCCTTTTGGCCCTGCACGACCGGGTGCTGCGCCTGGGCAGCGAGAAACGCTGGCTGTGGAACCTGAGCCGGCTGGTGGCCGGTCTGGCGCCGCTGCTGCCGTGGCTGATTCCGGCCGCGCTGCTGGCCCTGGCCACGCCGCTGCTGGCCACCTCCCCGTCCACCCGCTGGGTGTTCCTGGCCCTGCCGCTGGCCTGGCTGTATGTGCTGTTCGGTGTGCAGTGGCTGGCCGGGGAATGGCTGGTGCTGCGCGTGGCCCAGGCCGCCGGCGAGTATGTGCAGGGCGATCAGGCGCGCACCGCCGGCCAGCGGGCCCGTCGGCTGTCCCAGCTGCTGCTGGTGCCCTGGGCGCTGTTTCTGGTGGCCGCCCAGGCCCAGCCGCAAGGCGCCATGCACACCGCGCTGACCGCCCTGGTGGCGGCGTCCCTGTACGCCGCGGTGGCCCGGCTGCTGGCGCCACGGGCCCGTGAGTACGTGCTCTGTTTGCAGACCATTCTGCCGTCGTCCCTGGACCCGCTGGCCGAGCGCCTGCTGCGCCCACGCTGGTTCCACTGGACCGCGCCGCTGCTGCTGCCGGTGGCGCTGGTCTATTTCGTTACCCGCTACCTGGACCGGCTGTTCGCCGGCTTCGACGGCTACCTGCGCCTCAAGGCGCGCTGGTTCCGGCTGCGCAACCGCGGCGACGAGGACGAGGATGGCGCGCCGCTGGACGAGAGCGAGGCGGCCCGGGCCTATCAGTCGTGGTTCGCGGCGGAGTTGCCCGGCGACGAGCCCGCGCCCTTTATCGACACCGGTCTGGAGGACGCCATCGCCAAGGCGGTGCAGCGCTGGCGGGACGACCGCAGCGATGACAACACCCTGCTGGTCACCGGTGAAAAAGGCAGCGGCAAGAGCCTGACGGTGGCGCATCTGAGCGAGCGCCTGGCCGAATCGGACCCGGCCCTGCGGGTGGTCCGTCTGGCGGTGCCGCCGCGCACCGTGGCGCCCCAGGCGGTCACCGCCCTGGTCGCCGAGGCTCTGAACGAGGCGCTCGATGAAGGCCCCGCCAGCCTGGTCCGCAACGACGGTGAGCGCCCACCCACCTTGCTGGTGCTGGACGAGTGCCAGAATACCTTCCTCTCCAGCATCGGCGGATTGGACGGCTGGCGCGCCTTGCTGCGACTGACCAACGCGCGGCTGGACAATCTGTTCTGGCTGGTGCTGATCAACAACCAGAGCTGGGCCTATCTGTGCAATGTGTTCGGGCGCGAATACCAGTTCCGCAACGTGGTGCGGGTAAAGCGCTGGAGCCCCACGGAGATTCGTTCGCTGATTCTTTCCCGCCACCATCGCAGCGGCCTGAAGCTGCGCTATGACGAGGTGCTGCTGTCGTCCCGCGGCCCGGAGGCGGGCAATGTGCGCAACGCGGAACAGCGCTATTTCAGCCTGCTGTGGGACGCCTGCCGGGGCAACCCGATGACCGCCCTGAAACTGTGGCTGAGCTCGGTGAAGGTGGGCCGCCGGGAGGTGCTGGTGGGGCTGCCGTCATTGCCGCCGTCGGCAACGGTGGAAAAATCCGGCGAGAATCTGCTGTTCGTGTACGCGGCCATCGCCACCCATGAGAATCTGTCCGGCGATGAGATCGTCACCGTCACCAACCTGCCGGAAAACGTGGTGCGTTATGCCTTGAAGGCGGGCTTCGACGCCGGTTTCATCCGTTCCAGCGAGGGCGACGGCCGCTATCGGCTGGTGCCGCTGTGGTACCACACGGTGATCCACCTTCTGACCAGGAAGAATCTGCTCCATGAGTGACAGCGGCGACCTCGTCAACGACCTGGCCACGGTCATGGATCTGTTCGACGTCTATGTGATCCTGCTACTGATCGTCGGCATCGGGGTGCTGTGGGCGCTCAACTGGGGGGTGCAGCGGCTGGGGCGCAATCTGATGGAACGGGTCCCCGCCCGGCGCTTCCTGATTCTGCAGTTCACCACCCTGCTGGGGTTCGCCATCTACACCCTGGGCACCGGCGCGCTGTTGATCGGCGTGCTCAACCCGCCCCGCGAATTCGTGCTGGCCGCCGCCGGTTCCCTGGCCGTGGCCCTGGGGTTCGCGCTCAAGGATGTGGTGGCCTCGCTGGTGGCGGGCCTGTTGCTGCTGTTCGACCGGCCCTTTCAGGTGGGTGACCGCATCACCTTCGGCGACACCTATGGGGAAATCGTTTCCATCGGTCTGCGCGCGGTGCGCGTGCAGACGCTGGACGACAATCTGGTGACCATCCCCAACGCCCTGTTCATCACCGACGTGGTCGCCTCCGGCAACGCCGGGGAGCTGGACATGATGGTGGTTACCGACTTCCACGTGGGCCTGGACGCGGACCTGCAGGCGGCCCGGGACATCATCGAGGAGGTGATCGTGACCAGCCGCTTCGCGTTTCTGAAAAAGCCGGTCACCCTCGCCATCGAGGAGGTGCCGGTGGCGGAATACCTGGCGGTGCGGCTGCGCGCCAAGGCCTATGTGCTGGACGTGCGTTACGAGAAGGCGTTCCAGAGTGACGTGGTGTTGCGCGTCACCGGCCTGTTCCGGGAGCGGGGCATCGCCCGCCCCCGGGAACTGCGCGGCGGAGACTGATCCGCCTCAGGCGGCCTCGGCCAGCTCCGGCCGGTCCAGCATCACCGCCAGTCTCGCCAGCGCACGCTGACGCACGGCGCGGCTGTCTTTCTTCTCCGGGTGAAAACCCGGCTTGTAGTAGGCCAGATAGGAACGGCCCAGACGGCGCAGCCAGCCGGGCTTGCCCAGCAGCCAGTTAACGCCGTTGAGCACCGAGCGCAGATCGCGCTTGTCGTCCATGTCCCGGCGCAGCTGGATGTAGTGGAAGATGGTGAAGCCGATGAACTCCACGGTGGTGAACGCCATCTCCGAAGTGCGCACCCAGTAGTTGTCCACCTGGTCGCGATAGACGTCGAACGCCACCGCCTTGTGTTCGCTTTCCTCGATGGCGTGCCACAGCCACAGCGGCAGCATGCGCTCATCCATGCCTTCCAGGAATTCCGGTTCCTCGAGCATCAGCTCGGCCAGCATGGCGGTGAAATGCTCCAGCGCGCAGGTCTTGGCCAGTTGCCGCTCCGGGGAAAATTTCTTGGCGATCCACTTCATCCCTTCGTGCACATAGTCGTGCACCTTTTGGGTGGGCACGCCCTTGCTTTCCATGAAGGTGTTGAAGTGTTCGTGCTCGTTGCCGTGGTGCGCTTCCTGACCGATAAAGCCTTTCACCCGTTCGCGCAGGTCCGGATCGGTGATCCGTTTCTGGTAATGGCGCACGGACCGCACAAAAAACCGCTCGCCTTCCGGGAAGGTGCAGGACAGGGCGGTCAGCAGCAGCGTCTTGAACTGATCGTTGGCGAACCAGTAACGGGGGATGTCCGGATCGAAGGTGAAGTCCATTCTCCGTGGCTGGATCTCACTTCGGTTAGTGCGTCGAATCGGGGCTTGAGCACTCATGGCGGTGGCACCTGTGGCGGAACGGCGTATTGATACGGTTTTGCAATATGCGTCACCCGCGCCCGCGCGGGCCAGTGCAGGTCGCGCCATTTTCCCGCGCCATTGCGGCCCGGGCGGCACGACGGCGATCAGGCCGTCTTGCCATCCGGGCGGATGCGATAGGCCAGCGTGTACAGCACCGGCACCACGATCAAGGTCAGAACGGTGGCGAAGCCGAGACCGAACATGATCACCGCCGCCATGGATTTGAAAAAGGCATCGAACAGCAGCGGCACCATGCCGAGAATGGTGGTGACCGCGGTCATGCATACCGGCCGCACCCGCGTGACGGAAGCGTGTATCACCGCATCCAGGGCCGCATTGCCTTCATTCATCTCCAGCTTGATCTGTTCAACCAGTACGATGCCATTCTTCACCAGCATGCCGCTCAAACTCAGGAAGCCGAGCAGCGCCATGAAGCTGAACGGGGCATTGAACACCAGCAGACCGATGGTCACTCCGATGATCGCCAACGGCACGGTGGCCCAGATCACCAGTGGTTGGCGTAAACTGTCGAACAGCAGAATGGTAATGATGAACATAAACAGATAGCCCATCGGCACACTGGCGAACACCGCGGTCTGGGCGTCCTTGGTGAGTTCGTATTCACCACCCCAGCTCAATTCATAGCCCCTCGGCAATGCCAGCGCCTCGATCTCGGGACGAATGCGGCGCAGCACCTGGTCTCCGGTTTCCCCGCCCAGCACCGCCGGCTCGGCCTGCACCGTAAGGGTACGCTTGCGATCCCGGCGCATGATCAGACCGTCTTCCAATTCCGTGTCGAAACCGGACACCAACTGTCGAATGGCAATGTAATCCTCAAGCACCGGCGACCAGACCTGCACCTGGTCCAGGTTGTTCGCGCCAAGACGCTCGGTGTCCGGCGGGCGGGCGATGATCGGCAGAAGATCCGCGCCGTCCCGATACAGGCCCACGTCCACGCCCGAGAAGTTCATCGCCAGCGCCTGCTCCAGATCTTCCCGGCTGACGCCGGTGCGCCGTGCCTGCGCCTGTTCAAAGCGCGGTTTGATGACTTTTTCCCTTTCGCGCCAATCGTGGCGGATACCTTCCAGACCCGGGTCGCGGTGCATGATCTCTTCCACCTTCACCGCCAATCCACGCAATACCTCCGGGTCCGGCCCGGATAACCGCGCTTCGATGGTGGCGTTGGCGGTGGGTCCGATCATCAACCGTTTCATCTTGGTGAACGCCGACGGGTGCGATTCACCCAGCCGCTCCTGAAGCTTGCTGATCACCCCGTTGATGTTGTCGCGTTCATCCACTTCCACGATCAACTGAGCGTATGAGGGATAACGTCGTTCCGGGAAATACGGCAGCATAAAGCGCTGGGCACCCTGCCCGATGGTGCTGGTCACCGAGGTGACATGGTCGGTTTCCAGTAACGTTTCTTCCAGTTGCTGAACGCCATCCTGCGTGGCGCGGATATCGCTCCCCTGAGGCAGCCAGTAATCGACCAGGAAAATGGGCGTATTGGAAGGCGGGAAGAACGATTGCTTCACCAGTCCGAAGCCGGCCACGGCCGCCACCAGCAGCAGCACCATGAAAAGCAGGGTAAGCACACGATGATGAATGGAGCGTTGCAACAACCCCCGGTAAAGACGGAAGAAGCGTCCCTTGTAGGGGTCCTCGCCGACGTCCTCGCCGTGCGTCTTGGCGGTCCGGTTACCGGTAAACAGCATGTCGGCGAAGAATGGGGTCAGTGTTATGGCCACGATCCAGCTCAGCATCAGCGACACCAGCAGCACCCAGAACAAACTGTTGGTGAACTCCCCGGACGCGTCACTGGATAGCCCGATCGGCGCAAAGGCGGTGATGGCGATCACCGTGGCACCGAGCAAGGGCCAGGCGGTCTGGCGGACAATCTCGGCGGCCGCCGCCACCTTGGACAGGCCGCGTTTAATGCCCACCAGAATGCCTTCGGTGATAACGATGGCGTTGTCCACCAACATCCCCAGGGCGATGATCAGGGCGCCCAGAGAGATACGCTGCAACTCGATGCCCATCACCGCCATGACGATGAAGGTGCCGAGAATGGTCAGCAGCAGAATGCCGCCCATCAGCACGCCGGAACGCAGCCCCATGAACAGCAGCAGTACGCCGATAACGATCATCACCGCCTGGGCCAGGTTCCACAGGAAAGAGCCCACGGATTCATCCACTTCGGCGGGCTGGTCGTACACCGTGGACAGGTCCATCCCCGCCGGCTGCCGGTAGGACAGTTCCTCCAGGCGCTGGCGGACACGCTCGCCGACATCCACCACATTCACCTGTGGCGCGAACGAAATGCCCAAGGTAAGCGCCGGTTTACCTCCATGGCGGTAGAGATGATCGGGCACCTCCTGGTAACCACGCTTGATGTCCGCCACATCGCTCAGATACACCAGTTGTTCCGCGCCGGGTTCCGAGATCAATAGATCGCCCAGGCTTTCCACCGAAGTGAAGGCCCCGTCCGGTGCGATGCGAAGGTGTTCATCGTCCACCCGGACACGCCCGGCGGGATTGATGGCGTTCTGGGTATCCAGCAGCGAAAAAATCCGCTCCGGACTGATCCCCAGATTGCTCATCCGGCTCCGTGACAGCTCCAGAAATACCTGCTCCTGCCGCTGCCCCGCGACCTGTACGCGGCCTACGCCCTCGACCAGCACCAGTTCGCGGGTGAGTATGTCCGCGTAATCCTGGAGATCCCGATAGGAGTAGCCATCGCCGGTCAGGGCCAGCAGGATGCCATAGACATCACCGAAATCGTCGAGGACCTGGATTTCGCCGACTCCGGGCGGCAGGCGGGCCTGAATATCATGGGTCTTGCGGCGCAGCTCGTCCCAAATCTGCTTGAGCTCCTTTTCCCGATATATCGGCTTCATCTCCACGGTGATCTGGGACAGGCCGGCGCTCGATATGGACGTTACATAATCCACATAAGGCAGGCTCTGGATTTCCTTTTCCACTGGCAGAGTGACTTCCTCTTCCACCTCCAGGGCGGAGGCGCCGGGGTATTCGGTATTGACCAGCGCCGTCTTCAGCGTGAACTCCGGATCTTCCAATTGCCCCAGCTGGAAAAAGCTCACCACGCCGCCCACCAGCAGCGCCACGGCGAACAGCCAGCTTACCACCCGGTGCCGGACAGCGTACTCGGCGATGCCCATCACAACCCCCGCTCGCGGGTCAGCTCGCGGACCTCCTGACCCTCCTCCAGGCGGTGCACGCCGGCGCTCACGACCCGGTCGCCCGGCTTCAGGCCATCCAGGATTTCCACGCCCGAGCCGGTCACTTCACCCAACATCACGCTTCTCGCATGCACGGTGCCGGCCTCCGGGTCCAGACGCCAGACCCGGGCACCTTCCTGCCCATCCTGATTGAAGACCGCCCCCACCGGCACCCGGGCACGGGCGCGCCCGCCATTGCTCAATCGGCTCTCATCGACCCAGACCTCCGCGCTCATGCCCGGCAGGACCGCCAGCGCCTCCGGGGTGGGGAGCGTGACCACCACCGCATAGGCCTGGGTTGATCCGGAACGGGCTTCATGTTCTCGGTAAACAGCCGGAAAACGCTGATCCGGCAAGCCCGGAAAGACCACCTCCGGCTGGAAATTTCTGTCCAGCGGTGCCGCCCGGGATATGAAGCTTTGCGAAACGGAAAACCGCACATCAATGGTGGCACTGCTCTGCAGGTTCACGACCGGTTCCTGAGCCTGCACGAATTGATGGTTTTCCTGCTCGGTGCTTGCCACCACGCCATCGTAGGGAGCGATCAGACGGGTGTAGGAGAGATTGTCCCTGGCCAGCTTGAGCGCCGCCTGCGCCTGACGATAACGTGTCGACAACTCGTCAAGTTCGGAATCGGCAATCACGCCCCGTTCCGCCAGGGCGCGGCCACGCTGGTAGTTCTTTCCCGCCAGTTCCGCATCCGCCCGGCTTCGCTCCAATTCATTCTCGAAATCCTGGGGGTCGAGTCGGGCCAGCAGCGTCCCTTTCTCGACGCGTTGGCCATCCTTCACCGGCAGTTCCACCAACTGACCCGAGACGCGAAAGGCGAGCTGCGAGCGTTCGGTGGCCACCACCCGGCCGGGGTAGCGACGCCCGCTGTCACCGCTTCTGTCCACGGTGACAAGCTTGACCGGTACCGGTGCACTCTCCGGCCGCTGTGCCGGTTCTTCGCATCCCGCCAGCCCCAACAGCACCATCACCGCCATCAGGACCTGCCCGGTTCTCTCCTTCATCACGCTCTCCCTTCAATATCCATGGTCCGACTTGCGCGGCCCGGTGGGTCACCGAATAAACAAAACCGAAGGGTTCAATAATGCCAGAAGGGCGCCGATGATAAGAGCCCGATCAATACCGAAAATGCCTTTTATCGTGACCTTATGGTCACTTCCCGTTAACTTGACGATCACGCTATTCCGACCAAATAAAAGGCCGGCGTGAGCCGGCCTGAGAGGTCGAAGCGGACGAGGGCAAAGCGAGCGAGGGTCAGTCGCCCAGGTGGGCGGACAGCATCCAGGCGGCTTTTTCGTGCAGCTCGATGCGGTCGCTGGCGATGGCGGCGGACCCCTCGTCCTCATGCTGGCCGGCCAGCTTCAGCACCTTGTTGGCGCGCTCGGCCACGGTGCGGTGATCGGCGGTCAGGGTCTTGAGCATTTCGGTGGCGTCCGGGTCGCCTTCGGCGTCCTTCACGGTGGACAGCTTCGCGAACGCGGCATAGCTGCCCGGCGCCTTGCTGCCCAGGGCGCGAATGCGCTCGGCGATGGTGTCCACGGCGGTGGCCAGCTCCGTGTACTGCTCCTCGAACAGAAGATGCAGGCTGTGGAACATGGGGCCGGTCACGTTCCAATGGTAATTGTGGGTCTTAAGGTACAGGGTGTAGCTTTCGGCAAGCAGCTTGCTCAGCTCGTCGGCCACCTCTTTGCTGTGTTCAATCATCGCGATTCCTCCTTTGGCGATTGGACTTATACCTGAATAGAATGCCTCCGTTTTCGGATTAAACAAGGCCCGTGTCGGGCTATCGCAGCGATACCTTGATCTCATGACGGCGCTGCCTTTACAAGGCGGCGGTCACCAGCAATGATTCGCCCTTTCGGGCATGTTCCGGACCGACGAACCAGGAGCGAACCTTGACCACACAGCAGGCCGCCACGATGGACGATTATGCGCCGTTCGAGGAGTTCCTCAACAGCCTGACCCATGGCATCGGCCTGGTGCTCAGCGTGGCCGGCACGGTGCTGCTGGTGGTGGCCGCCAGCCTGCTGGGCGACCCCTGGAAGATCGTCAGCTTCAGTGTGTTCGGCGCCACCCTGGCGTTGCTCTACGCGGCCAGCATGCTCTATCACGCCAGCCGCGCGCCGCGCTGGCGGGCGATTTACAAGATGCTCGACCATTGCGCCATCTTCGCGCTGATCGCCGGCACCTATACCCCTTTTCTGCTGGTCAACATGCGCGGGCCGGTGGGCTGGACCCTGTTCGGCGTGATCTGGGCGCTGGCGGCCACCGGCATCGTCCTCAAGCTGCTGTTCGGCAACCGCTATAAACTGGCCCGGGTGGGCATTTATCTGGCCATGGGCTGGCTGGTGCTGTTCGCCTCCGGCGAGCTGCTGGACAGCATCGACCCGGCCGGCTTTCGCCTGATTCTGGCCGGTGGCATCACCTACACCGCCGGCGTGGTGTTCTATCTGGCCGACCGGCTGCCTTACAATCACGCCATCTGGCACCTGTTCGTGGTGGGCGGCAGCGTGTGTCACTTCTGTGCGGTCTATTTCAGCGTTCTGCCCGCCTGATTCCCGGCTTGCGGAGACCCGGCAATGAACGTGGATTGGTCCGTTTTCACCCCCTGGAGCGCCCTGGCGGGCGGTCTGCTGATCGGCGCCGCCGCCGGCGGTCTGTGGTTATTGATCGGCCGCATCGCCGGCATCAGCGGCATTCTCGGCGGCCTGCTGGCCCCGGTGCCGGGGGACTGGCGCTGGCGGCTGGCGTTCCTGGCCGGCCTGTTGGTTTCTCCCTGGCTGTATCTGGCGGTGGCCGGCCCGGCCCCGGTGCGGGTCAGCGCGTCCTTGCCGGTGCTGATCCTGGCTGGCCTGCTGGTCGGCTACGGCACCCGGCTGGGGTCCGGCTGCACCAGCGGCCACGGCGTCTGTGGCCTGTCGCGCTGGTCGCTTCGCTCGCTGGTGGCCACCTTGCTGTTCATGGGCGCCGGCTTCGCCACGGTCTATGTGACCCGGCATCTGCTGGGAGCGGCCTGATGAAAACCCTGGTGGCGTTTCTGGTGGGGCTGGTGTTCGGCCTGGGGCTGCTGATTTCCCAAATGGCCAACCCGGCCAAGGTGCTGGGCTTTCTGGATCTGGCCGGCGCCTGGGACCCGTCCCTGGCACTGGTGATGGGCGGCGCCGTGGCGGTGGGGGTAGTGGCGTTCGGGGTCTCCCGGCGCTGGCGTCAATCGCTGCTGGGAGAGCCCATGCGCGGCCCCACCGCCACCCGGCCGGACCGCCGGTTGGTGGTCGGCGCGCTGCTGTTCGGCGCCGGCTGGGGGCTGGCGGGCTTCTGTCCGGGCCCGGCTCTGGTGGCCGCCGGCGCCGGCCACGGCGAGGCGCTGATCTTCGTGGCCGCCATGCTGGCCGGCATGGGCCTGTTCAGGCTGCTCGGCCCCCGCTGACCGCTCCTAGAGCAGCGCCTCGATGTCGTCGGCCAGCTTTTCCGGCTTGTCCTTGGGCGCGTAGCGCTTCACCACCCGACCGTCCCGGTCCACCAGAAACTTGGTGAAGTTCCACTTGATGCCCTCGGTGCCCAGCACGCCGGGCGCCTCCGCCTTCAGGTAACGGAACAGCGGATGGGCGTGCTCCCCGTTCACGTCGATCTTCTCGAACACCGGGAAACGCACGCCGTAGTTCTTCTCACAGAAGGCACCGATCTCTCCGGAATCACCGGGTTCCTGATGACCGAACTGGTTACAGGGAAAGCCAAGCACTTCCAGGCCCCGGTCGGCGAAATTGTCGTACAGCTTTTGCAGCCCCTGGTACTGGGGCGTAAAGCCACACTTGCTGGCGGTATTGACGATCAACAGTACCTTGCCCTTGAAGTCGGACAAGGGCCGGGGCTGGCCGTCCAGGGTACGGGCCTCGAAATCGTACAAGGTGGTCATGGCGGGCTCCTTAAGGTGTCGAATCCGAGTATAGCCCGGACGCCGGCCCGGCGCCGTCGCTATCCACCGGCCCTACTCCGAGTAGAGCACCTCGACCAGGGCTTCGGCAGTGACCTTGCTGGACGGCGGGTTCTGGCCGGTGACCAGGCGCCCGTCGGTGACCGCGTGGGCCTCGAACTTGCCTTTGTTTTCGATGCGCGCGCCGAGCTCCGAGAGGCGCGTTTCGAGCAGGAAGGGCATGACCTCTTCCAGGCCCACTTCCCGCTCTTCCTCGTTGGTGAAGCAGGCCACCTTGCGACCCTTGACCAGCGGTACGCCGTCTTCGTCGCGGGCGCCAATCAGGGCCGCCGGCCCGTGACAGACGGCGCCCACCACACCGCCCTGGGCCCAGGTGCGCTGCAGCACACCGGCCACCAGCGGGTTGTCGGGCATATCGAACATGGCACCGTGGCCGCCGGGTACGAACACGCCCACGAAACCGTCTTCCCAGACCTCTTCCAGGGGACGGGTATCCTGCAGTTCGGCGATGGCTTCCCGCCATGCTTCTTTCTGATCGTCGTCCGGCACCGAGCGCGGATCGATGGGAATCTTGCCGCCGGTGGGGCTCGCCACCCGCACCGGAATATTGTTGTCCTTGAAGACCTGCCAGGGCACGGCGAACTCTTCCAGCCACAGGCCGGTCTGTTGGCCCTGCCCCATTTGTGACGCGCTGGTGACCAGCATCAGTAGCGGTTTATCCAGGTTCATAACAACTCCTTGCGCGATCTGGATGGCCGTGACGGTTCGCGGCCAGCTTTAGCTTGACGCTGACAGATTCGGCATCAAGATGGGATCAATACCCACAGCGTTGGGGGCGGCGGTACTGAATTCAACCGGCCCGCCTCGCGATGACCGGTCACGAACCAGGGACGCCGATGAACTGGGAACAATTACTGAACAAGGCCCGCCTGGGCGGTCGCGATGCCAAGGATGAAACCGGGCGCACCGCCTTTCTCCGCGATCACGACAAGATCATTTTTTCCGGCGCCTTCCGGCGTCTGGCCCGCAAAACCCAGGTGCACCCGCTGGCCACCAACGATCACGTGCACAACCGCCTGACCCACTCCCTGGAAGTGTCCTGCGTAGGGCGCACTCTGGGCATCCGCGCCGGCGAGCGGCTGGCGCGCCTGGGCCACCTGCCGGACACCGTCAACGCCACCGACCTGGGCGACATCGTGCAGTCCGCCTGCCTGGCCCACGACATCGGCAACCCTCCCTTCGGGCACACCGGCGAGCGTGCCATCCGTGCCTGGTTCCAGGAACGCGGCCAGCGCTATCTGGAATTGCTGTCGCCGGAGCAGCAGAGTGATCTGATCGACTTCGAAGGCAACGCCCAGGGGTTCCGCATCCTCACCAAGAGCGAGTACCACCAGTACGACGACGGCATGCGCCTGACCTACGCCACCCTGGCCACCTTTCTCAAGTACCCGTGGCTGTCGTCCCGGGCCGGGGAAAGCGGCGCCAAGCCGGGCAAGTACAGCGCCTTTCTGTCCGAGGCTGCGGCCTTCGACGAGGTGTGCCGGGCCACCGGCCTGCGTGAACTGGCGCCGGGCCGCCATTGCCGGCATCCGCTGGCCTATCTGATGGAGGCGGCGGACGACTTCTGCTACGCCATCATCGACCTGGAAGACGGCCTGGAAATGGACCTGCTGCACTGGGACGAAGTGTACGCCCTGCTGCTGCCGGCCCTGCCGGACAGCGCCGAGGTGCGGCGGCTGGTGCAGTCGGAGATGCGCGACGGGCGCAAGGCGGCGCTGCTGCGCGGCAAGATCATCGAGCGGTTCATCGAGGCCGGCGTGGAGGCCTTCGTGGCCAACCACGAGGCGCTGCTGGCCGGGCGCATGGAGGGCGACCTGCTGCACCATTGCGAGCCGGCGGTGCACGATGTGGTGGAAAATGCCAAGCAACTGGCCCGGGGCAAGGTGTTCGAGCACCCGCGCAAGATCGAACTGGAGATCGGCGCCTTCGAGGTGATGGGGGCGCTGCTCGACGGTCTGGTGGAGGCCGCCCTGTCCCACGCCCGGGGCACGGTGCGCAACTACCGCCACGAGCGCATCATCGACCTGATCGGCCGGCACAGTTTCCCGGACAAGCTGGACCGCCTGGATGATCGGGAACGGATTTATCAGTGCATCATGCGGGCGCTGGATTTCCTGTCCGGCATGACCGACAACTACGCCACCTATCTGGCCAAACAGTTCTCGGGCATGGCCGAAACCCGCTACTAAGGGAAGGGCCGGCGCCGCCAGTCGCCGCCGAACAGCACCCGCCCGGCGGGCGCCCGCCGGCGCCGGTATACCCAGGCTCGGCCCCAACCGGTGGGGATCAGCACCCGGCCGTAGTCGGCGGGATAACCCTCCAGCACATCCAGCCGGGCCAGGATCAGACGGCTAATGGCATATACCTCGCCGCGCACGGCGGTGCGCCCGCCCAGGGCCAGCACCGGATAGGGACCGGTATCCACCAGCCGGTACCGTGGCGCCGTGGTCCAGCCCCCCAGGTAGCGGCCACCGGCCAGCCATGCGTGGTTGGCCTCCCCGGCCAGCAGGGTGCCATAGACAAATACTCTCAACGGACAAGCACTCTCAATGATGCCGCACCAGCCACCCGGGATGCGTTAACGGCGGGTTGCCGCCGGGTAACCGACCGCACCGATAGGTGGCATTTTGCTATCAGGCTGTCGTTGCCTTCAGCGGTTTGTGAGATAGTTCCCCTGGGGGAACAACACGATCTGGGGGAAACCATGGAAGCATCCAATGTACTTCCATACCGGGGGGCCGCCTACGAGGGTCTGTTGGACACGCTCTATGCCACGCCCACGGACCCGCAATGCTGGCCGGCCTTTCTTGAACAACTGGTAGGTGTCAGCCGCTCGCGCTCGGCGCGGCTGCTGGTCATGGACACGGCGGCGCGGAAGGTGATCTCCAGCGCCAAAGTGAACATCGACGACGGCGCCCACCGAAACTATGTGGACTACTTCGTCAACGCCTGCCCCTGGCGCCCGGAGTTACAGGACAAACCGGGCGGCCGCCTTTATTCCACCTATCTGGATTTCTCCTGCCGCCAGAAGCGCTTCTACGGTACCGAGTTCTATAACGACTGGGCCCGGCAACTGGATATTCACCACGGAGTCTGCGGTACCGTCCACCAGGACCAGGACCACACCATCCAGTTGCTGGTGCAACGCACCGGCGGCCAGGGCCCCTACACCCAGCCGGATACCGCCTGGTTCAACCACCTGGTGCCCCATGTGCGCCGGGCAATCGAACTCAACCGCCACGGGCAACGGCTGCGCTGGCAGCGGACGGCGGCGTCGGTTACCGGTTGCCGGCCCTACGCGGTGGTGGGCGCCCGGGGCCGGGTGGAGTATCTGTGCGAGCGGGCGCGAATCCTGGTGGCCAACGAGCCCCAGCTGCTCCACCACAACGGTCGCCTGACCCCGCGCCCGCCCCGGCTGCGCGATCACTACCGGCGATTGCTGCACGGCGTGCTCGCCGGCGCCGGCCGGGGCTGGGGCCATGCCGGCGGCGCCCTGGCGATACCGCGCCCGGGCCAGCGCCCGTTAGTGTGCGTGGTCAGCCCGCTGGCGCCGGAAGTGGCTCGCGCCCTGCTGCCCGACGGGGGCCGGGCGCTGATCTATTTTCATTTGCCGGAACAGGAAGGCCGGGTGGACGAAAGCCAGCTGGCCGCCCTGTTCGACCTTACCCCGGCGGAAGCCCGCGTCGCCCGGGGCGTGGCGGAGGGCCTCGATCTCGACGCCCTGGCGCGGGCACGGGGGGTTTCGGTACAGACGGTGCGTGCCCAGCTCAAGGCGGTGTTCCGCAAAACCGGCACCTCACGGCAGAACGAACTGGCCGCCCGCATTCTCAAATCCCCGGCCCTGCGACCGGCTGAAGCGGCGCCCATCACCCTGCCCCATGGCGGGCCGTAACGGGCGCTAGTCGATCAGCGGCAGCCGGTGTTCCAGGGTGGCGGCCCGTACCGCGTCGGGAATGCGGATCTCGGTGGCCAGCGGCAGGTGGTCGGACAGGCGGCAGTCGGTAAGCACGCGGGTGTGGCGCACCTCCAGACCGGGGGACACCAGGATATGGTCGATGTGCCGGTCCGGCGCCCAACTGGGGAAGGTGAACAGTTCCCCTTCCAGCGGGCTCAGCTCCAGCTCGGCCATGGGCGAGTGGGTCAGGTGCTCCAGGCGGCAATTGAAGTCGCCCATCACCACCGTGTAGCGGTAGGGCCGCAACAGGGCGCCCACGTAGGCCAGCTGGGTATTGCGGATTTTCTCGCCCAGGGCCAGATGCACCACCGCCACCACCAGGGGTTCCACCGGGTGCCCGAACTTGATCAGGATGGCGCCCCGGCCGGGCAGGCCCGGCAGGGTGTGGTCCTCCACCGCGAACGGCGTGAGGCGGCTCAGAAAGCCGTTGCTGAACTGGCCCAGACGCCCCAGATTGCGGTTCAGCTGCTGATGCCAGAACGGAAAGTCCGCCAGCGACGCCAGGTGCACCAGCTGGTTCACGTTCCGTGAGCGCAGGCTGCCGCCGTCCACTTCCTGCAGGCCGACCACATCGAAATGACGCACCACGTCGGCGATCTGCTCGATGGTCTCGACGCTGCGCGGGTGCGCCACCAGATGCTTCCAGCTGCCAGTCACATAGTCGCGGAAACGACTGGTGCCGATGCCCGCCTGGATATTGAAACTGAGCAGCTTGATGCTGTCGTCCGGCAGCGTCACCTCACGGACACGGCGGGTGCGCCGGTGGCCCTGACGGGCGAAGGAAAAGCCCGCCGGGCGGGCTCTCCAGCTTTGGTAGGCGATACGGGCGCGATCCAGCAACATCGGGCGTGGGCTGCCTATTTGCTCTCTTTCGCCACCAGATAATCGATGACGTCGAACATTTCCGCGTTGCTCTTCAGGCCTTCGCGCAGCACCAGATACTTGCCATTGACCACGAAGGAGGGCACGCCGCGAATTTCGTAATCGCGGGCCAGGGCGTCACCCTGGCGCAGCTTGGTGGACACCCCGAAGGAGCCGTACAGCTGATTGAATTCGTCCTTGTCGACCCCGAACTTGGCGAAGAAATCCGCCAGCGCGGTGGGGGTGAACAACGGTTCCCGGTGCTTGTGGATGGCGTCGAAGATCGGCTGGTGCACCTCGCCCACCATGTCCAGCACCTCGGCCACGTAGTAGGCCCGGGCCAGCGGCTCGGCGTTGCGCAGGAAGGTCACCGGGGTACGCACGTAGTCCACGTTGTCCGGCTTGTTCTCCAGCCAGTCGTCCACCAGCGGTTCCAGGGCATAGCAATGGGGGCAGATGTAGGAGAAGAACTCCCGCACTTCCACCTTGCCGGGCGCGGCCACGTTGCCCTGGGTGTCGAGTACCTTGTAATGGGTCCCTTCCGCATAGCGTGCGTGATCCCCACCGGCTTCCGCCGCCACGGACGTACCGGCCAGGCCCAGCCCCACCAGCAGCGCCATTGCCGTCATCAGCTTACGCAACATGAAATTCTCCTTGTTGTCCACTTGGTCCACTCTGTGACCGCGCGGGGCGGCAAACGCTCCCGGCGGCACGATCTTTCATTATGACGTCATAGCCGGGCTTTTGCCCACGCCGGCTTTTCGTAAAAATCGTGCAAAAAAAAGGCAGCCAGAGGCTGCCTTTCTTTGATCGGGCGATGGGCGCTTACTCCGCCGCGGCCTGATCCTCGGACAGGCCGGCCACGAAGCTGGCCACGGCCTTGATCTGAGCGTCGCTCATCTTGCCGGCCACGGTGCGCATCATGGCCTGGGGATCGTTGTCGCGCTTGGCCATGTCGCCGATGGACTCGTTGCCGGCGGCGCGGAACGCCTTCAGCTGCGCTTCCACATAGTCGGCGTGCTGACCGGCCAGGGCCGGGAAGCCGGCGGCGTCGACGCCCTGACCCGCCGGGCCGTGACAGCCGGAGCAGGCCGGGATGCCGTTGCTCACATCACCGCCCCGGTAGAGGCGCTCGCCCTGCTCCACCCAGTCGGGGCTGGCCTGACCGGTGGTGATTTCCTGCCCGGCGAAGTAAGCCGCCAGATCCTGCATGTCCTGATCGCTCAGGCCGGCCGCCTGGGCCTGCATGATGGCGTTTTCGCGGGCGCCGGACTTGAAGGCGTGGAGCTGCTCCACCAGGTATTTCTCACCCTGACCCGCCAGGCTCGGGTACATGCCGGACGGAGAGTTGCCGTCGGGGCCGTGGCAGGCGGCGCAGGGCTGGGATTTTTCCTTGCCGGCTTCCGGATTACCCTGGGCCAGCGACAAGGGAGCGACCGCCAGGGCGGTCAGCAGCACGATCAGCTTGAAACACTTCATGGCCTTTCCTTCAAAAACAGCGACTTACTTCGACATGTATTCGATGAGAGCGCGGTATTCTTCGTCGGAGCAGTCCCCGCACATGCCGCCCGGCGGCATCGCGTTGTAGCCCTCTTTGACATGCTTGACCAGGGTGTCCATGCCTTTTTCGAGGCGCGGTTTCCAGGCGGCCTGGTCACCGGTCTTGGGCGCGCCGGCGGCACCGCTGGAGTGGCAGTAGGTACAACTTTGATCGTACCGTTCCTTGACGGCGTCGGCCTGGACGCCGGAGGTCAGGCTCAAGGTAAACACCAGGGCAAGCCCTGCGATCAGACCTTTCATGCGGTATCTCCCCGTGGAGCTGGCGACATGCTGGCTTTTATTCTGCATTGAGTTGCTGTAGAACGTCCGCCACGCGGCGAACGCGCGACGGCGCGCATTATATACTAGAGGTCCGCTCCCGTCATATGCCTTATTAAGGGTGCGGGTTTTCCGCCCTCCCGGACCACAGCGAGACCATCATGCCCCAGGATCCCACCCAGCGCCTGCTGCACCAGGCCCACTTTCTGAAAAGCGCCCAGACCGTGGAGCAATGCCCGCCGGACGAGGGGTTCGAGGTGGCTTTCGCCGGGCGCTCCAACGCCGGCAAGTCCAGCGCCATCAACCGGCTCACCGGCCAGCGCGCCCTGGCGCGCACCTCCAAGACCCCGGGACGCACCCAGCTGCTCAACTTCTTTGAGCTGGACGAACAGCGCCGTCTGGTGGACCTGCCCGGTTACGGTTACGCCAAGGTGGACAAGCAGACCCGCATGCAGTGGCAGCGTCACCTGGACGACTACCTGGCCCGCCGCCGCTGCCTCACGGGGCTGGTGCTGCTGATGGACATCCGCCACCCGCTCAAGGACTTCGACCGGCTGATCCTGGACTGGTCCGCCCAGGCCGGCATGCCCCTGCATCTGCTGATCACCAAGGCGGACAAGCTCAAGTTCGGGGCCGCCAAAAGCACCTTGCTGCAGATCCGGAAAACCCTGAAGGACCACCCGGCACCGCTCACCGCCCAGTTGTTCTCCGCCACCGCCGGCACCGGCTGCGACGAAGCCTGGGCCCGCCTGGGCGACTGGCTGCGGGTCCCGCCGGACGAAAAACCGTCCGCCTGACCCGTTCTGTCACACGTTCGACGTTTTTCGGCACTACATTGATGCCCGTCAACGCGCCTCCGCATCGAGGCGCGATAATGCAAGTCTTTGATTTAACGTCGCTTTTCGTTGTTCCAAGCGTTATTGCGCGGCATTGGCCGATAACGGCACAGCCTTTGCACCATTGGTGTTGGAAGGAAAGGGGAAAAGCCCGGCCCGGAGCCGGCGCCTGCTTTTCAGCAGGCAAAAAAAATCCCTGGCAGCAAGTGGGGGGAAGGGAACGACTGCGCTGCCAGGGAGGCTTGCCGCCCCGGCCTCCTGGGGGAGAGGCCGGGGTGTCCAGAAGCTACGAACCGGTGAGGGTACTGGGGGATCGGGGGTACCGGTCCGTAGCCATTAGTTAGGACTGGCCGCCATTCAAAAAAGTTTCCGGGCGGTTCGACCTTTTACAAATTTAATCTTTCCCTGCAATTTACGCCTCGGCGCGCGCCCGCGCCATCCTCACCGTACCGCCGGCTCGGACGGCGGTCTCCTTGTTGCCTTACTGTTTCCAGGGCCGCCCGCGGGTGTCCTCGCGGCGACGCAGCTGCCGGTGCATGGCCGCCTTGGCCAGCATGTGCGCGGACACCGGCGCGGTGATGAACAGAAACAGCACGATCAACAGTTCCTGGAGCCGCAGGGACTGCTCCTGCCAGGAAAAGAACAGCAGCGAGGCGAAGATGGTGCCACCCACGCCCAGGGTCGACGCCTTGGTGGGGCCGTGCAGCCGCAGATAGAAGTCGGGCAACCGCGCCAGCCCGAACGAGCCCACCAGGGCGAACACGCCGCCCACCAGAATGGCGGCGCTGACCAGAAACTCAACCAGAGTGTCCATAATCTCCTCCCGCCTACTCGATGATGTCGCCACGGGTCATGTATTTGGCCACCGCCACGGTGCTGACGAAGCCGATCAGGGCGATCAGCATGCCCGCCTCGAAATACAGCTTGCTGTTGTTGGCGATGCCGTACAGAACGATCAGGGCGATGGCGTTGATGTACATGGTGTCCAGCGCCAGGGCCCGGTCCGGCAGGGTGGGGCCGCGCAGCAGCCGGTACAGATTGAGCACCAGGGCCACCACGATCAGGCCGAAGCCGATGGGCAGAGCGATCTCTAGCATTCGAAAATCTCCTTCAGTGGCCGCTCGTAGCGCTGCTTGATCTGCGCCACCAGCTCCGCTTCGTCGTCCATGTCCAGAGCATGAATGAGCAGCGTGCGGCGGTCCTCGCTGACGTCGGCGCTGACCGTGCCCGGCGTCAGGGAAATGGTGCTGGCCAGCAAGGTGATGGCGAAGTCGTCCTCCAGCTCCAGCGGCAGTTCCACGAACGCGGGCCTCAGCTTGCGCGGTGAGCCCAGGATCAGCCGCGCCACCGCCAGATTGGCGGTGAGGATGTCCCAGTGCACCACCAGCACAAACCGCACCAGCTTGGGAAAATTACGCAGGTGCGGCACGTTCGGCCAGAACGGCCGGGTGCCCAGCGGCAGCACCACCGCCAGCATCAGCCCCAGCAGCCCGTGGCCCCAGGAAAAACCGTTCAACAGCAGCCAGGTAAGCCACAAAAACAGGCTCAGCAACGGAAACGGCAACAGTTTTCTCATGCCCCACCTCCCAGCACCGCGTCGATATAAAGCTGCGGCTGGGCCCATTGCGCCGCCACCGCCACGGTGGCTTCCAGCACCGGTTCCGCCCAGATCGCCAGCGCCGGCGCGGCGGCCAGCAACAGCACCGTGGCCAGCAGCCGGGGCCGGTCCAGACGCCGCCTGGCGCCGTCGCCGGTGGCCCGCCAGAACAGGGTGGAGCCGGCCCGGCTCAACCCCACCAGGGCGAGCAGCCCGCCGCCCAGCAGGAACAACCAGTAAAGCGGCGCCGGCACGGTTTGCAGCAAGGCCACCTTGCCCATGAACCCGGACAACGGGGGCAGCCCGATCACCGCCACCGCGCCGACAAAGAACAGCAGCCCCAGGCCGGCGCGGCCGGTGGGCGCCGGCCCGGCCACCAGCTGATCGCCAAGCTTGCCACGGCCGCGGGCCACCAGATCGGCGAGCAGGAACAGGCCGCCGCTGACCAGGGTGGTGTGGATCAGGTAGTACAGCATGGCGCCGAACGACTCCGGCGAGCTCCAGGCCAGCCCGGCCATCAGCGTGCCCACCGACATCACCACCATGTAGGCCACCATCTCGCCCAGGCGCCGGGCGCCGAGCACGCCGATGGACGCCAGCAGCAGGGTCAGCAGCGCCATGATCCACAGGGCATCGCGGCCCAGGCCGGCCAGGGCGCCCTGTTCGAAGGCGAGACCATAGACCCGGGCCACCGCGTAGACGCCCACCTTGGTCATGATGGCGAACAGCGCCGCCACCCCGGCGGTGGCGTTGGCGTAGGTGGCCGGCAGCCAGAAATAGAGGGGGAACAGCGCCGCCTTGAGCCCGAACACCACCCACATCAACAGGCCGGCCACGCGCGCCAGCTCCAGGGCGCCGCCGTCCAGCTGATTCACCTTGACCGCGAAGTCCGCCATGTTGAGGGTGCCGGTGGTGCCGTACACCAGCCCCAGGGCCACCAGAAACAGGGCGGAGCCGATCAGGTTGAGCACCACGTAATGAATGCCGGCGCGCACCCGCGCCGGGCCCCGGCCGTGCAACGCCAACCCGTAGGAGGCGATCAGCAGCACCTCGAAGAACACGAACAGGTTGAACAGATCGCCGGTCAGGAAGGCACCGTTGATGCCCATCAGCTGCAGCTGGAACAGGGCATGGAAATTGGCGCCGCGCTTGTCGTCGGCCCGGCAGGCATAGAGCAGCGCCGGCACCGCCAGCACCGTGCACAGCAGCACCATCAGGGCGCTGAGTTTATCGAGCACCAGCACGATGCCGAACGGCGCCGCCCAGTCGCCCAGCCGGTAGACCTGGATCTCGCCGCCGGCGGCCTGCTGGAACAGCGCCCAGGCCACCGGCAGCAGCGCCAGCACCGAGAGCATGCCGGTGAAGCGGCGCAGCGGCTGGCGCTCGCGCACTTCCAGCAGCAGCAACATGCCGGCGAAGGCGGGAATCAGAATCGGCGCGATAATCAGATGTTCCATCAGGCCTCCCCTCCGTCATCCCGCTTGCCGTCCACATGGTCGGTGCCGGTTTCGCCCTGCCCGCGCAGGGCCAGCACCACCAGGAAAGCGGTCATGGCGAAGCCGATGACGATGGCGGTCAGCACCAGCGCCTGGGGCAGTGGGTCGGTGGACGGCCCCGCGCCGACGATGGGGGGCTGGTCCAGGGCCAGCCGGCCGGAAATAAACACGAACAGATTGACCCCGTAACTGAGCAGGGTGATGCCCAGAATCACCGGGAAGGTGCGCGCGCGCAGCACCAGATAAACGCCGGTGCCCACCAGCACCGCGATCATGACGGCGACCATGGCTTCCATCAGGCACCCTCCTTCGCTTTGTCGTCCAGCAGGGACAGCTTGCCCAGATTGGCCAGCATCAGCAGGGTGGCGCCGACCACGGTGAGGAACACGCCGGTGTCGAACAGCAGCGCGCTGGCGACCTCGAATTTGCCCACCAGCGGCCAGTGCAGATAGTCGAAGGTGCTGGTCAGGAACGGATGGCCGAAGAACCAGGAGGCCAGGCCGGTCACGCCGGCCAGCAGCAGCCCCACCGCCACCACCGGGTGGTAATCACCGGGCATGCGCCGGTGCACCCAGGCCACCCCGGACGCCACGTACTGCAGCAACAGCGCCACCGAGGTGATCAACCCGGCGATGAAGCCGCCGCCGGGCAGATTGTGCCCGCGCAGGAAGATGTACACCGAGATCAGCAGCGCCAGCGGCAACAACGGCCGCGAAATGGTCACCAGCACCATGGGGTGGACTTCCCGGGCCCAGGGCCGCCCCAGGGAATCGCTGGGCGCGGAGAGCAGATCCAGGTCGCGCAGCAGGGCGTAGATGCCCATGGCGGCGATGCCCAGCACGGTGATCTCACCAAAGGTGTCGAAGCCACGGAAGTCGACCAGGATCACATTGACCACATTGGTGCCCCCGCCGCCGGGTTTGGCGTTGTCCAGGAAGTAACCGCTGATCGACTGGAAGTCGCTGGTCATCATGGCGAAGGCCATCACCCCCACGCCCCCGCCGATGATCACCGACAGCAGCAGGTCACGGAGAATCCGTGGCCAGCCGGACTCCATGCGCGTGCGCACCGGCAGAAAGTACATGGCCAACATCAGCAGCAACAGGGTGACGATTTCCACCGACAGCTGGGTCAGCGCCAGATCCGGCGCCGACAGCCGCACGAACGCCAGCGACACCACCAGGCCGACCACGCTCATGGACATGATCGCGGTCATGCGATGGCGGTGCAGAATGGCGGTGATCAGCGCCGCCACCACCAGCATCACGCCGGCCAGCAGCGACACGCCGTCCAGCGGCAGCAGGGCGCGCTGACCGTCCAGCACCGCCGGCGACAGATAGACCAGCAACACCAAGGCCACCAGCGTCAGCAGCCAGGCCGCGTAGCTCTGCAGGGACCCGTTGCGCAGGAAGTTGCTGAGCGCCGCGGCGCCCCCGGCCAGGCCCTGGATACGGCGCTCGAAAATCAGGCTGGCGTTGATCTCCGGCAGGCGCGCGTACTGCCGGAACAGCCAGTTCCGCGCGCTGTAAACCAGCACGCCGCCGACCAGCGCCACCACGCTCATGATCAACGGCAGATTAAAGCCGTGCCAGATCGACAGGTGATAGTCCGGCAGCTCGCCGCCCAGGGTGGCCGCCGCCGCCACCGCCAGCAGCCCGGACACGGTGATCGAGGGCAGCACGCCCACCGCCACGCAAAGGGCCACCAGAATTTCCACCGGCACCTTCATGTAACGCGGCGGCTCATGGGGCGGAAACTTAGGCAGATTGACCGGCTCGCCGTTGAAGAACACGTCGTGGATGAAACGCGCCGAATAGGCCACCGAGAACACGCCCCCCAAGGTGGCGCCCAGCGGCAGCACCCAGCTCATGGCGCCCAGCCGACTGGACTCCAGGGTCTCGGCGAAGAACATCTCCTTGGACAGGAAGCCGTTGAGCAGCGGCACCCCGGCCATGGCCGCCGACGCCACCATGGCCAGCACCGCGGTGTAGGGCATGTACTTCCACAGCCCGTTGATGCGGCGCATGTCGCGGGTGCCGGTCTCGTGATCGATGATGCCGGCGGCCATGAACAGGGACGCCTTGAAGGTGGCGTGGTTGATGATGTGGAACACCGCCGCCACCGCCGCCAGCTCGCTGTTGAGGCCGAACAGCAAGGTGATCAGGCCCAGATGGCTGATGGTGGAGTAGGCCAACAGCCCCTTCAGGTCGTGCTGGAACAGGGCCACCGCCGCGCCCCACAGCAGGGTGGCCATGCCCGCCAGGGTGACCACGTCGAACCACAGATTGGTGCCGGCCAGCATCGGATAGAAGCGCGCCAGCAGGAAGACCCCGGCCTTGACCATGGTGGCGGAATGTAAGTAAGCACTTACGGGCGTGGGCGCCGCCATGGCATGGGGCAACCAGAAGTGGAACGGGAACTGGGCGCTCTTGGTGAAGACGCCCAGCAGCACCAGCCCCAGAATCAGCGGATACAGCGCGCTGGCGCGGATCAGATCGCCGCTGGCCAGGGCGTCGCCAAGGGAATAGCTGCCCACGATCTGGCCGATCAGCAGCACCCCGGCAAGCAGCGCCAGCCCGCCCATGCCGGTGACGGCCAGCGCCATGCGCGCGCCCTTGCGGGCGGCGCTCTGGTGCGACCAGAAGCCGATCAGCAAAAAGGAACTGAGGCTGGTGAGCTCCCAGAACAGCACCAGCAGCAGCAGATTGTCGCTGGTCACCACGCCCAGCATGGCGCCCATGAACAGAAGCAAAAAGGCGAAGAAGCGGCCCGCTTTCTCCTTGGCGGACAAGTAGTAGCGGGCGTACAGAATCACCAGCAGCCCGATGCCCAGCACCAGCAGCGCGAACAGCAGCGCCAGGCCGTCCAGCCGGAACGACAGGGCCAGCCCCAGGCTCGGCACCCAGGGCAGGGAGGCGTGGACCGTCTGGCCGTCGAACACCTGGCCGGCCGGGGCGATCAGCAACACCAGGGCCAGGGCCGGCATCAGAGCGGCGCTCAGCGCCAGCACCGTGCGCGACGCGTGCAGGCGCTCGGCCAGGAGGGGCAGTGCCGCGCCGACAAAGGGCAGCAATACCAGAACAGCGAGAGTCATAGAATTTCCGTTATCCGTCGCGGCAAAGCCGCTTTGAGCTTAACAGGTCGAGGCTCGGCGACAACGGGGCGGATCGGGGAAATAGGGGCGGCGCCCGCGGCGGGGACAGTGCGCGGGCGTGATCATCATCCGATTGTGGGGCGAACGGCGCTCCATGGATGGGACTCTGACGAAATGAACCGGCAGTATGCCACGAGTCCCGCGCCGTGTCAGAACTCGCCGATGAACTGGTTGTAAAACTGGCGCGCGGTGCGGCCGGACCGGACGCCGCGCTCCATGGAGAAGCGGCGCGCGCGAATGTGCAGGTCGTGGCGGTCAGCCACCGGGCCGAACAGGTGGTCCACCATCTCGAAGTAGCGCTCCTCGTTGATCGGATAGAAGCTCAGCGACAGCCCGAAGCGGTCCGCCAGGGAGATTTTCTCCTCGACCACGTCGCCATGATGGATCTCGGTGCCCACCACCCGGCTCTGGTCGTTGTCCGACAGGTATTCGCTGACCAGATGGCGGCGATTGCTGGTGGCGTACAGTTTGACGTTGGCCGGCGGCAGCTCCAGGGAGCCTTCCAGCACGCTTTTCAGATGTTTGTACTGGTTGTCGCCATCCTCGAAGGCCAGGTCATCGCAGTAGATCACGAAGCGCTGGGCACGCTCGCGGATGTCGTCGACGATTTCCGGCAGGTCGATCAGGTCGTGCTTTTCCACCTCGATCACGCGCAGCCCCTTGGGCGCGTAGGCATTGAGCAGCGCCTTCACCAGGGACGATTTGCCGGTGCCACGGCTGCCCCACAGCAAGGCGTGGTTGGCGGGCTTGCCGGCCAGAAAGCGTTCCGTGTTCTGGATCAGCTTGGCTTTCTGGGTGTCGATGCCAAGCAGATCGTCCAGGCGCACCGGATCCAGGTTGCGCACCGGACGCAGCCGCTGCTGGCGCGGCCGCCAGATGGCCGCCACTTCGCTTCGCCAATCCACCTCGTTCATGATCCGGAATCCTCTCTGTCGTGGGTCTCGGGGGGCCCAATGATAAGGTCAATGGGCTTGTCTTGGCACGCACCCCGAAACGGTGGCCCCAAATGCCCGCCCACGCGGTACCATGGATGCCTGATCGCAATAAGGAGAGTTCGATGCGCCGTTTTCTGCCCCCCCTGCTGCTGGCTCTGACCGCCCTGGCCAGCGGCTGCGCCCAACAGCCCGCCGCTCCGGTACCGGAAGACGCCCGGGTCTGCCCGGAGACGCGCCCGCAGATGTGCACCATGGAATACCGCCCGGTGATCGGCTACGACCGCGCCGGCGAGAAGGTCGGCAAGTTCGGCAATGCCTGCCACGCCTGTGGCCAGGAGGGCGTCCACTACACCCTGCCCGAGGGCAAGGAGCCGCGCTAATTGTCCTCGTCACCGCTGCGTCTGCTGCTGGACTTCGACGCCCAATACCGCCGCGACCGCGACCAGACCCCGGCTTTTCTGCACCGCCGTGACCGGCGCCTGGCGCTGGTGCGTGAGCAGGCCGGCGCCACGCCGCCGTCGCTGGCGGAATGGCTGCACGCGGTGGGCGACGGCCGCCACCACACCGCGCCCCTGCGTCACTGGCGCCGCCTCAACGGCGGCCTGGTGCTGGCCGGCGGGGTGCTCGGCGTGCTGACCATGCTCGGCCTGCTTTACGTCACCGGACCGGCGCGCATCAATGTCACCCTGTTTCTGGCCCTGGTGCTGGTGCAACTGCTGCTGGCCGTGCTCACCGCCGGTCAGTCCCTGGCCGGCTGGCGCCCCTGGGGCGCCCTGCTGGATCGCTCCGACCCGGACCAACCGGCGCCGGCGCTGCGCCCCCTGCAGCCGCAGCTGGCCGGGCGCGCCGCCCAGGCCGGCGGCCTGGCCTTCGCCATCACCGCCCTGCTGACCCTGCTGGCGCAAATTCTGGTGCGCGACCTGGCGTTCGGCTGGAGCACCACCCTGCAAACCTCGGCGCCCGCCTATCACGGGCTGGTGAATGCCCTGGCCTGGCCGTGGCGGGGCTGGCTGCCCGCCGCCGTGCCGGACCTGGACCTGGTGGCCCAATCCCGCTATTTCCGCCTGCAGAACGGCCAGCCGGCGGACCCGGCCCTGCTCGGCGGCTGGTGGCCGTTCCTGGTGATGACCTGGCTCTGCTATGTGGTGCTGCCCCGGCTGGTCCTGCTGATGCTGGCCCAGGCCCACCTGCGCCACCGGGCGCGGCGCCTGCTCCGCGACCACCCGGGCGTGGCCGCCCTGCGTGAACGGTTCGCCACCCCCTGGGTGGACAGCGGCGACGAAACGCCCGCCGGCGCGCCCCTGGCCACGCCGAGTCCGGGCCCGGCCCCGGAACCGCCGGCGGACACCGGCACCCTGATCCGCTGGGCCGGCGCCGACGACCGGGACCGGCTGCGCCCCCGGCTCGGCGAGGCCAGAGTGCTGGACGCCGGCGGCGCCGCCAGCCTGGAGCAGGACCGCGACACCCTGAACCGGGCCGACGGCGGCCGGCCGGTGGTGATTCTGGTGCGTGCCTGGGAACCGCCCACCGGCGATCTGGCCGACTTCCTCGACGACGCCCGCGCCCACTGGGGCGCGGCCACGCCGATTCTGCTGCAACCGCTGGCCACCGACGACCGCGGCCTGGCGCCCTGGCAGCGCTTCGTGGCCCGCCGCCAGGACCCGGCGCTGCAACTGTGCCCACCGCTGCCCGCCGACCAGGAGGCCGCCGCGCCATGACCGCCCCGCCCCGCTTCGCCGTGGTCGGCCACCCCAACAAGGGCAAGTCGAGCATCGTCGCCACCCTGGCCCAGAACGACGGCATCGCCATCGCCCTGGAACCGGGCACCACCCGCGACAGCCACCACTATCCGCTGAGCGTGGACGGCCACGTCCTCTACGAACTGATCGACACCCCCGGCTTTCAGCGCCCGCGTAAGGTGCTGGCCTGGCTGCAGGCGCACAGCGCCAGCGCCTCGGACCGGGCCGACACGGTGCGCGCCTTCGTCACCCAGCACCGGGGTGACCCGCGCTTCCACGACGAATGCGAGCTGCTCACGCCGATTCTGGACGGCGCCGGCATTCTCTACGTGGTGGACGGCGCCGTGCCCTACAGCCCGGAACAGGAAGCGGAGATGGAGATTCTGCGCTGGACCGGCCGGCCCAGCCTGGCGCTGATCAACCGCATCGGCGAGGGCGACCACCTGGCCGACTGGCGGGCCGCCCTGGGGCAGTACTTCCAGATCGTGCGCGACTTCGACGCGGTGCGCGCGCCGTTCGACACGCACCTGAGCCTGCTGCGCGGCTTCGGCCAGCTGGCGCCGGACTGGGAAGCGCCGCTGGAAGAAGCGGTGACCCACCTGCGCGACCAGCGCCGCCACCGCCAGCACCGCGCCCTCGGCCTGATCGCCGAAGCCCTGGCGGACATGCTGACCCACGCGGAAAGCGCCCGCTTCAACGAACACGACAACCGCGACGCCCTGGAGCACGACCTGGCCCGCCGCTGGCGGGACCGTCAGCGACGCCGCGAGCAAACCCTGCGCCGGGATGTGGAAGCCCTCTACCGCCACCGCCATCTGCACCGCCGCGAACAGCAGCTGGACTGGGACGGCGGCCACGACCTGTTCAGCGATCAGGCGCGCCGCGCCTGGGGTGTGAGCCGCACCTACCTGGCCACCGCCGGCTTCGGCGCCGGCGCCCTGGGCGGCGCCGGCATCGACGCCCTGGCCGCCGGCCACTCCCTGGGTACCGGCGCCCTGATCGGCGGCGTGCTGGGCGCCGCCGGCAGCCTCTACTACGGCGGCAAATACGCCGACAAACTGGGCGCGCTCAAGCTGCTGGCGCCGCTGGCCGGCGGCGGACGCCAGGCGGAATTCGGCCCGGTCCGCGACCCGCAGTTCGGTTACGTGGTGCTGGGCCGCGCCCTGGAGCACTGGTTTCAGGTCAGCCATCGCAACCATGCCGGCCGCGACCCCCTGACCCTGGACCACGGCGACCGCCACTGGCTCGAACAACTGCCCCGCCCCGACCGCCAGCGCCTGCAAAAAGCCCTGCAAAACCCGCCCCGCCATCAAAGCGACGGCAAACGCCGCCAGGCTCTGGAACAGGCCGTGGAAAACGCCGGCGCCGCCTTCCTCGTCTGGCGGGAAACCCCCTCCGACTGACACGGGGTCATTGCGGCAGTTCCGGCACACGGAAGAAGGGCGCCCTGCGATTTTCCAGGCTGTGGAGGAACGCCTCCAGGTCGGCCAGCTCGTCCTGGCTGAGGTCCAGCGGCTTGAGCAACGGACTGGTCACCGGGAACAGAGGGTCGTCCAGTTGAGCGCCCTTCCGGCGCGGATGGGCGCCGCCGGCGTTGTAGATAGCCAGCACGCCGCGCAGCTTTCCGAACTTGCCGTTGTGCATCCAAGGGCCCGTCTCGGTGACATTGCGCAGGCCCGGCGTTTTGAAGGCACCCACATCCTCGGCTCGACCGGTCACTGCATAACGCCCCAGATCCTCATTGCTTCGCCCATAGTAGTGCAGCCCCAGATTGTGGAACCCGCCGTCGGTGAACAACGGGCCGTGGTGGCAGTTCATGCAACCGGCGCGGGTGCGGAACAGATCCAGGCCGCGAATCTCCGCCTCGCTAAGCGCGTCGGCGTCGCCGCCGTAAAACCGGTCGAAGCGGGTGGTGCCGGTGACAAGGGTGGTGAGGTAGGCGCTGAGGGCCTCGGCCAGGCGTTGTGGATCGAGCGTGGCGGTGCCAAAGGCGTCGCGGATCAAACCGGCATAGCCGGGTATGGCGTTGACCGCCGCCACCGCTTCGTCCGGGCTGCCGTGCATCTCTTCGGGGTTGGCGATGGGCATCAGCACCTGGTCTTGCAGGGTGGCGGCGCGGCCGTCCCAGAACTGGGCTTGCAGAAAGGCCGCGTTGGCGACGCTGGGCGTATTCCGCCGGCCGCGCTGGCGGTCGTGCCCGTAGGGCACTTCGCGGCCGTCGGCCCAGCCCCATTCCGGATCGTGGCAGGACGCGCAGGCGATCTGCCCGGAACCGGACAGACGCGGGTCGAAGAACAGGGTTTCGCCCAGATCGCGCAGCGCTTGATCCACTTCGGGTGTCGGCGGCAACGGCCCCAGCGGCCGCGCGTCGACGTTGTCGTCCACCTGGAACGCCGGCCAGCACGCCGGCCCGGCGCGGTAACGTTCCAGGCGGTCCGCGTTGCCATCGGGGCAGGCGTCGGCGGCCAACGCCGGCGCCGGCCACGCCACACCGAGCAAAAAAGCCAACGCCATCCAGCGCAATGTCACAGCCGCACCTTCATGCCGAGCCAGTAATTGCGGCCAATTTCGATGCCGGAGTCGTAAGTATCCGGGTTGCCGTCGTCGGCGGTGTAGGTACGCGCGTTGAAGACGTTATTGATCTGCGCGTCCAGCACCAGGCCCGGCTTGCGGGTCACCTGCCAGGTCAGTTTCAGGTTACTGATCCAGGTGGCGGGCCGGTCCCGGTCCTCGTACACCGGCAGGGACTCGGTCACCGTCTGCCCGTTCGGCAGGGTGATGGTTTCGCCCTTCTCGGAGCGGCCGGAGTTGGCGATGTAGCGTTGCTCGTCCCGCCAGGTGGTGACCAGACTGGCGCGCAGATTCCGGTGCAGGTCCGCCGCCAGGCTGATGTTGGCGACCAGCGGGCGGTTGTAGTCATAGCGCACCTGCTCCAGTTCCCCCTGGCGCATGCGCTTGCCCTGATAGTAGATGTATTCATCGGCCAGCGGATTGTCGGCGCTCACGTCGTAGTCCGAGTTGGAGGTTTCCGCTTCCGACCACGTGGTGCTGAGCCCCAGATGATAGCGGCCGAAGGTCCGGTACCAGGCCAGCGAGACACCCTGGTAGCGGCTGCTGCCGTCATTGGTAAGGCGGTATTGTTCGAAGCCGTCCTGCTGAACGTCAGTGCGTTCCTGGGAGAGTTCGTCGTGCCCGTCCCGGTGGATGTAGCGCACATCCAGAATGCCGCCCAGGAAGCTCTGCTTCACGCCCACGGTCAGTTCGTCGCTGTAGGGGGTGTTCAGGTCCGAGAACACGTAACGGGTGCGGGCGCCGCCGGAATCGCTTTCCCAATCCCCCACCACATTGGCCACCGAACCCCGGTACTCGGTGTAATGGGGAACGCGCGCCTCGCGCAGCTTGTAGGACAGCAAGGGCGCGCTGTGATAACGGTTGGCGCCAAAGGTCAGGTGCGTGCGCCCGTCACCGAACACATCGAAGGCGCCGCGGAAACGGGGTGACAGGTTCAGGTTGCCGAGGAAATCATCGTAATCGTAGCGCGCCCCGAACACGGTCTTGACCCGGCCCCAATAGGTGGAGGCCTCGGTGTAGGCGGCGGCCTGGGCCAGGCCCACGTCCAGGTCATGGGCCTGGTACACATTGCGAGTGGAAAAGAACTGCTCACCTTCCACGCAATCCAGGCTGATACCGCGGCATTCGATGTCGGTGTTCACGATGCCGTTCTGATAGATGTACGAAGTGGACGGCCGGTCTTCAAGCACCCGCACGTAACTCAAATCCAGCCCGTACTCCAGGTTCCAGCGGCGGCCCAGCCATTGGACCGGCTGACGCTGGGCGTCCAGCCCGAAGGTGTAGCGCCGCTGTTGACGGTCCAGGTCGCCGAAGCCGCCCTGGCGGCTGAACGCCAGGTCGTTCTCGATGCCCCAATGGCGGCTCGGGCTGTTTTGCCAGTTGAAAAAATGCTGCGGGGAACGGCGGCTGTTTTCGCTCAACGACACCGCCAGACGGGCGGTGATGTCGTGCCGGTCGGTGAGCCAGGACAGCTTGCCGTTGCCGGTCAGACCACCGCCGCGCACGCTGAAGTCGCTGTCCTTGGCGTCCTTGATAAAGTACTCGCCCTCATAGGGCGCCACCGCCAGCCCCAGATCCAGCCAGCCCTGATCCCACACCGGCGTATAGAAGCGGCCATTGAGGCCCAGGTTTTCCTGTTCCTGATCCTTGATCTCGCCCAGGGACACATCCGGATTGCGCGAATAGGACCGGGTGGCGCCCAGGTAGACGCCGCGCCCGCCGGCCAGTGGCTGGTCCACACTGACGCCCATGCGTTCGCGCTTGAAGGAATCCGGCTCCGGCGGCGCCGAGGGGTTCTCGGCGTCCTCCGGCACATGGTGGAACACGCGATAATCCACCCAATCGGACCGGGTGGTGCTGTAGGACAGATTGATCCGGCGCGGCCCCTGGCCGGCGCGACGGGTTTTCATGTCCACCACGCCGCCGGTGAAATTGCCGAAGCGCGCCGGCACGTTGCTGTCGTAGACCGTCACCGATTCGAGCATGTCCTCATCGATGAACAACGACTGCTCATGGCCGGGCACATCGGTGATCGAATTGGGATTGTCCGCCAGCGGGTCGAGCCGGCTGTTGATGTCCACGCCGTCCAGCTGGAAGTTGTTTTCGTAGGCGCGCCCTCCGGAAATGGAAATCGACGCCGGCTTCAGATCGTACAGACTCTCCGGTTCATAGCGATCCTCGCTGAACTGGATATTGGGCAGCACCTCCAGGGCTTCGGTGACGCTGCCGTTGGCGCTGCCGTAATCGTCCAGCATGTGCCGGTCCAGGCGATAGCTGCCTTCCGGTTCGGTGGTCACCGGCTGGGCCGCGCCGTCGCCGTGCACATAGACCGGGTTGAGGGTTTCCACGTCGTCCTCGGCGTGGGCCGCGAGCACACAAAAAAAGAGGCCGACGGTCAGTGCCGCCGGCCGAAGAGGGTAGTCAGTCATGGTCAGCCATCACAGGACGCGCAAAAGGGCGTGGAATCCTCATCGTCCGTGATGCCATCTCCGTCCAGGTCGTCATCCAGCTGCAAAGCGCTGGCCGCGATGTCCTCCGCGTCGACCCCGAGATTGAAGAAGTCCGGACGACCATCGCCGTCCGTATCCCGGACCGCAATGGCGCCCTTGGCGAAATCGTTTTCGCCGGTCATTACCTTGGCGATGCTTTGCAGCATCCGATTGCGGTCGTTGTTGGAAAGGCCGTTCTTCCCGGTGAGCGCCACCGCCTCGTCGTAATGGCGGGCCTTGGCCAGCACCTGTGCGGACTGATTCAGATAGGTCAGCCGCGAGCTGTCGGACAATTGCGCGTCGGCCAGATTGGCCACGCCCAGCTGGTTACCGTTGCCGAGAATCAGGTCCCGCGCCGCCGCCCGGGCGTCCGCCACGTTCTGCTGGTCGGTAACGGTCAGCGCACCGGTGCGCAGCGCCATCCGGCCCGCCTGTTCGGCGACCTGATTCAGGCTGGTGGCCAGCGACAGACCACCGGACATGGCCGCGCTGCGGGTGCTGTCGTTGGTGGCGCCCGCCGCGTCCTGGAAGTAGCGGGTTTGCGCTTCGCGGCCGTAGTCGAGTGCCAGGCTCAGGTTATCGTTACCCAGCGCCAGCGACATCAATCGCAGCAATGCTTTGTCGTAGACGCTGCCCGACATGGCGGCGGTCTCGCTTTCCGCTCGCGCTATGCTGAGAGCACCCTCGGTGGTCAGCCCCAGGCGACTCTGGTAAACGGCAACGCCGGAAAGAATGGCAAACCGATCATCAGCGTTCGTGATACTTTGTAGAACCTGATCCGCGACTGATGCACAATCGCCCATCCAGTCGCGCGCCGTATCAATGTCATCCCAACTTTCCGCGAACTGAACCAACCTCATACAACCGCTACCGAGCAAAGCATTGTAATCATTGCCGTACGCATCCTGGTATTCATCGGAAAGATAGAAATTCCAGGCTGCGTCTCTTACCTGATCACCCAGCAGAACGTAGCCATTGCTGTAGAGAGCCTCCGAGAGTACGGGCACCGTTTTCGACTGATCGATCAGGTACGCCAGATACTCTTTCGGCTCTGGGTATTTCTGACGCAAGCCGTCAAGCGCCTCTTGAAGCTCTCCTCTCACTACTGCCTGAAACGCGACTCCGACATTGATATTCTGCAAAGCATCGTCGATTTCGCGCGGATCGGTAATGGTTTCTTCCACCTGCTGAAGATAACGGTCCACCTGATTGGTCGCGACATAGTACGCCGCCATTCTTTCCACATAGACGTCCGTCTGCTCCAGATTACAGGGTGTCAAAGCCCTGGTTTGTTCGAAGAGATCAATGGTGTTTCTGAGTTCCTGTTCAGCGCCCAACGCGTAGTAGTAACCGGCTGAATAGGTCAGATAGAAAGTTCGCAGCTTGTAGTGGGTACAACCACTGTTGGTCTGATATCCGGTGCCAAGAACAAAACGGGTGAAAAGATCGACGCTCTGAATGGCATCGCTCAGAAAAGGCTCCACCCGATTCTCTTCAATCGCTTTTTCTACCGATAATTCCGCGTTATCACGTATCGCCGTCAGCAGCTTTCCATACACCGACTGGTAGGGGCGCCCCTCATAGAGAGAGACGTAATCGATCACGTTATCGATGGCCCTCTGCGACGCCTCAATCTCCCCCAACCGCCGATAGTCGAGTACCAGCGAGTTGTACAGGTCGGCTTCCGGCGCAGTCAGATTTTCCAGGCCTTTTGCCTCGATAATGCTGTCCAATTCGGAAAGGGAAGTGTCAACCAGCACTTTCGCTTCGTTATGCGATCCTGTTTCGATAAGCCTGTACGCGATCCTCTGAGCCGTCCTGGCGCGGAGGAATGGCTGAAATACTCGCGTTCGTAGAATGCTTTTCGCCTCCTCAACCTGGCCGGCAAAGGCCAAGCCTTCGGCGATGTCTTCATACACCGGATCCAGAATCAGATCGTCGAGCACATCATCGAACAGCCGTTCGGCGCGGTAGAACGGCGACAGGTCGGAGGCGTAGAAGTATTCGCGGCGGGCGTCGCTGTCCATGCCGAGCTTTTCCGCGTCGGTGAGCGGAATGCGGTGGTCCAGGGCGCGCAGGCCAGTAAGGCGGGCGATGTCGTTGTCGGCGCCGAGACCGGCGGGCACGGTGAAGTCGCTGTGTGAGAGGGCGTCCGGGTCCAGCTGATAGTTCTGCAGCACATAGCGCATCAGGTTACGAATCTGCGCGCTGCCGGCGGGGACGCCGGCGCCGCCGTTGGCGCTGATCAGGGTGTCGGCCAGGGCGGCGATGTTGGCCTGGCTGGTCTCATCCTCCGCGCTTTGTCCGAACGCATCGCGCAGGTAGAGGGCGATTCCCTGGCGCACCGCGATGCGGTTGGCGGCGTCCACCACCGCCTCCGCGCCCTGACCGGTGGCGGCCCCGGCCACGGCCTGGAATTCCTGTGCCAGCCCGTTGACGCGCTGGCGGCTGGCCTCGGTCAGGTTGGGATCCGTGGCCAGCCACTCGCGGGCGGCGTCCAGGTCGCCGGTGTCGCGCAGGGCGTCGACCAGCCAGGTCATCGGCGCGCTTTCCCGATTGAGGGCCACGCCCAGCAGCGTCAGCCTCAGGGACTGGCGTTGCAGGTCGCCGTCGGTGGCCGGGTCGTCCAGCACCCGGTCGGCGTCCAGGCCGAGCCAGCCGGCCACGGTCTGCCGGGCGTCGCCCAGGTCGGCGCCGTCGTCCACCAGGGCCATCACCAGGGTCGACACCGGCGTGGCCAGGCCACTGCCGCCGGACACCGGCCCCACCAGGGTCAACCCGGTGAAGTCCTGCCCGGTTTGCGAATCCACGCCGCCCTGGGCCACCACCCGGGCGCCGGTCAGATTGGCGCCGGACGACACCGCGAAGCGAAAGCCCCCGTCCGCGTCGCTGCGCACCGGCACCGCCAGGGCGTTGCCGTTGGCGTTTTGCAGTTTCACCAGGGCGCCGGCGATGCCCGGGTCGGTGACCCGGCCGGACACGGCGCCACCGCCGCCTCCCTCGCCGCCACCACCACTGCCACCGCCTCCGCCGCCACAGGCGGCCAGCAGGCCAACAAAGAGAGCCACGGCCACGGGCCGTGCCCAGCGCGTGCATCGCTGATACATGACGGGTTCCCCCAGGTTCGCTTTGGTGTAAGGACGCCGGGGAAGATAATCTAAGTGATAATGATTCGCAATATTATGTAGGAAGTTGACCGCCGGCCAGGTGTTCCCGCCGGTAGTCCCGGGGCGCCATGCCCATCACTTTCTTGAACATTCTGGAGAAGTAGTAGGGGTCGTCGAAGCCCAGTTGCTGGGCGATGTCGACCACGCTCAGGTCGGTGATGTCGAGCAGGTAGCAGGCGCGGCTGATCTTCAGATGCTGGAACGCCTGCATCGGCGTCTGGCCGGTCTGGCGCTTGTAGGCGCGGATAAAGTGGTAACGCGACAGGTCGCTGGTGGCGGTCACCAGGGTGTTCAGGTCCACCCGCTGATGGAGCCGGGCGCGCAGCCAGGCCTGCACCCGGGCCACGTCCAGCGCGTCGTTGCGGTCCTCGCGCTGGCGGCGCATCAAGGCCATGTAGCTGAGCAGACTTTTCAGCAGGTTGGCGGCGTAGATCAGGTGGTGGCCGCGAAAGCGGGTGACCGTGGCCAGCAGGGCGTCCAGGTCCTCGGTGAGGCGGGGATGGCGACCCACCGGCGCCACGAAGGCATCCGGGCCGTCCAGCACCGCGTCGAAATAGTCGTCCACCCGGTCGCCGCCCAGGTGCGCCCAATAAATGGTCCAGGGGTCGTCCGGGTTGGCCCGGTAGCGGTGCGGCCGGCCCTCGCGGAACAGCAGCACGTCACCGGCGCCCACCGACTGGCGCCGGCCCTCCAGTTCCGCTTCGCCGGAGCCCGCCAGGCAGTAGATCAGCAGATGGTCCCGGGGCGCGCCACGGTCCATCTGGTGGCCGGCGGCGCTGGGATAGAACCCGGCCCCGTGGGGCAGGCAATCCCGGCAAAGCGGGTGTGCCGCCAGCTCCGTCACCAGCGCCGGCGGGATCACCACCCGCCGGCCGCTTTCCGGCAGCGGCCATTGGGAGGTTTCCACCTGTGAACCGGTTCCGTGCATCGCAATTTTGTCCATTACCTATCAATTAAAGCCATCTTATCCGCCAAAAGCCTGTGGTACACCATAGCAATAATTGAAAAACACGGCGGCCCCATTCGGGCGCCATCGTCAGAACAACAATACGAGAAAAGGGAGAGCTCATGCTTGTAGCCAGCTTCCTCGGGCTGTTCGCCGGCCTGGCTTTACTGGTGGTGCTGACCATGCGCGGCGTCAACATCATCATCTCCGCGGTGCTGTGCGCCATGCTGGTGGCGGTGTGCAGCGGCCTGCCGTTGGACGACGCCATGCTGGACAGTTACATGGCCGGCTTCACCGGCTTTTTCACCACCTGGTTTCCGGCCATTTTGCTGGGCGCGATTTTCGGTCAGCTGATGGACGACAGCGGCGCCGCCAAGGCCATCGCCCGCCAGTCCAGCCGCTGGTTCGGCGAGAAGCGCGCCATCATGGCGGTGGTGGGCGCCTCGGCGATCCTCACCTACGGCGGCGTGAGCGTGTTCGTGGTGGGTTTCAGCGTCTATCCGATCGCCTTCGAGCTGTTCAAGAACGCCAACCTGCCCCACCGCTTTATTCCCGGCGCCATGGTGTTCGGGTCGATTTCGTTCACCATGACCTCGCCCGGATCACCGGAGGTACAGAACCTGATTCCCACCGAGCATTTCGGCACCACCGCGGTGGCCGGCGGCGTGATCGGCGTGATCTGCGCGCTCACCATTCTGGTGCTGGGCGCCTGGGCGATCCGCCGCTGCGTGCGCCGGGCGGTGAACGCCGGCGAAACCTTCGACCCGCCAGCGGCGGCGGCGCGCCAGCACGACCGGGACGACGGCGCGCCGGTGCCCACCTGGGCGGCGCTGTTACCCTTGCTGGTGCTGGTGGGCGGTTTCAATCTGCTGTCGCTGGCCCTGGGCGTGCGCCCCGTGGAGGCGCTGCTGGTGGCCATGGGCGCCAGCCTGGTGCTCGGCTTCGCCCTGTTTCATCGCCACTTGCACCAACGCGTGCGCACCCTGGGCGCCGGCGCCGACAATGCGCTGGTGGCCACCGCCAATACCTGCGCGGTGGTGGGCTTCGGCGCGGTGGCGGCGCTGACGCCGGCGTTCAAGGAGATCGTGGCGGTGCTCACCGATCTGCCCGGTCTGGAATACGCCGGCCTGGCCATGGCGGTGACGGTGATCGCCGGCATCACCGGGTCCGCCTCCGGCGGCCTGGGCATTGCCCTGCCGATTCTGGCGCCGATCTACCAGGGCATGGGCCTGGATAACGGCGCCATGCACCGCATTTCCGCGCTCGCCTCCGGCGGTCTCGATTCGCTGCCGCACAACGGCTATGTGGTGACCACCATCCGCGCCATCTGCAAGGAAACCCACCAACGGGCCTACCCGACGGTGTTCATCGCCAGCGTACTGGTACCCTCGGTGGTGCTGGTAATGGCGGTGGTTCTGTATACGCTGGTGTAACGACGCCGGCCTCCGAATACGGCCAATAATTTTAGGAGAAAGCGTTATGAGCAACCGACTGCCCCAACTGATCCAGGGTGAGTTCCGGCAAAGCGGCACCGACACCTGGATTCCGGTGACCAACCCGGCCACCGGCGAGGTGCTTTGCGAGGCGCCGGCGGCCACCGCCGACGAAATGGAACGCGCCATCGCCGCCGCCAAGGCCGCCTTTCTGGAGTGGCGGGAGGTGCCGGTGTCCGAGCGTGCCCGGCTGATGCTGCGCTACCAGCATCTTCTCAAGGAGCGCCACGACGACATCGCCCGGGTGCTGGCGAAGGAAACCGGCAAGGTGTTCGCCGACGCCAAGGGCGACGTGTGGCGCGGCATCGAAGTGGTGGAGCACGCCGCCAATATCGCCTCTCTGATGATGGGCGAAACCGTGGAGAACGTGGCCCGCGGCATCGACAGCCATTCCTGGACCCAGCCGCTGGGCGTGTGCGCCGGCATCACGCCGTTCAACTTTCCGGCCATGATTCCGCTGTGGATGTTCCCCATGGCCATCGCCTGCGGCAACAGCTTCGTGCTCAAGCCCTCCGAGCAGGATCCGATGACCCCCAACCTGCTCGCCGAGCTGTTCCTGGAAGCCGGCGCGCCCAAGAATCTGCTGCAGGTGGTGCACGGCGGCAAGACCCAGGTGGACACCCTGCTCACCCACCCGGAAATCAAGGCGGTATCGTTCGTCGGTTCGGTGCCGGTGGGCCAGCATGTGTACCGCACCGCCACCGACCATCTGAAACGCGCCCAGTGTTTCGCCGGCGCCAAGAACCACATGGTGGTGATGCCCGACGCCCGCAAGGATCAGGTGCTCAGCAATCTGGTGGGCTCCGCCTGCGGCGCCGCCGGACAGCGCTGCATGGCGATCAGCGTGGCGGTGTTCGTGGGCGAATCCAAACAGTGGGTGGACGAACTGAAGGACCAGTTCGCGGCGGTGCGCCCGGGCGCCTGGGACGACGACCAGGCCGCCTACGGCCCGCAGATCAGCGCCAAGGCCCGGGACCGCATCCTGGCCCTGATCCGACAGGGCAAGGAAGAAGGCGCCACCTGCCTGCTGGACGGTTCCGAGTGCACCGTGGACGGTCTGCCGGACGGCCACTGGGTGGGCCCCACCCTGTTCACCGACGTGACGCCCCGGATGTCGCTGTATCAAGAAGAGATCTTCGGCCCGGTGCTGTGCTGCCTGTGCGTGGACAGCCTCGACGAGGCCATCGAACTGGTCAACAACAGCCCCTACGGCAACGGCACCTCGATCTTCACCGCCAATGGCGCGGCGGCGCGCAAGTTCCGCCACGAAATCGAAGTGGGCCAGGTGGGCATCAACGTGCCGATCCCGGTGCCGCTGCCGTTCTTCAGCTTCACCGGCTGGAAGGGCTCCTTCTACGGCGATCAGCACGCCTACGGCAAGCAGGCGGTGCGCTTCTACACCGAGACCAAGACGGTCACCAGCCGCTGGTTCGATGACGACATTCCGGACGCCACCCACGGCGGCCCGAACATGACCATCAATCTGAAATGAATCGCGGCTGAAGCCGCTCCTACAATGGCCGTGCCGTGGGAGCGGCTTCCGCCGCGAGCCGCGAGGATCAAACGTGGATTTCGCCTTCACCGATGAACAACTGGCGTTCCGGGACACGGCGCGCCAGTTCGCCGACAAGGCACTGGCGCCGTTCGCCGCCGAATGGGACGCGGGCAGTGTGTTTCCCAAGGACACCCTTCGCCGGGCCGGCGAGCTGGGGTTCTGCGCGCTCTACTGCGACGAGGAACACGGCGGCCTGGGCCTGAGCCGGCTGGACGCGGCGCTGGTGTTCGAGCAACTGGCCGCCGGCTGCACCTCCACCACCGCCTTTATCACCATCCACAACATGGCCACCTGGATGCTCACCCGCTTCGGCGGCGACGCGGTGCGGGCACGCTGGGCGGCGCCGCTGATCCGCGGCGAGGCGCTGGCCTCCTACTGCCTCACCGAGCCCAACGCCGGCTCCGACGCCGCCTCGCTGAGTACCACCGCCAAGCGTGACGGCGACGACTATGTGATCAACGGCGCCAAGGTGTTCATCTCCGGCGCCGGCGACACCGACGTGCTGGTGTTGATGGCGCGCACCGGCGGCCCGGGCGCCGGCGGCATTTCCTGCTTCGCGATCCCGGCGGACGCGGCCGGCGTCAGCTACGGCCGCAACGAGGAGAAAATGGGCTGGAAGAGCCAGCCTACCCGGGCCATCACCCTGGAGAACGTGCGGGTACCGGCGGACCAGCGCATCGGCGACGAGGGCCAGGGTTTCCGCATCGCCATGGCCGGCCTGGACGGTGGCCGCGTCAACATCGCCAGCTGCTCCCTGGGCGCCGCCACCGCCGCGCTCAAACAGGCACAGGGCTACGTGGGTGAACGCAAACAGTTCGGCCAGCCCATCGCCGAGTTCCAGAACACCCAGTTCAGCCTGGCGGACATGGCCACCCATCTGGTGGCGGCGCAGCAAATGGTGCGCCTGGCCGCCTGGAAGCTGGACCAGGGCGACGCGGACAAAAGCACCTACTGCGCCATGGCCAAGCGGCTCGCCACCGATCTGTGTTTCGACGTCTGCAACCAGGCGCTGCAACTGCACGGTGGCTACGGCTACATCAAGGAGTACCCGCTGGAGCGCTATGTGCGCGACAGCCGGGTGCATCGGATTCTGGAAGGCACCAACGAGATCATGCGGGTGATCATCGCCCGCCGCGTGCTCAAGGATTTGTCGTTCCTGTAACGACCCGCTTCGATAAGGAGAAAAACATGAAAATCGGCTTCTTCGGTGTCGGCAACATGGGCGGCCCCATGGCCGCCAATCTGGCCGCCGCCGGCCACGACGTGACCGCCTTCGATCCGGTGCCCGCCCTGCGGGAGGCCGCCGAGGAAAGCGGCGTGCACACCACCGACACCCCGGCGGACGCCCTGGCCGGCGCCGAGGTGGTGATCAGCATGCTGCCCTCGGCGGCGGCGGTCACCGGCCTGTACCTGGGCGACGACGGCATCCTGCCGCGCATCCAGCCGGACGCCCTGATCATTGATTGCTCCACCATCGATGCCGCCACCAGCCGGCGGGTGGCGGAGGCCGCCGCCGAGTCCGGTCTCGCGATGATCGACGCCCCGGTGTCCGGCGGCGTGGGCGGCGCCCGCGCCGGCACCCTGACGTTCATTTGTGGCGGCAGCGAGGACGCGGTGGAACGGGCCCGGCCGATTCTCGACGCCATGGGCAAGAACGTGTTCCGCGCCGGCCCGCCCGGGGCCGGCCAGGTGGCGAAAATCTGCAACAACATGCTGCTCGCCGTGCACATGATCGGCACCGCCGAAGCGCTGCAAATGGGCGCCGACCACGGCCTGGACCCGAAGGTACTGTCCGAGATCATGCGCGTCAGCTCCGGCGGCAACTGGTCCCTGGAAGTCTACAATCCGTGGCCCGGGGTGATGCCCAATGTGCCGGCGTCGAACAATTACGACGGCGGCTTCGGCGTCAATCTGATGAACAAGGATCTGGGCCTGGCCCTGGAAGCGGCCCTCGCCACCCGCTCGGCCACGCCCATGGGCGCGCTGGCGCGCAGCCTGTACGCCAGCCACGCCAACCAGGGCTACGGCAATAAGGACTTCTCCAGCATCCTGGCCCTGTTCAAGCGCAAGGACGACTAGCGTCCGGCTCGTGGGCCAGGAACCAGGGCCGCCGACGACGGGCCCCATACGGCGCCACACAGACGTTGTCACGGCGGTTGTAGACGAAGAACACATTACTGCGCGGGTCCGGCGACATATTGGCGTTGGACCCGTGCAGGGTGTTGCAGTCGAACAGGATCAGACCACCGGCTTTGCCGGTGGGCGCCTCGATGCCGCCCCGCTCGATCAGTTCACTGAGCACCTGGTTATCGGGCACGCCGAACTGCTGGGTTTTCAGGGACTGCTTGTGATGGTCGTCCGGGGTCTCGCCCAGGCAGGGCACGAACACCTTATGGGAGCCCGGGATCAGCATCAGCGGACCGTTGAACGCATGATTGTCGGTGAGCACGATGGAGGCGCTCACCGCGTGCATGGCGGGCATGCCGTCCTCGGCGTGCCAGGTCTCGAAGTCGGAATGCCAGTTGAAACCCTTGCCGTGAAAGCCGGGCTTATAGTTGATGCGGGACTGGTGCACGTAGGCGTCGCCGCCGAGAATCTGGCGTACGCGACCCAGCAGGCGCGGATCCCCGGCCAAGCGGCGGAACCGCTCGGACAGCAAATGCACCGCGAACAAGGAACGGATCTCCTCGCTGCCCGGCTCGGTAATGCTGAACTCGCGGCCTCGGAACGCCTCGCGGCTCAATAACTCATGCAGGGTGTCGGTGAGCTCCGCCACTTCGCGTTCGTCGAGGAAACCGGGCTCGAACAGAAAGCCGCGACGTTCGAACTCATCCAATTGCGAAGCGCTCAGCGGACCGTCCTCGGCACGGCCTTTGACCACGGGCTCGCGACGATTCAGCCAGGGCAGGTCCGGACGACGGGGGAGACGGGTGGGGTAGGGATCTTGCCGCCGGGCCTCGGCCTGGGCGGGGCGGACTTGCGTCTGCACTGACATCAAATCACCTCCTGAGATTTGGGATCAGAATCAGATTGGCAACACTATGAGAGCCGGCTCCGGGACCCGGGTCCGGCTTGGCATTGTGAATATGAAGACGCCCAAAAGCGTTTCAAGGGGGCGCGGTCAGCCGTCCTGAATACGCCGCCAGGGACGGGCGGCCTCCAGCTCGAAGGCCAGTTCCAGCAGGGTGCGCTCGCCGCCCTGCACCGCCGCCAGCTGCACGCCGATGGGCAGCCCCTCGGCGCTGGCCCCCAGGGGCAGCGAAATCGCCGGGCTGCCGGAGGCGTTGTTGGCCGGCGTGAAGCTGGCGTACTTGATCAGCCGGTCGATCAGCGTTTCGAACGGCTGGGTCGGGCTCAGATAGCCCAGCTCCGGCACGGTGCGCGCCAGCACCGGCGACAGCACCACGTCATAGCGTTGGAAACTGTCCGCGTACTCCTTCCAGGTGCGCCGCAGGCGGTAGAGCACCGCCGGCGTCTTCCACAGGCGGCGCCGGTAATAGCCGGCCAGCCCCACGGTCAGGTCATCCAGCCGCTCCGTCTGAAAGCCCGGCCCGAACAGCCGGGCGCCGAAGCGGCTGACCATGAACGCCATCATCCCGTAGTAGGTCACGAAGTCGTCGATGAAGGACGGTTTCAGGGGGATCGGCGCCTCTTCCACGTGGTGGCCCAGGTCCGCCAGCAGCCGGGCGGTGTCCGCCACCGCCGCGCGGGTGTCCCGGTCGGTGGCGCTGCCGGTGATGGAGTCCATCACCAGCCCCACCTTCAAGCGGCGCCGCCCGGGTCCGGTGACGTCGCCGATGGCCGGCAGTTTGGGGTTGCGGTAATAGCGCTCGGCGGCGGCGAAGAAGCGGGCGGTGTCGCGAACGCTGCGGGTCAGCACGCCCTCGCTGATCAGGTCCACCGGCAGCGCCTGGGAGGCTTCCGACTTCACCAGCCGCCCGCGGGTGGGCTTGAGCCCCACCAGACCACAGCAGGCGGCGGGGATGCGGATCGAACCGCCGCCGTCGTTGCCGTGGGCGATGGGCAGCGCGCCGGCGGCCACCAGGGCGGCGGCGCCGCCGGAGGAGGCACCGGAGGAATAGCCGGTGTGCCAGGGGTTGCAGGTGGGCGGCTGGTCCATGAATTCGGTGCTGGCGCTGAAGCCGAAGTCCGGCAGGCGGCTCTTGCCCAGCAGGGTGAAGCCCTGGGCAAGAAACTGGCGGGCGAAGTCGCTGTCCTTCTCCGCCGGTCGCGTGCACACCGCCGCCGAACCGTGGCCGGTGGCCAGGCCGGCCACGTCGATGTTGTCCTTGATCAGCGTCGGCACGCCGGCGAAGGCGCCCCGGCCTGGCCGGGCGGCCTCGCCGCGCCCGCGCTCGAAGGCCGCCAGGGCCACCGCGTGCAGTTGCGGGTCCACGCGACCGATGCGCTGGATGGCGGCTTCGGTCACTTCGCTGGCGCTCAGGGCGCCTCGCTCGATCAACGCGGCCAGGCCGGTGGCGTCGTGATCGCCCAGGGCGTCGTCGGTAAAGGCGTGCAGGCGGCGGCGCGGATCGCTCATCGGGGTGCCCATGATGGCCCTCCTGTTGTTGTTCTCGGGTCGTGTTCGATGACGGCAAGGCATTGAATGTACCATGGTGCCAGATTCAGCACGGGCCAATCCCGGGCTGCCGGCGGTGCCGGTTGGGCGTAAAGTCGGGTTTTCTTGGAACGGGAGAGACCGGATGAACTTCGACTTCAACGGCCGGCGGGTGATCGTCGCCGGCGGCAGCAAGGGCATCGGCCGGGCCATCGCCCTGGGCTTCGCCCGGGCCGGCGCCCGGGTGTCAGTGTGCGCCCGCGGCCAGGCCGCCCTGGATTCGCTGCGCGAGGACGCCGCCGGCGACGGCCTGGCCCTGCACACCGCGCCCTGCGACATCGGCGACAAAGCGTCCCTGGAAGGCTATCTGGAGGCGGCGCTGGCGGAACTGGGCGGCGTGGATGTGCTGGTCAACTGCGCCTCCGCGTTTGGCCGCGACGACAACGAGGACGGCTGGCTGCGCAGCGTCGAGGTGGACCTGATGGGCACCGTGCGCGCCGCCCACTATTGCCTGCCCCATCTGAAACAAACGCCCGGGGCCTCGATCATCAACATCGCGTCCATCGCCGCCCTGCACGCCTCCACCCGCACCGCCCCCTACGCCGCCATCAAGGCGGCGGTGGCCCACTACACCGGCAGCCTGGCGGTATCGATGGCGACCCACGGGGTGCGCGTCAACGGTCTGGCGCCGGGGTCCATCGAGTTTCCCGGCGGGGTCTGGGATCAGGCCCGCCAGCACAATCCGGATCTCTATCAACGGATTCGCGGCGGCATTCCGTTCGGGCGCCTCGGCACCCCGGAGGAAGTAGCCAACGTGGCCCTGTTTCTGGCCTCCGATCTGGCCAGCTGGATCACCGGACAGACCCTGGTGGTGGACGGCGGCCAGGTGCTCGCCTGAGCGGTGGTCCGCCCGGCGGCGGGCCGGCTCAGGCCCGCGCCCGCTCCACCCGTTTGCCATTGGCGAGCATGCGCCGGGCCAGCCGGGTCAGGCCGCCGATGCTGTCCACCACCGCGTCCGGCCGGTGCGGGTGGCTGACGGTGCCGGGGAAGATTTTGTCCAGCCAGCTCTGTGGCCAGTGGGCGCCGTTGTAGAAGATGGCGGTGACGCCGGCGTCCTTGGCGGCGATCACGTCGGTGGTGCTGTCCCCGGCGTACCAGCAATGTTCGCCGGGCGTCAGGCCAAGCTGGTCGAGGGCCTTGAGTAGCATGTCCGGCGCCGGCTTGCGGTTCTCCACGTCGTCCCCGCACACGGTGACATCAAACAGATCCTCCCAGCCGGTGCCGTCCACGATGCGCAGCTCGTGCTCGAAGAAATCCCGCTTGCGGTTGGAGATCACCCCCACCGGCACGCCGGCGGCGCGCAGCCGCTCCAGCTGCGGGCGGATGTCCGCCTCCAGAGGGTGCACTTCGTCCACGTAGTTTTTGTAGCAGGCGTCGAACGCCTGATGGACACGCCGCTTGGCGTCGCCGTCGGCGCCGAACAGCACCTCGAAAATGTCGGTGCGCGAGATCTTGCGCTGGGCGGTGATCTTGGGGTGCAGTTTGTGGTGCTCGCGGACGTACTTGACCAGCTTGGCGTCCTCCAGGGTCTTGGACGCTTCCGGTTCCAGCAGCCGGTCCCACAGGCCCAACTCCTCCAGACGAGGCAGCACGTCGTCCACGGCGTGGTACATGGCGTCGTGGGTGTCCACCAAGGTGGCGTGCCAATCGATCAGCACCACCGACGGCGGCGCATGGGGCAGTTGCAGAATGCTCAAGGTGGCGGTCTCCTCGCTGTCCCTACCGCCACGACCTTAACCCAAACCGGCGTGAAGCGCGCGGGATTGAAACTTTTTTACGCTTGCCCGCTGATTCCGCCGCCGCCCCGGCGCTATGCTGGGCCTTCGGCAACGACCGAGGAGGCACCATGAGCAAGGACAAGCTCGGCGATTACCGCCGCAAAAGAGACCTGGACGCCAGCCGGGAGCCCGCCGGCGGCCGGGGCACGCGGCCCGTTTTCGTGATTCAGAAACACGACGCCAGCCGGTTGCACTATGACTTCCGCCTGGCCTTCGACGGCACCCTGAAATCCTGGGCGGTACCCAAGGGACCGTCCACCGATCCCCGGGACAAGCGCCTGGCGGTGCAGGTGGAAGACCACCCCCTGGACTACGCGGAGTTCGAAGGCGTGATCCCGGAAGGCCACTACGGCGCCGGCACCGTGATGGTCTGGGACCGGGGCGAGTACCGCAATCTGCGCGCCGACAAGGACCCGCCGGTGAGCATGGCCGACGCCTGGCGGGAGGGCCTGCTGGAGATCTGGCTGGACGGTGACAAGCTGCAAGGCGGCTACGCTCTGAAGCGGTTCCGCGACGGCGACAAGCCCCAATGGCTGTTGATCAAAATGGACGATGAGCACGCCGACGCCCGCCGCAACCCCACCTCGACGCAGAACAAGTCGGCGAAGAGCGGCCGCACCCTGGCGCGCATCGCCCGCGACGAGAAGGCGGCCCATCAGGAGTGACTCACCAGGAGCGCGGCATGACCGATACCATTCTGAACGTGGACGGGGAACGGATCGCCCTCTCCCACCCGGACAAGGTGCTGTTCCCGGACGACGGCCTGACCAAGGCGGATCTGGCCGATTATTACCAACGGGTGGCGCCGCTGATGCTGCCCCACCTGCGCGGCCGGGCCCTGACCCTGCACCGCTTTCCCGACGGCATCGGCGAAAGCGGCTTCTACCAGCAGAATCGCAGTGATCATTTCCCGGATTGGCTGCCGGCGCGACGGATCGACCATGGCGGCGACACTGGCGAAGTGACGCACATCTTCTGTGAGCGGGCCGCGGACCTGGTGTACCTGGCCAGCCAGGCGACGCTGACACTGCACGCCTGGCTGAGCCAGGCGGCCCGGCCGAATCGCCCGGACCAACTGGTGTTCGACCTGGACCCGCCCGGCGACGACTTCGCGCCGGTACGCCGGGCCGCCCACCAGATCGGTGACGCCTTGCGCGAGGCGGGGCTGACGCCGTTCGTGAAGACCACCGGCTCCCGGGGTCTGCACGTGGTGGCGCCGCTCAAGCCCGACGCGGATTTTGACCGGGTGCGGCGGGCCTGCCGGCGGCTGGCCGATCATCTGGCCGCGCGCCACCCGGACGCGCTGACCACCGAGCAGCGCAAGAACAAGCGCCGGGGTCGCCTCTATCTGGACATCATGCGCAACGCCTTCGGCCAGACCGCGGTGGCGCCCTATGCGGTGCGCGCCAAACCGGGCGCGCCGGTGGCCATGCCGCTGGACTGGGAAGAGGTGAACGATCGCGCCATCGGTCCCCGGCGTTACACTCTGGAGAACGCCTTCCGCCGCCTGGGGCAGAAGGACGACCCCTGGGCGGACCTGGGCCGGTCGGCGGCGGGCATCGATAAACTGGAGGCGGCGCTGGAGGCGTGGGACCAGGGCTGACCCTGGCCCCACGGCGGCGATTCGGGCGGCCCTATTTGGCCGCCGCCATCTCCTCCCGGTAGGTACCGGCCAGGCGGGTCTTGTCCTGCTCGTTGAGGGCGCGACCGGCAAGCTGGAACACTTCCTGCTCTTCTTCATCCAGATGGTGCGTGACCAGGTGCTGCAGCTTTTTGGCGGTGGCCAGCCAGCCCGGTGAACTGAAGTCGGTGTTCTCCAGCTCCTCCACCAGTTCATCGATCTCGTGGTGTTCGGCCACGCTGTGACGGGCTTTCTCCTGGGTCAGGTCCTGTTCCATCATCGGTACGTACAGGGCCCGCTCCTCGGCGGCGGCGTGGGCGGTGAGTTCCTGCTTGACCTTGGCGAACAGCTCCTCGCGACCTTCACTGTCGCCGTGGGTTTTGACCAGCAGCTCCAGCAGGGTCCGCTGGGTGTCGTGGTCCTGACGCAACGCTTCGAACAGATTCATGGACGGGATCTCCTCGGGCTTTGATTCCGGTTGTTCTTGGGGTATTACACCTTACCGCCAAACCGGAAGTTTGCCGCCGGCGCTTTACCGGAATTTACCCTTGTCGCTCTCCATTCCCCTCGCCGTCGCCTTCCCAGCGCCGCGCCCCGGTACCGGTTTCCGCCAGGGTGTCACCGGGGTTGCGCAGCCGGCAGGCGGTGAGCGACAGGCAGCCGCAACCGATGCAGTCGTCCAGCTGATCCCGCAGCTGGCTGAGATGATGGATGCGTTCCTCCAGGTCCTGGCGCCAGCGGGCGGACAGCCGCGACCAGTCCCGGGCGGTGGGGCTGCGCCCGGAGGGCAGCGACGCCAGCGCGCCGGCCACCTCCGCCAGCGGAATGCCGATGCGCTGGGCCACCTTGATCACCGCCACGCGGCGCAGCACGTCCCGGTGATAGCGGCGTTGATTGCCGGCGCTGCGATGGCTTTTGATCAGGCCCTTGCGTTCATAAAAATGCAGCGCGGACACCGCCACGCCGCTGCGCCTGGCCACCTCGCCCACGGTGAGCGCCTTGCCGATATCGATGGAGGGTACCGGGTCCATTGCCACCTCTGTTGACCTGAACATTGGTTGAGCTTTTATGCTGCCTTCCCATGGGTACCGGCACAAGTCGTAGAATGTCGTTTTCGCGCCATCAACCGCAAGGAGCCCCCGTGTCCGACATTATCGCCATCGACGGACTCAGCAAGACCTACGAGTCCGGTTTCACCGCCCTGCGTGATGTGAACCTGCACATCCGCAAGGGCGAAATATTCGCGTTGTTGGGGCCGAACGGCGCGGGGAAAACCACCTTGATCAGCATTGTCTGCGGCATCGTCAATCCGGGACCGGGCACGGTGCTCGTGGACGGCTGCGATATCCGGCGCGATTACCGGGCGGCCCGTTCACGCATTGGCCTGGTGCCCCAGGAACTGTCCACCGATGCCTTTGAGACGGTCTGGGCCACGGTGAATTTCAGCCGTGGCCTGTTCGGCAAGCCGGCGGACCCGGCCTACGTGGAGAAAGTGTTGCGCGACCTGTCCCTGTGGGACAAGCGCAAGGACAAGATCATGGCCCTGTCCGGCGGCATGAAGCGCCGGGTGATGATCGCCAAGGCGCTGGCCCATGAACCGGCCATTCTATTTCTCGACGAGCCCACCGCCGGCGTGGACGTGGAGCTGCGGCGGGATATGTGGAATCTGGTGCGCGGCCTGCGCGAACGCGGCGTGACCATTATCCTCACCACCCACTACATCGAGGAGGCGGAAGAGATGGCCGACCGGGTCGGCGTGATCAGCGGCGGCGAAATCATTCTGGTGGAGCACACCCGCACGCTGATGGAAAAGCTGGGCCGCAAGGAACTGCGGCTGCAGCTGGCCGCGCCCCTGGAGGCGATCCCCGCGGGCCTGTCCGATCTGAATCTGGTGCTGGAGGGCGACGGCCACGAGCTGGTGTATGGCTTCGACGCCCGCCACGATCAGGCCGACGTGGCCGGTCTGCTGCGTCGCCTGGGCGAGCAGGGCATCGAGTTCCGCGACCTGCGCACCCGTGAGAGCTCACTGGAGGATATTTTCGTGGATCTGGTCCATAACCGTCGCACGGGAGACTGATATGAATCTGCACGGCGTAAAAGCCATCTATCTGTTCGAGATGGCACGCACCTGGCGCACCCTGATGCAGAGCATCGCCTCGCCGGTGATTTCCACTTCCCTGTATTTCGTGGTGTTCGGCTCGGCAATCGGCTCACGGATGGTGGAGATCGACGGCATCAGCTACGGCGCCTTCATCATTCCGGGTCTGATCATGCTGATGCTGCTTAACGAGAGCATTTCCAACGCCTCGTTCGGCATCTACATGCCCAAGTTCACCGGCACCATCTACGAGGTGCTGTCGGCACCGATCTCACCGCTGGAGATCGTCGCGGGCTACGTGGGCGCGGCGGCCAGCAAGTCCATCATTCTCGGGCTGCTGATTCTGGCCACGTCCCGTCTGTTCGTGGACTTCAGCATCGCCCATCCGGTCGCCATGATCGGCTTTCTGGCGCTGACCGCGGTGACCTTCAGCCTGTTCGGTTTCATTATCGGGGTGTGGGCGGACGGTTTCGAAAAGCTGCAGATCATACCGATGATGATCGTGACACCGCTGACCTTTCTGGGCGGGACTTTCTATTCGGTGAACATGTTGCCGCCGGTATGGCAGACGGTGACTCTGTTCAATCCGGTGGTGTATCTGGTGAGTGGCTTTCGCTGGAGTTTCTACGGCGTGGCCGACGTCCATCTGGCCGTCAGTCTGGGCATGACGCTGGTGTTCATGCTGGTGTGCGTGGGGCTGATTACCTGGATCTTCAAAACCGGCTACCGGCTGCGGACCTGAGCCGCGCCGTCACACCGCGCCCGGCCGGGCGCGGTGTTCGGTGCGTGGTTGAACAGCTCGCTTACTTCTTCTCGGCGCGTACCTTCTCCTCGATGCGCTTGCCGATGGTTTCGTCCACGTTGCGCCAGTACTCGAACACGCGGGACAGCACCGGCTCCTCCACGCCGTCCAGCACGTGGCCGGCCACGTTGTTCACCAGACGGTCGCGGGCGGCGTCGTCCATCACCTTGTTGACCAGATCGTTGGCCTGATTGAAGTCGCCGTCGTCCTTGCGCAGCGTGTAGGCGGCACGCACGAACTCGCCGTCCGCGGCCCACACTGCCTGTTCCGGGTAACGTTCCGGGTCCGCCGCCGGGCCGCCCTTGGAGTTCAGGGCATAGACCGGGTCGCTGGCGTTACGCATGCGCATGGCGCCGCCCTTGCTGTAGCTGTGCACCGGACACTTGGGTTCGTTGACCGGAATCTGACGATAGTTCACGCCCAACCGGGCCCGGTGGGCATCGGCGTAGGAAATGGCGCGCGCCAGCAGCATCTTGTCCGGCGACAGGCCGGTGCCGGGCACGAAATTGTTGGGCTCGAACGCCGCCTGCTCGATCTCGCTGTGGAAATCCGTGGGATTGCGGTCCAGGGTCAGCTTGCCCACTTCGTGCAGCGGGTAGTCGTCGTGGGGCCAGACCTTGGTCAGGTCGAAGGGATTGATGCGGTAGGTTTTGGCGTCCTCGAACGGCATGATCTGCACGTGCAGGGTCCAGCTCGGGTGGTCGCCGCGCTTGATCGACTGGAACAGGTCACGCCGGTGGTAGTCGGCGTCGCTGCCGGCCATCTCGTCGGCCTGCTCCTGGGTCATGCACTTGATGCCCTGGTCGGTCTTGAAGTGGTACTTCACCCAGAAGCGCTCGCCGTCGCCGTTCACCCACATATAGGTGTGGCTGGAGTAGCCGTTCATGTGCCGCCAGGTGGCGGGCACGCCCCGGTCACCCATCAGCCAGGTGACCTGGTGGGCGGATTCCGGCGCATTGGTCCAGAAATCCCACTGCATGTCGTTGTCGCGCAGACCGTTGTCGGCCCGGCGTTTCTGGGAATGGATGAAGTGCTGAAACTTCATCGGATCGCGGACAAAAAACACCGGCGTGTTGTTGCCCACCATGTCGAAGTTGCCCTGCTCGGTGTAGAACTTCACCGCGAAGCCGCGCGGGTCCCGCCAGGTATCCGGGCTGCCGGCTTCGCCGGCCACGGTGGAGAAGCGAATCAGCACATCGGTCTTCTTGCCCTGCTGCAGAAAGTCGGCCTTGGTGTACCGGCTCACGTCCCGGGTGACCTGGAAATGGCCGAAGGCGCCGCCGCCTTTCGCATGGGGCTGGCGGTCCGGAATCATTTCCCGGTTGAACGCGGCCATCTGCTCCATCAGGTAGTGATCGTGCAGGACGATCGGCCCATCGGGCCCGACGGACAGGGAATGTTCATCGCTGGCGACCGGAATCCCGGCATCGGTGGTGGTTGGCTTGCGATTGTCGCTCATTGCTGGTTCTCCCTCCTGATGTCCCGGGCCGGCGTGGTCGGGCGGCGCGGAACGAAAAACGGCCAGGCGGGCTCCCGGGGCTGGGGCCCGCTCCGATACCGTTGCGCTTTGCGACTACGGTCGCAGGGCGCGGCCCCCTCGGAAAGACACCGGGCGGCGAACTTTACAAAAATTGATGGAGCGGCGGTTGAATCGCGTGACGTCGGCGTGAAACGGCCGGTGCGCGTGGCGCCGATGGCCAACCGGCGCGGCGCCGCTTACCATGACCGGACCCTGATCGGAACGAAGACCCTGATTGTGAATCTCGCCCTCACCGACGTTCTGCTGCTGGCCGCCCTGGTGCTGGGCGCGGCCCTGTTCTGGCGGGCCCAGCGCATCCGCGAGACCGCCCTGCGCGTAACCCGCCGGCATTGCGAGCGTGAGGAGGTATTGCTGCTGGATCAGACCGTGGGTCTGCGCCGCCTGCGATTGCGCCGCGACCACGGTGGCCGGCTGCGTCTGTGGCGGCTCTATGAATTCGAGTTCACGGTCACCGGCGGCGAGCGCTACAAGGGCGAAACCGAAGTGCTCGGCGAGCGGGTTCAGCGCGTGGTGCTACCGCCGCACCGCTTCACCCGGGAGCCGGACCAGCTGCACTGACCCGCCCCGCGCGCCAACCCGCAAACCCGCCGCCTTTTACACCTTTTTTTGCTGTCCGCCTTGCCGGTGCCCCGCCGGCGGGCGTACCCATGGGGTGAACGGTCAAGGGAGTGCATCATGCCGTTTTCTCATCGGGTGGAGAGCATCCAGCCTTCCCTCACCCTGAAAATCAACGCCGAGGCGGCGGCCCTGCAGCAGGGCGGCGAGCGGGTCGCCCGCCTGGGCGCCGGCGAGCCGGACTTCGACACGCCGGCGCCGATCAAGGAAGCCGCCCATTCGGCCATCGACCGGGGCTTTACCCACTACACGGCGGTGGACGGCACCGACGACCTGAAAGCCGCGGTGCGGGAGAAGTTCCGCCGCGATAACGACCTGGACTTCGCCCAGGATCAGGTAATGGTCACCTGCGGCGCCAAGCAGGCGCTCTACGACCTGTGCCAGACCCTGCTCGGTCCCGGCGACGAAGCGGTGGTGCCGCGCCCCTACTGGGTCACCTATCCCGCCCAGGTGACCCTGGCCGGCGCCCAGCCGGTCTATTGGGATCTGTGCGCGGAGGATGACTACCTGCCGGATCCGGACCGGCTGGCGTCCGCCTTTACCCACCGCACCCGGGTGGTGTTCCTGAACAGCCCCAACAATCCCACCGGGCGCGTCTACGACGAGGACCGCCTGAGGCGGCTGGCGGAGGTGTTCCGCCGACACCCGCAGGTGTGGGTGATCTGCGACGACATCTACGAGCATCTGAACTGGAGCGGCCGGCCTTTCCGTACCTTGCTCAACGTGGCACCGGACCTGGCCGATCGCTGTTTCGTGGTCAACGGGGTCTCCAAGGCCTACGCCATGACCGGCTGGCGGGTCGGTTTTCTGGGCGGGCCGGCGCCGGCCCTGGAGCGGCTGAAAAAGGTCCAGGGCCAGAGCACCGCCGGTACCGCCAGCATCAGCCAGCACGCCGCCCTGGCGGCGCTCACCGGCGATCAGACACCGGTCCGCGAGATGGTGGCCGAATACCGGCGCCGCCACGACCGGGTGGTGCCGGCGCTGGATGCCCTGCCGGGGGTGCGCTGCGCGCCCTCGGACGGCACCTTCTACGCCTTCCCGGACGTGCGTGAACTGATCGCCGACCGGGACGATGTGGAGGACGACTATCAACTGGCGGAGACCCTGCTCCACGACGCCGGCGTGGCGGTGGTGCCGGGCAGCGGGTTCGGTGCGCCGGGGCGCCTGCGGGTGTCGTTCGCCGCCAGCCAGGACACCATCGACCTCGCCCTGGAGCGGCTGCGCCGCTTTATCGGCTAACGGAGCACACTTGCCAAGGAGGCATCATGAGCAGCACCGCGACGGTTTCGGATTTCATTGTCGACCGGCTTCACCAATGGGGCGTGGAACGGGTCTACGGCTATTCCGGCGACGGCATCAACGGCGTGATGAGCGCCCTGCGCCGCGCCGAGGAGAAGATCACCCTGGTGCAGCCCCGCCACGAGGAGCTGGCCGCGTTCATGGCCTGCGGGCACGCCAAATACACCGACCGCCCCGGCGTGGTGGTGACCACCTCGGGCCCGGGGGCGATCCACGCCCTTAACGGCCTGTACGACGCCGCCAAGGATCATATGCCGGTGGTGGCGGTGATCGGCCAGCAGGCACGCCTGAGTCTGGGTTCGGATTTCCAGCAGGAGGTGGACCTGGAAAGCGTGTTCCAGGACGTGGGGGCCTATGTGCAGACCGTGATGGCGCCGGCCCAGGCCCGCCATGTGGTGGACCGGGCCCTGCGCATCGCCGAGGCGGAACGCACCGTGACCTGCGTGATCGTGCCCAACGATATTCAGGACGCGCCCATGGCCGAGCCACCGGCCAGCCACGGCGCCACCTGGTCCGGGGTGGGCTACCGCCCGTCCCGGCGACTGCCCGCCGACACCGATCTGGGCCAGGCGGCCGAGATTCTCAACGCCGGCGAGAAGGTGGCGATCCTCGCCGGTGCCGGCGTCAAGGACGCGGTGCCCCAACTGCTGGACCTGGCCGAGGCCCTGGGCGCCGGTATCGCCAAGGCGGTGCTGGCCAAGACCATGATCCCGGACGACGCGCCCGGGGTCACCGGCACCATCGGCCTGCTGGGCACCGAGCCCAGTGATCGCATGATGAGGCATTGCGACACGCTGCTGATGGTCGGCACCAGTTTTCCCTACGCGGAGTTTCTGCCGGAGTCCGGCCAGGCCCGGGCGGTGCAGATCGACATCGACGCCGCCAATCTGGGCCTGCGCTACCCCACCGAGGTGAATCTGCACGGCGACGCCCGCGCCACCCTGGAGGCCCTGCGGCAGCGTGTCGAGCCGAAAACCGACCGCGCCTGGCGCGACGATTTGCAGGAACAGATCGAGGATTGGTGGGACACGGTGGCCGCCCGCGCCAACACCGGAGCGGACCCGCTCAACCCGCAGAAGATCTTCTGGGAGCTGTCCGCGCGGCTGCCGGACAACGCCTTGCTCGCCGCCGACGTGGGCACCGCCACTGACTGGTACGCCCGCTTCCTGAAAATCCGCGGCGGGGTGCAGGGCTCCACTTCCGGGGGGCTGGCCTCCATGGGCAACGGCGTGCCCTACGCCCTGGCCGCCAAGTTCGCCCACCCGGACCGCCCGGTGATCGCCATGGTCGGCGACGGCGCCATGCAGATGATCGGCAACAACGGCCTGATCACCGTGGCCAAATACTGGCGCGACTGGTCGGACCCGCGGCTGATCGTGCTGGTGCTCAACAACCGGGACCTGAATCAGGTGACCTGGGAGCAGCGCGTCATGGAGGGCGATCCCAAGTTCGAATCCTCCCAGGCCCTGCCGGACTTCGACTATGACCGCTACGCGGAGATGCTGGGCCTGACCGGCGTGCGCCTGGACCACCCGGACCGGGTGGAGGCGGTGCTGGACGACGCCCTCGCCGCGGACCGGCCGGTGGTGATCAATGCGGTGGTGGACGCCAACGTACCGCCACTGCCCACCCATCTGGAAATGAGCCAGGTAAAGGGCTACATGCAGTCGATCCTGAAAGGCGACCCGGAGGCCGGCGCCGAGATCCGGCAATCGCTCAAGGCCATGGCGGCCAAGTATCTGAAGCGCTGAACAAAAAAAGCCCCGGCGAAGCCGGGGCACTGGCACTTACGGAAGAAAAGGGGAGCGCTCAGGTCCAGCCGAACAGACCGTCCAGCAGACCGCCGAGCAGGTCGCCCAGGCCGGGGATGCCTTCCAGCACGTCGGCGATGGGAGACAGAATGTTTTCCAGCAGGCCGTCGTCGCCGGCCACGGTGTCGAGCACGGACACCAGCGGTTCGCCCAGGGCCGGGATCTGTTCCAGCAGATCACCCACCGCGGGGATCAGAGCGAAGTCCTGATCCAGCAGACCGCCCAGCAGGTTCTCCAGGCCGGCTTCGCCGTCCAGGGGGCCGCCGCTGAGCAGGCCGCCGAGCAATTCGTTGGCCAGGTCACCCAGCACCGGCACTTCTTCGAGCAGGCCCAGGGCCGGGTTGAGCAGGTCGCCCGGGTTGCTCGGGTCGACACCGCCTTCGCCGCCCAGCAGGGTGCCCAGCACTTCGTTGAGCAGGTCACCGGCCACCGGCAGCTGATCCAGCGCGCCGGTCAGGGTGGCCAGCGGGTCGCCGCCTTCACCACCGCCCTCGACCGCGCCCAGCAGGGTGCCGATCAGCGGGTTGAGCAGGTCGCCCAGCACCGGCACTTCGCCAAGCAGGTCGGTGAACTGACCAAGCTGGTCACTGGCGGAGGTCAGGCACTGCAGCGGGTCGCCGGATTCGCAGTTCACCGCGCCCAGCAGCTGGCCCACCAGCGGACCCAGTACCGGCACCTGGTCCAGCACTTCCTGCACCGGCGCGCTCAGTTGGGACAGGTCGCCACTGGTCAGCGCGTCGGCCAGGGATTCCAGGTCCAGCGCGTCCAGGGGCAGGCCACCGGCGTCGCCACCGGCCAGGCCGTTGAGCAGGTCGCCCAGCACCGGCACTTCGGCCACCATCTCCGGCAGACCTTGCAGTTGTTCCAGCAGGGCGAACAGCGGGTTGGCGTCTTCGCCGCCGCCGTTTTCCAGGGCGTCGCCGATCAGATCACCCACCACCGGGATGCCGGCCAGCAGTTGCGGCAGGGTTTCCAGCAGGTCCAGGTTGCCCGGATCGCTTTCAATGGCGCCCAGCAGGCTGTTCACCAGCTCGCCCACCACCGGCACGCCACCCAGGGCATCGGTGACCGGGGACAGCAGTTCACCGGCTTCCAGCAGACAGGTCAGCGGGTCCGCCTGATCGCCACAGATTTCGCCCACGCCCGGCAGACCGGCCACGTTGAGCACGCTGCCCACGCCGGTGAGCACTTCGGTGACACAGTCCTGCGGGTTGAAGTCGCCGGCGTTGGCGGCCACCGGGCACACCGCGGTGGAGAGCGTGTTCAGGGTGCCGATCAGCAGCTCGCCGCTGGCCAGATTGTTGGCCACGCCGGTGAGACAGGTTTGCGGATTCAGGGCGTCCTCGCAGCCCAGCACGGTGAGCGCGCTCTGCAGGGTCTCAGGCGTGGTTTGCAGCACGTCCACCACGCACAGCACCGGGTTGTCCGCGTTCGGGCACAGTTCCTGGGTGATCGGGCTGGTGCCGTCCAGCAGACCGGTGATGGTGTCGCGCAGGTAGACGGTGCTTTCCATCACGCAGTTGGGCAGGAATTCCACGTCGGACAGGCTTTCCACCAGAGCGGTGTCGGTGCCGGCCACCGTGTCGGCGCACACCAGACCGAGCAGGTTGTCGTTGCCCAGGGAAATGTTGGTCAGGGCTTCGTTTTCACAGGTCACCACGTCAATCGCGTTGCCCAGCGGCACGTCCAGCACGGTGCCCGGGCAAACGGAAGCGGTGAAATGGTTGTTGGTGTCGATCAGGCCGACGGTCGCCGCGCGTTCTTCGTCGTCCATGTCGTCACCGGGATTGCCGGGCTCGTCCGGGTTGTCCGGGTCATCCGGATCGCCCGGGTTGTCCGGGTCGCCGGGTTCATTCGGATCGCCGGGGTTATCCGGGTTATCCGGGTTGTTGGGCGTTTCCGCGCCGCCATTGCCGGACGGGCCGCCGCTGCTGCCGCCACCGCCACCACAGGCGGCCAGCGCCACCAACATCATCATCAATACCAGTGTTTTCGCCAGGGACCGGAACATGATCCACCCTCCTTGAGTTTTATCCGCATCAGTCGCTGCCCCCTCCCCCCACAACCGGAATCGGAGAGCGGCAGTGCACAGATGGAATGTACAAAGGGTGGCAATGAAAAAATGTCGGCCTTGCTTTAAGAGCTGTTACGGCACCACTCAAACGCAACCGGGGCGCTTCGTAATGTGTGCGGGGTGTAACGAATTCGTGATCTTTTACGTTCCGAACGGGCCAAAAGAGCGAAATGTGCTGAACATCTTGTTATTTATAACCAAAGACGTGCTATGCGCGAATGCGTGACCGGCCCCCGGCCGGTTGTCGCGAAAAGACAACCTCCCAACAAAGCGGGGCGCGCCGGCCTGCTGGCCGGCGCGCCCCGCTGCAGTGTCCGTGCCCGGCACGGGACATTCGCCTCAGAGGTGCTTGAGCACGGTCTCGGCGCTGCTTTCCTCCACGCCCTTGGCGTCCACGCCCAGGTACTCCACCACGCCGTCATTGGCGATCAGCGCGAAGCGCTTGCTGCGAATCCCCAGGCCGGCGCCGCTGGCGTCCAGCTCCAGGCCCAGCGCCCGGGTGAACTCGGCGTTGCCGTCGGCCAGCATGGTGATTTTCTCGGCGTTCTGGTTGTCCTGCCAGGCGCCCATCACGAAGGCGTCGTTGACCGCCATGCAGCCGATGGCGTCGGCTTTCTCAAGAATCTCGTCCGCGTTCACCACGAAGCCCGGCATGTGGGTGTTGGAACAACCGGGCGTGAACGCGCCGGGCACCGCGAACAACACCACCTTGCGGCCCTTGAAGAAGTCGCCGGTGGACAGGTCCTCGGGGCCTTTGGCGCCGTTGGTCTTGATGGTGACGTCGGGCAGCTTGTCGCCTACGGCAATGGTCATGATCGTATCCTGTGGGTGTCGAAAAGGACCTCGAATGTACCAGAACCGGCACCGTGGCGCCGAGCGCGACGGTGCGTCTTAAAGGCTCCGGCAACGTAAAAGAGTGTTGCCATTGCCACCGCCGGTTTGATCCCGCCGGCGCGGGTCTCCAGGCTGGGTGGCATTCATTGACAGCACCATCCACTGACACGAAGAAGGAGATTCGTCATGAGTCAGACCATCGTCATTACCGGCGCCAATCGCGGCATCGGCTATCACATGGCACGGCTGTGGAAGGAACGCGGCAATCAGGTGATCGCCGTGTGCCGTAGCTCGGCCACGCAGGAAGGCCGCGAGGATCTGCACGACCTGGGCATTCGCGTGCTGGAAGGCTACGACGTGAGCAAGGACCAGGATGTGGCGGCGCTCAAGAAGGAACTGGGCGACACCCCGGTGGACGTGCTCTACAACAACGCCGGCATGATGGAAAACGAGACCCTGGACGACCTGAACCTGGACACCATGCGCCAGCAGTTCGAGGTGAACACCCTGGGGCCGCTGCGCGTCACCCACGCGCTGCTCGACAATATGCGCGAGGGCAGCCGGGTGGGCCTGATGACCTCGCGCATGGGGTCCATCGAGGACAACGACTCCGGCGGTCGCTACGGTTACCGGGTCAGCAAGGCCGGCCTCAACGCCGCCGGCAAGTCCCTGGCCGTGGATCTGAAGGACCGGGGCATCCCGGTGGCGATCCTGCACCCGGGCTTCGTGAAGACCGACATGACCGGCAACAACGGCGACATCACCGCCGAGCAGGCCGCCCACCGTCTGGTGCAGCGCATGGACGAGCTGAACCTGGACAACACCGGCACCTTCTGGCACTCCGACGGCAGCGTGCTGCCCTGGTAAGCGATGATACCGATCGGGAAGATTACACGGCCATCTGGGGCTGACACTCGAATTTTTCCCGATCGGTAATTTTTATTGGCGTCCGCCCTCTGTTTCTTCATGATATTCCCGATCAGGAATATTTTGGAGAATACGATGTCGCCCTCCCCCTCACCCTACGTCGTGGAAAGCGCGAGCGAATTGGGCGCTCGCATTCGAGCGGCACGCAAAGCCCAAGGCCTGACTCAGGTGGATTTGGCGGAAATCGCCGGGGTCGGCCCGCGTTTCGTGTCGGAACTGGAGCGCGGCAAGCCCACCGCCCGACTGGAGCTGACCTTCCGCATTACCCGGCTGCTTGGCCTGGATCTCTTGGCCATACCACGAGGTGGCCGGCCATGAGTCGCGGCCTCAATGTCTGGTATCAGGACCGTTTGGTCGGTCGCCTCCTGGACAGCGGCGCGGGGCGGATGGCTTTTCTGTATGACGGGGATTGGCTGGGCCGGGGCTGGGCGATTTCCTGCAGTCTGCCCTTGGATGAAACTGGAGATTTCCTGCCTCCCGACCTTCGGGGTCACCATTTTTTCGCCAATCTGCTGCCCGAAGGCAACGCCAGGGACCGACTGGTCCGGCAATTGGCCGTCGCCGACGACGATCTTTCCCTGTTGGAAAAGCTGGGGGGCGATTGCGCCGGCGCTTTGCAGTTACTGCCACCGCATGAGTCGCCGGTGACGGAAGAGGCTCCAGAAACGTCGCGAGCCCTCGACGAATCAACCCTGATCGCCGCCATTGAACAGGGCCGCTCTGCCTGGCTGGACGGCGATACCGCACCGCGTCTTTCTCTTGCCGGGGCACAGGACAAGATACCGGTCCTGGCCACTCCGACCGGCGAAGGCGGCTGGTGTTTCGATCTGCCTGAAGGCAACGCGCCGTCCACGCACATTCTCAAGCTGCCGGTTCGGGATCTGAAGCAGGTTCCCTTGCTGGAAATCTATACCACACATATCGCAGCGCAACTGGGCTTGCCGGTGGCACCGGTGAAACTGGTAAGAATCGGCGAGCATATTGCGTCGCTGGCGGAGCGCTATGATCGCCATGTGCAACCCGGAAGGGTACGGCGCCTGCATCAGGAAGACTTCTGCCAGGCCCAAGGGCTTTCACACCGCCAGAAGTACGACATCAACGACGGCGGCTTTGCCCCGCTGTCGAACATTATTCAAACCTATTGCCGGCAACCGGCGACGGATTTACAAGCCCTGGCCCAATGGCAAATCTTCAATGCGCTGGCGGGTAACGCGGACGGCCATATCAAGAACCTGTCCCTGCTATCGGAAGGCGGGGGGGTATGGACACTGGCGCCTTTCTACGATCTGGTTTGTACACTTGCCATCGACCAGGTCAGCCATAAGCTGGCGTTGCCGGTGGGGGAACAGACCGACCCCGGCAATCTGCACCACACTCATTGGGAGGCGTTCGCCAGACAACTCGGCATGGCGCCCAAACGGGTTCAGCGGCTTATCAAAATCCAGGTGACGCACCTGGAAGCCCATCTGGACGACCTGCATCAAGCGTTTATCGAACAACACCGCCTCGGCCACGAACTGGATAAGGCCAAGGCGGTGATCAAGCAGCAGGTTAAACGCGCGAGACAGAACTGGCTCGCCTAGCGCGCAGCAGGCCGGCCACCAACAGGATCAGGAACGGCAGCAGCGACCCGAGCCCCAGGGCACCGCCGCTGCCGCCGCCGCCCATGGACGGGCGCGCCTGTTGGAACATGGGCGGGTTCTGGTCGGCACGGTGGGATGCCGGGGCTTGCGCCTCCCGTTGCGCCTTGGCCAGTTTTTCCAGCTCGCGTCGGTCCGCGTTACGGCGGTCGATGCCGTATTTCTCGAACATTTCTTCACGCAGCACCACCATGGAGGTGTAGTCGGTGACCAGGCCGTATTCCAGGGCCAGGTCGGTGATGCCCTCTTCCAGATCCGCGTCGGCGCCGAAGTTGTCGCGCTGGCGCTGCAGGTCCTGGATGGTGGCGTAGGCCCACAGCCGTTCCAGCTCCGGGTTGGCGCCGCCTTCGGCGGGGAACGGGAAACGGGTTCGATAGCGGCGCGTCTCGCCGCCGACCTTGGCACTCAGGGTCACGTCCGCCGGACCGTCGCCCCAGTAATGGCCGAGCACCACGATGCGCCCGCCCCGGTAGACGGTACCGATGCGCTCGGGGGTCAGGTCGGCGGTTTTCACGCCGTCGATGTCGAGGGTCACGTCGTTCATGGCCCGGTGGGTGAGCTTGCCGGTGGCCTGCATCAGCCGGCCGACCATGTCGTCGCTGTTGGAGACACTCAGGGCGAAGCCGTTACTGGCGTCGGTGAGGGCGGTGAGCAGCGGCCGGTTGGCGCTGTTGCCCATGATGAAGGTGAACAGCCGCACGTCGTAGCGGTCGAGCAATTCCAGAAAGCGCTTCTGCTCGGTGACGCCCACATTGGCCACCCCGTCGGTGACCAGGGCGATGCCGGTGGGGCGGTCCGCGTCCAGGGACTTCAGGCCGGTTTTCAGACCGTCATAGAGGTTGGTGCCGCCGCTGGATTGCAGCGTGGCCACCCGGTTCACGTAGTCACTCACCGCCTCCGGGGTCACCGCCACGAAGCCGGAGGTCAGTTCCCGGGCGCCATCGTTGAACAGCACGATGCGGAAGCGGTCCTCCGGCCGCAGCCGGCCCAGGGCCTTGCCGACGCCGTCCGCCAGGGTGGCCAGCTTGCCGGCCATGGAGCCGGACACGTCGAGCACGAACACCCAGTCGCGGCCGCCGGTCACCGGCGGCAGGTCATCGCCGGGGGTCAGGCTCATCATAAAGGTGCCCCGGTCACTGCCCGGTGCCTTGTAGGCCACCAGGTCCACGCTGCCGGGCAGATCCGGCGGGTAACGCCAGTACACCGCGATGTCCCGGTTCAGCTGGAACGCCGGCTGCCCGCCGGGGGAGCCCTGCCCTTCCGCGTCGGCGCCGCCCTCGTCGTCGCCGTGCGGCTGGCCGCCGGCCCGGTTATCCAGTGCCACCCGCCATTGGGTGGGGCTGGTTTGCGTCACCGCCGCGCCGGGCTGGTCCGGCACCCGCACCGCCGCCACCGGATAACCGGTGCGCAGGTTCAGGGTAAAGGTGAAATGCTCCTCCACCCGTTCGTTGGCGGTCCAGAAATCCAGCTGGCGCTGGTCCACCCCGCCCTCTTCCAGCGGGTACAGATAACGGCCCACGCCGGTGTCCTCGTCCACCGGCTGCAGGTACACCAGCCGCACGCGGGTGTCCTGGCCGGCCCGCACCGGGCTCACCTGCACATCAAAGGCTTTGTAGCCGTCCTGCTCGGTCAGTCCGGCGTCCCGGCCGGCCGCCTTCTCCTGCTCGTACACCTGGCGGGCCTTCTGCTTCTCCAGCACCTCGCCCACCACCGGTTTGCCGTCGATCCAGACGGTGAATTCCGCCACGGCCCCCTTCTCAGGCACCGGGAAACGGTAATGGGCTTCCAGATCGCGGTCGTGGGGATTGTGGAAGACCTGCTCCACCTCGGTAATGGCGTAACCGTCCTCCACGTCCACGGTGACGTGCTGCTCGTTCAGAGAGAGGGGCGGCAGGCCGCCGTCCGAAGGGGTCATCAGCCCGGCGGCGCGGGCACCGCTGGCGGCCAGCGCCAGCATCAGCGCGCCCGCCAGCCAGCGGCAGGGGGAAATCAGCGAAGTCATGTCGGTCTCCTGTCTCTTATTGGAACGTCCTTTAAACGCCGTTCAATAGATACAGGAGAAGCGCCGGATTATTAAACGCTGTTCATTAACAAGACTTTTCCGGAGGTGTTCAATAGCCCCGGAAGCAGCCGGTTCAGAGGTCGCAGCTGACCCCGAACACCGCCAGCCCCTCCACCAGATACTCCGCCAGCAACGGGTGCCCCAGCAGGTAATCCGCGGTTTCCGGGGTCCACTCGTCCCGGGCCAGCCGCAGGGCGCCGTCCCAATCGTCTTCCTGGAAATCACCGCGCCCCAGCCACATCAGCGCCACCACCTCGGTCTGCTGGTCCGGCTCCAGGTCGGCGATGATGGTGCGGAACTCCGCCTGGGACGGCTCACCGGCGCCGGTGGCCGGCATCGGCGCGTCGCCGGGCTGGTCGATGGGGTTGCTGCCGTCGTCCGGCAACACGATGGCTTCCTGGGACTGGAACGCCTGGGCCAGTTCCACCAGCCGGCACACGGTCTCGCCGCTCACATTGAGCATGGGATTCTCCTTCTCCGGGTCGGTTACCGCCGGCCGGGGCCGGCGTTCTCTGTCTAGGAAAAGGGTGGCATGCCCGGCCGGGATCACAAGGTGAAGGACGTAAAAGAGGGTCTCAGTGTGGGAGCGTCAGGCCACGTCGTGGTGGGGCTCGGTGATATCGCCACGCCCCGCCAACAGGCCCGCAACGGAAATATCCTCGTCCAGTTCCTCCCAATGGAGCCCCTGGCCGGTGTAGCTGATTCGACAGGCCGCCCGCTGTTCCGGCGTGGCATGCAGCAGTCTCGGGAACCAGGCCAACGGGACCCCGAGAGCGCGACCGTCAGTCAGCTCCACCCACATGGTCTCGTTGTCGAAGGTCACTGCCTTAGCGCTGGCGGAAGTGCTCATTCCAAGCCCTCTCGATCTCCTCGAAGTGTTCCGCGCTCGAACGATCCTTTCAATAAGAGCGGCTTAGCGGATTCAGCCTCCAGGCCACCTGCACGAAAGAGGTAACGCCGGCGTCCTTGAAGCGGTCCTGGCTGTCGATCACATCCTGGCGGGACAGTTCTTCCAGGGTATAGCGGTCGCCGTACAACCGCTGGATTTCGTCGGGCTGGACCGTGAACGGCGGGCCGTCCATTTCGGCCGGGTCGTATTCGAAGCTGATCAGCAGTTGCGGGGCGTTGCCGGTGAGGGTTGCGACGTGGGGGGCGTATCGGGCGCGCAGTTGTTCCGGCAGGGCCACCAGGGCGGCGCGGTCGTAGACCCGGTCCACCGGGCCCAGGTCGGCGGCGGTGAGCGCGAACAGGTCGCCCTGGAACACGGTCAGGTCGCCGTGGCGCCAGCGGTGGCCGCCGTCCCAGGACGTTACCTCGGGCTCGAATCCGAGTTCCTCGAACAGCTCCCGCACCGCCTGTTCGCTCAGTTCCGCGCCCGCCACCGCGAAGCCCTGTTCCAGCAGCCAGCGGATGTCCAGCGTCTTGCCGCACAGCGGCACGAACGTCCGGTCGCCGGAGGCGGGGTCGAGCGCCGGCAGGTGCCGTTTGAGCACCGGGTTGGCGAACGGCAGGTGCCAGCCCAGCTCCCGGTTTTGCCATTTTTCCCGCCAGAATTGCTTGTCCATGCTCGCCTCCGGGCTCAGTGGTCGCGTCGCAGAACCTGCTCGGTCTGTTGCAGGAGCTGCGGGAAATCCGGTTTCGCCACCACCGCCAGCGCCAAGGCATAAACGCCGTTGAGAAGGGCCAGGGCGGCATCGGCATGCATAAAGCTGAGCGCCACGATCATGAACGCCACCGCGTCCAGCATCCCCAGAAAGGCGAACATGCTGGTCTGCGTTTTGACCGCCGCCAGGGCCGCCGGCCCGTCCGGCGCCACGCGGCCGGCCAGCGAGCGGCGGGCCACCGCTTCCGGTTTCATGATCAGGTTACGCAGGGGCCGGGCCACCAGCAGAGTCAGCGCCATGGCGCCCAGGGCGAGCTGCCAGAGGGTTTCCCGGGGCAGCAGTTCGGCGACCGGCCGATAGGCCGCGAACCGCACCGCCAGCCACAGGGCCACGCCGATAAACATGGGCGCCGACAGGGTGACGAACCAGAGCAGGTTGAGGGTTTTGGGGGACGGTACGCGCGCACCGGCGGTCTGGCCCATAAACGGTTTCCTTTTCAGTGTGCTTCTTCCCAGTTGTCGCCGATGCCCACGTCCACGATCAGCGGCACCTTCAGGTCGGCGGCGGCTTCCATGCGGTGTTTCACTTCCCGGATCAGGGCGTCCACCTGGCCTTCCGCCACCTCGAACACCAGTTCGTCGTGGACCTGCATGATCATCAGGGCGTCGAAGTCGCTGTCGGTGAGCCAGGCGTCCACGTTGACCATGGCTTTCTTGATGATGTCCGCGGCGGTGCCCTGCATGGGCGCGTTGATGGCGGTGCGTTCGGCGGCCTGGCGGCGCTGGCCGTTGCTGCTTTTGATTTCCGGCAGGTAGAGGCGGCGGCCGAACAGGGTTTCCACGTAGCCGTTTTCGGCGGCGTCGGCGCGGGTGCGGTCCATGTAGCGTTTCACGCCGGGATAGCGATCAAAGTAACGGTCGATGTATTCCTGGGCTTCGCCACGGGGGATGCCGAGCTGGCGGGCCAGGCCGAAGGCGCTCATGCCGTAGATGAGGCCGAAGTTGATGGCCTTGGCGTTGCGACGTTCGTTGTCGGTGACCTGATCCAACTCCTTGTCCCAGACTTCCGCGGCGGTGGCGCGGTGAATGTCCAGGTTGTTGGCGAAGGCGTGCAGCAGGCCTTCGTCACCGGACAGGTGCGCCATGATGCGCAGCTCGATCTGCGAGTAATCGCAGGCCACGATCTTGCGGGCCTCCTTGCCGCTTTCCGGCGGCGGGGCGCGGAACGCCAGCCGGATCTTGCGGCCCTCTTCGCTGCGCACCGGAATGTTCTGCAGGTTCGGGTCGCTGGACGACAGCCGGCCGGTGGCCGCCACCGCCTGGTGGTAGGAAGTGTGCACGCGGCCGGTGCGGCGGTTGATCAGTTCCGGCAGTTTGTCGGTGTAGGTGTTCTTGAGTTTGGAAACACCGCGGTACTGCATGATCACGCCGGGCAGCTCGTGGCCTTCCAGGGCCAGCTCCTGCAGCACCGCCTCGGCGGTGGAGGGGGCGCCCTTGGGCGTTTTCTTGATCACCGGAATGTCCAGCTTTTCATAAAGGATTTCGCCCAGCTGTTTGGGCGAGCCCAGATTGAATTCCTGGCCGGCGACTTTGTAGGCCTCTTCCTGCAGTTCCATCATGCGCTTGGCCAGGGACTGGCTTTGATTGCGCAGCATGTCGGCGTCCACATAGGTGCCGTTGCGTTCGATGCGGCTGAGCACCGGCAGCAGCGGCAGTTCGATGTCCTCGAACACTTTTTTCAGGCCGTCGATGCCTTCCAGTTGCGGCCATAACGCCTGATGCAGGCGCAGGGTAATGTCGGCGTCCTCGGCGGCGTATTCCGCCGCTTCGTCCAGGCCCACCTGATTAAAGGTAAGCTGCTTGGCGCCCTTGCCGGCGATTTCCTCGAAACTGACGGTTTTGTGGCCCAGGTATTTGAGCGCCAGGGAGTCCATGTCGTGGCGGGTGGCCACCGAATCGAGCACGTAGGATTCCAGCATGGTGTCGAACTCGACGCCGCGCAGGGTAATGCCGGCGTTGGCCAGCACGCTCATGTCGTACTTCAGGTTCTGGCCCACTTTTTTCACCGCCGGGTCTTCCAGCAGCGGTTTGAGTTTTTCCAGCACCAGCGCTTCGGGCAGCTGCTCCGGCGCGCCGGCGTAGTCGTGGCCGAAGGGAATATAGGCGGCCTCGCCGGCGGCGGTGGCCACGCTGACGCCCACCAGGGCGGCGTCCATGTAGTTAAGGCTGGTGGTCTCGGTGTCGAAGGCAAACAGATCCACCGACCCGAGCTTTTTCAGCCAGGCGTCCAACTGGGCCTCATTGAGTACGGTTTCGTAGCTGTCCCGGGCGATGGGCTGTTCCGGGCTCAGATCCACGGCCCCGTCGGCGGCGGGGTCCTGGCCGTCCAGCAGCTCCACCAGCCAGCCTTTGAATTCCAGGTCGCGATAGTATTCGGCGAGCTTTTCCACCTCGGGCTGGCGCAGTTGCAGTTCTTCCAGTCCCTCGTGCAGTTCGCAATCCACCTTGATGGTGGCCAGTTCATAGGACAGAAACGCCTGCTCCCGGTGTTCCTCCAGCTTTTTGCCCATGGTCTTGGCGCCACGGAACCCCAGCTCCGCCACTTTATCCAGGTTGTCGTAGATGTTTTGCAGCGACCCCAGGCCGGTAAGCAGGGCCAGGGCGGTTTTTTCGCCGACACCGGGCACGCCGGGAATGTTGTCCACCTTGTCGCCCATCAACGCCAGAAAGTCGATGATCAGCTCCGGGCCGACGCCGAATTTTTTGTGCACGCCGTCGATGTCGTAGAGGGCATCGTTCATGGTGTTGATCAGGGTGACGTGCGGGTTGACCAGCTGCGCCATGTCCTTGTCGCCGGTGGAAATCAGCACCGCCCTTTCCTCCGCGCTGAAGATCCGCGCGAAGGTCCCGATCACGTCGTCGGCCTCCACCCCTTCCTCGATGATCAGCGGCAGGCCCATGGCCCGGATCAGGTCGTGCAGGGGCTGCACCTGGGCGCGCAGATCATCGGGCATGGGCGGGCGGTTGGCCTTGTACTCCTCGAACAGCTCATCGCGGAAGGTTTTGCCCTTGGCGTCGAACACCACCGCCATGTATTCCGGTTGGTAGTCCTTGATCAGCTTGCGCAGCATGGCGGCCACGCCGCGCACCGCCCCGGTGGGCCGGCCGTCGGAGGTGGTCAGCGGCGGCAGGGCGTGGAAGGCGCGGTACAGGTAGGAAGAACCGTCGACAAGAATGATCGGTTTGCGGTCGGCCATGGGGGTCCTTGGTTGGAGCGTGTTCGGGAGGACATAGTGTAGCGCCCGGAAGGGGCCGGGTCAGGGGGCCATGGCCTGACCCCACCCCGCTTTCCCTAAAGCCGCTCGCGAGCGTGGGCGAGGATCTCATCCACCGCCCGGCGGGCGGCGGGCAGCGCGCCGCCCATGGTGATGAAGCCGTGCACCAGCTTCGGGTAATCCAGGTTGACCACCGGCACGCCCGCTTCGCGCAGCCGTTCGCCGTAGGCCAGACCTTCGTCGCGCAGGGGATCGGTGGCGGTGATCAGCAGCGTGTCCGGGTGGCCAGCCAGTTCCGGGTTGCGCAGCGGCGACACCCGGAAGTCCTCGACCAGGCTTTCATCCTGCATGTAGTGGTTGTGGAACCAGTCGATCATGTCCCGGTCCAGCCCACCCTGGCCGCCGCCGAGAGCGGTGGCGGAAGGCATCTCGTTGGCGCCGTCGGTTTTCGGGTACACCGCCACCACCAGTTTCGGCGCCGGCAGGGCGTGCAGCGCCGCCTGCTGGGCGATCACCAGGCTCAGATTGCCGCCGGCGCTGTCGCCCATCACCGCCAGCCGGTCGCGGTCGATGCCCAGGTCACCGGCCTGCTCGGTGAGCCAGCGCCAGGCGGCCAGCACATCGTCGGCGGCGGTGGGGGCGGGGTGCTCCGGCGCCAGCCGGTAGTCCACATTGAGCACCACGGCGCCGGTCTGGTTGGCGATATGGCGGCAAAGCCGGTCGTATTCCCCGGCGCTGCCGATGGTGAAGCCACCGCCGTGGGCGAACAGGATCGCCGGAGCGCCGTTCGCCGGCGCCGGGCCCACCCGTTTACCGGGGCGGTAGAGCCGCACCAGGATATCGCCGCCCTCCACCGGCACGCGGATATCGCGCACTTCGGCCACCGCTTCCTCGGGCACGTCGAGCATGCGGATCATCTGGCCGTACAGGGCGCGGCCCCGGGGCAGCGGCAGTTCGTGGAAGCCCTTGCGGCCGTCCGAGAGCGCCAGCAGCAGACGCAGCTTCGGGTCCAGGGTGGAGCGGTCGACCTTTTCCAGCAGCCCGGCCAGGCGGCCGGCGACGCCGGCGGGCAGGGCCAGCAGGGCACGCACCGAGGTGCGTTCGATGTTTTCTTGCAGGGACATGCGGGTTCCTCGAAAAAACGGCCTGTTCAGCGAATCTCCGGGGTTATACCATCGCCGGACGTATCAGGCCCGGTCATCCCCGGCCTTTTTTCCCGCTCAGGGTGGATGCATGTCCGTTTATACCCGTCTCGGCGACGGTGAGCTGCGCTCACTGCTGGCCGGGTACGATCTGCGCCTGGAATTCGCCGAGGCGGCGCCCCATGGCATCGAAAACAGCACCTGGTTGATCCGCGCCCGAGACGAACAGGACTGCCCCCGTCCGGTGGTCCTGACCGTGTTCGAGCGCTTTACGGACGAGGGCCTCTGGCCCTACCTCACCCTGCTCACCACCCTGGCGGAGGACGGCCTGCCGGTGCCGGCGCCGGTGGCCGACCGCGCCGGTCGCCTGCTGCAGCGGGTGGCCGGCAAACCGGCGGTGCTGGTGCCACGCCTGCCCGGCCGCCATTGCTTCAAGCCGGAAACCGAACATTGCCGGCAGGTGGGCGCGCTGCTCGCCGACCTGCACCGGCAGCCGCCGGAGCCGGCGCGTGCCCTGCCGGACGAACGGGAACGGCTGGCCGACCTGAGCGAGCATCTTTGCCGCCTCAGCGACAGCGACCAGCGTCACGCCCGCCGGTTGCTCCGCCATTGGCGCAAGGTGGCCCCCGGCGACACGGTGATTCACGGGGATCTGTTCCGCGACAACGCCCTGTTCGACGAGCAGGGCCGGCTCACCGGCGTGCTGGATTTCTACAACGCCTGCCTGGAACGGCCGGAGTACGATCTGGCGGTGGCGCTGAACGATTGGGCGGTGTCGCCGGAAGGCCGGCCGGTGCCGCGTCGGGAGGCGGCGCTGATGGCCGGCTACCGGGACGCCGGCGGGGTCTGGGAAACGGCGGTGCTGGATCTGGCCCTGGCGGTGGCGGCGCTGCGCTTCTGGCTGTCGCGGCTGATGGGCCCGGTATCCGGTGAGGCCGAAGGCCAGGGCAGCAAGGACCCGGCTGAGTTCGCGCGTATTTTCGGTTACCGGTTCGACGCCCTGGGCGAACTGTCCTGAGCCACGGCTCAGCGGCCCGGGCCGGTAAGAATCAGATGGTTAACATGGGCCAGCCAGTCGCTTTCGTCCCAGAGCCAGGGATGATGAGGGTTGGCCAGGCTGGTGGGCGTCAGCGCCTGCACGCCGTCCGCCACCGCCCGCGCCACCACCGCCTCGCAGAATCGGGCCCAGCCGGCCGGTAACGCCTCCGGCTCGCCGGTGGGGGTCAGCCAGCCTTCCCCGAGCACCGGCTGCAGCCGCCGCACCCGGGCAAACGCCAGCCGCCGATTGAGCAGGTCATACAGGCGCCCGCGCCAATGGTCGCCGGTGGCGTTCAGCAGGGCACCGCGCAGCGGCCCCAGCCGCCGGTCGAGCAGGCCCGGCACCGGCAGGTCGGCGCCGGTGGCCAGCCGGAAGCGCGGGTCGTCGTCCAGCCACAGTCCGTAATCGAGAAAATCCAGCTCGCTGGTGTCCAGCTGGCGCAGGTATTCGCTGTGGCCGGCGGCGGCGCTCAGCCCCACCCGCAAGGTGGGGAAATGGGCGCGCAGCGCGCGCGGCACTTCCAGCAGATAGCGCTCCACCTCCGCTTCCTGGTCCCGCTGCCAGCGTTCCGGCAGCGGCCGCTGGGCGGAGCGGCCGAACACCCGGCGCACGGCGCCGTGGCTCCAGGGCGGAAACGGAAAATGGTGGCAAAAGTCCACCGCCACCACCCGATCCAGGTGCCCCCACTGACGCACCAGTTCCAGGGTCTCCGCCCAGACATCGACGAAATCCCCGGGGCGGCGCACGAAGGAACGGCGGGCGCGGCTGTCGGGCACGAAAAAGCCGGAAAACCAGAGGTTCAGATCGCGCTCGGCGGCGGCGTCCAGGAAGCGGCGCAGGGCCTTGCGGATGGGCACGGTGTGGGCGCCGCCGGGCAGGCCGCGGCGCGGATCCGGCTCGGCGAGAATCTCGCAACGGTCCAGGTGCACGCTGTTGGCCGGGGTGGCCACCAGATGCGGATAGGGGTCCAGGCGCACGGTGTTGAAGCCCCGCGCCCCCGCCTCATCGAGCCGGGCTTCCACGGCCCCGGGCACGGCGCCGTAGTCCCGGCCCAGCGGCCAGGCATAGTCCCAACAGGTGATGGCGAGCCGCTGGGTCTCTCCCTGACGCTGCCCCATGAAAGCACCTCAACCGATAAACGACTCAGGATAACGGTTTCGGGCCATGTCTCAATGGGACCGGGGGACAATAATGCGCGTCGCCCGGCCAATCAGGGGCTCAGACAGCGCTCGAAACCGGCCGCCACCACCTGATCCAGCCAGGCCGGGTACGCCAGGTCCGGGTGATCCCGACCCAGCGGGTCCAGCGCCACCTTGCGGCAGTCGGGGCAGAGACGCTGGATCAGATCCCGCTGCGCCTCCGGCTCCAGCACCGCGCAGGTCAGGTCCCGGTCAGCCACCTGTTGCGCCAGGGCCACGAACCGGCGGCTGCCCGGTCCGGCGCCCAATTGGGCGCTGACGGTGACCGGGGCGCTCAGGCCCAGGCGCTGCTGAAAGTAACCCCAGGGATTGTGGTAGCTGAGCCAGGCGCGGTCGGCCAGCGGCGCCAGCCGTTGGCGGGCCGATTGCCGGGCGCTTTCCAGCGCCTCGAGGAACCGCGCCGGCTCACCGTCCGGCAGGTGCCCGGCGTCCCGCGCCGCCAGACCCCGGGCCAGCGCCGCCATGTTGTCCGGGTCCAGCCACAGATGGGGGTCCAGGGCGCCATCGTGATCATGATCGTGGCCATGGTCATGGGCGTGCTCGTGCCCGCCCTCGCGGCGGGTCACGCCGGGCAGCGAGAGCAGCGCCACCGACGGCCCGTCGCGGCGCGCCATCAGGTCCGCCACCGCCGGTTCCGCCTCGGCGCCCAGCCACACCACCAGGTCCGCCTGGCGCAGGGTCAGCATCTGGCGCGGCGACAGCATGGGGTTGTGGGGGCTCTGGTTGGGGGCCAGCAGCGTGACCACCTCGGTCTGCTCGCCGTACAGGGCGCGCAGCGCCATGGCCACCGGCTCCACGCTGGCCACCACCACCCGGGCGGCGGCCGGGACGGACCACAGCAGGCTGGACACCAGCAACAGGGCAAACATCATCGGGCGCATGGCGTCTCCGCGAACATGGGACAAAAAATCACGCCCGGAGCGGCGTTACCCCGGGCGTCGGACGAACGATATAGTATATCATTACTCTTTTGCTCCGAACCGGATTTCTCCCGTTATGACTGAAGCGCTGGTGACGGTGGACCACGCCGCCCTGACCCTGGGCGGCCAGGCGGTGCTCGAGGACGTATCGCTGACCCTGGCGCCGGGCCGCATTACCACCCTGATCGGCCCCAACGGCGCCGGCAAAAGCACCCTGGCCCGGCTGGTGCTGGGCCTGGCCCGGCCGGACCGGGGCCGGGTGGTGCGCCGGCCGGGCCTTACCCTGGGCTACATGCCCCAGCATCTGCGCGTGGACGAGAGCCTGCCGCTCACCGTGGACCGCTTTCTGTGGCTGGCGGCGCCGGGCCGCACCGGCGCGCGCCGCGACGCCCTGCAGCGTACCGGTGTGGCCCATCTGCGGCGGCGCGCGGTGCGCCAGCTGTCCGGCGGCGAAATGCAGCGGGTGCTGCTGGCCCGGGCGCTGCTGCGCCGACCCGACCTGCTGGTGCTCGACGAGCCGGCCCAGGGCGTGGACGTGGCCGGCCAGGACGCCCTCTATGGTTTGCTGGGCCAGGTCCGCGACGAGACCGGCTGCGGCATTCTGCTGATCTCCCACGACCTGCATCTGGTGATGGCGCGCACCGACGAGGTGGTCTGCCTGCACCACCATGTGTGCTGCTCCGGCACCCCGGAAGCGGTGAGCCGGGACCCGGCCTACCAGCGCCTGTTCGGCACCCACGGCATGGCCAACCTGGCGCTCTACACCCACCAGCACGATCACGACCACGACCTCAGCGGCGATGTGCACGGCGGGCATACCCATGACGGCCATCACCACGGAGGCCACCACCATGATTGAACTGCTCGCCCCGGCGCTGCTGGCCGGTCTGGCGGTGGCGGTGGTCGCCGGCCCCATGGGCGCCTTCGTGGTGTGGCGGCGGATGGCGTTCTTCGGCGACACCATGGCCAACAGCGCCCTGCTCGGCGCCGCCCTGGCCCTGGCCCTGCAGGTCAATCTGTACCTGGCGGTGAGCGCCGCCTGCCTGACCGTGGCGGTGGTGCTGGTGGGCCTGCAACGCCAGCGGCAGATCGCCGACGACACCCTGCTGGGCATCGTCGCCCACATCACCCTGGCGCTGGGCGTGATCGCCCTGAGCCTGCAGGACAGCGTGCAGGTGGACCTGTTCGCCTATCTGTTCGGTGATCTGCTGGCGGTGGGCTGGTCCGACGTGCTGGCTCTGTGGGCCGGCGCGGTGCTGATTCTGGCGCTGCTGGTCTGGCAGTGGCGCCCGCTGCTGAGCATCACCGTCAATGAGGACCTGGCGCGGGTGGAAGGCGTGGCGGTGACCCGAACCCGTCTGCTGCTGATGCTGCTGCTGGCATTGCTGATCACCGGCGCCATCCGCACCGTGGGCGTGCTGCTGATCACCTCCCTGCTGGTGATGCCCGCCGCCGGCGGCCGCCGGCTGGCGCGCACCCCGGAACAGATGGCCCTGTTCGCCAGCCTGATCGGGCTGGCGGCGGTGACCCTGGGCCTGACCCTGAGCTGGTACGCCGACACGCCGGTGGGCCCGTCCATCGTGGTCACCGCCGCGCTGCTGTTCGGCCTGACCCTGCTGCGCCGGCCCGCCTCCTAGTTCATGTCGATAAAACCGGGGAATATCGACACGTTGTTTTGACTTGTCGATGCCAGTTTCGAGCCCTATGAATAAGAAGCCAGGACAAGAAGCACTGAACCGCCGAATCTGGGCCCTGGCCTGGCCGCTGCTGTTGTCCAACATCACCGCGCCCCTGCTGGGCCTGGTGGACACCGCCGTGGTCGGGCATCTGGATTCGCCGGTCTATCTGGCGGCGGTGGCGCTGGGCGCCAACTTCTTCATGTTTCTGTATTTCTCGTTCAACTTCCTGCGCATGGGCACCACCGGCTTTACCGCCCAGGCGCGGGGCGCCGGCGAGGCCACCCTGGTGGTGGTGCTGCGGGCGCTGCTGCTGTCCACGGTGCTGGGCGGGCTGCTGATTCTGCTGCAGCCGGCGCTGCGCGAGGCCGGGCTGTGGCTGCTGGGGGGCAGCGCGGAAGTGCAGGCGCTGGCCCGGGATTACATCGCCATCCGCGTGCTGGGGGCGCCGGCGGCGCTGGGCAATTTCGCGCTGATCGGCTTCGCCATCGGCCTGCACCGCACCAGCGTGCCGCTGAAGATGACGGTGCTGATGCACGCCAGCAACGCGCTGCTGGATTTTCTGCTGGTGCAGGTGTGGCATTTTGATGTGCGCGGCGTGGCCACCGCCAGCGCCCTGGCGGAATACCTGGGGCTGGCCGGCGGGCTGTTCTGGCTGCGCCGGGAAATTTTCGGCGACGCCTGGCGGGCCCTGCCGGCGGGCGCCCTGCGCCAACTGGCGCCGATGGCGCGGCTGCTGGCGGTGAACCGGGATATCTTCCTGCGCAGCCTGGCACTGCTCAGCGTGTTTTTCTTCTTCACCGCCCAGGGCGCCCGGCTGGGTGATACGGTGCTGGCCGCCAACGCGGTGCTGATCACCTTTCTGTTGCTGCTCAGCAATACCCTGGACGGCTTCGCCAACGCCGCCGAGGCGCTGGTGGGCGACGCCACCGGGCGCCACGACCGCCGGGCCCTGGACGCGGCGGTGCGGGCCACCGGTCGCTGGACCCTGATGGTGGCGCTGCTGGCGCTGGCCGGGTTCGCCCTGGGCGGCGCACCGCTGATCCGCCTGCTCACCGACCTGCCGGCGGTGCGCGACACCGCCACCACCTACCTGCCGTGGATGCTGCTGCTGCCGCTCACCGCCAGCGCCGGCTTCTGGCTGGACGGGGTGTTCGTGGGCGCCACCCTGGCGCCGCAGATGCGCAACACCATGATCCTCGCCACCCTGCTGTTTTTCCCGGTGTGGTGGCTGACCCGGGACTGGGGCAACCATGGTCTGTGGCTGGCCATGAACGTGTGGATGGCCAGCCGGGGGGTGCTGATGGCGTTGGTCTGGCGGCGGGTTCGGGGCTAACCGGGACGGTGATAACCTGACCGGACATCGAATCCCACCCCGGACTTCGGCGTCAACCATGGACAAGGCCCTTACCCGTTTCTCCCTGCTTACCCTGGTCGCCGCGATCGCCGCCAGCGCGGCGTGCACCACCATGGCTTCCAGCGAGCAGGCCTGGCAAACCTTTCGCGCCGACGTGGCCCATTCCGCTACAGATAGGGCTTAAGAATCCCATAGATCTCAGGGTGGCTTTCTTGGAACGAGGGGGTTCGAGCAATCGACAAGTTCTCCGCGGAAGGCGTATAACCATAATCCAAAAGAACCTTGGCCGCCGCACCGGAAGCATAGCGACTTGATAAAAATTGAGGCCAGAGTGCCTCGCCCAGAGCAGGCCTTACCCCGGCTTGGCCTAAATAAACAAGCACTTCGTCCATCCCATAAATGACCGCCTTATCAAAGGCATTTCTGGTCTCTCCGTTGAACCACGTCTCGGTATTGGTCAGGCTCGCGCCTGATGCTGAAGCGATCATGCCCATCTTTTTTATAATGGCACTCTGGTCTAAATCGCCACTATCGCGCTTTCGCAACGAAGGGCTGACAGCATCTGATATGGCTTGCCTTTCCAGCGGAAGGAGACCTTTTCCCATAAGGCGCGCCAGTTGTTCCGGCGTTGTTTTGGCGACAATGATGCCCGTGGCTTTTCGCTTCGATGCCTCATCCATGCGACCCAAATCGAGCCCGCCTTCTTCCAAGGCCTGTACGACCTGTTCAATTCCTCCGTCTCGCAGAAGCAGACCCAGGGCTCGCATCTCCTTCTCGCTTTTCGGCTCCGAAGCAGCAGCTTCCAACGGGTTACGCTCCCCGGCTTCTGCTCTACTAAAGTCAACCTCTCCTTCAGGCTTTGAAGGGAGGGGATGAACATAACTGTCGTCTTTATCCAACGCTTCGTGTGTCACCTCTTCATTATTTTTGAGAGGGAACTGAAAAAGGACAGCGAGCGAAATAGCGACCCCGGTTATCGAAAGAAGCCCGTAGCGCATCATTCAGCGCCCTCCACATCACACGAGCCTGTTGATATATAGACTGGGGGTGTGATCAACAAGACGATAGTGATTGAGTCCACTGGATCAGCTTCCACGACCGGGCTGAAGCCGCTCCTACGGAGGAAGGGGGCGCAGGAGCGGCTTCAGCCGCGATGGGGCCTTGGGTCAGCGGCTCAGGGCGCCGTCGTTCTGCAGCCGTTTGGCCAGGTCGCCGGCGAAGCCGCGCACCGCGTTGCTCAGGCTGGTGGGGTTGATCACCCGGGATTGGGCCTGCCACACCGGGCTGTCGCGGCCCACCTGATAGAGCGTGCTTTGCAGGTAGTAGTCGCGGTTTTCCACGTAGTAGCCGGGGGAATAGACGGTGTCGTAGCCGGCGCCCAGGGACGGGCCGTAGCCTTGATTGAGGCGGGGCGGCACATAGTCGGCGCGCACTTCGGCCTTGAGGAAGGAGACCGCCAGCACGCCGTCGGCGCCGCTGCGGTCCACCGCCTTTTCCACCCGCCGGCGCAGATCGTCGCCGTCGGCGGCGCCGTCCAGCTGGCGGTGGGCCAGGTACACCTGGCGCACCCGGTCACGGAGTGCCTCGCCCAGGGCGTTCTCCACCGCCACCCGGTCCTGGTCGTCATTGATCAGCGCGATGACGAACAGGCTTTCGAAGCGGGGCTGCTCCGCGTCCGGCGTGTTCCAGCCGGACACCACCTCGGTGGGGGTGGCGCAGCCCGCCAGGGCCAGCGCAAAAGCCAGGGAGAAAAGTATCGAAACGGTGCGTCGCGGCGCGGTCATGGGGCATCCTTTCGGTTGGCGGTGGACATTCTGCCCCCCATGCTAACCGGCCCGCCCGGCGACGCAACCGACAGGGATCAAAAGCGGGGCCGGTCAGGCCTTGCCGGCGATGAATTTCATCAGCGTCATGAACCACATCAGGTGGCCCGGGTCGCCTTCCACCTTGATGTCGCCGGCCTGCATGCCTTCCATAAAGGCCATCTGGTTCTTGCCGGACGCCTTGAGGGTACGGAACGCGTAGTCCGCGTCCTTGAAGTTGAGCGTCACCGACGGGGTCGGATGCAGCACCCGCTTACTGGCCACGTGCCCCGGCCGGAAGTGGTACCAGCGGGCGGCGCGCCCGTCGAAGGTGCGCCACTGCATCACCACGTCGCGGTGTTCGAGCTGTTTGCGAAAGCCCGGGTGGCGGCGGGCCAGCCAGGCCAGCCGCCAGCCCAGCACCAGCAGGATCAAACGGAATTTCATCGGGTCTCCCAGCCGGCCGCCGTCAGGGCATCAGCGCGGGCAGTTCCTTGTTGAGTTTGAGCTTTTCCTTGACCGCTTCGCCGGTGAGGGCGTAGCCGCGCAGGGCGCCTTCTTTGTCGCGGAACAGGGCCTGCACGTCGTTGCCGTCGGCCTGGACCTCCCATTCGCCGTCCAGCTCCTCCGGCGGCGGGCACACCACCACCGGGCAGGCCGGGGTCTTGATGGTCACCGGCATCACGCCGTAGCTCACCGGGGTGGGCTCGCCGGCCAGGGTTTTGGCCAGGGCCCGGGCGCCGGCCATCAGAGGCAGGACGTACGGCAGCACATGGCCTTCCACCTCGGCGCAGTCGCCCAGGGCATAGACGTTATCGGCGCTGGTGCGCAGGGTACGGTCGGTGAGGATGCCACGGTTGGTGCGCAGGCCGGCGTCCTTGGCGATGTCGATGCGCGGCCGCAGGCCGATGGCGGACAGCACCAGGTCGGATTTCAGGTGCGTGCCATCGGACAGCTCGGTGACCAGACCCGCGCCCTCCCGGTCGTGGTGCACCGCTTTGGCCAGCGGCCCGAAATGAAAGGTCACGCCCAGGCTTTCCAGGCCGCGCCCCACCGCCGCGGAGGCCGCCTCCGGCAGCAGCATGGGCAGGCAGCGGCCCAGGGGTTCCACCAGGTTCACCTGGAAGCCGCCGTTGGACAGATCGTTGGCGAATTCGCAGCCGATCAGGCCGCCGCCCAGAATGGTGACGCTCTTCTTGCCGTCCAGGGCCTGCCGGAAGCGGGCGTAATCCATCAGGTCGTTGACCGAGAACACCTCGCCCACCGCGTCGCCTTCCAGGGGCGGCGTCCAGGTGTCCGCGCCCAGGGCCAGCACCAGGGCGCTGTAATCCAGATGGTCGTCCGGCAGCAGCACGCGCTGCTTGTCGGTGTCGATGCCGGCCACATGGACGCCGGTGCGCACGGTGACGTTGAACTGCTCGGCGACCTGTTCCGGCGTGGCCATGGCCAGCTGGTCGGCGGTCTTGTCCTTGGTGAAGCCGGTGGAGAGCATGGGCTTGGAATAGTTGCGCCCGTCGTCGGCGGTGAGCACCACCACCGGCGTTTCCTTATCCAGCTTGCGGAATTCCTTGACCGTGTTGAAGCCGGCCAGGCCGGATCCGATAACGACGATGGGGTTCATGGCGGGTCCTGGGTCATCTTGCGGTGAGTGGCGAAGGCGAGGAACGGGCCGGGGCGGTTCAGATCTCGATCATCTCGAAGTCTTCCTTGCCCACGCCGCAGTCCGGGCACACCCAGTCCTCCGGGACATCTTCCCATTTGGTACCGGGCTCGATGCCTTCCTCGGGCAGGCCTTCTTCCTCATCGTAGATGAAGCCGCACACCACGCATTCCCATTTCTTCATGCTTAAACCTCGTTTCGTCGGAAGCCGGGCCCGGGTAGACGGGCCGTTCCAGGGGCCCGCTAACGTAGCCACGGCCGCCGTAAAAATCAATGACAGTGGATAATGGCACCTTTGCCGGACGGCCATGCCGCGCCGCCCCGTCGAGGTAAGCAGGGTTCGTGCCGACCCTTGATCGGACGGTCATCCTGGGCCATAGTCCCCGCGCCCGCCGCGATTGAGCGAACACCATGCCCGATACCGCCCTGCGCGCCGATACCCGCTGGCGCGCCCAGGAACGCCTTGTTTTGCCTCCCCTGATCCGGGATTGGCTGGCGGACCCCGGCTCCCTGACCGCCCGGCTGCGCCGCCACGGCCCGTTCCGGGTGGCCCCGCGTCACGGCGCCATCGAACGGCCCACCCTGGAAGAGCAGGCCCAGTTGGGCCGCATCGGGCGCCGGTACGCCCTGATCCGCGAAGTCACCCTGTATGTCCATGAACAGCCGGTGGTGGAAGCGCGCAGCGTGCTGCCACTGGCCAGCCTGGCCAACGCCAACCGCAGCCTCGGCCACATGGGCAGCCGCTCCCTGGGCAGCGAGCTGTACCGCCGGCCCCTGGCGCACCGCGACCAGGTGTGGGTGCGCTTCGGTCTCAGCCCCTCTGGCCAGGGGCCCTGCTGGGGGCGACAATCCCGGTTCGTGAAGCGCGGCCGGCCGCTGCTGGTGGCCGAGCATTTTCTGCCCGCGCTGTGGGAACTGATAAGGGACTGACCTATGCTCGCCTTCGTGGAGCACCGCTGGCCCTCGCTGTGGCCCTGGATTCAGCTGATGCGGCTGGACCGGCCGATCGGCAGCATGCTGCTGATGTGGCCCACCCTGTGGGCGCTGTGGATCGCCGGCGACGGGACGCCCAGCCTCAAGCACATCCTGGTGTTCGTGCTCGGTGTCTATGTGATGCGCGCCGCCGGCTGCGTGATCAACGATTTCGCCGACCGCGACTTCGACGGCCACGTGACGCGCACCCGGGAACGGCCGCTGGCCACCGGCGCCCTGAGCGCCAAACAGGCGCTGCTGCTGTTCTGCGCCCTGGGCCTGCTGGCCTTCGTGCTGGTGCTGTTTCTGAATCGCTTCACCCTGCTGCTGTCGTTCGGCGGCCTGGCCCTGGCCATGCTCTACCCCTTCACCAAGCGTTTCACCTATTTGCCACAACTGTTTCTCGGCGCCGCCTTCAGCTGGGCGATTCCCATGGCGTTCGCCGCCGAGACCGAAAGCGTGCCCGAAATCGCCTGGCTGCTGTTCGTCACCAACCTGCTGTGGACGGTGGGCTACGACACCGAGTACGCCATGTGCGACCGGGAGGACGATCTCAAGATCGGCGTGAAGAGCACCGCCATTCTGTTCGGCGACCTGGACCGGCTGATGGTGGGCGCGCTGCAGGCGCTGACCCTGGTGGCGCTGTGGCTGGTGGGCCAGCGGCTGGGCCTGACCTGGCCCTGGTATCTGGGCCTGGCCGGCATGGCGGCCGGGTTCGCGCACCAGCAGTGGCGCATCCGCTACCGCCAGCCCGGGCCGTGCTTTCAGGCGTTTCTCAGCAACCACTGGGCCGGCGCCAGTGTGTTCGCCGGCCTCTATTTCCATTACCTGATCAGCGCCTGAAAAGGTGCTAATTTGTCATCAGGATGTCATAAAAAGGCAATCTAATAGGGGCACTTCAACGGGAGAACCCAGAGAACGCCATTATGTCCCGCAACCGCATTCTGATCGTCGACGATGAACCCGCCATCCGCGAGATGGTGGCCGTGGCCCTGGAGCTGGCCGACTTTGACGTGCTCGAGGCCGAGAACGCCCAGCGCGCCCATGAACGCATCGTCGATGAACGGCCCGACCTGGTCCTGCTGGACTGGATGCTGCCCTCGGTGAGCGGTATCGAGCTGGCGCGGCGCCTCAAGCGCGAGGACGCCACCGCAGAGGTGCCGATCATCATGCTTACGGCCAAGAGCGAGGAAGACAACAAGATCCAGGGCCTGGACGTGGGCGCCGACGATTACATCACCAAGCCGTTTTCCACCCGCGAGCTGATTTCGCGCATCAAGGCGGTGCTGCGCCGGTCTTCGGTGACGGCGGCGGAGAAAGCCATCGATGTGGAAGGTCTTTGCCTGGATCCGGTGAGCCATCGCATCAGCGCCCATGGCGAGCCGGTGGACATGGGCCCCACCGAGTACCGCTTGCTGGAGTTCTTCATGAGCCACCAGGAGCGCGCCTATTCCCGGACCCAGTTGCTGGATCAGGTGTGGGGGGCGAACGTGTACGTGGAGGATCGCACCATTGATGTGCACATCCGGCGGTTGCGTAAGGCGTTGGCGCCGCACGGGTTTGATGGGTTTATTCAGACGGTGCGGGGGACGGGTTATCGGTTCTCGGTGAAGACCAGCCAGGCTTCGTAATTCCTGGTGTTGGGGCGCGGGATTGGATTTCCGGTCCCGGACACGCTGCAAGTACGTCCGTGTAAGCTCGAGCTGGCCATCCCTGGCCAGCTACGGTCCGGGACCGAAAATCCAATCCCGCTTCGCGTTAACCGCCGTGACGCCTTGCTGGTTTGGGGTTAGTGTGCGGTTAGGCATTTTGAGACGTTTTCCATGAAGCATCCCTCCGGTATGCGGGCCAGTCTGGCCAAGGAAGTGAATCGGATTCTGATTCTGGTGGCGGCCGGGGTGGCGTTGTGTGTGTTGTGGCGCAGCGTGTGGCCGTTGGTGGCGGTGCTGGGGTTGTACATCGTGTGGAGCACGCGGCAGTTGTTCGCGTTGTACGTGTGGCTGGTGCGCGAGGAGCATACCGATCCGCCGGACAGCGTGGGGCTCTGGGGCGAGTTCTATACCCGGTTGGAGCATCTGTTCCGTCAGGAGCGGCGGGCGCAGGACAATCTGCAGGGCATCATCCAGCGGGCCCAGGCGTCGGTGAACGCGCTGGAGGACGTGGTGGTGATGATCGACCGCCACGGTCATCTGGAGTACTGGAACCATGCCGCAGAGCGGCATCTGGGGTTTCGGCCGGACAAGGATCTGGGCCAGCCGTTGACCAATCTGATGCGCCATCCGCGTTTTACCGATTACCTCAGCCAGGGGCGCTTCAACGAGCCGCTGGAAATTCCTTCCCCGGTCAACGACAGCCGCATTCTGCAGTTCCGGATCACCGAGTTCGGCGAGGGGGATCAGTTGATCCTGGCGCGGGACATGACCCGGCTTCATCACCTGGAAGAGATGCGCAAGGATTTCGTGGCCAACGTGAGCCACGAGTTGAAAACGCCGCTGACCGTGCTCAAGGGGTATCTGGAAACGCTGCAGGATACGGTGCCGGAGGAACAGACCCGGTTGCGGCGGGCCTTGCAGCAGATGAGCACGCAAAGCCACCGCATGGAGGCACTGGTCAACGATCTGCTGCTGTTGTCGCGGCTGGAGAACACCAAGGCGGACAACACCGGCCAGGCGGTGGCGGTGCACGGCATGCTGCACCGGATGCGCGAAAGCGCCCTGGCGCTGATGCCGGAGAAGCACCACCGGATCACGTTGACGGTGCCGGAGGACGCCCGCTTGCTGGCCAATCCGGCGGAGTTGGAAAGCGCTTTCGGCAACCTGATCACCAACGCGGTGAAGTACACGCCGGCGGAGGGCCACATTCATATTGAGTGGTGGCGCGACGACAAGGGCGGCCATTTGTCGGTGACCGACGACGGGGTGGGCATCGATCCGCAGCACATTCCGCGCCTTACCGAGCGCTTCTACCGGCCGGACAACAGCCGGGTCACCCAGACCGGCGGCACCGGGCTGGGGCTGGCCATCGTCAAACACGTGATGCTGCGCCACGACGGCAAGCTGGAAATCCAGAGCGCCCTGGGCAAGGGCAGCACCTTCACCTGTCACTTTCCGCCGGCGCGGCTGGTGGACAAGCCCGCCCTGGCGAACACCTGACGGACCGCCGCATCATCGGCGTACGACATGCCACGGCCGCGATAACGTGCCGCGATCAGTAGTGCGGCGGCGGCGCGTCCTGAATGCGCAGCGCCGCCAGTTCCTCACCCTGCTCCACCACCCGGTCGACCAGCTTGCGGCAGGCGGTTTCCAGCTCGTCCAGCTTGCGCTGCTGATCGGCCACCACCCGGTTGAGGCTGGCCACCAGGTCTTCCTGGTAGGCCAGCTTGGTTTCGATATCGAGAAAACGGTCTTCGCTCATGACACCTCCTGAAGCGGAGCGGCAGTATAGCGCCACACCCGGGGCGCTACACGGCGCCGGCCAGCACCGACTGCGCCAGATCCAGCGGGTCCTCCTCCAGCCAGTCCAGTTGTCCGTCCAGCGACAGCTGCGACAGGCCGTGGACCAGCGCCCAGGCGCGCACCGCCGCGCGGGTGACACGGGCCGGCTCCGGCGCCGCGCCGGGCCAGCCCCGCGCCACCGCCTGGCGCAGCGCCTCGAAGGACGCCCGGGACGCCTCGCTCAGTTCATCGCCGCGACGTTGCGGCGGGATCACGCTGAACATCAGCCCGAACAGGGCCGGATGCTGATGGGCGAAGCGCACATAGCTGCGCCCGGCGGCCAGCAGCTGTTCGCCGTCGGCGGCGCCGGCTTCCGCCTCGTGCTGGGCCGCGCTCAGGCGCCGGAACCCTTCCGACGCCAGCGCCTGCAGCAGCGCCTCCTTGTTGGCGAAATGCCGGTAGCTGGCGTTGGCGGTCACGCCCACCCGGCGGGCCAGTTCGCGCAGACTGAAGCCGCTGCCGCCGCTTTCCGCCAGCAGCGTCAGACCTTCTTCCACCAGGGCGCGGCGCAGGTCGCCGTGGTGATAGCGCCCGGTGGGCGTTTTCTTTGATGAGGGCACCCGTACACCTTCCTTTCCTTCGTATGTTTACAACATACACATGAGGCCATGGGGAGCCCAGCGCCGCGCGCTTGATTTAAGCCCCTGCCGCCGCTAAGGTTATCGCCGTCTTGGGGGAGTAGTCGCCGGGCCACCCCGCCCTGACGGTCGTCAACATAGTTGCGCCTCAATGCGCATGGCGGCCGTGTCCCGCGCGCGAAGCCGTTCGCGCCGCGGTATCGACGAGACCTGAGGCATTATCCGTATTCCGCGGGGGCGGGATCGACGGGTGATGTCTCCGGTATTGGTCGATCCCGCCCCCTTAAGGAACTCCGTTGGACGCTTTTCTTTCTTCCACCCTGCTGGTCGCCCTGGGCGAAATCGGCGATAAAACCCAATTGCTGTCCCTGGCGCTGGTGGTGCGCTACCGCAAACCCTGGCCGATTCTCGCCGGCGTGATCGTCGCCACCCTGGTCAACCACGGCATCAGTGTGTGGTTCGGCGACTGGCTCGCGGACACTATCCCGACGGATTGGCTGCGATGGATCCTGGGTTTGAGCTTTATCGCCCTGGGCCTGTGGATGCTGATTCCCGACAAGGACGAGGAGGTGGGCGACAAATACCGCTTCGGCCCCTTCCTGACCAGCCTGGTGCTGTTCTTCATCGCCGAGATCGGCGACAAGACCCAGGTGGCCACGGTGGCCCTGGCGGTGCGCTTCCAGGAGTTCTGGCCGGTGCTTCTGGGTACCACCACGGGTATGATCGCCGCCAACCTGCCGGTGATCTGGGTGGCCCACCGTCTCGCCAGCGAGCGTTTCGAGGTGTGGGCCCACCGGATCAGCGCCGCCCTGTTCATCGCCTTCGGTGTCTGGGCACTGATCTGACCTGGGGAGAAACCCGCATGGCGCTGACCGCCACCATCCACAAAGCGGAACTGACCGTCTCGGACATGGACCGGGATTACTACGCCACCCACAACCTGACGGTGGCGTTGCACCCTTCCGAGACCGAGGCACGCATGATGCTGCGGCTGATGGCCTTCGCGCTCAATGCCCACGAGGATCTGTCCTTTACCCGCGGGCTCTCCAGCACCGAGGAACCGGACCTGTGGCAGCACGAGCCGGATCAAACGCTGACGCACTGGATTGAACTGGGCATGCCCGACGAGAAACGGCTGCGCAAAGCCTGCGGGCTGGCGCGCCGGGTCACCGTTTATGTCTACGGACAACGCGGCCCCCAGGTCTGGTGGGAGGGCATGCAAGACAAGGTCCGGCGGTTCGCCAACCTGCGCATCGTCAACGTGGACCCCGCCAGCGAAGCGGCGCTGGCCGGCTATTGCCAGCGCGCCATGCAGCTGCAGGCGATGATCCAGGACGGCCAGCTCTGGTTCGGCGACACCGCCGGATCCACCGAAGTGAGCCTCGCCACCTGGTACGCCGGCGATGCCTGGTGACGAGTAGAAAGTTAAAAGTTGAAAGTTAAAAGCGCGGGCACGGCCTTGCCAACGGCAGGGCTTATTTCCGCGTTTCAACTTTTAACTTTCAACTTTTAACTACTCTTCAAACCAATGCCGGGTGCGATTAACGATCGCCACCAACGACAACATCACCGGCACTTCCACCAGAACCCCCACCACCGTGGCGAGAGCCGCGCCGGAGGACAGCCCGAACAGGCTGATGGCCACCGCCACCGCCAGCTCGAAAAAGTTGGAGGTGCCGATCAGGCAGGCCGGGCCGGCCACGTTATGGGGCAGGCGCAGCCAGCGGGCGGCGACGAAGGCGATCAGGAAGATGCCGTAGGTCTGGATCAGCAGCGGTATGGCGATCAGCACGATGGCCTGGGGCTTGGCGAGAATGGTCTGAGCCTGGAAGCCGAACAGCAGCACCACCGTGGCCAGCAGGCCCAGGACGCTGACCGGCTTGAGCGCATGGACGAAGTCATCCACCGCCTTCTCGCCGCCGCGCCCGCTCAGCCAGCGGCGGGTGAGCGCCCCGGCCACCAGCGGCAGAAGCACGTACAGCACCGTGGACAACACCAGCGTGTCCCAGGGCACGGTGATGTCGCTGACCCCAAGCAACAGCGCGGCGATGGGGGCGAAGGCGAACACCATGATCACGTCGTTCACCGACACCTGCACCAGGGTGTAGTTGGCGTCGCCCTTGGTGAGGTGGCTCCATACGAACACCATGGCGGTGCACGGCGCCACGCCCAGCAGGATCATGCCGGCGATGTACTCGCTGCCGGTCTGCGGGTCCACCAGGTCGGCGAACAGCACCTTGAAGAACAGCCAGCCCAGGGCGGCCATGGTGAACGGCTTGATCAGCCAGTTCACCACCAGGGTGAGCAGCAGGCCCTTGGGCTTGTCGCCCACCCGCTTCATGGCGGCGAAGTCGATCTGGATCATCATCGGGTAGATCATCACCCAGATGAACACCGCCACCGCCAGGTTCACATGGGCCACCTCGAAGCCGGCCACCGCCTGGAACAGGCCCGGTGCCGCCAGCCCCAGGGCGACGCCGGCGACGATCGCCAGACCCACCCAGACACTCAAGAAGCGCTCGAAGAACGGCATCAGTGGTCGCCCTGGTCCCGGTGGATCTTTTGCAGTGCCGCGGTCAGGCCAAGCGGGTTCAGGGCCTCCAGATCCAGCGCCACCACCTCCTCCAGGCGCGCCCGCAGCCGCGCATAGGTGTCCTCGAACACCGCCTGGATGTGTGCCTCATCGCCCTGGGCGGCGGCCGGGTCCGGGATCCCCCAGTGCACCTTGGCGGACTCGGACAGCCACACCGGGCAGGCTTCGCCGGCGGCGGCGTCGCACACCGTGATGACCACGTCGAACCACTGGTCGCCCAGGTCGTCCATGGATTTGGAGGTGGGCTCGCCCACCGGCACCCCGTGGCGCTCCAGTACCGCCAGCGCCCGAGCGTTGACCTGGCCGGAGGGATGGCTGCCGGCGCTGCGGGCCAACAGACGGCCCTCGCCCAGGTGGTTGGCCAGCGCCTCGCCGAGGATCGAGCGGCAGGAATTGGCGGTGCAAAGAAACAGCAATTTCAGCGGCGTTTTCATGATCGTTTCTCCAGGGAACCGGGGTCGGTTCAACAGCAATGCCCTTGCAGCGGTCGCAGGCCCAGCTGGCGCCGCCCTTCCACCACCATGCTCTCAATGACAGTGAGCGCCCACTCCGGAAGGGCGCCATTGATCCGGTAGTACATCCAGGTGCCCTGGCGCCGGGCCACCACCAGGCCGCACTGACGGAGCTGGGCCAGGTGGCGTGAGATGGTGGACTGGGGCGCGTCCAGGGCCGCCACCAGATCGCACACACACACTTCCCGATCCGTACCCATCAGGCACACCAGGCCGAGCCGCAGCTCATCGCCCAGGCACTTGCACAGGCTGGCAACGGACACTTCGACGGGGGCGGTCTGGACGGCGTGCATGGCGGGTTCCTCGTGATCGGCCGGGGCCTGTCTTGTAAATTCGTATATCCGGATTAACGAATATATTAAACCAAAAAAGACCCGGCGCAAGGCCGGGTCCGTGAAGGTTTTATGGCAGAAAACCGGGTTCAGGGTACGGATCCCTCAGGGTTTTTTCACCTCTTTCTCCATCTGATCAATGGAGATGTGCCGCACGTCGGTGCCCTTGACCAGGAAGATCACCTGCTCGCCGATGTTGCGGGCGTGGTCGCCGATGCGTTCCAGGGCGCGCAGGGACCAGATGATATTGAGCACCCGGGAAATGGCCCGCGGATCCTCCATCATGAAGGTCACCAGGGCGCGCATGGCGGAGCGGTACTCCATGTCCACCTCGGTGTCCTCGGCGGCCACTTCCACCGCCTTGTCGGCGTCGAAGCGGGCAAAAGCGTCCAGGGTGTCGCGCAGCATGTTGCGCACGTGGTTGCCGATGTGGCGCACTTCCACGTAGCCGCGCGGGGACTCGCCTTCCTCGGCCAGCTGAAGGGCCATGGCGGCGATCTTGGCGGACTCGTCGCCGATCCGCTCCAGGTCGGACACCGCCTTGGACACGGCGATGATCAGGCGCAGGTCGGAGGCCGCCGGATGGCGCAGGGCCAGCACCCGGGCGCATTCCTCGTCGATCTGGATTTCCTGCTGGTCGACCTTTTCCTCGGTCTGCAGCACCTTCTCGGCCAGGCCGGAATCGGCGCGCAGCAGAGCTTCCAGGGCGTCGACCACCTGCTTCTCCACCAGGCCACCCATCTCCATCAGGTGGTTGCGAATCGACTCCAGCGCTTCGTTGAACTGCGAGGAGCTGTGCTGACCAAAATGCATGCGATCCATGTTTTGTTCTCCTTGGACCTCTGGCCTTAGCCGAAGCGGCCGGTGATGTAGGCTTCGGTGAGTTCGTTTTCCGGTTTGGTGAACACCGTCTCGGTGTCGTTCACCTCGACCAGTTCGCCCAGATGGAAGTAGGCGGTGCGATGGGACACCCGCGCCGCCTGCTGCATGGAGTGGGTGACGATGACGATGGTGTAGGACTCGGTGAGCTCATCGATCAGCTCCTCGATCTTGGCGGTGGCGATGGGGTCCAGCGCCGAGCAGGGCTCGTCCATCAGAATCACTTCCGGGCTCACGGCGATGGCCCGGGCGATGCACAGCCGCTGTTGCTGGCCGCCGGACAGGCCGGTGCCCGGCTTGTCGAGACGGTCCTTCACCTCGTCCCACAGACCGGCCTTGCGCAGGCTGGTCTCGACGATCTCGTCCAGGTCGTATTTGCGCTTGGCCAGACCGTGCAGGCGCGGGCCATAGGCGATGTTGTCGTAGATCGACTTCGGGAACGGGTTGGGCTTCTGGAACACCATGCCCACCTTGGCGCGCAGCAGCACCACGTCCAGGGACGGGTCGTAGATGTCCTCGCCGTCCAGGGTCACGGTGCCTTCCAGGCGGCTGCCCTCGATGGTGTCGTTCATGCGGTTCAGCGCGCGCAGGAAGGTGGACTTGCCACACCCGGACGGGCCGATGAACGAGATCACCTCGTTTTCCATGATGTCCAGATCAATGCCCTTGATGGCCTGGGTGTCGCCGTAATAAATCTTCACGTCCCTGGCACTGATCTTGACGGTTTGCGACGCCGGCGACTGGGATTGCCGGTCGTCCTTGCGCTGGACCATCACTTCCGGATCAACCATCTTCATTGTCACCACCTTCTCTCGAATTTCTTGCGCAGCCAAATGGCGAATGCATTGAGGCTGATCATCATCAACAGCAGGACGATGATCGCCGCCGAGGTGCGCGCTTCGAAGAAGTTGCGCATCTCATTCCCCTGCCAGAGATAGATCTGGACTGGCAGGGCCGTGGATTGTTCAAACGGCGTGGTCGGAATGTTGGCCACGAAGGCGTTCATGCCGATCAAAAGCAGGGGCGCCGTTTCCCCCAGCGCCTGGGCCACGCCGATGATGGCCCCGGTCAGGATGCCCGGAATCGCCAGCGGCAGCACCTGCTGGAACACCGTCTGCACCCGCGAGGCGCCCAGCGCCAGCGCCGCCTGACGGATCGAGGGCGGCACCGCCTTGAGCGCGGAGCGGGTGGTGATGATCACCGTGGGCAGGGTCATCAGGCTGAGCACCAGACCGCCCACCAATGGGGCGGACAGCGGCAGCCGGAACCAGTTGATGAAGATCGAGGCGCCCAGCAGACCGAACACGATGGACGGCACCGCCGCCAGATTGTTGATGTTCACCTCGATCAGATCGACCAGTTTGTTCTTGGGCGCGAACTCCTCCAGGTAAATGGCGCTGGCCACGCCCACCGGCACCGCCAGCACGATCACCACCAGCATCATGAACAGCGAGCCCATGAAGGCGCCGGCCAGACCGGCGGACGCCGGCGAGCTGCGCGAGTCCGAATTGGTGAACAGCGTGGTGCTGAAGGTGACGTTGAGCAGGCCGTCCTCGTGCAGTTCATCGGCGATGCGGCGCACCTCCGGGCTGAGCTGCAGCCGCGCATCCGGCAGACTGCGGTCGATATTGCCGCGAATCCAGACGTCCACTTCCGCGTCGGCGAGCAAGGTGACCTCGCGGCTCTGGCCGATCAGCGACGGGTTCTCCGCCACCATATCGCGCAGCCGGTACTTGGCGCCGCTGGTGAACAGCTTGCGCAGCTGCCGGCGGTGTTCCTCCAGCGCCGGCTTCTCGGCGATCAGCGCGTCCTCGAGAATGGTGTTCCAGCTCGCCATGGTGAGCTGGAAATTCCAGGCGTTGAGGCGCTGCTGGAAGTCCCGGGGCGACTCCTCCGGTTTCTGCTGCGGCGGCGGCCCCATGTCCAGCACCGCCGGATCGAAGCGCACGTCCAGGGTCAGGGTGGATTGCCAGAAGGCCGGCAGGCCGCGGGAGAAGATGCTCACGAACAGCACCGCCACGAACGCCAGCCCCAGCATCACCGCGGTGAGGCCGAAGCGGCGGAAGCGTTTTTCCCTGGCATGGCGGCGGCGCAGGCTCTGCTCCACCTGACTCTGGATCCGCGCACGCGGGTCGACACCGGACTCCATCGTACTGTTGGCCATCAGTCGTATTGCTCCCGGTATTTGCGGACGATGTACAGGGCCACCACGTTCAGGCCCAGGGTGATCACGAACAGGGTCAGACCCAGCGCGAACGCCACCAGGGACTGCGGGCTAGCGAAGTCGGTGTCACCAGTCAGCTGGTTGACGATGGTCACCGTCACCGTGGACACCGCCTCGAACGGATTGGCGTGCAGCACCGGGCTGTTGCCGGCGGCCAGCACCACGATCATGGTTTCGCCGATGGCGCGGCTGGCGGCCAGCAGGAAGGCGCCGACGATGCCCGGCAGCGCCGCCGGCAGCACCACCTGACGAATGGTCTCCGACTTGGTGGCGCCCATGCCCAACGAGCCGTCGCGCAGGGATTGCGGCACCTGGGAGATGATGTCGTCGGACAGCGACGACACGAACGGGATGATCATCACGCCCATCACGAAACCGGCGGTAAGGGCGCTGGTGGAACGAATCTGGATGCCGACCAGGTCACCCAGATTGGAGAAAAACGGGCCCACCACCATCAGCGCGAACACGCCGTAGACGATGGTCGGGATGCCGGCGAGCACTTCGATCACCGGCTTGGCGAAGGAGCGCAGCCAGGAGGGCGCGTACTCCGACATGTAAATGGCGGTCATCAACCCCACCGGCACCGCCACCAGCAATGCGATGATGCTGATCATCAGCGTGCCCCAGAGCAGCGGCAGTAGACCGAAATCGCCGTAGCTGCTGTGGCCGGTACTGCTGAAACGCGGGTTCCAGTTCAGACCGAAGAAGAAGTCCAGCGGATTGACGAACGAAAAGAAGCGCATCGCTTCCCCGAACATGGAGAACACGATGCCCACGGTGGTGAGGATCGCCACGCCGGAACACAGCAACAGACCGGCGTTGACCACCTTCTCCACATGATTGCGTGCCCGCAGTTGCGGGCGGATACGACCCCGGGCGATGAACAGCCCGGCCAGGGCCAGGGACGCCATCACCGCGATCTTGGCCAGCTCGCCGATGTCGCGCAGCCGCGCCAGCGTTTCCGCCGCCGCCACTTCATAGGGCGCCGGCTCCCCGGAGACGCCGTAGCCACTGGCGATGTCGCCGAGCCGCTGCATCAGATTGCCGACCTGCTGGGAGGACAGGTTGGACATTTCCGGCGGCAGTTGCGAGAACACCACGGAGCGGATCACCGCGGGTTCCAGCAGGGTCCAGAGCACGAACACCAGTAACGCCGGCAGACCGCACCACAGCGCCACCAGCCAGCCGTAGTAGCCGGGCCGGGAGTTCATGCGCCCGGTGGTGTTGCTGGCGACCGCGCGGCTCCGCGTGAGACCCAGTTGATAGGCCACGCCCATCAGGATCAGGAGCAGAACGATCAGCGTCATGTTGTCCATCGTGACTCCACTTGACCGTATTTAAACAACGACCCCCGAAGGCGTACCACCGACGGGGGCCGTGATTGGCATGGCTGCCTATCTTACTTGCTGACGACCTTGCGGTCTTTGAAATCAGCGATCGCCTGCTCACGCTCTTTGTCGTTCAGCGGGATCAGACCGATCTCTTCCAGCTGGCTGCCGAAGCCGGACACATCTTCGCTCAGGAAGTACTGCACGTACTCCTCGATGCCCGGGATGGAACCGATGTGCTCGCCCTTCACGTAGAAGAACAGCGGGCGGGACACCGGGTATTCGCCGGAGCCGATGGTTTCCAGGGTCGGGGTGATGCCGTTGATGGTGGCCACTTTCAGGCGGTCACGGTTCTGCTCGTAGAAGCCCAGACCGAACACACCCACCGCGTCGGCTTGCGCCTGCAGGCGGGCCAGGGTTTCGGTGTAGTCACCGGAGATCTCGATGACGCGGCCGTCCTGACGGAACTTCAGGCAGTCTTCCTCGTTTTTCGCCTTGCAGCCGTCCAATACCACTTTCTCTTCGAACACTTCACGAGTGCCGTGGTTGGAGGCCGGGATCACCAGCACGATTTCCTGGTCCGGCAGGGACTTATCGATCTGGGACCACTTGGTGTAGGGGTTGGCCACCATTTTGCCGTCTTTCGGTACCTGGGCGGCGATCGCCTTGTACACGTGCTCCGGCTTCAGCTTGAAGGTGCCCTTGCTGGCGTTGGAGGCGAACACAATGCCGTCGTAGCCGAAGCGCACTTCCAGGATTTCCTTCACGCCGGCCTTGCCGCAGCTTTCGATCTCGCTGGACTTGATGGCGCGGGAAGCGTTGGCGATGTCGATGGTGTTCTCACCGACGCCCTGGCAGAACTGACGCAGGCCGCCGCTGGAGCCGCCGGAGCCGACCACCGGGGTGTTGAACGGGAAGGCATTGCCGAACTGCTCGGCCACGATGCTGGCGTAGGGCAGCACGGTGGAAGAGCCGGCGATCTGAATGGTGTCACGGGCCATGGCCGGCGCCGCGGCGGCGGTCATGGAAACGGCGGCGAAGGCCAAACCAAGAGCTTTCTTGAAACGCATTGTTGAATCCTCATCTGCATCTGCGAATGGAGCGACATCGCCTTCGATGCCGCCCTTGCCCGGGCTCGCTGATCCGGATCCCCCGACGGTGCCCGGGCCAGGGGAGGTCGATTGTGGGCAAGGACCATTGCAACAATGTGACACGGTGGAACTGTGACACGGTTCGCGACGGCCGCCGCCCGGTTTTCCAGTCGCGGGGCAGTATGAAACCGCTAAATGACACTAAGATGACAAATCCGCCCCGGGCCGCCTCCCCGGCGTCGCCAGGGCACGAAAAAGTGATACAAAAAGGCTGCGCAACCCGCGTGTTTGCTGACCTGAAGGCCCATCATCCGTATAATTCGCGCCGGACCCGGGATCCGGCGAGGCAAATTTGATTTCACGACAACAACAGGCGCTGATGCGCTGGCAGCGGCGGCTCACCGCCTTTACCTGCGGAGTGGGCCACTGCTGCGCCTGGTTCGCCATCGCCATGGTGCTGCTGATGGTGCTGGTGGTGGTGCTGCGCTACGGCTTCGGCATCGGCAATATCGCCCTCCAGGAGAGCATCACCTATCTGCACGGGGCGCTGTTCATGCTCGGCGCCGCCTATACCCTGGCCCTGGACGAACACGTCCGCGTCGACGTCTTCTACCAGCACTTCAGCCCCCGCCGTAAGGCGCTGGTCAATCTGCTCGGTACCCTGTTGCTGCTGCTGCCGCTGTGCGTCGCCATCTTCACGCTGTGCCTTCATTACGTACTGAACAGCTGGGCCGGCCTGGAGGCCTCCGACAACGGCGGCCTGCCGCTGGTGTTCGTGCTCAAGAGCCTGCTGCTGGCGCTGCCGGCGCTGCTCACCCTGCAGGCGGTGGCGGAGCTGATCCACGCCGGTCTGACCCTGGCCGGCACCGACGCTCCGGAGCCGGTGCAGCACGATGAGGGGGACGCATGGAGCTGATTCCCCTGCTGATGTTCCTGGCGGTGGGCGTGGTGCTGTTGAGCGGCTACCCGGTGGCGTTCTGCCTGGGGGGCGTGGCGCTGATGTTCGGCCTCGGCGGCCTGCTCACCGGCGCCGTGGAGATGTCGGAGCTGACCTTTCTGCCCGGGCGCCTGTTCGGCATCATCGAAAACACCAGCCTGATGGCGGTGCCGCTGTTCGTGTTCATGGGCGTGATGCTGGAGAAATCGCGGGTGGCGGAGCGCCTGCTGGCCAGCATGGGCCGCCTGCTGGCGGTGTTCCCCGGCGGCCTGGGCCTGGCCATCGTGCTGGTGGGGGCGCTGCTGGCCGCCAGCACCGGCATCGTCGGCGCCACCGTGGTGACCATGGGCCTGCTGTCGCTGCCCACCATGCTGCGCCACGGCTACGACCCGCGGCTGGCCACCGGCCTGATCTGCGCCACCGGCACCCTGGGCCAGATCATTCCGCCGTCCATCGCCCTGGTACTACTGGGTGACGTGCTCTCCACCGCCTATCAGGAGGCGCAGCTGGCCCAGGGCCGCTGGGCCCTGGAGACCGTGTCGGTGGGCGATCTGTTCGTCGGCGCCCTGGTGCCCGGCCTGGTGCTGGTGGCCATGTATCTGCTCTACGTGCTGGTGATCTCCAAGCTGCGCCCGGAGATGGCGCCGGCCATGCGCGCGGAAGATGCCCGGGTGGACGGCGTGGAGGAAACCTCCCTGCTGCGCGGCCTGCTGGCGCCGCTGCTGCTGATCGCGGCGGTGATGGGGTCGATTCTGGCCGGTTTCGCCACCCCCACCGAAGCCGCCGGCGTGGGCGCCTTCGGCTCGCTGCTGCTGGCCGCCCTCAACCGCCACCTGGACCTGCACATCCTGCGCGAGACGGTGCGCGGCACCACCCGTGTCACCGCCATGGTGTTCATGATCCTGATCGGCGCCAGCCTGTTCTCCCTGGTGTTCCGCGCCTACGGCGGCGACGAGACCGTGGCGCACCTGTTCGACGCCCTGCCCGGCGGCGCGGTCGGCGCCATGCTGGTGGTGATGCTGATCGTGTTCCTGCTGGGCTTTATTCTGGATTTCATGGAGATCACCTTCGTGGTGGTGCCCATCGTCGGGCCGGTGCTGCTGGCCATGGGCGTGGACCCGATCTGGCTGGGGGTGATGATCGCCCTCAACCTGCAGACCTCGTTCCTGACGCCGCCGTTCGGCTTTGCCCTGTTCTATCTGCGCGGCGTCACGCCGCCGGAAGTACGCACCGCGCATATCTACACAGGCGTGATACCCTTTATTCTGATTCAACTGACCATGCTCGGCATCCTGGCCCTGTTTCCCGACCTGGCCACCTGGTTGCCCGGGCTCCTTAATGGATAAGGATTTTCGGATTCCAATAACATGACCAACGACGACACTCCCCGGCCGCAAGGCACCCTGGCACTGCAAACCATCGCCATGCCCGAGAACGCCAACTGGAACGGCGACATCTTCGGCGGCTGGCTGGTCTCGCAGATGGACCTGGCCGGCGCCGTCACCGCCCGGGCCCGGGCCCGCGGCCGGGTGGCCACGGTGGCGATTGATTCCATGGCGTTTCTGCGCCCGGTGCCGGTGGGCGCCGTGGTGAGCTGCTACACCCGCATGCAGGACATCGGCCGCAGTTCCATGCAGATTCTGGTGGAGGTCTGGATCGTGGAGGACAGCGGCGATCTGGCCAAGGTCACCGAGGGGCACTTCACCTTCGTGGCCATCGACGAGAACGGCCGCACCCGCTCGGTGCCGCGGGACTAGAAAGCCGGAGGCCGCGCCGGACGGCGCGGCCCCGGGGGGACGGTCAGCCGGGCTGCTTCTGGCCCATTACCATGGAGCGGACGTTGAGCGCGGACTGCTCCGCCACCGCCACGTAGGGCACCACGGAATCGCGGAAATCCCGGTAGGATTCGTAAATCCGCCGGGCCTGGTCGTTGCCGGCCACCAGATCCTGAATCACCTGCTCGCTGGTTTCGTACAGCTTCGTCAGCACCTCGTCCGGGAACCGGCGCAGCTGGGTGCCGTGCTCGTCCACCAGTTGCTTGAGGGCTTCCGCGTTGCGCGCGGTGAACTCATCGTAGATGTGCTGGTTTTCCGCCTCGGCGGCGTTCTTGACGATCTCCTGGAGGTCGTCGGGCAGCGATTCCCACTTCTCCTTGTTGATCATCATTTCCAGCATGGCGCCCGGCTCCGCCCAGCCCGGGTAGTAATAGTAGTCGGCCACCTTGTGCAGGCCGAAGGCCAGGTCGTTGTAGGGGCCGACCCAGTCAGCGGCGTCCAGGGCGCCGGTCTGCATGGAGGTGAACACCTCGCCGCCGGGCATCTGCACCGGGGTGGCGCCGATCCGCTGCATGATCTCGCCGGCCAGGCCCGGGGCCCGGATCTTGAGGCCCTTGATGTCCGCCAGGCTGTTGATTTCCTTACGGAACCAGCCGCCCATCTGGGTGCCGCTGTTGCCACAGGGCAGCGGCTTGATGCCGAAGCCGCCGTACAGCTCGTCCCACAGTTCCTGGCCGCCGCCGTAATTCATCCAGCTGTTGATTTCCTGGGCGGTGAGGCCGAAGGGCACGGCGGTGAAGAACGGCGTGGCCGGGTGCTTGCCCTTCCAGTAATAGGAAGCGGAATGCCCCATGTCGGCGCTGCCGTCGCGTACCGCGTCGAACACGCCCATGGCCGGCACCAGCTCACCGGCACCGTAGACCTTCACCGTCAGGCGGCCGCCGGACATGGCGGTGACCCGCTCGGCGAAGCGGTTGGCGCCGGTGCCCAGGCCCGGGTAGTTCTTCGGCCAGGAGGTGACCAGCTTCCATTCCAGGGTTTTCGCCGGTTTGCTGGCGGCGCCGTCGGGCTGGGCCGCGCCGGCGGCTTCACCGGATTGGGCGTTCTTGTTGTCGTCCTGGCCACAGCCGGCCAGAGCGGCGGCGCCGAGCCCCAGACCCAGGGCGGAAACGAATTTACGACGATCCATTGAAATCTCCCGATCGTGTTGTTGTTGTGCGACGGATTAACGAAGAGCGATTCATCGCGGTGTTTAGTCAGATCACTTCCAGACGCGCGTACTGGCTCACCAGCCATTTGGTGCCGGCGCCGTCAAAATTGATCTGCAGGCGGGCATTGGGCCCCTGGCCCTCGAAATGCAGCACCGTCCCCTCACCGAACTTGGGATGCAACACCCGCGCCCCCAGCACAATACCATTGGCATCTTCCTGGCGCAGCGTTCCGCCGCCGCCCACCGGGCGGGTCACGCCGGCGCGGGCGCGGACCTCCTCCAGCAGTTCGCCGGGGATTTCGCGCAGGAAGCGGCTCGGCGGGTTGAAGGTCTCGTTGCCGTAGAGCCGGCGGCTTTCCGCGTGGGTCAGATACAGCTCGCGCATGGCGCGGGTCACGCCCACGTAGCACAGGCGCCGCTCCTCGGCGAGCCGCCCGGGCTCCTCGGCGGACATCTGGTGCGGAAACAGGCCCTCTTCCAGGCCGGTGATGAACACCACCGGAAACTCCAGCCCCTTGGCGGAGTGCAGGGTCATCATCTGCACCGCGTCCTCGTGGGCGTCGGCCTGGCCCTCGCCGGCCTCCAGGGCGGCGTGGTCGAGGAAGGCGGCGAGCGGATCGTCCTCGCCGTCCTCATCACCGAACTGGCGGGTGGCGGAAATCAGTTCGCGCAGGTTTTCCTGGCGCTGCTGGCCTTTCTCGCCCTTTTCCTGGCCGTGGAAGTCCAGCAGGCCACTGGCGGCGATCACGTGTTCGGTGGTCTCCGCCAGGTCCAGGTCGGCGGTTTCCTCCGCCAGCCGGTCCACCAGCTGCAGGAAGGCCAGCAGCGCATTGCCGGCGCGGGCGCTCAGCAGGCGTTCGTTGATCATCGCCGCCGCCGCGTCCCACAGCGGCAGGCCGCGCTCCCGGGCGATCTGGCGCAGGGCTTCCAGGGTTTTGGCGCCGATGCCACGGGTGGGCGTGTTCACCACCCGCTCGAAGGCGGAGTCCGCCCGCCGGTTGCTGAGCAGACGCAGGTAGGACAGGGCGTTCTTGATCTCGGCGCGCTCGAAGAAGCGCTGGCCGCCGTAGATGCGGTAGGGAATGCCGGCCTGCAGGAAGGCTTCCTCCAGCACCCGGGACTGGGCGTTGGAACGGTACAGCACCGCCATCTCGCGGCGCAGACCGCCCTGCTGCACCAGACTCTCCACCTTGCCGGCGATAAAGCGCGCTTCGTCCACCTCGTTGAAGCCCGCGTACAGCCGGATCGGGTCGCCGTCGCCGCCGTCGGTCCACAGTTCCTTGCCGAGCCGGTCGTTGTTGTTGTCGATCACCGCGTTGGCCGCCCGCAGGATGGTGCCGGTGGAGCGGTAGTTCTGCTCCAGCCGCACGGTGCGGGTGTCTGGGAAATCGCGGCTGAACTTGTGGATGTTCTCGATCTTGGCGCCGCGCCAGCCGTAAATGGACTGGTCGTCGTCGCCGACGATGGTGACCGCGTTGTCGTCGCTGGCCAGCAGCCGCAGCCAGGCGTACTGAATGGCGTTGGTGTCCTGGAACTCGTCCACCAGCAGATGCCGGAAGCGGCGCTGGTAATGGCCGCGCAGGCCGTCGTTGTCGCGGAACAGCTCCAGCACCCGCAGCAGCATTTCGTTGAAATCCACCAGGCCGCCGCGCCCGCAGGCTTCCTCGTAGGCCAGATAGATCTTCTGCATGGTCTTAAGAAAGAGGTCGCCCTCGCCGATATCCATATGGGCGGCGCGCAGCCCCTCGTCCTTCTGGCCATTGATGAACCAGGTGGCCTGGCGGGCCGGCCAGCGCTGCTCGTCAAGCCCCAGCTCGCGGATCACCCGCCGGACCAGCCGTTGCTGGTCCTCGGCGTCGATGATCTCGAAGTTCTGGGGCAGGCCGGCCTCCTGCCAGTGGGCGCGCAGCAGCCGATGGGCGATATTGTGGAAGGTGCCCACCCACATGCCGCCGGCGGGCATCTCCAGGAGTTGTTCGATACGGCCGCGCATTTCGGCGGCCGCCTTGTTGGTGAAGGTCACCGCCAGCACGCCGAACGGCGAGGCCTGGCCGGTGGCGATCTGCCAGGCGATACGGTGCACCAGCACACGGGTTTTGCCCGAGCCGGCGCCGGCCAGCACCAGCAAATGGCGGTCCTCGGCGGTCACGGCGTCGCGTTGGGCGGCATTGAGGCCTTCGATCAGGGGGGTGATGTCATCCATGGCGGCAAAGTTTATCAGAACCGCCGGCCCGACGCGGTAGATGTGAACGGCAACGCGCTATCCGGTTTCCCTATTCCCTGGGGCTGGGTAAACTGCCAAACAAAAAGCCGGGCGACCCACGCGACGGCGCCCGAGGCCCAGAGCCTGGAACGAACCTGTGTCGACTTCATCCGAGCCACATACCAGCAAGCAGCAGACGGCGGTCATCCGCGCCCAGTGCCAACACCTCACCAGTGGGGTGAAGAGCATGAACGTGCTGGAGGCCCTGGCCGTGATCGTCGCCCTGTGGGCCTATTGGAGCACCCCGACGCCGCGCCCCTGGCTGGTGGGCTGGGCGCTGGTGGCACTGACCGTCCTGATGGCACGGCTGGCCTGGTTGCTGGCCTCGCGGGCCGGCTACGGCGGCGACCGCCGCGACCTGTGGCGGGTGTCCCTGTCGATCCTGGTGTCCGCGGTGTGCATGGGCGCCGCCGGTTTCCTGTTCAACCCCGCCGACAGCCTGCTCTCCGATTCCATGCTCTATGCCCAGCTCACCATGAGCAGCCTGGGGATCGGCCTGAGTATTCTGGCGCTGGCCGCCTACAGCAGCCATCTGCCCACCGTGGTGCTCTACCAGGCCTGCCTGCTGGGGCCCGCCTGCGCACAGCTGATGGTGACCCACGACAGTGAGCCGGCGCTGGCGGCCATGCTGGTGGCGACCCTGGGCTTTCTGGTGGTCGCCGCGCGGCGCATCAACCAGACCACCCATCAGGCGCTGGATCTGCAGACCAGCAACACCGCCCTGATCGATTACCTGGACCGGGCCCGGGCCAACGCCGAGGCGCTCAATGAGAAGCTCGCCGAGGAGATCATGGAGCGCAAGGAAGCCCGCCGCCGCCTCCAGGAGGCCAACGACCGGCTGGAGTCCATGGTCAGCGACCGTACCCACGCCCTGGAGCAGGCCAACAAGGAACTGAGCGCCGCCGGCGAGCGCCTGCAGCTGGCCCTGGACGCCAGCAACATCGGCCTGTGGGACTGGGACCTGCAAAGCGGCACCAACTATCACACCAATTTCGACCGCATCCTCGGCTACGAGAGCGAATACTTCCGCAACTTTTTCGGCGACCTGCAGCAGCTGGTTCACCCGGACGATTTTCCCGCCATCCGCCGCGCCATGGTGGGCCATTTCAAAGGCGAAACCGACCGCTATCACGCCATTTACCGGCTGCGCCACGCCAACGGCCCCTGGTGCTGGATCGAGGACGAGGGCCGCGTGGTGGAGTGGAGCGACAACGGCCGCGCCCTGCGTATGATCGGCACCCGCCGGGACATCACCGCCGCCCGTGAAGCCCAGGAGCAGCAGCGGCTGGCGGCCACCGTGTTCGAGAACGCCCCGGAGGGCATCTTTATTCTCGACCGCCACTTCCGCTTCCTGGCGGTGAACGCCCGCTTCGAGCAGATCACCGGCTTCCGCGAATCGGAGGTGCTCGGCGAAAGCATGACCGACAACCCCCATGTGGAGCGCAACCGGGACATCTACCGCAGCATCACCCTGGCCCTGCGCCGCACCGGTTTCTGGGAAGGCGAAATCAGCGAGCGGCGGCGCAACGGCGAGCCGTTCCCGGAGTGGCTGCAGATCAGCAGCGTGCTGGACGAGAAACAGCGGGTGATCCGCTACGTGGGCATGCTCTCGGACCTGACCTCGCGCAAGGAAACCGAGGAGCGGGTGCAGTTCCTGTCCAACTACGACCGCCTCACCGGCCTGCCCAACCGCACCCTGTTCCGGGAGCGGCTGCAACGGGCCCTCACCCTGGCCCGGTTGAACCGGGAAAAGGCCGCCCTGCTGATGATCGACCTGGACCGCTTCAAGCCGATCAACGAAAGCCTGGGCCACGAAATCGGCGACCGGCTGCTCAAGCAGGCCGCCGAGCGCATCTGCTCCTGCGGGGTGAACGACGAGAACCTGGCCCGGGTGGGCGGCGACGAATTCACCCTGGTGCTGGAGGATTGCGGCGGCGAGTCCCAGATCGGCGTGCTCTGCCAGAAGCTGATCAACATGATGAAAAAGCCGTTCCTGATCGACGGCCACGAATTGCTGCTCGGCGCCAGCATCGGCATCAGCGTGTTCCCCAGCACCGCCCAGGAAGCCCAGGCGATGATCAACCAGGCGGAAATGGCGGTGCATCAGGCCAAGCGCGGCGGCGGCAACAACTTCCAGTTCTACCGCATGGGCATGCAAATGGCGTCGGTGGAACAGCTGGCCCTGGAAACCAGCCTGCGCAAGGCGATCTTCAAAAACGAATTCGTGGTGCACTACCAGCCGAAGATGGACCTGGCCAGCGACACCATTTCCTCGGTGGAGGCGCTGGTGCGCTGGCAGCACCCCACCATGGGCCTGCTGGCGCCGTCCGAGTTCATCCCCCTGGCGGAGGAGTCCGGGCTGATTTCCGCCATCGGCGAACTGGTGCTGGAGCGCTCCTGCCGGCAGGCGCGGCAATGGCACCGGCGCGGGCTGGGCGACATCCGCGTGTCGGTGAACCTGTCCGCCCACCAGTTCCGCAAGGGCAACCTGGCGGACGTGGTGGACCGCATCCTGCATCTCACCGAGCTGCCCGCCCACCTTCTTGAGCTGGAGCTCACCGAAAGCCTGATCATGGAAGACATGGACCAGAACATCGCCCTGCTGCAGCGGCTGCGCGAGCGGGGCGTGGGCCTGTCACTGGACGACTTCGGCACCGGCTATTCGTCGCTGAACTACCTGAAGCGCTTCCCGGTGGACACCCTCAAGATCGACCGCACCTTCATCACCGACCTGCACAAGAGCGAGGAAGACGCGGCCATCACCCGGGCCATCATCGACATGGCGCACAACCTGAACATGAGCGTGGTGGCGGAAGGGGTGGAAACCGAACAGCACCTGGAGATCCTGCGCGATATGGATTGCGACAGCATCCAGGGCTACCTGATCAGCCGGCCGGTGGCCGAAGATCAGCTGCTCGCCTTGCTCAAGCGGCAGCACAACCGGGCCGGCGACGGGCCGGCCTGAGGCTAATCGTCCAGGATCGCCAACGTTTCCGGTTTGGCGAAGAAGGGTTCGAGCTGCCGCCGCAGCCAGTCCTCCAGCATGCCCTTTTCCTTCAGGCGCTGTACCGCCGGCGGGCCGAAGCGCAGGGCGTCGTCCAGCAGATGCTCGCGGGTCAGGCCCACCTCGTCGATCAGCTCTCGCAGCGTCAGGTCCGCGTATTTGTCGAAGAAAGCGTCCACGCCGGCGTCCAGCTGGGTGGCGAAGTAATCGCTGTGGCGGAACTCCCGCCAGAAGTCATAGCCGATCACGAACAGTTCCTGGATGTCCTCGCTGTCCAGCAGGTCGCGCAGGTCTTCCAGGGGGCGCTCGGCGAACTCCTGCCAGGCCACCAGCACCAGCTCGCGCAGGGCGCCCAGATTGTCGTCGCTGTACAGCCACGGGTCCGCCAGCAGCGCCGCCAGGCGCTCCTGCAGCCAGTCCTGCACGCGCAGCTCCAGGCCGGCGCGCCAGCGCGGCGGCACGCGCCGGTCGATCAGCCCGCGCACCGGCCCGGGCACGCCCTGGTGCAGCCAGGTCTTCAGGCCCAGCTGGGTGCCGCCGGCCAGCACCGCCAGCAGCACCGGATTGCGGCTCAACCAGCCGATGCCCTGCCGCGACAGGGGCACTTCCAGCAGCTTGTCCACCAGCGCCACCACGGTGGCTTCGTCCACCACCTCGCCCACCCGGCGCCGGGTGCGGATGCCGTGGTCGTAGAAGCGCTCCACCATTTCGCCCACCAGCTCCGGGATGCCGCCGCCCAGTTCCACCTCGATGGCGTATTTGCGGGCGGTGAGCCGCACCTGCTCGGCGCTGACCATCTCGCCCAGGGTCAGCCGCTCTGCCTGCTCCAGCAAAAAGTCCAGCTCCCCTTCCAGCCAGCCGTCGATGCGGCCGGGCTCCAGGGTTTCGTGGACGTGGGCCACCAGGGCATCCAGTAAACGATCTGCCTTCTCTTGTTTATTCGCCATCACGACATCCGTTCCTTCCTGTAAAGCCAACCGCGTTTGGCGGGCAGAATGTATCATCGGTCAATGTAACAATCATCAGAGGTACATCGCCATGGCGATCAACATTCTGCCCACGCGTCGTAATCTGCGTTTCAATCTGAACGCCGACAAGGCCCTGTCCTGGCATCGGGACGGGCGCAACGTGAGCCAGTTCCTGAACACTCTGAGCCTGTTCTTCCCGGTGGGCGAACGCTTCTTCATCGATAGCGTGCGTCACTATCGCGATGTCGTCCAGGACCCGGACCTGAAAGCGGCGGTGACCGCGTTCATTGGCCAGGAGGCCATGCACGGCCGCGAGCACGAAGAGTACAACGAATTCGTCAACCAGGCCGGGGTGCCGGTGGCCGCCCAGGAAAAAATCGTGGCGGCGCTTCTGGCGCGCTTGCAGAAGACCACGCCCAAGGCGTTCCAGCTGTCCGGCACCGTGGCCCTGGAGCACCTGACCGCGATCCTCGCCGACGGCCTGCTGAGCCTGCCGGAGATTCTGGAAGGCGCCGACGAAGGCTACAAGGCGCTGTGGAATTGGCACGCCCTGGAGGAGACCGAGCACAAAGCGGTGGCCTTCGACGTCTACCAACTGGCGGTGGGCACCGACGACCAGGCCTCCGCCTACGCCCTGCGCTGCTTCGCCCTGGTGCTCTCCACCAGCGTGTTCTTCGCCCTGTTCCTGCCCTTCTACCTGCACAATGTGCGGGTCAGCGGTGGCCTGTTCGACCGCCAGGGCTGGCGCGCGGTATGGCGCCACAGCCTGGGCCGCAAGGGCATTTTCCGCTACACCGCCAAGGCCTGGCTGGACTGGTTCAAGCCCGGTTTCCATCCGTGGGACCACGACAATCGCGAATACCTGGAACGTTTCGAAGCGCTGTTGGGCGATGCCCTCAAGAAGGCGGCCTGAGCCCCTTCCCGATCCCCCGGAGATCGTCCCCCCGGCGATCCCGCTTTCAAGCCGGCAACCCCTTGCCGGCTTTTTTTATGGCTCATCGTGGCGTCGATATCCGCGACGCGGAGCGTCACTGCTAAGCGGCCCGGCTGGAGGGACCAACCCCACCGTCATAAAAAGGCCCCGCGAACGGGGCCTTTGAAGTTGGCGGGGGCGGGCGCCGGATCAGCCGGCGGGCTCGTTGCCCTTGCCGTCCTGCGTGTCCACCACCCGCTCGTCGTTGAGCACCTTGATGTAGGCCGGCGGTGCCTTGCCGTCCTTGTCCTCGCCGAAGTACAGCGTGGTGTGCGGGAACGGAATCTCGATGCCGGCCTGGTCGAAGTACTTCTTGACCAGACGGTTGTAGGCGCGGCCCACCGCCCACTGCATCCCCGGGGACGCCTTGATCACCACCCGGATATTCACCGAGCTGTCGGCCAGCGCGGTCACCCCGGCCACCGTCATCGGCGCCAGGATGTTGTCCTTCATGGGGCCTTCCTTCAGTTCCTCGAAGGCGGCTTCCAGCTGGGTGATGGCATCGTCGATGCTCTCGCGGTAGGCAATGCCGTACTCGCCCACGTGGTTGCCGAACTCGCGGGTGTAGTTGGACACCGCGCCCACCGCCGAGAACGGCACGATGTGGTAGGTGCCGGACAGGTCGCGCATGGCCACGGAGCGGATGCCGACCCGCTCCACGGTGCCGGAATTGCCGCCGGCGCTGACGAAGTCGCCGGTGTTGATGGCGTTTTCCAGCTGGATGAAGACCCCGGTGATCACGTCCTGGACCAGCTTCTGGGCACCGAAACCGATGGCCAGGCCCAGCACACCGGCGCCGGCGATCAGCGGCGCGATGTCGATGCCGATCTCGGAGAGCACGATCATGGTGGTCATGATGATCAGGGCGATGGCCAGGGCGGTGTGGAACAGCCCCAGCAGGGTTTCGGCCCGGGCGGCGGCGGCCGGATCGGCGCCTTCGCGGGGGCTGAATTTATGCTCCAGCAGGCTCGCCAGCCCGATCCAGACGCCGGCGGCCACCAGCAGGATCAGCAGAATATCGACGATCGCGCTGACCACGGCGACGCCGGCTTCGGTGGCGTACCAGGCGGCCAGGTCGTAGACCTCCCAGGCGTCCAGCGACAGCACCACCACCAGAATCAGGATCAGGGCGCGAATCACCTTCAGGCCGGTGGGCACGTAGGTATTCACCCGGGACTGCAGTCTCGGCATGGACTGGTTGAGCCGCTCGGAGAACTGGATTTCCTTGCCGATCAGCTGGGTCAGAATCACCGACACCAGCATGCCCACGCCGGCGTACACCACCGTCAGCAGGGTGGCGGAAGCCACGAACGGCAGGGCCGTGTCCGGGTTGATCACGGTGACCGCGAACACCAGGAAGGCGTAGGCCAGCGCCAGCACATGCCAGAGCCGGCCGAGCAGGCGCAGCAGCACCCGGCCGGGGCCGGTGGTCTGCTCGGCCCGGGCGAACAGGCGGTCGCGCAGCACGGTGCGCTTCTTGAGAATCACGATCACCGCGTAGATCAGGGCCAGCAGCATGATGATGGTGCCCACGGCGGCGCCCAGGGACGGTGACAGATTGAAGTTCAGCACCGGCACCAGCACCAGCATGCCGTAACCGATGAAGCCGGCCAGGTTGGCCAGGAAGCGATTGCAGTAGCCGGCCTGATCGGCGCTCACCGGCACCAGCCGCAGGCCCTCGTAACCGGAGGAGAACAGCATGCGCAGACCGGCCTTGAACAGTTCCACCACCAGGAAGGCATTGAGGAACAGGGCCAGCCGGGTGGCGTCGGCGTCCACGTTATTGACCAGCGCCGAGGACACGGCGCCACCGGCCAGATAGGCCAGCGCCACCACCACCACATCGACGAAGGCGGCCACCGCCACCGCCACGATGGTGCGCAGCATGGCGAATTTTTCCGAACCGCGCAGGGCCCAGCCGCTCAGCGCCCGGAAAGACGGCTTGGCGATGGCGCGCAGAACAAAGAACACCACAAAGGTGGCGATCACCAGAATGGCCAGATTGATGGCCGCGGCGCCCAGGGCCTCGCTGTCCACGCTGGCCATGGCACCGGTGTCGGCCTCGGCGGCATCGACACCGAAAATGCCGCCCAGGGCCACGCCCAGGGCGGTGAACTGGTCACCCACGTTAGCCAGCAGATGGCCAGTGGTGGCGGCCATGCGCCGGGCGAAGGACACCTGTTCCGGCCGTTGGCCGCTGGGGGCGTCCGCCGCGATTTGCTCCGGCGGCGGCGCGCCTTCCACCGGCGCCGGTGGCGTCGCCTTCTCGCCGGCGGCGGCATCGCCAGCGCGGGCCGCTTCAAGGCCGCGCAATTCCTCGATGAGGGCGTTTCGCGAACTCTCGTTTTCGAGCAGATCCGCCAGGGTGCCGTAGGCGGGCTCGCCGCTGGCGCCGTTGTTTTCCTGGGCCAGCGCGGGAGGCGCGAACAGCAGAACCAGTAAGGTCAGCAGGCCGGCCAGACCCGAATACGCAAAACGTTGTTTAGGCACTCTACCCTCCTTTCTTTGTCCATCACGCCATCCAGACGCGGCGATGCCGCGCACCCTAAGCAGGGGCGCGAGATTAACGGGTGAAGACTACGGCAAGACACTATCGGACTCCACACGCCGCTTTGCCGTCTAACAAGAACACACCGACGGTAACGAAGCCGCCGTCGCCGCGTAAAAAAGCGCAAAATTGACAGTGACCAATGGCTTCTTCACGGACGCCGCCGGGCGCCGGGGCGAATGGTGGTTCCCCGGCCAGCGCGCACAATAACGTCCGGCAAATCGGAGAGGGTTTCTTCATGAACCAGTGGCAACACCGCACCGTGGTCCGCGCAGGCGTCAATCTGGCCACCCGCCGTCGCGGCGACCCGGACGCCCCGACGGTGCTGTGCGTGCACGGCTACCCGGACACCGGCGAGGTCTGGGACGCCCTGGCCGAGGCCCTGGGCGACGGCTACCAGGTGATCACCTACGATGTGCGCGGCGCTGGCGCCTCCTCCGCGCCCGGGTCGCTGGCCGCCTACCGGCTGGCGGAGCTCCGCGATGACCTGTTCGCGGTGATCGACGCGCTCAGCCCGGATCGGCCGGTGCACCTGGTGGCCCACGACTGGGGCTCGATCCAGAGCTGGGAGCCGGTCACCGAGCCCGGGGCCGAACGCCGCATCGCGTCCTACACCACCCTCTCCGGTCCCTGCCTGGACCATGTGGGCCAGTCCCTGCGCCGGCGCGGCGCCGGCGATCTGGCCGCCAGCCTGCGGCAGCTCGCCAAGAGCTGGTACATCGGCGCCTTTCATCTGCCCGGCCTGGCGCCCCTGGCCTGGAAGCTGGGGCTGGGCGACGCCTGGCCCGGAGTGCTACGCCGCACCGAAGGCCTGCGGGTGCCGCCCAGCGCCACCCAGAGCCGCGACGGCGCCCAGGGCGTGGCCCTGTACCGGGCCAATATGATGCCGCGCCTGCTGCAGCCCCGTCCGCGCCGCACCGCCATCCCGGTGCAGCTGATCGTGGCCACGCGCGACCGCTATGTGGGCCCGGGCCTGCTGGAAGGCCTCGAGCAATGGACCGACGCCCTGTGGCGCCGCGAGATGAACACCGGGCACTGGGGCCCGCTGCTGGGCCATGCCGCCGTCACCGCCGACTATCTCCGTGAGTTCATCGATCACATCGAAGGCGGCCCGGAGACCCCGCGCCTGGCCCGCGCCCGGGTGCGCCCGGACGCCGGCCCGGACGCCGGCAAGCTGGTGGTGATCACCGGCGCCGGCTCGGGCATCGGCCGGGAGACCGCCCTGGCGTTCGGCGCCCGTGGCGCCACCGTGCTGTGCACCGACATCGATCCGGAGTCCGCCGCCGCCACCGCCGAGGCGGTGCGGGCCGCCGGCGGCGACGCCCTGAGCCGCAAAACCGACGTGGCCAACGCCCGCTCCATGGAGGCCCTGGCCCGTTATCTGGACAAGGAACTGGGCGCCCCGGACGTGGTGGTCAACAACGCCGGCATCGGCCTGGCCGGCCCGCTGCTGGATACCAGCGTGCAGGACTGGAAGCAGGTGCTGGACGTGAACCTGTGGGGCGTGATCCATGGCTGCCGGCTGTTCGCCCGGCAGATGATCGATCAGGTCAAGGCCGGCCACATCGTCAATGTGTCCTCGGCCTCCGCCTATCTGCCGTCCCGGGCGCTGCCCGCCTACGCCACCAGCAAGTCCGCGGTGCTGATGCTCACCGAGTGCCTGCGCGCGGAACTGGCGGACCAGGGCATCGGCGTCTCGGCGATCTGCCCCGGGCTGATCGACACACCGATCACCGGCCGGGCCCGCTTCGTGGGCGTGGACGAGGACGAACAGAACCGCCGCAGGGCGGCGGCACAGCGTCTCTACCATCGGCGGGGCTTCACCCCGGACCGGGTGGCCCGGGCCATCGTCGGCGCGGTGCAGGACAATCTGGCCGAAGTGCCGGTGAGCGCCGAGGCCAGCGGCATGCGCTGGCTGGGCCGGCTGGCGCCACCGCTGGCGCGGCGTCTGGCGCGGCTGGACGTGACGCCCTGACCCGGCACCGCGCATGGCGCGTCAACACGAACCGGACTATGATTCCGACATGAGTGCTTCCCGTAAATCCCCGGCGGCGCTGCTGCGCCGCCTGACCCAGAACGCCCCCGACGCCCCGGAACTGGACCGGGCCCTGCAGGCGCGCCAGGAGTTCACCATCGACAAGCTGGCCCGCGAAGCCGGCTCGACGGTGCGCAACGTGCGTGCCTATCAGGACCGCGGCCTGTTGCCGCCCCCGGAAAAGCGCGGCCGCACCGGCATCTACACCGACGTGCACCTGGCGCGGCTGAAGATCATCGGCGCCCTGCTGGAGCGCGGCTACACGCTCAACAATATCCGCGACCTGCTGAGCGCCTGGGAACAGGGCCGCGACCTCAACGACATTCTCGGCCTGGAGGTGGCGGTCACCTCCTGGCAGAACCCCAGCGTGCCGTCCTACCTGGACTATCAGGATCTGATCGACGACTTCGGCGAGGACATCACCCCGGAAGTGATGACCAAGGCGGTGACCCTGGGCTACATCATTCCCGAGGGCACCCGCCTGCGGGTGCCCTACCCGCGCATCTACAACGCCGGCAAGGAGCTGGTGGAAAACGGCGTGCCCCTGGACGCGGTGCTCACCCATGTGCGGCTGGTGCGCGGCGAGGTGGACAAGCTGGCCGAGCGCTTCATCGACATGATCGTCGAGCATCTGGTGGACGAGAAGTACGGCCCCAACAGTCTGCCGGAAGGCGATGACGTGGCGCGGCTGGCGGAGTTCATTACCCGCATCCGCCCGCTCGCCGAGGCGGTGGTCAACGACGAGCTGGGCCGGGTGCTGGAAAAGAGCATCAACAAGGTGCTGGTGGACCGGCTCGAGAACGTGCTCGACCACCTGGAACAGAAGCAGCTCTGAACCGATCGCGACTTCAGTCGCGATCCAGCTCCGGTTTGATATTGGCGCGGCTCATATCGCCGTGATAATGGGCCACCACCCGCGGATTCATCACCCGGAACCAGAGCGGCGGAATCCACGCCAGCAGGATCATGGAGGCGTAACCGCCGGGCAGTTGCGGCGATTCGTCGAAGTGGCGCAGGGACTGATAGCTGCGCGTCGGGTAGGCGTGGTGGTCGGAGTGCCGCTGCAACTGATAGAGAAAGATATTGGTCACGCGGCGGTTGGAGTTCCAGGAATGCTCCGGCCGGCAGCGCTCATAACGGCCATTGGCCCTGACCTCCCGCCGCAGGCCGTAGTGTTCCAGATAGTTGACCACTTCCAGAAGCTGCAACCCGAACAGACTCTGGATCACCAGGAACGGTAACACCGCCCAGCCCAACCAGAGCACCAGCCCGCCCCACAGCAGCACCGACAGGCCCCACGCCTGCAGATTGTCGTTGTTGGGGCTCCACACCGGTTCACCGCGCCGCTCCAGGCGTTGCTTCTCCAGGTGCCAGGCCGAGCGCAGGCTGCCGATCACGGTGCGCGGCAGAAACGCCCAGAACGTCTCGCCGAAGCGGGAGGAGGCCGGGTCCTCCGGCGTGGACACGCGCACATGGTGGCCCCGGTTGTGCTCCACGAAAAAGTGACCGTAGAACACCGGCGCCAGCGCCAGCTTGGCGAGCCATTTTTCCAGCGGGTCCGGTTTGTGGCCCAGCTCATGGCCGGTATTGATGGCGATGCCGGTGGCGCAGCCGGTGGAGATGGCCAGCCCCAGGTAGCTGTACCAGGCCAGGTCCCAGGTGGCCGCCACCCAGGCGGCGGCCAGGAAGGCGCCATAGAGCAGCGGCACCGACAGGTACACCGCCCAGCGGTAATAGCGGTCCGCCTCCAGATCGGCCACCCGCTCCTCCGGCGGGTTGGCGGTCTCCTCGCCGAGCAGCACGTCGAAAAGGGGGATCACCCCGAACACGAACAGAAAGCCGAACCACCACATCAGCGGCCAGCCGGTCTGGGCCACCAGCAAAATGGCGCCCACCGGCAGCAGCATGGTGAGCAGACTGAGCAGCCACCAATAGCGACGGCTGTCGTGCCATTCGGCCTGTGGGTCCTTGAGAGTCGCGGTGTTCATGGTTGTGCTCCTCGGTCCGCTGGTTGTTTTATATTCAATATCGACATCGCTTGATGTCAATATGAAAGCGGTTGCGCGGCGCCAGGACGCCGCCGCCCCGGGTATACCGATCGTTAGCGTTTCGCTGGAGTTTTGTAGCGGCGCCTCCCGCTTCTCGTACGTTCGTGCAAATCTGGTTGACCTTTCCGATCCTCCTTCCAAAACAACAAATCCGGAGGCGTTTATGAAATGCGCGAATGTGCTGTTCGGTCTGATGCTGGTGGGCGTGCTCACCGCCTGTGGCGGCGGTGGTGGCGGAGGCGGGGGCGACCCGGCCCCGGGCAACGACCCCACCCCCCAGGAACCGGAGCAGCCGGAAGAACCGGAGGAACCCGCCCTGCCGCAAGATCGGCCGGCGGCGGTGACGGCGCCCTTTGCCGATTACGGCCGGGTACTCAATATCCTGCCCCCCGGCCAGGACGATAACGGCGGCCTCAGCAACCTGGCCGCGGACGTCCCCGGCCTTTCCGATTTGATCAGCGGCGTGCTCGATGATCTGGTGGCGGAAACCGGCCTGGTGCCGGCGCTCAGCAAGGAACCCCACTTCGACGACCAGCTGGGGCTGTACGATGCCCTGGTGCGCAGCCCGGAGGGGCTCACCGACAACGACCTGACCGGCTACTTCAAGGCGGCGCCGCTGCGCGCGCCGGACGCCGGCGGCTGGGAAAGCGAGATCACCGTGGAGGGCGCCGGTCGGACCGTGACCATCAAGCGCGACGACTTCGGCGTGCCGCACATCTTCGGCGAGCAACGGGCGGACGCCCTGTTCGGCGTGGGCTATGTGACCGCCGCCGACCGGCTGTTCCTGCTCGACGTGCTGCGCCGGGCCGGGCGCGGCGAGCTGTCCCGGTTCCTGGGCCCGGCGGATTTCTCCTTTGACCAGGACATCGCCCTGGACGCCCCCTATCGGGAAGAGGACCGCACGCAACAGATCGCCAACGCGGTGGCCCGCTTCGGCGACGACGGCGCCCAGATTTACCAGGACGCCACCCATTTCGTGGACGGCCTCAACACCTACGTCACCAAGGTGCAGAGCGGCCTGCTGGAAGCACCCATCGAATACCTGGGTCTGGGCGTACAGCTGGAACCCTTCGTGATCGAGGACGTGGTCGCCATCGCCACCCTGATCCAGGGCATCTTCGCCGGCGGCGGCGGCAACGAGCAGGCCAACGTGCTGTTGTTGCAGGCGCTGCGGGAGGAAACCGGCTCCGATCAGGCGGCCTGCGACCTGTGGCGGGACCTGCGCCATGCCACCGACCCGGATTCCACGGTCACCACCGACCGCTCGTTCGCCACCCAGTCCCCGCCGGCCATCGACGAAGACCTGTGCCCGCTGTCCGGTGAACTGGCCGGGCGCTTCCCCGGCGCCGTGCTGTTCGACGCCGGCAGCTACCAGGATTACCGGCCGCTGACCACCGAACCCTGCGGGCGACCCGGCCAGGCCCAGTGCCCCACCGCCACCGGCAACCTGCCGGCGCTGCCCGGCACCGGCGTGGTCGGCGGCCTGCTGGAGTCGGTGGGCGAACTGCTCGGCGGCCTGCTGTCCCTGTCGTCCCTGGACGACGGCGAGATGGCGGCGCGCTGGGCGCGGGTGCGCATCGAAGCGGACAAGCTGTTCCGTCACCGGCCGCCGGCGACGGCGGTCCCCGGCGCGCTCAGCGACGAGCAGCGGCTGGCGATCCGCCAGCGGGTGGAACGACTGGCCACCGGCATCGCCGGCCTGCGCGACGGCTTCCCCAACGCCATCTCCAACGCCCTGCTGCTCACCGGTGAGCACAGCGCCAGCGGCCGGCCGCTGGCGGTGTTCGGCCCGCAGACCAGTTATTTCGTGCCGCAGCTGCTGCTGGAAATGGCGGTGCACGGCGGCGACATCAACACCCGTGGCATGACCTTCACCGGCCTGCCCTATGTGGTGATCGGCCGGGGCCCGGACTTCGCCTGGAGCGCCACCTCCGGCAGCTCCGACCTGACCGACGTGCGCGTGGTGTCGCGCTGCCAGCCCGCCGAGGCACCCGCCCACGGCGAGGGCGGCTATCGGGTGGGCGGCCAGTGCCGGCCGTTCGACGTGATCGAGGACGACTGGCCGGCGCGCTGGAATCTGGCCGTGCCCACCGACGATCCGTCCAGCATCGGCCAGAACTTCGCCGTGCACCGACGAGTGATCCGCACCGCCGAATACGGCCCGGTGATCGGCTTCGCCACCGTGGCCGGCCAGCCGGTGGCGCTGACCCGCCAGCGCAGTACCTATTTCGCCGAACTGGATACCGCCCTGCCGTTCATGCTCGCCACCCGCAATGACGTTCATGACGTGCGCAGCTTCCAGGAAGTGTTCAACTTCACCACCGGGAGCTTCAACTGGTTCTATATCGACGACCGCGACATCGCCTTCTTCCATTCCGGCCTGTATCCCCGGCGCGCCGCCGGCGTGCACCCGGAACTGCCGAGCTGGGGCAACGGCCAGTTCGACTGGACCGGCTTCCTGCCCCTGGAAGCCCACCCCAACGACGCCAACCCGGCCCGCGGCTATCTGGCCAGCTGGAACAACCGGCCGGCCCGGGACTGGTGGGCCGCCGACGCCAACGCCAGCTACGGCCCCACCCACCGCAACGACATGCTGGAGGTACGGCTGCGCGACCTGGTGGACCAGGGCGGCGTGACCCTGGCCAATCTGGTGGAGGCCATGGGCGACGCGGCGGTGGTGGATCTGCGCGGCCAGGAGGTGCTGCCCCGGGCCCTGGATCTGCTGGAGGACGGCGCCCTGACGCCGGAGCAGACCGAGGTGGTGACGCTGATGCGCGACTGGGTCGCCAACGGCGCCTTCCGGCGGGACCGGGACGGCGACGGTGCCTACGACGAGGAAGCGGCGGTGGCGCTGATGGACGCCTGGTACCCGCGCCTGATCGAGGCGCTGCTGCCTCAGCTCACCGCCATGGAGGACGTGGACGGCCGCGACCTGTCGCTGATGGAGCGTGACAACAAGCCCGGCGACATGGGTTCCGCCTACCAGAAAGGCTACTACGGCTATCTGGAACGGGTGCTGAAACAGGCCCTGGGCACCGCCGAGGCCCCCTACCGGGCCCTGCGCTGCGCCGACAGCGACCAGGCCGCCGCCTGCCGCGACGCCCTGGCCGGGAGCCTGACCCTGGCCCTGGACGACCTGGGCGGCCTGGCCGACCGGGACGCCTGGAACGTGGACGAAAGCGCCGACAACATCCAGCACCGCGCCATCGGCCTGTCCTCGGTGCCGGGCATCCACTGGCAGAACCGGCCCACCTTCCAGCAGGTGGTGGAGTTCACCAACCATCGATAGACCCTAACCGGCAAGCTGCAAGCCAGGAGGCTTGCAGCTTGCGGTTAATTCATTTCGTTCATGCCCTCTAATGAGCCTTATGCATTTGTTTAATTCCGGGCCCCGGTTTAGCGTGTTTGTCCCACATTATTCGGGAGAGACGCATGCGCGCCATTCTCTGCAAGGAACTGGGGCCGGCCGATAAGCTGGTCATCGAGGACGTGCCGTCACCGGAAGTGACCGGCAGCGGGGTCAAGGTGAAGGTGAAGGCCGCCGGTCTGAACTTCCCGGACACCCTGATCATCGAGGGCAAATACCAGATCAAACCGGAACTGCCGTTCTCCCCCGGTGGCGAAATGGCCGGCGAGATCGTCGAGGTGGGCCCGGACGTGAAGCACCTGAAGCCCGGCATGCGGGTCATGGGCCTGACCGGCTACGGCTCCTTCGCGGAAGAAATGGTGGTGGCGGAAAACCGGGTGATCCCGGTGCCCGACGCCATGAGCGATGAAACCGCCGCCGCCTTCAGCATGGTCTACGGCACCAGCTACCACGCCCTCAAGCAGCGCGCCAATATCCAGCCCGGGGAAACCCTGCTGGTGCTCGGCGCCAGCGGTGGCGTGGGCCTGGCCGCGGTGGAACTGGGCAAGGCCATGGGCGCCACCGTGATCGCCGCCGCCAGCACCGACGACAAGCTGCAGGTGGCCAAGGAAGCCGGCGCCGACGATCTGATCAACTACAGCGACGAGGACCTGAAGCAGGCCCTCAAGAGCCGCTACCCGAACGGCATCGACGTGATCTACGACCCGGTGGGCGACCGCTTCACCGAGCCGGCTCTGCGCAACATGGCCTGGAACGGCCGCTTCCTGATCGTCGGCTTCGCCGCCGGCGAGATCCCCAAGATCCCCGCCAACCTGGCGCTGCTCAAAGGTTGCAGCATCGTCGGCGTGTTCTGGGGCGCTTTCACTCAGCACGAACCGAAGGAACACATCCAGAACGTGAAGGAACTGATGCAGCTGTTCGCGGACGGCAAGATCAACCCGCGCGTCAGCGAGGTGTTCCCCTTCGAGCAGTATCAGGACGCCCTGGCGGCCCTGACCTCCCGCCGTGCCAAGGGCAAGGTGGTGCTCAAGGTCAGCGACTGAGCGCCGCCTTACGACCGGTCGCGGCCGAGGCGCAATAGCGCCCGGCCGCGATGGGCGGGCTCAGCCGCCGCTTTGATCGATGAGCACGCCCGGCGCGCCCTCCTCCAGGGTGGCGCGCAGGTCGTCGGGCACGCGCGTTTTCTCGAACGGTTCGGTGGTCATCATCACGTACACCACCTCCGCCCGGCACAACGGGGTGCCGTCGGCGACGCGCACCATTTCGTGCTCCAGCACGAACGAAGTGTTACCCACCTTCAGGGTCCGCACCCGCACATCGATGACGTCATCGAACAGGGCGCTGGCCTTCCATTCCAACGTCAACTTGACCACCTGATTGTCCAGGCCACGCGCCAGCAGCGCGGTGTAATCGCGGCCCAGGGCGCGCATGAATTCGGTCATGGCCAGGTCGACGTAGTCCGCGTAGCGGGCATTGAACACCACTTTCTGGGCGTCGCATTCGTTGTAGCGCACCCGCAGACGGAAGCGGAACGGATCGGTCATGAAAACTCCTATTGCAACTCAAGGGGCCGGTCGTGCCGTCGTCGCTCCGCGATCCACTGGTCGTGGGTGGGGGCGGCGGCGTCACCGGACAGGGTATTGATGATCTCGAAGAAATTCTGCCGGTAGGTGTCCTTCATCACCTGATCGCGGGACTTGATGCGCACCGCGTACACGCTCTGCACGTTCTGGTGATCGAAGCCCCGCCAGTACTGTTCGTCCTTGAGCAGGCTGTAGCGGTGGCCTTCCAGGGCGCGGCGTACCGAGGCGCTGTTGAAGCTGTTGGCCCGCTCCACCGCCTCCTTCCATTGATAGACGATACTGTAGGCGGACGCCGCCGAGGTCGAGGGCCGGGTCCGATAGCGCTCCGAGAAGCCTTCCACGAAACGCTGGCCGCGCGGGTAGTCGAATTCGTAGGGCACGTTCCAGGTCCAGGGCGCGGCACCGATCACGCCGGCCATGATGAACGGGCCGGTCTGCTCCACCATGCTCAGGGTCAGGTTGGGCACCACGATCTGCATGCGCTCGGGCAGTTTCATCTGCTGGGCGATGGTCATGCCCTGCACCATCTGCTCACCGAACAGCACCAGTACCAGCACCTTCGCGTCGCTGTCGGCGGCGGCTTTCACCGCTTCCTCGATCTGATGATAGCGGGCGCCCGGGAACGGCACCGACACCGACCGGTGCCGGTCGGTGTCGGTGGTATCGGTGAACTCGCGCATGGAGGCTTCGGTGGTGTGGCCCCAGGTGTAGTCGGCGGTGACATAGAAATAGGATTGATCCGCGTACTCGCGCTTCAGGTAGTCACCCAGCACCCGTGCCGCCATCCAGGCGCTGTAGCACTCGCGAAACATGTTCAGGTGACCGTCCTTGCCGGTGGTGTCGTTGGAATAGGTGAGCGTGCCGAAGTACAGCAGATCATGGCGCCGGGCCTGATCGCTGGCGGCGATGGCCACGCCGCTGGATGCGCCGCCGAACAGCATGGCCACGCCTTCGGCGGCCAGCTCGTCCACGTTGCGGCGGGCCCGGTCCGGCTGCGAGGCGGAGTCCCGGTCGACCAGCTCCAGGGGCCGGCCGAACAGGCCGCCGGCGTCGTTGATTTCCTCCACCGCCATCAGGGCGCCGCGCTTCTGCATCAACCCTTCTTCGCGGTATTCTCCGGTGTGCGGATAGTTGAGACCCAGCTTGATCGGCGTGGCCGCCTGGGCCGTCACGGCCAGGCCCGCCGCCAGCAGCGCCAGGGCCGCCCGGTTCCACCAATGCTTGATCATGGCTCCTTCCCCCCTTTGTTATTGTAGAGCGACGATTAGCATAGACCCTTACCGGGAGTTATTAGCCTTTGGTCGATTTTGCCCGCCATTTTGTGACCGGTCGGTATTGAGCCCGAACATACCGCAGAGTATGCTCACGACCCTAATTTAAAACAAAATTCCATTAAAGGCGCCCCTGTCCGGCCGTGACCGGGCGGAACGCCGGGAGAGTGCCATGACCTCGATCAGCGATGCCATGCCGGTGTACGCGCCGGCCCTGCCCGAAGACAGCTTTGTGTCGATTCCCGAACGTCTGCGGGAAATGGCGGCCCTGCAGCCGGACCATCCGGCGGTTTACGACGAGCAGGGCCGGCTCACCTGGCGGCAGTTCGTGGACGGCGTCAACCAGGTGGCCAATCGGCTGCGCGCCGCCGGTCTGCGGCGCGGCGACACGGTGGCCGGGCTGGCCGAGAACAGCGCCCGTTACCTGACGCTGTTCATGGGCACGCTGAGCGCCGGTGGCTGCATGGTGCCCCTGTCCGGCATGGCCGCTGGCGAGACCCTGGCGCTGATGGTCAACGACTGTGACGCCCGCTTCCTGTTCGTGTCCGCCAAGCACCGGGAGCTGATCGAGCCGCTGCTGGGCAGCCTCCACAACGTGGACCCGGCGCAGCGCGTGGCGCTGGATTTCCAGGCCGACGGCTGGCAGCCCTTCGAGAGCTGGCTGGGCGACGCCTCCAGCGAGGCACCGGACCATGTGCCCGGCCTGGACGACCCTTTCAACATCATCTACAGCTCCGGCACCACCGGCGTGCCCAAGGGCATCCTGCACGATCACCGCCTGCGCGCCCGTCATGTGGAACGGGGTGAGCGGCTGGGCTACAACCGGGACGCGGTGACCCTGGTGTCCACGCCGCTGTATTCCAACACCACCCTGGTGGCGGTGCTGCCGACCCTGTTCGGCGGCGGCACCATCGTCAGCATGGCCAAGTTCAACGCCCACCGTTTCCTGGAACTGGCCCAGGAGCACCGCGCCACCCACGCCATGCTGGTGCCGGTGCAGTATCAGCGGATTCTGGCGGAGCCGGATTTTGATCGCTTCGACCTGAGCAGCTTCAAGATGAAGTTCTCCACCAGCGCGCCGCTGCGCGGGCACGTGATCGCCGACGCCATGAAGCGCTGGCCGGGCAACATCATCGAGTTCTACGGCCTCACCGAGGGCGGTGTCACCACCACCCTGAACTGCGCCGACAACCCCACCAAATGGGACACCGTGGGCCAGGCCAGCCCGGGCTGCGAGCTGCGCATCATCGACGAGGACCTGAACGAAGTGCCGCCCGGTGAGATCGGCGAGATCGTCGGCCGCAGCGGCGCCATGATGCGCGGCTACTACAAGCGCGAGAGCAAGACCAACGAGCTGCTGTGGACCAGCCCGGAAGGCGAGGTGTTCTACCGCACCGGGGACATGGGCCGGCTCGACGAGGACGGCTTCCTGTCGGTGCTGGATCGGCGCAAGGACATGATCATTTCCGGCGGCTTCAATATCTACGCGGAGGATCTGGAGCGGGTGCTGCTCAAGGATCCGGAAGTGGCGGACGCGGCGGTGATCGCCATTCCCAGCGAGCAGTGGGGTGAGACGCCGCTGGGCCTGGTGGTACTGCGCAACGGCGGCGCCGGCGACCTGGACGCCATCCTGGCCCGCGCCAACGAGCAGCTCGGCAAGGGCCAGCGTCTGTCCGGTCTGGAGCGTCGCGACGAACTGCCGCGCAGCACCATCGGCAAGATTCTCAAGCGCGAGCTGCGCGACCCGTACTGGCAGAATCAGGCCCAGACCGAACGGGGCTGAAGCCCGGTTTCCGCTAGAGCAGGTTCTCGATCGGCAGCAGCCCGAAGAACCGCGACGCCAGCCAGCGGGCCTTGCTGACACGGGGCTCCCGGTGATAGCGCACCGGGCCCCGCTCGTCGCCGGCGCCCCATTCCAGCCGACCCTGGTCATCGAGGCCGACCCGGTAGCTGTTTTGCGGCGCCATGCCTTCCTCGATAAACGCCGCCACCCGGTGGGCCAGCGCCTCGGAATTCACGTAGTAGCCCATTTCCGTGTTCAGGTTCGCCGAGCGCGGGTCCAGGTTGAACGATCCGACGAACAGTTCGCGGCGGTCCAGCACCATGGCCTTGGTGTGCAGGGCGGACATGGAACGCCCCGGCTTCAGGCGGGCCAGATGCCGGCGGGCGCGGGCGTTGGGCTGCAGCTCGTGCACCTCGACGCCGGCCTTGACCAGGTCGCGCCGATAGTGGGCGTAGGCGGCGTGGGCGGCGATCACGTCGTTGGTGGCGAGCCCGTTGGTGAGCAGGGCGATGCGTCCGCCGTTGGCGTGCATGTCGCCCAGGGTGCGCACGAAATCGTCACCGGGGATGAAGTAGCCGGCTTCGATCAGGATTTCCCTGAGGGAACGGCGGCTGAGCAGTTCCGCCAGCTGGTCCCCCATCAGTCGCTGGGTAACGCCCTTGGCCTTGTCCGGCGTGTCGAACAACAGCGCCGCCGGGGCGGTGATCTGGCGGGCGTCCGCGTCACGCACGATCTGCTGGAAGCGAGCCGGGTCCTGTTCGTGGCGGTAGGGAAAGTCGTCCAGCGCCTGGCACCACTGATTCAACTCTTCCCACAGCCGATCCGCGTCATCCCGGGAGCGGCGTTTCAACGTGCGCAGATGCACGGTGACGTCACTGTTCCAGTAACTCTCGAACGCCGCGCGGGTTTCCTCGACGATGGGGCCCCGGGCGTACAGATCCAGATCCCGGAAGTTGGCCTCCGGGTGCACCCCGAAATAGTGGTCGGAGATATTGCGGCCACCGACGATGGCGTGCTCGCCGTCGGCGATCCAGGCCTTGTTGTGCATGCGGTGGTTGAGGCGCGGGGCGTGATAGAGCCACTGCAGGATGTGCTTGTAGCGGCCCCGGAACGGATTGAACAGGCGGATTTCCACATTGGGATGAGCATTGAGCGCCGCCCACTTCACGTCCCGGCCCAGCTGGTTGGCATGGTCCAGCAGCAGCCGCACGCGCACCCCGCGCCGGGCCGCTTCCAGGGCCCGGTAGACCAGCAGCTTGCCGATGCGGTCGTCGTCCCAGATGTAGTACTGCAGGTCCAGGGTCTTTTCCGCCAGCCGCGCGGTGGCGGCCCGCAGGGCGAAGGCTTCCTCGCTGTCGGGCAACAGGCAGAACCGGGATTGGCGAACCCGCGAGGTGGGCGCGTCGGCGCCTTCCTGATCGGCGCCGTCGCTCATGCCCGGGGCTTCAGGCTGTCGCGAATTTCTCGAAGCAGGATGATGTCTTCCGGGATCTCGGGGGTGGGCGGCGTGGACACCGGCGCCGCTTCCTCTTCCCTGCGCTTCATGCGGTTGAGGCCGCGCACCAGCAGGAAGGTGGCCCAGGCGACGATCAGAAAGCTGATCACGTTATTGATGAACAGGCCGTAGTTCAGGGTCACCGCGCCGGCGGCCTGGGCTTCCGCCAGGGTGGTAAAGCTGCCCTGGCCCTTGAGCACCACGAACAGATCCGCGAAATCCACGTCCGCCAGAAGCAGGCCGATGGGCGGCATCAGCACGTCGGACACCAGGCTTTTGACGATGGTGGTGAAGGCACCGCCGATGATGATGCCCACGGCCATGTCCACCACGTTGCCACGCACCGCGAATTCGCGGAATTCCTTCATGATCGCCATATCGTTCCCTTTATGGTTCAGGGCCCGGGCCGGGCCAGAAATCATCTTAGCCCGGATGGCGCTGTCGGCAAATCGCGCTCACGAAAACAACGTAAACGATTACTCCACGGTCACCGATTTGGCCAGGTTGCGGGGCTGGTCCACGTCGGTGCCGCGCAGCACCGCCACATGGTAGCTGAGCAGCTGCAGCGGCACGGTGTAGACGATGGGCGCGATGCTCTCGGGCACCGCCGGCAGGTGCAGCACATGAATGCCCTCGCCATCGGCCACCCGGGCGTTTTTGTCGGCGAACAGATACAGCTCGCCGCCCCGGGCGCGCACTTCCTGCAGGTTGGACTTGAGCTTTTCCAGCAGTTCGTCGTTCGGCGCCACCGCCACCACCGGCATTTCCTTGTCCACCAGGGCCAGGGGGCCGTGCTTGAGCTCACCGGCCGGGTAGGCTTCCGCGTGGATATAGGAAATTTCCTTGAGCTTGAGCGCTCCTTCCATGGCCACCGGGAACTGCACGCCCCGGCCCAGGAACAGGGTGTGATGCTTTTCCACGAAGGCGCGGGACAGCGCTTCGATGGGCTTGTCCAGGGCGGTGGCCTGCTCCAGCAGATTGGGCAGCTGGCGCAGTTCGCTCAGGATCTGCTCGATGCGCTCATCGCTCAGGCCGTGACGGCGGCCCAGCGCCAGTACCAGCATCATCAGGCCGGCCAGCTGGGTGGTGAACGCCTTGGTGGAGGCGACGCCGATTTCCGGGCCGGCCTTGGTCAGGAAGGTCAGTTCCGATTCACGGACCAGGGAGGAACCGTCCACGTTGCAGATCGCCAGGCGACCCACATAGTTGTCCGAACCGGTGTCGCGCAGCGCCGCCAGGGTGTCGGCGGTTTCGCCGCTCTGGGAGATGGTCACGAACAGGGTGCCCTCCGGCACCACGTGCTGGCGGTAGCGGAATTCGCTGGCCACCTCCACCTGGCACGGGATGCCGGCCAGGGCTTCCAGCCAGTAACGGGCCACCATGCCGGCGTGGTAACTGGTGCCGCAGGCCACGATCTGCACCGACCGTACCCGGTCGAAGATGGTCCGGGCCGCCTCGCCGAAGGCGGCGCTGACCGCATCCGGTGAATCGATGCGGTCCTGCAGGGTGCGCTGGATGGCCGCCGGCTGCTCGAAGATTTCCTTCTGCATGAAGTGGCGGTACTCGCCTTTCTCCACGTCTTCGTGGGCGCCGTCGAACTCGTGCACCGCCCGCTCCACCGGCTCGCCGTGGCGGTCGAAGACGCGCACCTGGTCGGTGGTCAGTTCCACCAGGTCGCCTTCGTCCAGAAAGATGAAGCGGTTGGTCACCGGCAGCAGGGCAAGCTGGTCGGAGGCCACGTAGTTCTCGTCGATGCCCAGGCCCACCACCAGCGGCGAGCCGGAGCGCACCGCCACCAGCCGGTCCGGTTCACGTTGATCCACCACGCCCAGGGCGTAGGCGCCGTGCAGTTGCTTGACCGCTTTTTGCAGGGCGCGCCGCAGGTCGCCGCCGCTTTCTCCCAGGGTGCGGTGCAGCAGATGGGCGACCACCTCGGTGTCGGTCTGGCTCTGGAAGTGGTAGCCGTCCTGTTCCAGCTCGTCCTTGAGCTCCTGGAAGTTCTCGATGATGCCGTTGTGCACCACCGCCAGGCCGTCACCGGAGAGGTGCGGGTGGGCGTTTTCCTCGGACGGCCGGCCATGGGTGGCCCAGCGGGTGTGGGCGATGCCCAGGAAGCCGGCGGTGTTCTGCTCGTGGACCGCCTCTTCCAGGGCGGCCACCTTGCCCTGGCGGCGCACCCGCTGCAGGCCCTCGCCGTTGATCACGGCCACCCCGGCGCTGTCGTAGCCCCGGTATTCCAGGCGCTTGAGGCCGGTGATCAGAATATTGGTGACGTTACGATGGGCGATGGCGCCGACGATTCCACACATGGCTGTTTCCTTTTTCCAATCACCGAACTACTTCTTGGCCGGTCGCGGCCAGTTCTCGATATTGCGCTGCTGGCCACGGGCCACCGCCAAACCGTTGTCCGGCACGTCCTTGGTGACCACGCTGCCCGCGCCGACGGTGGCATTCTCGCCGATGGTCACCGGCGCCACCAGGGAAGAATTGGAGCCGATGAAGACACCGTCCTTCATCACGGTCTGGAATTTATTGACCCCGTCGTAGTTGCAGGTGATGGTGCCCGCGCCCACGTTGACGCCCTTGCCAATACGGCTGTCGCCGATATAGGTGAGGTGATTGACCTTGGAACCCTCGCCGATGCGCGCCTTCTTGGTCTCCACAAAGTTGCCGATGCGCGCCTTCGCCGCCAGTTCGGTGCCCGGACGCAACCGGGCGAAGGGCCCCACGTTGCAGCCTTCACCGACCACCGCGCCGTCGATCACCGAATTTGCCTCGATCACCGCGCCGGCGGCGATGTCCGCGTCACGGATCACGCAGTTGGGACCGATGCGCACCCCATCGCCCAGGGTCACCTTGCCTTCCAGCACCACGTTCACGTCGATGGTCACATCGGTGCCGGTGCTCACCGCGCCGCGGATATCCAGACGCGCGGGGTCGAGCAGCGTCACTCCACCGCGCATCAGCGCTTCCGCGCGCACCCGCTGATAGACCCGTTCCAGGCGTGCCAGTTGCACCCGGTCGTTGACGCCGTCCACTTCCCAGGCGTGCCGCGGCTGCTCGGTGACCACCTCCATGCCGGCGTCCACCGCCATGGCGATCAGATCGGTGAGGTAGTATTCGCCCTGGGCGTTGCGGTTGGAGAGCCTGGGCAGGCTGTCGTTGAGGAACCGACGACTGCAGGCGAGGATGCCGGTGTTGATCTCGCGGATGCGCTTCTCGTCGTCGCTGGCGTCCTTCTGCTCGACAATGCGCGTCACCTGGCCCTGGGCGTCGCGCACGATGCGCCCGTAGCCGGCCGGGTCCTCCAGCTCCAGGGTCATCAGCGCCAGGCTGCGGTCGTTGACCCGCGCCACGAAGTCGCGCAGCGTCTCCGGACGGATCAGCGGCACATCACCATACAGCACCAGCACCACGTCCTCGTTCAGGTGGGGCAGGGCCTGGGCCACCGCGTGCCCGGTGCCGAGCTGCTCGGCCTGTTCCGCCCAGCGCAGCCGCTCGCCGCTGACCGCCTCGCGCACCCGCTCGCCGCCGTGGCCGTACACCAGCACGGTATTGGCCGGCGACAACGCTGCCGCGGCGTCCACCACATGCTGCACCATGGGCCGGCCGGCGATCGGGTGAAGCACCTTCGGCAACGCCGATTTCATGCGGGTGCCTTTGCCCGCGGCCAGAATCACAACCGCCAGAGTCATATCCTTCGATCCTCGAAATTGTCGTCCTGATTAGGGTGGGGGCCCCTTATCAAACAAAAAGGGGCGGCTCCAAGCCACCCCTTTTCGTAATCCGGCCGTTCACGGTGTGTTACCGCTTGGCCATCTTCTTGATCTGTTCGATGGTGCGCAGGCGCGCGGTGGCTTCGGCCAGGGCCGCGGCGGCGCGGGTGTAGTCCATCTCCGCGCTCTTGCCTTCCAGGGCATCCTTGGCGTGCTGCTTGGCGCGCTCGGCGTCCGCCTCGTCCATGTCCTGGGCGCGCTCGGCGGTGTCCGCCAGCACGGTGACCAGTTTGGGCTGCACTTCCAGGAAGCCGCCGGACACGTAGAACACGATCTCTTCGCCGTTCTGGGTTTTCACCCGTACCGGGCCGGGCTTGAGGCGGGTCAGCAGCGGGGCGTGACCGGGCATCACGCCCAGGTCACCTTCCACGCCGGCGGCCACTACCATTTCCACCAGGCCGGAGTACAGCTGTCTTTCGGCACTAACAATGTCGCAATGCACGGTCATCGCCATTTGGGTTCCTCCCCGTGCAGGTTACTTGTCACCGCGTTTGTTGTAGGCCTCTACAACTTCGTCGATGGAGCCCTTCATGTAGAAGTCCTGCTCGGGGATGTGGTCATAGTCACCGTTCAGGATACCCTGGAAGGAGCGGATCGTCTCCTTCAGCGGCACGTATTTGCCCGGTGAGCCGGTGAACACTTCCGCCACGAAGAACGGCTGGGACAGGAAGCGCTCGATTTTCCGGGCGCGGGACACGGTGGTCTTGTCTTCCTCGGACAGCTCGTCCATGCCCAGGATCGCGATGATGTCCTTGAGCTCCTTGTAGCGCTGCAGCACGGTTTGCACGCCGCGGGCCGCTTCGTAGTGCTCATGGCCGATCACCAGCGGATCCAGCTGGCGGGAGGTGGAGTCCAGCGGGTCGATCGCCGGGTAGATACCCTTGGAGGCGATGTCCCGGCTCAGTACCACGGTGGCGTCCAGGTGGGCGAAGGTGGTGGCCGGGGACGGGTCGGTCAAGTCATCCGCGGGCACGTACACGGCCTGTACGGAGGTAATGGAACCGGTCTTGGTGGAGGTGATCCGTTCCTGCAGAACGCCCATCTCTTCCGCCAGGGTCGGCTGGTAACCCACCGCGGACGGCATACGGCCGAGCAGCGCGGATACTTCGGTACCGGCCAGGGTGTAACGGTAGATGTTGTCCACGAAGAACAGTACGTCGCGGCCTTCGTCCCGGAACTTCTCGGCCATGGTCAGACCGGTCAGCGCCACGCGCAGACGGTTACCCGGCGGCTCGTTCATCTGACCGTAAACCAGGGACACCTTGTCCAGTACGTTGGAGTCCTTCATCTCGTGGTAGAAGTCGTTACCCTCACGGGTACGCTCGCCCACGCCGGCGAACACGGAGAAGCCGGAGTGCTCGATGGCGATGTTCCGGATCAGCTCCATCATGTTCACGGTCTTGCCCACGCCGGCGCCGCCGAACAGGCCGACCTTACCGCCTTTGGCGAACGGGCAAACCAGGTCGATCACCTTGATGCCGGTTTCCAGCAGTTCGTTGGAGGCTGCCTGATCCGCGTATGAGGGCGCTTCGCGGTGAATGGACATGCGCTCGTCTTCACCGATGGGGCCCGCTTCGTCGATCGGGCGACCCAGCACGTCCATGATCCGGCCCAGGGTCTTGGTGCCCACCGGTACCTGAATCGGCTCGTGAGTATCGGTCACTTGGAGGCCCCGCTTGAGACCTTCGGTGGAACCCATGGCAATGGTGCGCACCACGCCGTCGCCCAGCTGCTGCTGCACTTCCAGGGTGGTTTCGGTACCGTCCACGGTGAGTGCGTCATACACCTTGGGCACGGACTCGCGCGGGAATTCGACGTCGATCACAGCACCGATGATCTGAACAATACGACCGCTACTCATGCTTGCATCCTCTTAACTTGCGTTTCTCGCCGCTTGCTTTTCGCACACCCTTAAACAGCGGCGGCACCACCAACGATTTCGGAAATTTCCTGCGTAATGGCAGCCTGGCGCGCCTTGTTGTACACCAGTTGGAGATCGTTGATGATCTCGCCGGCATTGTCGCTGGCGGCTTTCATCGCCACCATCCGCGCGGCCTGTTCGCAGGCATTGTTCTCAACCACACCCTGATACACCTGGGACTCGATGAACCGCACCAGCAGCTCGTCGAGCAGCTCCTTGGGCGCGGGCTCATAGATGTAGTCCCAGTGACGCTTGAGCTCGTCGTCCTCGCCCGGCTCCAGCGGCAGCAGGCGGATGGTTTTCGGCTTCTGCGTCATGGTGTTCACGAATTCGTTGTACACGATGTACAGACGATCGATCTCACCGTTTTCGTAGGCGTCCAGCATCACCTTGATGGACCCGATCAGGTCGTTCAGGTGAGGCGTGTCGCCAAGGCCGCTGACCGAGGCCTCGACCTTGCCGCCGACACTCCGGAAAAAGGCCAGCCCTTTGGAACCCACCACGCAGTGCTGGACCTTGGCGCCCTTCTCTTCCCACTCGCGGGCACTTTTCACCACGCTTTTCAGCAGGTTCACGTTCAGGCCACCGGCCAGACCCCGGTCCGAGGTCACGACGATGTAGCCGACGTTCTTGACGTCCCGTTCCTGCAGGTAGATGTGCCGGTATTCCAGATCAGCATTGGCAAGATGGGCCACCACCTGACGCATGCGCGTGGCGTAAGGCTTGCTCGCCTCCATACGCTCCTGCGCTTTACGCATCTTGCTGGCCGCCACCATTTCCATCGCACGGGTAATCTTCTTCGTGCTCTGGACGCTGGCGATCTTGCCCTTGATCTCTTTACCGCTAGCCATAGGACTGATCCTTTCTCAGCGAATTACCAGGTTTGGGTGGCCTTGAACTGCTCGATGGCCTCCTTGATGCCGGCCTCGATCTCGTCGTTGTAGTCACCCTTCTCGTTGATGCGGTCCATCAACGCTTTCTGTTCGCTGTTCATGTAATCCAGCAGTGCCGACTCGAAGGAACCGATCTTGTCGATCTCGATACCTTTCAGGTAGCGGTTGTTGGCGGCGTAGAGAACCACGCCCATTTCCGCCACGGACATCGGGCTGTACTGTTTCTGCTTCATCAGTTCGGTCACGGCCTGGCCGTGCTCGAGCTGCTCGCGGGTGGCTTCGTCCAGGTCGGAGGCGAACTGGGCGAACGCCGCCAGTTCCCGGTACTGAGCCAGGGCCAGACGAATACCGCCGCCGAGCTTCTTGATGATCTTGGTCTGGGCGGCGCCACCTACACGGGATACCGACACACCGGCGTTCATCGCCGGACGGATACCGGAGTTGAACAGGCTGGTTTCCAGGAAGATCTGACCGTCGGTGATCGAGATCACGTTGGTCGGTACGAAGGCGGAGACGTCACCGGCCTGGGTTTCAATGATCGGCAGCGCGGTCAGGGAACCGGTTTTGCCTTTCACTTCGCCATTGGTGAAGTTCTCGACGAATTCCTCGTTCACCTTGGCGGCGCGTTCCAGCAGACGGGAGTGCAGGTAGAACACGTCACCCGGGTAAGCTTCGCGGCCCGGCGGGCGGCGCAGCAGCAGGGAGATCTGGCGGTAGGCCCAGGCCTGCTTGGTGAGGTCGTCATAAACGATCAGGGCGTCTTCGCCGCGATCGCGGAAATATTCACCCATGGTGCAGCCGGCGAAGGGCGCCAGGAACTGCATGGAAGCCGGGTCGGAGGCGGAGGCGGCAACGATGATGGTGTTGTCCATGGCGCCGTGCTCTTCGAGCTTGCGCACCACGCCCGCGATGGTGGACTGCTTCTGGCCGATGGCCACGTAGATACACTTAATACCAGAATCTTTCTGGTTGATGATGGCATCCACGGCGACAGCGGTCTTACCGATCTGACGGTCACCGATGATCAGCTCGCGCTGGCCGCGGCCGATCGGGGTCATCGCATCGATGGATTTGAAGCCGGTCTGCACCGGTTCGTTCACCTCACGGCGCCAGATAACGCCGGGGGCCACTTTTTCCACCGCGTCGGTGAGGTCGGTTTTCACCGGGCCCTTGCCGTCCACCGGGTTACCCAGGGCGTCGACCACGCGGCCGAGCAGCTCGGGGCCCACCGGCACTTCCAGAATGCGGCCGGTGCACTTCACCTTCTGACCTTCGGCCAGGCCCAGGTAGTCGCCGAGTACCACGGCGCCAACGGAATCCTGCTCCAGGTTGAGGGCCATGCCGTAGATGCCGCCCTCAAACTCGATCATCTCGCCGAACATCACGTCGGCCAGACCATGAATGCGCACGATACCGTCGGATACGGATACCACCGTACCCTCGTTCCGTGCCTCGGTGGAGGTATCAAGTTTCGCGATGCGCGACTTGATAATCTCGCTGATTTCGGACGGGTTGAGTTGCTGCATCTCTAATCCCTCAAACTCAAGAGTTCAGTTGCTCGGCGAGGCGGGAAAGCCGGCCGCGCACACTGCCATCAATTACCGTATCGCCGGCTCGTACCAGCACGCCACCAATGAGTGACTCGTCCACGGAGGTGGACACCTGCACGTCCCGGCCCAAGCGCTCCTTGAGCGCCGCCACCAGCTTTTCGGTTTCGGCGTCTTCCAGCTCGAACGCGGCGATCAGTTCCACATCGGTGATGCGCTGATCGGCGGCCAGCAGTTCGTGGAACAACGCGCGAATGGTGGGCAACAAATTCAGACGTTTGTTGGCCGCCAGCTGGGCGATGAAGTTGCGGGCGCCTTCACTGAGCTCGTCACCGCAGACCTGAATAAAGGCTTCGGCCTGCTGGGCACGATCCAGCTCGGGCTGGTCCAGATAGGCGCGCACGGTGGCGTCCTGCGCCACGGTCGCCGCCAGATCCAGCATCTGTTCCCACTCCGCCAGGCCGTTGTTTTCCTTCGCGAAAAGGAACGCGGCTTTGGCGTAGGGACGTGCGATGGTGGTCAATTCAGCCATGGGGTGCCATCCGTATCACTCAGAGTTGAGCCGCCAGTTCGTCGAGCAGCTGCTTGTGACTGTCGCGATTTACCTCGCGGGCCAGCACTTTCTCGGCACCGCTCAATGCAAGGGCGGATACCTCTTTACGCAGCTCTTCGCGAGCACGGTTGATTTCCTGATCGATCTCGGACTGGGCCTTGGCGATCAGGCGCTCACCTTCGGTACGAGCCTGATCCTTGGCTTCCTCGACGATCTGATTGGCGCGCCGGTTGGCCTGCTCAATGATCTCGGAGGCCTTGTCCTTGGCATCCTTCAGATTGGCGGAGGCTTTTTCCTGCGCCAGCTCCAGATCCCGTTCGGCGCGGTCAGCGGCGCTCAAACCTTCGGCGATCTTCTGTTTGCGCTCGTCCAGGGCCCGGGAAATGGGCGGCCAGACAAACTTCATGCAGAAGAAAACGAACAGAGCGAACCAGATGGCCTGGCCAATTAGTGTCGCATTAATGTTCATGCCAACACCTCAGCATTACGTAGATTTCCCTGAACCGGGGCTCGGTTTGAATCGCGTCTTACAGGAAAATCAGCAGGAAGGCGATGGCGATACCGATAATCGGCACGGCGTCCAGCAGGCCCGCGATGATGAACATGCGGGTTTGCAGCATCGGACCCAGTTCCGGTTGACGTGCCACGGATTCCAGGAAACGACCGCCCATCAGACCAAAACCGATACCGGCGCCGATACCCGCCATGCCAGCAACCAGCGCCGCCGCGAGAAGGTTTACATCTTCCATCTTTACACTCCCGTTAAGTGCTTCAGTTGAGTTAGGAAACGTTGCTTAGTGCTCTTCCACCGCCATGCTCATGTAGACGATGGTCAGCACCATGAAGATAAACGCCTGCAGGGTGATCACGAGGATGTGGAACACCGCCCAGGGCCAGGCCGCCACGGCCTGCCAGGTGCCCATCATCGCGGCCACCAGGATGAATACGAATTCGCCGGCATACATGTTGCCGAACAGCCGCAAGCCCAGGGAAACCGGCTTGGACAGCAGGGAAATGGTTTCCAGCACCAGGTTGATCGGCAGCAGGATGATCTTGCCCAGCGGGCCCTTGGCTTCGAACGGCTTGAAGCTCAGCTCCGCCATGAAGCCGCCCACGCCCTTCACCTTGATGCTGTAGAACACCACCAGGAAGAACACGCAGATCGACATGGACATGGTGATGTTGGGGTCGGTGGTCGGCACGATGCGGAAATACGCTTCGTGGGCGGACCAGCCGAAGAAGGTGGTCATGATCCACTGGAAGGTGAGCGGCACCCAGTCCACCGGGATCAGGTCCATCAGGTTCATCAGGAACACCCAGCAGAAGATCACCAGGGACAGCGGGGCGATCAGTTTGCTCTTGCCGTGGAACGAGTCGCGCACCTGGGTGTCGATGAACTCGATGATCATTTCCACGAAGTTGAGCATGCCGGAGGGGGTGCCGGCGCTGGCCTTGCGGGCCATCAGCCAGAACAGGAAGCACATCAGAATGCCGAGACCGCCGGACCAGGCCAGGGAATCCACGTGGAAGGCGGCGAAGCCCATGTCGCTGGCTTCCTGGGCGTTACAGGCGAACGTCCAGGTGGCGTCGTTCAGGGTCTGGTCGTGACCGTGACAGGTCCGCTCGTAACCGGCGGGCAATTGGCCATAGGTGAGATTTCCCAGATGGTGCTTGATGTACTCGCTGGCGGAGCTCGCTGCCATATCGATACCTACAGTCTAGTCGTCTTGCCCGTCCCGTTCCGCTCCCAGGCGGTGGTCCAGGTGCGCCACCTGAACCCAACCGGCGATCTGCGCCAGCAGGAACCCCAGAAACAGAACCACTACATGTGTCAGTTCGCGCGATGCCGGCACCTTCGCGAAGGTCAGGCCGAACAGCGCCAGCATGATCACCACCTTGCCGGCTTCCGCCCGCATGGCGGCGCCCGCCATGCGTTCAGGCGCGCGATTGCCCGGGTGTAGCCACACTTGGAAGCCACCCCAGGCGTATGCGATCAGGCTGATAGTGCCGCCCCAGGCGGCCGCGAGGCCCAGACTGGCGCCGGCGATGACGACGACCAGTACGGCGAAAATCATCGCGCTTAGGATTTGCGCGCGCATCAAGCCCCAGAACAGTGTTCTGCGGGCTCGTTCGTCGAAATTGGCCACCGTGCTCCCGTGTGTCGCTGCTGACGCCGCCGGAGCGTGTCAGGAGAAGGTCGCGGGTACCCCCTGATCTTTGGCGCGGGAAGTATATGGGGAAGGTATACCGGTATCAACCGGCGAGGGTCGATTGTTTGGCCCGAAAGGACCGGATTCGGCGTAAAATTTGAACGGACGCTCTAATTGGCGGGAAATCTATACAAATCAAAACGTTTTGTGGCCGGAGCTGAGTCGTATTGATACGCCTCTCCGACCACTGCGTCAAGCGAGTTGATGAATAAGCAAACAAAAACGTCCACCGGGTGAAGAAAGACGCTTATTTGATGTGGGCGAGAATACCGTCCAGTTCGTCCAGATTGTTGTAGCTGATCACCAGCTTGCCCTTGCTGCCGCTGCCCTGCTGGATCTGCACCGGCGCGCCCAGGCGCTCGGACAGGTCATTGAGCAGATGACGCACATTGGGGTCTTCCCGGGGCGGCGCCGCCTTGGCCGGCTTTTCCTTCTCGAACTCGCGCACCAGGGCCTCGGTCTGGCGCACCGACAGCCCCTTGGCCACCACCGCCCGCGCCGCTTCCACCTGCTTCTGGCCGGTCAGCGCCAGCAGCGCCCGGGCGTGGCCCATTTCCAGATCGCCGTGCTCGAGCAGCTTCTTGACGTCCGCCTCCAGGCTCATCAGGCGCAGCAGGTTGGTGACCATGGCCCGGGACTTGCCCACCGCATCGGCCACCTGCTGGTGGGTGAGCCCGAATTCTTCCTTGAGCCGGGACAGCGCCAGCGCCTCTTCCATGGGGTTGAGGTTTTCGCGCTGGATGTTCTCGATCAGCGCCATGGCGATGGCGGCTTCGTCGGGCACCTCGCGGATCACCGCGGGGATCACGTCCAGCTCGGCCATCTGCGCGGCCCGCCAGCGCCGCTCGCCGGCGATGATTTCGTAGCGATCCTCACCCAGCGGGCGCACCACGATGGGCTGCATCACCCCCTGGGCGCGGATCGATTCCGCCAGCTCTTCCAGGGCGTCCGGGGACATGTCACGGCGCGGCTGATAGCGGCCCCGCTGCATGAACTCCACCGGCAGGTGGCGCAGTTCGCCGTCCCGGGGCGGACGCTGGCCACGGTCGGCGGCGGGCGCCTCGCCGCTCTCCAGGCTGACCTCGTCCGGATGGTCCTGGTAGGCCGCGTTGCTGCTCAACAGGGCGTCCAGCCCCTTGCTCAGGCCGCGTTTACGCTTTGCCGCCATAGTCGGATCTCGCTTCAGTCGGTTCGTGCGGGCGCCTGCTGGGTCTTCTGCATGGCCTGTTCGCGGCGCAGGATTTCGCCGGCCAGGGCCAGGTAGCTGACCGCGCCCCGGGATTTGGGATCATAGGTGATCACCGGCGCGCCATGACTGGGCGCTTCCGCCAGCCGCACGTTGCGCGGAATGATGGTGCGATACACCTTGTCGCCGAAATGGCTGATCAGCTGATTGGACACATCGTTGGACAGGCTGTTGCGCGGGTCGTACATGGTGCGCAGCAGCCCGCCGATGTGCAGCTTGGGATTGAGCACCGAGCGGATTTTCTCGATGGTGTTCATCAGCGAGGTCAGGCCTTCCAGGGCGTAGTACTCGCACTGGATCGGCACGATCACCGAGTCCGCCGCGGTGAGCGCGTTGACCGTGAGCATGTTCAGCGACGGCGGGCAATCGATGATGATGTAGTCGTAATCGTCGCGGATGCGCGCCAGGGCGTTGCGCAGCCGGAATTCGCGCAGCTTCATGTCCAGCAGCTGGACCTCGGCGGCGGTCAGGTCACCGTTGGCGGCGATCAGGTCGAAGCCGGATTCTTCCGGCGTGCCCACCACCGCCTGTTCCACGTCCACTTCGCCGGTGAGCACTTCGAGAATGGTGTAGTCCGGCTCGTATTTGTCGACCCCGGCGCCGCTGGTGGCGTTGCCCTGGGGGTCGATGTCCACCAGCAGCACCTTTTTGCGCGTGGCCGCCAGGGAGGCGGCCAGATTGACGCTGCTGGTGGTCTTGCCCACTCCGCCTTTCTGGTTGGCAATGGCAAAAACGGTGGTCACTGCGATCTCCTTATGATCACCAGCACGCGGGTCTCGTCCAGCCCCGGCACGGACAGAGGTTCCACGCGCGCGGTCCAGCCGGCCGGCAGCTCGGCCAGTTCGCGCTCCGCGGCGGCGGCTTTCATGGCCAGAACGCGGGTGTGCGGCGCGATCAGCGGCTCCGTCACCGCCAGGATGTCGGGCAGGGCGGCGAAGGCACGGCTGATAATCTGCGATGGAGCATTACGGTACTGTTCCACGCGGGCGTGCACAACCTCCACGTTGTCCAGGCCCAGCTCCCGCCGGGCCTGACGCACGAAGCGCGCTTTCTTGCCGTTGCCGTCGAGCAGCACGAAACGCTGGCCGGGCCGGGCGATGGCCAGAGGAATGCCGGGCAGGCCGGCGCCGGTGCCCACGTCCAGGGTGTCGCCGTCGTCCAGATGGGGCAGCACCGCCAGGGAATCCAGCAGGTGCCGGGCGATCATCTCGCCGGGCTCGCGCACGGCGGTGAGATTGAACGCCCGATTCCATTTTACCAGCAGGTCGCGGTAGGTGAGCAGCGCCGTGACCTGGTCCGCGTCCAGGGCCACGCCCAGATCGCGCAGGCCGTCCAGCAGACGGTCCCGGTCGGTCATGCCTGGCGGGCCGTCTGGTGCCGGTGCTTCTTCAGGTAGATCAGCAGCAGGGAAATCGCCGCCGGGGTGACCCCGGGGATGCGCCCGGCCTGGCCCAGGGTGGCCGGCCGTACCTCGCCCAGCTTCTGCTTCACCTCATTGGACAGACCCTTCACCGCGCCGTAGTCGAAGTCCTCCGGCAGAGGCTGGTCCTCGGCGGCGCGCAATTTGGCGATCTCCGCCTCCTGGCGGTCGATGTAGCCGGCGTACTTGGCGGCGATTTCCACCTGTTCCACCACCGCGTCGGCCACCGGCGCCAGGCCGGCGGCCTCGGCCAGCGGCCGGTAGCTCAGCTCCGGGCGCTTGAGCAGGTCCATCAGGCTGTATTCGTGGGGCAGCGGCTTGTCCAGCAGGGCGTTGACCCGCTCCGCCTCGGCGGTGCCCGGCCGCACGAAGGTGGCCTTGAGGCGCGCCTGCTCCTGTTCCATGCCGTCGCGCTTGGCCACGTAGGCGGCCCAGCGGGTGTCGTCCACCAGGCCCAGCTCCCGGCCTTTTTCGGTGAGGCGCAGGTCGGCGTTGTCCTCGCGCAGCAGCAGCCGGTATTCGGCGCGGCTGGTGAACATGCGGTAGGGCTCACGGGTGCCCATGGTGATCAGATCGTCCACCAGCACGCCCAGGTAGGCTTCGTCGCGGCGCGGCGCCCAGGCCTCTTTTTCCTGGCTCAGCAGCGCCGCGTTCAGACCCGCCAGCAACCCCTGGGCCCCGGCTTCCTCGTAGCCGGTGGTGCCGTTGATCTGGCCGGCGAAGAACAGCCCGGGCATGTGTTTGGTTTCCAGGCTGTGCTTGAGGTCCTGCGGGTTGAAATAATCGTACTCGATGGCGTAGCCGGGGCGCGTGATGCGGGCGTTCTCGAAGCCACGGATGGAGCACACCGCCGCCATCTGGATGTCGAACGGCAGGCTGGTGGAAATGCCGTTGGGGTACAGCTCATGGGTGTCCAGCCCTTCGGGTTCCACGAAGATCTGGTGGCTGTTCTTGTCCGGGTAGCGGTTGACCTTGTCCTCGATGGACGGGCAGTAGCGCGGCCCGGTGCCTTCGATAACGCCGGTGAACATGGGGCTGCGATCGAACCCGGAGCGGATGATGTCGTGGGTCTGTTCGTTGGTGTGGGTAATGTAGCAGCACACCTGGCGCGGGTGCTCCTCCACCTTGCCCAGGTAGCTCATCACCGGCACCGGGTCGTCGCCCCACTGCTCTTCCATCACCGAGAAGTCCACGGTCTTGCCGTCGATGCGCGGCGGCGTGCCGGTCTTCAGCCGGTCCACCCGGAACGGCAGCTCACGCAGGCGCCGGGCCAGGGCGTTGGAGGGCTGGTCGCCGGCGCGGCCGCCCTGGTGGTTGTCCAGGCCCACATGGATGACCCCGCCCAGGAAGGTCCCGGCGGTGAGCACCACGGCGTCGGCGTGAAAACGCAGCCCCATATTGGTCACCGCGCCCACGCAGCGGCCGTTTTCCACGATCAGGTCGTCCACCGCCTGCTGGAACAGGGTCAGGTTGGGCTGGTTCTCGAGAATGCCGCGGATCGCCGCCTTGTAGCGCACCCGGTCCGCCTGGGCCCGAGTGGCGCGCACCGCCGGCCCCTTGCGGGCGTTGAGCACACGGAACTGAATGCCGCCCAGGTCGGTGGCGCGGGCCATGGCGCCGCCCAGGGCGTCGATCTCGCGCACCAGGTGGCTCTTGCCGATGCCGCCGATGGCCGGGTTGCAGCTCATCTGGCCGAGGGTTTCGATATTGTGGGTGAGCAGCACCGTGTCCACGCCCATGCGCGCCGCCGCCAGGGCCGCCTCGGTGCCGGCGTGGCCGCCGCCAATCACGATAACGCCGAATCGATGGGGGTATTCCATGGGATGCTCTACCTTCGCCCGGAGAGGGGCGTCTAAAATATGACCAGACAGGGCGCGCTAGTATAGTCTCAATGTGGCCAAAATAAAGGCCGGCGCACATGTAGGCGGCGCCGCCTTCCTATATAATGTTCAAACCTTAACCTGCTGTTTTATATTCCAGGAGCGCATTTGGATTCATTGAACCTTTTCTTGCTGGTGGGGACCGGGCTGATGTTCACCGGCCTGCTGCTCGGGTCGATCAGTTCCCGGGTGGGCGTTCCCTCCCTGCTGGTGTTTTTGCTGGTCGGCATGTTCGCCGGCGAGGACGGCATTGGCGGTATCCGGTTCGATGATTTTTCCCTGGCCTATGTGGTGAGCAACATCGCCCTGGCGGTGATCCTGCTCGACGGCGGTCTGCGCACCCGGCTCAGCACCTTCCGGCTGGCGCTGCGCCCGGCGCTCACCCTGGCCACCCTGGGCGTGGCCCTGTCCGCCTCCCTGGTGGGCGCCTTCGCCACCTGGGTGATCGGCGTGGACTGGCGGCTGGGGCTGCTGCTCGGCGGCATCGTCGGTTCCACCGACGCCGCCGCCGTGTTCAATGTGGTCAAGGGCGCCGGGGTGACCCTCAACGAGCGGGTGGCCAGCACCCTGGAGATCGAATCCGGCCTCAACGACCCGATGGCCATCTTCATCACCCTGATGCTGGTGGAAGTGCTGGTGAACCCGGAGATGGGCCTGGGGCTGACCATGCTGATCACCCTGGTGCAGCAATTCGGCCTGGGCATCCTGATGGGCCTCAGCCTGGGCGCTCTGCTCAGCGAGATCCTGCTACGCGTGCGCAGCAACGAGGGATTGCACGCCCTGCTGCTGTGCAGCGGCGGCGCCATGGTGTTCGCGCTCACCAACCTGGCCGGCGGCAGCGGCTTCCTGGCCATTTACCTGGCCGGCCTGGTGGCCGGCAACCGGCGCGGCGGCACCGGCGACAACGTGCTGCGCTCCATGGACTCCATGGCCTGGCTGGCCCAGTCCGGCATGTTCCTGATGCTGGGGCTGCTGGTAACGCCCTCGGAAATGGGCAACAGCCTGGTGGACGCCCTGATGGTGGCGGCCTTCCTGATGATCGTGGCGCGCCCCCTGTCGGTGTGGGTGAGCCTGCTGCCGTTCCGCTTCAGCTGGCGGGAGGAACTGTTCATCGCCTGGACCGGCCTGCGCGGGGCGGTGCCCATCGTGCTGGCGGTGTTCCCGCTGCTGGCCGGGGTCGGCCAGACCCGGCTGCTGTTCGACATCACCCTGGTGGTGGTGCTGATTTCGCTGCTCGCCCAGGGCACCAGCCTGCGCTATGTGGCGCGCTGGCTGAAGGTGTCGGTGCCGGCCACCACGCCACCCCGGCAAATGGTGCCCCTGGCGGCCTCCGGAGACCGCTACCTGATGCAGTTCGAGGTGGACGCCGGGGCCAAGGCCGAGGGCCAGCGGCTGGGCGCCATCACCAGCCCGCGTATCACGCCGTTGCTGATCATCCGTAACCAGGAATTCCGCAACCTGGCCGAGAACCCGGTGATCGAAGCCGGCGATCTGGTCACCTGGCTGGCACCGGTGGCCGAGAAGGATTACCTGTCCGATCTGTGCCACCGTCTTTCCAAGGACGAGAAACGCTATTACGGTGAATTCTTTCTGCGCGGCAGCGTGCCGGTGGACCAGCTGGTGGCGGTGTACGGGATGGAGAAGCCCGACCCGGCCCTGGAGGGGCTCACCGTGGAAGCCCTGTTCGAGCGCCAGTTCGGCCACCAGGCGGTGGTGGGCGACACCCTGCGCCTGAGCGGTCTGAAGCTGCGCGCGCGTACCGTGGAACAGGGCCGCGTGGTCCTGGTCGGGATCAAATTGCCCAAATAGAGGATGGACCCATGCCCCGTTTCGACAACCATCGTGTCCTGATCACCGGCGCCGGCGCGGGCATCGGTCAATTGATGGCGGAGAAGTTCGCCGCCCGTGGCGCCGAGGTGATCGTCACCGCCCGGCGCATCGCCGCCGCCCGCGAGGTGGTGGATCACATCACCAATGCCGGCGGCAACGCCCACGCCTACACGCTGGACGTGAGCAAGATCGCCTCGATCGCGAAATTCCGCGACCAGCTGCACGAGGAGCGGGGCCCGATCAGCATCCTGGTGAACAACGCCGGCGTGGTCCACGGAGGCGAGTTCGAGCAGGTCGACCTGCAGCAGCACCTGGACACCTTCAAGGTCAACGCCGAGGGCCTGATGGCCTGCAGCCATGTCTTCATGGCGGATCTGCTGGCCGCCGACCGCGCCCACCTGGTCAATATCGCCAGCGCTTCCGCCTTTATCGGCCTGCCCTACGGCAGCACCTACGCCGCCAGCAAGTGGGCGGTGGTGGGCTTCTCGGAGTCCCTGCGTCTGGAACTGGCGGAGCGGGGCGAGCGCCATGTGAAAGTGACCACGGTGTGCCCGAGCTATATCGCCACCGGCATGTTCAAGGGCGTGAAGACTCCGCTGTTCTCTCCCATGCTCACCCCGGACCGGGTGGCCGACAGCATTCTGCGCGGCGTCGCCAAGGGCGAGGCGTTCGTGATCGAGCCGCCCATGGCCCGCTCCGTGGAGCTGCTCAAGGGCGTCCTGCCCCGCCGCCTGTGGGACCAGGTGGCCCGGCGCACCGGCGTGTCCACCTCCATGTACAGCTGGAAGGGCAAGCAGGGCTGACCTTTCCAGTTTGTGCATACCTGTTCGCAAATGAAGGCCCAACCGGCGATTCACCCTACAGCCGGCGGCCTTCGCTTCGCCGTCAATGTCAGTCAACGCTCGTTCGCTAACATTGCTTGCCATACGACGACCCCGCCCGACACGGGCGCGGGCCCGCATTGCGAACAGAGAGTGTGCTATGCCGACCTACAAGGCTCCCCTGCGCGACATGCGCTTCCTGATCAACGAAGTGTTCGACTTCGAGAGTCACTACAAGACCCTGCCCAACGGCGAGGAAGCCACCCCGGATATGGTGGAGGCGATTCTCGGCGAGCTGGCGCGTCTGTGTGAAAACACCATCGCGCCGCTCTATCAGAGCGGCGACGAGGAAGGTTGCAAGCTGGAAGACGGCCAGGTGACCACGCCCAAGGGCTACAAGGAAGCCTACCAGGAGTACGTGGCCGGCGGCTGGCAGGGTCTCTCCCACCCCACCGAGTACGGCGGCCAGGGCCTGCCCATGTCGCTGAACCTGTTCAAGCAGGAAATGCTGGGCGCCGCCAACTGGTCCTTCGCCATGTACCCGGGCCTGTCCCTGGGGGCCATGAACACCATCCAGTTGCACGGCGATGAAGAGCAGAAACAGACTTATCTGAGCAAGCTCACCGAGGGCACCTGGGCCGGCACCATGTGCCTCACCGAGCCCCAGTGCGGCACCGACCTGGGTCAGGTGAAAACCAAGGCCGAGCCCCAGGACGACGGCTCCTACAAGCTCACCGGCACCAAGATTTTCATTTCCTCCGGTGACCACGATCTCACCGAAAACATCGTGCACATCGTGCTGGCGCGCCTGCCGGACGCCCCCAAGGGCACCAAGGGCATCTCCCTGTTCATCGTGCCCAAGTACCTGCCCGGCCAGATCGGCGAGGACAACGGCGTGGCCTGCGGCTCGCTGGAAAAGAAAATGGGCATCAAGGCGTCCGCCACCTGCGTGATCAACTTCGACGGCGCCACCGGTTACCTGATCGGCCCGGCCAACCAGGGCCTGGAGTGCATGTTCACCTTCATGAACTCGGCGCGCATCGGCACCGCCTGCCAGGGCATCGCCCACGCCGAGCTGGCCTACCAGGGCTCGCTGCCCTACGCCAAGGAGCGCCGCTCCATGCGCGCCCTGTCCGGCAAGAAGGACCCGGACGCGGTGGCCGACGCCCTGATCCACCACGGTGACGTGCGCCGCATGCTGCTCAAGCAGAAGGCCATCGCCGAAGGCGGCCGGGCGATGATCTACTTCGCCGCCCAGTACGCCGACCATATGATCTCCGGCATCCTCGAGGACGATAAGGACAAGTACGACCGCTGGGACAGCGAGCTCGGCTTCCTGACGCCGATCCTCAAGGGCTTTCTCACCGAGAAAGGGCTGGAAGTGGCCAACGACGCCATGCAGGTGTTCGGCGGCCACGGCTACATCAAGGAACACGGCATGGAGCAGATCGTGCGTGATGCGCGCATCGCCACGCTCTATGAAGGCACCACCGGCATCCAGGCCCTGGACCTGCTGGGCCGCAAGGTGCTGCTGTCCAGCCGTGGCAAATGCGTGCGGGATTTCTCCAGGAAGCTGCTCGACTTCGGTCGCAAGCACCTGACCGACGGCGAGCTGCGCCCCTACGCCTGGAAGCTGCTGAAGATCGCCGCCGAGTGGAACTACCTGACCACCCGCATCATGCTGGTCGCCGCCAAGGATCGGGAGATGGTCGGCACCGCCAGCTACGATTTCCTGATGTATTCCGGCTACGCCATGATGGCCTACTTCTGGGCCCTGCAGGCCAAGGTGGCGCGGGACAAACTGGCCCACGGCGGCAACGAGCCCAAGGAGTTCTACCAGGCCAAGCTGGCCACCGCGGAGTTCTTCTTCGAACGCATGCTGCCCACCGCCAAGGGCCACGCGGACGCCGCCCTCAAACCGACCAAGAGCACCATGCAGCTGGCGCCGGAACATTTCTCGTTCGACTACGAGTAATCATCCCAGCCAGTCCAGCAGCTCGCCGAGATGGCCGACCACCACGTCGGCCTGATCGGTGAAGTGCTGGTTACCGCCATTGAGCAGCAACCCCGCCGCCATGCCGGCGTTGCGGGCGGCCTGCAGATCGTAGACAAAGTCCCCCACGTACAGGCAATCCGCCGGCACCAGCCGTAACCGGTCGGCGATGCGCAGCAGACCCTCCGGGTCCGGTTTGGGCGCGCAGTCCTCCCGCGTGAGAATCAGATCCACCGGCAGGTTGAGCACGTCGTGGGTGCGCGCCACGGCGGCGCGGCTGTTGCGGGTCAGGATCGCGGTGGGCACGCCCCGTTGGTGCAGCGTGGCCAGCAGCGCCTCGGCGCCGTCGATCCAGCGGGCGGCGGCCGCGCCCTCCTGCTCGTGCCGGTCGATCACCGCCCGGGCCCGGGCCGCCGCCAGCGGCGCCAGGGTTTGCAGGTGTTCTAGCACGCCGATCCCGTCCGGAAAGCCCAGTTCGCGGCGCAGGGCGGCGAAATCCAGCTGGCTGTCCACCAGAGTACCGTCCAGATCGAACAGCAGGGCCTGAAAGCGACGCGGCGGCATGATGATCTCCTTGAGTCCGGAAAGGTCCCAGGATATCCGGCCGCCGCGTAAGGTTCAGTGACGGCGGCGCATCAGGCCCGCCAGCATCAGCAGCACCCCGTAGCCCAGGGAGCCCCCGCCGCCGCTGTCGCCGCCGTTATCGGCGCCGTCGCCCTGGTCCGGCCGGTCGCCACCCGCCTCGGCGGACAGGGCCAGGTCGATGAGCACCGGATCGTGGTCGGAGGCCCGCCAGGCGTCCGCGGCGTAATAACGCTGGTGCTGCTGTTCGCTCTCGTAGTCCGGCAGCAGGTAGGACAACGCCACCGGTTCGTCGGCGTTGATGTGCCATTCCCGGGTGGCCAGCACCTTGTCATTGAGACGTTCGGACGCCAGGGCGTGGTCCAGATAGCCGGCTTCGCCCTTGTAGGTGTAGCTGTAGGCGTCCTCGCCCTGGAAGCGCCGCACCAGATTCACCAGGCCGGCATCGCGCAGGGTGGTGATCGGGTCTTCCTGGGCGTAGCTGTTGAGGTCACCGATGATCAGCCAATTGCCGTCGTTGGCGCCGGTGGGGTCGTCCTCCAGCCAGCTCAGCACCCCCTCGGCGGCGGCCACCCGTTCCGGGTTCCAGCAGCCCTGGCCGTCACCCTGGTCGCTGTTAACGCCGTCGTCCGGGCAGCTGCCCTTGGACTTGAAGTGGTTGACCACCACCGTCAGGGTTTCGCCGCCGTTGAGCGGTCGGAAGGTCTGCACCAGCGGCTGACGGTTGGTTTCGTTGCCGAAGGCGCCGCGGTCGGTGGTGGCGGCGGTGCCCGCCTCCTCGACCACATCACTCCGATAGATCAACCCAACGGCGATGGCGTCCCCGCCGAGGCGCTCAAGGCCAGGGTCCACATAGCGCCAGGCCGGCCCCAGGGCATCGGTGAGCTGGGCCAGGGCGGATTCCGGGCCATAGCCGTCGTTCTCCACTTCCATCAGGCCGACCACATCGGCGTCGATGCCCTTGAGCGCCGCCACCAGCTTATCCTGTTGCCGGGTCAGCTCTTCACTGCTCTTCGCCCCCCGCGGGGTGGGAAAGCCGCCGCCGGCGCCGTCACCGTTGAAGTAGTTCAGGACGTTGAACGAGGCCACCCGCAGATCGCTGCCGGCGGCCCGGTCCGGAGCCGGGGAACGGGGGTTGGCGGCGGGGTCGAAGCGCACTTCGCCCACCGGCTGAAGACGCCACTCGTTGAAGCCGTAGGTGAACACCGCCTGGAACGGTCGGGTGCGGTAGCCGGCGCGCAGGGTATTGTTGGCGGCCAGCCCTCCGTCGGGATAGATCACCGTATCCGGGTTCTGAACGTTGGACGCATCGTCCAGCAATATGCGGTTGCGGGTGTTGGCTTCCTTCACCGCCCGGGCGGCATCGCCGGGCGCCGCCACATTGGTGGGGTTGAACAGGCGGCCGTCGCTCAGCGTCACGCTGCCGTAGCGGGCCAGCTCGTAGTTGTCGCTCACGGTCAGCGGCTGCTCCACGCTCACCAGCATGCCCTCCAGGGCCTCCCGGTTGGCCAGGTCATCGAACGGCAGGGTCAGCACCACCGGCGTCACGGTGACATTCTGCTCGCAGACCGCCCGCTGGTCGGCGCTGATCTGGGTCAGGCCGTAGTACTCGCCGACGGTGCCGCTCACCCGCACCCGGTCACCGGCGACCACGTCCGCGTCCGGCTGATAGACGAACAGACCTTCAGAGGTGGCCGGGTCGTCGTCCCGATGCGCCTCGGTCTCCATCACATAGAAGCCATCGAAGGCCGGGTACACGGCGGTCACCACCGCCTCGATCACCTGGCCCTCGCCGTCCAGGGGGGAGACATCGCCGTCGCCCTGAATGGCGGCGATGCGGGTCACCGCCTCGCCGCAGGCGCCCAGGGGCACCGGCTCACCAGCGTCGCCACCGCCGCCGGTGCCCGGCTCACCCAGGCCGTCCAGGGTGTCCGAGGGGAAGCCCACCCACTCCACCGACGGATCGAAGGCATCGTCGATCACGGTATCGCCACCGGTGACGCTGGCCTTGCGGCGCAGGGTGCGGTCCGCGGTGCTCAGGCCACCGCCGGTCCAGGCGCTGCCCGGGTCCTCGCCCACCCGGCCGAAGCTGTCCACCACGCCGTCGGCGTTACGCAGCACATAGGCGTCGTCGCCGTTGTGGTTGATGGTGGCGCTGGTGATGTCCGCCAGCCCGGCCAGGCTGCCGGAGGCCTGGCTGGTGGCGATCACCAGCACATCACCGCCGGCCAGGGTCCGGCCGTCCAGGGCCAGGCTGCTGCTCACCGTGGTGGCGCCGTTGCTGTAGCGCTCCAGCACATAGCCGTTCAGGCTCTGGCTGGTGTCGCCGGCGTTGTACAGCTCCAGCGCTTTGTTCTGGCCGCTGCCTTCCACGTACTCACTGATCAGGATATTGCCCTGGGCGCTGCAGGCCATTCCCAGCCCGGCCAGCCCCATGATGAAGATGCGCATGACCCGCTCCACGAAAATTGGTGGGAGTACCCTGACAAGGGGCCATGACCAAACCATTTCACGGGTATGGCAACCTTCTTGCAGGCACTTTGGCATCGGCCATGGCAGCGGCATTGGCAAGCTCCTGATCAAGGTGTAATCGCGCATACCGTGGTGGGCTCCAGGGCCAAGCCTCGTTTACCACAAGGCACATTCAGGACCCGGGTCGCTCTGCTAAGATGACCCGTAACGCCAAGGAGATAGCGCGTCCTGTTCCCGAGCGGGACGGCGATAAAAAGTGAGGATGGCATGAAAACCCTGAGTCCGGTGGATCAGTTGTTCCTGTATCTGGAAAAACGACAGCAGCCCATGCATGTGGCGGGTCTGCAATTGTTTTCCTTCCCCGAGGGCGCCGGCCCCAAATACGTCAGTGAACTGGCCCAGTCGATCCGTGATTATTGCCGTCCCGAACCGCCCTTCAACCAACGCTTGCGGCGCCGCTGGGGCCAGTGGCACTGGGACGAGGACAAGCAGTTCGACATCGATCACCATTTCCGCCACGAGGCGCTGCCCAAGCCGGGCCGTATCCGCGAGCTGCTGTCGCTGGTGTCCGCCGAGCATTCCAATCTGCTGGACCGGGAGCGTCCGCTGTGGGAGGCGCACCTGATCGAAGGCATTCGCGGCCGCCAGTTCGCCCTCTACACCAAGGTGCACCACTCCATGGTGGACGGCATCTCGGCCATGCGCATGGGCATGCGGGCCCTGTCCCCGGACCCGGACGAGCGGGATTTGCCTCCGGTGTGGGCCTACAAACCCAACAAGCGCGGGCGGGGCGTGAGCAGCCCGGTGGACGCGGTCAGCAGTCTGGCGCGCCTGACCGCCGGCGCCAGCCGCCAGATCGCCACCGTGCCGGCGCTGACCCGGGAAATCTACCGGGTCACTCAGAAAGCCAAGGACGACCCCAATTTCGTGTCCATCTTCCAGGCGCCGGACACCATCCTCAACCAGTGCATCACCGGCTCACGGCGGTTCGCCGCCCAGAGCTATTCCCTGCCGCGCCTGAAAAAGCTGGCCGGAGCCTTCAACTGCACCCTTAACGATGTGGTGCTGAGCATGTGCGGCCACGCGCTGCGCGAGTACCTGATCAGCCAGAATGCCCTGCCCGACCAGCCGCTGATCGCCATGGTGCCCATGTCCCTGCGCAAGGACGACAGCGCCGGCGGCAACCAGATCGCCATGATCCTGGCCAACCTGGGTACCCATGTGTGCGACCCCGCCAACCGGCTGCGCGTGGTGCAGGCCTCGGTGAAGGAGGCGAAGCAGCGCTTTTCGCAGATGAGCCCGGAGGAGATCCTCAACTTCACCGCCCTGAGCATGGCTCCCACCGGGCTCAATTTGCTCACCGGCCTGGCGCCGCGCTGGCGGGCGTTCAATGTGATCATTTCCAACGTGCCCGGCCCCAAGGAGCCGCTGTACTGGAACGGCGCCCAGTTGAAGGGCCAGTACCCGGTGTCGGTGGTGCTGGACCGCATCGCCCTGAACATGACGCTGACCAGCTACCGGGATCAGATCGAGTTCGGACTGATCGCCTGCCGCCGTACCCTGCCCTCCATGCAGCGCCTGCTGGACTACCTGGAACAGTCCATTCGCGAGCTGGAAATCGCCGCTGGCCTGCGCTGAGCGGGTCGTCGGCGGGTGCCCGGGAGAGCCGCCAAAAAAAGGTTGGTGTGGCGGCATAAAGGGGGTAAAGTCAAAAAGGCTGCAGATTGTGGCAGTGGTTTGTTTTGGTAGTTGCCTTCCTCCGCGTGAAGCTCAAGAAGTCTCCGAACACCCCTCCCCTGGTTTGCATGCACACCCTATTGAAAAGTTTTGAGGTATAGATTCACATGGCTACTGGTACCGTTAAATGGTTCAACGAATCCAAGGGTTTCGGTTTCATTTCCCAGGATGACGGCGGCGCGGATGTCTTCGTTCACTTCAGCGCGATCACTGGCTCTGGCTTCCGTACTCTGGCCGAAGGCCAGAAAGTAAGCTTCGATATTCAGCAAGGTCCGAAAGGTCCGCAGGCGGCCAACGTCGTCGCTGAGTAAGGCCTGAACGCGCGGGCCGGGGTCGGCCCGCCGCCCGCCGTTTTCAAGGTCGGAAAAACCCCGCCGAGGCGGGGTTTTTTTTGCGGTTCCGGCTCAGAGAATACCCTGGCCGACCATGGCTTCCGCCACCCGCAGGTAGCCGGCCATGTCCGCCCCCACCAGATAGTCCGGCCGCTCCCCGTCACCGCCGTGATCCAGACAGCGCTGGTGCACCCGGGCCATGATGTCGCGCAGCCGACGATCCACTTCCTCGGCGCTCCAGCTTTCCCGACGGCTGTTCTGGCTCATTTCCAGACCGCTCACCGCCACGCCGCCGGCGTTGGCCGCCTTGCCCGGGCCGAACACCACCCCGGCGTCGCGCAGCCGTTTCACGGCCGCGCCGGAGCAGGGCATGTTGGCGCCCTCCACCACCCAGCCGCAGCCGTTGTCGATAAGCCGGTCCGCGTCCTCTTCTTCCAGTTCATTCTGGGTGGCGCAGGGCAAGGCGATGTCACAGGGAAGATCCCAGGGACGTTCGCCGTCCCGGTATTCCACCCCGTCGAAGCGATCCGCCAGATCACCGACCTTGCCGCCGCCGTTCTTGATCTCCGCCACCGCCTCCAGGTGGTCCCGGGTGAAGCCGTCCTTGATGTAAATGCTGCCCCGGGAGTCGGACAAGGTGACCACCCGGGCGTCACGCTCCAGCGCTTTCTCCAGAGCGTGACGGGCCACGTTACCGGCCCCGGAAATAGCCACCGTGCGGCCCTCCAGCGTCTGATCCCGCTGGTTCAGCATGGCCTCCAGAAAGTAGATCAGCCCATAGCCGGTGGCCTGGACGCGCAGGGCGCTGCCGCCAAAGGAGAGCTGCTTGCCGGTGAAGCCGCCGTCGTGCCGACGGCCGAGCTTGCGGTACATGCCGAACAGGTAGCCGATTTCCCGGGGGCCCACGCCCATGTCACCGGCCGGCACGTCGGTGTCGGCGCCCATATGGTGGTGAAACTCGGTCATGAACGCCTGACAGAAACGCATCACCTCGGCATCGCTGCGGCCCTTGGGATTGAAGTCCGAGCCGCCCTTGCCGGCGCCCAGCGGCAGGCCGGTAAGGGCGTTCTTGAGGGTTTGTTCCAGCGCCAGAAAGGTGAGCACATCCAGGTTCACCGAGGGGTGGAACCGCAGGCCACCTTTATAGGGCCCCAGAGCTCCGTTCATCTGCACCCGGAAGCCGCGGTTCACCCGGGTACGGCCGTCGTCGTCCACCCAGGGCACCCGGAACACCAGCGTGCGTTCCGGCTCCAGCAGTCGCGTCATCAGCGCGTCGTCGTCGACGTCCGGGTGGTCCCTGAGTGGCCCCTCGATGCTCTCCAGCAGCGACCGGGCGGCCTGCTGAAAGTGCGTGTGGTGGGGGTCCCTTTCCTTGATGCGGTCGAGTATCGATTGAGTATCCATGGCCCCCATGAAACCGGCCCGGCCATCAAAGACAAGTCATCGCCGCTTCAAAAAAAGTAAAAAGCCTCGGGGCCGGGCGCGGATTCAGCCCTCCAGCAGGGTCTTGCGGCGGCGCCAGTCGGGCATGCGGCGGTCCATCAGGGCGTGAAATTCCGGCCCGTGGTGCATGTGCTCCAGATGGCAGAGCTCGTGCATCACCACATAGTCGATGGCCGCCGGCGGGTACTTCATCAGCAGCAGGTTGAGGTTGATGTAGCCCCGTGGCGACAGGGACCCCCAGCGGGTGCGCATTTTCTTGACCCGCAGCGTGGGGCGGCGATGGCCGCCCTCCGCGAACCAGGGAAACTGGCGTTCGATGCTGTCCTGAAAGAAGGCCCGCGCCTGAGCGCGCCACCATTCGTACAGCGCCTCCCGCACCTGACTCTCATCGTCGGGGCGGGGCACGGCGATGCACAGCCGATCGTCCTCCAGATTCACGCGACCCCGGGCCGGGCCGGTGGACAAGGCACGCACATCCAGCGTGCGCGGCGTTCCCAGGTGCGGGCAGGGCTCGCCGTGGCGCCAGTGCTGGCGCGGGCGGTGGGCCATGTCGCGACGCTGGCGGGCAATCCAGTCACGGCGTTCGTCGACGAACGCTTCGATATGGCGGCCCGCGAGGCGCAGCGGCGCGCGCACCTGAACGCGCCCGTCCGGGAACACCCGCACCTCCAGCGAACGGCGCCGTGAACGAACCAGTTCATATTCCACCGGCCAGGTCATCAGACCGGCGCTTCCAGCGGCGTTCTCCAGGACGGCAACCACGCGCCCCGGTCCAGGCCGTCGGGCAGAACGGTGACCGGGGCGCCGCTGCCCAGCCCGAGATGGCCGCTGACGATGACCGGCTCCGCCTCGCTCAGGCCGGCGACCACTTCCACCCAGCCGTCCCGGCGGCCGCCCAACTGCACCGCGCGGCGCTCGGCGCGCTGCGTCGTGGTGATGGTGAACACAAAGCTCCGCGCGCCAGAGGTGACGATGGCCTGCTCCGGCACCAGCAGGGCGGCGTGCTCACCGAACAGCATCGAGACCCGCAGAACCTCGCCGGGACGCAGCAGCGCCTCGCCATTGTCCAGCATGGCCTTGATGGCAAGACCGGCGCCGTCGCCATCGGCCTGGCCGTTGAACACCATCACCTTGCCGGCGAATTGTTTGTGTGGATGGGCGTCGCTGCTGAAGGTCACGTCCAGTCCGGGGCGCAGCGCCACCCGGTAACGCTCCGGCGCCTGAAAGCTCACCTCCAGATTGCGCACGCTGTCCAGGGTGGCGATGGGGTCGCCGCTGCGCAGGTAGGCGCCCGGGTGCACCTGACGCAGCCCCATGACACCGTCGAACGGCGCGCGGATGCTGTGGTCCTCCAGGGCCACCCGGCGGGCATCCAGCCCGGTCCGGGCGTCTTCCAGGGCGGTTTTCAGCGTGTTCACCTCGGCCTGGGAGACGGCCCGGGTGCCCAGCCGGCGGGCGGCCTCCTGATAGTCGGACAGCGCCCCCTGGTAATCAGCACGTGCCCGTTCCAGATCCATCCGGGCCTGACGGTCGTCCAGGGAGACCAGCAGGGCGCCGGCTTCCACGCTCTGCCCTTCATGGAAGTGCAGTTCGGTGACGCGCCCGTCCACCTCCGTGACCAGGGTGATGGCGCGACCGGCGCGGGCGGTGCCCGTTACTTCCAGACGGTCGATCAGAGGACGTATCACCGCCGCGGTGACATTCACCTCGGCGGGCGGCCCGGTCACCGCGTCGTCGTCGGGCGTACCCTGGTACCACCCGGCGATACCCAGGCCCAGGGCGGCCACGATCAGCAGGCTGGCGATCACTCGCAGCATGGTCTTCTCCAGAATGGGGAGCACGCCGGTTCCGCGAAGGGGCCAGCCCAGGGCGGGGGAGACACGGAGTGTCAGCGTTGTCGGTGGCCGATCGGCGGGGACACCGGGCGGCTTCGGGCAGGGTACACGCTTGCCGGGCGGCGGGATAGGAGGCGGGAAAAGAACGGGGCCGGGTTGACCGGCCCCGTGGGATCACACCAGTTCGGCGCGCATTTTCTTCTTGTCCAGTTTGCCCACCGAGGTGCGCGGCAGCTCGTCCACGAACACCACCCGGTCGGGCACGCCGTAGCGGCTGATCACCCCATCGTCCGCGTAGCCGCTGAGCAGCGTCTTGATGGCGTCCTCGTCCACCTCGCCGCTCTTGACCACCAGGGCCACCGGGCGCTCGCCCCATTTCTCGTCGGGTACGCCGACCACCGCGCACTCGGCCACGGCGTCGTGCTGCAGGATCAGGCCTTCCAGGTCCAGGGAGGACACCCACTCACCGCCGGTCTTGATCACGTCCTTGATGCGGTCGGTGATCTTCAGCCAGCCGTCGCCGTCGATCACACCGATGTCGCCGGTGTGCATCCAGCCGCCGCGCCACAGTTCCCGGGAGTTGTCCTCGTCCTTCAGGTAGCCCTGGGTCAGCCAGGGGGCGCGCAGCACCAGCTCGCCCTGGCTTTTGCCGTCGTGGGGCACATCGTTCATGTCGGTGTCGACGATGCGCCACTGCACCATGGGCACCGGCCGGCCGGTGCGGCTGCGGTAGTCCGCCTGGGTTTCCGCGTCCGCCTTCTCCAGTTCCGGCGTCAGCAGCGCCACGGAGATCAGCGGGCAGGTTTCGCTCATGCCGTAGCCGGCATAGATGTCGATGCCCCGGGCCAGGGCCGCCTTGGCCAGGGGCTTGGGCAGCGCCGAGCCGCCAATGATCACCTTCCAGCCGCTCAGGTCGATGCTCTTGGCGGCTTCCGCCTGCAGCAGCATCTGGATGATGGTGGGCACGCAGTGGGAGAAGGTCACCTTTTCGGTGAGCAGCAGCTTGAGCAGGGTTTCCGGCACATAGCGGCCCGGGTACACCTGCTTCACGCCCAGCAGCGTGGCCACGTAGGGCACGCCCCAGGCGTGCACGTGGAACATGGGCGTGATCGGCATGTACACGTCGTCCTGGTTGAACCGGCCGTGGCCGGAACCGGACAGCGCCGCGCGGCCGGCGAAGGTGTGCAGCACCAGCTGACGGTGGGAGAAGTACACGCCCTTGGGCAGGCCGGTGGTGCCGGTGGTGTAAAAGGTGGTGGCGCGGGTGTTCTCGTCCAGCAGCGGAAAGTCGTACTGGTCCGGTGCCTTCTGCAGCAGCGCTTCGTACTCGCCGGCCAGATCCAGCTTGCTGTCCAGATTGCCGCCTTCGTCGTCCAGCAGAATAAAGGTCTTGGCGGTTTCGATGCGGTCCTTGAGCTCTTCCAGCACCGGCAGGAACTCGCGGTTCACCAGGATCACGTCGTCCTCGGCGTGATTCAGGGTGTAGAGAATCTGCTCCGGGCTGAGACGCACGTTCACGGTATGCAGCACGGCGCCCATCATCGGGATGGCGAAGAAAGCTTCCAGATAGCGGTGGCTGTCCCAGTCCATGACCGCCACGGTGTCGCCGGGCTTGACGCCGCAGGCGGCCAGGGCGCCGGCCAGCCGGTGCACGCGGCGCTCCAGTTCCCGATAGCTGTAGCGGCGCTGATCGGCGTAGACGATTTCCTGTTCGGGGGCGGAGCGGACGCCGGATTCGAGAATGCCGTGGATCAGCAACGGCGACTCCACCGCCTCCGGGGTGCGATCAATGGTCAGGTCTTTGCTCATGCTTGCTCTCCATCACCAAAAAGTCCGAGCCGAAGCGGAGCCACGCGGCGCCGGATAAACGCCGGCGACCCTCGCCGTCCGGCCCGGGATTGCTTTGTTATAGCAGGCTGCTGAAACACCCTTGGGGTGCTCAGCCTGGCCTGCGGGGCGGGCAAAAGATTGGCACAGCCCGCCGCCGGCGTCACCCCGGCGGCGTGACCGGTGCGTCGCGTGGTCAGGAGCCGGACGGACCGGTGAGCTTGAGCGGGTCGAGCAGTTTTTCCAGTTCGTCGCGGCCCAGGTCGGTGTGTTCGGCGGCCACGTCGATCACCGCCCGGCCGCTGGCGAACGCTTCCTTGGCGATGGCGGCGGCTTTCTCATAACCGATCACCGGGTTGAGGGCGGTGACCAGGATCGGATTGCGCCCCACGCCCTCGGCCAGGCGCTCCTTGTTCCAGGTCATGCCGTGGATCGCCTGGTCGGCCAGATTGCGGCAGCTGTTGGCCAGCCATTCGGTCATGTCCAGGAGGTTGGTGGCCACCAGGGGCAACATCACGTTGAGCTGGAAGTTGCCGCTCTGGGCGGCCACCGTATTGGCCTGGTCGAGACCGATCACCTGGGCCGCCACCATGGTGGCGGATTCGCAGATCACCGGGTTGACCTTGCCGGGCATGATCGAGGAGCCGGGCTGGGTGGCGGGCAGCTGCAGCTCGCCCAGGCCGTGGATCGGGCCGGAGTTCATCCAGCGCAGGTCGTTACTGATCTTCATCAGCACCACCGCCAGCCCGCGCAGGGCGGCGGACAGGTGCAGCGGCGCATCCACCGCGCTCTGCGCCAGGGCCGGGTGCGGCAAGGCGGTGAAGGGCCGGCCGGTGTCGTCGGCGAGGGCCTCGGCGAAACGCTCCGCGAAACGCGGATCCGCGTTGATGCCGGTGCCCACCGCGGTACCGCCCTGGGGCAGCGCCTGCAGGTCGTCCCGGGCGCGGGCCAGGCGCTCGCTGGCGCTTTGCAGCTGCAGCACCCAGGTGCGCAGCTCCTGCTCCACGGTCACCGGCATGGCGTCCATCAGATGGGTGCGGCCGGTCTTCACCAGGGTTTTGCCCTCGCCGGCGCGCAGCCCCAGGGTGGCGATCAGATGTTCCAGATCGGGCAGCAATTGCTCGGTGACCGCCATCACCGAGGACAGGTGCAGGGCGGTGGGAATGGTGTCGTTGCTGCTCTGCCCCAGATTGACGTCATCGTTGGGGTGGATCTCCGTGCCCGCCTCGCGGCACAGGTGGGCCACCACCTCGTTGACGTTCATATTGGTGCTGGTGCCGGAGCCGGTCTGGAACACGTCCACCGGAAACTGGTCCAGGTGATGGCCGTCGAGCAGCTCATTGCAGGCGCCGACGATGGCGGCGCGCTTCTGCTCATCGAGCAGTTCCAGGTCCGCGTTGGTCTGCGCCGCGCAGCGCTTGATGCGAACCACCGCCTGGATGAAGCGTGCCGGCAGGCCCCGGCCACTGATGGGAAAGTTGTTCACCGCACGCTGGGTCTGGGCCCCCCAGCGGGCTTCCACGGGCACTTCGATTTCACCCAGGGAATCCTTTTCCACTCGTGTGTCGCTCATCACCGTTCTCCTGCGCCGCGATCGGGTCCCTCAGTATCGGCAAGCGCCGGGAGGCCGTCCAGGGAGACGGCCACGGCGCGGCGGCGGACGATGCAAAATGACGAAAAAGACCGGCTTCAGCCTTCCCAGACCACCTGATTGCGACCCTGCTGCTTGGCGATATAAAGACGCTGATCGGCGGCCTCCACCAGCTCGTCCAGACTGTCGCCGTCGGTCCCCCATTCCGCCACCCCGATGCTGCACGAGAGCGGCACGCTCACGCGGCCTCTCTGGTAGGGCTGGCTGGCGATCAGCTCGCGCAGACTTTCCGCCACCAGGATCGCCTCGTCGCGGTTGGTGTCCGGCAACAGCACGGTGAATTCCTCACCGCCCACCCGGCAGGGCAGATCGGTGGCGCGCAGCCGTTCACGAAGACGCTGCGCCACGTGAATCAGCACCAGGTCGCCAATGCGGTGGCCGTGGTTGTCGTTGACCGCCTTGAACAGATCCAGGTCCAGCACCAGCAGGCTCAGCGGTGTATCGAGCCGTTGAGCCCGGCTGCGTTCATGCACGAACGCTTCGCGGAAGCGGTACAGATTGGCCAGCCGGGTGAGCGGATCGGTGGAGGCCATCACCACCAGATCGGAACGGGAACGGTGGCTGCCACGTTCATAGATATAGGCGAAGGCGAGCGTCACCGACAGGGACAGAACGATATTGGCGATCTCGGCGAAGCCGCTGCGGTACAGGTAATCCGGGTATTTATAAAGAAACAGTGCCAGCGCCACGAGAATAAAGAACACCGACACCGACAGGCCCAGGCGCGGACCCAGCAGAAGATGGCAAAGCACTGGAACGATGTAGATCCACAGAAATACCGTGGGCGAGGCCTGGGGCAGATGGAGCGCGACCATCATGATGGTGAGAAACGGGAACAGATAGATCAGTGTCCAGAAGCGCAGACGCGGCGTACGACGCACCACCACATACAGCAACAGCGACGCGATGGCGGCACCCAGCTCGATATAAGCCAGCACCATCACCCCGCGTCGGGTGTTGATAACGAAGAACAGAGCGCCACACCCCGCGGTGAGAATCAGCAGCGCCTTGAGCAAAGCGCGACGCTGCGACTGACCGCTGTGGTCGCCTACCTGAAAATCAGTCCCCATGTGATATACACCGGATCGTTTTTTGTCGACTTTTTCCGGAGAGCTACTAGCAAATTGCCAGCAGGCACCATACCCGATTTCAGACGATTTACCGATACGTGGCAATCAAAAATGCCACCCCCACTTCCCTGCTCCGCCGCCGTCCTGGTGCCGCGCGGCCCCCCGCTCGTGGTCCGATCCGGTGCACCCGATGCACCAAGGCACGGCACGACCGGGTGTCAGGTCGGCGGAAGGTCTCGTCCCGGCGACCGCCGTGGCGGGTGACCGCCGGTTTTCCAGGGGCACCGGGGAGATGGAACATAACTTGCCTGGATCCCGTCAGGCCGCTCCATCAGGAGGACTTCGGCGATGGCTTCCCCCGCGCCCACTTCGGACGCTTTCATACTGGCCGCCAAGCAATGCGAGATCGGGATTCTCGAGGAGCTGACGGAAACCTGCGACGTGGTCACCGCGATCAGCGAACTGGTGCACGAGCTTCAGCGCGAGCGGGCGCTGTCCAACATTCATCTGGTGTCCCACGGCGAACGCCTGGTGCCGCAGCGGCGACAACAGATCGAACGCTGCCGACATCAGGAAGACCGGCTGCGCCATCTTCTGAGCCGGCGTTATCTGAATCATCCGCCCGGTCATACCGGCATGCCGCTGCTGAACACCATCGCCCTGGTCTTGCAGGGCATGGACGGGCTGCCGGCACTGCGCAATAAAATCAGCGATCTGGGCATGAGCCCCGAGGACGCCACCTTCGCCTTTCGACGGTTGATCGCCGGTCTGCTGTCGGTGGTCTTTCACGCCGCGGACGTGGCCAGCGAACCGATCATCACCCGCACGCTGGTGGCGCTGTTCAACTTCATGCAGGGCAAGGAGTACGCCGGCCAGGAGAGGGCCTGGGGTTCCATCGGCTTCGCCACCGGACAATTCAACCGTGAATGGGGCGAGCGCATCGAACAGCTCCAGGAACTTCAGAATCGCAGCTTCGAGGATTTTCGTCGCTTCATCGACGAAGCTCTGGAAACGCAGTGGCGGGCCCATGAAGCGGACGCCTGCAACACGGATCTGAACCGGCTGCGATCGCTGATCGAACGGCTTTGTCAGGGCGACTCCATCGATTCGGAAATCAGCGAAGTCTGGTACGAGGTGGCCACCCGGCGCATCGACGGCCTGCGCGCCATCGAGACGGCCCTGACCGCGGCCCTGCAGCAAACCTGCCGGGAACAACTGACACGGGCCCGGCACGATCTTCGTTCTCAGCAGTCCCGGCTTTCCGATCTGGTCCATCATCAAACGCCGCTGACGCTGCTGTTCGACACCCGGGCCCTGCCCTTCACCGATCATTTCCAGCGCCGGGACATTGGCTCGCCGGAACAGGCCCGCTCGGTCTACGAGCTGATGCTCGGCCAGGCCGAACAGATCAAGCAAATGGAGGAGGCCCTGGAGGATGCCCGCCGCGCGCTGCGCGAACGCAAGCAGATTGAAAAAGCCAAGGGTCTGCTGATGAGTGAACTGGGCTTGAGCGAAGAGCAGGCCTATGCGCGCATGCGGGAGAAGGCGATGCGGAACAACCAGAAATTGGCGGAGCTGGCCGTCACCTTGATCGACGCCGCCGACGCCGCCCGGGAGAACGGACGCGCCCCGAAAAACTGAACGCGCCCCTCCGGGCCCGGCGGCCGGCGCCCGACGTCAGGCCGGGCGCTTGCGAATCAGGTTCATGCCCTTGAAGCTGGCCACCACCTCGCCGTCCTGATTGATGCTTTCCATCAGCGCGAAGATCACGCCCCGGTCCGCCTTCGACCGGGACGGCCGCGCCTCCAGCACGGTGGCGCGCAGGGTCAGCCGGTCACCGGGCCGCACCGGCCGCAGCCAGCGCACCTCATCGACGCCCGGCGAGGCCAGGCCGGCCACCTTGGACACATAGTGGTCCACCATCAAACGCATCATCAGACTCAGGGTGTGCCAGCCACTGGCGATCAGCCCGCCGAACGGCCCCGCCGCCGCCGCCTCCGGATCGATGTGCATGGCCTGGGGGTCGAAGCGCCGCGCGAACGACAGCACCTCCTCTTCCTCCACCTCGATGGGGCCGAACTCATAGACCGCCCCCTCGGGATAGTCCTCGAAGTAACGGTCGCTCTGTGGCACCGCGAAGGTCGTCACGGCCATGGCCTCTCTCCGATCAGGTGAAAAGCACGATGATAACGCCCCCGCCCCCGGAATAACGAGACCGGCCGGACTGCGCTATGCTGGGCCCGGCGAGCAACAAGGAGCGGGCCCGGATGTTTTCAAAATGGCAGTGGTGGTTGATGCAGTTTTCCCGGGCCCTGTGGGTGCGCGCCACCGCCTTCGCGATTCTGGCCGTGGGCACCTCGCTGCTGGCCATCGTCGGCCAGCGCTGGCTGCCCGCCGATCTGCCGGTCACCGTGGGCGCCGACGCGGTGGACACCATCCTCAATGTGCTCGCCTCCAGCATGCTGGCGGTGACCACCTTTTCGCTGAGCGTGATGGTCAGCGCCTACGGCGCCGCCACCAGCAACGTGACGCCACGGGCCACCAAACTGCTGATGCAGGACAGCACCACCCACAACGCCCTGGCCACCTTTATCGGTTCGTTTCTGTTCAGCCTGGTGGGGCTGGTGGCGCTCAGCACTGGCGCCTACGGCGAAGGCGGCCGGGTGATTCTGTTCCTGGTCACCCTGCTGGTGATCGTGCTGATCGTGATCACCATTCTGCGCTGGATCGACCACCTCTCGCGGCTGGGCCGGGTGGGCGAAACCACCGACCGGGTGGAACAGGCCACCCGCGCCGCCCTGCGACAGCGCGCCGCCCACCCCACCCTGGGCGGCCACCCCCGGGACCCGGACCAGCCGCCGCCCGCGGCGGCGCGGCCGGTGTACCCGGATCGTATCGGTTATGTGCAGCATGTGGACGGCGACGCGCTGTCCGACTGGGCGGATCGACAGGACGCCGAGCTCTACCTGGCGGCCCTGCCCGGGCACTTCGCGCATCCCCACCAGCCGCTGGCTTGGGTGGTCGGCGGCGGCCGCGATCCGGAGGCGTCGGTGCGCGCCGGTTTTACCGTGGACGACGAGCGCACCTTCGACGAGGACCCGCGTTTCGGCCTGGTGGTACTCTCGGAAATCGCCTCCCGGGCCCTGTCCCCGGCGGTCAACGACCCGGGCACCGCCATCGACGTGATCGGCCGGTCGGTGCGCATCCTGGCGGAGTGGCGGCGGGTCGGCGAGCAGGCCGCCGCCGAGCATGGCGGTGACCCGGTGCGCCGACCGCGCCTGTGGGTTCCGCCGCTGAATGAGGCGGATTTCTTCGACGATCTGTTCAACCCCATCGCCCGGGACGGGGCGTCACTGGTGGAGGTGCAGATCCGCCTGCAGAAGGCCCTGGCCGCCCTGGCGGCGCTGGGCTTTCCGGAGCCCGCCCGCCGGCACGGCCGGCTGGCCCTGGCCCGGGCGGAAGCGGCGCTGGTCTCGGAGGAGGACAAGGCGCACCTGCGCCAACGGGCGGACTGGCTGAGCCGTTAGCGGTGCGCTCCGGCGGCGCTATTTGCCGATGCAGAAGGACGAGAAGATGCGCCCCAGCAGATCGTCGGCGGTAAAGGCGCCGGTGATTTCCTCCAGGGCCTGCTGGGCGGCGCGCAAATCCTCCGCCAGCAGTTCGCCGGCGGCGTGCTGGTAGAGCTGTTGGCGGCCCTTTTCCAGGGCGGCCAGGGCCTGTTCCAGGGCGGTGATGTGGCGGCGGCGGGCGGAGAAGCGGCTTTGCCCGGTGCCCTGATAACCGGCCACGGTTTTCAGGTGATCGCGCAGCGCTTCAAGCCCCTCGCCGGTGGCGGCGGACAGGGCGAAGGTGTCCGCCGGGGAAGGCCGTGGCCCCGCCGGCAGGCCGCTCAGGTCCGCCTTGTTGAGCACCCGGGTCACCGGCAAATTCAGATGGTCCAGCTCCTGCTGGCTGCGCGGCAGCAGGGTCGCCAGATCGGTGAGGTCCACGTCCGTCTCCTGGGAATCCACCACCACCAGCAACCGGTCCGCCTTGCGGATTTCCTCATAGGCGCGGCGGATGCCTTCCTGCTCCACCCGGTCCGGGCTCTCGCGCAGCCCGGCGGTGTCGATCAGGTTCAGGGGCAGACCGTCCAGCTGAATGGCTTCGCGCAGCACGTCCCGGGTGGTGCCGGCCACTTCGGTGACGATGGCCGCCTCGTGGCCGGCCAGGGCGTTCATCAGCGACGACTTGCCGGCGTTGGGTTTGCCGGCGATCACCAGGGTCAGGCCCTCGCGAATCAGCCGGCCCTGACGGGCGCTGTCCAGCACCGTGCCCGCCTGGGCGATCAGGTCGGTGAGATCGTCCGCCACGCCCCCTTCGGAAAGGAAGTCGATTTCCTCTTCCGGGAAATCGATGGCCGCCTCCACGTAGATGCGCAACTGGATCAGCTGCTCCACCAGGGTATTCACCTCCCGGGAGAAGGCGCCCTGCAGGGAGCCGAGCGCGGCGCGGGCGGATTCCCGGGTGCCGGCGTCGATCAGGTCGGCGATGGCCTCCGCCTGGGTCAGGTCCATCTTGTCGTTGAGGAAGGCGCGCTGGGAAAACTCCCCGGCCAGCGCCGGGCGGGCGCCGTGATGCACGCAGGCGGCCACCAGGGTATCCAGAATCACCGGGCCGCCATGGCCCTGCAGCTCCACCACGTCCTCGCCGGTGAACGAACCGGGGCCGGGAAACCAGAGCACCAGCCCTTCGTCGATCAGCTGGCCCTGCCCATCGCGGAAGCGGGCGAAATGGGCGGTGCGCGGCGTCAGGGCCCGGTCACCGATCAAAGCACCGGCGATACGCCGGGCGTCCGGCCCGGACAGACGCACCACGCCGACACCGCCCCGGCCGGGGGCGGTGGCGACGGCGACGATGGTATCGGGAGCGGTAAGCGGCATGGCGGAATTATAGAAAGGGCCGGGGCGCGGAGGCCAGAAAGAAAAAGGCCGGTCACGGGGACCGGCCTTCGCGGATCGGTGACGCCACGGGATCGCTAGCTTTCGCTTTCGATCTTGCGGGTGATCACGTACTGCTGGCCGATGGACAGCAGGTTGTTGGTCAGCCAGTACAGCACCAGACCCGCCGGGAACCACAGCATGAACACCGAGAACACCAGCGGCATCCACTTCATCACCTGGGCCTGGGTGGGGTCCGCCGGGGTCGGGTTGAGGCGGGTCTGCAAGAACATGGACGCGCCCATCAGGATCGGCAGCACGAAGTAGGGGTCCATCACCGACAGGTCGTTGATCCACAGGAAGAACGGCGCCTGGCGCAGCTCCACGGATTCCAGCAGCACGTAGTACAGGGAGATGAACACCGGCATCTGCACGATCATCGGCAGACAGCCGCCCAGCGGGTTGATCTTCTCGCGCTGGAACAGCTTCATGGTTTCCTGCTGCTGTTTCTGGCGATCGCTCTTGTACTCTTCCTTGATGCGCTGCATCTCCGGGGCCACCTTGCGCATCTTGGCCATGGAGCGGTAGCTGGTGGCGCTGAGCTTGAAGAACAGCATCTTGATGATGAACGTCAGCAGGATGATGGCCACGCCCCAGTTGCCGACGCCCACGCCCAGATCAATGTCCAGGCCGAACAGATCCAGTTCGCCGCTCTGCAGGAACACCAGCACGTGGAAAATGGGCTGGGCGATGAACCACAGCCAGCCGTAGTCCACGGTCATGTTCAGGCCGGGGCTGATGGCTTCCAGATTGTCCTGGATTTTCGGGCCGGTATAGAACTCGGCGTAGAACACCTTCTCTTCACCCGGAGCCACTTCCTGGTTGGCGCCGACGAAGCGCAGCAGGTACTCGTTGCGGTTCTGGCGGTACAGAGTGGAGTAGGTGTAGCGGCCCTGGGCGTCGGGTACCCAGGCGGACACGAAGTAATGCTGCAGCATGGCGATCCAGCCGCCATCCTGGGTGAGCTTCAGCGGCTCTTCCTGGATATCGTCGAAGGGCAGCTTGTTGTAGGGCTTGTCCGCGCTCCAGTAGGCGGCGCCCAGATAGGTGGGCATGGGGATGATGCCCTGGCTGCTCTTGCCCGGGTCCTCGCTGCCGTCACGCTTGATCTGGCCGTACAGGGCACCCTGCCAGGGCTCGCCGCTGTTGTTGCGAACGATATGGCTGACCCGCACCAGGTAGCTGCCGCGCTCGAAGGTATAGCGTTTGATGATCTCCACACCGCCGGCCTGCTGCAGCGTCAGATCCACGTTCAATTCCTTGTCACCGTCACTCAGCCGGTAGCTGGACTGGGCGGCCTGCCAGGTGGGGCGGCCGTCCTTGGTGTCGGTGCCGTTGCGGCCCACCAGGCCGCTTTGCGCCACATAGGTCCGCGCCTGGTCGTTCTCCAGCAGCACGAAGGGCTGGTCCGGGGTGTCGGCATGACGCGGGTATTCCGGCAGCGCCACCCGCACGATGTCGCCGCCCACCGGGTTGATTTCCAGATTCAGGACGTCGGTGTTGACCTGGATGCGCTGGCCCGGGTTGGCCGGCGTATCCGCGGTGGCCGGGGCCCGGGGTTGTTCACCGCCGGTGTCGGGGACGCCGCTGTCATTGGCGACGTCCGGCTCGGGCAGAGGATGGGCGGAATCCTCGTCGCCGGAGGGCCCGGCGTCCGCCGGAGCCTGCTGCTGGGTCACCGGAGTCGTCGGTGCCATGTAGTCCTGCTGCCAGGCCTGGATGAGCAGGTAGGAGACAACGGCAATGCCGGTGATCACTAACGCGCGAGGGATATCCATAGTCAGATTTAATTCTGGCGAGAAAAAGCGGACGGCAGTTTCTCAGTCTTGCTGGCGCTTGGCAAGCAGCTTGTCCAGCAGCGACGCCAGCAACGGCGTGGCGGAACGGCCGCCATCCGGCGGACAGGGGGCCCGCAGAAGGACGATCAGATCCAGGCCGGCCAGAGCATGTTGGCGCAATCGGAATTGCTCGCGGGCACGACGCTTAATGGCACCCCGGTCCACCGCCCGACGGGCACGACGGCGTCCCACCACCAGGCCAAGGCGGGCCTGCGGCAAGTTGTTGCGCCGGGCAAGAATCAGGATATAGCGGTCGGAGACACGGAAGTCCGGGGCATCGAAGACGGCCCGGAATTGATCACCGCCAAGAAGGCGTTGATCGCGGGTAAAGGAAAGCGAGGGAGAATCTGGAAGCGCTGACCGGTGCACCATGGAAAAACAGCAGTGACAGAACGGTCAGCGCCGACGGCCGACTCAGACGGTCAGCCGCTTGCGGCCCTTGGCGCGACGGGCGGCCAGTACCTTGCGGCCGTTTTTGGTGGCCATGCGGGCACGGAAACCGTGGTTGCGCTTGCGCTTCAGATTGCTCGGTTGGAATGTCCGTTTCATGGCGTCATCCCCAAAAGTGGATTCAGGTGTCTATAAGAGGGCGCGGATAATAGCCCTGGCGAGGAGGGCTGTCAACCGATCCGCGAGTCCGGTGGGTTCGGGCCGGCACGGCCTGGGTAGCCGGTTATCAATAGATTTAAGAATTTAAATTTCTTTTTAGAAGCAGTGGTAGTAATAGGGGAAAGCGGTTTCTGTGGAAAAGACTGAAAAGTCTAATGTATTCAACGAGTTGGCATGTTGTTAACTGCCTTATAACTGTGTGTAACCCCTGGTGACGGCACGCGGACAGCCTGTCGAAGGTTGTGGAACAGATTCATGCACGAGGTTATCCCCAGGGTTTTCGCCCCGTCGGCGCACAGGGTTGTGGACCCACTTATCCACAGCTGGCACGAAAAGAAAAACACCGGTCAAGCTGTGGATAATTGGGCGCGCGGGGGTATAGAATGCGCAGTCTTATTTCATGGATTCAGGCAAAGGCGGGGACGTGTCCGAGGAGCTTTGGCATCGCTGTTTGACGCGGCTGGAGGACGAATTGCCTTCGCAGCAATTCAATATGTGGATCCGGCCGCTGCAGGTGTCGGCGTCCGCGGACGGGGGAGAAATGACCCTGTTCGCGCCCAATCGCTTCGTGGTCGACTGGGTTCGCGACAAATACCTGGAACGCATCGGCGAGGTGCTGGGCGAATTGCAAAGCGGCCCCCTCCCCCAGGTGCGTCTGGAAGTGGGCAGCTCCCGGTCCCGCCCGGCGCCGCCGGCCCAGCCCTCCGCCCCGGCGCCCGAGCGGCGCGCCACGCCCTCGGTGGAGCCGCGCCCGCGGGCGGTGTCCACGGAACTGGGGGGCGCGGCCAAACATCGCAGCAACCTCAATTCCAGCTTTACCTTCGTCACCTTCGTGGAAGGCAAGTCCAACCGCATGGCCAGCGCGGCGGCCCAGCAGGTGGCCGAGAACCCGGCCAGCCACGGCTACAACCCCCTGCTGCTGTATGGCGGCGTGGGGCTGGGCAAGACCCACCTGATGCACGCGGTGGGCAACGAGCTGCTGCGGCGCAACCCCAACGCCAAGGTGGTCTATCTGCACAGCGAGCGGTTCGTGGCGGACATGATTTCGGCGCTGCGCAACAAGACCATCAATGAGTTCAAGCGCTTTTACCGGTCGGTGGACGCGCTGCTGATCGATGATATTCAGTTTTTTGCAGGTAAGGAGCAGTCCCAGGAGGAGTTCTTCCATACCTTTAATGCCTTGTTGGAAAACGGCCAGCAGATCATCCTGACCTGCGACAAGTTTCCCAAGGAGGTGGATGGCCTGGAGGAGCGGCTGAAGAGCCGGTTCGGCTGGGGGCTCTCCCAGCCGCTGGAACCGCCGGAGCTGGAGACCCGGGTGGCGATCCTCAAGAAGAAGGCCGAGGAAGCCCGGGTGGAACTGCCCAATGACGCTGCCTTCTTTATCGCCCAGCGTATTCGCTCCAACGTGCGCGAGCTGGAAGGCGCCCTGCGCCGGGTGATTGCCCATGTGCGGTTCACCGGGGCGCAGATCGATATCGGTCTGATCAAGGAGGCGCTCAAGGACCTGATTGCCTTGCAGGCCCGGCAGATCAGTATCGACAATATCCAGCGCACCGTGGCGGAATACTACAAGATCAAGGTGCCGGACCTGCATTCACCACGGCGCACCCGGTCCGTGGCGCGGCCTCGCCAGGTGGCGATGGCACTGTCCAAGGAATTGACCAGTCACAGCCTGCCGGAGATCGGGGAAAGTTTTGGCGGCCGTGACCACACCACCGTGCTGCACGCCTGCCGCAAGGTGGCGGAATTGCGGGAATCCAACCCGGAAATAGAAGAAGATTACCAGAACCTCCTGAGGACCCTGACGTCCTGACGGATCCACTGATAACGGGAAAGCGAGACATGAAATTCTCCATCAACCGTGAACAACTGCTCAAGCCGCTGCAGCAGGTGGCCGCGGTGGTCGAAAAACGCCAGACGTTGCCGGTGCTGTCCAACGTGCTTATGGAAGTGGGCGACGGTCAGCTTTCCCTGACCGGTACCGATCTTGAACTGGAGCTGGTGGCCCGGTTGCCGCTGGAAGGCGAGCACCAGGCCGGGGAAACCACGGTGCCCGCCCGCAAGCTGGTGGACATCGCCAAGAGCCTGCCGGCGGAGGCGGACATTCGCTTTGAGATGGACGGCGAACGCATGCTGGTGCGCTCCGGCCGCAGCCGTTTCTCGCTGACCACCCTGCCGGCGTCCGAGTTTCCCAACCAGGACGAGGACAACGCCGGCTCGGTGCTGGAGATCGCCCCGTCCGCGCTGCGAGACCTGATCGACCATACCGCCTTCTCCATGGCCCAGCAGGACGTGCGTTACTACCTGAACGGCATGCTGTTCGAGCTGCGCCCGGGCATGCTGCGGGCGGTGTCCACCGACGGCCACCGGCTGGCCCTGTGCGACGCCAGCATGGAAGGCCAGAGCGAAGAGGCCTCGGTGATCCTGCCGCGCAAGGGCGTGATGGAGCTGGCCCGTATTCTGTCCGACGCCGGCGAGAGCGTGCGTCTGACCCTGGGCCGCAATCATGTCCGCATCGTAGCGGGCTCCATTACCTTTACCTCCAAACTGGTGGACGGCAAGTTCCCGGAGTACGAGCGGGTGATTCCCAAGGACGGCTCGCGCATTGTTCTGGCCGACCGGGAGACCCTGCGCCAGGCCCTGGCCCGGGTGGCGATTCTTTCCAACGAGAAGTATCGCGGCGTGCGGGTGCAGCTCTCCGAGGGCAGCCTGCGTATCGTGGCCAATAACCCGGAGCAGGAGGAAGCGGAGGAAGAAGTGTCCGTGGATTTCGACGGGGGCCCGTTGGAAATCGGCTTCAACGTCAGCTACCTGCTGGACGTGCTCAACACCATGGACGGCACCCAGGCCCGCCTGGAACTGGGCGACAGCAACAGCAGTGCGCTGATCACCGATCCGGAGCACGAGGCGGCCCTGTATGTGGTCATGCCCATGCGTCTCTGATTCTCCGTCCGTTACCCGGCCCGGCGACTCCGCCGGGCCGCCGCTCCCCGCCTCTTTGCCCTCGCCCCTGCCCCGTCCATGCTGACCGATCTGCGACTGACCGACTTCCGTAATTATCGGGAAGCCGAGCTGGCTCCGGCGCCGGGTCTGAACCTGATTTTTGGCGACAACGGCAGCGGCAAGACCAGCCTGCTGGAAGCCATCTATTTCATCGGCAGTGGTGGCCGCTCGTTTCGCGGTGGCCGCCTGTCCAGGCTGGTCCGGGACGGCGCGCCGGCGGCGACCCTGTTCGCTCGGGTGGCCCAGGGCGAGCTTGAGCATCGTCTGGGGGTGCGCCGCTCTCCCTCCGGTATCGATTCCCTGAAATTGAACGGCGCCACCCCGGGTGCGCTCAGTGACGTGGCGGCGTTGCTGCCGGTGTTGGCGCTGCATCCTCAATCGGTGGAGCTGGTGTTCGGCGCGTCCGCCCTGCGCCGGCGGTTCGTGGATTGGGGAATGTTCCACGTGGAACATTCTTTCCTTCCCGCTTGGAAGGAAGCGAACACCGCCCTGAAACACCGGAACGCCCTGCTCCGCAGTCGCCGTATCAGCCCTCGTGAGCTGACATACTGGGACCAGAAACTGGCGGCGACTTCTGGTAGTATTGAAGGGTTGCGAAGTGGGTATTTGCAACGTTTGAAGGCGGAGTGGAAAGCGGTGCTCGCACTGCTGGCGCCGGAGTTGAAAGGCGACCTGACGCTGCAGACCGGCCTCCGGGACGGCGAGTCCTATCTGGACGCTCTGACCCGCACCCGCGAAGACGATCTGCGTCGCGGGTTCACCCAAACCGGGTTTCATCGCTCGGAGCTGAAGATCACCGTGGGCGGCACCCTGGCCCGGGATCGTGTATCCCGCGGGCAAGCGAAGGTACTGGCCTATGGCCTGGTGCTGGCCCAGCTGCCGTTGATCGCGGCGGCGGGAAAGGTCTGCACCCTGCTGGTGGATGATCTGGGCTCGGAGCTGGATCAGGACCATCGGGCGACGCTGCTGGCGTTTCTGGCCCGGGGCGCGCACCAAACATTGATTACCGCGGTGGACCGGGAACAGCTGGGCCCCGCGGTGGTGGAAACGGGCGAAGCGGCAAGAATGTTCCACGTGGAACATGGCCGTGTTCGACGGATATCGGACGACCCATAGGATTAGGACATGGCGGAGAAAAACTACGATTCATCCAGCATCAAGGTGCTCAAGGGTCTGGATGCGGTTCGTAAACGTCCCGGTATGTACATCGGTGATACCGACGATGGCACCGGCTTGCACCACATGGTCTTCGAAATCGTGGATAACTCCATCGATGAGGCGTTGGCCGGCCATTGCTCGGAGATCAAGGTGATCATCCACCCGGACGAGTCGGTCTCCGTATCGGACAACGGCCGGGGCATCCCCGTGGACATGCACCCGGAGGAAGGCGTGAGCGCCGCCCAGGTGATCATGACGGTGCTGCACGCCGGGGGTAAGTTCGATGATAACTCCTACAAGGTGTCCGGCGGCCTGCACGGTGTGGGTGTGTCCGTGGTGAACGCCCTGTCCGAGCACCTCAAGCTGACCATCCGCCGCCACGGTAACGTCTACGAGCAGAGCTACCAGCACGGCGTGCCGCAGAAGGACCTGGAAGTGGTGGGCACCACCGACAGTACCGGCACCGCGGTGCATTTCCGCCCCTCCGCCGAGACCTTCAGCAACATCAAGTTCCACTACGATATCCTGGCCAAACGCCTGCGTGAGCTGAGCTTCCTGAACTCCGGCGTGCGCATCCACCTGATGGACGAGCGCAGCGGCGACGAGGACGTGTTCCAGTACGATGGCGGTCTGAGCGCCTTCGTCAGCTACCTGAACCAGAGCAAAAGCGCCCTGAACGAGGTGTTCCACTTCCAGATCGAGCGGGATGACGGCATTACCGTGGAAGTGGCCATGCAGTGGAACGACTCCTACCAGGAGAACATCTTCTGCTTCACCAACAACATTCCCCAGCGGGACGGCGGCACCCACCTGGCCGGCTTCCGCGCCGCCCTCACCCGCAGTCTCAACAACTACATGGACAAGGAAGGCTTCCTCAAGAAGGAAAAAGCCAACCCGTCCGGGGACGATGCCCGGGAAGGCCTGACCGCGGTGATTTCCGTGAAGGTGCCGGACCCCAAATTCTCCAGCCAGACCAAGGACAAGCTGGTTTCCTCCGAGGTGAAGACCGCGGTGGAGCAGACCATGTCCGAGCGGTTCCAGGATTACCTGCTGGAGCATCCCAGCGAGGCCAAGATGATCGTGCAGAAGATCATCGACGCCGCCCGCGCCCGGGACGCCGCCCGCAAGGCCCGGGAAATGACCCGCCGCAAGGGCGCCCTGGACATCGCCGGCCTGCCCGGCAAGCTGGCGGACTGCCAGGAGAAGGACCCGGCGCTGTCCGAGCTGTACATCGTGGAGGGTGACTCCGCGGGCGGGTCCGCCAAGCAGGGCCGCGACCGCAAGTACCAGGCGATCCTGCCTCTCAAGGGTAAGATCCTGAACGTGGAGAAGGCGCGCTTCGACAAGATGCTGTCGTCCCAGGAAGTAGCTACCCTGATTACCGCCCTGGGTTGCGGTATCGGCCGCGACGAATACAACGCGGACAAGCTGCGCTACCACCGCATCATCATCATGACCGACGCGGACGTGGACGGCTCCCACATCCGTACCCTGCTGCTCACCTTCTTCTTCCGGCAGATGCCGGAGATGATCGAGCGCGGCCACATTTATATCGCCCAGCCGCCTCTGTACAAGGTGAAAAAGGGCAAGCAGGAAACCTACATCAAGGACGATCCGGCCCTGGAGGACTACCTCACCACCCTGGCGCTGGACAAGGCCGCCCTTTACCCCGGCGACGGCGCGCCGCCGGTTAGCGGCGAGCCGCTGGCCAAGCTGATCGCCGAATACCGGCAGGTCATGCGCATCGTCGAGCGTCAGTCCCGGGTGTTCCCGGCGGTGGTGCTGGAGCAGATGATCTACATGGGCTCCCTGGACGAGAAGCGTCTGTCCGACCGGGCGGCCATGGAAGAGTGGTGCCAGCGCCTGGGTGCCCGGGTCGACGCCCTCACCGACGCCACCCAGAGCTTCACGGTGAGCGCCGAGGAAGACAAGGAACGCGGTCTTTTCCTGCCACGTGTGCAAGTAATCGCTCACGGGCTACCCCGCGAATACCGGGTTTCTCTGGAGTTCCTGCAGTCACCGGACTACGAGCGCATCAAGCACCTGGGGGAAACCCTGGAAGGTCTGCTGGCGGAAGACGCGGCGGTGGAACGGGGTGAGAGCCGGCGGCCGATCCGCCACTTCGCCGATGCCCTGAGCTGGCTGATGCAACAGGCCCGTCGCGGCACCAGCGTGCAGCGCTATAAGGGTCTTGGTGAGATGAACGCGGACCAGCTGTGGGAAACCACCATGGATCCGGAATCCCGACGTATGCTGCAGGTGACGGTGGAGGATGCGATCGCCGCCGACCAGATCTTCACCACCCTGATGGGCGATGACGTGGACCCCCGGCGCCAGTTCATCGAGTCCAACGCCTTGCAGGTGTCCAACCTGGATATCTGATCGACCGGAAAGGACGCGCGACCGGCGGGGCCGGTCGCGCCGAACAAGGCGGATTTTAAACCTCGAAGTCTTCCAGCTTGGCGCCCTGCTCCACTGCTTCGCGCAGCCACACCGGGCGTTTGCCACGGCCGGTCCAGGTCTGGGAGCTGTCCTTCGGATTGCGGTATTTGATCTTCGCCGGTTTACGCACGCCCGCCTTTTTCTTACGGGTGGTGGATTTGCGTGCGGTGGTCTTCTTCTTGCGACCCTTGTTCTCTTCCAGCAGGTCGTCCACGGAAACGCCCAGATCCTTGGCGATCTTGTTGATTTCCGCCTGAGCGTTCTTCACCGCTTCCATGCGTTTTTTCTCGAGCTTGCGCTCCGCCTGGCGGATCAGTTTTTCGAGATCGGCGACGGAGTAATCATCCAAATTAATGGTCATTTCGGGTGTTCCTTAACGGTAGCGACGAACATGAGTTATAAGCGGCTATCGCGGCCGACTGTAAGTATTATCCCGGGAAAACGCAATTAGGGCGTTGTATTTTTGTTTAACCGTCCCGGATAGTGATAAATAATCCACTGTTCGGCGGCGGCGGTCACGGTTTTTGCGTCCTTGCCATCGGTATTAATCACCGGACTGATACGCAGGGTGATTTCACCGGGAAAGCGCAACCAGGAGCGGGCCGGCCAGCAATCGCCACTGTTGTGCGCCATCGCCACCACCGGCACGCCGGCACGGCAGGCCAGCAACGCGCCGCCGTGATTAAAATGGCCCAGGGTGCCCGGTGATTGGCGCGAACCCTCCGGGTAAATGACCACCGGAACGCCCTCGTGCAGGCGCGACGTGCCCTGGCTGAGCAGTGCTTTCAGGGCCGCCCTTCCCTTGCCCCGGTCGATGCGGATGGGGCGCAACAACGCCAGTCCCCAGCCGAAGAACGGCAGCCACAACAGTTCCCGTTTCAGCACCGTGGCCTGTGGGGAAATCAATAATTGTAAAAAGAAGGTTTCCCAACTGCTCTGGTGATTGGCCAGCACCACGAAGCCGCCCGCCGGCAGATGCTCGCGGCCCTCCACGCGTACCCGCACGCCGTTCAGGTGGCGAAGCAGTGCCATGGAAAAACCGGTCCAAAGGTTCACGAAACGGTAACGTTTTCTAAACGGTAAAAATGGCCCGATCAGCACACAGAAAAAGCTGTGAACGACACCGGCCAGGTTATAGAGAATAAAAAACAGCACACTGCGAATGACGATGCCCGGAGTGGCGCGGCGGGCGCCGGCGGGTGGGTTCATGGAGCGTCCTTGAGAAACTGATCGACAAAGCGGGCCAGGGAGTCATAAACCACCACCGGGCCCAGGTTCTCGGGCAGGCCCTTGTCCAGGGTGCGCCGGCCCTTGCCGGTGAGCACCAGCACCGGGCGGCAGCCCCGGGCAACGCCGGCCTGCAGGTCTCTGAGACTATCACCAACCAGGGGCACGCCGGCCACCTCGCCATAATCGGCAACAATTTGGTCGATCAGTCCGGCGGCGGGCTTGCGGCAGTCGCAGCCGTCGTCCGGGCCATGGGGGCAGACGTAAATACCGTCGAGGCGGGCACCGGCCTCCGCGAGATGGTCGACCATGCGAGCGTGAATGGCCTCCAGGGTGGTGGTGTCGAACAGGCCGCGTGCCAGACCGGATTGGTTGGTGGCCACCACCACCCGGTAGCCGGCCCGGTTGAGCCGGGCGATGGCGTCCGCGCTGCCGGGCAGCGGGTGCCATTCGTCCGGGGTTTTGATGTAGGCGTCGGAGTCTTCGTTAACGACGCCGTCGCGGTCGAGAATAATCAGCTTATTGGTCATGGCGGCGAGTATACCAGCCGGACCCCGCCGCGGCGCCGGTCGCTGATCAGGCCATGATCAAGCCATGGTATCCACGATCCCACCTTCCACGCGCAGGGCCGCGCCGGTGGTGGCGGAAGCCTGCGGGGACGCCAGATAGACCACCATATTGGCCACTTCCTCCACATCGGCGACCCGCTGAATAATCGACGTGGGCCGGTTTTCCTTCACGAAGCGCTCTTCCATCTCCTGCTCGGAAAGGCCTTTTTCCTCGGCCATTTCATGCAGCATTTTGCCGACGCCTTCGGATCGGGTGGGCCCGGGCAACACCGCGTTGACGGTCACCTTGGTGCCGCTGAGCACCTTGGCCAGGCCCCGGGAGATGGACTGCACGGCACTCTTGGTCATGCCGTAGTGGACCATTTCGGTGGGGATATTGAGCGCCGATTCGCTGGACAAAAACAGCACCCGGCCCCAGTCCCGTTTTTTCATGCCCTGGGCGTAGTGGCGGGACAGACGGACCGCGCTCATCACATTGACCTGGAAAAACTGCTCCCAGTCTTCATCGGGAATATCAAAAAACGGGGTGGGCCGGAAAATGCCCACGTTATTGACCAGAATATCCGCTTCCGGATGGGCGTCGATCAGGGCCTGGCACCCTTCGGCGGTGCCCAGGTCCGCTTCCACGCCGTGGGCGGTAACGTCGGGCAGGTCGGCCTTGAGCCGCTCGATGGCCTGATCCACGCGCTGGCGGGTTCGGCCGGTGATCACCACCTCGGCGCCGGCGGCCGCCAGGCCCTGAACGATGCCAAAGCCGATGCCGGCGGTGGATCCGGACACCACCGCCTTCTTGCCGGACAGATCGATACGCATGCTCACACTCCCTTGCTGCTGTGGGTGAACTCGAAAATGAGCGAGTCTCCTTGTCTAGTGGCGACGGTCCGCGGCGATCTCAAGAGCGGGCGGACAGACCCAGCATATCCGCCAGGCTCAGATCCGTGTCTTCCTCGACCAGTTGAAGATGGGCTTCCAGGTCCCGCAGGTGGCGGTCGTTCTCGCGCTGGGCGCCGGCCACGTCGCCGGCTTCCAGGCAATCCACCACCCGCCCGTGCTCATCGTGCTCGCAGGTGGCGTTGCCCGGGGGCTGAAACAGCGCCACCACCAGGCAGCAGCGGGAAATGATCTCGGCCAGATAGCGGTGCAGCATGGGGTTGCGGGACAGCTCGCCCAGCCGCAAATGAAAGGCGCTGGCCAGACCCGCCCATTCGGTCTGGGCGTAGCGGTGCATGGCGTCCCGTTCCTTTCGTAACTGGCGGCGCAAGGAAGCGTAATCGGCACGGCTGGCGTGGGCCGCCACCAGCGGCAGCACCGCCGCTTCCAGGGCCCGGCGGGCTTCGAACAGCTTGCCCACGTCCTCACGGCTGGGCATGGCGACGATGGCACTGCGATTGGGGCGCAGTTCCACGATATGGTCGTGGGCGAGCCGCTGCAGCACTTTCTGAACCAGGGTCCGGCCCACGCCGAACAGTTCGCACAGGGCGGCTTCCGGCAGGCGGGTGCCGGGTTTGAGCCGCTGCTCCATGACCCGGTCGACGATAGCGGCGTAGATCCGCTGCTCCTTGTCGGCGGGTTTTTCCCGGGCCGCCGGCGCCTGGCCGGCCAGGGCCTGAGGGCGGACCTTGGGCCGGCCCCGGCCCTTGGGGGCGGTAGCGTTCATAGAAACAGACCGTCCATGTGGTCGCAGATGGCACCGGGGGTGGTCAGCCAGAGCGCGTCCCGGTGCGCGGCGATATGGGTCAAGGCCCGGCGCAGATGCCGCAGCCGGTAGGGCTGCCCCATTAAATAAGGATGCAGGGCGATGCCCATCACCAGCGGCTGCCTTTCCGACTGCGCCAGCATTTCGTCGAACTGATCCACGATCATATCCGCGAACGCCCGGGCGTCCAGCTTGCGGGCGATGATCATCGGAATGTCGTTCACTTCCTGGGGATAGGGAATCGCCCACAGCCCGCGCCCGTCGCGGGTGCGCATACGCACCGGCTGATCGTCGTGGCACCAGTTCAGGGTGTAGCGGTAGCCGGTTTCGGCGAGCAGGTCCGGAGTGTGTCGGGATTCCCCGATCCAGGGCGACAGCCAGCCGGACGGGGCGGTGCCGGCGGCCGCCGCCATGCGCTCGCGACAGTGGGCCAGCAGCGCTTTTTCCTCATCCTCCGCCAGGGTGCCCTGGTAGCTGGCGTTGCTGTGACCGTGGGCGATCAGTTCGTCACCGCGGGCGGCGCAGGCTTCCAGCAGCTCCGGGCAATGGTCGTAGAGCGCGGTGTTGGCGATGGTGCCGGCGGGCAGGCCCAGGGCATCGAACAGCTCCAGGCAGCGCCAGGCGCCCACCCGGTTGCCGTATTCCCGCCAGGCGTAATTGAGCACGTCCGGTTCGGCGAACCGGGCGCCGAGCTGGGCGCCCATGCCCTCGCCAAAGGCGAAGTGTTCCAGGTTGAACCCCAGGTACACCGCCAGCCGCTTGCCGCCGGGCCAGTGATAGTCCGGTCGCTGGTGGATGCCCTGGTAATCGAAGCGGCCGTGGTCGGCCAGCGGCGCGAAGGGTTGTGGTTGGTTCATGAGGCGTCCTGGGCCAGGCCGGCGCGGATCAGCAGCCATTCGGCGCTGTCGTTCCACACATCCATTTCGGTAATCCGTCCGTCGCGGACCACGTAACGGTCCACGTAGCGGTTGCCTTCAAAAGGCGTGCCGTCCGGCCATTCCCCGTACAGGGTGCCGATGTTGTAGACCACCGCCCGCTCCAGGGTGCCGCCGGCCACCACCTCGGTGGCTTCGAAGCGCTTTTTCACCCAGCCGTAGCGGCTCCGGTTGAAGGCCGTGCATTCCGCGGGGTCGGCCATGGGCCGGTTGCCGGTGAAGCGGATCACCAGGTCCGGCGCCACGAATTGGCGGGCGGTGTCCGGGTCCGGTTTCATCAGGATGCTCAGATAGGTATCGATAAGGGCGGCGGGGTCGCGAATGGGTGTATCGCTGTTCCACTCTGGTGCGTTGTCCATGGTCGGGTCTCCTTCTTGCCCCTTGCCTGTGCGCGCCGGACCGTGGGTTCGGTGGCCATCCGGGGTCCGTTCCGGGGCGCCGGGCGGCGGCATGGATCCGCCACGATCCGGGGATTTTTTGTCGACAATTAAAGGTTTAAGTGACGCCAGAAATTAAAGCAATTTGCGTGCCCGATACCGGAAAACCGCAACATGGCACGGGCTTTGCGTTGTCGGGGAAGCGGATCGGCGGCTGGCGCCGCGGTCCGGTTCATCCCAACACCTGAAGGGGAATCCCATGTTGCGTATCTCTCGCGTTTTAGTGGCCGCCGCGCTCACCGCGCTGCTGGCCGTGCTGCCGTGGCGCGCCGCCGTGGCGGCGGAGCCGGTGAAGATCGGCCTGATCACGGCGCTGTCCGGGCAGTCGGCCCTGGCCGGCCAGGCCATCTCCCGTGGCGTGCAACTGGCCATCGACGAAATCAACGCCGCCGGCGGCGTGCTCGGCGGCCGTGAACTGGTGCTGGTGCGCCGTGACGACGAGTCCAACCCGGCCAAAGGCGTGGTGGCCGCCCGCGAACTGATCCACAAGGAAAAGGTGGCGGTGCTGTTCGGCGGGCTGGATACGCCGGTGGCCCTGGCCATCGTGCCGCTGGCCAATCAGGCGAAGATGCCCTTTATGGACCCCTGGGCGGCGGGCACGCCGATTACCAAGAACGGCGCCGATCCGAACTTCGCGTTCCGGGTGTCCGCCATGGACGAGCTGGTGGACGTGGCCATGGTGGAGTACGGCCAGAAAACCTTCGGCTCGGAAAAATTCGGCCTGCTGATGATCAACAACCCCTGGGGTGAGTCCAACCACAAGGGTCTGGTGGCGGCCCTGGACGCCAAGGGCATGAAGCCCGCCGGCAGTGAAAAATTCGACGGCGACGCCATCGACGTGGTGCCGCAGCTGACCCGCCTGCGTGACGCCGGCGCCGACACCATCGCCCTGGTGGGCAACGTGGGCCCCTCCGCCCAGGTGGTGAAATCCCTGCGCCGCATGGGCTGGGACGTGCCCATCGTGTCCCATTGGGGCCCCGCTGGCGGCCGCTTCACCGAGCTGGCCGGTCCCGGCGCCGAGAAAGTCCACTTCGTGCAGACCTACAGCTTCTTCGGCGACCAGTCCGAAGTGGGCAAAAAGGTGATCGCCGCGCTGAAGGACAAGTACGACGACATCAACGGTCCGCAGGACATCACCCCGGCGGTGGGCGTGGCCAACGCCTATGACGCCATGCACCTGACCGCGCTGGCCATCGAGAACGCCGGTTCCACCGACGGCGACGCCATCCGCGAGGGCTACTACCAGATCGACACCTACCCGGGCCTGATCAAAACCTATCAAAGCCCGTTCTCCAAGGAGCAGCACGACGCCCTGGGCCCGCAGGATTATGTGTGGGCGCAATTCATCGACAACCGCATCGTGCCGGTTGGTCTGAGCGACTGACGGAAACACTATGGACACGCAGCTGGTATCGGCGCTGATCAGTGGCCTGGGCATGGGCAGCATGTACGGTCTCATGGCCCTGGGCTTCTACATCACCTTCGCGGTCTCGGGCACGGTGAACTTCGCCCAGGGCAGCTCGATGATGCTGGGGGCGGTGCTCTGCTACACCTTCGCCCAGACCCTGGGCTGGCCCATCGAGCTGGCGGTACCGGCGGCGCTGGCGCTGTGCGCGGTGTACGGCCTGCTGGTGGAGCGTTTGGCGGTGCGGCCGTTCGTGCGCCGCGGCTCCGACGCCTGGCTGATGTCCACGGTGGCCCTGGGCATCGTGCTGGACAACGTGGTGATGCACACCTTCGGCAAGGAGCCGCGCAGCCTGCCCTCTTCCCTGGCGGTGTCGCCGGTGGAAGTGGGCGGGCTGGGCCTGGGCGTCTACCCGCTGCAATTGATCATTCCGCTGGTGGGGCTGGCGCTGGCCGCCGCCCTGCATCTGGTGGCGCGCCGCACCCGTTGGGGCAGCGCGCTGCTGGCCACCAGCCAGAACCGCGACGCCGCCCGGCTGATGGGCATTCCCATCGGCCGCGCGGTGGCCGGCGCCTTCGCCCTGTCCACGGTGCTGGCCGGCGTGGCCGGCATGATGATCGCGCCGTTGGCCAATGTGAATTCGGACATGGGCACCCTGTTCGGTCTGAAGGCGTTCTCCGTGGCCATCCTGGGGGGCATCACCAGTGCCTGGGGGGTGATGATCGCCGGCCTGCTGTTCGGCGTGGCGGAAAGCGTGATCACCATGACTCTGGGTTCCGGCTACACCCACATCATCACCTTCGCGCTGGTGATCGTGGCCCTGGCCCTGCGCCCCAACGGCCTGTTCGGCCGCGCGGAGGTGAAAAAGGTATGAAGCGCCTGTCGATTCCGGCCGGCCTGGCGGTGCTGGTCGCCGCCCTGGTGATGGTCTTCTTTCTCAACAGTTACTACGTCTACGTGCTGGCCAATGTGGCGCTGATCGCCATTGTCGGCGTGGGCCTCAACGTATTGCTCGGCCTCACCGGGCAGATTTCCTTCGGCCATGTGGGCTTCTATGCCATCGGTGCCTATACCGTGGCGATCCTCACCAGCCAGGCGGGCTGGTCGTTCTGGCCGGCCTGGCTGGCCGGCGCGCTGGTGGCCACCGTGGCCGGTCTGATACTGGCCCTGCCCGCCCTGCGGGTGAAAGGGCCCTACCTGGCCATGGTCACCATCGCGTTCAGCTTTATCGTTCAGCACGCCATTATCGAAATGGAAGCGCTCACCGGTGGCCAGAACGGCATCATGGGCATCGCCGCGCCGACCTTGAGCGCGGACTGGAGTATTGAACAAACCGTGGCGGTGCTGGCGCTGCTTACCCTGGCGACGTCACTGGTGGCCTATACGCTGCTGGCCCGGGGCACCTGGGGCGCCGCCATGCGCGCGGTGAAGGACAGTGAAACCGCCGCCGAGTCGGTGGGCCTGGGACCGCTGGTGATCAAGACCGTGGCGTTCATGGTGTCGGCGGGTCTGGCTGGTCTGGCCGGCGGCCTGTTCGCGCCGCTGGCCGGCTTCGTGACGCCGGACACCTTCAGTTTCATGCAGTCGATCCTGTTCGTGCTGGTGGTGATCGTGGGGGGCGCCGGTTCGGTGATCGGGCCGGTGATCGGCGCCGCCATCCTGGGCATGCTGCCGGAACTGCTGGCCACCCTGGAGGCCTACCGGTTGCTGTTCTTCGGCGGCCTGTTGCTGGTGGTATTGCTGGTGGCGCCCAACGGTCTGATCGGCCTGGGCGCGGATTTACTGGCCCGGTTGCGTGGCGCGGGCGGCGCGCCCCGGGCGCGGGTGGTGACCGCCGGCGCCGGCCACTCGCTGTCCGAGCGTCCGCGCCAGGGGCTGCGTCTGAACGGCCTGAGCATGACCTTCGGCGGCGTGCGCGCGGTCAGCGACCTGACCATGGAAGTGCCGGCGGCGTCGGTGACCAGCCTGATCGGCCCCAACGGCGCCGGCAAGACCACGGTGCTGAACATGGTGAGCGGCTTCTACCCGCCCACCGCCGGCCACTTCGCCCTCGGTGAACGCACCCTGGGCGCCGGGCGCGCCTTCCGCATCGCCCGCCACGGCGTGGCCCGCACCTATCAGACCTCGCAGCTGTTCGACACCCTGTCGGTGGCCGACAACGTGGCCCTGGCCGCCTGCCGGGGCCGGCTCGGCAACCTGCTCGGCGCGCGCCGCTATCTGTCCAGGGCGGCACGCCAACGGGCCGCCGGTCTGTTGGCGTTCTGCGGCTATCAAGGGCCGCTGGACGTGCCCGCCTCGCAACTGCCCCACGTGGACCGGCGGCTGGTGGAAATCGCCCGCGCCCTGGCCACCGACCCGGACGCCCTGCTGCTGGACGAACCGGCGGCGGGCCTGTCCCGGGAAGACACCGACCGGCTGGCGGCGCTGCTGCGCGCCATTGCCGACGCCGGCGTGGCGGTGATGGTGGTGGAGCACGATATGGAATTGGTGATGCGGGTGTCCGATCAGGTGGTGGTGCTGGACACCGGCCGCCTGCTGGCCGCCGGCAAACCGGAGCAGGTGCGTGCCGACCCGGCGGTGCGCCGGGCCTATCTGGGCGAGGATCTGGGTGACGCGCGGCCGGTGGCGGCGCGGCCGCCGCGCACCGGCCCGGAATGGCTGGGCGTCAACAAGCTGGTGGCCGGCTACGGCGCCGAGCCGGTGCTGCACGGCATCAGCCTGAAGGTGCGCCAGGGGGAAATGGTGGCGCTGCTGGGCGCCAACGGCGCCGGCAAATCCACCTTGATGCGCGCCCTGGCCGGGCTCCATCCGGTGCAGGCCGGTGGTGTGCATCTGGACGGCCAGGCGCTGGAAAAAATGCCCGCCGAGGCCATCGTGCGTCAGGGTCTGGTGCTGGTGCCGGAGGGGCGGCAGGTGTTTCCGGAGCTGTCGGTGCAGGACAACATCCGCCTGGGCGCCTTCCTATGTCCGGCGGACCGGGAGACGCGCCTGGAGGAAATGTTCGAGCGCTTCCCGCGGCTGCGCGAGCGGCGCCATCAGCGCGCCGGTCTGCTGTCCGGCGGTGAGCAGCAGATGCTGGCGGTGGCCCGGGGGCTGATGAGCCGGCCCCGGGTGCTGCTGCTGGACGAGCCGTCCCTGGGGCTGGCGCCGAAGATCATCGATGAACTGTTCGCGGCGCTGGATCAGCTGCGCCGGGAAAACATGACCATCGTGCTGGTGGACCAGATGGCGGCGCTGGCCCTGTCCCTGGCGGACCGCGCCTACGTGATCGAAGGCGGCCGGGTGATGGCCGAGGGCACCGCCCGGGAGATCGCCGCCAGCCCGGAGCTGGCGGACGCCTACCTGGGTGCGTCTACTCCTGCAGCAGGCTGATGTCGGCCACGTTCAGGAACAGATCGCGCAGGAAACTGAGCAGGGCCAGGCGGTTGCCACGCACCGCCGGGTCCTCGGCCATCACCATGACGGTGTCGAAGAAGGCGTCCACCGGCTCGCGCAGTTCCGCCAGCAGGGCCAGCACCGCCTCGTAGTCGCCCGCTTCCAGCAGCGGCTCGCTGCGTTCGTAGGCGTCCACCACCAGATTGGTGAGGGTCTGCTCCGCTTCGTCTTCCAGCAGGGCGCCGTCGATTTCCTCCGGCGGCGCCTCGTCCAGTTTGGCGAGAATATTGGACACCCGCTTGTTGGCGGCGGCCAGGGCGGCGGCTTCCTCGCGCTGGCGGAAGGCGGCCACCGCCTTCACCCGGCGGTCGAAATCCAGCGGCCGGCGGCAGGCGTCGTCGATGGCCAGCACCGACAGGATCACCGGGGTGGCGATGCCCTGCTCCTGGTACATGGCCCGGTAGCGGCCCTTCACGAACTCGAACGCCTCGTCCACCTGACCGGCGTCGATGCGGCCTTCCAGCTGCTCCGCGGCCTGGGCCAGCAGGTCGCGCAGATCCAGATCCAGACCGCCTTCGATAATGATGCGCAGAATGCCCAGGGTGGCCCGGCGCAGCGCGTAGGGGTCCTTGGTGCCGGTGGGCGTCTGGCCGATGCCGAAGATGCCCACCAGGGTATCGATCTTGTCCGCCAGGGACACCGCCTGCCCGGTCTTGGTGTTCGGCAGGCTGTCGCCGGCGAAGCGTGGCAGGTACTGCTCGTGCAGCGCCTCCGCCAGTTCCTCCGGCAGCCCTTCGTTGCGGGCCAGGTAGTAGCCCATGATGCCCTGCATGGTGTCGAACTCGTAGACCATCTCGCTGTTGAGATCGGCCTTGCAAAGCGCGCCGGCGCGGCGCGCCAGTTGCTCGTCGCCACCAATATGACCGGCGATCACGCCGGCCAGGGCCCCGATGCGCTCGCACTTGTCGGCGAGCGTGCCGAGCCGCTGCTGGAACACCACCTGGGCCAGGCCCCGGGCGTGCTGCTCCAGCGGTTTTTTGCAGTCGTTGTCGTAGAAGAAGGCGGCGTCCGCCAGGCGCGGGCGGATCACCTTCTCATTGCCGGCGATCACCTGCTGGGGATCGCGGGACTGAATATTGCTGATGGTGATGAAGGTGGGCGTCAGCTTGCCGTCCGCGTCCAGCACCGAGAAATACTTCTGGTGCTCTTCCATGGCGCTGATCAGCGCCTCCTGGGGCACGCGCAGGAAGTCCTCGTCGAAGCGACCGGCCAGAGCCACCGGCCATTCCACCAGGGCGGTGACCTCGTCGAGCAGATCGTCGTCGATACGCGCCTCGCCACCGGCATCGCGGCCGGCCTGTTCCGCCTGCTGGCGGATCAGCTCCCGGCGGCGGGCGAAGTCGGCGATCACCTTGCCGTCCTGCTCCAGGCGGGTGGCATAGTCCCCGGCCTCGGCCAGTTCGATGGCGTCCGGCGCGTGAAAGCGGTGGCCGTAGGAGGCGCGGCCGGCTTGCTGATCCAGCAGCTCGAACTCGATCACCTCGGTGCCGAACAGGGCCACCAGCCAATGGGCCGGGCGCACGAACTGCACCTTGCGGCGTCCCCAGCGCATGCGCTTGGGAATCGGCAGCTTGTTCACCGCCTGGGTCACGAATTCCGGCACCAGCTCGGTGACCGCGCGGCCGGATTCCTCCAGCCGGGCGAACAGGCGCTCGCCCTTGTCGGTCTGCTGGCGGTCCAGCTGGTCCACGGTCAGGCCCACGGAGGCGGCGAAGCCCTCGGCGGCCTTGGTGGGGTTGCCGTCCTTGTCGAAGGCGGCCTGCACCGCCGGGCCCAGACGCTCCACCTGCCGGTCCGGCTGGCGGGCTTCCAGGTCGCGCACCAGCACCGCCAGGCGGCGCGGCGCGGCGAAGCTTTCCACGGCGCCATGGCCGAGGCCGGCGTCGTCAAGCTGGCGCACCAGCTCCTCGGTGAGGGCGGCGCTCAGGGCCGGCAGGGCCTTGGGCGGCAGTTCCTCGGTGCCCAGTTCGATCAACAGATCCCGTTGCTGGCTCATTGTTTGCCCCCCTTCTGTTTCTTCGCCGCCTTCTGATCCTGTTGCCGGAGCTGGGCTTCCACTTCCTCGCGGATGTCCGCGTCGGCCATCGGGAAGCCCAGCTTGCGGCGGGCGTCGAAATAGGCCTGGGCCACGGCCCGGGCCAGGGTGCGCACGCGCAGGATGAAACGCTGGCGTTCGGTGACCGAGATCGCCTTGCGCGCGTCCAGCAGGTTGAAGGTGTGGGAGGCTTTCAAAACATATTCATAGGCGGGCAGCGGCAGGCCCGCTTCGATCAGCTTGGTGGACTCCGCCTCGAACAGATCGAACTGGCCGAACAGCGCTTCCACATTGGCGTATTCGAAGTTGAAGGTGGACATCTCCACCTCGTTTTGCAGGAACACGTCGCCATAGGTGACGGTGCCGGACGGGCCCCGGGACCACACCAGGTCGTAGACCGAATCCACGCCCTGGATGTACATGGCCAGCCGTTCCAGGCCGTAGGTAATCTCGCCGGTGACCGGGTAGCAATCAATGCCGCCGACCTGCTGGAAGTAGGTGAACTGGGTCACCTCCATGCCGTTGAGCCACACTTCCCAGCCCAGGCCCCAGGCGCCCAGGGTGGGCGATTCCCAGTTGTCCTCGACGAAGCGGATATCGTGGGTGAGCGGATCGAAACCGAGCTGGCGCAGGGAATCCAGGTACAGTTCCTGGATGTTGTCCGGCGACGGTTTAAGCACCACCTGGAACTGGTAGTAATGCTGCAGCCGGTTCGGGTTCTCGCCGTAACGGCCGTCGGTGGGCCGCCGCGAGGGCTGCACATAGGCGCTGTTCCAGTTCTCCGGGCCGATGGCGCGCAGGAAGGTGCTGGGGTGAAAGGTCCCCGCGCCCACTTCCATGTCCAGGGGCTGCACGACCACGCAGCCCTGTCGGGCCCAGTATTGCTGCAGGGCCAGAATCAGGCCCTGGAAGGTGCTTACGTCCGCTTGCGGTTGATCCGCCATGGTGATTCCCGTTGTTCGTTCCGATCGCCGAGCATTGAAAATGAGGGGGGCAAGTATAGCGTCCCCCAGGGGCCGGTGATACCGTGCTCCGGTTCTTCCGAGGAGGGTTTCACCCATGGAACGCTGCCCCTGGTGCGGCACCGACCCGCTCTACGTGGCCTACCACGACAACGAATGGGGCGTGCCCGAACGCGATGCCGACCGGCTGTTCGAATTCCTGATCCTGGAAGGCGCCCAGGCGGGTCTGAGCTGGATCACGGTGCTGCGCAAGCGCGAAAACTACCGCCGCGCCATGGACGGATTCGACCCGCGCCGGATGGCGCGCTACGACGACGCCAAGGTGGCCGGCCTGCTGCAGGACCCGGGCCTGATCCGCAACCGGCTGAAGATGCGCGCGGCGGTGGACAACGCCCGCGCCTGGCTGGACCTGCAAGAAGCGGGCATCGACCCGGTGGCGCTGCTCTGGGACTTCGTGGACGGCGAGCCGCGCGTCAACCGGTTCCAAAGCCTGGCCGAGGTGCCGGCGGTGACGCCCACCGCCGAGGCCATGAGCAAGGACCTGAAAAAGCGCGGCTTCCGCTTTGTCGGCCCCACCATCATGTACGCCTTCATGCAGGCCGCCGGCCTGGTCAACGACCACCTGGTGAGCTGCCCGCGGCACCGGGATCTGGCCTGAATCACAGAACGGGCACCGGGGCGCAGCTTTTACATGCCCTTCACCGAAGCTGGTACGCCCTTTGCTGGGGAACCTTCTGAACGGAGGCACCCATGAAACCTGTACTGATTCTGAAAACCGGCTCCACCTTCCCGACCCTGCGGCAGCACTACGGGGATTTCGAACACTGGATAAGCAGTGGCCTGGGCGAACATACCCCGGTCCGCGTGGTGGACGCCCTGGACGGCGACGCCCTGCCCCACCCGGCGGAAGCCGCCGGCGTGGTGATCACCGGTTCCCATTCCATGCTCACCGAGGAGGCGCCCTGGATGCGCCGGCTGATGCGCTGGCTGGAGGACACCCTGGGCCTTGCCGAGGCGCCGCCGATGCTGGGCATCTGCTTCGGGCATCAACTGCTGGCGCGAACCCTGGGCGGCGACGTGGACAACCACCCGCTGGGCATGGAAGCGGGCACGGTGGCCCTGCGGCTCACGGCGGCGGCGCGCACCGACGCCCTGTTCGCCGGCCTCTGGGACCAGCCCTGGGCGCAGATGATGCACCGACAGTCGGTGCTGGTGGCGCCGCCCGGCGTGGACGTGCTGGCCAGCAACGGCCACGACAGCTGCCAGGCGTTTCGCTACGGCCACCAGGTCTGGGGCTGCCAGTTCCATCCGGAATTCAGCGCCGATGTGACCCGGGCCTATCTGCAGGCCCAGCGCGGCGCCTTGCTCTCGGACCAGCAGGTGGACGACGCCCTGCCCCGGGTGCGCGAATGCCCGCAGGCGTCGTCCCTGCTCGGCCATTTCGCGTCCCGGGTGGTGCCCGCCGCCGCCTGAGCCGGATCGTCGCGACGGAGGCCGCCCCTCCGCTCCCCGTAGGAGCGACTTCAGTCGCGATCATCCAACCCTTCGATTCGTGTAGCATGCGGGGTCCGCCCATCACCCCGTACGCCGATGACCGACCCCTACCGCGATCAGCACAAGCAGCGCCTGGCCTATATGCCCTGGCTGTACCCGCGTCTGAAGCCGCGCCACCGGGCCTGGGCGGAACCCTGGCAGCGGGCGCTGCAGGAGGAGTGGTCCAGATTGGAGACGGTGCGCTTCGGCGCGCACTGTTTTGTGGCGCCCCAGGCGCGCCTGTTCGCCGAACCGGGCCGTGACATCGTGATCGGCGATCACACCCACATCGCCGCCGACTGCGTGCTGCACGGCCCGCTGACCCTGGGAGAGCACGTCAGCCTCAATCACCATGTCACCCTGGAAGGCGGCGCCGCCGGCATCGTCATCGGCGACCATACCCGCATCGCCGCCTATGCCACGCTGTACGCCTTCGACCACGGCCTGCGCGCGGAGCGCCTGGTCCGTGAACAGCCGGTGACCTCCCGGGGCATCGTGATCGGCCGCGACGTCTGGCTGGGGGCCCGGGCCGGCGTGGTGGACGGCGTCACCATCGGCGACCACGCGGTGGTCGGCATGGGGGCGGTGGTGACCCGGGACGTGCCGCCCTGGACCCTCGTCGCCGGCAACCCGGCACGGCCCATCGGCCGCCGGCCCGGGGCGCCGGTGGAGGTTTGAGACGGGCGCCCCTATTTTTCTCTTGAACACTGTTCACCAATCATCGTTATAATGCCCGCCATCGATTCTTCAGGCGACGGACGGGATCCGCCATGGCACGACGCAACGAACACAGCAAACCGGAACTGCGCGCCCTGGCCATCGGCACGGTGCGCACCCTGGTGGCCGAGCAGGGCCTGGAAAAGCTCAGTGTCCGCGAGGTGGCGCGGCGGCTGGGCTATGCCCCGGCCATGCTCTACCACCTGTTCGACAACCTGGATGACCTGATCCTGCACGTCAACGCGGACACCCTGGACACCCTGCTGGACCGCATGGATGCCGCCGCCACCATGGAGAACCCGCAGGCCGCCCTGACCGCCATGGCCCACCATTATCTGGAGCTGTCCCGGGCGCAGACCCCGCTCTGGCAACTGGTGTTCGAGCACCGCATGAACCAGGGGGCGCCGGTGCCGGCCTGGTATCAGCGGCGTACCCGCAGCCTGTTCCTGATGGTGGAGCAGCAGCTGGAGCGGCTGGCGCCCTGGGCCACCGAACGCGAGCGTCTGCTCGGCGCGCGCACGTTGTGGGGCAGCCTGCACGGCATCTGCGTGCTGTATCTGGGCGACAAACTGGACGTGGCCGGCGACGTGGATCCCCGGGAAATGGTGGACTCGCTGCTGCGTCATTATCTGGCGGACTGGTCCGTCACCACCGATCACCGACCGCGGGGCGACCGGAAAGGAGCGCGCTCATGAAGGAAGGGACTTTTTCGCTGCTCGGGAAGCGCCGCTTCGGGCCGTTCTTTTTCACCCAGTTTCTGGGGGCCTTCAACGACAACGTGTTCCGCCAGGCGCTGATCCTGCTGATCGCCAGTGGCGTGGTGGCCGGCACCGAAGTGAACACCCTCAACAACGTGGCCCTGGCGCTGTTCATTCTGCCGTTCTTTTTGTTCTCCGCCCTGGCCGGGCAGGTGGCGGACAAGTACGACCGGGCCATGCTGGTGCGGCGCATCAAGTTCGCGGAGGTGCTGATCATGGGCTGCGCCGCCGCCGGCTTCTTTTTCAGCAGCGTCTATTTTCTGCTGGCGGTGCTGTTCCTCATGGGGCTGCAGTCCACCTTCTTCGGACCCATCAAGTACGCGATCATCCCCCAGCATCTGGGCCCCCGGGAACTGGTCACCGGCAATGCCCTGGTGGAGATGGGTACCTTCCTGGCGATTCTGCTGGGTTCCATTTCCGGCGTGCTGCTGAAGATGGACGCCGCCAGCCCGGCCATTGTTTCCACCGCCGTGGTGGGCCTGGCGCTGCTGGGTTACCTGGCGGCGCGGGGCATTCCGTCGGCGCCGGCGGCGGACCCGGGCAGCCGCCTGAACTGGAACCTGTGGAAGGAGACCTGGCGCATCGTCGGCTACGCCCGCGAGGTGAAGTCGGTATGGATGTGCGTGCTGGGCATTTCCTGGTTCTGGTTTCTGGGCGCCGCCTACACCACCCAGCTCAAGGTGTACGTGGACGATTATCTGCTCGGCACCGACGGTCTTTATGCACTGCTGTTGGGCACCTTTTCCGTGGGAATCGGCCTGGGCTCCTGGCTGTGCGAGAAGCTGTCCGGCCGCCAGGTGGAGCTGGGGCTGGTGCCGCTGGGTTCCATCGGTCTGAGCCTGTTCGGGGTGGATCTGTTCTTCTCCTACGCCGGCCTGCCCAAGGGCGTGGAGCTGGGCATCGGCGCCTTCCTGCAGGCCCCCGCCGGCTGGCGGGTGCTGGTGGACCTGCTCGGCATTGGCGTGTTCGGCGGTTTCTATATCGTGCCGTTGTTCGCGTTCATTCAGCAGCGTTCGGACCCGCGCCATCTGGCCCGCATCATCGCCGCCAACAACATTCTCAATGCCTTGCTGATGGTGCTGTCCGCCGCCGCCGGTATCGTGCTGGTGGGGCTGCTGGATCTCACCGTGCCCCAGTTCTTCCTGGTGCTGGCGCTGCTCAACGTGGTGGTGGCCGCCTACATTTACACGGTGGTGCCGGAGTTTCTGATCCGCCTGCTGGTATGGATGCTCACCAACGTGCTCTACCGGATCAAGCGCAAGGGTCTGGAAAACATTCCCGACGAGGGCCCCTGCCTGCTGGTGTGCAACCATGTGAGCTACGTGGACGCGCTGCTGCTCGGCGGCGCGGTGCGGCGCCCGGCGCGCTTCGTCATGTTCAAGCCGATCTACGACCTGCCGCTGATGAATCTGATCTTCCGGGGCGGCAAGGCGATCCCCATCGACGGCAAGTCGCGCAACCCGCAAGTGTATGAGGAAGCCTTTCGTCGTATTCGCGAGGAACTGGCCGCCGGCCAGGTGGTGTGCCTGTTCCCGGAAGGTCAGCTGACACCGGACGGAGAGGTGGGTGAATTCCGCAATGGCCTGGAAAAAATTGTAAAGGAAACGCCCGTGCCGGTGATTCCTATGGCACTTTCCGGTCTATGGGGTAGCTTCTTCAGCCACAAGGGCGGACGCGCGCTGACCCGGCTGCCTCGGCGGTTCTGGTCGCGGGTGGTGCTCAGCGCCGGTGAACCGGTGCCGCCGCAAGCGGTCGAAGCGGAAGACATGCGCCGCCGTGTGCTGGCCCTGCGGGAACAACCCTGACACTACAATGAGGAATGTTATGCGACGGATTCTTATCGTGATCGGCCTGCTTCTGGGCGCCTCGGTCACTCAGGCCAACACCGAGATTCAGAATGTGTTCGGCTGGGTGGAAAACGCCACGCTGGAACCCATGGGCGCCAAGGTCAAGGCCAAGCTCGATACCGGTGCGCTGACTTCTTCCCTGCACGCGGTGAACGTGGAGCGGTTCGAGAAAGACGGCGAGGAATGGGTGCGCTTCAAGGTCAAGGTGGAAGACCAGAAAGACAAGGAAATGGTCAGCGAAACCTTCGAGCGTCCGATCTACCGGGATCTGACCGTGCGCGGCGCCGGCGGCAAGGACGACCGCCCGGTGGTGCTGATGAAAATCTGTTTCGGCAACACCATCTATGAAGAGCAGTTCGGCCTGGATAACCGCAGCGACATGATCTATCCGGTGCTGATCGGCCGTCGCACCATTCAGCATCTGGGTGTGGTGGATGTGACCAACACGTTCATGCACGAACCCAAGTGCGATGAAGACAGCCCGGTGAAGGAATTCGACAAGGACAACACCGACGAGGACATCGGTGACTAGAGCCTGCCGCAAGCGCGACTTCAGCCGCGATCACTGGAACGATCGCGACTGAAGTCGCTCCTACGGTTGTGACGGGGCGTCTTGCACGCGCCCGAACACCTGAAGAATATTACCGAGACGGGCGGTGAAACTGTCGCCGCCGTTGAGCGGCCCCACGCCGGCCGGAGTGCCGGTAAACACCAGGTCGCCGGGCTCCAGGGTAAACACCCGATTGATGTCGGCGATCAATTCAAAGGTGGGAAACAGCATCTGGCCGGTGTGGCCGTGCTGCCGCATCTCGCCGTTGATCTCCAGGGACACTTCCAGATTCTGCCGCACGGAAACACCGCGCGCGTCCACGAACCCGGACACCGGCGCGGCGCCGTCGAACGCCTTGGCCCGCTCCCACGGCTGCCCCTTTTCCTTGAGCCGCGCCTGCACGTCGCGCAGGGTCAGATCCAGGCCCACGCCGTAGGCGGCGATGGAATAACGGATCACGTCCAGATCGGTTTCGCCGCTCAGGCGCTTGCCGATCATCACCACCATTTCCACTTCATGGTGCACCTCGCCCTGCCCCTCCGGCAGTGCCAGCGGTTCGTGCAGGGTGCGCAGCGCATTGGCGCCCTTCATGAACAGCAACGGCGAATCCGGCACCTCGTTGCCGAGCTCCCGGGCATGGTCCGCGTAGTTGCGTCCCACGCAGACGATCTTGCCCACCGGCAGATCCATTTCCGACCCGTCGATCCAGCGGTGTACGTAACGCTCAGACATCGAACAGCTTCCCGGGATTCATGATGTTGTTGGGGTCGAACACCGCCTTGATGGCCTTCATGGCGTCGATGTCCTCCTCGCTGCGCGAGTAGCCCAGGTAGGGCTTCTTGGTCATGCCCACACCGTGCTCCGCGGAAATGGAGCCGTTGTAGCGCGCCACGATTTCGAACACCCATTTGGAGACCTCGCCGCAGCGCTGGAAGAATTCTTCCTTGGCCAGGTCCGCCGGTTTCAGAATATTCAGGTGCATGTTGCCGTCGCCGATATGACCGAACCAGACGATCTCGAAATCCGGATAGGCGTCCTGCACCACCTTGTCCACGTCCTCGACGAAATCCGGCACCTTGGAAATGGTCACCGAGATATCGTTCTTGTAGGGGGTGTGCGGGGCGATCGATTCGGAGATCCGCTCGCGCAGCTGCCAGAGCTGCTGCAGCTGGCCCAGGGACTGGCTCATCACGCCGTCCAGCACCCAGCCCTGCTCCACGCAGTGTTCGAAGATTTCCATGGCGCGCTCGCCGACCTGCTCGGACAGCTGCTCGAACTCCAGCAGGCAGTAGAACGGACACTCGGTGTCGAACGGTGCCGCCACGCCGTGCTGCAGCACATGGCCCATGGCCTTGTCGGAGAAAAACTCGAAGGCGGTCAGGTCGATGTCCTTCTGGAAGGCGTGCAGCACCTTCATGACCTCGCGGAAGCCCGGCGCGCCCAGCACCAGGGCGGTCAGATCCCGGGGCGCCCGGGTCAGGCGCACGGTGGCCTCCACCACGAAGCCCAGGGTGCCCTCGGAGCCGATGAACAGGTGGCGCAGGTCGTAACCGGTGGCGTTCTTGATCAGGCCCTTGTTCAGGTCCAGCAGATCGCCCCGGCCGGTGACCACCTTGAGCCCGGAAATCCAGTCGCGGGTCATGCCGTAGCGGATCACCTTGATGCCGCCGGCGTTGGTGTTGATGTTGCCGCCGATCTGGCTGGAGCCGGTGGAGGCGAAGTCCACCGGATAGAACAGGCCCTGCTGCTCGGCGAACTCCTGGAGCTGCTGGGTGACCACGCCGGGTTGCACGGTGACGGCCCGGTCGTACTCGTTGAAGTCCAGAATCTTGTTCATCCGGTCGAACGCCACCACCAGCTCACCGTCGGCGGCCACCGCCGCCGCCGACAGGCCGGTGCGCCCGCCGGAGGGCACCAGGGGCAGGCCGTGCTCATTGGCGATCTCGACGATCTGCTGGACCTCCTCGGCGGTCTCGGGCAGCACCACGGCGCAGGGCGCCGGCGCCCACACCTTGGTCCAGTCCACCCCGTAGCGCGCCGCGCTCTCCGCGTCGGTCAGGCAGCGGCTGCCGAGCAGCTCGGTCAATTGGTCCAGCGCGGCATGGGCCAGGGCGGTCATAGGCAACTCCAGGCTTGTTCAAGTCGACTTGAAGACAACGATCAGCGGGATGGGTCTCATCCGGGGCGGGCTATGATACCATACGCGCCCATTTAACCCGCTACCGAGAGCACCCATGGCCAATACCTCTCTTGAGAAGGACAAGATCCGTATTCTCCTGCTCGAGGGCGTCCACCAGAACGCGGTGGATAATCTGAACGCGCACGGTTACAGCAACATCGAGCTGCTGCCCACCGCGCTGACCGGCGATGACCTCAAGAAAGCCGTGAAGGACGCCCACTTCATCGGCATTCGCTCGCGCACCCAGCTCACCGAGGAGGTGTTCGAGGCCGCCGACAAGCTGATGGCCGTGGGTTGCTTCTGTATCGGTACCAACCAGGTGGACCTGAACGCCGCCCTCAAGCGCGGTATTCCGGTGTTCAACGCCCCCTACTCCAACACCCGTTCGGTGGCGGAGCTGGTGATCGCCCACACCATCAACCTGATGCGTGGCATCCCCGAGAAGAACGCCGTGGCCCACCGGGGCGGCTGGCTCAAGTCCGCCAAGGACAGCTACGAAATCCGTGGCAAGAACCTGGGCATCGTCGGCTACGGCAACATCGGCGCCCAGGTGTCGGTGCTGGCCGAGTCCATGGGCATGAAGGTGTACTTCTACGACGTGGTGCCCAAGCTGCCGCTGGGCAATGCCCACCAGGTGCAAAGCCTCAATGAGCTGCTCAGCCTGTCCGACGTGGTCAGCCTGCACGTGCCGGACACCGCCGGCACCCGCTGGATGATCCAGGAAGAGCAGATTCGCGCCATGAAGCCGAAGAGCTACCTGATCAACTATGCCCGCGGCAAGGTGGTGGACATCGACGCCCTGGCGGCGGCGATCCAGGACGGCCATCTGCTGGGCGCGGCCATCGACGTGTTCCCGGAAGAGCCGAAGGGCAACGACGACGAGTTCGTCAGCCCGCTGCGCGAGTTCGACAACGTGATCCTGACGCCGCACATCGGTGGCTCCACCCATGAGGCCCAGGAGAACATCGGCACCGAGGTGTCCGAGAAGCTGATCCGCTACTCCGACAATGGCTCCACCCTGAGTGCCGTGAATTTCCCGGAAGTGGCCCTGCCGTCGCACCCGGACATGCACCGGCTGCTGCACATCCACAAGAATATCCCGGGCATTCTCAGCCAGATCAACGCGATCTTCTCCGAGAACGACATCAACATCTGCGGCCAATACCTGCAAACCAATCAGGACATCGGCTACGTGGTGATCGACGTCAACAAGGGCTACAGCCAGCTGGCCCTGGACAAGCTGCGCACCATCGAAGGCACCATCCGCACCCGGGTGCTGTTCTAGCGCCTTTTCGGCGCGCCGGTGCCTCGACAAGAAACCGGAGTCGGGCTAACTTGCCCACTCCGGTTTTTTTCTGTCTGGCCGTTGGGGAATAAGGATGCCTCGCCCTTGATCTGGTGGTTCACCCGTCACGCGCTGCTGTGCCTGCTGGGCGCGGCGCTGCTCTCCGGCTGCGCCACCCGCTCCCTGTTTCAGCCCTACCCGGACCAGGCCCGTGACTGGAAAAACGGCCTGGGCGCCGGCGCCGCCCCGGTGGCGCTACTGGACAAGGGCGTGGACAGCGCCGACGGCGTGCTCTATCTGCAGGAGCTGGGCCGGGTGGAGCAGCTCAACGGCGACATCGACACCAGCCGCTCCGCCTTCGCCCGCGCCATCGACCACTACCGGGACACCGACGAACAGGCGCGCCTGCGCGCCTCCGGGCTGGCCGCCAACGCCGGCGCCCTGCTGGTCAACGACAACGCCCGCCCCTATGTGGCGCCGGACTACGAGCGCATTTACAGCCACGCCTACCAGGCGCTGAACTACTGGCGGCAGGGGGACGTGACCGGCACCGCCGTGGAACTGCGCGCCGCCGCCAACGAACAGCGGGTGGCCGCCAACCGGCGCGACCGGGAGATCGCCGAGGCGCAAAAGGAGGCGGACCAGGCGGACCTGGACACGGAGCGCTTCGACGGCTACTTCGCCGGTCTGGACGCCGCCGCCGGCGACGTCAAGGCCAGCTTCCAGAACGCCTGGACCTTCTATCTGTCCGCCCTGTTCTGGGAGGCCCACGGCGAGTACAACGACGCTCTGGTGGACTATAAAAAGGCGCTGGAAATCCACCCGGGATCGGACCTGCTCAAGGAAGACGTGACGCGGGTGTCCCGGGCCCAGGATGGCCACCGTCCCCGTGGCCAGGGCATGGTGGCGGTGCTCTACGAACAGGGCTATGTGCCGCCGCGCCGGGAGCTGAGCCTGCCGATCCCCACCATCCACGGGCTGTTCGCGGTGGCGTTCCCGACCTATTCCCCCGCCGACAAGCCGCGCCCGGCGCCGCTGACGGTCACCGCGCAAGGCGCCTCGGCACGCACCGAGGTGCTCACCGACGTGGGCGGCCTGGCCGCCAAACACCTCAAGGAACAGTTGCCCGGCATGCTGGTGCGCCAGACCCTGCGCGCCACCGGCAAGTACAATCTGCAGAAAAAGGCCAACGACGATTTCGGGCCGGTGGGCGCGCTGCTGACCCAGCTGTTCAATCTGGTCAGCGAGCGGGCCGATCTGCGCGCCTGGCTGAGCCTGCCCGCCTACGGCCAGGCCACCCGTCTGTTATTGCCCCCCGGTGAGCAGCGTCTCCAGTTGAGCACGCCCGGGGGCGGTGCTAGTTTGACCGTGCCCGTGGTGGAAGGCGGGCTCACCGTGATTCACGTGGTGTCGCTGCCCGATGGCCTGATCACCCGCGTGTTACCCGTTCAGGAGGGACCGCTATGAAATCCATTCTCGCGCCGCTGGGCGCCGTACTGCTGGCGGTGGCGCTGACCGCCTGTTCCACCTCGAACATGGCGCGCCCCGGCGACGACGGTGAGGTGGTGCTGCACTCCAACAGCACCCTGCTGGGCAACCGCCTGTCGGTGGAAAGGCTGCGGGAAAAAACCGTGGGCGACCTGATGTACGTGCAGGCCACCCTGGAAAACGGCTGGAAGGCTGAACTGGATTTTCAATACAAGATCAAATGGTTCGACAAGGACGGCTTTGAAGTGGCGCCGGAATCCCAGCCCTGGCGACAACTGGTGATGGCCGGCCGCAGCCAGAACAATGTGCAGGCGGTGGCTCCCAATCCCAGCGCCGTGCGTTACGAAATCTGGGTTCGCGAATAATCGCGCCCGGAACCCATGAAAAAGGAGAAGGTAATGGTTCGCGTACTGTCCATGGCGGTGCTGGCAACCGCGCTGCTGCTCACCGGCTGCGCTTCCAAGGTGGATTACGGCGACGCCCAGGCGCGGGAAACCGTGACCACGGACTTCGGTTCCACCGATCTGCAGATGATCGCCGCCAAGATGGTGGACGACATGATGGTGTTTCCGCCCGTGGTCGACATGACCCGCGACCGCCGCCCGGTGATGTTCGTGGACCGGGTCAAGAACAAGACCAGCGAGCACATCGACACCGAATCGATCACCGACACCATCCAGAGCAAGCTGATCAATTCCGGCAAGTTCCGGTTCGTGGACATGTCGGTGGTGGACCGGGTGCGCGAACAGCTGGAATACCAGCAGGACTCCGGCATGGTCGATCAGTCCACCGCCGCCCAGATGGGCCGCCAGGTCGGCGCCGAGTTCATGCTGTACGGCAATCTGTCGTCCATCGTGAAGCGCGACGACAGCACCAAGGACGTCTACTACAAGTTCACCCTGAAGCTGCTCAATATCCAGAGCGGCATCATCGAGTGGTCCGGCGAGAAGGAAATCCGCAAGACCCGCAAACGCAGCCTGTTCGGTCTTTGATTCCGGCCCGGTGGCCGTCGCCAGGGAGAGTCCCATGTTGAAGCGCTTTTCGTTGCACCGGTTTTCCACGCTGATCGTGCTTCTGGCGCTGGCCCTGGCCGGCCCGCTGCGGGCCGCGGAAACCGAAACCGTGACCGCCCGGGGCTACGGGCAGGACCCGGAGCAGGCGGTGGCCAACGCCCTGGTGGCGGCGGTGCGCCAGGCCGGCGGGGTGACCCTGGCGGTGGACCCGGCGTTCCGGCGCCAGGTCGGCCAATGGGTGGTGCAGCGTCAGGGCGACGTGACCACCTGGACCGGCACCCGCACCTCGGTGGCCGAGCCGCAACTGCCCACCCTGGGCAGCCTGCAAAGCTACCGGGTCACCGACGTGGCCCGCCAGGACGATGCCCTGTGGCGGGCCGAGGTGGAGGCGGTGATTCTGCGCCATCGGGCGCCGGGACCGGACCGCTCCCACCTGCCGGCCATCGTGGTGGCGCCGTTCACCACGTCCGACAGCCGCTACACCCTGGGTGAGACCACCCTGCCCGCCGCCGAGGTGCGTGCCCGCCTGCAGGCCAATCTGGTGGACGCCTTCGCCCAGTCCGGTCGCTTCCGGGTGCTGGACCGGGCCCACCTGGCCGCCCGCGAGGCGGAGCAGGCGATCCTGCGCAACGGCAGCGCCGAGCCCGCCGAGCTGCTGCGGCTGGGCAAGGCGAAGGGCGCCGACCTGTTGCTGGTGGGCCAGATCGAGGCCTTCGACATCGGTGACCAGGCGCGCACCTTCTACGGCGCCAGCTTCCAGGGCTACGAGCCCTATGTACGGGTCCGCTACCGGCTGATCGACGCCGCCGGCGGAGAGATACTGGCCGCCGGCCTGTTCGACTGGCAGCAATCCGAAGCCAGCGTGCGGCAGCTGGCCCGGCAGCAGAACCTGGATCAATGGCGCCACCCGGAACGGCTGGCCGACCTGGTGTACCCGCGCATCGCCCGGGCCCTGGCCGGGGCCGCCACCGACACGCTCTATCCGGTGATCGTGCTCAAGGCCGACGGCGACCGGGTGTGGCTGAGCCAGGGCGAGGGCCGTCTGGAGGCGGACACGGTGCTTAACGCCTACCGGCCGGTGGAGACCATCCAGGACCCGCAAACCGGCCTGCCGATCCGCATGGACAGCGAAGCCCTGGCCAGCCTGCGGGTGCTGGAGGTGCGTCCCGATTACGCGGTGGCGCGCGTCACCGAGGGCCGCGAACCGCTGCGGGCGGGCGACCGGGTGCGGCCGCCGGCCCGAATGGAAAGCCCCACGGCTCAGCCCGCCGGCCAACCGGACAGCCCCGGGTCGTCCGAAAAGCCGCTCTCCTGGGACTGAGTCCATGACCGGTTATTTCAACCAGGCGCTGGTGCTGCTGGCGGCGGCGGTGCTGTTGCTGCCCCTGTTCCAGCGCCTGGGGCTGGGCAGCATCCTCGGCTACCTGGCCGCCGGCATCCTGATCGGGCCCCTGGGCCTGGGGCTGATCCCCGGCGCGGAAGCGGTGCTGCACTTCGCCGAACTGGGCGTGGTGCTGATGCTGTTCCTGGTGGGCCTGGAACTGGCGCCGGATCAACTGTGGGCGCAGCGTAAACGCCTGCTGGGGCTGGGGCTCAGCCAGATGCTGTTCAGCACCGCCCTGCTCACCGCCTTCTTCCTGGTCTGGGGGCAAAGCACCCCGGCCGCCATCGCCATCGGCGCCACCCTGGCCCTGTCGTCCACCGCCTTCGCCGTGCAGATGCTGGTGGAAACCAACCAGCTGGGCACGCCCCAGGGCCGCAATGCCTTCTCCATTCTGCTGTTCCAGGATCTGGCGGTAATTCCGCTGCTGCTGTTGCTGCCGGTGCTGGCCGGTGGTGGCGGCGGCGAGGAAGAGCCGCAACTGCTGATCGGCCTGGGCGCGCTGGTGCTGATGTGGCTGGCCGGGCGCTATCTGCTCAACCCCTGGCTGGCCTGGCTGGCGCGGCTGCACAACCGGGAGCTGATGACCGCCACCGCCCTGCTGCTGGTGCTGGGGGCCGCGGAGCTGATGGAAATCCTGCATCTCTCCATGGGCCTGGGCGCCTTCGTGGCCGGCATGCTGCTGGCCAACTCGCCGTTCCGGGAGCAACTCGACACCGATATTCAGCCGTTCAAGGGGCTGCTGCTGGGCCTGTTCTTTATCGCCATCGGCATGACCATGGACCTGAAGCTGCTGGTCAGCGCGCCGCTGCGCATCCTGGCCATGGGGGTGGCGCTGCTGGTGGCCAAGACCCTGGTGCTGATGGTTATCGCGCGGGTCATGAAAGTGGCCTGGCGGGACGCCCTGCGCTTCGGGTTATTGCTCAGCCAGGGCGGCGAGTTCGCCTTCGTGCTGTTCACCCAGGCCGGTGCCCTGGGGCTGCTGGACGAGGGCATGATCGCGCGGCTCAATCTGGTGGTGGCCCTGTCCATGGCGGCCACGCCGCTGCTGCTGAAACTGGTGGCGCGGCTGTGGCCGGCGCCGGCGCGGACCAGCCGGGGCGTGGACGATGAACCGGCGCCCCACGGCCAGCCGCCGGTGATCGTGGCCGGGTTCGGCCGGTTCGGCCAGATCATCGGCCGGATTCTGGTGAACCGGCGGATTCCGTTCACCGCTTTGGACTCCAACCCGGAGCACATCGACACCGTGCGTCGCTTCGGCAACGAGGTCTACTTCGGCGATGTCACACGGCTGGACCTGCTGCGCACCGCCGGGCTGGAGCATGCCCGGGTGATGGTGCTGGCCATCGACGATGTGCAGGCATCCCTGCGCGCGGCGTCGATGATCCGCGAGCATTTCCCGCACATCACCCTGATCGCCCGGGCCCGCGACCGCTACCACGCCTATTCGCTGATGGCCGAAGGGGTGGAGCATGTGATTCGCGAGACCCTGGATTCCAGCCTGCGCGCCGCCCAGACCACCCTGGTGCAGCTGGGCGTGCCGGAAAGCACTTCCATCGAGGTGGTGCGCACCTTCCGCGACGTGGACGAACGGCTGCTGCGCGAGCAATTCCAGCACCGGGACCAGCTCGACAAGCTGATCGAGATTTCCGCCCGGGGCCGGGAAGAGCTGGAGTCACTGCTGGCGGCCAGCGTCGACGGCAAGAACAAGAACGAATGACGGTGCCATCGCGACGGAAGTCGTTCCCACGGTGCTGTCGACACGGTGCTATCGACACGATTGCAGGAGCGGCTTCAGCCGCGATAGCGGAGGGCGTTAAAGCCGCAGCTTGTTGAGCCCCCGGCGGATGCCGTTCTCCAGCGCCGGCTTCACCAGCGCCCCCACCAGCGGCAGCTTGCCGCGAAACACGATGGTGTATTGCAGCCGCGAGCCGCCCTCGCCATGGGGGGAGAACACCATCTCGCCGTGATGGTCGCGCAGCGGGCTGCCCCGGGTGATGCGGTAGGCGATGCGCTGGTCCGGCTCGAAATCGGTGACCGTCTCCTCGAACGCCGGCGCCAGCGGCAGGGTCATGCGGCGCACGGAACCCACGCCATTGGGATCGTCGATGCCGGTTTTCACCCGCCGCACCCGGATCGGGGCGAACAGCGCCGACAGGTTCTCGTGCTGGCTGAGATGGTGGAACAGACGGTCCACCGGATACGGAAAGGTCTTGTCGATCTCGATGCGCTGCAGGCCCATGGGCTCCCTCGTTGACGATGAACGGAACCCGGAGTCTGCCCGCTCAACGGCGCCGCGCCCAGGTTCCAACGGGCCAGACGCCGGTGAATGGTGGCCGGTCAGCGGGCGCTGGCGGCCTGGTCGGCCGGCGGCTGTTCGGCGGGGGCGCGCACCTCGGCGCTGCCGATGGCGCGGGGGTCGGCGGCGGCGGTGACCCGGTCGCCGTCACGCTGCCAGAGGATCGCCTGCATGTTGCCGTATTCCCGTTCCACCGAGACCAGATCATGGCCGCGCAGGGTCAGGCTCTTGGCTTCCGGGGTATCCAGGAACGCGGGCTCCACCTGCACCTGGTCGGGCAGATACTGGTGGTGGAAACGCACCCGGCCCACCCAGTCTTCCACCGGTTTGCCGGCGGCGGCTTCCATCACGCCCAGCATCACCATGGTGATGATGCGGCTGCCCCCCGGCGTGCCGAGGATCGCCACCCGGTCGTCGAACTCCACGAAGGTGGGGGTCATGGACGACAGCGGGCGCTTGCCCGGGGCAATGGCGTTGGCGCGGCTGCCCACCAGGCCGTAGGCGTTGGGGCTGCCGGGCTTGGAGGAGAAGTCGTCCATCTCGTTGTTGAGGATCACGCCGGTGCCCGGGGGCATGAAACCGGAGCCGAACGGCAGATTGATGCTCAGGGTGGCGGCCACCCGGTTGCCGTCCGCGTCGAGCACGGACAGGTGGGTGGTATGGAAGCCCTCCTCGCTGACCACCGGTTCGCCCAGCTCGCTGCTGGGGGTGGCCCGGTCCAGCTCGATGGAGGCGGCACGCGCCTTGGCGTAGGAATCGCTCAACAGGTTATCCACAGGCATGTCGACAAAATCCGGATCGCCCAGATAGCGGCCGCGATCCTGGTAGGCGCGCCGCCAGGCTTCCACGGTCAGGTGTGGGAGTAAGTCCTCACTAATCTCGCCGCCATTGAATTGGCTGAGGATGTTGAGCGCTTCCATCATCACGATGCCGCCGGCGGAGGGCGGCGGCGCGCTGATCACCCGGCCGCCGCGGAAGTGCCCGACGATGGGTTGGCGCTCTTTGACCTGATAGTTTTCCAGGTCCTTTTTGGTCCAGATACCCCCCGCTTCGCGGACGCCGCGCACCAGCTTGTCGGCCACCTCGCCTTCGTAGAAGCCGTCGCGGCCGTCCTCGGCGATGGCCTCCAGCACGTCGGCCAGATCCGGCTGCTGGATCAGGGTGCCGGTGGCGGGAATGCGGCCGCCGTCCAGGAACACGCCGGCGGCCACCGGGTAGCGGTTGAGCACTTCCCGGCGATAGCCGGCCAGGGTGCGGTAGTGCTGCTCCACCGGGAAGCCTTCCCGGGCCAGGCGGATCGCCGGCGCCAGGGTCACGGACAGCGGCAGTGTGCCGTAGCGCCGGGCCAGGTGTTCGAAGGCGGCGGCCTGGCCGGGAATGCCGGCGGCCAGCGGGCCGTTGATGGCGCGGTCGCGGACCACCTCGCCGCTGTCGTCCTGGTACATGTCCTCGGTGGCCGCCGCCGGGGCGGTCTCGCGGGCGTCCACCATGGTCTGGAAGCCGTCGCTCTCCCGGTGCAGCAGCCAGAAGCCGCCGCCGCCCATGCCCGCGGAGTAGGGTTCCACCACCGCCAGGGCGGCGGCCACCGCCACCGCCGCGTCGAAGGCGTTGCCGCCCCGGTCGAGAATCTCGAAGCCGGCCTCGGTGGCCAGCGGATGGGCACTGGCGATGGCGGCCTTGCCCGGCGCGGCGGCCTGGGCGGTGGCGGTGAACAGCAGGACGAGCAGGATCAACCCGCGCATTGCGATCTCTCCTTGAAAGGGGTCAGCCGGAGTCGGTGGTGGCGGTCAGCCGCCCCGTTGCTGCTTTTTCAGTTCCAGTGCCTCCACCACATGGGCGGGCACGAAGTTGCGCACGTCGCCGTCCAGCAGGGCGATCTCGCGCACCAGGGAACTGGAAATGAACGACAGATGCTCCGCCGGCGTCAGGAACACGGTCTCCAGTTCCGGCGCCAGCTGCCGGTTCATGTTGGCGAGCTGGAATTCGTATTCAAAGTCGCTGACCGCGCGCAGGCCGCGCAGCAGGATGTTGGCGTTCTGCTCCCGGCAGAAATGCGCGAGCAGGCGGGAGAAACCCACCACCTCCACATTGTCCAGGTGGCGGATGCTGTCTTCCACCAGCTTGACCCGCTCGTTGAGGGAGAACAGGGGACCCTTCTTCTCGCTGGCGGCGATCGCCACCACCACCTCGTCGAACATCTTCGAGGCGCGTTCGATCAGGTCCTTGTGGCCATTGGTGATGGGGTCGAAGGTACCCGGATAGATCACACGATTGGTCATGCTCGGCTCGCTTTGTCCCGACAGAGGGCGCAAGCATAACGCAAGCGTCGCGGGAGTGCAGGGGGCGGACCGGCCTCAGGCCGGTTTCAGCCGGTCCGCCAGGGCCTGGGCGTTGCGCGCGGTGAGACCGTAGATGGACAGCTGCGGATTGACCCCCAGACTGGTGGGGAACACGGAGCCGTCGAACACATACAGGTTGTCCAGGTGCCGGTAGCGGCCCTGGTTGTCCACCAGCCCGTGCTGTTCGTCGCCCATGGCGCAGCCGCCCATCACGTGGGCGCTGCCCAGGACCACTTCCAGGGGCTGGTAGGGCAAGGTCGCCATGGCGTCGCGGGCCTGTTTCCAGCTGTTGTAATAGGGGGCGCGGGTGTGGCCCGGCCGCACCGCCCGGGCGCCGGCGGCGAACTGCATTTCCACCTGGCTGAGCAGGCTGCGGCGGGCGCCGTCCAGCACATAGTCGCTGAGCGGGTAGTCGAGCTGGGGCTCGCCGTTGTCGCGCAGACTGACAGTGCCGCCGGGGCTGTCGTCGTGGAAGCCGTCGCGCAGCAGCGCGATGGAGGCCGCCAGCCGGGGCAGTTCGGTGATCTGCTGGCGGGCCGGTTCGCCGAAGCCGCCCAGCAGGGCGGCGGTGAGCCCTGGGTGCAGCGGCATCATCTCCAGCTTGTAGCCGATGGCGCCGTCGACGCCGTCGGCGAAGGTGAACTGGTCGGAGTGCAACGACTGGGGCGCGCCGTAATACGGCGCCACTTCCTGGTCGTAGTGACCGAAGGCGAAGCTGGTGACGTGCAGGAAGGTGCGTTTGCCGACCCGCTCCGCCGGGTCTGGGGCCTCGGAGCGCAGCAGCAGGGCCGGGGTCTGGATGCCGCCGCCGGCGGCGATCACGGTGGGGGCGCGCACCGTGAGCAGGCCGCCGGTGGGTTGTTTGCGGTGATCCAGCGGGCGCACTTCCACGGCGGTGACTTTCTGGCCGTCATGAATCAGGCGCTCGGCGCGGGCGCTGTGGATCAGGGTGGCGCCGGCGTCCATGGCCGCCGGCAGGGTGGTGACCAGCATCGATTGTTTGGCGTTGGTGGGGCAGCCCATGCCGCAGTAGCCGATGTTCCAGCAGCCGCGCACGTTGCGCGGAATCACCGACCAGTCCCAGCCGAGTTTTTCGCAGCCCCGTTTGATCACGTCGTTGTTGGCGTTGGGCGGCATCGCCCAGGGTTCCACGCCCAGCCGTTCCTCCATGCGCTGGAAGTACGGGTCCAGATCGGCGCGGGCGGTGCCGGTGACGCCGAAGCGGTCGCGCCAGTGATTCAGCGTTTCGGTGGGGGTACGGAAACTGGAGGTCCAGTTGACCACCGTGGTGCCGCCCACGGTGCGCCCCTGCAGAATGGTGATGGCGCCGTCCTGGGTGGCGCGCAGGGTGCCCTCTTGATAAAGCTCCCGATAGGCGTCGCCCTCGTTGAGGGTGAAGTCCCGGGAGCTGCGCAGCCGGCCGGCCTCGATCAGGATCACCTTGAGGCCCCGCTGAGCCAGGATCTCGGCGCTGACCCCGCCGCCGGCGCCGGTGCCGATGATCACCACATCCGCCTCCAGGGTGCGCTGGCCGGTCTCGGTGGCACCGTCGATCACCGACCACTTGTCAGCGGCGTCCGCCCAGGGGTCGGCGATGTTCTGAATCTTGAGTTGGGACAGGTCCTGCATGGCACGGGCTCCGCTTATAGCCAGAAAAAGGGGGGTAAAAACCGCCGCTAAGGCGCGATTCAGGCGCTTTTTGCCGCCAGATTGCGCGGCGGGCCCGGGTATCCCGTGGTCCGACCCCCGTCGGGGGTGACGTACCAGGCCATCATCAGCGGCTGGGTCAGGCCCTTGAAGGCGAGGCGGGCGAAGCCGCCGTCGTTGTCGGTCCAGCTCTGAAGCGTGTCGCGCAGCTGCGCCGGTTCCTGGTCGGCGAAGTGCGCCCAGGTGCCGGTGAGCCACCAGCGGGCGGCGCCCAGTTGCAGCAGATCGAGGAGTTGGAAGAGCTGACCGCGGGCGCCGTCGGAGCCGCCGGCCAGCAGCCGGTCGAAGGCCGCCAGGGCCTGGTCCGGCCCGGCGTCGGGCACCGCTTCCAGGCCGCCGGCCAGCAGCGGTGCCATCAGCGGCCGCAGCAGCTCCACGTCTTTCTGGCGCAGGTAGTCGAAGCCGGCGGCCGGGCCCGGGTCGCCGCTGCAGCCGGTGAGCAGGCCGGCGCCGCCGGCGCCCAGGGTCAGGGCGGTGACGCCCCAGAACCCGAGTTTCAGGAAGCCGCGACGGCTGACGCCGTCGTCGGAGGAGAGCTTGGAGGAGAGAGTGCCCTGGTTCATGGCATCACCCTTGGTTTTTGTTTGTTGTTGTGGCGCGGCCGCGGGCGGCCGCTTACTTGAGCATGAATTTATAGATCAGCTTGTGCATGCCACGGCCGTAGGGCGGCAGGATGTGCTTGGTGGCGTTCATCTTGCCCTTCTTGTACACGCCCTTGGCCTTGGAGAAGGTCAGGAACCCTTCCGGCCCGTGGTAGTGGCCCATGCCCGAGGGACCGATGCCGCCGAACGGAATGTCGTCCACCCCCACCTGGGTGATGGTGTCGTTCAGGCAGACGCCGCCGGCATGGGTGTGGCGCAGCACGTGCTCGCCGTTGTCGCTGTTCCAGTCGAAGTAGTACAGCGCCAGCGGTCGCGGCCGGTCGTTCACGTAGTCCAGGGCGTCGTCCAGGGTCTTGTAGGGCACCACCAGCATCAGCGGGCCGAAGATCTCGTCGGCGGCGATCTTCATGTCGTCGTTGACGTCCAGCACCAGGGTGTGGGGAATCTTGCGGCTGCCGGTCAGATCCTCGTTGGCCGGGTTGATCTCGACGATGCGCGCGCCCTTGTCGCGGGCGTCGTCCAGGTAACCGCGCAGGCGCTGGTACTGACGCTCGTTGATGATGCTGGTGTAGTCCGGATTGTCGCGCAGGGTCGGATAGAGCTGGCTGATCTGCGCGGTCCAGGCGGTGACGAATTCGTCCACCCGGTTTTCCGGGCAGAGAATGTAGTCCGGCGCCACGCAGGTCTGGCCGCTGTTGAGGCATTTGCCGAAGGCGATGCGCTCGGCGGCGTCCTTCATCGGAAAGTCCTGACCGATGATGCAGGGGCTCTTGCCGCCCAGTTCCAGGGTCACCGGCGTCAGGTTCTCGGCGGCGGCGCGCATGATGTGCCGGCCCACCGAGGTGGAGCCGGTGAACAGCAGATGGTCGAAGGCCAGGGACGAGAAAGCCGCGCCCACTTCCACCTCGCCATTGATCACCGCCACCTGGTCCTCGTCGAAGGTCTGGCCGATCAGCTCTTCCAGCAGGGCGCCGGTGCGCGGCGTCGATTCGCTCATCTTGATCATGACCCGGTTGCCGGCGGCCAGTGCCGACAGCAGCGGGCCGATGGCCAGATACAGCGGGTAGTTCCAGGGCACAATGATGCCCACCACGCCCAGGGGCTGGTATTCCACCCACACCTTGCCGGGCCACTGGGCGGCGCCCACCTTGCGCTTGGACGGCTTCATCCACTTGCGCAGGTGCTTGGCGTGGTACTTGATGCCTTCCACGCTGGTGAGCAGCTCCGCCAGCTTGGTTTCGTCGGCGGCGCGGTTGCCGAAGTCGGCGTTGAGCGCGGCGATCCAGGCATCCATGTTGTCCAGCAACATGGGCTTGAGCCGCTGGATATGCTCGATGCGCTGCTCGGCGGAGGGGAAGGGGTGATGGCGAAAGGCGGTCTTCTGAACGTCGAAAATCCGCTTCATGCGTTCGATGTGTGCCTGGCCGGTTTGGAATTCTTTGATTTCGGCGACCATAATGCGCCTCCCTGGACGGTGATGAACCTGCTCCGATCTTTAGAGCAATTACTCTAGAGGTCAAGATACGATGCGTTAAAGCGGTTGTCTCCGCCCCGTTTATCCGCCAGATTGGCCTGTTATGACCGACACCAAGACGCGCATCCTGGACACCGCCCTGCGCCTGTTCAACCGGCACGGCGAGCGCAACGTCACCACCAACCACATCGCCGGGGAGCTCGGCATCAGCCCGGGCAATCTGTACTACCACTATTGCAACAAGACGGCCATCGTGGCCGCCCTGTTCGACCGCTATCAGGCGCATCTGCGCACCCTGCTCACGGTGCCGGCCGGGCCGCTCACCTGGGAAGACAAGATGCGCTATTTCGAGGGCATCCTGGAATCCATGTGGGAAGGGCGTTTCCTGCACCGGGATCTGGCCCACTTCCTTCATCAGGACCCGGCCCTGCGCGAGCACTACAAGGCGTTCGTGGAAGACAGCCTGGCCCGCGGCCTGGAAATCTACCGCCGGCTGCGCGACAGCGGTCTGATCGAGGCCGACGACGAAGAGCTGCGCGCGCTGCTGGTCAACACCTGGGTGCTGGCGGCGTCCTGGTCCGGCTTTACCCATGGGCTGAACCCGGACATCGCCGACGACGAAACCCTGGACCGGCGCCTGCTGCGCCAGGGCATTTATCAGATCATCTGCCTGGAAGCGCCGTTCCTGCGCGGCGAGGCCCTGCGGCACCTGGACGCCATGAAGCGCGAATACCGTCTTGATGAAACCGCCCTGGACCGGCTGTTCGGCGCCGCCGGTCGGGTGCGCCCGGAGTGAGTGCCGCCGCCGATAAAAGCCCGGTCTGGGTGCTGCGGTCGCTGTTCGCCTGGGTGGCGCTGGTGGCCGGCGTGCTGCTGCCGTTGCCCGGCGCCGACGCGGTGGCGGCGGTGGCGGTGACCCTCGCCATGCTGCTGGGCTGGCGGGATCTGCGTCCGGTGGCGCGCATGCTGCTGCTGTTGATGCTGGCGGCGGCGCTGGCCGCCGCGCTGCTGGAACCCCAGGCGCTGGCCCGCGGCGTGCGCAATATGGCGATCCTGATCGGCCTGATTATTTCGGTGATTCTGCTGTCGGCGGTGCTGAGCCGGTCCCGGGATCTGGCGCGGTTGTCCGCCAGCCTGTTCGGCGGCCGTTCGCTGACCCGCTACTACAGCCTGACCTTCGGCACCGCCTTTCTGTCGATCCCGCTCAATTTCGGCGCCGTGGGCGTGGTCGCCGCCCTGGTCGCCGACCGCATCAACGGCCGGGGCCACTCGGCGGGCACCCGCAACGCCGCCCGCGCCACCCTGCGCGGCTTCGCCGCCGCGCCGCTGTGCTCGCCTTTATCGATCTCGGTGGCGGTGGTGCTGACCTTTCTGCCCGGCCTGCAGGGCTGGCAGCTGATCGGCATGGGCCTGCCGGTGGCGGTGCTGTTTCTGCTCGCCGGCGCCCTGTTCCGGGAGCCGGAAAACGACGACGCGGCGTCGGTGGAAGCGCGCGACGCCGGGGCCGGACCCTGGCTGCGGTTCACCGCGCTGATCGGCGTGATCTGCGCCGGCACCCTGGCGCTCAGCGCCGGGGCCGGCCTCAGTTACCCCCGGGCGGTGACCCTGAGCTGTCTGACGGTGGTGGTGCTGGGGCTGGCCTGGGGGGCCTGGCGCGGTGAGCGCCCCACCCCGCCGTCCCTGGCGCCGGCCTCCAACGAACTGGTCATCGTAGGCGCCTCCGCCTTTCTCGGCGCCCTGGTCAGCGCCCTGGCGGAGCACCACCTGAGCGCCAGCCTGGCGCTGCCGGGCTGGGGCTACCCGCTGGCGGCGCTGCTGGTGCCCTGGGTGTTCTATGCCGCCGGCATGATGGGCTTCAATCCGATCCTCACCGGCACCCTGGTGGGCGCCCTGCTCGGCCCGATCTGGCCGCCCCAGGCGATCCAGGCCCTGGGCCTGTCGATGGTGTGCGGCTGGGCGATGACCGGGGTAGGCACGCCCTATGCCGCCAATGTGCTGCTGCTGGAACGCTTCACCGGCTACCCGGCCTGGCGCAGCGCGGTACTCTGGAACCGGGCGCTGACCCTGACGGTGATGCTGTCCGGCGGGGTGCTGGCGGCCCTGCTGACACTGTGGCTGGCTTAGCCCGGCGATGGGCCGGCGGCGGAGGCCAGGCCGGCGGCGAAGGTGGTCAGCCGTTTCTCCAGCCAGTACTCCGGATGCCGCGGGCTGCCGGCCACGAACCCCACGTGCCCGCCCCGCCGGCTCAGTTCCAGGGTGACACCTGGGCCCAGATCGTCGCGGCCGGGCAGTACCGCCGGGGTCATGAAGGGATCGTCCCGGGCCTGGATCATCAGCGTGGGCGTGCGAATCGCCTTCAACCGGGGGCCGGCGGAACATTCGGCGTAGTAGTGGGCGGCGTCCCGGAAGCCATACAGGGGCGCGATCACCCGGGCGTCGAACTGCCAGAACGAGCGGATACCGGCCAGGTCCAGGGCCGCCAGCCGGCGGGCCTGATCCGGCGCCACCCGTTCCAGATGGCGCCGCTGGCGGTGCAGGTTGCCGAGCAGCGTGCCGATCAGGTGGCGCCGGTACAGCCGGGACAGGCCCCGGTCCATGCGGTCGGCGCAGATCGCCAGGTCCAGCGGCGTGCACACCGCCACGGCGGCGCTCAGGGTGCCGTCGTCGCGGCGCGCCAGCCAGTTGAGCAGGCGGCTGCCGCCCAGGGACACGCCGATGGCCAGCAACGGCCCCCCGGCGTCCTCGGCACGCAGGTGGCGGAACACCGCGTCCAGGTCGTCGGTCTCGCCGGCATGGTAGGTGAGAGCGGTGTCGTTGACGGCGGCGGCGCCCCGGGAATTGATCGCCACCGAGGCGATGCCCGCCGCCGCCAGCCGCGCCTGGGTGCCGCGGATATAGTGGGAATCGCTGCAGCCGGACAGGCCGTGCAGCAGCACCACGCGCGGATCGCCGGCCTCGGGTTCCGGGCCGGCCCGGTCCAGCAGCAGATGGTCGCCGTCGGCCAGCCTCAGGGTTTCGCGGCGCCGTGGCAGGTCCTCGGCACGCCGCCACAGCGGCCCCCACAGGGTCTGCAGGTGCGGCGAGCGCAGCCATGACGGCGCGCGAAACGGCGCCTCGACGATTTCGGCCATCGACAGGTTTCCTTCCCGGGCAGGATCAGCGAGCGGTTATGGTAGCCTTTAGCGCCGACCGCGTCCGCCTGTCCCGTATAGGGAAGGTCCTGTTTACGGAAGAGACTCCATGAGCCGCCGCTTTTTTGATGATCAGCCGTTCGCCGCCCAGCAGCCCGTGGCGCTGGGTGCGGGCCCCAGCCACCACATCGCCAAGGTCCTGCGCATGGGCGTGGGCGAATCGCTGACCCTGTTCAACGGTCAAGGCGGCGAGTGGTCGGCGGTGCTCGAGGAGGTGGGCAAGAAAGCGGTGATCGCCCGCCCCCTGGCGTTTACCGATGTGGACCGGACCGCGCCGCTGCCGGTGACCCTGGGGCTGCCGCTGATCAAGGGCGACCGCATGGACTTCGCGATCCAGAAAGCGGTGGAAATGGGCGCCGCCGCCATCCGCGTGCTGAACACCGAGCGCACCGAGGTGCGCCTCAAGGGCGACCGCGAGGACAAGAAATTCGACCACTGGCGGCAGGTGATCATCAGCGCCTGTGAACAGTGTGGCCTGAACCGGCCGCCGACCCTGGAAGGGCCGCTGCCGCTGAACGACTTTCTGGCCGGCGCCGGCGGACTGAAGTTGATCGCCCACCCGGGCCGGGAACCGCTGCGCCCGGAGGCGCTGGCCGGCGCCGAGGCGATCACCCTGCTCACCGGCCCGGAAGGCGGCTTTTCCGACCCGGAGCTGGCGGCGGCCGGCGACGCCGGCTTTCTGCCGTTCGCGCTCGGGGAGCGGGTTTTGCGCGCGGAGACCGCGCCGGTGGCGCTGCTCGGCGCGCTCTGGGCGTTGCGCTAGGCGTCGGCCGTCAGGCGGACGCGGCGGCTTGGCTCTGCCGCTCCATCATGTCCGCCTGCAGAATCTCGATCCAGTAACCGTCCGGGTCCTTGATAAAGGCCAGGCCCTTCATGCGGCCGTCGTCCGGTTTCTTCACGAAGGTCACGTCCAGCGATTCGAAGCGCTCGGCGGCGGCGTACACGTCCGGCACGGTGATGCCGATGTGGCCGAAGCCCTGGGGCTCATCGTTGCCGTTGTGATACTGAAAATCCGCGTCGTCCTCGGTGCCCCAGTTATGGGTCAGTTCCAGCATCGCCTGGCGGCCGAAGGTGTAGGTCAGCCGTTTGGCGTCGTCCTCCGGCACCTCGGTGGCCTCGGTGTCGTTCAGGTAGGTCAGGAAGTAGAGAGTGAACTTCGCTTCCGGAAAATCCAGCTTGCGGATCAGCCGCATGCCCAGCACCCGGGTATAGAAATCCAGGCTCACCGCCGGGTCCTTGATGCGCAGCATGGTCTGGTTGAACAGGTAGGACTGGGTATCGCGGTCCGGCTTGTCGCACAGGCCGGGGGCGGACTCGAAATGACGGGGCATTGGGGGCTTCCTTCTTTGGTGGTGCAACGCTTTACATAGGAAAGCCAGCGGCTGGCGATGGGTCTTGCTAACCTTACCTTATACGATGGCCAGAGTGCGCTTGTGAGCACTTGCTCACATTGTGAAAAATGTTTAGATATCTTCGAAAACTAAGCTTTAGACATTCGCCAAACCTTACCTTCGACCTTTATAAGTCCTTGATATTTAAGGCTTTGAAGGAGGTTTCGGACCTTGTTGGCTTTTTGTTGTTCGTCTAAGACATCTGGCAGTTTGTCTAGCAAAAGTCGATCAATATCTGCTCGTTTTGCTTGGCCGAACTTTTCAATATATTCGCAAATCAACCGTCGATAGTGGTTGTCGTCAAAACCGCGGTTACGGATATAGTCCGCCTTGTCCCCGCTTTGTCTGGCGACTCTTGCGGAAATATGAAGATTTGGCCTTCTGCCTTCAATGAGACCGTGCTGTTTCAGATGCTTGATTTGCTCTGCGCTCAACGTCTTACGCTTTTGTACACGATCCAGAAGAATAATATCGTTCAGTGGGAGCTCTGGCAGTTCCGCCAGTTTCCGAGCGTAGCTCAGATCAAGCACACGTCCCGTAATGGTTACTTGTACCGTGCCTGCCTCAAGTTGGTACTCGGGTAGCGGAAAGAACCGGTTTTTCTGGGTGACGAACATTTTTCTAATACCACTACCAATGGTATCGATCATATTCAGATTAACCATGGCCTCGGCAAGAAATCGGTTTCTGTATCGGCTTTCCGGCGCGTCGGATTGTATTACCTTTTCCACAGATCCGGGTATAAAGCTGCCGGGGTTACTGAAGCACAACCGGCTATCTTCGAATTCGATAACGGTCACTTTACCGCCAAGCGGATAGTCTTGATGGGCAATGGCGTTATTGAGAGGTTCTCGGATCACAAAAGGATCGTACTGGTCTACCTCTTCAGGGAAAAGGCTACCTTCTGCAATGTACCTGTACTTCAGGTTACGGATTTTCCGGAACACCCGATCGGCATTCACTAGCAGAGGGCAGGAAAAATGCTAGTAGTCTTTTTCAATGCCGTCTCGATCTTTCAAGATCCATGTGATGGTGGGAGTGGCCGGATTTAAATAATGAGAGGCTTCTTGTTTTCCGAGTAAAAGAATGGCTGTTCGCGTTATCTTTCCTTGAATCGTGATCTTGGCCTTATTGAGAAATGTAGGGTCGTCCCAAGCATTGATCTGATCTGCCAGCTTGGGGTTCTTGGTAGCGAATTCTCTGCGTGCCAGCAAGATCGCTTCGGGGTCCAAGTCATCCATCATCGCGCCTTCACAGATCTCGGCGCTCCAGTCATGAATTCTGTCCTGGTTTCTGATTCGCTCTATCTCGTCCAGGGAGAGAGGCCCCAATGAGGCGCCGTCACGGCCAAAGTAATGGCCTTCCCAGCTGATCGGTATGCCCCGTGGTGCGGCAGGAATCTCCATAAGTAGGACCCTGCCAGAAGGATGGTCAACACAATAAATTTCGGAAAAGGTGTGACGATTGATAGTCTTGTCCGCGACTTCCTTCTTCAGCGATTGCAAGTCTCTGGGGTTGTATCTGAAGCGAGTGCCCACCACTTGATGATCATCCCGTACGCCAAAAATCAGCCAGGCGGAATTCTTGCCTTTCAGGTTTGCTTCATTGCTTAGAGCGGAAAAATATCTCCCGAGTTTCTTGAAATCAAACGTCTGCCGCGCTTCTTTGAACTCGACAATTTCACTCTCACCATCGCCATCGAGTAGAGCATGGAGTCGTTGCTCGGGGGACATCAATGGACCTCCTTAATCCGTTTAGTGACGGTGTTCGATCAGGGCTCCGTGACGTCGATCTTCTTGAGTACTTTTTGCAGGCCGGCCACGGTGCCGCCCACGTCGCTGAGGTTGGAGGGCAGCAGCAGGGTGGTGGATTCCTTGGCCAGCTTCTCGAACGCCGCCACGTACTGTTCGGCGATGCGCAGGCTCACCGCCTCGTCGCCGCCGTCCTGGCGAATCGCGGCGGCCACTTCGCCGAGGCCGGTGGCGGTGGCCTGGGCCAGCAGCTCGATCTGGCGGGCGCGGCCTTCGGCCTCGTTGATCTGCTTGAGCTTTTCACCCTCGGAGATGTTGATCATCTCCTGCTTCTCGCCCTCGGAGCGGTTGATGGCCGCCTGCCGGTCCCCTTCGGAACGATTGATGGCGGCCTGGCGGTCGCCCTCGGATTCGGCCACCACGGCGCGCCGTTCCCGCTCGGCCCGGACCTGCTTCTCCATGGCGTCCTTGATCGAGGCCGGCAGGGTGATGTCGGCCACTTCGTAGCGCAGCACCTTGACGCCCCAGGGCTGGGCCGCTTCGTCCACGGCGCGCACCACTTCCATGTTGATCTCCGAGCGTTCCTCGAAGGTCTTGTCCAGGTCGATCTTGCCGATCACCGAACGCAGGGTGGTCTGGGCCAGCTGCTGGGAGGCCTGCACGTAGTCGTCAACGCCGTAGCTGGCGGCCTTGGCGTCCACCACCTGCAGATACATGACGCCGTCGATGGAGACCTCGATGTTGTCCTTGGTGATGCAGCTCTGGCGCGGCACGTCGCGGACGATTTCCTTGAGCGAATGCTTGTAGGCGACCCGGTCGATGAACGGCACCAGCACATGCAGGCCGGCTTCCAGGGAGGTGCGGTACTTGCCCAGCCGTTCCACCACGAAGACCTGTCGCTGCGGTACGATGCGCACCGTCATGAACAGCAGAATGATCACGCCCAGGGCGAGCAGCGCCGGAATAATGAGTCCCATCATGGATTGGTTCCTTGTTGCGGTTACGGGTTCTGATCGTCGGTGGCGGCGCGCGGGTCGGACCAGGGCGCCACGGTGAGCCAAAGGCCGTCGTGGCGGATGATGCGGACCATCTGGCCGTCGCTCAGCGGCTGGCTGGACTGCGCCTGCCAGCGGGCGCCGCGATAGCGCACCGTGCCGATGCCGTTCTCGAAGACGCCTTCCACGGTGGCGCGGGCGCCCACCAGGCCGGCGCTGTCGTCGCTGTTGACGCCCTGGGTCTCGCGGCCGAACAGGCGGTCGCGCAGGTAACGGCGGGCGAACACCAGCAGCAGCAGGCTGAGGCCGGCGAACAGGGTGATTTCCCAGACCGGGTTATCGAGCACCCCCAGGAACACCAGGGCGCCCACCAGCAGCGCCGCCAGGCCCAGGAAAATGGTCACCAGCCCGGACAGGGCGAATTCGGCGATCACCAGGATCAGACCGAAGATGATCCAATAGCTGTATTCCGGCACGTCTTTGCTCCCCGCTGGTGAACCGTCACCTTACCACCTTCCCGGTGACGGGTCCGTGCACCGTTCAAGGTCAGTGCTGGTGGCCACCGGGCCCGTGCACATGGCCGTGGGCCTTTTCCTCGTCGCTGGCGTCGCGTACTCCCATCACCCGCATCTCGAAGCGCAGGTCGAGGCCGGCCAGGGGATGGTTGGCGTCCACGTCCACGGTTTTCAGGCCCACCTTGAGCACGGTGACCCGGCGCGGGCCCTGCTCGGTGCTCACTTCCACCACCTTACCCGGTTTGAGCTTGCCGGCGTGTTTGAGGTACTTGGCGGAGAGCCGCTGGCGCAGGCTTTCGTCGCGGCGGCCGTAGGCGTCTTCCGGGGCCAGGGTCACGGTCACCGCGTCGCCCTCGTCCTTGCCGGCCAGGGCCTGTTCCAGGCCGCGCAGAATGTTGCCGTGGCCGTGCAGGTAGGCGAGCGGTTGATCGGTGGGGCTGTGCTCCAGTTCCAGGTCGTGTTCGGCGTCGAACAGGGTGTAATGCAGCGTGACCACCTTGTCTTTTTCAATGGGCATGGCTCGATATCCTAAAAACGGCGAAGCCGGGATTCTGCGGCGCCGACGCCGCGCTGGCAAGACGGACGCTTGCACGGCATGCTGCCCGGATATCAACGGTCTGGAGGGACCCATGTCCGGCTCGAAAAAAGTCGTTATCGCCGCCATGTGCGGCAACATTCTGATCGCCATCACCAAGTTCGTGGCGGCGACCATCACCGGCAGTTCGGCGATGCTGTCCGAAGGGATTCATTCGCTGGTGGACACCGGCAACGGCGTACTGCTGCTGCATGGCATGAAGCGGGCAAAAGCACCGCCGAACGAGCGCTTTCCGTTCGGCCACGGCAAGGAGGTGTATTTCTGGGCGTTCGCCGTGGCGATTCTGATTTTCGCCCTGGGCGCGGGCATTTCCCTGTACGAAGGGGTCATGCATCTGCGCCACCCGGAGCCGATCAGCAATCCGCTGATCAACTACATCGTGCTGGGGCTGGCCATGGTGTTCGAAGGCGTGGCCTGGACCATCGCCCTGAAGGAATTCCGCCGCACCAAGGGTGGGCGCGGCTATGTGGAAGCGATCAGCCGGGGCAAGGACCCGACCACTTTCGTGGTGCTGTTCGAGGATTCCGCCGCCATGCTGGGGTTGCTGGTGGCGCTGCTCGGCGTGCTGCTCACCCAGGTCACCGGGCTGCTCTGGTTCGACGGTCTGGCGTCGATTCTGATCGGGCTGATCCTGGCCGGCACCGCCTGCTGGCTGGCCTACGAGACCAAGGGGCTGCTGATCGGCGAGGCCGCCAATCCGAAGGTGGTGGCGGGCATCCGCCGGGCCGCCCTGTCGATGCCCAGCATCGAGGCGGTGAACGAGGTACTGACCATGCACATGGGCCCGGACTTCATTCTGGTGAACATCAGCGTGACCTTTTCGCCGTCCTTGGGCACCCACCGGCTGGAGAGCGTGATCGCCGAACTGGATCGCACTCTCAAGGCCCAGGACCCGCGCATCAAGCGAGTGTTCGTGGAGGCGGAGGCGCCGGCGGCGACGGATTGAGCGGTGGCGGCGCCAGTCCCAGGGCGGCGCGGTCCTCGCCCCGCTCCAGGCGGCGCAGCAGACTCAGCGACTGGCGGTACCAGAGCCGGCGACCGCCGGGCCGCCATTTGAAGCGCTTGTAGGTCCACTGATACTGCGACAGGTTACGGCGGATGCAGTCTTCCAGGCCACGGTTGAGCAGGGTCAGCACACAGGCCTCGTCGACGGCCTGCTCCAGCTGCGGCGCCGGTTCAAAGCGGATGTGCACGTCCCGCACGCTGCCCTCGCCCCGGTAGCAGGAGACCAGGAAAATGCGCGGCCGGTAGCGCCGCACCAGCTTGTCCACCAGCCCGGGCGTGGGCACTTCATGGCCGAAGAACGGCACGAAGGGATTGCTGCGGTTGCCGGGATTGTGGTCCGCCAGCAGCGCCAGGGTGCCGTTGCCGCGTAGCGTGGCCAGCCCTTCCTTGACCCCCTGGCTGTTGGTGGGCACCAGCCGGCAGCCGGTGCGCTCACGGGCTTTTTTGACCAGCGCGTCCACCAGGGTGGCCGGGTGCGGCTGGTACATCACCGTGGTGTTGCCCTGGCGTCCCAGGTAGAGATTGATGGTTTCCCAGCTGCCCTGGTGCAGCGACAGCAGCAGCACCGGGCGCTCCTCGGCGCAGGCATCCAGATACGCCTGCTCGCCCTGGATCTCGGTGATGCGGTCCAGGGTCTGTTCCACCGGCCGCTGCCAGACATGGGCGAATTCGCAGAACGAACGGCCCAGTTCGCGCAGGCTCTGGCGGCCGATGCGACGTGCTTCGTCCAGGCTCAGCTGCGGCTGGGTGGCGATCAGATTGATCAGCACCGTGCGATAGGCGCTGGCATAGCGCAGCGGTACCCGGGTGATCAGGTCCCCCAGCAAGGCGCCCAGGGCGGACGCGATCGGCAGCGGCAGCCAGGCGACCAGACGCATCAACCAGCGCAGCCGTTGCCCGCGGGTGTGGGCACTCATCGGGGCGGTTCCTCCTCGAACCCGTGGTCGTGGAGCGTGAGGGTATCGCCGTGACCGGGGGCCTGAAAAGACCGTGCCGCCACGCCGTGCCGGCGGCGCGCCGCGTCCAGCGCCCGCGGCGGCTCGTCCAGGGGCTCGTCGGTGAGCACGAAAGTGCCCCAGTGCATGGCCAGGGAATGCGTGGCGGCCAGGTCCTGGTGGATGCGCACCGCCTCGTCCGGATTGATGTGCACCGGCGCCATGAACCAGCGCGGCTGGTAGGCGCCGATCGGCAGCAGCGCCACGTCCACCGGGCCGAGCACGTCCTGGATTTCCCGGAACACCGGGGCGTAGCCGGTATCGCCGGCGAAGAACAGGCTGAAATCGTCCCAGTCCAGGCGCCAGCCGCACCACAGGGTGCGGTTGCGGTCGCGGGCGCCGCGGCCGCTGAAGTGCTGGGCGGGCAGACAGAAAGCGTGGAAATCCTGATGGCGCTGATGTTGCCACCAGCCCAGTTCCACCACCCGGGCGACGCCCCGGCGGCGCAACCATTCGCCCACGCCACGGGGGGCGAACCAGCACAGGCGCTCGCCGAAGCGCTCGTTCAGCGCCCGCACCGAGGCCCGGTCCAGGTGATCGTAGTGATTGTGCGACACCAGCACCGCGTGGATTTCGGGCAGGGCGTCGATGCTCAGCGCCGGCGCCACGGTGCGCTTCGGGCCGGCGAACGACACCGGCGAGCAGCGCTCGGAGAACACCGGGTCGGTGAGCAGATTCCAGCCCCGGTACTGCACCAGATAAGTGGCGTGGCCGATCCAGGTAAAGCGCGGACGGTCGGCCGGGGTCGCCAGCAGCGCCGGGTCCGGCTGGCGCAACGGGAAAGGTCGCCGGGGCGGAAAACGGCCCCGGGTTTCCCGCTGCCAGCGCAGGAAGTCGCGCAGGCCGTGATCCGGCGTGGGGTGTCGATTCACATGGCGGGGGCCGGCGCGGTGGTCCTCGGCGGCCAGTCGCTCCAGGCGGGCCCAATCGATCATGCGTTGAGGCCGGCCACCGCCCGTTCGATGGCGTCCAGATCCGGGATCACCGCCAGATCACCGCCCACCTGCACGTACATGGCTTCCGCCGGTCCGGTGTCGCCGGGTTCCTCCACCGGGTCGCCTTTGTTGACCCGCAGCAGGCGCGGGATGCCCTGCACCACGGTGGCATAGAAGCGGGCGCCGCCGGTCACCGTGTTGATCACGGCGATGCGCGCCTCCGGGCCGATCGCTACCTGGCCGGAGTCATTGAGCTTCTCGAAGGAAATCAGGGGCAGGTCCTGGTCCCGCCAGTTGATCCAGCCAAGCAGCCACTCCGGGCCGTGGCCGGGGCGGTCCGGCTGCCGCAGGGGAATCACCTCGGCGACCACGATATTGGGGATCAGCCAGGGGCGCCCCTTCATCGGGATCAGCAGGCTGGGAATGTCGTCGGGGATCGGCGCGTCGGGCGCGCGTTTTTCAGACGTCTGTGATTCGGACATCGTTGCCTCGGGCATGGTTGTATCGAACCTTGTTAGCCAGAACCTCAGGGGGCCGCGACGGCCACCTCCCGGCGCACCCGCTCCACCAGCTGCCGGGCCAGTTGCTCCGGCGTACCACTGTAGCTTACACAACCGGTTTCGCGCACGGCGTCCGGCTGACTGCTCACCGCGCAGCTGTCGGCGGTCTGCGCCCACACCGTGGTGCCGTCGGTGGCCAGCCGTGGGGCGGTGATGGCGCCGTCGTTGCCCATGCCGGAAAACAGGATGGCGCCGGCGCAGCCGCCGAAACCGCCGGCCACATTATGCAGCACCTGGTCGATGCTGGGCGCATAGGGGCCCTCCCAGGGCTGGCCGGTGAGCCGCACGCCCCCGTCCCGGTCGAATTCGATGCTTTCCGACACCGGCGCCACCAGCAGGCGCCCGTGGCTCAGGCGGCTGCCGGTGCCGGCCACCTGGCAGTCCAGGCGGCTGTCCCGGCGCAACACCTGGCACAGGGTATCGAGAAAGCCGGCATCGATGTGCTGGGCCAGCACGAACGCCACCGGCAGGTGTGGCGGCAGGGCGTCGAGAAACTGCTTCACCGCCGCCGGGCCGCCGAGGCTGGCGCCCAGCACCCAGACCCGTTCCGCCACGCCTTCGCCGGTGGCCAGCGGCTGGAATTCCCGGGGCCGGGGAATCGGCGCCGGGGTCGGAACCCGGGGCACGGTATCCAGGCGTTCCACCGCCGGTTTGCCGATGTAGTCCACCAGCTTGGTGACCAGCCGACGCTCCCAGCGCGGGTAGTGGCTGGCGGTGCGCGCCGGCGCCTGACCGTCGCAGAACAGCAACGGCGCCGCCGCCTGTTCCAGCAGCCGATCAAGGAACGGCTGCCAGCGATCTTCGCGGGACAGGTCCACCACCCACAGGTCCAGGGCGCCCTCTTCCAGCCAGCGATCTTCCAGGCTGTCCGGCGCGGTACTGACCAGCACCTGGTAGCCCTGGCGCTTGATGGCGGCGGCCAGCAGGTGCCCTTGCAGGGTGTCGTCGGCGATCACGCCGACCCGGCCCGGGCCGGCCATCAGGCGCGCACCTCCCCGGTTTCGCCGAGCAGTTCACGCAGGGTGGCGAGCAGTTCGTTCTCCTGGAAGGGCTTGCCCATGTAGCAGTCGACGCCGATGTCGAAGGCGCGCTCGCGGTGCTTCTCGCCGGTGCGCGAGGTGATCATGATGATCGGCACCGCCTTGAGCCGGTCGTCGTGGCGCATATGGGTGGCCACCTCGAAGCCGTCCATGCGCGGCATTTCGATGTCCAGCAGCAGCGCGTCCGGGGTCTTCTCCTCCAGGGTGGCGATGGCGTCGATGCCGTCCTTGGCGGTGATCACCTCGTAGCCGCTGCGCTCCAGCAGCCGGCCGGTGACCTTGCGCACGGTCACCGAGTCGTCCACCACCATCACCAGCGGCAGGGTGTGGGTGTCTTCCTCCAGGGCGGGCGCCGCCGGCGCCAGCGGCGCACGGGCATCGCTGAGCGCCTTTTGCTGAGCCTGGGCGGCGCGGATCAGCGAGTGAATGTCGAGAATGATCACCACCGCGCCGTCACCAAGAATGGTGGCGCCGCTGATGCCGGCCACGCTGGCCAGCTGCGGGCCCACGGACTTGACCACCACTTCCCGGGAGCCGATCAGGCTGTCCACCACCAGGGCCACGCTATGGTCGGCGCTGCGGATCAGCAGCACCGGCAGGGGCTGGCTCTGGCTTTCCAGGTTCGGGGCCGCCACGTCGTGCACGAAGCGGCCCAGATAGTTCAGATCGTAGCGTTGCCCGGCATAGTGATAGCCGTCGCCCTGACGGTCCGTGGTCCGGTCACCATCCTGGCCCAGATGATCGCTCAGCTCATAGGGGCTGACGCGCACGATGCCTTCGATCTGGTTCAGCGGGATGGCGTAGGCGTCGTCGCCGACGCGCACCATCAGCGCCCGGTTCATGGCCAGGGTGAACGGCAGGCGCACCAGGAAGCGGGTGCCCTGGCCGGGTCGCGAGTCGATGGTCACCGAGCCGCCCAGCTGTTTGATCTCGCTGGCCACCACGTCCATGCCCACGCCCCGGCCGGACACCTGCGTCACCTGGCTGGCGGTGGAGAAACCGGCATGGAAGATGAACTGCTGAATTTCATGATCCGGCAGCGCCGCGTCCTCGGCCATCAGGCCCCGCTCCACCGCCTTGCGACGCACCGCCTCGGTGTCGATGCCGCGGCCGTCGTCGGCCAGAATCACCACCACTTCGCCGCCCTCCCGGGTCAGCTCCAGGGTGACACGACCGCCCTCCTGCTTGCCCGCCTGGCGACGCCCTTCCGGGGCCTCGATGCCGTGGTCCACGGCGTTGCGCAGCATGTGCTCCAGCGGCGCCACCACCCGTTCCATCAGGGTGCGGTCCAGCTCGCTCTCCGGGTTGAGCACGTCGAAGGTGACGCGCTTGCCCAGCTCGCCGGAAATCTGCCGCACGATGCGCCGCAGCCGCGGCACCAGCCGCGAGAACGGCACCATGCGGGTGCGCATCAGTTTTTCCTGCAGATCGGTGTTGATGCGCTGTTGCTGCAGCAGCAGGGTTTCCGTGTCGCGGGTGCGGTCCAGCAGAGTGTTCTTCAGGTCCAGCAGGTCGGAGGCGGACTCGGACAGCTGCTTGGTGATCTGGTGCAGTTCCGAGTACTGGTCCATTTCCAGCGGGTCGAAGCGGCCGTCGAACTCACCCCGGTCCACGCCCTGCTGATAGTTGGAGAGAATCTGCGCTTCGGTTTCCACGTCCAGGCGCCGCAGCTGCTCGTACAGCCGGGTCACGGTGGCGCCCATTTCCGCCACGTTGAAGCCGAATTCGCTGATGCTCTGTTCCACCCGGCCCCGGTTGATGGAGGTTTCCCCGGCCAGGTTCACCAGGGCCTCCAGCACATCGGCGCCCACCCGCACCATTTCCTGCGGCTGCGCCTGGGGCCGGCGCTCTTCCCGTTGCGGGCGCGTCGCTTGCGGATCCGGGCCGGCCACGGTCGCTGGTGGCCCGGCCGGGGCCGGGCGCGCCGCCACCCGCTCGCGCAGCCCGGCGAGCCGTTGGTTGATGGCATCGAAGTGCGCCAGCATGGCTTCGAAATCGCCGTCTTCCGGGTCCCGGCGCTGGCTTTCCAGCCGGTTGATCAGACCCTCGAAGCCGTGGCTCTGGTCGCCCAGATCTTGCAGGCCGGCGAGGCGGGCGCCGCCCTTGAGGGTGTGCAGAGCGCGCTTCAGGTCGTCGCTGAAGTCACGGCTCTCGGGGTGGTCCCGCCAGGCCATCAGGCAGCCGTCGATGATTTCCGCCAGTTCCTCGGATTCCTCCAGAAAAACGTCCAGGATCTCCGGGTCCAGATCCTCCGGCAGGTCATCGTCAGCGGGGCCGGCCGCCGCCGTGTCCCCGTCGGCTTCGAAGGGCGCCCGCCGTGCCTCGCCCAGGGCGGCGATCAGATCGTCCGCCGCGACCGGCGCGCGACCGGCGGCCACCGCCTCGACCATGTCCGCCAGCCGGTCGTGGCAACCGTGCAGCAGGGCCGAGACCGCCGGTGTCAGCAGGGCGCGTTGCCGGCTCAGGGTGTCGTAGAGCGCTTCCAGCTCGTGGGCGAGGTCGCCCACGGCGCCGGTGTCCGCCATCCGCGCGCTGCCTTTGAGCGTGTGCAGATCGCGCTGCAGGGACTGCAATTCCAGGCCGTTGTCCGGGTCGGCCAGCCAGGCGTCCAGGCTGCGTGCGGCGCTGTCGAGCACGTCGCGGCCCTCTTCCACGAACAGAGCCAGCAGTTCCTGGTCCGGCTCGGAGGGCGTGCCGGTCGGCGCCGGGTCCGCCGCCGCTATCGTCAGGTCGCCGTCCACGGCCTCGCGCAGGGCGGCCAACAGCTCCGGTGCCGGTGCCGGGGTACGGCCCTGGCGCAGGTCGTCGATCATATCGGCGAGCCGGTCATGGCCCCGGTGCAGCAGGTCGAACAACGCCGGCGGCGCCGGGCGGTCCGGGCCGCCGGCCATTTCGTAGAGGTTTTCCAGCTCGTGGGCCAGGTCGCCCACCGGCGTTACCGCGGCCATGCGCGCCCCGCCCTTGAGGGTGTGCAGGTCCCGTTGCAGGGCCGGCAGGCTGGCCTGGCCGCCCTGCTCCCAGGCCGCCAGATGTTCGCTGGAGGACAGCAGCAGATCCTCGGCCTCTTCCAGGAACAGGCGCACCAGCTCCGGATCGGTGTCGTCGTCGTCCACCGGCGTGGTCGGGCCGTCACCGGGATTGTCCGGGCCGGAGGTTTCGGCCAGGTCGCGCAGGGCGTCCACCAGGCCCAGCTCGGCGCGCACGGTCTGGCCGGCGGCCAGACAATCCATCATGTTCATCAACGCTTCGTGGCCTTCCCGGGCCAGCTCCAGCAGGCTCGGGCTGAAGCGCAGCCGGCCCTCGTTGACCGCGGAATACACCAGCGCCAGCGCCTGGGCGAGCCCGTGAATCTCGTCGAGGCGGGCGGTGCGCGCGCTGTTCGCCAGCAGCGCCAGTTCGTCGCGCAGGCGCGCCAGCTCGGCGGTGTGCGCCGGGTCGCTGGCCCACTGCTCCAGCAGCTTGTCGGTGTCGATGATCAGGTCCATGCCCTCGGACAGGAACACGGACAAGATGTGCGGGTCGGTGCCTTCCCGGTGTTCGTTGAGCGTGGCGCGGGCCGCCACCAGGCGCTCGATCAGGTCCGACGCCCCGGGCAGGGTCACCGGCCCCTGGCCCAATTGGGCCAGACCCTCGCGCAGTTTCTCCCGGGTGGCGTCGATCAGGGCGACCAGCTCCCGGTCGGCGCGGTGGCCGCCGTTGATCAGTTCCTTGACCAGCTTCTCCGCCGGCTCCGCCAGTTCCGCCATGGCGTTGATTTCCGCCATGCGGGCGCTGCCCTTGAGGGTGTGCAGGGCGCGGTGAACCTCGTCATCCACCCGGTGTTCGGCGAGATCCGGATCAAGCTGCGCCAGCCAGTCCCCCACCAGCGCCAGATTGCGCCGTGCCTCGCTGCGGAAGATGTCCAGCAGCACCGGGTCCGGGCCGTCGTCGGTGGCCGGCGCGGCGGGAGTGGAGATCGCCGGTGGCTCCCCGGGGGGCAGCTCGAACTCCAGGTCGTCCAGGTCGGCCAGCGGGTCGTCCTGCGGTTCCAGAACCGGTGGCTCGTCGGCGGGTTCCGGGGCCAGGGTGGGGACCGGCGAGTCGTCGCCGTCGACGCGGGGGATCGATTCCAGCCGGCCGCCTTCCGCCAGGGTGAAGGCGGCGCGCTCCAGCGGGGTGACGTCCCAGGGTGGCGGGCGTCGTTGCGCGAAGGCCTCCACCAGGGCCGGGATCAGGCCGTGCACGGTGCGCACCAGCTCGATCAGGGTGGTGTCCGGTTCGACGCTGCCGTCGATGACCCGGTTCATCATGTTCTCGATGGCCCAGGCCAGCTCGCCCACGGTGGTGGCGCCGACCATGCGGCCGGAGCCCTTGAGGGTGTGGAAGGCACGGCGGAATTCCACCAGCGCGGTCTGGTCGCCGGTGTTGGCCGCCCAGCGTGGGAAGTACTGGTTCAACGCCTCCAGCACTTCGCCGGCTTCCTCGACGAAGATTTCGATGATCTCGTCGTCGATCAGATCGTCGTCGTCCTCCTGCTCCGTGGCGGCGTCCGACGGCGTTTCGGCATCGGGCCGGTGGTGTTCTTCCGGCTTCGGGGCCGGCGGTGGTTCGGCGTCGTCGGCGCCGTCGTCCTGCTCTTCCTCTTCCGGTAGCGGGTAACCCAGGTCACTGACGCTGGCGCGGGCCAGCTGCAGGATGTCATCGCGGGTTTCCGGGTCGTCGCTGAGGCGCTCGAGGTAGTACTCCACCGAGGTGATGGCGTCGGCCAGGGTGTCCATGCTGCGCCAGTCCGGGGTAGCGTCGCCTTGCAGCAGACGCTCCTCGATAAAGCGCACGCACTGGCGCAGGATGCCGGCGGGCCGGTTCAGCTGCACCACCTCGAGCCCGCCGCGCACCGCGTTGAGCTTGTCCGGCACCGTGGTCAGGTGGCTCCGGTCCCATTGTGAGGCGATGAACTCGACGATGCCGTCCTTGGCCTCTTCCAGGCCGGCCCGGCATTCGCGCAGCACCGCGTCCATGGCCTGGCCCACGTGCCGGGGCAGCTCGACGCCGGTGGCGGAGGCCGGGCGGCGCTGATCGCCGCCGATGCCGGCCAGGGTGGCTTCCACGTAGAGCAGCGCGCCGGCCACGTCCATCAGGGTATCGCGCTGGGGCGGCCGGCGCCGGTCGACGATGGCTTCCATCACCCGCAGTTGCTCTTCCACCAGCACCCGGGGCTGGCCCAGGCCGAGCATGGCGATGGTGTCGGACACCTGCTTGAGGCCGGTGATCTGGGGTTCCAGGGCGGCCGGGTCGGAGTCGCCCTGGTGCACGAACCGCTCCAGGGCGTCCTTGATCTTGGTGATTTCCTCGGACAGGGCGCTGACCACCGAGCTCATGGCCATGGCGTCCGGGCCGGTCATGCGTTCCCGCTCGGCGTTGATCAGATCGTCGGAGGGCAGCGCCTCGTCCAGGCGGAAGCCGGCGCGCACCTCGCGGATGCGGGGGCTGTCGTGGTCCGCCTTGGCCACGTAGTAGAGCAGGTTCTTGAGCAGCTCCGGCGGAGCCGGCCGCTCCAGGCTTTCGACACCGTCGGCGGCCAGTTCGCGCAGGGTGCGGTCGACCTGACCGAGCATCTGCTTCACCGAGCTGCCCAACTCGATGACGTCCTCGCGCAGGCCTTCCACCAGGGCGTCGGCGATGCGCCACAGGGGCGCCCGGGCGGCGTCGCCGGTGACCTGCTCCAGTTTGGCGAACACCTTGCGCATGTAGCCCAGGTTGCGGTCGATGTCGTCGTTGCGCATGACGCCCACCAGAGCCAGCTGGAACATCTGACGGATCTTGCGCGCCAGCTGCGGGAAGCGCGGGTCGGCGCTCACCGATTCCGGCACCCGCCCCTGCCCTTCGGCGTGGCGCAGGTCCGGCTTGAACAGGGCGGTTTCGGACAGCAGGGACTCGCCCCGGGCGGCGCGCAGATCGTTGAGCAGTGGCAGCAACACCACCGGCAGGTCGCGCCGGTTGCTGGCCACCCGGTCCAGGTAGGGCGGCAGCTGCAGGATGGCGCGCATCAGCGTTTCCTGGCCGTCGCTCACGTTGCCCACGCGCCGTTCCACCAGCGCCCGGGCCAGCTTTTCCATTTCCTCGGCGAGCAGTGCGGCGCCGTAGAACTCCACCATCTGCAGGGTGCCGTACACCTGGTGCAGGTGGGTCTGGCAAAAGCGCATGCGCGTGGCGTCGTCCGGATGCTCGACGAACGCCTCCAGGGCCTGCCGGGCCTGGTTCAATGTTTCCTGGATTTCCCCACGAACCCAATCCAGTGCCAGATAGTCGTGACGGTTGCTCATGACGTCTCCCGCGTTCTTATTGCCGGCGCCGGAAGGCCAGGGTGTCGGCGAACTGGACACGTTCCAGTCGCGGATCCTGCCAATCGGTGATTTCGCCGGGTCCGAGCACCAGTAATCCCCCGGGTGCCAGCCGGCCGGCCAGCCGGTTGACGATCTGCCGTTTCCGCCAGCGGCGGAAATAAATCAGCATGTTCTGGCAAAAGATCAGGTCCATGTTGTCCATCGGCGCCTGATCCAGATTCAGCACGTTCAGGTAGGCGAAACAGACCCGCTCACGCAGCGTCTGGGCGACCTGCTGGTGGCGGCCGTCGGCGTCGCTGAAGTAAGCCTCGCGCAGCGCCGGGTCGATCTGCTCCACCCGGCGCCGTGGAAACAGGCCACGGCGCGCCTTGGCCAGGGTGGGCAAGCTGATGTCGGTGCCGGTGATGCCGTAGAACAGCGGCTTGCCGTTGTCGGCGAAGCGCTCGTTGATCAGCATCGCCAGGGAATAGGCTTCCTCGCCGGTGGAGCAGCCCACGCTCCAGGCATTGAGGGTGGCGCCGCCGGGCCGTTCGGCGGCGAACCGGTCGACGAACTCCTGCACCAGGGCGAACGAGCCCGGGTGGCGGAAGAAGCTGGTTTCCTGAACCGTGAGCCGGTCCACCAGCACCGACCATTCCATGGCCCGCGCCTCGGTGGCACCGGTGACCAGCTGCTCGTAATACAGGTCGTAGCCGGCGATGCCCAGCTCGCGCATGCGGATATTGAGGCTGGTCTCCAGGAACGGCTTGCGCTCCGCCGCCAGCGTCATGCCGGTGCGCTCCTCGAGCAGGGCCTGCCAGAGCTGGAACTGCTCGGCGTCCATGGCGGGGGCGCTCTTGATCGACCAGCGATCTGTCACTGCGTAACCCATGGTTCCGTCTCCGGAACCGGCTCAGGCCGGCTCAGGAATGTTCCGGCAGGCGGAAGCCGGCCACCGAATTGCGCATCTCCTGGGCCATTTCCGCCAGGTCGCCAATGGAGCGGGCGGTGGCGGTGGTACCGGCGGAGGTCTGCGAGGTAATTTCCTGGATCACGTTCATGGTGTTGGAGATGTGACCCGCCGAGGCGGCCTGTTGGCGCGCCGCGTTGGAAATGTTCTGGATCAGGTCGGCCAGGTTCTTGGATACGTTTTCGATTTCTTCCAGGGCGACACCGGCGTCCTGGGCCAGGCGCGCGCCCTTCACCACCTCGGCGGTGGTGGCTTCCATGGAAATCACCGCCTCGTTGGTGTCGGTCTGAATGGTTTTCACCAGGGTTTCGATCTGCTTGGTGGCGGCGGCGGAACGTTCCGCCAGGCGCTGCACCTCATCCGCCACCACCGCGAAGCCACGGCCCGCCTCGCCGGCCATGGACGCCTGAATGGCCGCGTTCAAAGCCAGGATGTTGGTCTGGTCGGCGATGTCGTTGATCAGCGATACGATGTCGCCAATCTCCTGGGAGGATTCACCCAGCCGCTTGATCCGTTTGGAGGTTTCCTGGATCTGCTCGCGGATGGTGTCCATGCCGTGGATGGTGGCCTGCACCACTTCCGCGCCCTTGTTGGCGATCGCCACCGCTTTTTCCGCCACCGCGGCGGACTCGGCGGCGTTGGCGGATACCTGGTCAATGGACACCGCCATTTCGTTCACCGCCGCCGAGGCGCCGGCGATTTCCTGGGCCTGGTGCTCGGAGGCTTCCGCCAGATGCATGGCGGTGGACTGGGTTTCCTGGGCGGCGGAGGCCACCTGCACGGCGGAGTTGTTGATGGTCTGTACCAGGCTGCGCAGCTGGTCGATGGAGTAGTTGATGGAGTCGGCGATGGCGCCGGTGAAGTCCTCGGTCACCGTCGCTTCCACGGTCAGGTCACCGTCCGCCAGGTCGCCCAATTCATCGAGCAGACGCAAAATCGCCGCCTGGTTACGCTGGTTCTCGCTTTCCAGCTCGTTACGGCGGCGGGCTGCTTCACGGTTACGCTGCAGCATGATCAGGAAGAACATCAGCACCGCGATGCCGGCGCACACGGCGCCCAGCCACAGCGAGGGGAACAGCCCGGTGGTGGTGCTCTCGAACTGCTCGTTCAGGTTGGTGGATTCCTGCAGCAGATCCTGGGAGGTACGGAAGATGGTGTCGGCGGCGCTGGCCACCTGGAACAGGTCCGGGGCGGTGTACAGAATCTCGTCGATGGACTGGGTGACGAATTCGTCGAACAGACGGGACACCCTTTGCAGATAGTTGAGCGCCTCGGGGTTGGTGATCTGCTGGATGCCCATGGCCGGGTCGCCCTGCAGCATGCCGTTCAGCACGCGGCCGAACTCGGTGGCGTCGCGGCCGAAGTTGTCGGCGGCGATCACCGCGTTGTCATCGCCTTCCAGTACCCGGGAGATGGAGCGCAGGATCCGTTCGGTGAGCAGAATCTGGCGCTGGGCGAAGGCCACCTGATCCGGAGCGGCGTTGGTCTCCACCAGGATGTCCACCACCGCCTGGTATTCGGATTGCAGCTGGGGAATGGCCTGGGCCAGGGTGTCCGCCACTTCGTGCAGATCCAGCACCGCGTCGCGGCCGTTCAGAATGGTGGCGGTGTCCTCGCTGGCCTGATCCCACAGCGCCTGCAGGCGCTGCTTGACCTGATCGTTGGCCACCGGTTCTTCCTTCAGCCGGTTCCAGGCACCCTGGAAATCGCTGCGCGAATCCTGCAGCAGCACGAAGGCGTCGGCGTTACCGGAGGCCGCCTCCAGCGCGTTCTTGGCGATCTGCTGGGAGACCACGCGCAGTTCCGAGGCGTCGGTGATGTTTTCCTGGGCCAGGTTGGCCCGCGTCGCCGACAACAGAAAGTTGGCCAGCGCCAGGGCGATGAAAATGGCAAGCCCGATATACAGGGCGACATTGAGCGGATTGCCCCCCGCGCTCCCCCGTGCCTTGCTGAACACGTTTCCCGGTTTGAACTTCATAACTGGCTCCTGGCCTGGCTCTGTTCTTATCTCCCCGGCGCGTCTTGCCTCAGCCCGTGCGGGCCGCCTGCATGAAGCGCGGATCCTGTGCCAGCCGCGTCAGGCTGAACACGGACCAGAGTTCCCCGTCCCTCAGATAGCCGCCGCGCAGATAAGGCCCCAGGTCCTCGTCCCCCGCGGTCGGCACCGGCCGGTAGGCATCGAGGGGGAAGTGCTGCATACCCTGCACCTCATCCACGATGACCCCGGTATAAAGATCGTTCTGATCCAACACCAACAATCTGCGCCGTCGTTCCTGCAGCTCCGAAGCCCGGCCCAGGAAACGGCTCAGATCCATGATCGTCATCAGGCGGCCGCGCACGTTGGCCACCCCTTTCATCCAGGGCAGTACCCCGGGCACCCGGGTGTAGGGCGGCACCGAGAGGATTTCCGCCACCTCGTCCATGGGCGCCACCAGCCGGTGACGGTCCAGGGTAAAGCCCACCCCGCTCCAGTAATCGACCGCGTCTTCCTGCATCGGCAGGCTGGCGGCCAGCCGGCGGCAGCGGACCAGATAGTCCGCCAGTTTGACGAAGGCGGCGGAGGCGGCGGTACTCATCGATGCGTCACGCGCCGGTCAGCTGCCGGTCCACGGTCTGCAGCAGCACGTCCTCGTCCACCGGCTTGGTCAGGTAATCGCGGGCGCCCTGACGCTTGCCCCAGACCCGGTCGGTTTCCTGGTCCTTGGTGGTCACGATGATGATCGGTATATGGGCGGTGTCGGCGCCCTTGGTCAGTTGCCGGGTGGCCTGAAAACCGTTCAGGCCGGGCATCACCACGTCCATCAGCACCAGGTCGGGCAGTTCGGAGCGGGCCAGCGCCACGCCGTCGGCGCCGTTGGCGGCTTCCAGAACGTGGTGGCCGTGTTTTTCCAGGATCTCCCGCAGTTTGTAGCACTCGGTGGGAGAATCATCGACGATCAGAATGCGTGCCATCTTTTCCTCTTCGGGTTGAGCGTCGCGGTGGCATTGAAGCGGCATTAGACGTGTTGACGAATGGCGCCCAGCAGTTCGTCCTTGGAGAACGGCTTGGTCAGGTATTCGTCGGACCCCACGATCCGACCCTTGGCCTTGTCGAACAGGCCGTCCTTGGACGACAGCATGATCACCGGCGTCGCCTTGAAGGCGCTGTTGTTCTTGATCAGGGCACAGGTCTGGTAGCCGTCCAGTCGCGGCATCATGATGTCCACGAAAATGATGCTCGGCTTGCTGTCGGCGATCTTGGCCAGGGCATCGAACCCGTCGGTGGCGGTAATCACCTCGCAGCCCGCTTTCTTCAGCAAGGTTTCGGCGGTACGACGAATGGTTTTGGAGTCGTCGATCACCATTACCTTGAGGTCTTGGAAATTGTCAGTCATGGAGAACTGCCTTCAATCGTGAACCGTTACGGGCCGCAACGTCATGTCAGCGGGAGGCGCGGGCACAGCCGCCGTCCCGGCGACGCCGAAAATCATAGTTATTGTGGGTCCAGTGAGCCTCTTCTTTGATCCCCGTTACGACTTTGTTCGGAGGCTCTACTGGGTGAAACAGCCCAAGCCGAGGTTTTAACACAGTTTCTACATTCAATCTATAAGACCCTGTGGGACCTGAGAAAAGCGTCCCGTAGCGGCCCGCGCGAGGCACTGATACCATTGCCCGGCACCCCTGCCGCGACTATTTCCTGGAGCCTCCATGAGCCTGAACATCGGCGTGGTGATGGACCCCATCGACCACATCAAACCCTGGAAAGACACCACCCTGGCCATGCTGCTGGAAGCCCAGCGGCGCGGCTGGTCCATCCATTATATGGAGCCCGCCGATCTGTACGTGCGCGACGGCGAGGTGCGGGCGGTGACCCGTGACCTGACCGTGCGCGACGATAATAACGACTGGTTCACACTGGGCGAGCCGGCACCCCGGCCCCTGGCCGGTCTGGACATGATCCTGATGCGCCAGGACCCGCCGTTCAACGCCGCCTATCTGTACGCCACCTATATGTTGGAGAAGGTGGAGCGCGAAGGGGTGATGGTGGTCAACAAACCGGCCAGTGTCCGCGACAGCAACGAAAAGCTGTTCGCCACCGATTTTCCCCAATGCTGCGTGCCCACCCTGGTGTCCGGCCGCGCGGATCGTCTGCGCGAGTTTGTAAAGGAACAGGGTGACACGGTGATGAAGCCGCTGGACGCCATGGGCGGCACCAATGTGTTCCGCATCGAGCCGGGCAGCGCCAACCTGAGCGTGATCATCGACGTGCTCACCGAGAACGGCAAAACCCCGGTGATGGCCCAGCGCTTCATTCCCGAGATCAAGGACGGCGACAAGCGTATCCTGATGATCAACGGCGAGCCGGTGGACTACGCCCTGGCCCGCATTCCCAAGGAAGGCGAGTTCCGCGGCAATCTGGCCGCCGGTGGCACCGGGCAGGGGCGCGAGCTCACCGACCGGGACCGCTGGATCTGCCAGCAGGTGGGTCCGGTGCTGCGCGAGAAAGGGCTCTACTTCGTGGGCCTGGATGTGATCGGCGATTATCTCACCGAGATCAACGTGACCAGCCCCACCTGCGTGCGCGAGCTGGATCAGATCTACGGCATCAATATCGCCGGCCAGCTGTTCGACGCCCTGCTCGAACTGCGCGGCTGATCGGGGAAATGCGCGCTACGTCCTGGGCGGCGTGGCGCGTTCGGGGGACAATGAGCACGATAATAAAGACGCAAGATCCTTCATGGCTGCTCCTCAGGTAACCGCCGCCGACCGGCTCGGCTTCACATTGTTTCTGGCCCTGGCCGTGCACGGCGTGGTGCTGTTTGGTGTCAGTTTCGCGCCGGAGAAGCCGCGCGCGGCGCCCAACAGCCTGGAGGTGACCCTGGCCTCGCACCGGGCCGACCAGGAACCGGAAGAGGCCGACTTCATCGCCCAGGCCAACCAGGCCGGCGCCGGCGACCAGGCGGAGAAGCGCGAGCTGACCACCACCGAAACCGCGCCGTTCAGCGACCCGGACACCGACACCGTGCAGCTTCAGGCGCCGTCCGCCCGGGAGCCGCGCCCGGTCACCCGCCAGAAGATCATCGTTACCCGGGCGCGCAGTGACCGACCCGAAGAGAGCGAACAGAGCGACCGCCAGGAAAAAACGCCACGCCAGAAAGCCGAGCGGGACAATATGGACGAGCTGAGCCGGGAGATCGCCAGCCTGCAGGCCCGTCTCGACCAGCAGAAGCAGGCCTACGCCAAGCGTCCCCGGATCCGGCGCCTCACCTCGGTGTCCGCCAAGGCCCATTATGAGGCCGCCTACATCGACGCCTTCCGCCGCAAGGTGGAAGCCGCCGGCACCCGTCACTTTCCGCGTCAGGCGCTGGAGAACAATACCTTTGGCGGGGTGCGGTTGATGGTGGCGCTGCGCCGCAACGGCGACATCGAGGAAGTGAAGGTGCTGGCGTCCTCCGGCCACGGCTTCCTGGACCAGGCGGCGATCCAGAGTGTACGGCTGGCGGCGCCGTTCGAGCCGTTCACCGGCGAGATGCGCGAGCGCATGGACGTGCTGGAGATCATTCGCACCTGGCGCTTCGACGCCGGGCGCCGGGTGTCGTCCCAATAGCGCCGGCGGCGCTTGTTCCCTTGCCCTCGCCGGGGCCGCGCCGGATACTGTGGCCATGGACAACGCCAGCCTCAAACATCAGCTTCTGATCGCCATGCCGCAGATGGACGATCCCAACTTCGAACACACCGTCACCTACGTGGTGGAGCACGGTGACGAAGGGGCCATGGGATTGACGCTCAACCGTCCGGTATCGCTGAGCCTCAACGACATCCTGGCGGACATGGACATCGAGGTGGAAGTGCCGCCCTCCGAACACCACCAGGTGGTGGCCGGCGGCCCCATTCAGCAGGACTCCGGCTTCGTGCTGCACCGCAGCACGCCGCGGCTGTGGGATTCCAGTATCCAGCTGGCCGATGGCCTGTGCCTGACCACCTCCCGGGACATCATGGAAGCCATCGCCCTGGGCGAGGGGCCGGCGGCCACCCTGGTGTGCCTCGGTTATGCCGGTTGGGATCGGGGGCAGCTGGAACAGGAACTGGCCGAGAACGTCTGGCTGAGCGCCGCCAGTTCCCCGGAGCTGGTCCTGGACACGCCCTTCAACCAACGCTGGCAGGCCGCCGCCGCCGGGCTCGGCGTGGACATCAGCCTGATCGCTACCCAGGTGGGCCACGGTTGATCCTGCTGGCCTTCGACTACGGCACCAAGAAGATCGGCCTGGCCACCGGCAATGATCTGATTGGCACCGCCTCACCCCTGCTGCCCCTGCCCAGCCATAACGGCCAGCCGGATTGGGACCGGGTGGCGGCGCTGCTCGACGAGTGGCGCCCGGATACCCTGGCGGTGGGCCTGCCGCTCAATATGGACGGCACCGAAAGCCCCTCCAGCGCCCGCGCGCGCAAGTTCGCCCGGCGCTTGCACGGTCGCTTCGGTCTGCCGGTGGTGATGGTGGATGAGCGCCTTTCCACCCGGGAAGCCCGCGAACGGACTGGCCAGCGCGGCCCGGACCCGAAAGTGGACTCCATGGCCGCGGTGGTGATCGCCGAAGGGCTGCTGAACGGCGCCGAGCCGATCCTTCCCTGACGAGCGCTCGGTTCAAGGCACGCCGCCGCCGCTGAGGGCGTCGGCGGCGTCAGGCTCAGGTGGCCGGGGCCCAGAGGTTCTGGAGGGTGCCGATCACCGAACCGGCCACGCCCTGGTTGCCCAGGAATTGAGTGATGATCGGCGTGAACTGGCCGATCATTTCCGGGCTCAGGCCGAGGGCGCTGAACGCCTGCTGCACGCCGGCCAGGGTCTTCACATTGCCGAGCACGCCGCTCAGCAGGCCGCCGCCGTTGCTGTTGCCGGTGCCGCCGAGCAGGGTGCCGAGGCCGGAGACCTGGTCGGTGACGCCGCTGAACTGATCGCCGGACAGCTGGCTTTTGGCCAGGGAGAACAGCGCGGCGGTGCCGCCGGCGGCCTGTTCGGTGGACACGCCGAGCTGGCTGGACAGGTCGTTGACCAGGGTGGCGGTGTCGCCGGCCAGCCGGGCGCCGTCCACGGTGGCCTGGGAGCGGTTGGTGGCGTCGGTGGCTTTTTTCTGAGCCTGATCCACCGCCTTGTTGGCGGAGTCCATGGCGCCTTTAAGGTCAAACGCCTGAACCGGTTGCGCGAACGCGGCCACCAGGGCCACCGCCGCCATGCTTTTGGTCAAAGCCAGTCTCTTGGTCAAGAGTGTCATCCTAATTCCTGTTTCCATATCCATGTTGATGAACCGCCACCCTAACGCCGGCGCGGCGCCGGTGACTGTGGCGCGAGTGTAAACCAAGACGGGCGCCGGCAGCTGGGTGCGGCTCGCAAAAGACGCACGGTGTGCCGGCGATCTGCTACTCTACGCCGGTTCGAACCATCCATCTTCAGGAGACACCCTTGCGCTGGAACGAAGCGGAGATCGAGGCGCGCCTGACCGCCATGGCGGAGCGGGTCGCGGCAGACTATGGCGAGGCGCCGCCGGCGCTGGTGGGCATTCAGTCCGGCGGCGCCTGGGTGGCCGAGGCGCTCAATGCCCGGCTGGCCACCGCTGCGCCCCTGGGCTCCCTGGACGTGAGTTTCTACCGGGACGACTTCGACACCCGCGGGCTGAAACGCACGGTGAAACCGTCGGATCTGCCGTTCGAGGTGGACGGGGCCCACCTGCTGCTGGTGGACGACGTGCTGATGACCGGCCGCACCATCCGCGCCGCCATGAATGAACTGTTCGATTACGGCCGGCCGGCCTCGATCCGGCTGGCGGTGCTGTTCGACATCGGACACCGGGAATTGCCAATTCGTCCCGATATTTGCGGGGAAACTTTGGCATTGCCGCCCCATCAGCGGGTAGAATTACGCGGGCCCGCGCCCCTGGTCGCGGAGGTGATTGAGATCCCCGTAAAGGCTGACGAATGACGCTTGCGCCGCCGCCCTCCTCCCGCGTGCAGCTCACCGATGACGGAAAGCTGCGACACTTTCTTTCCGTCGAACATCTCTCCCGTTCCCTGCTGGAAGACATCCTGGACACCGCCGCCAGTTTCGTCGACGTGGGCGGGCGCGCCATCAAGAAGGTGCCCCTGCTGCGCGGCAAAACGGTGGTGAACCTGTTCTTCGAATCCAGCACGCGCACGCGCAGCACCTTCGAGTTGGCCGCCAAGCGGCTCAGCGCCGACGTGCTCAACCTGGACATCGCCAAGTCCGCGACCAGCAAGGGCGAGACCCTGCTGGACACCCTGCGCAATCTGGAAGCGATGGCCGCCGACATGTTCGTGGTGCGCCACCAGGACTCCGGAGCGCCGTTCTTCATCGCCAACGAGGTGACCCCCGGCGTGGCGGTGATCAACGCCGGCGATGGGCGCCACGCCCACCCCACCCAGGCGATGCTGGATATGTACACCATCCGCCACTACAAAGGCGGCTTCGCCGGCCTGCGGGTGGCGATCGTCGGTGATGTGCTGCATTCCCGGGTGGCCCGCTCCCAGGTGCACGCGCTCAATATCCTGGGCGCCGAGGAAGTGCGCCTGATCGGTCCGCGCACCCTGCTGCCGGTGGCCGCCGCCGAGAGCCTGGGCGTCACCGTCTGCCACGACATGACCCAGGGACTGAAGGACGTGGACGTGGTGATCATGCTGCGCCTGCAGAAGGAACGCATGGACTCCGCCTTCCTGCCCAGTGAGGCGGAATTCTTCCGCCTGTACGGCCTCAACAACGAAAAACTGCGCCACGCCAAGCCGGACGCCATCGTCATGCACCCGGGGCCGATCAACCGGGGCGTGGAAATCGCCTCCGAGGTGGCCGACGGCCCGCGCTCGGTGATTCTCAACCAGGTGACCTTCGGCATCGCGGTGCGCATGGCGGTGATGTCGATGGCGATCAGCGGCCAGGAAAGCAGCCAGAACCCGGAGCAGGGAGACCAGCATGGCCGCTAAGGCGCATCTGTTGATTCGCAAGGGCCGGGTGATCGATCCGGCCTCCGGCCGCGACGAGGTGGCCGACCTGCTGGTGGAGGACGGCCGTCTGGTGCGCATCGGCGCCAGCCTGGACGCCCCCGGCGCGGACATCGTCGACGCCGACGGCCAATGGGTGATCCCCGGCCTGGTGGACGCCTGCGTGCATTTGTCGCTGCCGGACAGCGGCCGCGCCGGCGACGTCACTTCGGAAACCCGCGCCGCCGCCGCCGGCGGCATCACCCACCTGGCGGCGCAGCCGGACTGCGGGCCGGTGGACTCCACCGCGGTGGTGCGGCTGATCCGCGAACAGGCTGGCCAGGCGGGCTTTGCCCGGGTGCTGCCGGTGGCCGCCCTGACCCAGGATCTGGATGGCGTGCAGCTGGCGGAAATGGCCACCCTGGCCCGCGCCGGCTGCATCGCCGTGGGCCAGGCCGGTGCGCCGGTGGCGGACGCCCTGGTGCTCAAGCGGGGCCTGGAATACGCCGCCACCTTCGACCTGCCGGTGATGTTCCGGCCCCAGGACGCGGCCCTGGCCGCCGGCGGCTGTGCCCACGAAGGGCCCGTGGCCACCCGGCTGGGGCTGCCCGGCATTCCGGCGGTGGCGGAGTCCGTGGAGCTGGCCCGGGACCTGCTGCTGGTGGAGGCCACCGGCGTGCGTGCCCACTTCCAGCAGATCTCCAGCCGCGAATCCCTGCCTCTGCTGCGCGCCGCCAAGGCTCGCGGGCTGCCGGTGACCGCCGATGTGAGCGTTCACCATCTGCTGCTGGACGAATCCGCCCTGGAAGGCTTCAACAGCCACTGCCACGTAATCCCGCCCCTGCGCGGGGCCGCCGATCGGGAAGCCCTGCTGGCGGCGGTGGCGGATGGCACCATCGACGCGGTGTGCTCCCAGCACCAGCCCGCCGGCTCGTTCAGCAAGACCGCCCCGTTCCCGGCCACCCGGCCGGGCATCTCCGGCCTGGACACCCTGCTGCCGCTGATGCTCAAGCTGGTGGACGACGGCGCCCTGCCGCTGCACCGGGCGCTGGAAGCGGTGACCGCCGCGCCGGCGCGCTGTCTGGGCATCCAGGCCGGCCATCTGGAAGCGGGCCGGCCGGCCAGCCTGTGCGTGCTGGCGGCGGCGGAAAGCCGCACCCTGTCCAGCCACTGGCTGTCCGCCGGGCGCAACTCACCGTGGCTGCACAGCCGCCTGCCCGGCGCGGTGAAACTCACCGTCTGCCAGGGCAAGGTCAGCTGGCTGAGCGACTGAGGCCGGTCCTCAGTCCAGCTGAAACACCAGCCGGCGCAGGGTGTCCGGCTGCAGCACGCCGGGGGCGAACTGCAGCTTGCCGTCCGGGTCCCGGAAGATCGTCGCCGGCGTACCGCGAATGCCGAACTCCCGCATCAGCGCATTGTTCTCGCGCAACTGGCGGCCCACCGTTTCCGGCACCGGGTCCAGCGGCGTCAATTCGCCCTTCTCGCCGCGCGCCAGCGCCGCCGCCGGATCGTCCGCCGCCAGCACCGCCGCCCCTTCCCCGTAGCTGCCCGGGCGCAGCACCGCGACCACCACATGGCGCACCTGGGTGCGGTTGTCCGGGTCCGCCAGCAGGGGCCGCATGTCCCGCCACTGGCGCTCGCAATAAGGGCACTTCAGGTCGGTGAAGGTATACACCACCCGGTCCGGTTCCTCGGCGCCCTCCGCCACCCAGTGGCTCTGTTCCAGTACGTCGAAAATCTGCTTTTCCAGCGCGGCGCGGTCCTCCGGTGTGTCCTCTCGGGCCTGCACGGCGCCGGCGCTCAGGGCCGCGATCAGCAGCAGGGTCAGGGGGCGGAAGCATCGGAATAACGGCAAGGTTCACTCCTGGTCGGATGGCAAATGGGAACGAATAAAATGGCGCAGGCTGGCCGCCGACAACGGGCCCAGATGGCTGTTCACCACCCGGCCCCGGGCATCCACCAGCAAGGTGGTGGGCAGGCCGCCGCCCAGGGCGCGGCCCAGGTCCCGGTGGGGATCCAGCAAGACCCGTTCCAACCGCAGGCCCTCGGTGCTCAGATACTGGCGCACGGTGCCGGCGTCCTCGCCCTGGTTGGCGTACAGAAAGCGCACCGCCGGGTAATCGGTTTGCCCCTGCTGGAGCACCGGCATTTCCCGCCGGCAGGGTGGGCACCAGCTGGCCCACAGATTGATCAGCGTCAGCCGCCCGCCGACGGCGTCCGGCAGGGCCACCGGGGCACCGCCCAGGTCGTACAGCGTGGCCTCGGGCAAGGGGGCGTCCCCGGCGCGCAGCGGCGCCAGGGCCAGGCCGGTCAGCAGGGCCGCCACCGCGCCGGCCGTGCCGACACGCCCGGCCTCGGCCAGTGCCTTGCGATGACCGCGCCAGCGGGCCAGGGCCAGCCCCGCCAGCGCGCCCAGCACCGCCCCCGGCCACCAGAAACCGCCGTCGCGCACGTCCAGCATGGCCAGCGGTCCGGTGTACTGATCCAGGTAGCGGAGCACGAACGCCAGCCGCGCGCCGATCAGCCCGCTGAACAGCATCCAGCTGAGCACCGGCTCGGCGTCCGGCCGTTTGCGGCGGCGGCGCCAGGCGGTCAGCACCCAGGCGACGGTCACGCCGGCCAGCCAGGGCAGCACGGCCAGCGGCAGGGCCAGGGGGCCCAGATGGAAGGCGGTCATGAAAGCGGCTCTCTCCCGAGCGGTCTCTTGAGCGGTTGTCGACGACAGGCTGGCCGCCGATGATTAACGCCCGGTTAATTCGGCGCGGCCAGGATAGCCGGCACGGTGAGCGGTGGGAGCGATAATGTACATTCTGCTGGTGGAAGACGATGCCTTGTTGGGCGACGGCGTACAGGCGGGCCTGGAAGTGCACGGCTTTTCGGTGGCCTGGGTGCCGAACGCCGGCGCCGCGGCGGCGGCGCTGGCCGGCGCGGCGTTCGACCTGGTGGTGCTGGACCTGGGCCTTCCGGATCGGGATGGTCTGTCGCTGCTGCGCCAATGGCGCCGGCAGGGTCGCGATGAGCCGGTGCTGGTGCTGACCGCCAGGGATGGCGTCGCCCACCGGGTCGCCGGGCTCAATGCCGGCGCCGATGATTACCTGGAAAAGCCCTTCGACCTGGACGAGCTGGTGGCGCGGGTACACGCCCTGTTGCGCCGGGCGGAGGGCCGGGCGGCGCCGCTGGTCGAGTATGGTCGGCTGCGTTTCGACCCGGCCCGCCAACAGGTCTGGCTGGATCAACGGGAAATGGCCCTGACGCGCCGGGAGCGGGCTCTGCTTCAGGCGCTGCTCGGCGCCCGGGGGCGGGTGCTGACCGCTGACGACCTGGCCGACCGGGTCTACGGCTGGACCGAGAGCGTGGAGAGCAATGCCCTGGCGGTGCACATCCACAGCCTGCGCCGCAAGTTCGGTGAGGGGCTGATCGAGACCGTGCGCGGCGAGGGCTATCGTCTGGGGACTCCACCGTGAGGCTGGCGCCCGCCAGTTTGCGCGGCCGCCTATTGCTGGGGCTGGGCCTGGGTCTGTCGGTGCTGTGGCTGGTGCTGGCGGTATGGTTGCACCACGAGGTGCGCGACCGGGTGGCGGCGGTGCTCGACCAGCGGCTGGCGGCGTCGGCGCGGATGGTGGCGTCGCTGGTGGACGCCGGCGCGGCGGTGCCGGCGGCCCTGGCGGAAGGCGGCCGGCTGCCCCTGCGTGGCATCGCCTGCGAAGTGAGCGGCCTGCGCGGGGAGCTGCTGGCCCGCTCCAGCGGGGCCCCGGAGGGCGGTTTGGCACTGGATGGGGATGGCTTTGGCCAGCGCCATCTGGACGGTGAACTCTGGCGGGTGTTCACGGTGACCCAGGGCGATCTGAGAGTGGCATCCGCCGAACGCATGGCCGGACGCACCGGCTTCATGCGTCAGGTGGCCCTGGTGCTGCTGGCGGCCCTGTCCCTTGGCCTGCTGGCCAGCCTGGCCCTGGTCTGGTGGGCGGTGGGCCGGGCTCTGGGTCCGCTGTCCTCGTTGCGCGACCAGCTTGCCGGCCGTGATGCCGGTGACCGGCGAACGGTGGCCACGCCACCGGGGGCGGTGGAACTGAAACCCATGGTGGCCACGCTCAACCAGGTGTTCGGCCGCGAACGGGAAGCCCTGGATCGGGAGCGCCGACTCACCGACGACCTGGCCCATGAACTGCGCACCCCCTTGGCGGCGATCCGCACCCAGCTGCAGGTGGCGCAGCGCACCGAGGGGCCCCGCGCCGAACACGCCCGGGACGCGGCTCAGCAGGCGGCCGAGCGGCTCGGCCACAGCCTGGACCAGTTGCTGGCCCTGGCTCGGGAGCGCAGTGCGCCGGCGGATCGGGCGTCCCTGGCCACGGTGCTGGACGGGGTCTTGGAGGAACTGGCGCCGTCGCTCCGGAAACGGAACCTGAGCGTTCGGCGGGAGGCGGTGGCCGGCGTGCCGGCGGCGCCCGCCGGGCTGGTGCGCATCGTGCTGCGCAACGTGCTGGAGAATGCGGTGCGTCACAGCCCGGAAGGCGGGGTGATTACCCTGGCGCCGCTGGACGATGGGCGCGTGGGGCTGTGCATGGATGATCAGGGGCCCGGCCTCACTCCGGAACAACGCCGCCGGGCCCTGCAGCGGGGTTGGCGCGGCCATGGCGGTGGCCGTGGCCTGGGGCTGGCCATCGTCACCACCATCATGGCGCGTACCGATGGCCGGGTGGCCCTGGGCGGGGCGCCGGACGGCGGCCTGCGGGTGCGGGTCAGCTGGCCCCCGGCGGATAGCGCTTGAGCATCTCCGCCACCATTTTGTCGATGCGCTCGGCGCGTCGCTGGCTGCTCAGTTCCTCGTAGAGGGTGTCGCGGCTGGTGGCTTCCCAGACCACGTCCTTGGTGGCCCGGTCCACCATGGCCACCTGCAGCTTGTATTCCTTGTAGGTTTCGCCTTCCACCGGGGTGCTGGTGGACACGCCGTAGCCGCGGCCGAACCAGCCGAAGCCGAACTGCACGCCGCTGCCCTGGAATTTTTCCACCGGCACGAACCGGTAGCGCACCAGCATATCGGCCTGGTCCTTGCCGGCGCTTTGCAGCGGGTGATTGGCCAGCTCCCGGCGCAGGGCCTGCTGTACGCGCTGGCCGTCCAGGCTCAGGACCTCCTCATCGTCCGGCGGCGGGTCGATGGCGTAGCTGCGGTACTCGGCGAAATCCGTGCCGCTGCGGTGGTCCACCACCACCGGCGATACGCAGCCGGCCAGGGTCACGGCGAGAAACAGGGCAAACCAGCGCATGGTCCTTCTCCAGAACGGAAACGTGGCCTCCAGTATAAGCCGGTGTGGGCGGGGTTACGTCAATGGCCCTCGCCCTGGGCCAGTTGTGCCTTGATGCCCTCGCCGAGAAACCGGGCGGCGCGGCCGGCGTACTGACCGTCGGCGTACACCAGATAGAGATCGTGAAAGCGGTGCACCCCTTCCCGCAGGGGCAGCGGTTTGAGCGCGCCGGCGGCCAGGTCGTCGCGGATCTCCGGTTCCGGCACCCAGGCGAAGCCCAGGCCGCGCAACAGCGCCTGGCGGCGGGTGTGGCCGTGGGAAAAGGTCCAGCGTTTCTCGGCGCCGAGCCAGCCGGAGTCCACCCGCTGGCGGCCGGAGTCGCGCAGCACCAGCTGGCGGTTGGGACGCAGGTCGTCCAGGCCCAGCGGTCCCTGGGCGTGCAGCGGGTGCTCCGCCGCCGCCACCGCCACGAAGCGGATGCGGATCAGGTGGTCGCCCATGAAGCCCGGCGGCACCCGGCCGGTGATCACCAGGTCCGCCTCGTGGCGCAGCAGCGCCTCCTCCGAGCCGGACAGAATGGTCTCCTGGAACTCCACCCGGGTCAGCGGGCTTTCCTCCGCCAGCCGCACCAGAGCGCACAGCACCAGGGTTTGCGGAAACAGGCCGTCGGCGGCCACCCGCACCAGCGGCTCCCAGCCGTGACCGAACTGGATGGCGCTGCTCTCGATGCGGCCGGCCTCCTCCAGCAATACCTTGGCCTGGCGGTAGAGCAGATGGCCGGTTTCGGTCAGTTTGGCCCGCCGGCCTTCCAGGGCGAAGGCGCGCACGCCCAGCTCGGTTTCGATTTTCTGCACCGCGTAGCTGATCGCCGACTGGCTTTTGTCCAGGGCTTCGGCGGCGGCGGCGTAGCCGCCTTCGTCCACCACCGCGATCAGGGCTTGCCATTGGTCCAGGGTAATTTTGGTCGACATATCGAATCAGTTGGCCATATCACACAGATTGATGCCGTTTTATATCGGATGATCAGAAAAGACAATGGGGTCATTCTCATCTTCCACGGAGACGGCCATGACCCGCATCCTCTATCTGCAAAACAGTCTGTTCGGCGCCGACGGCGCCTCCAGTCGTCTGAGCCGCGCCTTTATCGACGGTTACCGCGACGCCCACCCGGATACCGAGGTGGTGACCCGGGACCTGGTCAATGACGGCGTGCCGCACCTGGACCTGGAGCGGGCCGGCGCCCTGCGCGGTTTCAGCGACGGGCTCAACGAGGCACAGCAAGCTGTGCTGGCCCGCTCCGATGCCTTCGTTCAGGAACTGCGCGACGCGGATCTGGTGGTGATCGGCATGCCCATGTACAACTTCGGCGCACCCACCCAGTTCAAGGCATGGATCGACCACATCGCCCGCGCCGGCGTCACTTTCAAGTACACCGACACCGGCCCGGTGGGCCTGCTCGAGGACAAACCGGTGCGCGTGTTCGCGGCTCACGGTGGCGTGCACGCCGGCCAGCCCTACGAGACCACCACCGTGTTCGTAAAACAGATTTTCGGTTTCATGGGTATTCGCGACGTCCGTTTCATTTACGCTGAAGGGCTGAACATGGGCGACGAGGTCAAGCACCAGGCGCTGGCCCGGGCCGAGGCGGAAATCGCCGCCGAACTGGAGGCGCTGACCCCCACCACCGCCTGAGCGCGGGGCGGCCGACCCAGGAAGTCAGACACGGACAGGAGAGCGATATGGGACTGCTGGTCGACGGACAGTGGCAGGACAAGTGGTACGACACCAAGAGCACCGGCGGACGCTTCAAGCGCTCGGAAAGCCAGTTTCGCAACTGGGTCACCGCCGACGGCGCCGCCGGCCCGTCCGGTGACGACGGCTTCAAGGCGCAATCGGGTCGCTACCATCTGTATGTGTCCTTTGCCTGCCCCTGGGCGCACCGGGCACTGGTGATGCGCGCCTGGAAAGGGCTGGAAGAGCAGATCGGTGTGTCGGTGGTGCATCCGCACATGCTGGAGAACGGCTGGGAGCTGCGCGACGACTTCGACGGCGCCACCGGCGACCCGCTGTACGGTCTGGACAAGCTCTATCAGCTCTATCTGAAAGCGGACCCCCACTACACCGGCCGGGTCACGGTGCCGGTGCTGTGGGACAAGGAACGGGAAACCATTGTCAGCAACGAGTCGGCGGACATCATCCGCATGCTCAACAGCGCCTTCGACGGGCTCGGCGCGCGGCCCGGGGACTACTACCCGGAGGACCTGCGCGAGGCCATCGAGGCGATCAACGAGCCGGTCTATCACCATGTGAACAATGGCGTCTACAAGTCCGGCTTCGCCACCGGCCAGGAGGCCTACGACGAGGCGGTGACCGCCCTGTTCGACACCCTGGAGGACCTGGAGCGCCGGCTCGGTGAAAGCCGCTACCTGGTGGGCAATACGCTCACCGAGGCGGACCTGCGCCTGTGGACCACGCTGGTGCGCTTCGACGCGGTCTATGTCACCCACTTCAAGTGCGACCGCAAGCGCATCGTCGACTACCCGAACCTGAACGGGCTGCTCAACGAGCTGTATCAGCTGCCCGGCGTGGCGGACACGGTGCACATGGACCATATCCGCCACCATTATTTCCGGAGCCATCCCACGGTGAACCCGCACGGGATCATCCCGATCGGCCCGGATCTGGATTTCACCGCGCCCCATGGCCGCGAGCGGCTGGGCGAACGGGAAATACGCGGCGCCTGAATCGGCCGGCGCCGCCGTGGATGCCCGCAAGGGCGAGGAGGCCATCATGAAAGATCGTCGTGTACTGCATACCATCCGGGCCCTGGACACCTCCGACGGGGCCGGCGTCCGCCTGAAGCGGGCCCTCGGCCACAATCCCTCGGTGCGGTTGGACCCCTTCCTGATGCTGGACGCGTTCTCCTCGGACAATCCGGACGATTACATTGCCGGGTTCCCGGCGCACCCCCACCGGGGTTTCGAGACCGTGACCTACCTGGTCGAGGGGCACATGAAGCACCGCGACCATCTGGGTAACGAAGGCGACCTGAAGCAGGGCGGCGTGCAGTGGATGACCGCCGGGCGCGGCATCATCCATGAAGAAATGCCCCAGCAGCAGGACGGCCTGCTGCGCGGCTTCCAGCTGTGGATCAACCTGCCGGCCCGGGAAAAAATGAAACCGGCGGGCTACCGGGACGTGGCGGACACGGACATGCCGCGCCGGGATCTGTCCGGCGGCGGTCAGGTCAAGGCGATCGCCGGTGAGGTGGTGCTGGACGGAGAAACCCTCAGCGCGCCGGTCAAAGGCGGCGCCACGGATCCGCTGTATCTGGACGTGAAACTGCGCCCGGGTGAGTCGCTCACGGTGCCCATCAAGGCCGGCTATAACGCCTTTCTGTACCTGTTCGAGGGCGGCCTGAGCGTGGCCGGCGAAACGGTGCCGGCGGAGCACACCGCGGTGCTCGACGACGGCGACCGGGTCACCCTGGAAGCCGGCGACCGGGGCGCGCGGCTGGTGCTGCTGGCGGGCAAGCCCCTCGGTGAGCCCATCGCCCAGTACGGTCCCTTCGTGATGAACACTCAGGAAGAGATCGAGCAGGCCCTGCGCGACTACCGCGCCGGCACCCTCACCGAACCCGCGGCCTGACGCTCAGGCCGCGGTCAGCGGTTTGATGCGTTCGATCTGGTCGCGAATGGCCTGTTCGGCGTCCCACAGATCCACCGCGCGCTGGGCGTTCAGCCAGAAGTCCGGCGTGTTGCCGAACAGGCGGGCCAGGCGCAGCGCCATTTCCGGGCTCAAGGCCCGCCGTTCGCGCAGCAGTTCGTTGATGGACTGGCGCGACACGCCCACCGCCGCGGCCAGGGACGTGACCGTCAGCCGGTAGTCGGGCAAAAAATCCTCGCGCAGCATTTCCCCGGGATGGGTGGGGCGGCGCTGCATGCCGGTGACACTGAAGAGGGTCATGGTGCCTCCCGCCGGCGGCGTTTTATGAATGGTAGTCACAGAACAGCACGTCATGAGCGTCTTCGCCGTCAAAGCGAAAGCAGATGCGCCATTGCTCGTTGACGCGGATGGCGTGCCGCCCTTTCTGATCGCCTTCCAGCCGATGGAGCCGGTTGCCCGGCGGCACCCGCAGGTCATCCAGGCAGGTGGCCAGGTGCACATATTCCAGCTTGCGCGCGGCTCTGCGCTCCACATCCGGCGGTACTCCCAGGCAGCGGCCCGTTGCAAACAGGCGCCGGGTGGTTTTGTCGGCGAAAGACACGATCATTTGTAACTCGTCACGTGATGGTTGTCAATGGTGTTCCGGCGATTACCCGGTGAACACAGGAACGGCAACGGTCAGTGTGACGAGGAACGTCGGGCAGGGGGATCAGCGATCTCTCAAGGATGCCGTGAGAGATCGACCATGATGATTGTCGGCGCCCGCCACGGGACGGGCGCCGGGGACAGTCAGCTTTGCAGCTTGGCGTCCAGGGAGATATCCGCGTTGAGCAGCTTGGAGACCGGGCAGCCTTCCTTCGCCGCCTTGGCGATTTTCTGAAACTCGTCGTCGTCGATGCCGGGGATTTTCGCCGTCATATCCAGGTGCACCTTGGTGATGCTGAAGCCGTCGCCATCCTTCTCCAGCGTGACCTTGGCCTTGGTGTCGATGCTGTCCGGGGTATAACCGGCATTGCCCAACTGCAGGGAGAAGGCCATGGAGAAACAGCCGGCGTGGGCGCCGCCGATCAGCTCCTCCGGGTTGGTGCCCGGCTCGTCCTCGAAGCGGGTGTTGAAGCCGTAGGGCTGATCCTTGAGCGCACCGCTCTGGGTGGAGATGGTGCCCTTGCCCTGCTTGATATCGCCTTGCCAGTGAGCGGAAGCGAACTTGTTCATGGTGGTGCTCTCCTTTTCCACGTTTCCAATGTTCATCGCGCCCTTGAGGGCGGGCCACCGCTCACCGTCGCGCGAACGCCGTGAAGGCGCCGTGGGGGCGGGGCCGCCCGGGGAGCGTTCAGGAATAGCACGGCGGCGCCCGCCGGCCCCAGCGCGGGCCGGCGACAAAAGGTAAAAGAAGGCAAAACGGAGGGCGGCTCAGTCGCCCTCGATGCTCAGGCCACGGGTGGCGTGGTCCAGGCTGGAGGCGTCGGTCTCATTGCCGAGCTTGATCATCAGGCGCAGATCGTTGGGGGAATCGGCGTGGGCGATGGCGTCTTCGTAGGTGATTTCGCCAGTGTCGTAGAGGTCGTAGAGCGCCTGGTCGAAGGTCTGCATGCCCTGCTCCCGGGACTTGCCCATCAGCGCCTTGAGCAGGTGGATCTCGCCCTTGCGGATATGGTCGGACACCAGCGGCGTGTTGAGCAGCACCTCAATGGCGGCGCGGCGGCCCTTGCCGTCCGGGGTGGGGATCAGCTGCTGGGCGACGATGCCGCGCAGGTTCAGCGACAGGTCCATGTACAGCTGGCCGTGCCGGTCGGCGGGGAAGAAGTGAATGATCCGGTCCAGGGCCTGGTTGGCGTTGTTGGCGTGCAGGGTGGCCAGGCAAAGGTGGCCGGTTTCGGCGAAGGCGATGGCGTAGTCCATCACCTCCCGGCTGCGCACCTCGCCGATCAGAATCACATCCGGGGCCTGGCGCAGGGTGTTCTTCAGGGCCACCTCGAAGGATTCCGTGTCGATGCCTACCTCGCGCTGGGTGACGATGCAGCCCTGGTGCTGATGGACGAATTCGATGGGGTCCTCGATGGAAATGATGTGGCCCTTGGAGTTCTTGTTGCGGTGGCCGATCATCGACGCCAGGGAGGTGGATTTACCAGTGCCGGTGGCGCCCACGAACAGCACCAGGCCCCGCTTGGTCATGGCCAGGTCCTTGATCACCGGCGGCAGCCGCAGTTCGTCCACCTGGGGAATCTTGGTCTCGATGCGACGCAGCACCATGCCCACCAGATTGCGCTGGTAAAAGGCACTGACCCGGAAGCGGCCGATGCCCCGGGCGGAAATGGCGAAGTTGCACTCGTGGTGTTCGAGAAATTCCTTGCGCTGTTTCTCGTTCATCACGTTGAGCACGATGTCCCGGGTCATGTCAGGGGTCAGGGCGTTGCGGGTCACCGGCAGCACCTTGCCGTGCACTTTCATGCTGGGTGGCACGCCGGCGGTGATGAACAGGTCCGAGCCGCCTTTTTGCACCATCAGTTTGAGCAGATCATCGAATTCCACGGTATCCCTCCCCTTAGAACGCGTCCGGGCTTTTCGCTTTTTCGCGGGCCGCCTCGCGGGACACCACGCCCTTCTGCACCAGCCCTTGCAGGCACTGATCCAGGGTCTGCATGCCCAGCGCGCCGCCGGTCTGGATCGCGGAATACATCTGCGCCACCTTGTCCTCGCGGATCAGGTTACGGATTGCCGGGGTGCCGATCATGATTTCGTGGGCCGCCACCCGGCCGCCGCCGTTCTTCTTCATCAGGGTCTGGGAAATCACCGCCTGCAGGGACTCGGACAGCATCGAGCGGACCATGGATTTCTCCTCGGCGGGGAACACATCCACCACCCGGTCGATGGTCTTGGCGGCGCTGGTGGTGTGCAGCGTGCCGAACACCAGGTGGCCGGTTTCCGCCGCGGTCAACGCCAGGCGGATGGTTTCCAGGTCGCGCATCTCGCCCACCAGAATGATGTCCGGGTCTTCCCGCAGGGCCGAGCGCAGCGCCTCGGCGAAGCCCAGGGTGTCGCGGTGCACCTCGCGCTGGTTGACCAGACACTTCTTCGATTCGTGCACGAATTCGATGGGGTCCTCGATGGTGAGGATGTGCTCGTAGCGGGACTCATTGATGTAGTTCATCATCGCCGCCAGGGTGGTGGACTTACCGGAGCCGGTGGGGCCGGTGACCAGCACGATGCCGCGCGGAAAATCCGAGATCTTCTGGAACACCTTGCCCATGCCCAGGTCCTCCATGGTCAGCACCTTGGAGGGAATGGTCCGGAACACGGCGCCGGCGCCCCGGTTCTGATTGAAGGCGTTGACCCGGAAGCGCGCCACGCCGGGCACCTCGAAGGAAAAGTCGGTCTCCAGGAACTCCTCGTAGTCCTTGCGCTGCTTGTCGTTCATGATGTCGTAGACCAGCGCGTGCACTTCCTTGTGTTCCATGGGCGGCAGGTTGATCCGGCGTACGTCCCCATCGACGCGGATCATCGGCGGCAGCCCGGCGGACAGATGCAGGTCCGAGGCGCCGTTTTTGGCACTGAAGGCAAGCAGTTCGGTGATATCCATTGGAATGACGTTTCTTCTCAGTAGAATTTCCTAAACTTAACCGCTCCCCGGAAGCCATTCAATGATGCCCGACACCGAGACGCCGCTAACCTCGATTCGCGCACGAATCCAGGCCGCCTGCGCCGCCGCCGGCCGTGATCCCGAGGCGGTCACCCTGCTGGCGGTCAGCAAAACCCGTGGCGCCGACGAGATCGCCGCCCTGGCCGACCAGGGCCAGCGCCATTTCGGCGAGAACTACCTGCAGGAGGCGCTGGACAAGATGCCGGCCCTGGCCGGCCGGGACCTGGTCTGGCACTTCATCGGCCCGCTGCAATCCAACAAGACCCGGGACGTGGCCGCCCGCTTCGACTGGGTGCACTCCGTGGACCGGGCCAAGGTGGCCCGGCGGCTCAACGACCAGCGCCCGGCGGGGCTGCCGCCGCTGAACGTGTGCCTGCAGGTCAATGTGGACGACGAGGAGAGCAAAAGCGGGCTGCCCCTGGCGGAGGTGCCGGCCCTGGCGGCGGCGTTCCAGGAGTGGCCCCGGCTGCGGCTGCGCGGCCTGATGGCGATCCCCCGGGCCGACGCCGAGGACGGTAACCGGTCGGCGTTCCGGCGGCTCGCCATGACACTGTCACATTTGCGCAATACAATGCCGGCCCTCGACACCCTGTCGATGGGCATGAGCGCGGATTACCCCGTGGCCATCGAAGAGGGTGCCACCCTGGTCCGGATCGGCACCGCCCTGTTCGGACCACGCCCGCCGAAGGCGTGACGGACAAGAGGAACGGCGCAGTTATGGCACAGCAACTGATCGGATTCATCGGGGCCGGCAACATGGCCAACAGCCTGGCCGGCGGCATGATCGCCAAGGGCATCCGCCCGGCGCGCATCTGGATGAGCGACCCGTCCCGGGACCGCCTGGACGAGGTGGCCCAGCTGCACCGGGTGCACGTCACCGAGGACAACCTGGAGGTGGCCCGCCGGGTGGATGTGCTGGTGCTGGCGGTGAAGCCCCAGGTGATGGGCGATGCCTGCGCCGTCCTGCGTGAGGTGATCGAGGAGCGCCAGCCGCTGATCATCTCCATCGCCGCCGGCGTCACCGTGGACAACCTGCGTCAGTGGCTGGGCGAGGCGCCCATCGTGCGCTGCATGCCCAACACCCCGGCCCTGGTGCAGGCCGGCGCCACCGGTCTGTACGCCGCCGACGGCGTGAGCGCCGCCCAGAAGGACATGGCCGGCCAGATCCTCGGCGCCGTGGGCCTGACCTTCTGGTTCGAGGAAGAGAAGGAGCTGGACGCGGTGACCGCGGTGTCCGGCTCCGGGCCGGCCTACTTTTTCCTGCTGATGGAATCCCTGATCGACGCCGCCGTGTCCCAGGGCCTGCCCCAGGCCACCGCCCGCCAACTGGTGCTGCAGACCGCCTGGGGCGCCGCCCAGCTGGCAATCACCAGCGAGGTGGGTCCGGACGTGCTGCGCCAGCGGGTCACCAGCCCCGGCGGCACCACCGCCGCCGCCCTCGGCGTGTTCGAGGAAGCCGGTTTCCGTGAGCAGGTGCAGGCCGCCGTGGCGGCCGCTCGGGAGCGCTCCGAAGAACTGGCTGGGTAAATCACGACCGAAGCATGCTTCGCAGCGTGATTTACGACTGGCCACGGATGGCCAGGCCGGACTTTCCGGCCGGCGCCGTGGACCCGGTGGCGGTGAGCACGATGGCGGTGCATTGTGTTACCTGATGGTGCGGCGCCGCCCTCAAGGGGTGTACCTTTTCGATTTGGTGGTGCTAGTATTTCCAGCGGTGGCCGCTGTGCAGAAGCGCGCGCGACCCACTGGCACCTTGGATGGTGCGAAAATTGCTTAAGCCTGGTATCGCATCGCTGGCCTCCGTGCCGGCACAGGCAACGAGGTCTGTCGCGGTACTCAACAGAAGGCGCTGAACAGCAGCGCCATTGATAAAGACAATCGAAGGCGAAGAAGCCCCATCGACTCCCGGAGTCGGTGGGGCTTTTTTTTGGAGAAAAAATATGGGAAAGCTGAAAGAGTGGTTTCAAGGTCCCCAGGACATCACTGAAGCGGAAGCGGTGGAAGACTACGCCGTCGGACGCGTGCCCCATCACTATCGATGGCCGATCCCGGCCATCATCCTGGTGCTTCTCGGTAACTCCACCGCCATGTTCTGGTTCAGCCTGGGCGCCGATATGACCTACCAGGTGGGCTGGCCAAAAGTCTGGATACCGATTCTTTATATGGTGGTGCTGGCCACGGTGATTGGCGCCGTGATCATGAAGCTGGCCAGCAAGGAGGGGTTGTCGCTGAATCTGATGACCCGGGGTCTGGGCTTCGGCTATATGGGCTCGGCGGTGACCTCGCTGATCTACGCGATCAATTTTATTTTCTATTTCTTGTTCGAAGGCACCATCGTTTCCCATGCCATCGCCAACCAGCTGGGCATCGCGGTGGACTCGCCCATGGGCATCGCCATCTTCGCCACCATGGGGCTGGCGGCCATCTGGTTCGTATGGAAAGGCATGTCCTCCATGCAGTTTCTGCAGACCTGGGGCGTGCCGATCTTCGTGGTGTTGTTCGCGTTCTGTATGTGGCAACTGGCCAATGACTACACGCCGGTGGGCTTCGCCGGCTGGCAACCGAAAGGCGACGGTGGCAGCAACGCCATGTGGATGGTGCTGAACATGGCCAACGGCCAGATCGTGTTCCAGGGTCTGCTGGCCACCGATTACGGACGTTTCGCCAAGCCGGGCATCACCCATAAGGGCACCGCCACCATCATGCTCGGCATGCTGATCCCCATCGTCGCGGTGATGCTGTTTGGCGCCTACCTGGCCTACACCCTGATGCCGCACATCAAGAGCGGCGACGTCTGGAGCCATGCGCTGGACCCGGGTTTTGTGTTCCCCATGGTAATCGGCGTGGTCGGGGTGATCTTCACCATCATCACGCAAATCCGCATCAACGTGATGAATCTGTACTCCGGCTCCATCGCGCTCTCCAACACCATGGACATGGCCTTTAACTACCGGCCCGGTCGGCAGTGGTGGATGGTTTTGGTGTGGGCGTTCGGGGTGCTGTTCTATGTGTGCAACATCCTCCAGTACACCGGCACCTTCCTGGCCATCACCGGCATTCTCACCAACACCTGGGTATTCATCATCCTCACCGACTACTTCGTGTGCCGGAAGATGCTCGGCCTGGCGCCCACCGACTTCGTGGAATACCGCAAGGAATACCGGGTATCCGGATTATCTGGTTGGTATGCGAGAGAGAAAGGTGGCCGACAAACTCA
>NZ_JADDOL010000010.1 GCF_016906305.1 Alloalcanivorax marinus
TTGACTTGTTCAAAGCCGATGTCTATTGAGACATCCAACTCCGAACAGGTCCCACGCGTTTGCTTGCCTGATTGTTAAAGAACGTTTGGAAGCGCTTGGCTTCCCGACCCGGCCGCTGCTGCTTGGCTGCGTCCGCCGTCGTTGTGGGAGCGCATTCTAGGGATTTGCGGAGAGCCGTCAACACTTTTTTCATCACGGATTCATCAAATGGTCAGAACTTGATCATGACGATGAAAAAAGCATCTTTCCAGGCCCAAACCGCTCATTTTCCAGGCAAAAACCGTCCGCGCAGCCGGTAGGCCACCAGCACCAGCGCCACCGCCAGAAACGCCAGTGATTCACCGAAACCGGATTTCTGCACCCAGAACTGATGAACCAGCGCCAACGGCAGGGCCAGAAAGATCAGCCTGTGCAATTTCACCCACCGCTGCCCCATCCTGCGGCGCGCCTTGCGGGTGCTGGTCAGCGCCAGCGGCCACAGCGCCAGCCAGGCAGCGGCGCCGACGATGATATAGGGGCGCTTGCTCAGTTCGGTGGCCAGCCGCCCCGGATCCCAGCCCAGAATCAGCGTGGCCCAGGCCAGGAAGTGCAGACTGGCGTAGATAAACATCCACAATCCGAAGGTGCGTCGCCAGATCACCAGGGCGGGAACATTGAGCAAGCGCGCCGCCGGGCGCATGGTCAGGCACACCAGCAACAGCACCAGAGCCCACCAGCCCAGGGCATTGACCAGCGCCGCCACCGGATCCGGGCCGCTGGCGCCGGTGAGGCCCTGCCACAGCACCCAGGCCAGGGGCAGCGCCCCCAGGGGCCAGGCGATCCAGGTCCAGGCCTTCGGGCTCCTGCCCTTACCCGCCGCCATCAGTAGTTCTTTCTCAGGTCCATGCCCTTGTACAGGCCGGCCACCTGATCGTAGCCATTGAACAGCTCGGTGGGTTGCCAGTTCGGATTGAACAGGGAGTTGGGCAGGCGCCGCTCCCGGGACTGGGACCAGCGCGGGTGATCCACTTCCGGGTTCACGTTGGCGTAGAAACCGTATTCCCTCGGCGCCAGCAGATTCCAGGTGGTCTCCGGGCGCTTCTCGGTGAATTCGATGCGCACGATCGATTTGATCGACTTGAAGCCGTACTTCCAGGGCACCACCAGCCGCATCGGCGCGCCGTTCTGGTTGGGCAACGTGCGCCCGTACAGGCCGATGGCCATCAGGGTCAGCGGATGCATGGCCTCGTCCAGGCGCAGGCCTTCCCGGTAGGGAAAATCGATGCCGGTGAACGGCGAGTCCACGCCGGGCATCTGCTTGGGATCGGCCAGGGTGGTGAAGGCCACGTAGCGGGCCTTGCTGGTGGGCTGCAGTTTCTTGAGCAGCGACGCCATCGGGATCCCCACCCAGGGAATCACCATGGACCAGGCCTCCACGCAGCGCAGCCGGTAGATACGCTCTTCCACCGGCAGCCCCTTGAGCAGATCTTCCAGGTCGAAGGTGCCGGTGCGCTCGGCGGCGCCGGCCACGGTGACCTGCCAGGGGTGGGTTTTCAGGCCACCGGCGTGGGCCGCCGGGTCGTCCTTGCCGGTGCCGAACTCGTAGAAGTTGTTGTAGTGGGTGACGTCGTCGAAGGGAGTGAGCTTCTCGTCGGTGCGCGGCTCACCGGCTTTGGCGCCGGACACCTGCTGGCGCAACCAGGCCGGGCGCGAGCCGTCCTCGGCGGCCGGGTCCACGGTGCGCGCCCAGGCCGGGGTGGCGGCGAACAGGCCGGCCAGCCCGCCCAGAATCATCAGCTCACGGCGCTTGAGATAAACGGATTCCGGGGTGATTTCGGAGCTTTTCGGGTCATTTCGGTGGCGTTTTCGAATCAGCACGGTTCGATCTCCTGTTCGGCCACTCGGCGGGAGCGGCGAATCCGTTAGAGAGGCGAACCGCGCTTTTGTTACACGGACTTCTTGCGCAGCCGCCAGAGATTCAGCAGCAGACCGGTGACCACATAGACCACGGCCACGGTCAGCAGCACCAGCGGCGGGTCCAGGAATACGATGGCGAATGCCACGATCACGCCCAGCAGCACCTTGAAGGGCACCCGCCCAATATGAAACTCCTTGAACGAGTGGTAGCGCACCGAGGACACCATCAGCAGACCGGCGCCGGCTACCGTGAAGGCTACCAGCCAGGAGATGTCGTTTCCGTCAACGCCACGGCTGGCGCCCAGCCACACCAGGGTGGCCACCAGGCCAGCGCCGGTGGGGCTGGGCAGCCCGATAAAGAAGCGCTTGTCGGTGCTCTCCGCCTGCACATTGAAACGGGCCAGCCGCAGGGCGGCACAGGCCAGGTAGATGAAGGCGGCCATCCAGCCGAACTTGCCCAGCTCGGACAGGCCCCAGGAGTAGGCCACCAACCCCGGCGCCACGCCGAAGGCCACGCAGTCCGACAGCGAGTCGTACTCCGCGCCGAACTTGCTCTGGGTGTTGGTGAGGCGCGCCACGCCACCATCCAGACCATCGAGAATACCGGCCACGATAATGCCCACCGCGGCCGCCTCGAACAGGCCGTTCATGGCCGCGACGATGGCGTAGAAGCCGGCGAACAGGGCGCCGGTGGTGAACAGGTTGGGCAGCAGGTACACCCCCTTGTGGCGGGCGCCGGTGCGTTCGGCTTCCACCACCTCGAAGGCGTCGGGCGCGCGGTCACCGGTCTCGGGGGAACGGTCCTGGGGACGGTCTTGATGCTCGGCCATGGTTGCTCACGGTTATGGGCGTTGCCGCTAGTCTACCCCAGGCACCGGACGCAAAAAACGCGCCCGGGGGCGCGTTTTTGCAAAGCTTGAGGCCGCCAAGGGGCGGCGCGCTTCAGTTCTTGGACTTGTCGACGATCTGATTGGCCTGGATCCAGGGCATCATGTTACGCAGACGCTCGCCCACCTGCTCGATGGGGTGCTCGGCGTTCTGACGACGGCGGGCGGTCATGCTCGGGTAGTTGAGGCCGCCTTCGCTGATGAACATCTTCGCGTATTCGCCGCTCTGAATGCGCTTGAGCGCGTTGCGCATGGCTTCGCGGGACTGCTCGTTGATGATCTCCTTGCCGGTGGTGTATTCACCGAACTCGGCGTTGTTGGAGATCGAGTAGTTCATGTTGGCGATGCCGCCTTCGTACATCAGGTCGACGATCAGCTTGAGCTCGTGCAGACACTCGAAGTAGGCCATTTCCGGCGCGTAGCCGGCTTCCACCAGGGTCTCGAAACCGGCTTTCACCAGCTCCACGGTGCCGCCACACAGAACCGCCTGTTCGCCGAACAGGTCGGTTTCGGTCTCGTCCTTGAAGGTGGTTTCGATGATGCCGGTACGGCCGCCGCCGATGCCGCAGGCGTAGGACAGCGCCAGGTCCTTGGCCTGACCGGAGGCGTCCTGGAAGATCGCGATCAGATCAGGAATACCACCACCACGGGTGAACTCCGTGCGCACGGTGTGGCCGGGTGCCTTGGGCGCCACCATGATCACGTCCAGGTCCTTGCGCGGCACGATCTGGTTGTAGTGGATGCAGAAGCCGTGGGCGAAGGCCAGGGTGGCGCCCTGCTTCAGGTTCGGCTCGATCTCGTTCTGGTAGATGGCGGACTGGTTCTCGTCCGGGGCCAGCACCATTACCACGTCGGCGGCTTTTACCGCTTCCGGCACGCTCTTCACGGTGAGGCCGGCGCCTTCCGCCTTGGCCGCGGAGGAAGAGCCTTCACGCAGTGCCACCACGACGTCGACACCGGATTCCTTCAGGTTGTTGGCGTGGGCGTGGCCCTGGGAACCGTAGCCGATGATGGCCACTTTCTTGCCCTGGATGAGGGAAAGGTCACAATCCTTATCGTAGTAGACTTGCATGGTGTTGCCCCGAATGCTGGTGAATGAATTCTGGTGATTACCAAGGGCCCACACCTTAGGCCATGCCCGGCGTTGCGTAAAATGATATATTCGCAACACAGCATGCCGGATTTCGGAACGCCCCATGGACACCCGCCCCCTTCGCCTGTTTCTCGCCCTGGCCGAGACCCTGCACTTCGGCCGCGCCGGCGACCGCTGCCACATGAGTCCATCGGCGGTGAGCCGCACCATCCGCCAGTTGGAGGACGAGCTGGGCGTGGCCCTGTTTCTGCGCGATAACCGCAGCGTGCGCCTGACCCGCGAGGGGCGCCGCTTCCAGGACTACGCGCGGGAAGCCCTGGCCCAGTGGGACAGCCTGCGACACTCCATGCAGGAGGCCGGCCGGGTGCTGCACGGAGAGCTCAGCCTGTATTGCTCGGTGACCGCCAGCTACAGCTTTCTCTACGACATCCTCAGCCGCTTCCGCACCGACTACCCGGGCATCGAAATCAAGCTGCACACCGGCGACCCGGCCCACGCCCAGGACCGGGTGCTCACCGGCCGCGAGGACATCGCCATCGGCGCCCGCCCGGACGGCGCCCTGCCCCGCGGCATGGCGTTCCGCCCGATTCTGCGCTCGCCGCTGCTGTTCATCGCGCCCAGCGATCAGCCGGAGCTGGCCGCCTCGCTGTCCGGCGCGGCGCGGCCGGAGGCCTGGCGCGACGTACCCATGATTCTGTCGGAACAGGGCCTGTCCCGGCAGCGCCTGGATCAGTGGTTCCGTGTCCTGGGGGTGGCGCCCCGCATTTACGCCCAGGTGAGCGGCAACGAGGCCATCGTCAGCATGGTGAGTCTGGGCTTCGGGGTGGGCGTGGCGCCGCGCATCGTGCTCGAACGCAGCCCGCTGGCGGAGCGCACCCGTGCCCTGCAGGTGACGCCCGCCCTGGCGGATTATGAAGTGGGGCTGTTCACGCGCGAGAAGCGCCTTACCGATCCGGTGATCCAGGCGTTCTGGTCGCAGCTGCGCTGAACCGGCGGCTCAGGACGGATCGGTGAACAGATTGCTGCTGGACGGGTCCGCCAGGGACTGCAGGATGGCGCGGCTGACCAGGGTGCATTTGACCCCGTTGACCATCCGGTAGGCGCCGTCGTAGGGCGGGAACCAGAAGGCGCGGATCTTGCGCTCCACGTCGTCGCCGTCGCGCACCTCTTTCATCGCTTCCATCTCCGCCCGGCTCACATAGCGACCGCCGTGGTTGGGGGTGGTGGGCAACGGCGACGAGTCCGCCAGCAGGCGCTCGGTGACCGCCTGGAAGCCCGCCAGCAGCTGCGGCTGGGACTTGGCTTCCAGGCTGCGCGCGGTTTCGTGGTCCCGGTCCACCGGGAAGGTGCGCACCTCGATGATCGCGCCGGTATCAATGTCCTCGTCCACATAGTGGGCGGTCACCGCCCACTCGGGCCGGTCCTCGAGAATCGCCAGGTTATAGCCGGCGGTGCCCTTGTACTCCGGCAGCGGCGCCGGGTGGAAATTCACCACGCCCCGCGCGCAGCGCTCCAGCAGCGGCCGGCGGATCTTCTGCCAGTAGAGCATGGACAGGCCCAGGTCCACTTGTAGATCGCCGGCGGCCACCTTCGCCTCCATGTTGTCCCGGTCGAGAATCGGCACGCCGGCGGCGCGGGCCACGTCGCTGGTGGGCGACACGGACAGATGACTGTCGGTGATCACCCCCACCACCTGAACGTCGTCGCGGGCCAGCAGCCAGCGCAGCGCCTCGGCGGCCACCGGCTTGCGGCCCATGAACAGTACCCGGATTCTGGAAGCGTCATGGGTCATGGTTCATCGTTCCCCTGAAAATAATCGGTGGTGGCGTGCCCGTCCTTGGCGACGCCGTCCCGTTTGAGGACGGCGCCCACGGTGCGCGCCAGGATACGCAGGTCCAGCCACAGGCTGCGATGGTCCACGTACCACACGTCGAGATCGAATTTTTCCTGCCAGGAGATGTTGTTGCGGCCGTTCACCTGGGCCCAGCCGGTGACCCCGGGGCGCACCTCATGGCGGCGGCGCTGGTGGGCGTTGTACAGCGGCAGATAGCTCATCAGCAGCGGACGCGGGCCCACCAGGCTCATGTCGCCACGCAGCACGTTGATCAGTTCCGGCAGTTCGTCCAGGCTGCTGTCACGCAGAAAGCGGCCGAACGGCACCAGCCGTTCCGCGTCCGGCAGCAACTCCCCGTTGCCGTCGCGAGCGTCGGTCATGGTGCGGAACTTCATCATCTGGAAGGGCTTGCCGTGCAGCCCGGGGCGGGTCTGGCGAAACAGCACCGGCGCCCCCAGCTTGACCCGCACCAGCGCGGCCAGCGCCAGCAGCACCGGCGACAGCACCAGCAGGGCGCCGCCGGCGACCACCACATCCAGCGAACGTTTAATCATGGCCGCTCTCCTCCGCCGGCCGCGCCGGCGCCCGGCCTTCCACCAGCCAGCCCACGAAGTCACGGCCCAGGGCGTCCCGGTCAAAGCGACGCCGCGCCAATGCCAGGGCCGCCTCGCCGCGGGCGGCCAGGGCGGCGCGGTCGTCGGCGGCGGCTTCCAGAGCGTCGGCGAAGGCCGCCGGGTCGTCCGGCGGCACCGCGAACCCGCAACCGCTGGCCTCGATCATGGACGCCAACCAGCCCGGGTAGTTGTTCAGCACCGGCAGGCCGGCGGAAATATAGTCAAAAAACTTGTTCGGCGAGGTGCCGTAGTAGAAGGCCGGCACATTGGCGAGAATCTGCATGCCCAGATCGGCGGCGGCCATCAGCCCGGCCAGATCCGCCTTGCCCACCGGGTCATGGAACACCATGGCGCCGCCCTGGGCGGCATCCAGCTTTTCCCGGCGCGCCCGCTCCAGCAGGGCCGGCTTGCGCATGCCCTGCCCTACCAGCACCAGCTTGATGTCGTGGCGGCCCCGGCGGCGCAGTTCGGCGGCGGCGTCCAGCACCGCGTCCAGCCCGTTGGCCAGACCATGGGTGCCGGTGAAAATCGCCATCAGGTCCGCTTCGCCCACGCCCTCCGGTCGCCAGGGCGAGCCGGCGTTGCCGAAAATGCGGAAGTCACAGCCATTGGGAATCATGGCGATGCGCTCGTCGGCGATGCCGCGCCGGCGGATGCCTTCCGCCATGCCCGGCGACAGCGCCACCAGCCGCTGGGCGGAATGGTAGGAGGTCCACTCCAGCCCGCTCATCAGCGTCAGCACCAGGGGATTGCGGATCACCCCCATGGCCTTGGGCAGCTCCGGCCACAGATCACGCACCTCGAACACGAACGTCTTGCCGCGCAGCCAGCGCGCCACGATGCCCGGCAGGCCCGCGGTCAGCGGCGTGCTGGTGGCGAACACCACGTCGTAACGGCGGGTCAGCGCCACCGCCACGCTGCGCAGCGCGAACAGGAGAAACAGCCCGGCCCGCTTCAGGAAGCTGTCGGCGTTGGCATAGGCCAGATCGAACTCCAGCACCTGGATGCCATCCACCGTGCCTTCCCGGCGCCCCCGCCGGAACGGCCCGTCCAGGCCGGTTTGCCCGCCGTGGTAGGAGCCGCACACCATGGTCACCTGATGGCCGGCGTCGATCAGCCGCCGGGCCATCTCGTAGGACCGGGTGCCGGCGGACCCGCTGGGGGTGGAAAAATGCTGGTGAAAATACAGAACCTTCATTCCGGAAACGCCCACTCCGTGGTCAAGGTGCCCGCCTCGCCGATTTCGATTTCCAGCACCGGCAGCGGGCTTTTGCGACTGTAATAACGGGACTCCCAGCCTTCCACCAGGCGCCGCTCCCGGATCGGCACGGTGGCGCTGACCGTCAGGGTTCGCGGACCGCACACCAGGGTCTCATCATCCTGCCAGCGCCACTCGCCCGGGGGCAGGCGCCAGCGCAGCACCGCCCGCGCGCGGAAGCCGGCCACCCGGTCCTGCACGGTCAGGCGGTTCGGCGCCACCCGTACCTGGCGGTGGTGCTCCGCCCCCCGCCAGTCCCGATAGCCGGCGGCCATGGTCACGCAGCCGGACCCGGCGTCGTCCGGCCCCGCCACCGCTTCCGCGCTTGGCCAGGCGCCAAACAGAAAACGGCCCAGGCGCGGCATCTGGTCGCGGTCGTCGAACTGCACGGTATTGTGCGCGGCGACGCCGGGAAAATACCGGTTCCAGTCCGGCCCGTCATCCGCCGGCGGGTTATAGCTATAGGTGCCGGCGTCACGCAGCAGGTTCTTGCCGTGCAACCACAGGTCCAAATGGAGCAGATCGCTCTGCGCCGGCCGGAAACGGAAACGGGGATAGCGGAGCAGCGCCAGCACCCCGCCGGTGCGCGCCACCAGATAGCCGCCGTCCGCGTAGCGGGCGCTGCGGCCCCACGGCTGGTGGCGGGCCGGTAGCGGCAGATCCAGCCAGGCCAGCACCTCGTCCGCCGCCGGGCAATCGGTGTAGGCACGGGCGTCGGCGAACAGCGCGGTGGCCAGTTGCACGGACGGGCGAAAATCCCGGTAGTCGCTGTCGGTGAGCGGCAGGAAACGGGCGCCGTCGTTGGCGCCCAGATTGGGCGCATCGCCGTTGAGCGGGTCGGTCAGATTGCCGAGCCAGGCGGTGGCGGCCCGGGCGCGCCGCAGAAAGCGGTCGGAAAACGGCCGGCGCCCCAGCGCCCGGCGCCAGCGCTCGGCCATGCTCAGGGTATCCAGCAACACGCGATGGTAGGTCACCGAGTGCTGGCTGAAACTGCCGTCCTCACCGATCAGGCGCGCCGCCCGGTTTTCCAGCCAGCGCCGCCCGCGCCGCTCCCAGGCGGCGCCGCCCGGCAGCCCCAGGTCCGCCAGCCAGCTGCCGCCCACGAACAGGGCGGCGGCCTCGGAGGTGCCGTGATTGTTGTCCTGGGCCAGGGCGTAATGAAGCGTGGGCGCGATGCGGGTCAGGTGCGCCGAGATCAGCGCCGCCAGGCCCGGCTCCGGTGTCTCCACCTGCCCCAGCAGCAGCGCCGCCATGGCCAGATGCAGCACCCGGATCGACGCCTCCTGGCCGCACTTCCAGTTGGGCCCCAGCCAGGGCGGATTGGCCCGGGCCGCGTCCGTCAGCCAGTGGTTGAGTCGCGCCAGGGCTTCCTCGCGCCGTTCCTGGTCCGGCGCCGCCAGCGCCTGCTGGGCGGCGGCCAGCACCCAGTCGTAGCGGGACGCTTCCCAGACACCCTTGATGTCGCCCACGCCCGCGTCGAAATCACCGATCCGCCACCAGGGCCGGCGCGGATCCGGCACCGCCTGGCCGCTGATCAGGCTGCGCGACCAATCCGGCGGCGCGGCCATGGCTCCCTCCCAGGGCGCCACCCGCAGACCAAACGCCTCCGGCCACGCATACCAGCCCTCCCGCGGCGTGCGCTCCGGACGCAACCGCTCCGGCACCCGGAAAAACGGCCCGGACACCGCCGCCGGCGGCCGCCGCACCGCCCGGTTCAGCCCGACGCGCAGGCTGAGCCGGTACAGCAGTACCCGGGCGATATTGACGGGCCCAAGGCGCCAGGCGGTACGCAAAAGCAGTGCCGGAGGGCTCACCGATACCCCATCCTTTGGTTCAACCAACCGGCGTAACGATCAAACTCAGCCAGATCCGCACTACTGAGTTGTTCCCTCCAGCGCTCGTCGAATCTGATCCGGGTGATGCCCTCACGATCCAGGCGCGCGGGGTTACCGCTGATGTTGTGTTTTCCATCCTTGCTTTCCATCGCCTGGTCAGCGCATTGTTCTGGCAAGCCGACGAATTCACAAAGACGCCTCAGCGTCGCGACGGGTTCGGTGGCCAGATCTTCGTATCGCAAAGTCAGTGTGTGTTCAGATTTGATCGTCAACAACATCCCGAGCCTGTAAAACAGGCGGCGACGCCATTCACGCGCGTAGTGAGCGACAGACCGGGGTATGCGGCGTTGATAGGACGCCACGATGGCGCGACCGTCACGGACCAGGTGAACCACACGAAGGGATTGCCCTTCTCCCATCGCTGACTGAGTCATATAGAGCGCTTTCATTCGCAACGGTGATTTCGACGAATCCACAATCACCCTGGAGCCGGTCTGCTCTTCCAGCGCCAGAAAAACACGCCAGCTACGCAGGGTTGCCAGCCAGGCGTCAGCGACATGGGAGTTGAACCGCGCGACTCGGAACAGACGCGAGGATCCCAGCAACAACAGTAGCGGCAGCAAAAAGCCTGCATAAAACCTCTGGCCGAGATTTCCCAAATGCGTTTTGTAATCGGCCCAGAAAGAGCGCCGACTTTCGCCCTCACGTCCTTCTCTGGTTCTCAAACGATCACACACCGGGCCCCACAACGAGCATTCGTTGATGTCCGCGCCACAGGTGCAAATCTGTTCCGCGTCGTCGGAGGAAGCCCAGCGGGCAATTCGCTCGATTTCGCCCGTGGAGATTGCTCCCTCCATGTTGCCGACCAGAGTATCCAGCAAGGTTGTGCCCGAATGACCATGGGCAACGATGTACAAAATAGTCGCGTGATTGGTGCTGGCCAAGGTGGCCTCCCATCATTGGATTCAGCAACCCCCCGGCTTGACGCCGAGGGCGGGTAACGGATTGGGTAGCGGCAAGGTCCAGACTCCCAGGCGTCGCCAGACGTACCAGACCGCCAATAGATTCTGGGCCACCAGAGTGATGGCCAAGGCGAGAGCGGCGCCAAAGGCGCCAAAACCAGGAATCAGTACGAGGAACAGTGTCAGGCTCAAGGTGGCACAGATCAAGCTGATGTTACGCATAAGCTTTTCATGTCCCGACATATTAAGAACGAAGCCCACCGAGCCACAAAGGACGTTCACCAACTGCGCCAGGGCGATAAGTCGCAACAGCGACGCGGCGCCGGCAAACCCCTCGCCAAGCCATGTCAGGACCCATTCGGGAACGAGCATTAGCACAACCAACAGAGGCGCCGCCAGTAATGTGCCGAACAGCGCCCCTTGTCGGGCCAGACGACCAAGTCCCGTCAAGTCGCCGCGATGATACAGCGCCGCGAAACGAGGGGGGAAAACCGCATTAAGCGCGACCAGAACAAAGCTGACGGCGGTTCCCAGTTGCTGGGCGGCCCGGAACAATCCCAACTCTGCACTGGCGAGCAACCAACCTGCCAATAGCACACCGAGGACCGACTGCATTAGCATCGCCAGGTTGGTGAAAAAGAACGCCTGACCGGTAGCGAAGAAAGCACGTGGCGTCAGGGCGGCCGGCCCGGCCTTTCTCTCCGCCCCGCCCCGCACCCAGACCATTAGAGGCCAGAACGCCAACATCAGTAACCCCCAAGCGGCCAGTGCGTAGGCGCCGCCAAGGGCCGTTAAACCTTGGCGTGGCCACCATGCTTGCAAACTCCACAGCACCACTACCGTTGCAAGCGCAATGCCTCCGTTTTCCAACAAAGAGGCCAGCGCCGGTCTGTGCAGCCCTTTAAACAGTCCCGCCAGCACGAAAGCAAGTGTAAAAGGGGGCAGTGCCAAGGCGATCCCTGGAAGGACCTGGTCCAGACCAGGAGCATCGAAAAAGAAGGTGAGTGGTGTTCGCAGTAAAACCAGGCTCAGCGCCGCAACAACACTGGCAATCGATGCGGTCTGTAGAGCCCAGCGCAAATAGCGGCGAAGATGCGGGTCACCAGGATCACGTCCCGCATATCTCATCAGCGCCCCGCCTAGCCCGTATCGGGCCAGCGTGGCAAGACCGAGCAGCAGACTCTGCGCGAGAGCCAACACGCCAACACCAGCAGGCCCGTACCATCTTCCAACCAGCGCCATGAGCAACAATGAGCCCAGCACCGCCGCGCCACGAGCGACAAATGTACGAATCAGTGCGGGGCCGAGACGACTCATCGTCGAAACACCATTCAAACGGCGATTATGCAGAGGGGCTGGACCAAAGGCCGCAGGTATCAATTACCGTACGCCCTTCAAGAGCGGCACGATCAATGGCGACGAAAGAACGATGCGCCACCAACGCCACCAGGATGTCCGCATCAGCGAGCGCGGCCTCAATATTGACCAACTGTGCTCTCATACCACTCAAAGTGTCCGGCAACGCTTTGATGTTGGGCTCGACCGCGAGCACCTTCCCGGGATGGTCGCAAGCGACTTTTTCGACGATATCCAGAGCCGGGCTCTCGCGCAGATCATCGATATCCGGTTTGAAAGCCAACCCGAAAAACGCAATTGACAGATCGGCGGCACGAGCATCGGGCCGGCATTGTAATGCCCCCGCCACGGCCACTTTAATTTTTTCCACCACCCAGTCCGGCTTGCCGCTATTGACGTTGCGAGCCGCCCGGATCAAACGCGCCTGATCAGGAGTCTGACTGACGATGAACCACGGATCGACCGCGATACAGTGCCCCCCCACTCCTGGGCCGGGTTGCAGAATATTCACTCGGGGGTGGCGATTAGCGAGCTTTATCAATTCCCAGACGTTGATATCGAGCCGTTCGGCGATGATCGATAGCTCATTCGCGAAAGCGATGTTCACATCCCTGAAGGCATTCTCTGTGAGCTTGGCCATTTCCGCCGTGCGGGCGGTCGTCAAAAGGCATTCACCGCGAACAAAATGTTGATACAAATCCCGTGCCGCACGCGCACAGGCCGGCGTCATACCTCCGATGATACGATCATTCTCAATCAACTCATGCATGATGCGTCCGGGAAGAACCCTTTCCGGACAATGCGCCACCCGGATGTCCGCGGCTTCTCCGGCATTCTGCGGAAAGCTAAGATCCGGTCTCGCCCCGGCCAGCCATTCCGCCAATTGCTCCGTCGCGCCAACCGGAGAGGTGGACTCGAGAATCACAAGATCACCGCGTTTCAGAACCGGTGCCACCGACTCCGCCGCAGCTTGAATGTAACTCAGATCAGGGTCAGGCACCGCGTCCGGATCGGCTTGGCGTTTAAACGGCGTGGGTACGGCGATCAGAAACGCGTCCGCCTGTTCTGGCTCTGTCGTGGCACGGAGGTAACCTTCCTTGACAGCCGCATGTACGGCGATATCCAGCTCTGGTTCGACGATATGAATTTCTCCGCGGTTGATGGTCTCCACCGCCTTCCGGTTCACATCCACACCGACTACATTGACGCGACGACCGGCGAAGACGGCCGCGGTCGGCAAGCCAATGTATCCGAGCCCCACCACACACACCGTATTGAATATCATCGAAGTCAAATCCTCACTTTATCCAAGCTGAACTTGCTGCGCAGCTTCCAATGTCACACGCGACACCTCAAACAATTCCTGAACAGGAACAGGTGCCTCTCCTCCCTGCTGCACCGCCCGCATAAATGCGGATGCACAGGCTTTTTGGCCCTTATCCTGTCGCCACAGCTTCTGGCCGCCGATTCCGGACCAGCCGAAAGCACGGAGCTTACGAAAATTATCAAGGCTCAAAATCCGGCCATTGGAAAAAACCTCGATCCTCTCTTTCGGATAGCGCGCGTGCCCGTTGGTAACATAATGCAGCGTACCGATAGAGCCATTCTCAAACGTCAAGGTAAGAACGACATTGTCTCCATCGCCACCACGTGCGACTACCCCGTCTATCGGCGCGCCGGCGAGATGCCGCATCAGGTCGATAAAATGACACCCCTCGCCGACCAGCCGCCCGCCACCCATCCGCGGATCACGCGTCCAATGACCATCGGGCAATTCGCCGGCATTGACGGTACATATCAGGGTACAGGGCGCACTTTGCCCGGCCAGGAGCTTCTTCATCGTCTGAATATGGGGAGCGAATCGCCGGTTGAAGCCCACCATAAGCTGGCGAGGCTCTCCATCGGCCAGGCCGGCATTCCATACCGACTCGATATCGGCCAGTTGCTCCATGGTCAAAGCCAAGGGCTTTTCGACAAAGACGTGCTTCCCGGCGCTCAGGGCTCTCGTAACCAGCTCCGCATGACTGTCGTGGCGTGTCGCCACCACCACAACGTTAGTCGCGGGATCATGCAGCAATCGTTCGATATCGGAAGAAGCGGAGGCGAAACCAGACGTTTTGCCGTGGATCACACTACTGAGACCGCCGGAATTCACCAACGATGAGAACTGCGCACCCGCCTCACGAAAAGCCGGAATCAGAACCCGTGATGCATAATTTCCCGCCCCGATAAAACCGACCACCGGTTGACCTGGCTGAAAACTCGGTGACGGTTTCAATGAAACAGTAGTCTCGGCGCGCTCTCCGACCGTGCTCGGGTCGTATTCCAGCAACAATCCTAATGCTGAGCGGGCCTCGGTGAGCGTGCGGTAGGCTTCCGCCGCCTGTTCAAAAGGGAACCGGTGACTGATTAGCGGCGAAACGTCCAGTCGCCCTTCGGCCAGCATCGCCAGCACCGCTTCAAAATTCCGCTGTTCTGTCCACCGCACCAGCCCATAGGGATAGTCCTGGCCTTTCTCTTCATAATCCGAATCGTAGCGCCCGGGGCCATAGGAACAGGAGACTTGAAAGGAGAGCTCTTTCTCGTAGAAATCAGCCCGATTAAGCTCCAGGCCGGTCACACCGACGAGAACAATGCGCCCCCGTTGACGGCACATGCGGGCCGCCTGCGTAACAGGGTCGCTGGAGCGGGAAGAGGCGGTAATCAGTACGCCATCCACGCCACGGCCATCGCTAACGCGCAATCCCGCGCGAACCGGATCATCGATCGTCGGATTGCAAATCTCCGCACCGAATTGACGGGCAAGAGTCAGCTTCTCATCATCCAGGTCCACCGCCAGAACCCGACAACCTTGTGCGCGAAGTAGCTGTACGGTCAGCAATCCGATCAAGCCGGCCCCGATCACCACGAAGATTTCGCCCAGGGTTGGGACGGCCAGACGCATTCCCTGGAGCCCGATACTCGCAACCACCGTGAAGGCGGCCTGTTCGTCGGTCACCGAATCCGGGATTCGAGCGCACAGTCGTCTTCCAACTCTGACGAGATCGGCGTGCGGTCCGTTCGAAACAATACGGTCACCTGGACGGATATCTTCGATACCACTGCCTACCGAGGTGACCAGTCCCACGTTGCTGTAGCCTAAAGGCAGGGGTTCGCCAAGCTTGGAGCGTACCGCCTCCACGGTGGCGGCGATGCCATCGGTGGCCGCCTTCTCCAGCACCATTCTGACTTTCTCGGGCTGCTGGCGAGCCTTTTCCAGGTAGGAAGCGCGCCCGAAATCGACGAGCATGCGTTCGGTGCCGGCGGAAATCAGTGAACAACGCGTTTCGCTGATCACGGTGCCAGCCTTCAGGGACGGCGCCGGAGCCTCCGTCACCTGGGTGCCGCCCTTGTTGAGGTCCTGGAGAATCTGCTTCATGGCGTATCGGGCTCCTGAGGCAATCGAGCGGCGTGCAGGTCGCCCGCCAACTTTGCCTGTTCATCCGTGTAAGCGTATACGGACATTGGCAGGGCGCGACTGTTGGCCGCCCATTGAGAGATTGCTTCCGGAGCCAGCCCGGCAATCGCGGCCACCGCTTGATCCGGTTTAACGCAATCAAGAACGAGACCGATGCGCAAGGAGGCAACCGCTTGCCCGTCATTACTACCAGCCCGGGTAATGAGCGGGCGCCCAAAAGCGCAGGCCTCATAAAACCGATTGGTTCGCGCCCAGCGAAGATTCCAATCATCATCCTGGATGGGGGCATAACATGCCCAAACCATATCCACGGAGCCGTACAACCGAGGCAGGTCGGCCGGAGACTGATAGGAGCCTTCCACTTCAATATTGCCGCGCGCTTTCAACTCGTTAAGGACGCCTTCCGGCAACATGCTGTACCCCGCCACCCGGATGTGGACCCGCTCACCCAATCCATCGGCGATTGCCATCAGCGCATGGGCTGACCAAACACACCGGAGCAACCCGAAATAACCGATACGGAGAAGGTCACGCGACAACGGCACCGCTGGCACGGATTCGGGTGTGAAATCGATCTTGTTTTCAATGATGTGGTGGGGAAAAGTCTCTCCCAACCATTGGCGATAGTAGATCCCGTAGAAATCCGGCGCGGTGAACACCGCCCCGCGGGCATATCGCACCAGCCAGCGATCCAGCGTGCGAAAGAGCTTTCCCGACAAGCGTGGATCGGTCTGGATATCCCTCACGTCACCGATTTCGAGAAAACAAGGCAGACTACGCCCCATCAGGGCCAAGCGCGTCAGCATCAACGTGTCGAGACCGAAACAGTACACCGCATCCGCACCCCGCAGGCGTCGCTTTAGTAGCGCGCGCGCACGCAGATATACCCACAAGCGGTAAAGATAACGGCCGTGGGGAATGCGGCCGATAATCTCTGTCGGACAATCGGCTGGCCGCCCCTTGTGATAAGGGCGCTCGAAAGCCAGGGCGGTAACCTGCATGCCCTCGGCTTTCAGCATTGATATACGTTTGGCGTATCGCGGGTGACCGGTAACCGGCAATAAACAGACGACGTTCATAAGTCCGCCAGAAAGTCGGCGATGCGGCGGGCGGCCTGGCCATCGCCGTAGGGGTTATGGGCCAGGCTCATGGCCCGCCAGGCGGCGGCGTCGGTGAGCAGGCGGTCGGTCTCATCGAAGATCGCCGTCTCGTCGGTGCCCACCAGCTTCACGGTGCCGGCGTCCAGGGCGTCCGGCCGCTCGGTGGTGTCGCGCATCACCAGCACCGGTTTGCCCAGGGATGGGGCCTCTTCCTGGATGCCGCCGGAGTCGGTGAGGATGACCCGGGCGTTGCTCATCAGCCAGACGAACGGCAGGTAGTCCTGGGGCGCGATCAGATGCACGTTGTCGCGCCGGCCCAGCAAGCGCTTCACCGGCTCCTGCACATTGGGGTTCAGGTGCACCGGGTAAACGAAATCGGTGCCGGGATGGGCGTCCGCCAGCCGCGCCACCGCCCGGCAGATGCGTTCGAAACCGCCGCCGAAGCTTTCCCGCCGGTGGCCGGTGATCAGCACCATCGGTCGCGCCAGCCCGAACGGCAGTCGCTCGCCCAGTTCCGCGCGGAGCGCTTCGTCCTGGTCCAGGCGCGCCTTCACCCACAGCAGCGCGTCGATGACGGTATTGCCGGTGGTCAGAATGGACGCCGGCGCCACGCCCTCGGCCAGCAGCGCGTCACGGGCGGTGTGGGTGGGGGCGAAGTGAGCCCGGGCCAGCACGCCGGTGAGTTTGCGGTTGGCCTCTTCCGGCCAAGGGGACAGCAGGTTGCCGGTGCGCAGCCCCGCTTCCACATGGCCCACCGGGATCTTCTCGTAGAACGCCGCCAGGGTGGCGGCCAGGGTGGTGGTGGTGTCGCCGTGCACCAGCACCATGTCCGGTTGCTCGGCGCGCAGCACCGGGCCCAGACCGAGCAGGATGCGGGAGGTGATCTGATGCAGGTCCTGGCCCGGCGCCATGATGTCCAGATCATGGTCCGGCCGGATGTGGAACAGGGACAGCACCTGGTCCAGCATCTCGCGATGCTGGGCGGTGACGCAGACCCGGCTTTCAAAGCGGTCGTCCGCCGCCAGCGCCTTCACCACCGGCGCCATCTTGATCGCTTCCGGTCGGGTGCCGAACACGCAGAGAATCTGTTTTACGCCCACTGACTGAATCCTTTTGTCTCCCCCCGCGCGGGAGGATGCATTGTAGCCAGATACGACGAACCCCGCACGGGGCAGGGTTCGTCGAAGGCTGGCACGCCCGGCGGACCGGGCGGGGTACGCCGGAAAGGGCTCAGAGACTGAGCACCTTCTCGCCACGGGAAATACCGGACACCCCGGAGCGCACCACTTCCAGCACCTGGGTCTCGCCGATGGCGGCGATGAACGCCTCCAGCTTGTCCGTGGTACCGGTGAGCTGCACCGTGTAGACGGTGGCCGTGACGTCCACGATCTGGCCACGGAAGATGTCCACCGTGCGTTTCACCTCGGCGCGCTGGGCGCCGGTGGCTTTCACCTTCATGAGCATGATTTCACGCTCGATGTGGGCGCCTTCGGTGAGATCCACCAGTTTCACCACCTCGATCAGCTTGTTGAGGTGCTTGGTGATCTGCTCGATCTTCTTCTCGTCGCCGGTGGTGGTCATGGTCAGGCGCGACAGGGTCTCGTCCTCGGTGGGCGCCACCGTCAGGGTCTCGATGTTGTAGCCGCGCTGGGAGAACAGACCCACCACCCGGGACAGGGCGCCGGGCTCGTTTTCCATCAGAATCGAAATGATACGTCGCATCAGGTCCGCTCCGTCTTGCTCAGCCACATGTCACGCATGGACCCGTCGGCGATATGCATCGGGTACACGTGCTCGGTGGGATCCACATAGATGTCCATGAACACCAGGCGGTCCTTCAGCGCGAAGGCTTCCTCCATGGCGCCGTCCAGATCCTCCAACTTCTCCACCAGCATGCCCACGTGACCGTAGGACTCGGCCAGCTTGACGAAGTCCGGCAGCGATTCCATGTAGGACTGGCTGTGACGGCCGCCGTACTGCATGTCCTGCCACTGACGGACCATGCCCAGGGCCTGGTTGTTGATGTTGATGATCTTGATCGGCAGACCGTACTGCAGACAGGTGGACAGCTCCTGAATGTTCATCTGGATGGAGCCTTCACCGGTGACACAGGCCACCACCGCGTCCGGGTGGGCGAACTGCACGCCCATGGCCGCCGGCAGGCCGAAGCCCATGGTCCCCAGGCCGCCGGAGTTGATCCACTGGCGCGGGCGATCGTAGAGATAGTGCTGGGCGGCGAACATCTGATGCTGGCCCACGTCGGAGGTGACATAGGCCTCCCCCTTGGTGGCCTTGTAGAGCGCCTGCACCACCTGCTGAGGCTTCATCGGGCCCTGCTCATTGGTTTCGTAACGCAGGCCGTGCACTTTCCGCCAGCCGGCGATTTCCTGCCACCAGCGCTCCAGGCTCTTGGTATCGGTGCCCACCTCGCCCTGCTCGTCGAGCATGGTCAGCATCTCTTCCAGGACCTGTTTGACCGGACCGACGATGGGAATGTGCGCGGCCACGTTCTTGGAGATGCTGGCCGGGTCGATGTCGATATGGATGATCTTGGCGCCGGGGCAGAATTTCCGAGCGTCGTTGGTGACGCGGTCGTCCAGGCGGGCACCGGCGACCAGAATCACGTCCGCGTTGTGCATCGCCATGTTGGCTTCGTAGGTGCCGTGCATGCCCAGCATGCCCAGGAACTGCTCATCGGAGCCCGGGTAGGCGCCCAGCCCCATCAGCGTATTGGTCACCGGGAAGTTGAGCTTGCGCGCCAGGGCGGTGAGCGCCTGGCTGGCTTCGCCCTGCACCACGCCGCCACCGGCGTAGAGCACCGGGCGCTTGGCCTTGAGCAGCTCGTCCACGGCCTTGCGGATCTGACCGGAATGCCCGCGGGTCACCGGCGCGTAGGAACGCATCTTCACCTTCTTCGGATACTCATAGGGGAAGGTGTTGTGCGGCGCCGTGTGGTCCTTGGGAATGTCCACCAGTACCGGGCCGGGCCGGCCGGTGTTGGCGATATAGAACGCCTTTTTGATCATCTCCGGAATCTGACGCGGGTCGCGCACCATGAAGCTGTGCTTCACGATCGGCCGGGACAGGCCCACCATGTCGGTTTCCTGGAAGGCGTCGTCGCCGATCCAGTCGGAACGGACCTGGCCGGACAACACCACCATCGGGATGGAATCCATGAAGGCGGTGGCGATGCCGGTAATGGCATTGGTCGCGCCGGGACCGGAGGTCACCAGCACCACGCCGGGCTTGCCGGTGGACCGGGCGTAGCCGTCGGCGGCGTGGGTGGCCGCCTGCTCATGGCGCACCAGAATATGATTGACCGTGTCCTGCTGGAACAGCGCGTCGTAAATGTGCAGTACAGCCCCTCCGGGATAGCCGAAGATGTACTCCACCCCCTCGTCCTGCAGAGCGCGGACCACCATTTCCGCGCCGGATAACATTTCCACGTTGGTTACCTCGAATCACAAATAGCATTCACTCCGCCGGCGGACGGCGGAACGGGAGTGTTGCCTGGGTACGTCAGGTACCCCATAACCTGCGGGGAGAACGCCGTACTTGGGCGTTCCGGGTCCGCGTGGAGGTGGCCGACGGCGGACACAGGTCGGGAAGCTCGGAGGGGAGCGCCTGGCCGCGCCCGAACCTCGAGAGATTCCACTGGCGGGACAAGCGTGCAGTAGATGCTGCGTTAGGACGCCGCGGTAACGACGCCCCGGGTCCCGGCCACACAGGCGCCGGTAAGCGTCTGCGGGTTCCGATCTCCGGAAAGGGCTTAATATTGTCAGAAATGCGGCCGTTTTCAAACCCCCGCGGGGCGCTTCGGTTGCACAATAACGGGACCCGGGGGCATGCTTCTCCGGGCATCCGAAGGGGTTTTCGAGGGGACCGATTCACCATGAACACCGTCCGTGCATTGCTCGCCGCCGTCCTGGTGGTGCTGGCCGCGCCGGCCCTGGGGGCCAAATACTACAAATGGGTGGACGAAAACGGCGTCACCCACTACGACACCCAACCGCCGCGGGGCACCTCCGCCGAGGAGGTGCGCACCCACCGCTCAGCCAGCTCCGACCAGCCCGAAGCCCTGGAACGCCTGCGTGAACAGCGCGAAGCGGCGGCCCGCGCCGACGAGGCGGCCCGGCAACAACAGGCCCGTCAGCAGCGCGCGGCGGAGCAGCCCGACCAGGCCCGCCAGGAAGAGTGCGAGCAGTATCGCCGCAATCTGGAGACCCTGCAGAACAAGCCGGTGGTGCGGGTCAAGAACCCGGACAGCGGCGAAATGGAAGTGATCGACCAGGAACGCCGCGCGCAAATGCTGGAGCGCACCCGCGCCGCGGTGGCGTTCTGCGACGGTCGCCCGGCACCGTAAACCGCCATGAGCCGATATCTGCGCGAGCGCTTCGAAGACGTGGATCTGACCCCCGGCCAGGGTCGGATCAGCGCCACCCTGGCGGTGGCCCTGGGCAGCCTGGCGCTGCTGGCCAGCTTCTGCTTCCTGTTTCCCCAATGGTTCACCACCCCGGAATTCCGCGGCTTCTACAACGCCGGCCTGCTGCGCGGGATACTGTTCGCGGGCATCGGGGTGGCCTTCGTGTCCGGCCTGGTCAGCGTCTGGCGGCATCCGGATACCCGCTACGGCCTGGCGGGCATGGTGCTGGCCTGCATGGCCGCCCTGCTCGGCTCCGGGCGCCTCAATGTGCCGGCGGTGGAGGGGCGCAGCCTGTACGCCGGGCTCGATTATTTCGTGCTCACCCTGCTGGTGCTGGCGCTGGTGTTCATACCCCTGGAGCGACTGTATCCCAAGGATCGGCGCCAGCGCGTGCTGCGCCGGGGCTGGATCACCGATATGAAGTATTTCCTGTTCAGCCACGTGGGCGTGCAGCTGATCAGCTTCTTCACCGTGATCCCGATCCAGGTGTTCCTGCACGACCATGTGCACGCGGGCTTCCAGCAATGGGTGGCGGCGCAGCCGTTATGGCTGCAATTCATCGAAATCCTGGTGGTGGTGGACCTGGCCAGCTACTGGATACACCGGGCCTTCCATGAAGTGCCCTGGCTGTGGAAGTTCCATGCCGTGCACCATTCCAGCGAGCAACTGGACTGGATGGCGTCGTCCCGGCTGCACCTGGTGGAGATCATCGCCAACCGTTTCGCCGGCTACCTGCCGATTTTTCTGTTCGGCTTCGCGCCGTCGGCGGTGTACGCCTACCTGGTGTTCATTTCCTTCCATGCCATTTTCATCCACGCCAATGTGCGTTTCCGCTTCCCCGGGGTGCGCTGGGTGATCGCCACGCCGGAATTCCACCACTGGCATCATTCCTCCGAAGACGACGCGGTGGACAAGAATTACGCCGCCTTTCTGCCGGTCTACGACAAGCTGTTCGGCACCCTGTTCATGCCGGACCGGCTGGCCGCCCGCTACGGCACCCGGGCCAGCACGCAAGTGCCGGAAGGCGTGGTGCGGCAGTTCTCGTTCCCGTTCCGCCGCGACAAAGCGCCCCGGCCCTGATCCCCGCTTGCTGTGCGGGAGCGACCAAAAAAAAGGGCCGGATAATCCGGCCCTCTTCGCACCCGGGGGGCGATGGCGTCAGGCTTTGCTGAAGCTGAGCTTGCCGTCGGCCACGTCCACCCGGATGGTGTCGCCCTGGCCGAACTCGCCCTTGAGCAAGGCCTGGGCCAGCGGGTTCTCCAGCTGAGACTGGATGGCGCGCTTCAGGGGCCGGGCGCCGTAGACCGGGTCGAAGCCCGCTTCCACCAGCTTGTCCAGGGCCGCGTCGGACAGCTCCAGGCCCATGTCCCGCTCCACCAGCCGTTTGCGCAGGTAGTCCAGCTGAATGGCGGCAATGCCCTTGAGTTGGCCCTGGCCGAGCGGGTGGAACACCACCGTCTCGTCCACCCGGTTGATGAACTCAGGGCGGAAGTGGGTGGCCACCACCTCCATGACCGCGTCCTTCATGGCGTCGTAATCCTTCTCCTTATCACCGGATTCGACACCGGCGAGACGCTGGATCAGATCCGACCCCAGGTTGGAGGTCATCACCACCACCGTGTTGCGGAAGTCCACGGTACGGCCCTGGCCATCCGTGAGGCGACCGTCCTCCAACACCTGCAGCAGCACGTTGAACACGTCCGGGTGGGCTTTCTCCACCTCGTCCAGCAGCACCACCGAGTAGGGCTTGCGGCGTACCGCCTCGGTCAGATAACCGCCCTCCTCGTAACCGACATAGCCCGGGGGCGCGCCGATCAGCCGGGCCACGGAGTGCTTCTCCATGAACTCGGACATGTCGATGCGCACCATGGCTTCCTCGGTGTCGAACAGGAAGCCGGCCAGCGCCTTGCAAAGCTCGGTCTTGCCCACCCCGGTGGGGCCCAGGAACAGGAAACTGCCGTTGGGCCGGTTGGGATCCGCCAGGCCGGCGCGGGAACGGCGCACGGCGTTGGCCACGGCGGTGACCGCCTCGTCCTGGCCGATCACCCGCTTGTGCAGCTCGTCTTCCATGCGCAGCAGCTTGTCGCGCTCGCCTTCCAGCATCTTCGATACCGGAATGCCGGTCCATTTGGAGACCACTTCGGCGACCTCCTCCTCGGACACCTTGTTGCGCAGCAGCTTGGTCTCCACCGGGCCGGCGGCCTCCTCGCGTTCCTGGGCCTGGCGCACCTTGGTTTCCAGATCCGGAATCACGCCGTACTGCAGCTCGGACATGCGGTTCAGGTCGCCGGCACGGCGCGCCTGCTCCATGTCCACCCGGGCCTGTTCCAGTTCCGCTTTGTACTGCTGGGCGCCCTGCAGGGCCGCCTTTTCGGCGTTCCAGATTTCCTCCAGGTCGGCGTATTCCTTCTCCAGGCCCTCGATGTCCTCCTCCAGCTTTTCCAGGCGCTTGCGGCTGGCCTCGTCGGATTCCTTGCGCAGGGCCTCCCGTTCCATCTTCAACTGGATCAGGCGCCGGTCCAGCCGGTCCATTTCCTCCGGCTTGGAGTCGATTTCCATGCGGATGCGGCTGGCCGCTTCGTCCACCAGGTCGATGGCCTTGTCCGGCAGCTGCCGGTCGGTGATATAGCGGTGGCTGAGCTTGGCGGCGGCGATGATGGCCCCGTCGGTGATGTCCACGCCGTGGTGCACCTCGTAGCGCTCCTTGAGGCCACGCAGAATGGCGATGGTGTCCTCCACCGAGGGTTCGTCCACCAGCACTTTCTGGAAGCGCCGCTCCAGGGCCGCGTCCTTCTCGATGTGCTGCCGGTATTCATCCAGGGTGGTGGCGCCCACGCAGTGCAATTCGCCACGGGCCAGAGCCGGCTTGAGCATATTGCCGGCGTCCATGGCACCGTCCGCCTTGCCGGCGCCGACCATGGTGTGCAGCTCATCGATAAACAGGATGACGCGGCCTTCCTGCTTGGACAGCTCGTTGAGCACCGCCTTGAGGCGCTCCTCGAACTCGCCCCGGTATTTGGCGCCGGCGATCAGCGCCGCCATGTCCAGGGACAGCACGCGCTTGTCCTTGAGGCCTTCCGGCACCTCACCGTTGACGATGCGCTGGGCCAGGCCCTCGACGATGGCGGTCTTGCCCACGCCGGGCTCGCCAATCAGCACCGGGTTGTTCTTGGTACGGCGCTGCAGCACCTGGATGGTACGGCGGATTTCGTCGTCCCGGCCGATCACCGGATCCAGCTTGCCGCTTTCCGCCCGCTCGGTGAGATCGGTGGTGTACTTTTTCAGCGCTTCCATCTTGTCCTCGGCGTTGGGGTCGTTGACCGACTCGCCGCCGCGCACTTCCTGGATCTTGTCCGCCAGCACCTTCTTTTTGACGCCGGCGTTCTTCATCAGCTTGCCGACCTCGCCGTTGTCCTCGCAGGCCGCCAGCAGCACCGCCTCGGTGGAGATGTACTGGTCACCGCGCTGCTGCGCCTCGCGATCCGCCAGGTTCAGCAGACGGGCCAGGTTCTGCGACAGCTGCACATCGCCGGTGAACTGGCCCACGGTGGGCACCTTGTCCAGCGCCATTTTCAGGGCGGTGATCACGTCCGCCGGGCGGGCGCCGGCCTTTTCCAGCAACGGCGCGGCCACGCCGCCCTGTTGCTGCAGCAGGGCCAGCAGCAGGTGCACCGGCTCGATGGCGGCGTGGCTCTGCCCCACCGCCAGGGATTGGGCTTCGCCAATGGCTTCCTGAAGACGGGAAGTCAGTTTGTCCATTCTCATTCGACTGCTCCTCTTGCGCGCCGGGGCGGCCCCGCGATCGGCGACCGGCCCTCGGCCGACTGTTCAAAAACTGATCTTAAAATGCGGTCTTACGTGAAGGTTTCAAGAGGCAGGACGGCAGGATATTGATCGGGGTCAAAAACGATCAGGCGGGCGCCAGCCAGATCAGACTGGCGAAGCGGCCGGTCTGACCTTCGGCCCGGTAGGAATAGAAATGGCGAAGATCCGACGCGGTGCAATGGTCACCGCCGGCCACGTCCTGCACGCCGGCGGCGTTGAGGGCCAGGGTGGCGGCGTGGGTCAGGGAAAAGCGCCAATGACCGGGCTGGCTGTCGCGCCGGAAGGCACCGCCGTACTCCGGCCCCAGATTGAGAAACGCCCGGTGCACGTCCTCCCCCACCTGGTAGGCGCGGGCGGATATCGCCGGGCCCAGCCAGGCGGCCAGCGGCTCGCCGTCCGGGGCCAGGGTGCGCACCGCCCGGCCCAGTATGCCGGCGTGCAGACCGCGCCAGCCGGCGTGCACCGCCGCCACCGCGCTGCCGTCGGCGCGCGCCAGCAGCACCGGCAGGCAATCCGCGGTGAGCACCGCGCAGGGCCAGCCGGAGTGCCCGGTCCAGACGCCGTCGGCCCGGTTGTCCGGGTCGCCGGCGGCGATCAGGCGGTCGCCGTGCACCTGGTTCAGCCAGGCCGGTGGATGGTCCGTGCCCAGCAGCTTGTGCACATGGCGGCGGGCCTGCTCCACCCGGGCCGCCTCGTCACCGCAGTTCATGCCCAGATTGAACCCGTGCCAGGGCGGCGGCGAATGGCGGCCCAGCCGGGTGGTGACCAGAGTGCGTACCCGCGGGTGGGGGCGCCACTCCGGGTGCAGCCACTGGCTGATGTCGGGCAGGGTCATGGGGTCTCCCGATCCGCCTCCAGGGCCTGGATCAGTGCTTGGAAATCCGCCGGCAGGGGCGCCTCGAACTCCAGGTATTCGCCGCTGGCCGGGTGCACCAGCCCCAGTTTGCGGGCGTGCAGGGCCTGGCGGGGGAAGCGGCGCAGGGCCTCGCGCAATTGTTCGCTGGCGCCGGCGGGCAGCTTGAGACGCCCACCGTACAACGGATCGCCCACCAGCGGATAGCGGCGATGGGCCAGGTGCACGCGGATCTGGTGGGTGCGGCCGGTTTCCAGACGCACCTGAACCCGGGTGTGCGCCCGGTAGCGGTCCAGCACCCGGTAGTGCGTAACCGCGTTCTTGCCACCGTGCTCCAGCACCGCCTGCCGTTTCCGGTCCACCGGATGGCGGCCCATGGGGGCATCGACAGTGCCGCCGCCGGTCATCACCCCCACCGCCACCGCCTCGTACTCCCGGTACAGGCTCTTGTCCTGGAGCTGGGCCACCAGGCCGGTGTGCGCCTCCACCGAGCGTGCCACCACCATCAGGCCGGTGGTGTCCCGGTCCAGCCGGTGCACGATGCCCGCCCGGGGCAGGCTGGAAAGACGCTCGTCCAGATGCAGCAGGCCGTTGAGCAGGGTGCCGTCGGCGTGGCCGGCGGCCGGGTGCACCACCAGACCCGACGGCTTGTTGATGACGATCAGGTCCTCATCCTGGTAGACCACCGGCAGTTCGATGGCCTGGGGGCGGTCCTCGATCTCCGGCGCCAGCTCCACCGCCAGGGTCAGCGCCTCGCCGCCGAGCAGCTTGTCCTTGGGTTTGGCCGGGCGCCCGTTCACGGTAAGCGCGCCGTCCTTGATCCAGCCCTGCAGGCGCGATCGGGAGAAGCCGTCGAACAGTTCCGCGGCGGCCTGATCCAGCCTCGACCCGGCGTACTGCTCGCCCACCTGCTCGGTGCGCTGAATTTTCTCGCCGCCAAGATGTCCCATAGTCCGACCTGTGATTACAATAGGCGCACCATTGTACCCCGTCGTACCGAGGAAAAAATGCCGAGACTGATATGGCCGCTGCTGGCCGCCCTGTTGTTGGGCGCCTGCGCCAGCAAGCCGGAGGAAAGCCCGGAACGCACCGAGGCCGCCCAGTATCGCGAGGCGCAGAGCGCCATGGACGCCAACAACTACCTGACCGCCATCGACCGGCTCAAGGAACTGGAGGCCCGCTTTCCCTATGGTCGCTACGCCGAGCAGGCGCAGCTGGACCTGATCTACGCCCACTTCCGGTCCCAGGAATACCCGGAAACGGTGGTCGCCGCCCAGCGCTTCATGCGCAGCTACCCGGCCCATCCGAGCCTGGACTACGCGCTGTACATGCGCGGGCTGGCCAATTTCTACATGGAGCGCAGCTTCTTCGACTCCTTCATGACCACGGACAAATCCGCCCGCGACCTGACCAGCGCCACCGATGCCTTCGAGGACTTCGAGCGGCTGGTGACGCGCTTCCCGGACAGCGATTACGCCCCGGACGCGCGCACCCGCATGGTCTTCATCCGCAATGAAATGGCCCGCCACGAGCTGCACGTGGCCCGCTACTATGCCCGCCGTGGCGCCTACATCGCCGCCATCAACCGGGCCCAGTACGTGGTGCAGCATTATCAGCGCACGCCGCTGGTGCCGGAGGCGCTGGCGGTGATGACCGCCGGTTACGAACGTCTGGATCAGCCCGAGCTGGCCGCCAAGAGTCGGCGGGTGCTGCAGGAAAACTACCCGGACAGCGAGTATCTGGACGACGACGGCCAGGTGGATCTGGCCTGGTGGCCCCGCGAGGGCAAGGGCCTGATGAGCCTGCTGACCTTCGACCTGCTCTGATCAGTCCCCGGGCCGCCAGCCGTTGGTGATCGGGTAACGCCGGTCCTTGCCAAAGGCGCGGCGGCTCACCCGGGGGCCCACCGCCGCCTGGCGGCGCTTGTACTCGTTGCGGTCGGTGAGCTTGACCACCCGGTACACGGTCTCCCGGTCGAAGCCATCGCGAATCACCGCTTCGGCGCTCATGTCCTGCTCCACATAGCGCTCCAGGATGGCGTCCAGCTCGTCGTAGCCGGGCAGTGAATCCGCGTCCACCTGATCCGGGGCCAGCTCCGCCGACGGCGGCCGGGTAATCACTCGCTCCGGAATGATCTCGCTGCCGGCCTTCTGATTGCGCCAACGGGCGATGCGGTACACCGAGGTCTTGAACACGTCCTTGAGCACCGAGAAGCCGCCGGCCATGTCGCCGTACAGGGTGGCGTAGCCCACCGCCATCTCGCTCTTGTTGCCGGTGGTGAGCACCACCGAGCCACCCTTGTTGGACAACGCCATCAGCAGCACGCCGCGGCAGCGGGCCTGCAGGTTTTCCTCGGTGGTATCGGTGGCCAGCCCGGCGAACGGTTCCTCGAGAATCTCCATGAACCCGTTGAAGGCGGATTCGATGGGCAATACCCGGTAGTGCACCCGCAGGGCACGGGCCTGCTGTTCGGCGTCTTCCATGCTCATCTGCGCGGTATAGCGGAACGGCATCATCACCGCTTCCACCCGTTCCGGACCCAGCGCGTCCACCGCCACCGCCAGGGTCAGCGCCGAATCGATGCCGCCTGACAGGCCCAGCAGCGCGCCCTTGAAACCGTTTTTGTTCACGTAGTCGCGGGTCGCCAGCACCAGGGCCCGGTACAGGCTTTCGTCCGCTTCCGGCAACGGCAGCATTTCGCCGCGCAGCTTCAGGCCGCCGCTTTCGTGGGCCAGGTCCACCGGCACCAGCGCCTCCTCGAAGCTGGCGCCCTGCACCTGCAGCCGGCCGTCGCCGTCGACCACGAAGGACGACCCGTCGAACACCAGTTCGTCCTGGCCGCCGATCAGATTGCAGTACAGCACCGGCAGGCCGGTTTCCCGGGCGCGCGCCTGCACCTGCTCGATGCGTTCGTCCTGCTTGCCGGCCCGGAACGGCGAGGCGTTCAGGTTGAGCACGCAGGTGGCGCCGGCCTCGGCGGCCCGCGCTGCCGGCTGCGGGAACCAGATGTCCTCGCAGATGGTGAGCGCCAGCCGCTCGCCGCCCAGCTCGAACACGCAGGGCTGGTCGCCGGCCTGGAAATAGCGCTTCTCGTCGAACACCCGGTAATTGGGCAGGCATTGCTTGAAGTACTCGTGACGGGGCCGGCTGTCGCCGGGGAACAGCACGCCGGCGGCATTGCGGCGCACGCCGTTGCGCACCGCCGGATAGCCGATCACCACCGGCACCTCGATCTCCGCGCCGATGGCGGCCAACGCCTCGTCGATGCGGGTATTGAGGCTGGGGCGCAGCAGCAGATCTTCCGGGGGATACCCGGTCAGCATCAACTCGGGGAACACCACCAGCTCCGCGCCCAGCAGATTGCGTGCTTCCCGGGTGGCGCTCACCACCGCCCGCGCGTTGCCTTCGATGTCGCCGACCAGCGGGTTCCGCTGGGCCATTACGAGTCGCATAGTACCGCCTTTTCTCCGTGGAGCGGTGATTGTACTCTGTAGCCGCCCGCCCTTCACAGATGAGAGCCGGTCGGGTATCAGGGGAGATCCATATGGGGTTGATTCGGCTGCTGATTCTGGCGGCGGTGGTGTATATCGGCTGGCTGCTGGTCAAGCGCCTGCTGCGCGCGTCCGGCGGTGGCGGTCCGGGCGGCAACGGACGGCGCCGCGCCGACGCGCCGCCACGCAGCGAGCGCATGGTCAAATGCCGGCAATGCGGCGTGCACGTGCCGGAAGGCGAGGCCTTTTCGCATCGGCATTTGACGTTCTGCAGCCAGGAGCACCAGCGGCTGTATCTGGAACGGCATGAACGCTAACTGGACGCCCGCGCGCATCTACAATCTCTACCGCATCGTCATCGCCGTGGTGCTGCTGGCGTCGTTCTATCTGAGCGACCGGATGATCGGGCAGCACCTGCCGTGGCTGTTCGAAACCACCGTCACCGCTTATCTGATTCTGACCCTGGCGTCTTCCGCCGCCGATTACGCCCACACCCTGCGCAAGCCCGCCTGGACCCAACCGCTGGCCCTGGTCATCGATGTGCTGGTGCTGGGTTTGGTGGTGCATTCCAATGGCGGCCTGGAGGGCGGCCTGGCGGTATTGCTGCTGGTCAACGTGGCCGCCGGCAACATTCTGCTGCGTGGCCGCCTGGGCTTTCTGATCGCCGCGCTGGCCACCCTCACCGCCATGTTCGAGCAGTTCTATTTCGCCACCCAGACCGGTGACCGGGACCCCTTCCAACTGACCGAGGCAGGCCTGCTGGGTATTGCCTTCTTCATGGTGTCACTGATCATCCAGCAGATCGCCAGCCGCCTGGAGCGCAGTGAAGTAATCGCCGCCCGGCAACGGGTGGCGATCCAGCGTCTGGAAGCCTTGAATCAGCAGATCGTGGCGCGCATGCGCACCGGGGTGATGGTGTTCGACGACGACCACCGGGTGCTGCAATCGAATCCCTCGGCGGACGGCTACTTCGCCCGGGCCATGGCTGGCCAGCACCTGCCCAAGGCTCTGGTGGAGCACCACCAGCGCTGGCGGGGCGCGCCCCATCTGGTACCGGCGCCCCTGCGCCTGTCCCGGCAGTCGCCGGAGGTGAACGCCCGCTTCGCCGATCTGGATACCGGCCACGAGGCCCTGACCCTGGTGTTCCTGGAGGACACCGCGCGCATCGCCCAGGAAGCCCAGCAGTTGAATCTGGCGTCCCTGGGGCGCCTGTCCGCCACCCTGGCCCATGAAATCCGTAACCCCCTGAGCGCCATCAGCCAGGCCGCCGAACTGCTCGACGAGGACGGCGCCAGCGCCGAGGACGCCCGCCTGCTGACCATCATCCGCAACCATGTGCAGAGGGTGAACGGCATTATCAGCGACGTGCTGGACCTGTCCCGGCGCCCCCGGGGGCAAGCCGCCCGCTTCCCCGTGGCCACCGCCCTGGCGGAACTCGCCGCCGGCTGGCACCAGCGCGGCATCGCCGGCGACCGGCTGCGGGTCGAGCACGGCGACGACACCCTGGAGATCCGCTTCGACCGCAGCCAGTTCCTGCAGGTGGTGGACAACCTGATCGGCAACGCCTTCGCCCACGGCGGCGAAACCTGCCAGGTCATCGTCACCTACGGCCAGCACCCGCGAACCGGCCTGCCCTGGGTGGCGGTGCGCGATGACGGGCCGGGGGTGTCGGAGGCCGCCGCCGCTCATCTGTTCGAACCCTTCTACACCACCAGCGACCGGGGCAACGGGCTGGGGCTGTATGTCTGCCGCCAGCTGTGCGAGGCCAACCAGGCCACCCTGGACCATGAGCCCGCCCGCCCGGGGGCGCGCTTTGTGATAACCTGTGCCCACCCGGATCGGCAGTTTCAATAACGATGAAAAAGAACACGCCTCGCGTTTTGGTAGTGGATGACGAAGCGGACCTGCGGGAACTGCTCGTCATCACCTTGGGAAGAATGAAGCTGGATGCCACCGCCGCGGCCTCGCTGGACGAGGGCCGGCGCCTGCTCGACGGCGGCGCCTTCGACCTGTGTCTCACCGACATGAATCTGGGCGACGGCACCGGCCTTGAACTGATCCGCCACGCCGCCGCCCGGGCCCCGCGGATGCCGGTGGCGGTGATCACCGCCTACGGCAATATGGAAGTGGCCACCGAGGCCATGAAACTGGGCGCCTACGACTTCATCGCCAAACCGGTGGCCCTGGACCGGCTGCGTCAGTTGATCGAGGACGGCCTGGGCATCAGCCGCGCCGCCGACGACGAGGACGGCGATCACGGAGAAGACGGCCTGATCGGCCAGGGCCCCGCCATGCGCGGCCTGAAGGAGCAGATTCGCAAGTTGGCGCGCAGCCAGGCGCCGATCTACATCAGCGGCGAGTCCGGCAGCGGCAAGGAACGGGTGGCCCGGCTGATCCACGCTTTGGGCCCACGCCGGGAAAAGCCGTTCGTGGCGGTCAACTGCGGCGCCATTCCCTCCGAATTGATGGAAAGCGAGTTCTTCGGCCACCGCAAGGGCAGCTTCACCGGCGCCGTGGAGGACCGCAAGGGCCTGTTCCGCGAGGCCGACGGCGGCACCCTGTTCCTCGACGAAGTGGCCGACCTGCCCCTGCACATGCAGGTGAAACTGCTGCGCGCCATCCAGGAGAAAACCGTGCGCCCGGTGGGCGAGTCGCGGGAGGTGGCGGTCAACCTGCGCATTCTCTGCGCCACCCACCGGGACCTGGGCGCGGAAATGACCGCCGGCCGCTTTCGCCAGGACCTCTACTACCGACTCAATGTGATCGAGGCCCATGTGCCACCGCTGCGCGAGCGCCCCGAGGATGTACCCGCCCTGGTGGAACATGTGCTCAAGCGCCTCGGCGAGGCCTGGGAAACGTCGCCGCCGGCGGTCAGCGATGCCGCCATGGCGGCCCTTGCCGACTACGACTTCCCGGGCAATGTGCGTGAACTGGAAAACATTCTGGAGCGCGCCATGACCCTGTGCGAGGACCGGCGCATCGAACCGGAGCACCTGCATTTGCCGGACGGCGGCGGCGCGGCGGTGGAGCAAGGCGGGCCGGTGGCGGGCCGCCACCCTCAGCTACCGCTGGAGGAGTACCTGCAGGAAATCGAGAAGCAGGAAATTCTGCGCGCCCTGGACGCCACCCACTGGAATCGCACCGCCGCCGCCAAGAAACTCGGCATGACGTTTCGCTCCCTGCGCTACCGGCTGAAAAAGCTGGAGCTGGATCAGGACGACGAAGCCGACGACGGCTCGAACGCGTAATCCGCCGGGTCCAGCAAGGGGCTTTCCCCGCACATCAGCTGCGCCAGCAGCTCGGCGCTGGCCGGCGCCGACACCAGCCCATTGCGGTGATGACCCACGGCGGCGAACACGCCCCGGGTCCCAGGCACCTCGCCCAGCCAGGGCCAGTCCCGCGCGCTGCCGGGGCGCACCCCGGCCCAGTGATGGTCCGGCCGGCGCGCCGCCAGCATCGGCAAAATCCCCGCCGCCATGGTTTCCAGCGTTCGCCGGCCTTCCGCCGTGGGCGAGGTGGAGGCATCGCCCTTGCGCAACGTGGAGCCCGCCAGCACCGCCCCGTCGGCACGGGGAATCAGATAACCCTGCTCGGTGAGGATAGTCGACGGCACCTGGCCCGGCGCCAGTCGATACAGCAGCATTTCCCCCTTGGCGGGAAACAGCGGCACCGTTACCCCCAAAGCGTCGAGCAGATCCGGGCTCCAGGCGCCGGCGCTGATCAGCAGGGTCGAGGCCCGCCGCCGCTCGCCGTTGTCGAGCCGCACCTCTCCACCCCGCTCACCGGGCCACACCGCCGTGGCCCGGGCCTCGATCCGGGTCACGCCACGTTCCCGCAACCCGGCATGCAACGCTTTCAGCATGCGTGGATTGCGGATGTTTCCGATCTCCGGGAACCACAGCCCCTGGCCGGCGCGACCATCCGGCAGATGCGCGCTCAGGGGGGCGGCCAGGCAGCGCTGATCGTGGGCCCGCGCCCAGGCCAGGCCGCGCTCCGCCTCGGCGCCATCCGCTTCCACCCACAGCCCGCTTTCGCACAGATCCGACGGATCCAGACCGTTGCCCGCCAGTCTTCGCACCAGCTCACGATAGCGCCGCGGGCCGTCCAGGGTGAGCCGGTTCATCGGTTCCGGATAACGCCAGTGATAGAGCGGCGACAGAATGCCACCGCCGGCCCAGGACGCCGGCGGGTGCCGCCGCGGCACGTCCAGCAGCGTCACCCGGCGCCCCCGGTCCGCCAGCTCCAGGGCGCTGAGCGAGCCGACGATGCCGCCGCCAATGATCAGGACGTCGTCCATCGGGGCGTCCACCGTTAGTACATCGACCATAGTGCTGTGTGGTGTTTGGCTGACAGAAAGGGAAGCAACGGTAACACAGGGCGCCCGCCGGCGGGCACGTAAACTGAAACCGGATATTGGGCAAACCGCCCTCGCCTTGCGACGGATCAAGAACCGGCAGGATGCCGACCCGGGCGCACGGCGAAGCCACAGCCGGGAGGCAACGACATGGAAGTCAAAGGATTCACGCTGGTGGAGTGTCTGACCGCCATGCTGGTGGCGGCCATTCTGGTCGGCGCCGGGCATTACATGGGCGCCGAGTGGATGCCCGCTCAGCGGGTGGTCGCCGCCAGCAACGGCGTACTGGGCTTGATGCACCGGGCCCGGGCGGAGGCGTTTACCCGGGGGCCGCTGCTGCTTTGCGACGGCCACAGCCGTTGTGAGCGCTTCGATACCACCGACCGGCTGCTGCTGGCCACCGACCGGGACGACGACGGCCACGTCACCGACGGCGAGGTACTGGAACGGCTGCGTCTGCCCCCCGGCACCACCCTGGAATGGCGGCGCTTCCGGGGCGAGGCGCTACGCTACGGTCGCCGTGGCAACCTCTACTACCAGAATGGCCATTTCCTGATCTGCAACCGTCGCCAGGCCCGCCGCATCGTGATGACGGTGATGGGCACCGCGCGCATCGAACCGGACGACGGCGGTCGCTGCCCGTGACCGGTCAGCGTTTTCCCCAGGCCGGCGAGGAGCCCAGCGTACAGGTACTGCCCTTGCTGAAGCAGGTACGCCCCTCGCTGTCCAGCCTCAGCTGGCCGTCTCCGCTCTGCGGCCCCTTCGGCGTGGCCACCACGTTGTAGCGCTGGTTGTTGTCGGTCACGTTGACGACCACGGTGTAGTAGTCGTTATTGGCCAGATCCGGCGCCAGGCTGCCCAGGGCGCCGCCGGCGTCCTTGTAGGAAAAACGGCGCGCCCGGTAACTCTCCAGGGACGCGGCCAGATCCATCAGCTTGCCCTGGTACTCGGAGCGTCGGGTTTCGCGCACCTGGTTGGTGTACGAGGGGTAGGCGATGGCAGCCAGAATCGCCACGATCACCACCACGATCATCAGCTCGATCAGCGTGAAACCCCGGCTGCGTGCGGCGGCCTGTGTCATTGTTCCGTCTCCTGAGCCGGCGGGAAGTATTCGTTGGCGTCGTTCTTCTTCATCGGGTACCAGCGCTGCTTGCGGAACATGGCGTACTGCAGGTCGACGCCGCCAGGGCACTCCAGACCGGTGCAGAACTGAACCTCGCCATCGCCGGGGCCACTGCCGTCACCGCCACCGCCACCGCCACTTCCTTCGAAAATGGGAATGATGCTGGGCGGAATGGTGGAGGAATCCAGTTCCTCGCCATCCCAGCTACCGCCATCGCCGTCACCACCGGAGACGTCGCCATCGTTGGTGAACGAGCGCGCCTCGCCGGTGAGCAGATCCGCCCGGTAAGCGTAGGCGTTGCCGTAGCGGACCACGCAGGGATCCGCGTCCTGATCCACATCCGAGGGTTTGTAGGTGGTGAACATGACACTGCCCTGGAAAATGGTCGGTGACGACATGACCTTTTCGCCGGACCGGCGGAACGCTACCCGCCAGCCATCGCCGGAGCCGTCCAGGGTGGGCGGGCTGGTGCCGGCCACATTGGGCAGGTCACTGAGCGTGACCACATTGGCGGGCTGGCTGGTGCCGCGGAAATTATGGTCGGCGACCAGGAAGAAGCCTTCGTCGGTGTTTTCGTCCAGAGGGTGGGCCCGGTAGCCGGACCCGATGGCCACATAGAGCGTTTCGCTCAGGCCGCTGCGCTGGTAGCCCACCGCCGGGGCCTCGTAGAAGCGACGGTGATCCTGGGCGCCGGTCCCACCCAGGCTGGCGAGCCGCACCACGCCCTCCACCAGATCCGAGTCGCTGTCGCCGGTGTTGTCCAGATTGATGCGGAACAGCTGGCCGCCCAGGTCACCGAAATAGAGGAAGTCGGCCAGCCCGTCCAGGTTCAGGTCCACCACCGCGATACCCCCGGGCACGCCCCACTTCATGTCCGACACCTGGTGGGTGGCGTTGTCCGAGCCCACCGACCACAGCAGGTCCCCGTTCATGGCATCCACCATGTACACGGCATTGCCCAGATCATCCTTGTTGGCGCGGCTGCCGGCGGTGTCGTGGTCGTCCGGGCTGTAGCCGCCACCGAATACCAGCACCGGTTTGATGGTATCGCCCACCTTCACCCGGGTCAGGGTCGGCGTGGACCAGCTCTGCCCCAGCCGGGCGAAGCCGCTGTCCGGGTCGGCGTCGTCGCTGTCGGCCATCCAACCGCCGCGGATACGCCATTCCAATCTGGGGTTATCGATGTCGGAGACGTCCAGGGCATAGTAATTGCTGCCGCCCCGGCGCATGCCGCCGTAGATATACACATCGTCGGCATCACCGTTGCTCTTGGCGGTACGGTAGGCCACCCAACTGCCATCCATCCCGTACAGGCTGCGGATATTGTCCTCACTGAGCGGCGGCGAGCGCACCAGGTCATAGGCCTGCTTGAGCATCTCGTCCGGCATGAAGGCGAACTTCTCGTCACCATTGTCGGTATCAATGGCGTGCAGCATGCCGCCGTTGGTGGAGACGAACACATAATTGGTCTGGTCGTCGGCATCGGTGCCGTCGCTGTCCACCTCGTAGTTCACCAGCAGCGGCACGCTGTGCATGGGGTCCGCCCACAGGGTCAGCAGCGCGGCATAGACCTCTTCCTTGGTGTCGTAAGCCGGCACCGCGCCGTGATCGGGAATGCCGAAATCGCTTTCGTCCATATCCTCGAGGCGATCTTCGTCCAGGGTGTAGGAGCCGTTGCCGTTCACGTTGCCGATTACCAGCTTGCGGCCGGAAAGCTCCGCCCGGGCACCGCCCTTGCGCACATCCGGGCCATCCGGCTCGCCGTCGGTCCAGTAGCTTTTCGAGGTCTCACGGAAATAACCGGTATCCGAATCCACCGCCCGGTTGCCGTTGGCGTCCACCACCTTGCCATCGTCCAGCCGGTAACGCTTCAGGTTGCCGGGCCAGACCGAGGTCTTCTCCGGCTTGAACATGGCGTAGTAGAGCTGGTCCAGGTGCTCCAGCCGGTTGTTCTGGTTCACCGATACGCCCGGGGAAGTAATGGTCTGGGAATCCTCGGCGATCAGATTGAGAATGTCGTTGAACTCAGCGGCCAGTTCGTCGGCGTTGTCCGCCAGGCGCACGGTGTCGGTGCCGCCATTACTGGCCACGTTATTCATATTGGTGACCTGGCTTGAGCCGGCGCCCACGCCGAACGCCACCTGCCAGGTACGCACCGACCGGCCCTTGCTGTTGCGGTCATCGTCCATCAACCAGCGGGCCAGATCCGCCTGGCAGGAGTAGGAGCCGTTGCACCAGCCACCCGCCAGGTTGCGCACGCTGGAGTAATCGGAATCCTGGGTGGGGTCCCCGTCGGTCATCACGATGATGTGGTTGGTCTCGCACTGGTTGTCCATGTTCATGGGCGAGCTGTACTGCGAGGCGGTGTAGCACTGATTGCCGTAACAGGTGATATTCACGGAGCGACGGGGATCATTCTGCAACGCTTCTCCGCGCTTGGCGTAATCGGACGGGGAAAGGCCCATCATGTAGCGGGCCATTTCCGAGTACGCCTCCATGGTGGGCGTATTGGACGTGCCCTGCAGTCCGTTGACCAGGTTCTTCACTTCCTGCCGCGCCGTGGTATCCATATCACTGACCGGATAGAAGACATAGCCGCCGTAGCCATTGCTGTCGTAGCCGCCGTTGAACTTGCCGACACCGATACGCACGCCGTCGCTGAGGCCGTCCACCACCTGGGTAAACGCCTGCTTCAACTGATACATCTTGGTATCGGATCGGGAACAATCCCGGCTGCCCCGGGGCCGGTCGCACATACTCCCGGAGGTATCGATCAGGAACAGCACATTGGCGGTCTGTTCGTTGGACTCGTTGCTGGCGTCGGCCTGGGCGAAATAGATTTCCGTGTCATCCGCGTAGAGGCAGGTGGGCGCCATCAGGACGGCACCGAACAAACACAAGAAGGCCACGATTCTGTTCATGCTCCCCCCGATCATTCCTGACCAATGTTGTTGAAGTCCGAGGACGCCACCATGCCGCGCTTCAGCGCCTGCTGAAGATGGTGGTCATCCACCTCGAACTGTTCGATTTCCGAGTCGCCCATGATTTCGAAGGTATAGTCGACGATCATGCTACCGGAACCGGTCATGCTGACCTGCCCGCCGGACACCGGCTGCATGCCTTTTTGCCGGGTGCGGGAACCGGCCTGAACCAGCCCTCGGGAATCCATGCGATCGTTGTTCTGGCACGCCGAGAGGCTGACGCCGGAGGCGGTCAGACAACGCTGCATCACCTGCCCATTCAAAAACGGCTGCAACTCCGCGCTGCTCATGGTGTACAGATAACCGAAGGCGTCTTCCACGGCGGATTCCGCGCCCTCGAAGGACATGGCGTCCACCTGGGTGCCGGTGGAAATCTTGGAGCTGAACATGCTGGTCTTCATGGCGGTGATGCCCATCAGGGACACGATCACCAGGATCATCAGCGCCACCAGCAGCGCCACGCCGCGCTGGCGGCGGGCGGTATCCAGGTATTTCATATCTCATTCCAGCGGTAGTTGCGGATCGCCACGGTGGTCTGGAACTGGCGGCGCAGCGTGCGACCGGCCTCCACCGTTTCCTCGTGGTCAAGCAGGTAGAAGGTCTGTTCCTGCTCGGTGCCGTCCATGCTGTTCAGGGGTTTTTCCAGCAGCATCGCCACCTTCACCGCCACCACCGGCGAGGTACCGATGTCGTCGGCGGTGACGTAACGGGCGGGGAACGCCACACTGTCCACCGTCTGGTCGATGCCGTAGAGCACCTGAAAGCTGCGCACGCCCTGCAGCAGGATCACGTCGTCGGCGGCCAGATTGCCCCGGCATTTCAGGTTGCCGTCATCGTCCACCCAGTAGCTGTTGATGATCTCGGTGATCGCCGTCGGCGTCAGGGTCTTGCCGGTGCAGTCCGCATCGCCGTGGTAACTGATGGTGAGCCGATCGCTGCCGGCACCGCCTTCCGCCGCCACCGGCATATTGTCGAAGGCGCTGGTGACGATGCCGGCCAGTTCGGTGGCCGCCACCTGATCGCTCATATAGCCGGTCAGCTTCAGGTCCTGGCTGATAAAGCGCATGGCCAGCTGACCCTGTTCCTGGGCCTCGCTCATCGCCTGCTGCAAGGCGAAGGTGCGCTGGTTGGTGGAGAACAGGGACACGGCGGCGGCGGTGATCAGCAGGCCGAGCACCATGGCCACCATCAATTCGATCAGGCTGAAGCCGTGCATCCCCTGGCGTTTCCCTTGCGCTTTCATCGCGCCACCTCCATCACCACGCACTGGCTGCCTTCATCGGCGTTGACCTCACCGTTGCGCACGCACTCGCCAATGTCCTGTTCGCGCCAGGCCACCACCACGCATTGGGTGGGGCCGGAGGCGGCGGCACAGGGTTGCATGCGGATACGACCGGCGGGCAGCAGCACCCCCGCCTGCCACTCCAATTGTTCGATGTCCCAGGACGCCATGTCGTCGCTGTCGCAGGCCGCGTCGAAGCAATCAGAGGGCGGCGCGTCACCGAAGGCGGCGGTATCGCCGCTCCATTGATCCGGGTCCATGTAGGTGTCGCGGGCGGCGCCGTTGGCCAGCACCCGCTCCAGGGCGTCGCGGGCCAGGGCGGTGGCCTGGGAGCGGGTCTGGGCGGTTTCCGCGCCTTTCAGGGCGCTCAACTGCAGCCCCGCGTAGCCCAGCACGCCGATGGCGAGCACCAGCAAGGCAACCAGGATTTCCACCATGCCCACCCCGGTTTGGTATCGCATACCACTGTCCATTCCCCCTGGACCTCCTTGCTTACCCACAGGTGATCACCGCATTGTCGATCACGCCGAAGCGGCCGACCCGGATGCGCCGGCCACTTTCCCCGCTGCGATCATCACAGACTTCAAATTCCACTTCCGAGGCGATCAGGCCGGAGGGCAGGAATTCGATCTCGTCGTCCGCCGAGGTCACGGTGACCGTGCCGGCGGGCAGGAAACGCTGATCGCCTTCGCTATCGTCGCCGTCGTAGAACACTTCCCAGCCGTCGTTCCAGGAACTGCCCAGATGACGCAGCACCACCGGCTTGCGCCGGTTCACGGCCTGGGCGCGGGCGGTGTTGATGGCGGTGACCAGGTCAGCGGCACTGGATCGCAGAGCGTTATTGGCGGTGACCGACTGAAACGACGGCACCGCGATGGCCAGCAGCACCGCCGCCAGACCGATCGCCAGCATCAGTTCGATGATGGTGAAGCCCCGCTGTTCAGGTAGGTCGATCACCCCGACACTCCGTTCCCGCATTATGGTGATGACACTGTATCAATTGTAAAACCGCGGGCAACGGGACTTGGACGAGCGGTGCGTTCACCGCTCCGAGCGGCGGAAACCGTGAGCGTAAGGTGATCCAGTTCATGGTTTGGGGCGGATTTCCCCGAGGGTGGGACGCCCCGGGGGCCTCAGCCTCGCAGGGCGCGGGGCATGGAAAAGCGGATATTTTCCTCACGGCCGGGGATTTCATGGGCCTCCTGGCCGCCCAGATCACGCAGACGGGCGACGACCTGATGAACCAGTTCTTCCGGAGCACTGGCCCCCGCGGTAACGCCCACGGACCGTTTTCCGTCCAGCCAGGCGGGATCGATCATGGTGGGATCGTCCAGCAGATGGGCCTGGGTGCCGCAGCGCTCGGCCAGTTCGCGCAGGCGGTTGGAGTTGGAGCTGTTCACCGACCCCACCACCAGCACCAGGTCGCACTCCAGCGCCAGCTGGCGCACCGCGTCCTGCCGGTTGGTGGTGGCGTAGCAGATGTCCTCGCGCTTGGGCCCGAGAATATTGGGGAAACGCGCGCGCAGGGCATCGATGATGCGGGCGGTGTCGTCCACGCTGAGGGTGGTCTGGGTGACGAACGCCAGATTGTCCGGGTCGGTCACGGCCAGGTCGGCCACATCCTTTTCGTCCTCGACAAGGTACATGCGGCCGCCCCGGGAGGTGTCGTACTGGCCCATGGTGCCTTCCACTTCCGGGTGGCCCTCGTGGCCGATCAGGATCGCTTCGCGCCCCTCGCGCGCGTAGCGGATCACCTCCATATGCACCTTGGTAACCAGCGGACAGGTGGCGTCGAACACCCGCAGGCCGCGGCGTTCGGCCTCGTCCTGCACCGCCTTGGAGACCCCGTGGGCGCTGAAAATCACGATGGCGTCATCGGGCACTTCGTGGAGTTCCTCCACGAACACCGCGCCGCGTTCGCGCAGGCCATCCACCACATAGCGGTTGTGCACCACCTCATGGCGCACGTGCACCGGCGGCCCGAACACGTCCAGGGCGCGGTTGACGATTTCGATGGCACGGTCCACGCCGGCGCAGAAGCCGCGGGGATTGGCGAGACGGATTTCCATAGAAACGGCCTGATTGGGAGACGTTTAGCGCTTGCCGGGACAGGGAGCAGCGATGCCCACATTGTCTCCGATCCGCCGGCGGGAAGCCAAGCGGAGCGACTATGAACTGAATTTCACCGCCTGTTCGGGGGCGTCGTGCTCAACGGCCACGATTTCCACCTGAAAGGTGAGCTCGCGGCCGGCCAGGGGGTGATTGAAATCCACCGTCACCCAGTCCTGATCCAGGCCGGTGACCACGCCGGGCAGCTCGGCGCCGGCGGCGTCGGCGAAGTTCATCACCGTGCCCGGCTCCAGCTCCTCGGCGGCGAAGGTAGCCCGCTTGAAATGCTGCACATTCTGCTCGTTGTACTCGCCGAAACCGGACTCGGCGTCGATAAAGACACTGCGCTTGTCACCCGGGCGCAGGCCCAGGATGGCCTTTTCGAAGCCCGGCAGCAGCGACCCATCGCCCCAGGCGAAGGTGGCCGGCTTGCCGTCGAAGGTGCTGTCCAGCTCGGTGCCGTCCATCAGATGCACCGAGAAATGCAGCGTGACGCGGGTTTGCGGGCCGACCCGCAGGTCGTCAGTCATGGGCGCGACGCCCTCCCAGCAACATGTCGAGAATGATCAGTATGGCACCCAAGGTGATGGCGCTGTCGGCGATATTAAAGGCCGGGAAGTGATAATTTCCCCAATAGAAATCGAGAAAATCCACCACATGGCCGAGCACCACCCGGTCGTAGAGGTTGCCCAACGCGCCACCAAGAATCAGCGCCAGGGCCGCGCCCTGCATGCGCTCGGTGCGGAGTTTGCGCAGCCAGCCCAGGATCAGCACCGCGGCGATCAGGGCCACCACGGCGAAGAACCAGCGCTGCCAGCCGCCGGCACCGGCCAGAAAACTGAAGGCGGCGCCGGTGTTGTAGGCCAGGGTCAGATTGAACACCGGCAGGATCTCCAGGCGCTCGTACAGCTCGAAACGGGCCACGATCCAATGCTTGGTGAGCTGATCCAGCGCGATCACCAGTACCGTCAGCCACAGCCAGTTGAGCTGGCCGGGCAGGCCCCGGGCCGTGGCCACGGCGGAGCCGGCTCCCTGGGGGTCACGCCCTCCCTGGGGGTCACGCATAGTCGCGCTCCTCGCCCGGGCCTTCCACATTGGTCACGCAGCGGCCACAGATGTCCGGGTGCGCCGGGTCCACGCCCACGTCCTCGCGGTGGTGCCAGCAACGGGCGCATTTGGTGTGCGGCGACGGCGCCACCTTCACCTTGAGCCCGGCCACGGCGCTGTCCTCCAGGTCCGCCGGCGCCTCGGCCAGCGGCGCCAGGGTGGCGGTGGAGGTAATGGTCACGAAGCGCAGCTCGTCGCCGAGCCGGGTCAGTTGCTCCCGCAGCGCATCGTCCACGTAAAGCGTGGCGTCGGCGGCCAGATTGGCGCGCAACTCCTTGCGGTTGCGCGCTTCCTCGATGGCCTTGTTGACCGCCTGCTTCACCGCCTGCACCCGTTCCCAGAACGCCAGATCCATGTCCGCGTCCGCCGGCAGGCCGAACAGGCCGTCGAACCAGGTGGTCAGGAACACGGAGTCGGCCCTGTCGCCGGGCAGATGCTCGTGGATTTCCTCGGCGGTGAAGCTGAGGATCGGCGCCATCCAGCGCACCAGCGCCTGGGCGATCAGGTACAGGGCGGTCTGGCAGGAGCGGCGCGCCACCGAGTCCTCGCGGGTGGTGTACTGGCGGTCCTTGATGATGTCCAGATAGAAGCCGCCCAGCTCATTGGCGCAGAAATTGTGCAGCCGCTGGTAGACCTGATGGAACTGGTAACCGTTGTACAGCTCGCGCAGTTCGTCCTGCAGCTGGGCGGCGCGGGCCACCGCCCAGCGGTCCAGGGCCAGCATGCTGTCCGGCGCCACCGCGTTGGCCACCGGATCAAAGCCGTTCAGGTTGGACAGCAGGAAGCGGGCGGTATTGCGGATCCGCCGGTAGCTGTCCGCCACCTGCTTGAAGATGTTCTTGGATACCGTCATTTCGCCACGGTAGTCCGTGGAGGCGATCCACAGGCGCAGGATGTCGGCGCCCAGTTCGTTCCACACTTCCTGCGGAGCGATCACGTTGCCCAGGGACTTGGACATCTTGCGGCCCTGCTCGTCCACGGTGAAACCGTGGGTGAGCACGCCCTTGTAGGGGGCGGCGTCGCGGATCGCGGTGCCGGTGAGCAGCGACGACTGGAACCAGCCCCGGTGCTGGTCGGAGCCTTCCAGGTAAAGGTCCGCCGGCACGGTCAGTTCCGGGCGCTGTTCCAGCACCGAGAAATGGGTGGTGCCGGAATCAAACCACACATCCAGCACATCGGTGACCTTGCTGTAGCGTTCGGCGTCGTCGCCCAGCAGTTCCGCCGGGTCGAGCTGGAACCAGGCCTCGATGCCTTCCTTCTCCACCCGTTGCGCGACTTCCTCGATCAGGCGCGGGGTCTCCGGGTGCGGTTCGGAGGTGGCCTTGTCCACGAACAGGGCGATCGGCACGCCCCAGGTACGCTGCCGCGAAATGCACCAGTCCGGACGGTCGCGCAGCATGCCTTCCATGCGCGCCTGGCCCCAGTCCGGGGTCCAGGTCACCTGCTTCACTTCCTCCCGGGCGCGGGCCAGCAGGCCGCTTTCGCCCAGGCCGATGAACCACTGGGCGGTGGCGCGGAAGATGATCGGCGTCTTGTGCCGCCAGCAGTGCGGGTAGCTGTGGGTGATGCTCTGCTTGGCGATCAGCACGTCGTGTTCCTTGAGCGCCTCGATCACCGGGCCGTTGGCCTTGTTCACGTGCAGGCCGCCGACCACCGGCAGATCGTCGCGGAACACGCCGTTGTCCTGCACCGGGCTGTCCACTTCCAGGCCATAGCGCTTGCCCACCGCGAAGTCGTCCTCACCGTGGCCCGGCGCGGTGTGCACGCAGCCAGTGCCGGCGTCCACGGTGACGTGCTCGCCCAGCACCACCGGCACCACGCGGTCCAGGAACGGATGATTCAGGGACAGGTTTTCCAGCACCTGGCCCTGGAACGGCGACGAACGGTCCACGTTTTCCAGGCCATAGCGCTCGGTGACCGTGTCCGCCAGCGCTTCCGCCACCACCAGCTGCCGGGGGCGGCCGTCCTGCTCGCCGCTGAGCAGCACGTAGTCCACCTCCGGGTGCACCGCCACCGCCTGGTTGGCGGGCAGGGTCCAGGGGGTGGTGGTCCAGATCACCAGCGCCGGGGCGCTGGCGGTGACGCCGGTGCGCGCGGTGAAGTCCGCCGGGTCCACGGCGGCGAAGGCCACGTCGATGGCCGGCGATTTCTTGTCCTGGTATTCCACTTCCGCTTCCGCCAGGGCGGAGGCGCAGTCCAGGCACCAGTGCACCGGCTTGAAGCCCTTGGTCAGCAGGCCCTTGTCCACGATCTTGCCGAGCGCGCGGATGATGTTCGCCTCGGTGTCGAAGTTCATGGTCAGGTAGGGGTTGTCCCAGTCGCCGAACACGCCCAGGCGGATGAAGTCCTGCTTCTGCCCTTCCAGCTGCTCGGCGGCGTAGGCCCGGCACTCCTCGCGGAACGTGCGCGCGTCCACCTTGTGGCCGGCCTTGCCCACCTTCTGCTCCACCTTGTGCTCGATGGGCAGGCCGTGGCAGTCCCAGCCCGGTACGTAGGGCGCGTCGAAGCCTTCGAAGCCGCGCGCCTTGACGATCATGTCCTTGAGCACCTTGTTGATGGAGTGGCCGATATGGATCGAGCCATTGGCGTAGGGCGGGCCATCATGGAGCACGAACTTGGGCCGGCCGGCGGCGGTCTCGCGAATCTTCCGGTACAGATCCTGCTGGCGCCATTGCGCCAGCCGCTCCGGTTCACGGGTGGCCAGACCGGCTTTCATGGGAAAGTCGGTGTGGGGAAGATTCAGCGTCGCCTTGTAGTCCGTCATAGTCCGTCGTCTTGTGCAAAAAAGGCTTTTACCTGCTCCAGGTCCCGCCGCATGGCGGCCTTGAGGTGGTCCAGGCTGTCAAAGTTCGTTTCCGGGCGCACGAAATGGTGAAAATCCACGCTCAGGTGGTCGTCGTACAGGTCGCCGCTGTAGTCCAGCAGGTGCACTTCCAGGCGGTTCTCGCGGCCGTTCACCGCCGGCCGCGTGCCCAGGTTGGCGGCGCCGGGATGGTGCTCCAGCCCGGCGCCGCTGACGCGCACCGCGAACACGCCCTGCAGCGGCGACACCGGCCGCTTCAGGGCCAGGTTCACGGTCGGCATGTCCAGGGTACGGCCGATCTTGTCGCCGTGGCGTACCCGCCCGCTGATGCGGTAGGGGCGGCCCAGCAGCCGCTCCGCCAGCACGAAGTCCCCGGCCTCCAGGGCGGCGCGTACCCGCGTGCTGGAGACCCGCTCGCCGTCCACCTGACAGGTGGGCGTGTCGGTGACCGCGAAGCCGAAGCGCTCGCCGGCCCGGGCCAGGTACTCGAAGTCACCGTCCCGGCCACAGCCGAAGCGGAAGTCGTCGCCCACCACCAGATAATCGATGCCCAGCCCGGCCACCAGCAGATCGCGCACGAACGCCTCGGCGGTGAGGCTGCGAAAACCCTCGGTGAAACGGGCACAGAGTACCTGATCGACGCCCTGGTCGCGCAGCGCGATCAGCTTGTCGCGCAGGCTCATCAAGCGCGCCGGGGCCTGCTCGGGGGTAAAGAACTCCTGGGGCTGGGGTTCGAACAGCATCACCGTGGCGAGCTTGTCACGGGCACGGGCCTCTTCGATCACCTGCGCCAGGATGCGCTGGTGCCCCAGGTGCACGCCATCGAAATTGCCGATGGTGGCCACGCAGCCCCGGTGCGCCGGCCTCAGATTGTGAATGCCGCGAATCAGTCGCATCCCGCCCTCATAGCCTTCCCGGCCGCGTCCAGCCCGCCGGTCCGGGAGAAAAGAGGGCCGATTATAGAAATCATCGGCGCAGGTGGCGAGGTCTGAGGCCAAGAATCAGCAGCACCAGCAGATAAATCAGCATGCCGGCCACCACGATCAGCCCCAGCCAGAGTATCCGCTCGGTCAAGGCCCCTTGCAGCCAGACCCCGGCGAAGCGGGCCAGGAAGTGGATCGCCGCCGCCATGGCGGCCCCGGCCAGCAGCAGCCGCAGCCAATGACGGCCCCAGCCCTCCAGCGGCTGGAACACGCCGGTCCGGCGCAGCCCGAGATACAGCAGCCCGGCATTGAGCCAGGCGGACAGTGAGGTGGCCAGGGCCAGGCCGGCGTGCTGCAGCGGCCAGACCAGCAGCAGGTTGAACACCATGTTGGCGACCATGGCGATGACGCCGATCTTCACCGGCGTTTTGGTGTCCTGACGGGCGAAATAGCCCGGCGCCAGCACCTTGATCAACATGAAAGCCACCAGCCCGGCGCTGTAGGCCCGCAGCGATTCCGCCGAGCGCAGCACGTCGTTGGCGGTGAACTCACCGTGCCGGAACAGGGTGGCCAGCAGCGGCTCGGCGATCACCGCCAGGGCCAGGGCGGCGGGCACGCCGATCAGCAGCACCAGGCGCAGGGCCCAGTCCAGGGTGCGGCGGAAGGCCTGCGGATCGTCGCCGGCGTGCTTGCCGGACAGGCTCGGCAGAATCACCGTGCCGATGGCGATGGCGAACACCCCCAGCGGCAGTTCCGTGAGCCGGTCGGAGTAGTACAGCCAGGTCACCGAGCCGGTCTGCAGCAGCGAAGCCAGCACCGTGTCCAGCAGCAGATTGATCTGACTCACCGACACGCCGAACAGGGCCGGCGCCATCAGCCGCAGAATGCGGCGCACGCCCGGATCGCGCCAGGCCATGCGCGGCACCGGCATCAGGCTCAGGCGGGCCAGAAACGGCAGCTGGAACAGCAACTGGACGATCCCGGCGATCAGCACCCCCCAGGCCAGCGCCACCGCCATGCGGCCTTCGGCGAAGTGCGGGGCCAGATAAAGGGCGCTGCCGATCAGGCTCAGGTTGAGCAGCACCGGCGTGAACGCCGGCACCGCGAAGCGGTTCCAGGTATTAAGGATGGAGCCGGCGAAGGCGGTCAGGGCGATAAAGAACAGGTACGGAAAGGTCAGCCGCAGCATCTCCACCGCCAGCGCCCTTTTATGGGGGTCGTCGCCGAACCCGGGCGCGAACACCCAGATCAGCAGCGGCGCGCCCAGCACGCCCAGCAGGGTGACCAGGGCCAGGGTGCCGCCCAGGGTGCCGGCCACCCGGTCGATCAGCTGTCGGGTGGCGGCCAGGCTGCCCTCGTCCCGGGCGCGGGTGCGGTATTCGCTGAGCACCGGCACGAACGCCTGGTTGAAGGCGCCCTCGGCGAACAGGCGGCGCAGAAAGTTGGGAATGCGGAAGGCCACGAAAAAGGCATCGGTGCCGGCGGAAGCGCCCAGCAGGCGGGCCAGCACCACGTCACGGACCAGGCCCAGCACCCGCGAGAGCAGCGTCATGGCGCTGACCACCAGGGTGGAGGCCAGCAAACCGCCTTTTTTACCTTTCGTCGCCTGCTCGTCCATTCCCGGGTCTCCGTGAAACCGGCCAAGGGTACCCAAAGCACCGGCCGCCCGCCAGCGGCGGGGCCATGGCGCGCCAATCGGGCCGCGGACGACCGGGACCCCGGCCGGACACCGGCTGAATAAACGGTTTATTATTGACTTCTCAGGTACGGATCGGCATCATTGCGCACCTTCAAACCGGCCCACGGGCACTCGTGCGTCCCGGTTTCACCGAATCAAGCAGATTGATACGGCCTTTTCGGGGCCGGTCAGAGACAAGACAGGAGCAGGACCTTGGCTAACTCACCGCAAGCACGCAAACGCGCGCGTCAGGCGGAAACGCGTCGTCAGCACAACGCCGCGATGCGTTCCATGGTGCGTACGTACCTCAAGAAGGTAAATGCGGCCATTGCGTCCGGCGACCAAGGCGCCGCCCAGGAAGCCTTCCAGAAGGCGACCTCGGTGCTGGACAAGGCCACCCGCAAAGGCAAGTTTCACCCGAACAAGGCCGCGCGCCACAAGAGCCGCCTGAACGCCAAGATCAAGGCCATGGCGGCCTGATCCCCCGGCGCACGCGCTCAAAAAAACCGGCCTCTGGCCGGTTTTTTTATGTCTGACGTCTGGCACGCTGTCGCGCTCCAGAGCCCCCCCCCTTCTAGAGCACCACCATATTGTCCCGGTGGATCAGCTCCTCTTCGTTCATGAAACCCAGCACCCCGGCGATCTCGTGGCTCTTCTTGCGGCACAGCCGGCGGGCGTCGGCGGCGTCGTAGTTGATCAGCCCGCAGGCGACACGCTCGCCGTGCTCATCCTCACAGGCCACCATCTCACCCCGGGAAAACTGCCCGAAGACATCCACCACTCCCACCGGCAGCAGACTGGAGCCGGCTTCCCGTAAACGGCGGGCGGCGCCGGCGTCCAGCACCAGCCGGCCGCGCATGCGCAGGTGCCCCGCCAGCCACTGTTTGCGGGCGTTCATGGGCGAGGTGTCCGGCATCAGGGTGGTGCCGGGGGCGTCGCCGGCCAGCAGCTCGGCGAGCACCTCCGGACGACGGCCCGAAGCGATGGTGGTCATCGTCCCGGAGCGCGCCGCCAGGCCGGCGGCGCGCACCTTGGTGGCCATGCCGCCACGCCCCAGGCCGGAACCGCCGCCGCCGGCCATTCGCGCGATGGCCGGGTCGGAAGCCCGCGCCTCGCGGATCAGGGTGGCGGCGGGATTCTGGCGCGGGTCCGCGTCGAACAGCCCCTCCTGGTCGGTGAGGATCACCAGGCGGTCCGCCTCCACCAGGTTGGCCACCAGGGCCGCCAGGGTGTCGTTGTCGCCAAAGCGGATTTCGTCGGTGACCACGGTGTCGTTTTCGTTGACCACCGGCACCACCGCGAAGCCCAGCAGGGTCAGCAGGGTGCTGCGCGCGTTCAGGTAGCGCTTGCGGTCGGACAGGTCATCGTGGGTCAGCAGCACCTGGGCGGTGTGCAGGTCGTGCTTGCGGAAGCAGGACTCCCAGGCCTGCACCAGGCCCATCTGCCCCACCGCCGCGGCGGCCTGCTGCTGGTGGATGGATTCCGGCCGGCGGGCCCAGCCCAGCCGGGTCATGCCCTCGGCGACGGCGCCGGAGGACACCACGATGGGCTCGATGCCGGCGGCCCGCAGCGCCACCATCTGGTCCACCCACACCTGCATCAGATCACGATCCAAGCCGCGTCCGTCATTGGTGAGCAGGGCGCTGCCGATCTTGATCACCCACCTAGCGCTCATAGACGATCTCCACCTCGTGATCGTCGTCGTCATCATCGTCGTCGTTGTCCCGGGCGGCCCGGTTGACGCGCTTGATCTCCTGGATCTTCTCGCGGGCTTCCTGCTCCAGGCGCTCACGCAGGGCGCGCTGCCCGGCGGCGTACTCCGGGTCTTCCTTCTCCCGCTGACGGCGCTCCTCGATGGCGTTCATCAGCGCGTACACCAGCTCCTCGCAGCCCACGCCGGCGGCGGCGGACAGCCGGAACACCGGCCCCTGCCAGCCCAGCTCGGCGACGATCTCGTCCACCCGCTCGGCGGCTTCCTGGTCGGGCAGCAGGTCGATCTTGTTGAACACCAGCCAGCGCTCCTGCTCGGCCAGGGCCGGCGAAAAGCGATCGAGCTCATCGGCGATGGCGTCGATCTGGTCCGCCGGCTCGCCGTCCAGCGGCGCGATGTCCACCACGTGCAGCAGCAGCCGGGTGCGCGCCAGGTGTTTGAGGAAACGGATCCCCAGACCGGCGCCCTCGGCGGCCCCTTCGATCAGACCAGGAATGTCGGCCACCACGAAGCTGCGGTAGCGGTCTGCCTTCACCACCCCCAGATTGGGCACCAGGGTGGTGAACGGATAATCCGCCACCTTGGGCTTGGCGGCGGAGATCGCGCGGATCAGGGTGCTCTTGCCGGCGTTGGGCATGCCCAGCAGGCCCACGTCCGCCAGCACCTTGAGTTCCAGGCGCAGGCGGCGGACCTCCCCGGGGGTGCCGTTGGTGGTCTTGCGCGGCGCCTGATTGACGCTGCTCTTGAAGTGCACGTTGCCCAGGCCGCCGCGGCCGCCCTTGGCCACCATCACCGCCTCACCGTCGCGGGTCAGGTCCGCCAGCACCTCATCGGTGTCCAGGTCCACCACGGTGGTGCCTACCGGCACCTTCAGATAGATATCCTCGGCGGATTTGCCGGTCATCTGCCGGCCCTTGCCGGGCTCGCCGTTACGCGCCTTGTAGCTGCGCTCGTAGCGGTAATCCACCAGGGTGTTCAGGTTGCTGTCGGCCAGCACGTAGACGTGCCCGCCGGCGCCGCCGTCACCGCCGTCCGGGCCGCCGAATTCCACGTACTTTTCGCGCCGGAAACTCAGGCAGCCGTGGCCGCCGTTACCGGCGCGGACATCAATGGTGGCTTCGTCGACGAATTGCATGGGGCGACTCTTCAGAACAGGTGGATGGGTATTCTAGCGCGCCGAGCCATAAAAAAGCCCCGCGGGCCGGGCCTCGCGGGGCTTTTTTGTGATCCCGGAGGGATCAGGCCACGGGCTCGATCACCACGTACTTGCGACCCAGCGGGCCCTTGGTCTCGAACTTCACGCGACCGGCTTCGGTGGCGAAGATGGTGTGGTCCTTGCCCATGCCGGTGTTCACACCGGAATGGAAGCGGGTGCCACGCTGGCGGATGATGATCTCGCCGGCTTTGACTTCCTGACCGCCGAAGCGCTTCACGCCAAGGCGTTTACTTTCGGAGTCGCGGCCGTTACGAGTACTACCACCGGCTTTTTTATGTGCCATGTCTCAATCCTCTTGCTGCGTTGCGGATCAGCCCTGGATCCCGGTGATTTTCACCGCCGTGTACCACTGGCGATGGCCTTGCTGCTTGCGGGAGTGCTTGCGGCGACGGAACTTGACGATCTTCACCTTCTTGTGGCGGCCTTGCTCAACCACCTCGGCGGACACCTTGGCGCCGTCCAGCAGGGGCTGGCCCACCTTCACGTCGTCGCCGTCGGCAACCAGCAGCACCTGATCGAATTCCACGGTCTCGCCGGTGGCCACTTCGATCTTCTCCACGCGCAGGGTATCACCCTCTTCAACGCGGTACTGCTTGCCACCCGTCTTGATGACTGCGTACATCTTGCTTGCTCCGGATAGATCCTCGCGGGCGGGCTCGCTGTGTTGGGCGAGAGCCGCTTTCGGTGCCCGGCGGATGATGAAAAACAGGGTCGCGAAGTGTACGCCAACCCGGCGCCGCGCTCAAGCCCATTTACCGCGGCTTCACGGGCGATGGCTTTTCTTGACTGACCGGGCCCCGCTGCTAGCATTGCCCGCTGTTCACGCCCCCTTTTTTGGATAGCGCTCCATGGATTTCAAGGCCATCAGTTCCGTCGTCGCGGACGACTTCGAGGCGGTGAACCGCTTCATCACCCATCACCTGGACACGGAAGTTCCGCTGATCCGCGAAGTGGGCGAATACATCGTCGATTCCGGCGGCAAACGGCTGCGCCCCCTGGTCGGCCTGCTCAGTGCCCGGGCCTCCGGCTATGCCGGGGAGCAGCACGTGGACGTGGCGGCGGTGATCGAATTTTTGCATACCGCCACCCTGTTGCACGATGACGTGGTGGACGAATCCAGCCTGCGCCGGGGGCGGCCCACGGTGAACGCGGTGTGGGGCAACTCCGCCAGCGTGCTGGTGGGCGACTTCCTGATTTCCCGCGCGCTGCAGCTGATGGTGGCCCTGGAGGACCAGCGCCTGCTGGAGATTCTCTCGCAGAGCACCAATACCATCTCCGAGGGTGAGGTGCTGCAGCTGATCAATACCCGCGACCCGGACACCACCGAAGACAGCTACATGCGGGTGATCCACCATAAGACCGCCAAGATGTTCGAGGCGGCGGCGGAGACCGGCGCGGTACTCGGCGCCCGCACCGAACCCGACCGCTGCGCGGATTTCGCCACCTTCGGCCTGCATCTGGGCATCGCCTTCCAGCTGATCGACGACGTGCTGGACTACCAGGGCGACGTGAGCGCGCTGGGCAAGAACGTGGGCGACGACCTGGCCGAGGGCAAACCCACCCTGCCGCTGATCTACGCCATCCAGCACGGTGCGCCGCAGCACGCCGACCTGATCAAGAACGCCATTCGCACCGGCGGCCTGGACCACCTGCGCGAAATCGTCGAGATCGTGCACGACTGCGGCGGGCTGCGCTATACCATCGACCGCGCCGACGAACACACCGCCCGCGCCCTGGAAGCACTGGCGCCGGTGCCCGGTTCACGTTACAAGGAAGCACTGCAACGTTTGGCGGAGGAATCCCTGCGCCGCACCTATTGAGGCTCCTGTTCCACCACCTGTTATGGAGAATGGCATGAAACAGCTTCTCGTCCTGGTCGCCGCGGCGCTGCTGGTCACCGGTTGCGCGCTCAGCCCGCAGCGGATCCAGATCGAACCCAAACCCCAGGTCACGCCGGCCAACTTCGGCCAGAACAGCCCGGTGCAGGTGATCGCGGTGGATTCCCGGTCGCAGAAGGCGTTCGGCTCCCGCGGCGGCGTCTATAAGGACACGGCACTGGTGATGCCCGCCAACGATGTGCGCGAAGCCATCGAGGAAGCGGTGCGCGGCGGCCTGCAGAGCCTGGGCTATAACGCCTTCAACCCGGGCGGCGACGCCACCACCCTGGAAGTGCGCCTGGAGAAGCTGGACTACGTGCCGGAGGAAGGCTCGGTGGTCAACCGGGTCAATCTGGATCTGGTGCTGCAGGCCGAGGCACGGCGCGGCGATACCACCCACACCGGCACCTACAAGAGCAGCACCCAGCACGACCTGCCGTTCACGCCCAACGCGGAGCGCAACCAGGCCATGGTCAACGAGATTCTCAGCCGCTCCATCGAGCGCCTGCTGAATGACCGGGAAATGCTCGACTTCCTGGCCGGCGACGACTCTCCCCTGCCCTCTCCGTAAGCCGCCCGGGTCGACGACTCAGGGATTTTCCGGATGCGCCGACACGGTCGGCGTCTCCGGGTCCGGCCAGGTCACCGTGAACACCAGTGGCTGGCAGCACACGTGGCAGTCCTCCACGTATTCCTGATCGCCCTGGGACGGGTCCACCAGCGCCTCGAAGTATTCCCAGCAGTGCGGGCATTGCACCGCCACCGGAATCAGTTCCATCAATCGGGTCTCCTCACGGCCGGTCCGCCGGCAGCCGGATTCGCGCCAGCCAGTCCGGTGCCGTCTCCAGGGGGCGCGGCGTGCCCTGCCCCCACACCGGCCCCGGCCAGCATTCGTCTCCCTCGAAACGGGCGATCACGTGCACGTGCAGCTGCGGCACCAGATTGCCGAGGGCGCCCAGGTTGATCTTGTCGGCGCCGGTGACCCGCTCCAGCTCCGCGGCCAGATGATTCACCGTGGCCAGCAGCCGCGCCTGGTCGCCGTCGGGCAGATGGTGCCACTCGCGCAGGCCGTCCCGCTTGGGCACCACGATCAGCCAGGGGAAGCGGCCGTCGCGCATCCAGCGCAGCCAGCACAGGTCGGTTTCGCCCAGCGCGCCGGTGTCGGCGGCGAGACGGGGATGCAGAGAAGCCATAGATCGATCGTCCACCAGATATCCGCAAAAACAGCGCCGCCGCACGGCTGGGCAAGACCGTCGGCGTCCCGTAACATGATACGCAAAAATTAGCGTCCATTCGGCGCCGGGCGCCGTCGCCGGACGCACACTACACGATAAAACACCCGACGAAAAAAGGAACGCCGGTTCGTGACCAGGGAGGGCTGTTCACCTTGCAAAGGGGGAAGGTCATGGAATGGGTCGCGATCATCACCGCGGTGGCGGTGCTGCAATGCGCGCTGTTCAGCTTCGTGGTGGGCCGCGCCCGGGTCAAATACCAGATCCGCGCGCCGGCCATCCAGGGCCATGAACTGTTCGAGCGCTGCCAGCGCGCCCACGGCAATACGGTGGAGCAGCTGGCGCTGTTTCTGCCCGGCCTGTGGCTGTTCGGCTGGTATCTGGAACCGCGCGCCGCCGCCGCCCTGGGCCTGTTGTTCGTGGTCGGGCGTCAGCTCTATTTCAACGCCTATCTGGAGCAACCGCGCCAGCGCGGGCGCGGCTTCCTGCTCGGCTTTCTGGCCACCCTGACGCTTTTGCTCGGCGGGCTGGGCGGCGCGCTGGCTCAGCTGATCTACCGGTAGTCGGAGGGGCTGCGGCCGGTCCAGCGCCGGAACGCCCGGGCGAAGTTGGAGGCATCGGAATAGCCCAGGGCCAGGGCGATCTCGTCCACCGAACGCGGGCTCTGAGTCAGATATTCCACCGCCAGCCCCTTGCGCAGGTCGTCCAGCAGGGTCTGATAGCTGGTGCCCAGCTGTTGCAGCTTGCGCTTCAGGGTCCGCGACGACATGTGCAGCTCCGAGGCCACGTCCTCGACGCCGGGGAAGCCGCCGGAGCCGGCCAGCATGATGCGCCTTACCTGGCCCAGCAGCGCCGGCGGCGCCTTGATCTGTTCCATCTCCTGCTCGCACTGGGCGGCGGCCATCTGCGCCAGGCGCGGGTCGGCGAAACGCAGCCGGCGCTGCAGACGCTCCACCGGAAAGCGCATCTGGCTGTTGGCGCAGTCGAAGTACACCGGCACCGGAATCAGCCCGCGCAGCCGGGAAAAGTAATCCGGCTCCGGGTAGGAAAAGCGCAGTTCGCCCAGAATCTCCACATCGGGGACCAGCTGCATGGCCATGAAGTGGAAACTGGAGAACAGGCTCTCCACCACCAGCGGCGCCAGTTCCCCCAGTGCCAGCATTTCATTGACCTGCAGCACCGCCCACTCCCCCTCGGTGAAGCTTTCCAGCTGAATGATGGTGCTGCGCGTGCGGAAAAACTTCACCGCCAGCTCGATGGCATCCCCCAGGGTGTCGCTGCTCATCGCCGCATAGCCCAGGAAGCCGTGGGAGGACAGCGTCATGGACGCGCCCAGTTCCCAGCCCATCCAGGGCTCCTCGGTGAGCGCCAGGGCGCGGCGCGCGAAGCGGTCGAACACGGCGGCGGTGAGGCGCGCCTTGGGGTCCCGCCAGCACCCGGCTTCGATGGGCAGCCCGGCCAGCGCCCGCTCCTCGCTGACGCCCCGCTTTTCAAGAAACTCCAGCATCAACGCCAGGTATTCGGCGGAGATGGTGTAGTCCTCCGCGCTCATTTTGAGAATCGTCATACTTATTATCCCTTGGCCCAAAATGACCAGCCCGGCGTCACCTTACCCATACCTTTCCCATCAAGGCAAGGGCCGCAGCGCCCTGCCCGGCCCGTCGGCGGCCAGCGGTGGGCGGCGGCGACCGCTCACCGGGGTGACGCTGCGGGTCACATCCTGCCGAGGCACGCCCCGGCCCGCCGCCCCACGCCGGCGGGCCCCGTTCAAGCCATTGATCTTCAAGGATCTTTTCCGCGATACCAGGATGGCACGATTATCGCTTTGGGGACTGTCGCTCAGGCGAAACAGCGCCGGCGGGGGATCGGACCATGAGCAAAATCATCAGACTGGAACAACGGTGCCCGGAAACGGCACTGGACAACCTCAACAGGCTCACCGGGCTGGACTTTCAGAGCTGGCCGGAGTCGTTGCTGGAGATCGGAGAGGACGTGGCCGCCGACAATCTGGAGGCTTCGTCCGAGCGCGAGGGGGGAAAGGCGCCGGCACCCGTGGCCGGCTATGGCCGCTAGCCAGGCGCCAGACAGGGGCGGACCCGTGGGGGAAAACCGGGTCCGCCCCGGGGACCGGTGGCCGGTCAATAATTGGAAATCAGCTTGTCCTGGGGACGCAGGGCGGTGCCCCGGCGCTGCATGTACAGCTCCTCGATCACATAGCGCGTGCCCGGATCCGATAGACGCAGGGATAGCTGGACCTGTTCCACGCTGTCCGTGAAACGCAACCGTACCAATCCGGACAGCAGCGCGCTGCCATCGCCGCCGACCTCGGCGGCGTCCACCAGCACTGCGGGGTGGTTACTGGCGTCCAGGTAGCGGACCACCAACTGCAGCGTACCGGGCTGGCCGGACACCCGGACCCAGGCGGCCACGTTGAATTCCGCGTCCCATTGACGGGCGCGAGCGGGACGTGCGCTCGCCCAGATGCGGTTCGGCACCTTGGCGATCACCTTTTCGATCATAAAGACGTCTCGATTCGGAACTTCGTATTGGACGGCAGCGGCGCCCCGTGGAGCGCCCGCGGCGCCTAAGGAGCGCCCGCGGCGTCCCAAGGAGCGCCCGCGGCGCCCCAAAGAGTGTACGGCCCGACCGTCGGTTCCCGCCACGTCCGACTTGGCGCCGGGCCTGAGCGGCTCGTCACAGCCTGCGGACACCGCTGCTGTCGGATTGTTTGACAAACCCAACCGGACCGGGGCGAGCCGGCGCTTATTATGCCCGCCATCGAAGCGACGGATGTGAAGGAGGATACTCGCATGTCTGACTCAACCTTTCTGAACCGCGCCCGCCAATGGGGCGACAAACTCTACCTGGCCGGCCTGGGAGCCTACAGCAAGGCCGGTGAGAACACGGAAGCGCTGTACGCCCGCTGGGTGGAAACCGGCGGCGACGCCTATGGCGACGAGGCCGAGGGCAAGTCCCGGCTGCTGCTGGCCGGTCGCGGCCTGGTGGAAGACACCCGCGCCCTGCTCAGCGAGGCGCCGCGCAAGCGCCACGCGCTGTACGAAGAGTGTGTCGAAACCGGCAAGCAGGTCCGCGGTGAAGACGCGGAAGACAGCAATGAATTCATCCTGGCCGGCGCCGGCGCGGTGGCGTCCGTGCGCGAGCGCGGCCGCCGCCTGTTCGACGGCTGGGTCAGCGCCGGTGAACAACTGAGTGCCGGCAAGCAGCAGGACGCCTGATTCCTGTTTTTTCTGCCTGCTCTCCTTTGACGGGACCCTGATCGGGTCCCTTTTTTTATTTCCGCCACGGCGCTAGGCTGATCCGGCTTCCCATCGCCAGCGAGCAAACCATGGCCAAACGCCGCGACCGGGCCGCCTCCACCGGCGGCCGATTCTGGAAATTGACGGGCATGACCACCTCCATCGCCACCCGCGTGGCCGGCCAGCAGGTGCGCGGCTGGTTTCAGTCGGACCAGGACCGTCAGGCCAGCCGCGAGGAACTGATGCGCCACATCGGCCGGGAGGTCGCCGCTACCCTCGGGCAGATGAAAGGCGCGGTCATGAAGGTGGGGCAGATCGCGTCGCAAATGCAGGACGTGCTGCCCCGGGAAATCAGTGAGCAACTGGCGGTGCTGCAGAACGCCTCCGCACCCATGCCCTTCCATGTGATCCGGCGACAGCTGGAGAAGGAGTTGGGCGCCCCGGTGACGGAGCGTTTCGCGGACTTCCAGGAAACCCCGTTCGCCGCCGCCTCCATCGGCCAGGTACACCGGGCCATCACCCTGGACGGCGAGCCGGTGGTGGTGAAGGTGCAGTACCCGGCGGTGAAAAGCTCCATCGACTCGGACATGAAGCACCTCAAGCGCATTCTCAAGCTGGGCAGCCTGCTGCGGGTGGACGAGCGCGCCCTGGACGCGGTGTTTCGCGAGATCCGCCAGCAACTGGACGAGGAACTGGATTACCACCGCGAGGCGGAGAATCTGCGCCTGTTCCGCGATTTCCACCGCCCCGATACCGATGTGGTGATCCCGAAGGTGTTCGAGGCCCTGTCCGGCGCCACCGTGCTGACCCTGAGCCTGGAAGAAGGCACCCCGCTGGACCAGGTCAATGACGACAACGGCTTCGACCAGGACCTGCGCAACCGGCTGGGGGAACGTCTGTTCGACCTGCTCGCCCGGCAGATCTTCCAACTGCACGCCGTGCACTGCGACCCGCACCCGGGCAACTTCGCGTTCCGCCCCGACGGCGGCATCGTGTTCTACGATTTCGGCGCCGTGAAGCGGCTGCCGGAGGAAGACGTGGCGTTGATGGCCACGCTGACCGACGCGGCGCTGCAACAGGACTGGGCGAGACTGGATCAGGCGTTGCTGGAGATCGGCGCCCGGCGCGCCGATACCCGGGTCGCCGACAGCTTCTATGACGCCTGGGTGCCGGTGCTGCTGCAGGGCGTCGCCGATACCCCCTACGACTTCGCCACCGCCCGGGTGCACCAGGAGGTGGTGAAGAAAGCCCGGGCCACGCCCTGGGAGGACATGCTCAAGTTCCAGCCCAGCTCCAGGACGCTGCTGGTGCAGCGCGTGGTGGGCGGTCATTACTGGACCTTGAAGAACCTGGGCGTGGCCAGCGCCCTGCGGCCACGGCTGCGGCGTATCCTCGAAGAGCGGGCCGCCTGAGCGGCCCGGCGAACACCGTGGCCCAACCAAAAGCGCCGGCGAAAACGCCGGCGCGGTCGGTGGGTCGGAACGGTCGCGGGGTCAGAACGCGGACCGCAGGCCCACGCTGATGCCGGAAATCTCCTCATCGTCCTGATCGTAGTAGCGCATGTATTCCAGGTTGGCGCCGAACGTATCGGTCAGATTGAAGTCCAGGCCGGCACCGTAGGATTCGCCCTCGTAGTGCTCGTCCTCGTCCACGGAATAATCAATGCCGGCCAGGGTGCCCTGGGCTTTGACGGTGCCTTTCATCTTGCTATAGCCACCGACCACATAGGGGTGCACCGTTTCGGACAGCGGCGCGGACAGCTTCAGATAGGCGCCGTACATGTGGTCCAGATCGAAATCGAGAATGCCCTGGGAGTCATCGTTGACGCCCATGCCACCGCGGGCTTCCACCCCGAGGTAGTCGTTGAACTCGAAGCCGGCACGCACCACCGCCGTGTCCAGTTTGAGGGTATCGGTGTCGTACTGGTCGTTATCGTACTGCACCTGGGTGTAGTTGGCGCCGATGTACGGCCCCGCCGCGAAGGCACCACCGGCGACCAGCGAACAGGACAACACCATCACCTTGCCGAGAATTCTGACCTTCATTTGCGTCTCCTTTTGCTTGAGCGGTCCGGAAGATTTGACCGGAAGGGGTTGGCGTTGCTCCGCAAGGCCCGTTAAATACGGTAAAAGGAGCGTGACAAGAATCACATTCGTACTGCGCCAGGGGGAAAGGGACCATGAGGCGGCTACTTGCAAGACTCGCCCTGGTTACGTTGGCCTGGGCGCTGAGTGTTCCGGGCACCGCCCTGACACTGGATGACACACGGGACTATTACGACGCGGCGCCGTCATTGCGCTGGCTGGACGCCCGGGAGGACCGGCTCGATGCGCAGCAGGCCCTGGCCCTGCTCCGTAACGGCGGCGGGCAGCGCCTTTCCGAAACCTATCCGACGCTGGGTTTCCGGGACGGCGATCAGTGGTTCCTGCTGCCGCTCACCAACCGCGCCGCCGGCGATCTGTGGTACCTGCGCGCCGCCCGCCCCCATCTGGACCGGCTGGACCTGTATCTGTTCGACGAGCAGGGGCGGCGGCTGGCCCACTGGCGCGCCGGGGACCGGGTGCCCTTCGAGCAACGTCCCCTGGCCCACCATCAGCTGGTCTTTCCGCTTACCCTGCCTCCCGGCGAGCCGCGGCTTCTGCTGTTCCAGGCGCACGGCGCCAACGTCATCGACTTTCCGCTGTCGCTGCGCACCCCGGACAATTTCAATCTGTTCGACGGCCGCTGGAACTTCGTCAATGGCTTCTATTTCGGCGCCATGGCCATCATGTGCCTGTTCAACCTGCTGATTTTTCTGTCCATTCGCGAACCCAGCTATCTCTGGTACGTGCTTTACCTGGGGGTCTTCGGGCTCAATCTGTTTGCCCGGGAGGGGCTCGGATTCCGCTGGCTGTGGCCTGACGCGCCGGAGTGGAACCACCTTTGCCTGGCGGTGCTGAACCTGCTGACCCTGGCCTCGGCCATGCTGTTTTCCTGCTCCTTCCTGGAACTGCGGCACCGGGCCCCGGCGCTGAACCGGGGGCTGACGCTGATCGCCGCGGCCCTGGCGCTGATCGCCCCGCTGGCGGTGCTCAACTTCCACTTCTTCATCCAGTTTTCCTCGGCCATCGTGTTCCCCTGGCCATTCATCGCCGCCGGCCTGGCGCTGTGGCAGATCCGCCGGGGCTATCGCCCGGCCCTGTTCTTTCTGATCGCCTTCGCCGCGGTGGCGATCTCCTCCACCATCTACATTCTGAAAACCTTCAATCTGATCCCCGGCCACTGGATGATCGAGAACGCGCTGCAGCTGGGGACCTTCGTCGAGGCGCTGTTATTGTCCCTGGCCCTGGCCCATCGCATGACCACCCTGAAAAGCGAGAACGAACGCATCCAGCGGGAAGCCAACGAGGCCCTGGAGCGGCGCGTGGAGGAGCGCACCCGTGAGCTGAACGCGGCGCTCAGCGCCCGCGGCGAGTTCCTGGCGGTGATCAGCCACGAGATTCGCACGCCGCTGAACAGCATGATCGGTACCGTGGACATATTGCGTGACTCGCCGCTGGACGACAGCCAGCGCCGCCACCTCCATGTGATCGAGCAGTCCGGCGCCACCCTGATCAACCTGATCGACGACGTGCTCGACTACTCCCGCCTGGACGCCGGCAAGATGCCCATCGAGCAAACACCGTTCGACCTGCCCGGGCTGCTTCAGGAGTGCACCGCCCCGTTCGAACAGGCCGCCCGCCGGCAGGCCACCGAGCTGCGCCTCAGCCTGGACCCGTCGCTGGGCGGGTATTGCGTGGGCGACCCGGTGCGCCTGCGACAGATCCTGGTCAATCTGATCAGCAACGCGGTGAAGTTCACCGACGACGGCGCCATCGACGTGAGCGCGCGTCGCGAGGACGCCAACCGGGACTATGTGCTGTTCGAGGTCAGCGATACCGGCATCGGCATCGCCACCGATCAGTTGCCCAAGCTGTTTACCTTTTTCCAGCAGGCCGGCCAGGGCGGGCGACGACGTCACGAGGAAGGGGGCAGCGGGCTGGGACTGGCCATCTGCCGCCAGCTGGCGGAGATCATGGGCGGCGAAATCGGCGTCACCAGCGCGGAGCATCAGGGCTCGCTGTTCTGGTTCCGTCTGCCGTTGCCCCCGGCGGCGGTGGACGAGCGCGCGGCGGCGCCGGCCCCCCTGGAAACCGGGCCCGGCGCCCGATTGCTGATCGTCGACGATAACCACGTCAATCTGCTGGTGGCGGAGGGCCTGTGCCGCAAACTCGGGCACGACTGCGAAACCGCGGAAAGCGGCGCCGAGGCGCTGGCCACCCTGCTGGCCCGGCCGGACGGCTTCGATCTGGTGCTGATGGATTGCGAGATGCCGGATCCGGACGGCTTCGAGACCACCCGGGCCATCCACCGACTGCAACGGGAGGGGCGCCTGCCGGTGATTCCGGTGATCGCCCTGACCGCCCATGCGGTGCCGGAAAAGATCGCCGCCTGCCACGACGCCGGCATGGTCGGCCACATCGCCAAGCCGGTGAACCTGCAGCGGCTCAATCAGGCGCTCAGCGCCGCGCTGCGCGGCATCGTGGCTAGCCGTTCAGATTCCGCAGCAACTCGTCAGTGAAGCGACGCAGGTCATTGAGCGAACCGCAGCGCCGGGCGGCGCGGCAGTACGGCAGGTAGCGGGCCATGATGGCGTCGCCGCTGTTCCAGCGCGACGGCGGCTCCGGGTTGAGCCAGAACACCTGCCGGGCACGGCGGGCGATGTCCGCCAGATGCCGTTCGCCGGCGGGCAGATCGTTGTTGCGGGCGTCACCGAGGATGATCAGCGTGGTCTGCCGGTCGATTTCGCCCCGGCAGGCCGCCTCCAGCTCCTTGAACATGGTGCCGTAGTCGGTGCCGCTGCCGGACACCCGGTCCAGAATGCGCCCCACCGCCACATCCGGCGGGTAGCGCTCGAAGTCGTCGGTGACCTCGTCGAAGCGGGCGGCGAAGGCGAAACTGCGCACCCTGGGCAGCACGTCGGTCATGGCATAGAGAAACTGCAGCAGAAAGCGGGCCGCGTCGCGCACCGAGCTGGACACGTCGCACACCACCAACACCTTGGCGCGGGTGCGCCGCCGCTGACGCCAGTGCAGCTGCACCGGCACCGCGTTATAGCGCAGGCTGGCGGCCAGGGTGCGGCGCGCGTCCAGGGCCCCGCGCCGGGCTTTCTTCTGGCGGCGCTGGTGGGAGCGGGCCAGCCGCCGCGCCATCCGTCGCACCAGCATCTGCACCTGCTGGAATTCGCGCAGTTCGCGGAACGGGGCCGCCTGCATGCTGTGCTCGCGGAGCGCGCGGCCATGGGCGCGGCCGTGCAGATCGTACTGACGGCGAACATGGGCCATGGCCCGCTCGCGTACCCGGCCGCGCCAGTCGCGCAGCGCCTCGGCGCGCTCCCCGTCGCCGGGCCGGGCGGAGGCATCCAGGCGCAGAATCTCGTCGTCCACCGCCCCCATGCCCATGTTCATCAGCAGACGGCGGGCGAACAGCCCCTGCTGGGTGATCACCTGCATGGCGGTGAAGTCGATCTCGGCGGCGGCCTGGGCCAGGGTCTGCTCCAGGCCAGTGTCGCTTTGCGCCACCAGCTCGGCGGCCGGCCCCGACAGGGCCTCCGGGTCGGGCGCCGCCGCCGTGGCCTGCCCGGCGTGGTCCGCATCGGAGCCGTCGTCCTGCTCCGGGTCCGCGCTTTCGAAACGGAAAAAGGCCGCGAAGCAGCGGTCGAAGTCCGGCCGCTCCGCCTGGCTCTTCACCAGCGTCAGCGCCAGGGTTTCGCGGAAGCGGTCCCGGTCGCCGTAGCCCACCAGGGCGGCGGCGCGAAACGCCTCCTCCGCCTCCACCGGAGAGACGCGCACCCCGGCGCCCCGCAGGGCACGCACGAACTCATGCAGGCGCCGGCCGGCCATGGCTCAGCGGGCGCGCCGGGCGCGGAACCAGTGGGGCAGCAGTTCGCGGGCCAGCTCCGCGTCCTGCTCGTTCTTGAGCACCAGCGTCAGGGTCTGCTCCACCAGCTCCGGCTCCAGGCTGTCCGCGTGCAGCAGCACCAGGGCGCGGGCCCAGTCCAGGGTTTCCGACACCGCCGGCAGCTTTTTCATGTCCTGCTCGCGCAGATGCTGGATGAAGTCCACCAGCTGGTCGCGCAGCTGGTCGTCCAGCTCCGGCACCCGCTCCGCCAGAATGCGCCGCTCCAGCGTCGCGTCCGGATAGGGAATGTACAGATGCAGGCAGCGGCGCTTGAGGGCGTCGGACAGCTCACGCTGGTCGTTGCTGGTCAGGAACACCAGCGGCTGATGGCGGGCGCGGACCGTGCCCAGTTCGGGAATCGAAATCTGGAAATCCGACAGCAGCTCCAGCAGAAACGCCTCGAACTCCTGGTCGGCCTTGTCGATCTCGTCGATCAGCAGCACCACCGGCTCGTCGGCGCGCAGCGCCCGCAGCAGCGGCCGGGGCTCCAGGAAGGTGTCGCTGTAGAAGGCCTCGCCCAGGTCACCCAGCCGGCGCATGCTCTCTTCCAGGCTGTCGGTGTCCGCCAGGGTGCCACTGAGCTTGTCCCGCAGCAGCTGGGTGTAGAGCAGTTGCTTGCCGTACTTCCACTCGTACAGGGCCCGGCTCTCGTCCAGGCCCTCGTAGCACTGCAGCCGGATCAGCGGCGCTTCCAGAAAGGCGGCGGCGGCCTTGGCCAGCTCGGTCTTGCCGACCCCCGGCGGGCCCTCGACCAGCACCGGTTTGTGCAGCTGGGCGGCCAGGTATACCGCCAGGGCGGTGCGCGCGTCGCAGATGTAGCCCTGGCGGGCGAAGCTCTGCGTCACGTCGTCGACGGAATCGATGCGTGTTTTCATGGCAGGAACCTGTTCAGAGCGGAGGTCAGTGCAGAACGGTGCCATCCGCCAGGGCGGAGGGCACCGGCCCGGCGGGCGGCTCCTCGCCATCCTCGGTGACGTCGAAGCGCAGGGAGTGCACCTCGCCGTCGATCATGTCCGGAATGCGGTCGAGAAAGTCGTCCAGGTGCTCGGAATCGAAATGGCGCTCCAGGGCGTCCAGGTCGGTCCACTGCTGCCAGAGCATGATCACCCGCGGGGCGTCCGCCTTCACATAGACCTCGTAGGACAGACAGCCCTGCTCGTCCCGTGCCTGCTGCGCCAGCTCCTGCGCCAGGGCCACGGCGCTCTCTCGCAAATTGTCGCGAACCGGAATCAAACCTTTGACAATGACCATACTGCTCGGAAGGGTGAAAAGTGAACCCGGCAGTATAGCACGGATCGGCCCTGCTGGCGCCGCTCACAGGGTGGATCGGAAGGCCACGGAGTCGCCCAGGGGCGCCCGCCCCACCCGGGTGCGGTTGGCGGCCACCGCCTCGTCCTCGTAGCCAAAGCTGATGCCCACCAGGATCGCCGTGGAATCCGGCTCACCAAAGACCTCACGCACGTCGTTGGGGTAATAGCGCATGCTGCCCTGGGCGCAGCTGCCGATGCCATGGGCGGTGAGGGTCAGCATCAGCGACTGGATGTACATGCCCACGTCCAGCGCCACGGTGGGCCCGAAACTGCGTTCCATGCCGATGAACACCACATGGGGCGCGTCGAACAGCTCGAAGTTGCGCAGCTGGGCGCGCAGCCGGCCGGGCTTGTCGTCCCGGGCGATGCCCATGTTGTTGTAGAGCTCCACCGCGCAGTCCACCTGCCGCTGGCGGTAGACGCCCTCGAACTTGCCCGCGTTGGGCTCGAAATCCGGTTCCATGGGCACCCCGGCGGAGACCTTTTCGACCATGCGACGGCGCAGTTCATCGCGCACCTCGCCGGAGGCCACGAACACTTTCCAGGGTTGGATGTTGCAGTTGGACGGCGCCAGCTGGGCCAGCTCGAACACCTCCCTCAGTACCGCCTCGGGCACCGGTTTGTCGAGAAAGCCACGGACCGAGCGGCGGCGGCGCAGAGCGTCCGCCAGGGAAACGGTTTCCGGATTCATGAGCGTCCTTCTTGTTCTACGAAAATGGAATCGGATTCCATCGTAGCGCTTTGCCAGGAAACTACAACCGGCCCGTCGCCCGGGCCCTGGCCCTTTGCGCCCCGAGGGGGCATCATCGAAGCGAGTCTGGACCGCAACCCGAGCGCCGCCAGGGAAGTCGTGATAAAAAGGGGGATTGCCATGAACTACTTCGTCACCGGTGCCACCGGTTTTATCGGCCGCTTTCTGGTCGCCCGTTTGCTCAAGCGGGACAACGCCCGGGTGTTCGCCCTGGTACGCCCCGGCTCGGAATACAAACTGGACGCCATGCGCCGGCGCCTGTGCGTGGAAGAGAGCCGATTGGTGCCGATCAGCGGCGACCTGACCAAGAAGCTTCTCGGCGTCAACAAACGCGACCAGGACGACCTGGTCGGCCAGATCGACCACTTTTTCCATCTCGCCGCCATCTACGATCTGAACGCCGACGAGAACAGCCAGCGCTACATCAACATCGAAGGCACCCGGCAGACCCTCAAGCTGGCCGAGAAATTGGACGCCAAATGCTTCCACCACATGTCCTCGGTGGCCGCCGGCGGCCTCTACGACGGCACCTTCACCGAGGACATGTTCGAGGAGGCGGAGGGCCTGGACGATCCCTACCTGCTGACCAAGCACGAGGCCGAGGCCCTGGTGCGCCAGGAGAGCCGCATCCCGTGGCGCATTTACCGGCCGTCACTGGTGGTGGGGCACTCCCAGACCGGCGAAATGGACAAGATCGACGGCCCCTATTACTTCTTCAAGCTGATCCAGAAGATCAAGGATTTCCTGCCCAACTGGATTCCGCTGGTGGGCCTGGACAGCGGTCACTTCAACATCGTGCCGGTGGACTTCGTCGCCGACGCCCTGGACCACATCGCCCACCGCAAGGACGGCAACGGCCAGTGCTTTCACCTGACCGCCGACCGCAGCTACAACTTCGGCGAGGTGATGGACATCATCGCCAGCGCCGCCCAGGCGCCGCGTATGCCGGTGCGGCTGGACGGCAAGGTGTTCGACGCGGTGCCCGGCTTCGTGCGCAGGGGAGTCAGCGCCCTGACGCCGCGCATGCTGATCAATCAGGCGCTGGAAAACCTGGACATTCCGCCCTCGGTGATCAAATTCCTGGCGTTTCCCACCGAGTACGACAACCAGCGTGCCCGGGCCGCCCTGGAAGGCAGCGGCATCGAGGTGCCGGAGCTGGAAAGCTACATTCAGCAGCTGTGGGATTTCTGGGAGAACCACCTGGATCCGGATCGCGACAGCCGCGAGGACGAGTTGCAGCCGCTGCCGTCCCTGCCCGAGCGGGTGGAGGACAAGATCGTTCTGGTCACCGGCGCCACCTCCGGCATCGGCAAGGCCAGCGCCCTGAAGCTGGCCCGCGCCGGCGCCACCGTGCTGGTGGTGGCGCGCACCCCGGAAAAGCTGGAAGAAACCCTGCACGAGATCAAGCAACTGGGCGGCACCGCCCGCGCCTACCGCTGTGACGTGTCGAACATCGACTCGGTGGACGAACTGGTGGAGAAGGTGCTGGCCGATTACGGCCGGGTGGACATTCTGGTCAATAATGCCGGCCACTCGATCCGCCGCTCGGTGGTGCACTCGTTTTCGCGGTTCCACGACTTCGAGCGCACCATGCAGCTGAACTACTTCGGCGCCCTGCGGCTGATCATGAAACTGATGCCGGGGATGATCGAGCGCGGCTTCGGCCATGTGATCAATATTTCCAGCATCGGCGTGCTTACCAACGCGCCGCGCTTTTCCGCCTATGTGGCCTCCAAGGCCGCGCTGGACTCCTTCACCCGCTGCGCCGCCAGCGAACTGGCCCACCAGGGCATCTACTTCACCACCATCAATATGCCGCTGGTGCGCACGCCGATGATCGCGCCCACCAAGCTCTATAACCACGTGCCCACCATCAGCCCCAACCAGGCCGCGGACATGATCTGCGACGCCATCGTGCGGCGTCCCAAGCGGATCGCCACCAGCCTGGGCGTGCTCGGGCAGGTGATGCATTTCATCACCCCCAAGGTCACCGAGACGATCATGAACACCGGCTACAAGATTTTCTCGGACTCCGCCGCCGCCATGGGCCGCAAGGAAGCCACGCCGAAGAAGATCAGCCGCGAGCAGGCCGCCTTCTCCCGGCTGTTCAAGGGCATTCACTGGTAGAAAATCAGGCAAAAAAAGGCCCCGCCAGGCGGGGCCGATAATCCGGTGTTTTTCCGGAAGCATACGCAGCGGGGCGTTGCCGCCCCACACGCATCATGCCCCGGTCGGGGCCGCCGGCTCTTGATCCAGGTCAGCCCTTGCCGCTGCTTTTGCCCGGGGCGCCGTCCCGCTCCAGCTTTTCATGCAGAAAGTTGAGCAACTCCCGGTTCACCTCCACCGCCTGCTCCATCTGGATCCAGTGGCCGCAGCGGTCGATCATCACCGTGGTCAGGTCGGGCACGTAGTCCGGCATGCGCGCCAGCGCCTTCTGACTGAACAGCACCACCGGGTCCTGCATGCCACCCAGAAACAGGGTGGGCGCCGGTATCGTCCAGGTGTCATCGTCACGGCTTTCCGCCCAGGAGGCGTCCATGGCCCGGTACCAGTTGAGCGCGCCGGTGAAACCGGTCTTGCGGAAGCGGGCCACGTAATAGGCCAGGTCCTCGTCGCGCATCCAGCGCGGCGGCGTGGCCGGCGGCCGCATGGCGGTCAGCACCCGGGTATCGTCCGGCGCCACCCGGAAGTCGTCGATGCCGTCCGCGGAAAGACTGTGGAACATGCGCCGCAGGCTGTCCTCCACATCGGCTTCCAGCTCCTGCTCGGGCAGATCCGGCTGCTGAAAATAGAGCATGTAGAAAAAATGGTCGCCGAACAGCTCGCGCATGGACTCGGTGGGCGGCTTGGGCGCCGGCCCGCCGTAGGGCACGGACAGGCCGGCCACGGCGGCGACCCGATCCGGGTGGCGGCGGGCCACCTGCCAGGCCAGCATGCACCCCCAATCATGGCCCACCAGCACGGCGCGGGGCGCGTCCAGGGCGTCCACCAGGGCGATCACGTCCGCCACCAGCCGCGATTGCCGGTAGGCGTCCACCTCCTTCGGGCCACCGGTCTCGCCGTAGCCGCGCAGATCCGGCGCCACCGCGTGGTAGCCGGACTGCGCCAGGGCCGGCAGCTGGTAGCGCCAGGACGCCCAGCATTCCGGAAAGCCGTGCAGGCAGAGCACCAGGGGGGCACCCGGCTCGCCCGCCTCGGCAACAAAAAAGTCCAGTCCGTTGGCGCGCACACGCCGTTCGCGAATAAAAGCCATGCTGTTGTCGACCTTGTGGTGGTTTCCGCGGGGCCAGTCTGGCAATGTGACACTGCGTAATCCCGCTGACAAGAGAAGCCGTTACGGTAACGTCCGTGAACACTCCCGCAGACAACGACACGCCCCCCGACACGGATGCCAACCGGCCCGGCGGCGCGCTACGACGCCGCTTCGGCGCGCTGATCCGTCCCTATGTGCCGTCCTATTTTCCGGTGGCCTGGAAAATGGGCCTGTCGATTTCCGCCCTGATCCTGGTGGGCATGACCCTGCTGGGCGTGTTCCTGCTCAATGACCAGCTGCAGCGGATGCGGCAACAGGCCGACAGCTTCGGCGCCGCCATCGCCGCCCAGCTGGCTCACACCGCCCGCGAGCCGCTGCTCGCCGAGGACCGGTTTCTGCTCAAGGTGCACATCAACAACCTGGTGCGCAGCGACAGCATCCACGGCGCCGCCCTGTTCGACCGTGACAACACCCCCATCGACCAGGCCGGGGACCTGCCGCCCCGGGCCCTGCCCGTGGATGGCGCCGTGCAGCGCTGGCGCGACCAGGGCGAAGCCATGAGCACCTATTTCGCGCCGGTGACCGTGGAGCAAAACCGGGTGGGCGCGGTGGCGGTGACCCTGTCGGACCGCTCCATCACCGCCGCCCAGCGCCAGGTGCGGGACACCATGATCACCGCCACCCTGGCCATGGGCCTGCTGGCGATCATCGCTTCGTTCCTGATCAGTCGCCGGCTGGCCAAGCCGATTCACAATCTGCTGGCCGCCACCAGCGCCTTGCAGCAGGGCGATTTGAAATACCGCATTCAGGAACGCCGCAACGACGAGATCGGCCACCTGATCGAGGCCTACAACAGCATGGCCCACGACATGCTTGAAAAGGATCAGGTGGAGCGGGTGCTGCAGCGCTTCGTCAGCCCATCGGTGGCGCGCACCATGATGGCCAATCTGGACCAGGTCACGCTGGGTGGCCGCGATGTGGAAGCCACCGTGGTGTTCGCCGATATCGTCGGCTTCACCCGCCTGTCGGAAAGTCTGGCGCCGGAAGCGGTGGCGGACATGCTGAACGTCTACTTCGGCGCCATCACCGCCGCCACCTCCTTCTACCGGGGCACCATCGACAAGTACATGGGCGATTGCGCGATGATCGTGTTCGGGGTCCCCGAGGAAGACTCCGAGCATCTGTTCCATGGCCTGTGCTGCGCGGTGATGATCCAGAGACTGGTGAGCCGGCTCAACGAACAACGGGCCCGGCGCGGTCAGACCACGGTGGAATTCCGTATCGGCATGAACTCCGGCGCCATGCTGGCCGGTAACCTGGGCTCCCGGGACCGCATGCAATACACGGTGGTGGGCGATGCCGTGAACCTGGCCTCGCGGCTGTCGAACATGGCCGGCGCCGGCGAGATCATCGCCGCCGCCGCGCTCATCGACGACCCCAATATCGGTTCCCGGGTGCGTGCCACCGAATACGGGAGCATGCGCGTGCGCGGTCGCAACGAACCGGTGCGGACCTACCGGGTGGACGGTGTCCACGCCCTGTCGGAGACCTTGATGGAACAACGCATCGCCCGCTTTCTCGCCGAATACTATGCGGAGGCCCCCGGTGCCACGTCCTGACCGCCGCGCGGGCCTTACCGTGGCCCTGGGCACGGCGCTGCTGCTGTCCGGCTGTGCCACCTTTCATCCCTTCATGGCGCCGGAACAGCGGGTCGACGCGGCGCTGCGCGAGCATCAGTACCAGCGCGCGCTGGCCATCATCGACCACACCGGCGAGCATCACCCTCAGCACGCGCTGCTCCAGGAGCAGCGCGAGGGCGTGCTGCAGGCCAGCCGGGAGTACCGGCTTCAGGCCCAGGCCCGGGCCGAGGAACTGGCCGACCGGGAACAATGGCGCCAGGCCTTCGACACCCTGAACTCGATTCGCGACCAGGTGGTGGACCCCGCCGCCCTGGACGATCTGCTGGCCAGATTGCGGCTGCGCCACGACCTGCGCCTGCGCGACCTGCTCAACCAGGCCTACCTGGCCGAAGCCGGAGCGCTGCTGCGCACCGACTCCGTGGATGAGGCGCTGGCGCCCTATCCCGACCGGCGCGCCCGGGAAACCCGGGAGTGGCGGACACAACGCCGCGGATTGCTCTACCGCGGGTTGTTGGAGCAGGGCCAGGCCTACGCCGCCGACCAGCAATGGCAGCGGGCGCTCTCCTCCCTGGAAACCGCGCGCCTTCTCTACCCGGACGCACCGGTGCCGGACAACCTGGAAAAAGCCCGGAGGGTGCTGCACAGCGCCCGGGATCAGGCGCGGGACGCCCGTGACCGGGCCCATCGCCAGGAAGCGGTACAGCGGGTGGATCGTTATCGGGAAAGCGGCGAGCTGGCGGACCTGCTGGCCGCGCGCACCTTTCTGCAGCAACACCGCGACGACGAACAGCTTACCCCGTTGCGCAAACAGGTGGACGCCTGGGCGCGCCAGCGCGTCGAGCGCACCCTGGAGCGCGGCGAAGCCCTGTATGTGAAGGGGGACTACCAGGGCGCCTACCGGCTCTGGCAAAGCGTGGCGCCCCTGGACCCGGACAATCCGGAGCTGCTCAAGAAGCTGGAACGGGGTGGCAAGGTGCTGGAGAACCTGCGCTCGCTGGAAAACTGACGCGCGGCCTGAAACGACACCGGCGCCCTGGGGCGCCGGTGCGGTCGATCACTCTTCCTCGGGCCGGCTGGCCGCCGGCGCCTCCCGCTCCGGCAGCGCGCTGTCGGTATCGGTGACCGGGCCGGAGGTGGGCGGCGCGGCGGAATCCTCCACCGACTTGCTCTGCTCCGCCTCATAGGCCCGACGATAGTCGTCGGACACCGGCGAACGGCCCTGGAACAGGCGGTCCGCCCGGGTGGGCAGCGGGAACTTCACTTCACGCACCAGCTCGCCGTCATCGTTGACCCGGAACTGCATGGCGGTGACGCCCATGTATTTCTCGCGGGTCATGTCCACCAGCCGGTCGTTGCTGGCCAGCACCGTCGGTTTGATGAACACCATGAGATTACGCTTGATGTGCTGCTTGCTGGTGGAGCGGAACAGCACGCCCAGCAGCGGGATGTCGCCCAGCAACGGCACCTTGCGCACGGTTTCCTGCACATCGTCGTTGATCAGGCCGCCCAGGGCGATGGTTTCGCCGTCGTCCGCCAGCACCGTGGTGGTGAGCTTGCGTTTGGTGGTGACGATGTCCACCGCCTCGCCGATGGAATCCTTCACCGCCGAGGTTTCCTGCTCCAGTTCCAGCCGCACGGTATCCAGCCCGGCCACATGGGGGGTGACCTTCAGGGTCAGGCCCACGTCCTCGCGCTGGATGGTGGTGAACGGGTTGGACACGCCGGAGCCGGTGCTGGAGGCCTGGCCGGTGACGAACGGCACGTTCTCACCGACGATGATCGAGGCCTCCTGGTTGTCCAGGGTCAGAATGCTGGGCGTGGACAGCAGGTTGGTGTTGGTGGTGGATGCCAGCGCCTGAATCAGCGCGCCCCACTCGATGTCGCCATCGGCGTCGGTCTCGCCGATGCCGGCGGTGATGCCGTCACCCAGGGAGATGTTCGACGGGTCCTCGGTGATCACCGCCTGCAGCAGCGAGTTGATGCTGACGCCGTCGCCGCCGAAGTTGACCGCGCCGATGCCGTTGTTCAGGTCGCCGGCCACGTACTGGAAGCCCAGCGAGCTGGCCTTGTCGCCGGTGACCTCGACGATGGCGGCCTCGATCAGAATCTGGGCGCGACGCACGTCCAGCTGGCTGATCACCGACTGCAGTTCCTTCATCATTTCCGGTTCGGCGCGGATCACCAGGGCGTTCAGCGAGGTGTCGGCCTGGATCGATACCCGGGCGTCGGCGTCGGAGACGGTGCGCGCCGCCGCCGCGCCACCGCTGCCCTCACCGCCCTGCCGCACCGCGGAGGCGCCGGCGGCGAAGTTCTTCAGCAGTTCCGCCATCTGTTCCGCGTCGCCGTGGCTGAGCCGCACCACCTGAACGCCGCCGGCGGCGCTGGAGGGGGTGTCGAGCTGCCGGATCAGAGGGATCAAACGGGCGCGGGTGCCCCGGTCGCCCTTGACGATCAGCCGGTTGGTACGCTCGTCGGCGATCACCGTGGCGCCGCCCTGCAGGCCACGGCGGCGGTTGTTGCCGCCGGCGGCGTCGGCCTTGGTCAGCTCTTCCAGCAGCGCCACCATGTTGCCGGCGAAGGCATGCTGCAGCTGCACGATTTCCAGTTCGTCGCTTTCCGCGTTGTCCAGGCTGCCGATGATGGCGCGCATGCGCTGAATATTGTCCGCATGGTCGCTGATGATCAGCGCGTTGGCGGAGCCCACCGCCGCCAGATGGCCGTACTGGGGCACCAGCGGCCGCAGCACCGGCACCAGCTCTTCCACCGGCGAGTTGTCCACCGTGATCACCTGGGTGATCAGCTCCTCGCCATCCACGCTGCCGGCGTTCTGGGTGAGCGGCAGGTTGCTCTGCTTGGCGGTGGTGTTGGTGACGATCTTGATCACGCCGTTACCGGCCGGTACCGCCGCGTAGCCGTGCACCTGCAACACCGAGAGAAACAGCTCGTAGACCTCGTCGGCGGTGAGCGGCTGGTTGGAAATCACGGTGACGTCCCGGGCCCGCACCCGTGGGTCCACCACGAAGTTCTTGCCGGTCATCTGCGCCACCTGATTGATGAACGCCTGGATATCCGCGTTGCGGATATTCACCGTCCAGGTTTTGCCATCGCCGGTCGCCTCCACCGAGGCCTGTTCCTGGGCATGCACACTGAGCGTGAGGCTGAGTGCCACTACTGCGATTATTGTTTTCAGAGCCGACTTCATAGGCATCTCACGGTGGATAGTTCACGGTAAATTCCTGTTCGCCGCGCTGCACGACAATGACGGCCGACTGGCTTTCCATGTACGACTGCAAAGCGGCCAGATCGCTTTCCTCTGAGCCCAGCGGGTAGCCGTTCACCGACGCCACCACATCCCCGGGCTGCAACCCGACCTGCTCGATCAGCTGCTTGGGGGCGCGGTCGCCGATCTTGTAACCCTCGGTGCCGCCCTCGCTGACCGGTTGCAGGCCGAGCTGACGGATCAGCGCGGTGCGCTGCTGGGCCAGATCGGTCTCCGGGCTGGGCGCCGGGCTGCGCGGCTCCGGTTCGGTCACCTGGGTGACCCCGCCGGCCAGGCCTTTCACTTCATTCAGACGCAGCGTCTCGAAACGCCCCTGGCGCTTGAGAATCACCCGATCCGGATAGATTTCCTCGAGGGTGGCGTTGCCGGGAATGCCATCGCCAATGTGATACAGCTGGGCGTCACCGCCCCGCTCGGCAATGATCGCCGACGATTTGCCACGATCCCGGGTTTGGAAAAGGCCCAGCAGTTCCAGACTCAGCCGCGTCTCCGGGGCGTCCACCGGACGCTGCTCCGCCTGCGGCTCGGCCTGATAGGCGCCGAACAAGCCCCAGCGCTGCACCTGGGAGGAGGACAGCGCGGCGCTCTGCTGGGCACCGCCATTGACGGCGACCCGGCGCAAATCCGAGCCGGGCAACGCATCCTGCGGGCCGTACCAGAGCAGCCAGATGGTCTGAGCGATCAAATAGGCGAGAACCACCACCAACAACAGCGCCAGCACCGTGCGTGCCACCCGCTCCCATCGTTGCCGGTTTCCCCTCCGGGCCCACTGAATCATAAAGTCCTTCAATCCCGCTTATCGTTATCCCGGCCTGTCATTCCATCCGAAACCGGGCGGGTGTCACGGCGCATTCTAGGCGCGCCAGTATGACCCCAATATTATCCGACGAAACTCAGCCGGACTGCCCCAGAGCCAAGGGGCGGCTCATACGAAATACCACATCGGACGGGTCACCGCCCTGACTGACCCCGAGCAATTGGGGCCAGGCCCGGCGCACTTGCACGTTCAGTTTCTGATTATCCAGCCGTGCGTGCACCAATTGTTGTTGCTGCGGCCCGGTGACTTCCAGTTCCGGTGCCCCGTCGACCATGGCCAGGCGCCCGTCCAGGGGCGGCACCTCGGCGGCGCCATCACGACCCCAGGTCACCGTGCCGCCGCTGTAGGTCAGCGTGCCTTTGGCATCGACCACGGCCTGTTCCGCGAGTTCCAGCGTCATCAGGGTCAGATTCACGGTGCCGTCCGCGTTGCCCTGGGGAATCTCGGCGCTGAACGGCGCCACCGGCACCGTGGCCCGCCACTGCTCCAGACGCCAGTCGCCCCAGGCGGCGCCCAGCCAGCCGTCGGCGTTGAGACCGTCGCTTACCATGGACAGTTGCAGGCCGGGCGTCAAACCGTGCCAGTCCAGTGTCCAGGCCAGATCCCCGCTACGGTTGCGCCAGCGCGCCTGCACGCGGCCATCCCACCAGGGGCCGCGGGCCCCGGACAGCACCAGCGGCGCACCGCCGGGACGCAGAGCGGGCAGGCGGTCCACCAGCACCGCCGCCGGCATCAGCACCACCAGGCACACCAACAAACTGATGACGAACACCGCCCCCAGGGCTATCCAGCGCCGCATGACTTCCCCCGGAATTTAGAACGGAATATCGTCGTCGAAATCGTCCGCGGGGCCGCTGAACCCGCCGCCCTGATTGGCCGGCGCCTTCTGCTGACCACCCTGCTGACCGCCACCCTGGCCGGGGCTCTGGTCGTAGTAGTCGTTGCCCTGGTTGCCGTACCCCCCCTGGCCACCGCCCTGGTAGTCGCCACCGCCGCCGGCGCCACCGCGACCATCGAGCATCTGCATCTCGTTGGCGACGATCTCCGTGGTGTAGCGGTCCTGGCCGTCCTGACCCTGCCATTTGCGGGTACGGATGGAACCCTCCACGTACACCTTGGAGCCCTTCTTCAGATACTCACCCGCGATCTCGCCCAGCTTGTTGAAGAACACCACCCGGTGCCATTCCGTGCGCTCCTGCATCTGGCCGCTCTGGCGATCCTTCCAGGTTTCGCTGGTGGCCAGGCGGATATTGGTGACGGCCCCGCCGCTGGGCATGAAACGGGTTTCCGGATCGGCGCCCAGATTGCCGATCAGAATGACTTTGTTGACGCCTCGTGCCATGGCTGTTCGCTCCCTACGTTCGGACGACCACCGGCGACGCGCCGGTGCGGTTATGTATGCAGACCGGATATTGTGCAGCTTTACGCGGCCCGGAGTAACCCCCGGTCAGGACGGCTCCCGAACCTCGCCGGCCAGGGCCTCCAGGGCCTGTTCATCGAGCTCCCGGTTATCGACCTTGAGCAGGGCCAGGCGCTGCTCGGCCACCACCACCGCCTCCAGCACGCCGGGGATGGCGCGCAGCCGGCTGGCCGCCTGGGTCGGGTCCTGCTGGCGGCCCAGGTGCACCACCCGGTTATCCAGCTTGGGCAATTCCCCCATGCCCCAAAGATACAGCAGCCAGACCACCGCCAGGCCGGCACAGCCCAGAAATACCGCCTCGGCCCCCACCCATTGGTAGAGAGCGCCGCCCAACTGGCCACCGATGAACACGCCCAGAAACTGGCTGGTGGAATAGACGCCCATGGCGGTGCCACGGGTGCCGGCCGGCGCCGCCCGCCCCACCAGGGACGGCAACAGGGCTTCCAGCAGGTTGAAGGCCATGAAATAGACGAACAGGGCCAGCACGAAGTGCCACAGAGTCTGCCCGGCCAGGGCCAGCAGCACCTCGGCGACGATCAGCAGGCACACCGCGGCGCGCTTCACCGGCAGGGCCCCGCGCCGCTCGGCGGCGATGATCAGCGGCACCATGGCCAGGAAACTGGTCACCAGCACCGCCAGATACAGCAGGCTGTGCTGGTCCAGGTCCAGCCCGAGGCGGTGCTTGAGCAGCTGCGGCAGCACCACGAACGAGGCGGTCATGGTCAGGTGCAGCACCATGATGCCCAGATCCAGGCGGCGCAGGTTGCGGTCGCCCAGCACCCGGCGGAAACGCAGCCGGGCCGGCAACGGCTCGCTGGCGCGCACCTGGGGCGAGGGCACCGAAAACGCCACGCCCATGGCCAGGGTGCCCAGCACCACGGTGAGCCAGAACAGGCCGCTCAGGCCCAGCCAATGGGCCAGCACCGGCCCCAGGATCAGCGCCAGAATAAAGGAGGCGCCCACCGACATGCCGATCAGCGCCATGGCGCGGGTGCGGTGGCGCTCGCTGACCACGTCGCCGATCAGCGCCATGATCACGCTGGCGATGGCGCCGGCGCCCTGCAGGGCGCGGCCCAGAATCACGCCGTAGATGGTGTCGCTGAGGGCCGCCACCGCGCCGCCGGCGACGAACAACAACAGGCCCGCCAGCAGCAGCGGGCGCCGGCCGAAGCGGTCGGACAGCATGCCGAAGGGAATCTGCAGGATCGCCTGCATCAGCCCGTAGGCGCCGATGGCGGTGCCGATCAACAGGGGCGTGGCGCCTTCCAGCCCGGTGCCGTAAACCGCGAAAACCGGGAGGATCATGAACAGCCCGAACATGCGCAGCGCGAAGATCGCCGCCAGGGAGCCGGTGGTGGTCAGTTCGGTGCGCCGCAGGGCGGCCCGGGAAGCGTCCGTCATGGTCGAGGGTCGGGGCTACGAGAAATGGGCGGGAAGTGTAGCAGATTCCAGGACGGCGGGGTGACGTGCAAATCGCTGTCGATAGTAAATTGAACCCCCGTGGAAGCGGTGATAAATTGATGACTTGATTCAGTTTTTCTTCTTAGCCCCCGGGGACCCCCGGGTTGTGTCATGGACGAATGAATGAACAGTCTGACTGCACAACGAGTGTATGTAGTGGGTGGCCAGCATCTCCAGAATGCGCTGCTGACTGAATTCCTCGATAAAGCCTCGATCCCCGCCATGGCGGTGAAATCCGTGGATCAGGTGGACGAAAACGACCTGGCCGGCGTGGAACAGAACCTGTTCCTGGTGGATTTCCATTCCGTGGATGTCAATCAGGTGATCACCCGGCTGATGGACGTGGACCGCCGTATCGAGAATGAAATCCTCATCGGCGTGTTCAATGTGGACCACGACGACGACCTGACCCGGCTGGCCGGGCTGCCCATGGTCAATGGCGGCTTCCAGCACGATTGCCCCCAGGATCTGCTGACCAAGGGCATCAAGGCCATGTTCAAGGGCGAGCTCTGGTTCCCGCGCAAGGTTTTGCAGCAGTACCTGGTCAAAAGCCGGGCCTTCAACAAGACCTTCGCCCGTAACGAGGTGAACCTGACCGACCGGGAGATCGAGGTGCTCAAGGTAATGGCCACCGGCGCCAAGAATTCCGAGATCGCCAAGGTGCTCAACCTCAGCCCGCACACCATCAAGACCCACATTTACAACATTTTCAAAAAGATCAACGCCTCCAATCGCCTGCAGGCGGTGAACTGGGCCCAGGAAAACCTCTGATCACGGGCTGTCCGGCCCGCCGTCCGGTTCCCCCCGCCGGACGTTCCCGCAGCGTCGACCTTTCTTTTCCCCTTCACGATCTTTCGCCTATACTGCACTGTTCATTTTGACAGTAGCCGAGGGCTCGCCATCTCATGGATACCATCCTGGTTCGGGGCGCGCGCACCCATAACCTGAAAAACGTGGATCTCGACATTCCCCGCGACAAGCTGGTGGTGATCACCGGGCTGTCCGGGTCCGGCAAATCCTCCCTGGCGTTCGATACGCTGTACGCCGAGGGCCAGCGCCGCTATGTGGAGTCGCTGTCCACCTATGCCCGGCAGTTCCTGTCGATGATGGAAAAGCCCGATGTGGACCACATCGAGGGTCTCAGCCCGGCCATTTCCATCGAGCAGAAGTCCACCAGCCACAACCCGCGCTCCACGGTGGGCACCATCACCGAGATTTACGACTATCTGCGGCTGCTGTTCGCGCGGGTGGGTGAGCCCCGCTGCCCCGAACATGGCGCGCCCCTGGCGGCCCAGACCATCAGCCAGATGGTCGATCAGGTGCTGGCCATGGAGGAAGGCAGCAAACTGATGCTGCTGGCACCGGTGGTCCGCGAGAAGAAAGGCGAGCATCTGAACCTGTTCGACGAACTGCGCGCGCAGGGCTTTATCCGCGCCCGGGTGAACGGGCGCATCCACGACCTGGACGAAGCGCCCACCCTGGACAAGAACAAGAAGCACACCATCGAAGTGGTGGTGGACCGCTTCAAGGTCCGTGGCGACCTGCAGAATCGCCTGGCGGAGTCGTTCGAAACCGCTCTCAATCTGGCCGACGACATCGCCGTGGTCGCCCCCATGGAGGGCGACGGCGAGGAAATCACCTTCTCCGCCAAATTCGCCTGCCCCCAGTGCGGCTACTCGATTCCGGAGCTGGAACCGCGGCTGTTTTCGTTCAACAACCCGGCCGGCGCCTGCCCCAGCTGTGACGGCCTGGGCGTGAAGCAGTTCTTCGACGAAGACAAGGTGATCACCAGCGACGAGCTGTCCCTGGCGGAGGGCGCGATCCGCGGCTGGGACCGGCGCAACGTCTATTACTTCCAGATGCTCAATGCCCTGGCCCAGAGCCTGGACTTCGACATGGACCAGCCGTTCAAAAAGCTGCCCAAGGCCACCCGCCGCAAGATTCTCCACGGCACCGGCAAGGACGATGTGGAGTTCCGCTATCTCAACGAGCGCGGCGACATTATCAAGCGCAATCACCCCTTCGAGGGGATTCTGCCGAACATGGAACGCCGCTACCGGGACACCGAATCGGAAGCGGTGCGCGAGGAACTGGCCGGCTACCTGTCCACCTCCACCTGCCCCAGCTGCAACGGCTCCCGGCTGCGCGAGGCGGCCCGCCACGTCTACATCAACGAGACCACCCTGCCCGAGGTGGTGCGGCTGGCGGTGGGCAAGGCGTTCTCCCACTTCGACAGCCTCAAGCTGAGCGGCAGCCGAGGCGAGATCGCCGAGAAGATTCTCAAGGAAATCCGCGACCGGCTGCAGTTTCTGGTCAACGTGGGTCTGGAATACCTGACCCTGGAGCGCAGCGCCGAGACCCTGTCCGGCGGCGAGGCCCAGCGCATCCGGCTGGCCAGCCAGATCGGCGCCGGCCTGGTGGGCGTGATGTACGTGCTCGACGAGCCCTCCATCGGCCTGCACCAGCGCGACAACGAGCGGCTGCTCAATACCCTCACCCGCCTGCGCGACCTGGGCAATACCGTGCTGGTGGTGGAACACGACGAAGACGCCATCCGCACCGCCGACTATGTGATCGATATCGGCCCGGGGGCCGGCGTCCACGGTGGCCGCGTGGTGGCCCAGGGTACCGCCAAACAGGTAGCGGCCAACAAGGCCTCGCTGACCGGCGATTACCTGTCCGGCCGCAAGCGCATCGAGGTACCGGCCCAGCGCCACGAGAACGAGAAGGACCAGTGGCTGACCCTGTTCGGCGCCACCGGCAACAACCTCAAGGGCGACCCGCTGAACGTGCCCCTGGGGCTGTTCACCTGCATCACCGGGGTGTCCGGCTCCGGCAAGTCCACCCTGATCAACCACACCCTTTATCCGCTGGCGGCCACCAAGCTGAACAAGGCCTCCACCCTGAAAGCGGCGCCCCATGAGAAGCTGGAAGGGCTGGAACACCTGGACAAGGTGGTGGACATTGACCAGAGCCCCATCGGCCGCACGCCGCGCTCCAACCCGGCCACCTACACCGGCATTTTCACACCGGTGCGCGAGCTGTTCGCCGGCACCCAGGAAGCGCGGGCCCGGGGCTACAAGCCCGGCCGCTTCAGCTTCAACGTCAAGGGCGGCCGCTGCGAGGCCTGCCAGGGCGACGGCGTGATCAAGGTGGAGATGCACTTCCTACCGGATATCTACGTGCCCTGCGAAGTGTGCGAGGGAAGACGCTACAACCGGGAAACCCTGGAGGTCACCTACAAGGGCAAGAACATCTACGAAGTCCTGGAGATGACCATCGAGGAGGCCCGCGAATTCTTCGACGCGGTGCCGGCGCTGCAGCGCCGCCTGCAGACGCTGCTGGACGTGGGGCTCAGCTACATCAAGCTGGGCCAGGCGGCCACCACCCTGTCCGGTGGCGAGGCCCAGCGCGTCAAGCTGGCCCGGGAGCTGTCCCGGCGGGATACCGGCAGCACCCTGTACATCCTCGACGAACCCACCACCGGCCTGCATTTCCAGGACATCCAGCTTCTGCTGGATGTGCTCAGCCGGCTGCGGGACCACGGCAACACCATCGTGGTGATCGAGCACAATCTCGATGTGATCAAAACCGCCGACTGGCTCATCGACCTGGGCCCGGAAGGCGGCGACGGCGGCGGCCGCATCATCGCCGAGGGCACCCCGGAGCAGGTGGCCGACACCAAGGGCAGCCACACCGGCCGGTTCCTGAAACCCATGCTGGGTACGGCCCAAGGACCCGCCGCCAAGAAGAAAAAAGCGGCGGCCCGCCGCGCCGGGAAATAGCCCCGCCCCCGCTCTGGCACGGAAGCTGCTTGGTTCTTCCGGGTCCGGGACGACGTCATGGAGGGACCATGAGCGGGGGAATCAATGCCCATTGGTTGATGCACTATCGGGTGGTGACGCTGGTGAACCAGTGTCGCCGGCTGATCCGGGATGAATTCGGGGTCAAGCTGACGCTTACCGATCCGCGGCTGCGCGAAGCGCTCAGCGAGTACGCCGGGCGCAGCGGCTCCACGGAACTCAAACGGTTGATCAGGCAGATCGACGAAGAAGCGGGCGACGCGATGCCCGAGGATGAGCCGGTGCACGGCTCCACGGAGCAGCGCCCGGCACGTCGCATGTATCGGGGGCAACCATTGCCCGACCCGCCGGCGGACGCCGGGGCGTCGTCGGAGAGCGGGCCGGAGAAGACGATTATCTACCGGGGCCGCCGGGTACGCGGCGGCTGATCACCGGTGCGTCTTATTTGATCCCCACGTACAGCGTCACGCGGTCCGCTTCATGGACCTCGTAGTCGGTCAGAAAAGTGCGCTGCGGCGCATCTTCCGTCTCAAAGTAGTGCCAGACCTTGCCCCAGATCTCCATGGCGGCGTCGGGTCCGGCGCGGTCCCCATGGAAAACCAGATATTCGCCGGCTTCCAGGGTCAGGGTGGCGAACTCGTCCGGCACCTTGGTTTCGTCGGTCACCTCGACCCCGGCCAGGACGCTGTAATCGCCGTCGGCGCCGTTGTCGTATTCCGTGTAGACGCCGTATACCGGCGAGCCGGCGGCCTTGTCCGGGATCGAATCCGCCAGGCGCTCGTCGTTGAATTTCTCCCACAGCCGGTCCAGCTGTGCATCCTCGGGTTGCAGTTCGCGCTCCTTGTTGGTGCGCACCTGGATGCCCGCCACGGTTTTGCCGTGGCGGCGTTCTCGTTCCGGCTTGATCACTCGGCGTTCCTCCATTGAGTCGTGGTGCCCGGGTTCAGGATTCGGACGGGGTGCGGCCCGGCCCTCAGAGGGCCTCCAGAATCGCCGCCATATCGTCGGCGTGCTCTTCTTCCTGGGCCAGGATCTCTTCCATGATGCGGCGGGTGGTGGGGTCCTTGTCGCCCAGATAGGTGGCGATTTCGCGATAGCTGTCGATGGCGATACGCTCGGCGATCAGGTCTTCCTTCACCATTTCCTTGAGCGTGTCGCCGGCCACGTATTCGGCGTGGCTGCGGCTCTGCAGGCCCTCCGGGGAGAAGTTCGGCTCGCCGCCCAGCTGGACGATGCGCTCCGCCAGCCAGTCGGCGTGCTGCTGCTCCTGCTGGGCGTGCTCGAGAAACTCATCGGCGGCGATTTTCGCGTTCAGGCCGTCCGCCATGTAGTAGTGACGCTTGTAACGCAGGGTGCAGACGATCTCGGTGGCCAGCGCTTCATTGAGCAGCTTGAGCACGGTTTCCCGGTCGGCGGCGTAGCCGGCGGTCACCGCGCCCTGCTCGATATGATTGCGGGCGCGCTCGCGAATGGTCTTTATATCGGTCAGGAACGGTTGTTTTTCACTCATGATTTCTCCCTGCGTGCGTGATCGAAAAGGGGTATGGGGTATCCCCTAGTGATGCCGCTGACGGGGTTGGAAAACAAGAGTCCCAATCGCAAAATCGCGTAAAGCCGGCCCCTCAGGCCGGCGCGCGTAAAGCGTCGTCCAGGGTGGAATGAAAGGTGCAGGCTTCCGGGCGCGATTCCTGGCCGGCGCGGGCCAGGGTCTTGAGCGGCTGGAACTGCAGATCGGCGATCCGCACCCGGGTGCCGGCCTGTTCGCAGCGGGCCAGGAACCCCTGCAGGGCGGCCAGGCCGCCGGCGTCCATCACCGGCACCCCGTCCATATACAGCACCAGCATGCGCCGCTCGCCGGCCAGTTCCGCCAGTTCGGCGAACACCCGGTCGGCGGCGGCGAAGAACAGCGCGCCACTGATCTTGAACACCGCCCAGTCCGCCGGCGGATCATAGGCCTTTACCCGTGCCGAGGCGGTGATGTCGGACACCCGGGTCATGGCGGCGATTTCACGCACGAACAGCACCGACGCCAGCAGCACGCCCACGGTAATGGCCACCACCATGTCCACCAGCACGGTCAGCGCGAAGCAGGTCAGGAACACCAGCACATCGCCCAACGGCGCCCGCCGCACCAACTTCACCGCCTTGGGGGCCTCGCTCATGTTCCAGGCCACCAGCATCAACAGCGCGGCCATGGCGGGCATGGGCAGATAGCCCAACCAGCGGGCCAGGGCGACCATGGCCAGCAACACCACCAGGGCATGCACCATGGCCGCCACCGGCGTTTGCGCGCCGGCCTTGTAGTTGGCGGCGGACCGGGCCAGGGCGGCGGTGGCGGTGATGCCGCCAAACAAGGGCACCACCAGATTGCCGATACCCTGCCCCAGTAACTCACTGTTGGCGCTGTGGCGCCGGCCGGTCATGCCGTCCAATACCACCGCGCAGAGCAGCGACTCGATGGCGCCCAGCATGGCGATGGCGAAGGCGGTGGGCACCAGGCTGATCGCGAGGCTCACCAGCTCGCCCCAGGGCAACGGCTCACCGTGGCGCGCCCAGGGCCAGGCCAGCTCCGGCAGCACCGGCGGAATGCCCTGCCCGCTCAGGCCGTTGTCCAGCACATAATGAAAGCGGGACGCGATGGTGGGCACCTCGGCGCCCAGATGGTTGAACCCCAGCGCCAGCAATGCGCCCACCAGCACCGCCGGCAGATGGGGCGGTAGCGGCGTTTTCAGGCGCGGCCAGGCCAGCAGGGTAAACAGCGTGGCCGCCGCCACCGCCAGACTGGCCGGATCCAGGCCCGGCAGCGCGCCGGCCAGGGCCATCAGCTTGGCCGGGTAGGACTCCGGCAGCGCCTCCAGCGGCAGCCCCAGAAAATCCTTGATCTGCAGGGTGGCGATGACCACCGCGATGCCGGCGGTGAAGCCCAGGGTCACCGGCGGAGGAATGTATTCGATCAGTCGGCCCAGCCGCAGCACCGCCATCGCCACCAGCATCACGCCGGCCATCATGGTGGCCAGCAGCAGGCCGGTGATTCCGTGGCTCTGGGCCACCGGGTAGAGAATCACCACGAAGGCGGCGGTGGGGCCGGAGATGCTGAAACGGGAGCCGCCCAGCAGGGCGATCAGAAAGCCGCCCACGATGGCCGTGTAAAGGCCGTACTGCGGCGCCACCCCGCTGGCGATGGCCAGCGCCATGGACAGCGGGATGGCGATCAGGCCCACGGTCAGACCCGCGACCAGGTCCCGGCCCAGGCGCCGCCGGTCGTAGCCCTCCGCCAGGCTCTCGCGCAGCGCGTGGGCGGGACGCAGGGAAAAAAGGTGCGCTCGATGCGACATGGACGGTCCCGACCCGGTTGAAAAACGACTGGCGGACATTATATTGCAATAAGACCCGAATCATATGTTAATCAAATTAACATCCTGAACTTAACATAGCTTCGGGCGATGACCGCGACCCTGACCGGAGGCACCGTGGAAAGACGCACCGCCCGCCTGACTTTGCTGATCGATCCGCGCAAGAAGGCGATGTTCGAGCAGCTCTGTGCCCGGGAAGACGTGACGCCGTCCCAGAAGGTACGGCAATTCATCCGTGACTACGTTCAGCAGCAGTTGGGCGACGACTGGATGGACGACGCGGAGGCAGCGTTGCGGACCAAGGAGGGCGACGATTGAGGTGAATCCTTCGATAGGAGACACCAATCATGATTATTTCCGCAATCCATTATTAATATCACACCTTCACCCCTATCTTAGGGGGTGTCACGTTGACCACTCTCAAAAGGAGCTTTACGACATGTCTGTAATCAACACCGAAATCAAACCGTTCAAGGCCCAGGCGTTCAAAGACGGCAAGTTCATCGAAGTGAGCGATGCCGACGTCAAAGGCAACTGGGCGGTGTTCTTCTTCTACCCGGCCGACTTCACCTTCGTATGCCCCACCGAGCTGGGTGACGTGGCCGATCACTACGAAGAGTTCCAGAAGATGGGCGTGGAAATCTATTCCGTTTCCACCGACACCCACTTCACCCACAAAGCGTGGCACGACAGCTCCGAAACCATCGGCAAGATCAAGTACACCATGATCGGTGATCCGACCGCGACCATCAGCCGTAACTTCGAAGTGCTGCGTGAGAACGAAGGCCTGGCCAACCGCGGCACCTTCATCGTCGATCCGGACGGCGTGATCCAGGCTCTGGAAATCACCGCCGAAGGCATCGGCCGTGACGCTTCCGACCTGCTGCGCAAAGTGAAAGCGGCACAGTACGTGCGCGCCCATCCGGGCGAAGTGTGCCCCGCCAAATGGAAAGAAGGCGAAGAAACCCTGGCACCGTCCCTGGATCTGGTTGGCAAGATCTGATCACGCTCTGACCGTGTGATCCCGGCCCGGGCCGCGCGCCCGGGCCTTTTCCGCCCCACCCCCCTATTCCTTTCTAGTTCATGGAGACCGGCATGCTGGACGCCAATCTGAAAACCCAATTGCAATCCTACATGGAGCGCATCACGCAACCGTTTGAAATGGTCGCGTCCCTGGACGATGGCGACAAATCCAGGGAACTGTCGGAGCTGCTGCACGAAATCGAAGGCATGTCCGATAAGATCAGCCTGCGCGAAGACGGCGACGACGACCGTAAACCTTCGTTCAGCCTGAACCGTATCGATGGCGACATCAGCCTGCGTTTCGCCGGCATCCCCATGGGCCACGAATTCACGTCGCTGGTACTGGCGCTGCTGCAGGTGGGTGGCCACCCGCCCAAGGCCAGCGACGAGGTGATCGACCAGGTGAAGGCGCTGGACGGCGACTTCCGGTTCGAGACCTATTTCTCCCTGTCCTGCCAGAACTGCCCGGACGTGGTTCAGGCGCTGAATCTGATGGCGGTCCTCAACCCCAACATTCAGCACGTGGCCATCGACGGCGCCCTGTTCCAGGACGAAGTGGAAGCCCGCGAAGTGATGGCGGTGCCCAGTGTATTCCTGAACGGTGAACCGTTCGGCCAGGGCCGCATGGATCTGGAGGAGATCATCGCCAAGCTGGACACCGGTGCCGCCGAGCGTGACGCCGAGAAGCTCAACGCCAAGGACCCGTTTGACGTCCTGGTGGTTGGCGGCGGTCCGGCGGGCGCGGCCAGCGCCATCTATGCCGCCCGCAAGGGCATCCGTACCGGCGTGGCCGCGGAACGCTTTGGCGGCCAGGTGCTGGACACCAATGCCATCGAAAACTTTATCTCGGTGACGGAAACCGACGGGCCGAAGCTGGCCTCCGCGCTGGAAGAGCATGTCCGCAGCTACGAAGTGGACATCATGAATCTGCAGCGCGCCGAGCAGCTGATCCCCGCTTCCCAGGAAGGCGGGCTGCACGAAGTACGCTTCGCGTCCGGCGCCAGCCTGAAGTCGAAAACCCTGGTGCTGGCCACCGGTGCCCGCTGGCGCAAGATCAACGTGCCTGGCGAGAGCGAATATCAGGGCAAGGGCGTGGCCTACTGCCCGCACTGCGACGGCCCGCTCTTCAAGGGCAAGGACGTGGCGGTGATCGGCGGGGGCAACTCCGGCGTGGAAGCGGCCATCGACCTGGCCGGTGTGGTCAAGCATGTGACCCTGCTGGAGTTCGACGACAAGCTGCGCGCGGACGCGGTGCTGCAGAAGAAGCTGCACAGCCTGCCCAATGTGACCGTGCTGGTGAGCGCCCAGACCACCGAGATCACCGGTGAGAACGGCCGCGTCAACGGCCTGGTCTACAAGGACCGCAAGACCGGCGAAGAGCATACCGTGGCTCTGGCGGGTGTGTTCGTGCAGATCGGTCTGCTGCCCAACACCGACTGGCTCAAGGGCAGTGTGGAGTTGACCGCCCACGGTGAAATCATCGTCGATGCGCGGGGCGAAACGTCCGTGCCCGGGGTATTCGCCGCCGGCGACGTGACCACCGTGCCCTACAAGCAGATCGTGATCGCCGTGGGCGAAGGGGCCAAGGCGGCGCTGAGCGCCTTCGATCATCTGATCCGCCATTCGGTCAGCACCGACGCCGCCTGACCGCCGCGTTCCACCGGCAAGAAAAAGCCCGGCCCACTTCGGTGGGCCGGGCTTTTTTTGGTTCATCGTGCTTTGGCGGGACATTGATGCGGGCGGCCGCGGAGAGGCGGGCGGTGCCCATCAGGCAAAACAAAACCCCCGCGCCGTTTCCGGTGCGGGGGTTTTGATTCAGCACGCGGCCGCGAACGGCCGGCGGGCTTATTCGGCTTCGACGGCCTCGCCTTCCGGGCGATCCACCAGCTCGACGTACGCCATCGGGGCGTTGTCGCCGGCACGGAAGCCCATCTTCAGGATGCGCAGGTAGCCGCCGGGGCGGGACTTGTAGCGCGGGCCCAGCTCGTTGAACAGCTTGCCGACCATTTCCTTCGACCGGGTGCGGTCGAACGCCAGCCGACGGTTGGCCACGGAGTCTTCCTTGGCCAGGGTGATCAGGGGCTCGGCCACCCGACGCAGTTCCTTGGCTTTGGGAAGCGTGGTCTTGATCGCTTCGTGTTCAAACAGCGACACCGCCATGTTGCGGAACATGGCCTGACGGTGTGAGCTGTTCCGGTTCAGTTTTCTGCCGCTCTTGCGATGACGCATGGTTCTGTTCCTAAAATCGATTAACGCAACTTGGTGTTGAGCCGGTCATCGTCCCGGAGGCTGACCGGCGGCCAGTTTTCCAGGCGCATGCCCAGCGACAGGCCTTTGGAAGCCAGCACGTCCTTGATCTCGGTGAGGGACTTCTTGCCCAGGTTGGGCGTCTTCAGAAGTTCCACCTCGGTACGCTGTACCAGGTCACCGATGTAGTAGATGTTCTCCGCCTTCAGACAGTTGGCGGAGCGGACGGTCAGCTCCAGATCGTCCACCGGGCGCAGCAGGATCGGATCGATTTCCTCACGTTCCTGCTTGGGTTCCGGCTTGGAATCCTGCTCCAGATCGACGAACACGGCGATCTGTTGCTGAAGAATGGTGGCCGCGCGGCGAATCGCCTCTTCCGGGTCGATGGTGCCGTCGGTTTCCAGATCGATCACCAGCTTGTCCAGGTCGGTGCGCTGCTCCACCCGGGCGGCTTCCACCACATAGGCCACGCGACGTACCGGGCTGTAGCTGGCGTCCAGCTGCAGGCGGCCGATACCACGGGTCTCGTCGTCGTCATTCTGACGGCTGTCGGCGGCTTCGTAGCCACGGCCCTTGCGCACTTTCATGCGCACGCGCAGCTCGGTGTCGCCGGTGATGGTGCAGATCAGGTGATCCGGGTTGACGATTTCCACGCTGTGATCGCGCTGGATATCGTCGGCGGTCACGTCACCGGGACCCTTCTTCACCAGCTCCAGGGTGGCCTCGTCACGATCATCCATCTTCAGGGCCACGCCCTTCAGGTTGAGGAGGATGTTGATCACATCTTCCTGCACACCCTCGATGGAGGAATACTCGTGCTGTACGCCTTCGATCTCCACTTCGGTGATCGCGCAGCCCGGCATGCTGGACAGCAGAATGCGGCGCAGCGAGGTGCCCAGAGTGTGGCCGAAACCACGCTCCAGCGGCTCCAGAACGACCTTGGCGTGGGTCTCGCTGATCGCGTTGACCGCGATCGAGCGGGGCGTGAGAAATTCGTTCACGGCGGTCATAGAGATCCCTCAGGCAGTCGTTACTTGGAGTACAGCTCGACGATCAGGTTTTCGTTGATCTCGGCCGGCAGATCGATGCGCTCCGGGCGGGCCTTGAAGGTACCCTCGAGCTTCTTCTCGTCCACTTCCACCCAGGTCGGGAAGCCGCGTTGCTGAGCCAGCTCCATGGCGTTCTTCACGCGCAGCTGGTTCTTGGACTTCTCACGCACGCTGACCACGTCACCGGGCGCGACCTGATAAGAGGCGATGTTCACGCTCTGACCGTTGACCAGAATGGCGCGGTGGGCCACCAGCTGACGGGCTTCGGAGCGGGTCGCGCCGAAACCGAGGCGGTAAACCACGTTGTCCAGACGGCCTTCCAGCAGCTGCAGCAGCACCTCACCGGTGGCGCCACGGGAACGGGCGGCTTTCTTGTAGTAGCCGCGGAACTGCTTCTCCAGCACGCCGTACATACGACGGACTTTCTGTTTTTCACGAAGCTGCACGCCGTAGTCGGACAGACGACCGGGGCGACGGCCACCGGCGGCCTGGCCCGGGGGCTGTTCCGCCTTGCACTTGGACTCGAGCGGACGGATGCCGCTCTTCAGGAACAGGTCAGTGCCTTCACGACGGGAAAGCTTGCATTTGGGACCGATGTATCTTGCCATCTTGCTCTAACTCCCGTTACACGCGGCGCTTCTTGGGCGGACGACAACCGTTGTGCGGAATCGGCGTCACGTCCTGGATGTGGGTGATTTTGTAGCCACAGGCGTTGAGGGCGCGAATAGAGGACTCGCGGCCCGGGCCGGGGCCCTTCACGCGCACTTCCAGGTTTTTCAGGCCATAGTCCTTGGCGGCATTGCCCGCGTTCTCGGCGGCTACCTGCGCCGCGAACGGGGTGCTCTTGCGAGAACCACGGAAGCCCGCACCACCGGAGGTCGCCCAGGACAGCGCGTTGCCCTGGCGGTCGGTGATGGTGATGATGGTGTTGTTGAAAGAAGCGTGAACGTGCGCGATACCGTCCGCAACGGTCCGCGTTACCTTCTTCCGACGTGCGCCACTGTCTCTTTTCGCTTTAGCCATGTTGCTCAATCCAAATCAGGACTTACTTGCGGATCGGTTTCCGCGGGCCCTTGCGGGTCCGGGCATTGGTTTTGGTACGCTGCCCGCGCAGGGGCAGGCTGCGGCGATGACGGATACCGCGGTTGCAGCCGAGATCCATCAAGCGCTTGATGTTCATGTTGATTTCCCGGCGCAGATCGCCTTCCGTGGAAACCTTGGCCACTTCGGCGCGGATCGCGTCCAGCTGGTCGCCGGACAGATCACGAACCTTGGCCGTCGGGTCGATGCCGGTCTGCTCGCAGATGCTGCGGGCACGGGTGCGGCCGATCCCGAAAATATAGGTGAGGGAAATCACCGTATGCTTGTTGTCCGGGATGTTAACGCCTGCAATACGGGCCATCCGAATATCTCCGATTCACAACGCGGTGGTGCCAGGCTCTGGCGCCGAAAGGCGGAAGAGTCTAGCGTCACACCGACTGAATTTCAACCAAATCCAAGGAAAGAAGTTCTGCCCCGACAGAGCCTTAGCCCTGGCGCTGCTTGTGCCGGGGTTCGGCACTGCAGATCACCATGACGCGACCCTTACGACGGATCACCTTGCAGTTGCGGCAGATCTTCTTCACAGAAGCCTGAACTTTCATCGCACTCGCCTCGTTTTACCGTTGGCCCGCGGGCCGTTAACGCACCAGACCGGTGCCGCCATACCCTTTCAGGTTGGCTTTCTTCATCAACTTTTCGTACTGGGTGGACATCAGGTGCGAGTTGACCTGCGACCAGAAGTCCATCACCACCACCACCACGATCAGCAGGGAGGTGCCGCCCAGATAGAAAGGCACGTTCCAGACCGCCTGCAGGCCCAGGGGCAGCAGACAGACCAGGGTCATGTAGACCGCGCCGATCAGCGTCAGGCGGCCCATCACCGTATCGATATAACGGGCGGACTGCTCACCGGGACGAATGCCGGGGATGTAGGCCCCGGATTTCTTCAGGTTGTCCGCCACGTCTTTCGGATTGAACACCAGCGCCGTGTAGAAGTAGCAAAAGAACACGATCGCCAGGGTAAACAGCAAAATGTACAGCGGCGTGCCAGGCAGCAGAGCGTCACTCACGGTGCGCAGCGTCTGGCCCCACCAGGAGTCCGGATCGCTGGTGCTGAACCACTGGCTGATGGACGCCGGGAACAGCAGGATCGAACTGGCGAAGATGGCCGGAATCACGCCCGCCATGTTCACCTTCAGCGGCAGATGGCTCTGCTGGGCCGCGTAGACCCGGCGGCCTTGCTGGCGCCGCGCGTAGTTCACCGTGATACGCCGCTGACCACGCTCCACGAACACCACGCCGAAGATCACCGCCACCGCCACCAGGAACACCAGCAGCATGGCCAGCAGACTCAGGTCGCCCTGCCGGGCGGACTCGAAGGTCTGCGCCACCGCGCCGGGCAGACCGGCCACGATGGAAGCGAAAATCAGCATCGAGATGCCGTTGCCGATGCCGCGCTCGGTGATCTGCTCACCCAGCCACATCAGGAAAACGGTCCCGGTCACCAGGGTGCTCACCGCCACGAAGTAGAAGCTCGCCACCTGCATGGAGGAAGCCGCTTCCGGCAGCAGGGTGATGCCCTGGCTCTTCAGCCCGGCGACCACGCCGAAGGACTGAATCAGGCCCAGCACCACGGTCAGATACCGGGTGTACTGGGTGATCTTGCGGCGACCCTGCTCCCCTTCCTTGCGCAGTTGCTCAAGGGAAGGCACCACGGCGCTCATCAGCTGGATCACAATGCTCGCGGTGATGTACGGCATGATGCCGAGCGCAAAAATACTCATGCGCTCCAGCGAACCGCCCGAGAACATGTTGAACAGGCCAAGAATGGTATCCCGGTTGTTGTTGAACATCTGTTGCAACGCGTCCGGGTTCATCCCCGGCACCGGAATGTGCGCACCAATGCGGAACACCACCAGGGCGCCCAGCAGAAACGCGATGCGGCGCCCCAGTTCACGGGTGGCGCCGCCGGAGGCCCCGGTGCTGTTCTTCAAAGTTTGTGCACGGTTCTTGGCCATAACCCCGCCTTTTACTCTTCGATTTTACCGCCGGCCTTTTCCACCGCTTCGCGCGCACCTTTGGTGATCGCCACGCCGCGTACGGTGACCGCGCGATCAATGGCGCCACGCAGTACGATCTTGGCGCGCTTCTTGTCGGAGCGAACCACGCCGGCTTTTTTCAGAGTGTCCAGGTCGACCACGTCGCCTTCCACCTTGGCCAGTTCCTCGAGGCGAACCTCGGCGGTGGCCATGGCCAGTTTGGAGGTGAAGCCAAACTTGGGCACGCGGCGCTGCAGCGGCATCTGACCGCCTTCGAAACCGGGCTTCACGGTACCACCGGAACGGGACTTCTGACCTTTGTGGCCACGACCACCGGTCTTGCCCAGACCAGAGCCGATACCACGGCCTACCCGCTTCTCTTGCGGACGGGAACCGTCAGCCGGATGCAGATCATTGAGACGCATCGCTTATTCTCCCTCTACCCGTACCATGTACGCGACTTTGTTGATCATGCCGCGCACCGCAGGCGTGTCTTCGACTTCAACGGTGTGACCGATGCGGCGCAGCCCGAGACCGCGCACACAGGCCTTGTGGCCTTCCAGCCGACCGTTGGTGCTTTTAACCTGGGTTACTTTGATCTTGTCAGCCATGTTTAAGCTTCCGTCTGTGTGCGCTTAGCCGAGAATCTCTTCAACGGACTTGCCACGCTTGGCCGCCACCGATTCCGGGGAGGACATCTGCTTGAGACCGTTGAAGGTCGCCCGCACCACGTTCACCGGATTGGTGGAGCCGTAGCACTTGGCCAGTACGTTCTGCACACCGGCCACTTCCAGCACGGCGCGCATGGCACCGCCGGCAATCACACCGGTACCGTCGTCGGCGGGCTGCATGTAGACCTTGGAGGCCCCATGACGCGCCTTGATCGGGTGCTGGATGGTGGTGCCTTTCAGGTCCACCTGAATCATATTGCGACGGGCCGCTTCCAGGGCTTTCTGGATCGCCGCCGGCACTTCGCGTGCCTTGCCGCGGCCGAAGCCTACCTTGCCCTTACCGTCGCCCACCACGGTCAACGCGGTGAAGCCGAAGATCCGGCCGCCTTTGACCACCTTGGCGACCCGGTTCACCTGAACCAGCTTCTCCTGGAGACCTTCGTTGGGATCAACTTTCGCCATAACCAAGCACCCTTAGAATTCAAGCCCGTTTTCGCGCGCGGCATCGGCCAGCGCCTTGATACGACCGTGGTAACGGAAACCGGAACGGTCAAAGGCGACGCGCTCGATGCCCGCCTCTTTGGCGCGCTTCGCGATCATTTCGCCCACTTTGGCGGCGGCGTCGGCATTGCCGGTCGCCCCACCACGCAGGTCCTTCTCCACCGTGCTCGCCGCAACCAGAACCTGGTCACCGGCCGCGCTGGTAATCTGTGCATAGATATGGCGCGGGGTGCGATGTACGGACAGACGGATCTGGCCGGACTCGCGGATGTTCAGGCGAGTACGTTTGGCCCTGCGCAGACGTGCAACTTTCTTGTCCATCATGGCTCTAGTCTCAACGATTATTTCTTCTTGGCTTCCTTACGGCGCACCTGCTCATCGGCATAGCGCACCCCCTTGCCTTTATAGGGCTCGGGCGGACGGAAACCACGGACATTGGCGGCAACCTGACCCACCAGCTGCTTATCAATGCCCCGGATGACAATTTCGGTCTGGGTCGGGGTCTCGATGGTGATGCCCTCGGGCAGCTGGTAGGCCACCGGATGGGAAAAACCCAGCGTCAGGTTCAGGGTCTTGCCCTGGGCCTGAGCGCGGTAACCCACGCCGTTGAGGACCAGCTTGCGCTCGAAGCCCTCGGACACGCCGGTGACCATGTTGTTGACCAAGGCCCGGGTGGTGCCGGCCAGTGCCCAGGCTTCCTGGGACTCCTCGCGCGGCTTGACGGTGAACACACCGTCGTCCACGGACACTTCCACCAGTTCGTGCACTTCGTGTTCCAGGTTGCCCTTGCCGCCTTTGACGGACACCTTGGCGCCGTCGACTTTCACTTCGACGCCACTGGGCAATTTAACCGGATTCTTCGCTACTCTAGACATTGCTGCACCTAACCCGTCTACACCGTCACCGTCAGGACACTTCGCAGATCAGCTCGCCGCCGACGTTGGCCTGGCGTGCCGCGCGATCGGAAATAATGCCCTGGTTGGTGGACACGACCATCACGCCCAGACCGCCCTTGACCTTGGGAATATCACCGGCGTTCTTGTAAACGCGCAGGCCGGGGCGGCTCACCCGGGCGATCTTCTCGATCACCGGCTGGCCCTCGAAATACCGAAGCTCCACGGTCAGGACCGGCTTCTTGTCGCCAGCCACCGAAAAGCTTTCGATGTAACCTTCTTCCTTCAGTACCTTGGCAATGGCCTCTTTGGTCTTGGAAGAGGGGATTTCCACCTTGCTCTTCCGGGCCATTTGCGCATTGCGGATACGGGTAAACATATCCGCCAGGGTATCTTGCATGCTCATGCCGCAATCGCTCCGCTTTTACTCGATTACCAGCTGGATTTAACCAGACCGGGGACGTCGCCGCGCATCGCCGCTTCGCGCAGCTTGATGCGGCTCAAACCGAACTTACGGTAATAGCCGTGCGGACGACCGGTGATCCGGCAGCGATTACGCTGGCGTACCGGGGAGGAGTCGCGCGGCAGTTTCTGAAGCTGGATCTGAGCATCCCACTTCGCCTCGGGTTCGGCGTTGGGATCCTGGATGATCGCTTTCAGCGCTTCACGCTTGGCGGCGTAACGCTGAACCAGCTTGGCGCGCTTCGCCTCCCGATTTTTCATAGAGACCTTTGCCATGACAAATCCTCTCAGCCCTTCAGCGGGAAGTTGAAGGCGCGCAGCAGCGCGCGTGCTTCGTCGTCGGTCTTCGCCGTGGTGGTGATGGTGATATCCAGACCACGCAGCTTGTCGACCTTGTCGAAATCAATTTCCGGGAACACGATCTGCTCGCGCAGGCCCATGGAATAGTTACCCCGGCCGTCGAAGGACTTGGGGTTCAGACCACGGAAGTCGCGTACCCGCGGGATCGCCACGGACACCAGACGCTCCAGAAACTCGTACATACGACGGTTACGCAGCGTCACCTTGCAGCCGATCGGCCAGCCCTCACGGATCTTGAAACCCGCCACGGACTTGCGTGCCTTGGTAACCAACGGCTTCTGGCCGGCGATCGCGGTCATGTCGGACAAGGCACCTTCGATGGCCTTACGGTCCGAGGCCGCTTCACCCACACCCATGTTCAGGGTGATCTTGGTGATTTTCGGCACTTCCATGACGTTGTCGTAACCGAATTGCTCCTTGAGCTTCGGCACGATCTCTTCGTTGTAAACCTTTTTCAGATCACTCATGGTCCACCTGTCCTCACGCGTCCAGCGGTTCGCCGTTGGACTTGAAGAAACGCACCTTACGGCCGTCCTCGACGCGGAAACCCACGCGGTCCGCCTTCTCGGCCTTGGCATTCCAGATGGCCACGTTGGAAGCGTCGATACCGGCTTCCTGTTCCACGATGCCACCCTGGATTCCGCGGTTAGGATTGGCGCGCACGTGCTTCTTCACCACGTTCACACCGGCCACTACCAGGCGGCCGTTCGGCAGCACGCGTTGTACCTTGCCGCGCTTACCTTTGTCCTTGCCCGCGATTACGATGACTTCATCATCACGCTTGATCTTGAGCATTGCCTTCACCCGCCTTTAAAGAACTTCCGGTGCCAGTGAAATGATCTTCATGAACTGCTCGGTACGCAGTTCACGAGTCACCGGGCCAAAGATCCGGGTACCTACCGGCGCTTTGTTGTTACCCAGCAGCACCGCGGCGTTTTCATCGAAACGAATCACGGAGCCATCCGGGCGACGCACGCCACGACGGGTGCGCACCACCACCGCGGTCATCACGTCACCTTTCTTGACGCGGCCGCGCGGAATCGCTTCCTTTACTGTGACCTTGATGATGTCACCAATGCCTGCATAGCGGCGGTGGGAACCACCCAGCACCTTGATGCACTGCACTCGACGCGCACCGCTGTTATCGGCGACTTCGAGCATGGTTTCGGTCTGAATCATCGCTTACTCTCTCCAACTCCTGCCCTGCAGGCAGCCACAGCAACGTCGGTCAGACCTTGTTGGTCTGTTCCACCACGTTCACCAGCGTCCAGGTCTTACGCTTGGACAGCGGACGGCACTCTTCGATAGTGACCAGGTCGCCTTCGTTGCACTGATTCTCTTCATCATGCGCCATCAACTTCGTGGACCGCTTGATGATCTTGCCATAAATGGGGTGCTGAACCCGGCGCTCCACCAACACGGTGATGGTTTTATCACCCTTGTTGGAGATCACTCTGCCAGTCGCGGTCCGGCGCAGTTGTTCTTTCGCTTCTGCCATGACTAGTTACCCTGCTTCTCTCTCAGAATGGTTTTCACACGTGCGATATCACGGCGAACCTTCCCGAGGTTATGGGTTTGTGAAAGCTGCCCGGATGCCAGCTGCATGCGCTGCTTGAACTGCTGCTCCAGCAACTCGAGCTGCTGGTTCTGCAGCTCTTCAACACTCTTTTCTCTCAGTTCACTCGCTTTCATGGCTTACATCACCGTCCGGGTCACAACGCGGGTGCTGATCGGCAGCTTGGCCGCGGCGAGACGAAACGCTTCACGCGCCACGTCTTCTGAAACACCTTCCATTTCGTAGAGCATGCGGCCCGGCTGAATCTGGGCTACCCAGTACTCCACGTTACCCTTACCTTTACCCATCCGAACCTCGAGGGGCTTCTGGGTAATCGGCTTGTCGGGGAACACGCGAATCCAGATTTTGCCGCCCCGCTTGATATGACGGGTCATGGCACGACGCGCGGCTTCGATCTGGCGAGCGGTGATCCGGCCACGACCGGTGGCCTGCAGGCCCACGGTGCCGAAAGACACCTTGCTGCCCCGCTGTGCCAGGCCGCGGTTACGGCCCTTCTGAACTTTCCGGAATTTGGTACGCTTCGGCTGCAACATCGTTAGTTACCCTTTAACCGCGGCCGCGCTTCTTGGCGCCCTTGGACTGCTGCTTCTGCTCTTCCTGCACCTGCTCCATGCCACCCAGCACTTCGCCGCGGAAGATCCAGACCTTGACGCCGATGGTGCCGTAGGTGGTTTCCGCACGGACGCTGGCGTAGTCGATATCGGCACGCAGCGTGTGCAGGGGAACCCGACCTTCGCGGTACCATTCGGTACGGGCGATCTCGGCGCCGCCCAGACGACCGGACAGCTGCACGCGGATGCCCTCGGCGCCGGCCTTCATGGCGTTCTGCACGGCCCGCTTCATGGCGCGGCGGAACATCACGCGACGCTCCAGCTGACCGGCAATGTTGTCGCCCACCAGACGCGCATCCAGATCGGGCTTGCGCACTTCCTCGATATTGATGTGAACGGGCACACCCATCATGGCGGCCACGTCACGGCGCAGGCGCTCCACATCCTCGCCCTTCTTACCGATCACGATACCGGGACGCGCGGTGGAGATGGTGATCCGAACGTTCTCGGAGGGACGTTCGATTTTCACCCGGCTCACGGACGCGTTCTTCAGTCGCTTGAACAGATACTCACGTACCTGCAGATCGGTAACCAGGCAGTCGGAATAGGTTTTCGGCCCGGCATACCACAGGGAGTTGTGCTCCTTGACGATGCCCAGGCGGATACCGATCGGATGAACTTTCTGACCCATCTGGTTACTCCTGACCTTCCGAGACTTTCACAGTAATGTGGCACGTACGCTTGAGAATGCGATCGGCGCGGCCTTTGGCGCGCGGACGAATACGCTTCATCGTCATGCCCTCATCCACGAAGATCGTGGATACTTTCAGCTCATCCACGTCGGCGCCTTCGTTGTTTTCCGCGTTGGCAATCGCGGACTCCAGCACCTTTTTAACAATCCGGGCCGCCTTTTTGGGGCTGAAGGCGAGAACATTCAACGCCTTCTCCACCTCGAGGCCGCGGATCTGGTCTGCCACCAGCCGGGCCTTTTGAGCCGAAATTCTTGCGCCCCGCAGACGGGCTGCAACTTCAGTCGCCATGGCTGTCACCTTATCGCTTAGCCTTCTTGTCCACGATGTGCCCGCGGTAGGTGCGGGTCAGGGCGAATTCGCCCAGCTTGTGGCCCACCATGTGCTCAGTGACCAATACCGGCACATGCTGACGGCCGTTATGCACCGCGATGGTCAAACCCACCATCTCCGGGATGATCATGGAGCGACGGGACCAGGTTTTGATCGGCTTACGGGAGCCGGCTTCCACCGCTTCTTCCACCTTCTTGAGCAGGTGGTGATCCAGAAACGGACCTTTCTTCAGTGAACGTGGCACAGCCTGAACCTCTCTCTATCCCTTACTTACGACGGTCGCGCACAATCATCTTGGAGGTGCGCTTGTTGGTACGCGTTTTGTGGCCCTTGGTGGGTACGCCCCACGGGGTTACCGGATGACGACCACCGGAAGTGCGGCCTTCACCACCACCGTGCGGGTGATCCACCGGGTTCATCGCCACACCACGTACGGTCGGGCGAACACCCCGCCAGCGCTTGGCGCCGGCCTTACCCAGCGAGCGCAGACTGTGCTCGCTGTTGGAGACTTCACCGATGGTGGCCACACACTCGGCGTGCACCTTGCGCATCTCGCCGGAGCGAAGACGCAGGGTCACATAACCACCATCTTTTGCCAGAACCTGCACCGAAGTACCGGCGGACCGTGCCAGCTGGCCACCCTTGCCAGGCTTCATTTCCACGTTATGAACCGTGGAACCCAGCGGGATGTTGCGCAGCGGCAGGGCATTGCCCACCTTGATCGCCGCGTCTTCACCGGACTGCACCCGGTCGCCGGCCTTGAGGCCCTTGGGCGCCAGGATGTAGCGACGCTCGCCGTCCAGGTACTTGACCAGGGCGATGTGCGCGGAGCGATTGGGATCGTATTCGATCCGCTCGATCACACCCGGCACGCCGTCCTTGTTGCGACGGAAGTCGACACGACGGTACTTCTGCTTGTGACCACCACCTTTATGGCGGGTGGTGATGCGACCGTTGTTGTTACGGCCGCCGTTCTTGCTCTTGGCTTCCAGCAGCGGTGCGTACGGAGCGCCTTTGTAGAGCTCCTCGCTGACCACCTTGACGACAAAGCGGCGGCCCGGGGAAGTCGGCTTGGTTTTTACAATCGCCATGATTCCTTACTCCCTTACCTTACTCTGCGCCCAGGAAATCGATGTCCTGACCTTCCGCCAGCGACACGTAGGCTTTTTTCCAGCCCGCGCGCTTGCCGGAGATGCGGCCGAAGAACTTCTGCTTGCCCTTGACGTTGAGGGTGCGCACGGAGCGAACCTTCACATCAAACAGGCTTTCCACCGCTTTCTTGATTTCCAGCTTGTTGGCGTCTTTCGCGACTTTGAACACGAAAGCGTTGCCCTGCTCGGCCACCATGGTGGCCTTCTCGGAAATATGCGGCGCGAGAAGTACGCTAAAAATACGCTCTTTGTTCATGCCAGCGCCTCCTCAAGCTGTTTCAGAGCCGGCACCGTGATCAGCACTTTCTCGAAGGCGATCAGGCTGACCGGATCCACACCCTTGGCGTCACGAATGTCCACCTTGGGCAGGTTGCGGGCCGCCAGGTACAGATTCTCGTCCACTTCACCGGTGACGATCAGCACGCTGCTCAGCGCCAGATCCTTCAGCTTGGTGGCCACTTCCTTGGTCCGGGGAGCCTCGATGGCGAACTCATCGACCACCACCAGACGCTCCTGGCGCACCAGCTCGGACAGAATGCAACGCAGCGCGCCGCGGTACATCTTGCGATTCACTTTCTGGGAAAAATCGCGGGGCTCGGCTGCGAACGTCTTGCCGCCGCCACGCCACAGCGGGCTGCGAATGGTGCCCGCGCGGGCCCGACCCGTTCCCTTCTGACGCCAGGGTTTGCGACCACCGCCCGCTACCGCGGCGCGATTTTTCTGAGCCTTGGAACCCTGACGGGCACCGGCCAGAAACGCGGTCACAACCTGATGAACCAGAGGCTCGTTGAAGTCCTTGCCGAAGGCGACTTCGGAAACGGTTACGGTACCTCCAGAGGCAGTATTGAGATTCATCCTCTATTCCTCTTTCAGGCCTTCGCCTTCACTGCCGGGCGCACGATCACATCACCACCGGCCGCACCGGGGATGGCACCCTTTACCAGCAACAGATTCTTTTCCGCGTCCACGCGCACGATTTCCAGGTTCTGAACCGTGACACGCTCGGCGCCCAGATGACCGGCCATCTTCTTGCCCTTGAACACCCGCCCCGGGGTCTGGTTCTGACCGATGGAGCCGGGTGCCCGGTGGGACAGAGAGTTACCGTGGGTCGCATCCTGGGTACGGAAATTCCAACGCTTCACGGCACCCGCGAAGCCCTTCCCCTTGGAAGTGCCGGTCACGTCCACGGACTGACCCGCCTCGAAAATCTCCAGGGTGATTTCGGAGCCGGCCTGCAGCTCGCCCGCTTCGGCGCGGAATTCGCCCGCCTTGCGGCCCGCCTGCACGCCCGCCTTGCCGAAATGACCCGCCTGAGGCTTGGTCACCCGGTTGGCCCGGCGCTCACCCACCGTTACCTGCACGGCTTCGTAGCCATCTGTCTCGTCGGTCTTGACCTGACTTACCCGGTTCGGAGTTACCTCGATAACGGTAACCGGAACACTGACACCTTCTTCAGTGAACACCCGGGTCATCCCGCATTTCCGACCGATTACACCAATCGCCATTGTTTACCTCTTTACAACCTGTCGCGGTTGAACCGCCCGTAGTTGTAGGTCTGAGCTGTCTCTCAGGCCAGTTATCCCAGGCTGATCTGCACGTCCACACCAGCAGCCAGGTCCAGCTTCATCAGCGCGTCCACGGTTTTGTCCGTGGGCTCGACGATATCCACCAGCCGCTTGTGAGTGCGGATCTCGTACTGGTCCCGCGCATCTTTATTCACATGCGGAGAGATCAGCACCGTAAACCGTTCTTTGCGCGTCGGCAGGGGAATCGGCCCCTGTACCTGCGCACCCGTCCGTTTTGCCGTATCCACGATCTCCTGGGCGGACTGATCGATCAGTCGATGATCAAAGGCCTTGAGACGGATGCGGATTCTCTGGTTAGCCATAGCTAACAAACTCCAGACTGTTTCGAACCATTCATTAGATGGCAAAAAGCCCGCCCGACCTATCCATCCGGAAGGTGGTGGGTGTCAAAACAAGCCCGGGAACGATGCCCCGGTTGATCGCGCTCTTTAACCGCTTTACCGGCAAAGAGGGCGCAAATTATAGAGACAAAAAAAGGCCGGGGCAAGAGCCCCGACCATTTTTCGTCTGACTATTTACTCGATGACCTTGGACACCACGCCGGCGCCCACGGTACGGCCGCCTTCGCGGACCGCGAAGCGCAGACCTTCTTCCATCGCGATCGGCGCGATCAGCTGAACGGTCATTTGCACGTTGTCGCCCGGCATCACCATTTCGGTGCCTTCCGGCAGGGTGCACGCACCGGTCACGTCCGTGGTACGGAAGTAGAACTGCGGACGGTAGCCGTTGAAGAACGGGGTGTGACGACCACCCTCTTCCTTGCTCAGCACGTACACTTCACCTTCGAACTTGGTGTGCGGAGTGATGGAGCCCGGCTTCGCCAGCACCTGACCACGCTCAACGTCGTCACGCTTGGTGCCGCGCAGCAGCACGCCCACGTTCTCACCCGCGCGGCCTTCGTCCAGCAGCTTGCGGAACATTTCCACGCCGGTACAGGTGGTCTTGGTGGTGTCCTTGATACCAACGATCTCGATCTCGTCGCCCACCTTGATGATGCCACGCTCCACACGACCGGTTACCACGGTACCGCGGCCGGAGATGGAGAACACGTCCTCGATCGGCATCAGGAACGGCTGGTCCACGGCGCGCTCCGGCTCCGGGATGTAGTCGTCCAGGCACTCAACCAGCTTCACTACCGCCGGCATGCCGATGTCGCTGGTGTCGCCTTCCAGCGCCTTCAGCGCGGAACCCTTGATGATCGGGGTGTCGTCGCCCGGGAAGTCGTAGCTGCTCAGCAGCTCACGGATTTCCATCTCAACCAGCTCGAGCAGCTCTTCATCGTCCACCATGTCCGCTTTGTTCAGGAACACGACGATGTAGGGTACGCCCACCTGGCGGGACAGCAGGATGTGCTCGCGGGTCTGCGGCATCGGGCCGTCCGCCGCGCTCACCACCAGGATCGCGCCGTCCATCTGCGCCGCACCGGTGATCATGTTCTTCACGTAGTCGGCGTGGCCGGGGCAGTCAACGTGCGCGTAGTGACGGTTCGGGGAGTCGTACTCCACGTGAGAGGTCGCAATGGTAATACCGCGCTCACGCTCTTCCGGCGCATTGTCGATCTGATCGAACGCGCTCGCGGAACCGGAACCCCAGGTCTCGAAGCACACCCGCGTCAGGGCGGCCGTCAGCGTCGTCTTACCATGGTCAACGTGACCAATGGTGCCTACGTTTACGTGCGGTTTACTACGTTCAAACTTTTCCTTTGCCACGGCTCTATACCTTTAACAAATTAACCGTAAATTTAAGATTTCTTACCGCTGATCACATCGTCGGCGATGTTGCGCGGCGCTTCGGCGTACTTCAGAAACTCCATGGAGTAGCTGGCACGGCCCTGGGACATGGAACGCAGGTCGGTGGCGTAGCCGAACATCTCGGACAGCGGCACCTCGGCGCGGATGATCTTGCCGGACAGCGTGTCTTCCATGCCCTGCACGATACCGCGGCGACGGTTCAGGTCGCCCATCACGTCACCCATGTACTCCTCGGGGGTTACCGCTTCCACCTTCATCATCGGCTCCAGCAGTACCGCGCCGGCTTCCTTGGCGGCGTTCTTCACGGCCAGGGCACCCGCCATGCGGAAGGCGTTCTCGTTGGAGTCCACCTCGTGGTAGGAACCGTCGTAGAGAATCGCTTTCACGCCCAGGATCGGATAACCGGCCAGCACGCCGGCCTGCAGCTGCTCGTCGATACCCTTCTGGACCGCGCCGAAGTATTCCTTCGGAACCACACCACCGTGAATCTGTTCCTCGAACTGGAACTCTTCATCGCGGTCGATGGGCTCGAACTTGACCTTGACGTGACCGTACTGGCCGCGACCACCGGACTGCTTGACGAACTTGCCTTCCACGTCGGCCGGCTTGGTGAAGGTCTCGCGGTACGCCACCTGCGGCGCGCCGATGTTGGCTTCCACCTTGAACTCACGGCGCATGCGGTCCACCAGGATGTCCAGGTGCAGCTCGCCCATGCCGGAGATGATGGTCTGGCCGGTTTCCTCGTCGGTCTTCACACGGAAGGAGGGATCTTCCTGGGCCAGACGCGCCAGGGCCATGCCCATCTTCTCCTGGTCGGCCTTGGATTTCGGCTCCACGGCCACGGAGATCACCGGATCCGGGAATTCCATGCGCTCGAGCACGATCACCTTGTTCAGGTCACACAGGGTGTCACCGGTGGTGACGTCCTTCAGGCCCACGCAGGCGGCGATGTCGCCGGCGCGCACTTCCTTGATCTCTTCGCGGCTGTTGGCGTGCATCTGCAGCAGACGGCCCACGCGCTCTTTCTTCTGCTTCACGGAGTTGTACACGGAGTCGCCGGAATTCAGCACCCCGGAGTACACCCGGATGAAGGTCAGAGAGCCCACGAAGGGGTCGGTGGCGATCTTGAACGCCAGCGCAGAGAACGGCTCCTCGTCGGAGGACACACGGGACTCCACGGTCTCGCCGTCTTCCAGTACGCCCTGGATGGCTTTTACTTCGTCCGGCGCCGGCAGGTATTCCACCACCGCGTCGAGCATGGCCTGCACGCCCTTGTTCTTGAACGCGGAACCACACAGAGCCAGAACGATTTCGTTGGCCAGCACCTGCTGACGCAGGCCCGCCTTGATTTCCTCGTTGGTCAGCTCGCCATTCTCGAGGTACTTCTCCATCAGCTCTTCGGAGGCCTCGGCGGCGGACTCGACCATCTGCTCGCGCAGCTCGTCGCAACGACCCTTGAGCTCTTCAGGAATATCCTTCTGCTCATAGGTCATGCCCATGTCGTTTTCGTTCCAGTAGATCGCCTTCATCCGGATCAGGTCGACCACGCCCTTGAACTCGTCCTCGGCGCCGATGTTCAGCTGAATCGGAACCACCTTGGCACCGAGGCGCTTGCGGATCTGCTCGACCACGCGCTCAAAGTTGGCGCCGGCACGGTCCATCTTGTTGACGAACACGATGCGGGGCACTTCGTATTTGTTGGCCTGGCGCCATACGGTCTCGGACTGCGGCTCAACGCCGGAGGTGCCACAGAACACCACCACGGCACCGTCGAGAACCCGCAGGGAACGTTCCACCTCAATGGTGAAGTCCACGTGCCCGGGGGTGTCGATGATGTTGATGCGGTACTGGTCGTACTGCTGGTCCATGCCCTGCCAGAAGGTGGTGGTAGCGGCGGAGGTAATGGTGATACCACGCTCCTGCTCCTGCTCCATCCAGTCCATGGTCGCGGCACCATCGTGCACCTCACCGATTTTGTGAGACACACCGGTGTAGAAAAGAACGCGCTCGGTGGTCGTGGTCTTGCCCGCGTCCACGTGCGCGCAGATACCAATATTGCGATAACGGTTGAGAGGAGTCTTACGTGCCACGCTGCTAACCTCGATTCACTGAATCCAATACAAAAACCGGCCTGATCGCAGGCCGGTTTACTCGTGCTGCCTTCTGCCTCAGAAGCGGAAGTGGGAGAAGGCCTTGTTGGCCTCGGCCATGCGGTGCACGTCTTCCCGCTTCTTCATGGCGGCGCCCTTGCCTTCCGCCGCGTCCATCACCTCACCGGCGAGACGCTGGGCCATGCTTTTCTCACCCCGCTTGCGGGCGGAGTCCACCAGCCAGCGCATGGCCAGGGCGGTACGGCGGCTCGGACGCACCTCGACCGGCACCTGATAGGTGGCACCACCGACACGGCGGCTCTTCACTTCCACCATCGGGCGGATGTTGTCGAGGGCTTTCTCGAACAGTTCCAGGGGCTCGCCATTCTTGCGCTCAGCCACGGTATCCAGCGCACCGTACACAATGCGCTCGGCCACGGACTTCTTGCCGTCGACCATTACGTGGTTCATGAACTTGGCCAGCAGCTGGCTTCCGAACTTGGGATCCGGCAGGATCTCGCGTTTGGCTACGACGCGTCTTCTTGGCATCGGATGTGTTCCTCATCATGCCCCGCCAGGGCGGGGAAAGCTTCAGGGTTACCCGGGACGAAGCCCGGCCTTACTCATCCCGCCGGGTCGCCAGGCGCCCGGCCGTATGGAAAGGGGTGTATTTACTTCTTCGGCCGCTTGGCGCCGTATTTGGAACGACGCTGCTTGCGATCCTGAACACCGGCGGTGTCCAGCGTGCCACGCACGGTGTGGTAACGCACACCGGGGAGGTCTTTTACACGACCGCCACGGATCAGCACCACGGAGTGCTCCTGCAGGTTATGACCTTCCCCCGGAATATAGGAGGACACTTCATAACCGTTGGTCAGGCGCACCCGGCAAACCTTACGCAGCGCGGAGTTCGGCTTTTTCGGGGTAGTGGTGTACACCCGGGTGCAAACGCCGCGACGCTGCGGGCAGCCCTGCAGGGCGACCGAGTCGCTTTTCTCAACCTTTCTCTTGCGCGGGTTCCGCACAAGCTGGTTTACAGTTGCCATGAAACTACTGCTCCACGCTTACAGTTCTGTGACGAACCTTGCTTTTCGGGTCGTCACCCTTGTGTTCGTTCCATAGCCTTTTCCGGGCTATAGACAGGGGCGACGGATTCTAGGGACCCCCCGGCGCCAAGTCAAGGCGCCGGAGGTCCATGCCCGCTCCGGGGGCCCGGTTACTCCTGGTCGGAGGAACTGAGCGCCTCGGACAGGGCCGCTTCCACTTCGTCCATGGTGGGGCCGTCGCCGCTGGCTTCGGCCCGCTGACGGCGGCGCTCCTCGTGGTAGGCATAGCCGGTACCGGCCGGGATCAGACGCCCCACCACCACGTTTTCCTTGAGGCCGCGCAGGCCGTCTTCCTTGCCGGTCACCGCCGCCTCGGTCAGCACCCGGGTGGTCTCCTGGAAGGAGGCCGCGGAGATGAACGACTCGGTGGCCAGGGACGCCTTGGTGATACCCAGCAGCAGGCGTTCGCCCCGCGCCGGCATCTTGTCGTCGCCGTTGAGGCGCTCGTTCTCTTCCACCAGGCGGGCGTATTCGATCTGCTCGCCCTTGATGAACGGAGAGTCGCCGACCTCGGTGATTTCCACCTTGCGCAGCATCTGACGAATGATCGTCTCGATGTGCTTGTCGTTGATCTTCACGCCCTGCAGGCGGTAGACCTCCTGCACTTCGTTGACGATGTAACGGGCCAGCTCCACCTCACCCATGAGACGCAGGATGTCGTGGGGGTTGAGCGGGCCGTCGGAGACCACCTCGCCCTTCTCCACGTGCTCGCCTTCGAAGATGTTCAGCTGACGCCACTTGGGAATCAGTTCTTCGTAGGTGTCGCCGCCTTCGTCCGGGGTGATTACCAGCCGCACCTTGCCCTTGGTTTCCTTGCCGAAGGAGACGGTACCGCTCTTCTCGGCGAGAATCGCGGCCTCTTTCGGGTTACGGGCCTCGAACAGGTCGGCCACCCGCGGCAGACCACCGGTGATGTCACGGGTCTTGGAGGATTCCTGCGGAATCCGCGCGATCACGTCACCCACCTGGATGTCCGCGCCGTTCTTCAGTGCCGACAGCGCGCCGCCGGGCAGGAAGTAGTTGGCCGGATTGTCCGTGTTGGGCAGCGTTACCGGCTTGCCCTTGGCATCCATCACGCGCACTACCGGGCGCAGGTCCTTACCCGCGGACGGGCGGTCCTGGCTGCTCAGCACCTCGATGTTGGTGAGGCCGGTGAGCTCGTCGGTCTGGTAGTTCACGGAGATGCCTTCCTCCATGTCACCAAACTGCACCTTACCCGCCACCTCGGCGATGATCGGGTGGGTGTGCGGATCCCAGGTGGCGACCACCTGACCGCCGTCCACGCTGTCGCCTTCGTTGACCGTGACCAGGGCACCGTAGGGCATCTTGTAGCGTTCGCGCTCACGGCCCAGGTCGTCGAGAACGGCCAGGTCCGCGGAACGGGAAACGATCACCAGACCGTCCTTGTGCTGCACGTGCTTGGCGTTATGGAACCGCACCTTGCCGCCGTGCTTGATCTGGATGTTGGACACCGCGGTGGCCCGGCTGGCGGCACCACCGATGTGGAAGGTCCGCATGGTCAGCTGGGTACCCGGCTCACCGATGGACTGAGCCGCCATAACGCCCACGGCCTCGCCCACGTTGACCCGGTGACCGCGCGCCAGATCACGACCGTAGCAGGACGAACAGATGCCCCACTTGGTCTTACAGGTGATCGGCGAACGCACCGCGATTTCGTCGATGCCCATGGCCTCGAGTTTTTCCACCCAGACTTCGTCGAGCACCAGGCCAGCCTGGAACACCACTTCGTCGGTGCCCGGGCGCACCAGATCGCGCGCCACGGTACGGCCCAGCACCCGCTCGCGCAGGGGCTCTACGATGTCGCCGCCTTCGATCAGCGGGGTCATCAGCAGACCGTCCTCGGTGCCGCAATCCTGCTCGGTGATCACCAGATCCTGGGCCACGTCCACCAGGCGACGGGTCAGGTAACCGGAGTTCGCGGTCTTCAGTGCGGTATCCGCCAGACCTTTCCGCGCCCCGTGGGTGGAGATGAAGTACTGGAGTACGTTCAGCCCTTCACGGAAGTTGCTGGTGATCGGGGTCTCGATGATCGAGCCGTCCGGCTTGGCCATCAGGCCGCGCATGCCGGCCAGCTGCCGGATCTGCGCCGGGGAACCCCGGGCGCCGGAGTCCGCCATCATGTAGATGGAGTTGAAGGACGCCTGCTCCTCATCCTCGCCCTGCTTGTTGACGACGATTTCCTTGTTCAGGTTGTCCATCATCGCCTTGGCGATCTGGTCGTTGGTGCGCGCCCAGATGTCGACCACCTTGTTGTAGCGCTCACCACGGGTCACCAGACCGGAAGCGAACTGCTCCTCGATCTCGCGCACCTCTTCCTCGGCGGCGGCGATCAGCTTCTCCTTGGCGGCCGGGATCACCATGTCCTCGACGCCGATGGAGGAGCCGGACAGGGTCGCTTCGCGGAAGCCCATGTACATGATCTGGTCGGCGAAGATGCAGGTTTCCTTGGTGCCCAGGATCCGGTAGCAGGTGTTCAGCAGACCGGAAATCGCCTTCTTGGTCATGTTGCGGTTGACCTGATCGAAGCCGATGCCCGCGGGCACGATGTCCCAGATCTTGCAGCGGCCCGGGGTGGTGTCCACCAGCCGGGTGCCTTCCTCGACACGGCCTTCCTGATCCTTGACCACGTCGTACACGCGCACCTTGATGCGGGCGTGCAGATCCACTTCCTTGGTGCCCAGGGCGCGCATCACTTCCTTGGTGTCGGAGAACACGCGGCCTTCGCCCTTGGCGTTGATCTTCTCGCGGCTGATGTAATACAGCCCCAGCACCACGTCCTGGGTCGGCACGATGATCGGTTCACCGTTGGCCGGGGACAGGATGTTGTTGGTGGACATCATCAGCGCGCGCGCTTCCAGCTGCGCTTCCAGGGTCAGCGGCACGTGCACCGCCATCTGGTCACCGTCGAAGTCCGCGTTGAAGGCGGCACACACCAGCGGGTGCAACTGGATCGCCTTGCCCTCGATCAGCACCGGCTCGAACGCCTGGATACCCAGACGGTGCAGGGTCGGCGCCCGGTTCAGCATCACCGGGTGCTCGCGAATCACCTCGGCGAGGATGTCCCACACCTCGGCGGTTTCGCGCTCGACCATCTTCTTGGCCGCCTTGATGGTGGTGGCCAGGCCACGGGCTTCCAGCTTGGCGAAGATGAACGGCTTGAACAGCTCCAGCGCCATCTTCTTCGGCAGACCGGTCTCGTGCAGCTTGAGGGTCGGGCCCACCACGATCACGGAACGACCGGAGTAGTCCACCCGCTTACCGAGCAGGTTCTGACGGAAACGACCCTGCTTGCCCTTGATCATGTCGGCCAGGGACTTCAGCGGGCGCTTGTTGGAACCGGTGATGGCACGGCCGCGACGGCCGTTGTCCAGCAGCGCGTCCACGGACTCCTGCAGCATGCGCTTCTCGTTGCGCACAATGATGTCCGGGGCGTTCAGGTCCAGCAGCCGCTTGAGACGGTTGTTGCGGTTGATCACGCGACGGTACAGATCGTTCAGATCGGAGGTCGCGAACCGGCCGCCGTCCAGGGGCACCAGCGGACGCAGGTCCGGCGGCAGCACCGGCAGCACCGTCATGATCATCCACTCGGGCTCGTTGCCGGAAGCGTGGAACGCCTCCATCAGCTTGAGCCGCTTGGACAGCTTCTTCAGCTTGGTGTCCGAGTTGGTGGCCTCGATTTCCTCGCGCAGGGTGTTGATCTCGTCTTTGAGATCCAGCTCGGTGAGGAGCTGCTGCACCGCTTCCGCGCCCATCTTGGCTTCGAACTCATCGCCGAACTGTTCCAGCGCGTCGAAGTATTCTTCGTCGGTGAGCAGCTGACCGCGCTCCAGGGTGGTCATACCGGGCTCGGTGACCACGAAGGATTCGAAGTACAGCACCCGCTCGATGTCGCGCAGGGTCATGTCCAGCATCAGACCGATGCGGGACGGCAGCGATTTCAGGAACCAGATGTGCGCCACCGGGCTGGCCAGCTCGATGTGGCCCATGCGCTCCCGGCGCACTTTGGAGAGGGTGACCTCCACGCCGCACTTTTCACAGATCACGCCGCGGTGCTTGAGACGCTTGTACTTGCCGCACAGACATTCGTAGTCCTTGATGGGACCAAAAATGCGCGCGCAGAACAGGCCGTCACGCTCCGGCTTGAAGGTGCGGTAGTTGATGGTCTCCGGCTTTTTCACTTCGCCAAAAGACCAGGAACGGATCAGATCCGGCGGCGCCAGACCGATCTTCAGCTTGTCGAACTCCGTGACTTGTCCCTGACTTTTGAGCAGATTCAGCAAGTCTTTCAAGGCCAGTCCTCCGTATGGAGCTTTCGCTCGCGATTCTTTCCTAAACCCGGGTCAGGCGAGGTGCCGCTCCCGGCCCGTGGGGCGGGGAGCGGCGCACTCAGCCTCAGTCGTTTTCCAGCTCGATGTTGATACCGAGCGAACGGATTTCCTTCAGCAGTACGTTGAAGGACTCCGGCATACCCGGATCCATCCGGTGGTCGCCATCGACGATGTTCTTGTAAATGCGCGTACGGCCATTCACATCGTCCGACTTCACGGTGAGCATTTCCTGCAGCGTGTACGCCGCGCCGTAGGCCTCCAGGGCCCACACTTCCATCTCACCGAAGCGCTGACCACCGAACTGCGCCTTACCACCCAGCGGCTGCTGGGTCACCAGGCTGTAGGAGCCGGTGGAGCGGGCGTGCATCTTGTCGTCGACCAGGTGGTTGAGCTTGAGCATGTACATGTAGCCCACGGTCACCTTGCGGTCGAATTTCTCGCCGCTGCGGCCGTCCCACAGCTCGATCTGCCCGGACTTGTCCTGGCCGGCCAGCTCCAGCAACGCCTTGATCTCGAACTCCTTGGCACCGTCGAATACGGCGGTGGCCATGGGCACGCCGGCGCGCAGGTTGCGGGCCAGCTCGATGATGTCCTCGTCGCTGAAGCTGCTCCAGTCCTCGTCGGTGCCGCCGGCGCCGGTCTGGTTGTAGATCTGGTCCAGGAAGTCGCGCACTTCGGCGACCTTGCGTTCCTGGTCCAGCATCTCACCGATGCGCTCGCCCAGCCCCTTGGCGGCCCAGCCCAGGTGGGTCTCGAGAATCTGACCCACGTTCATCCGTGACGGTACACCCAGCGGGTTGAGCACCACGTCCACGGGGACGCCGTTCTCGTCGTAGGGCATGTCCTCTTCCGGCATGATCACGGAGATCACACCTTTGTTACCGTGACGGCCGGCCATCTTGTCACCGGGCTGGATGCGACGCTTGATCGCCAGGTAGACCTTGACCACCTTGAGCACGCCGTGGGACAGGTCGTCGCCGCCGGAGATCTTGGCCTGCTTGTCCTTGTAGCGCTCGTCCTGTTCCTTCTTGTGCTGCTCCAGGTACTGGTGCGCGCGCTCCAACTGCTCGGCCACGTCGTCATCCGCCGGGCGCAGCTCGAACCACTTGTCGCCTTCCAGCTCGTCGAGCACCGCGTCGGTCAGCTCGGTGCCGCGCTTGAGGCCGGCGCCGCCGTTGACCTTCTTGCCCACCATCACGGCGCGCAGACGGTCCTTGATGTCCTGCTCGAGGATCCGGTACTCGTCCTTCAGGTCCTTGCGGAACTTGTCCAGCGCGTCCTGCTCGATCTGCCGGGCACGCTCGTCCTTCTCCACGCCGTCGCGGGTGAACACCTGCACGTCGATGACGGTGCCCTTGACGCCGGAGGAAACCCGCAGCGAGGTGTCCTTCACGTCGGAGGCCTTCTCACCGAAGATGGCACGCAGCAGCTTCTCTTCCGGGGTCAGCTGGGTTTCGCCCTTCGGCGTTACCTTGCCCACCAGAATGTCGCCGGCTTCCACTTCCGCGCCGATATAGACGATGCCGGATTCATCCAGCTTGGCCAGAGCCGCCTCGCCCACGTTGGGGATGTCGGCGGTGATTTCCTCGGCGCCCAGCTTGGTGTCACGGGCAATCGCGGTGAGCTCCTGGATGTGGATGGAGGTAAAGCGATCCTCCTTCACCACCCGCTCGGAGATCAGGATGGAGTCCTCGAAGTTGTAGCCGTTCCAGGGCATGAACGCGACGCGCATGTTCTGGCCCAGGGCCAGTTCGCCCATGTCCACGGACGGGCCGTCGGCCATGATGTCGCGGGCCGCCACCCGGTCACCCACCTTCACCAGCGGACGCTGGTTGATGCAGGTGTTCTGGTTGGAGCGGGTGTACTTGGTGAGGTTGTAGATATCCACACCGGCTTCGCCTTCCACCACCTCGTCGTCGTTCACTTTGACGATGATGCGGGAGGCATCCACCTTGTCGACGATACCGCCACGCTGGGCCACCACGCAGACGCCGGAATCCCGGGCCACGTGACGCTCCATGCCGGTGCCCACCAGGGGCTTCTCGGCGCGCAGGGTCGGCACCGCCTGACGCTGCATGTTGGAACCCATCAGTGCGCGGTTCGCGTCATCGTGCTCCAGGAACGGAATCAGGGACGCGGCCACGGACACCACCTGGCGCGGAGAGACATCCATATGGGTAATGGTGTCCCGCTCCATGACGGTGAACTCGTAGCGGTGACGCACGGTGACGAAGTCTTCCACGAAGCTGCCGTCGTCGTTCATCTTGGCGTCGACCTGGGCGATCACGCACTCCGCTTCCTCGATGGCGGACAGGTATTCGATCTCGTCGGATACCTTGCCGTCGATCACCTTGCGGTACGGCGACTCCAGGAAGCCGTACTCGTTGGTGCGCGCGTAGCTGGCCAGGGAGTTGATCAGGCCGATGTTCGGGCCTTCCGGCGTCTCGATGGGACACACGCGACCGTAGTGGGTCGGGTGCACGTCACGCACTTCGAAGCCGGCGCGCTCACGGGTCAGACCGCCCGGGCCCAACGCGGACACCCGGCGTTTGTGGGTGATCTCGGAGAGCGGGTTGTTCTGGTCCATGAACTGGGACAGCTGGGAGGAGCCGAAGAACTCCTTCACCGCGGCCGCCACCGGTTTGGCGTTGATCAGATCCTGCGGCATCAGGCCTTCGGACTCGGCCAGGCTCAGGCGTTCCTTGACGGCACGCTCCACCCGCACCAGACCCACGCGGAACTGGTTCTCGGCCATCTCGCCCACGGAGCGGATGCGGCGGTTGCCCAGGTGGTCGATGTCGTCGACCACGCCGTTGCCGTTGCGAATGTCCACCAGGGTCTTGAGCACGTCGATGATGTCGGACTGCTCGGCGCCCATCTGCTCGAAGTACTGCTTGCCTTCGTCATCGGTACGGGTGCTGAAGTAGCGACCGTCATAGACGATGCCGGGGCCGGTCACGTCTTCGCGACCCAGGCGGCGGTTGAACTTCATGCGGCCCACGCCGGACAGGTCGTAGCGCTCGTCGGTGAAGAACAGATTGCGGAACAGGTTCTCCGCCGCTTCCTTGGTGGGCGGCTCGCCCGGACGCATCATGCGGTAGATTTCCACCAGCGCCTCGAGCGGGCTGCGGGTGGGATCGGCACGCAGGGTGTCGGCCATGAACGGGCCATGGTCCAGGTCGTTGGTGTACAGCGTCTCGAAGCTGGACACGCCGGCCTTCTCGATTTTCTCGAGGGCGTCGGCGCTCAGCTCGGTGTTGCACTCCACCAGTACCTCGCCGGTTTCCTGGTCGATCACCGACTTGGCCAGGTAACGGCCGTGCAGGTATTCGGCGGGGATTTCCAGATACTCGATGTTGGCTTTTTCCAACTGGCGGATGTGGCGCGCGGTCACGCGGCGGCCGCGTTCCACCACCACTTCATCGCCGGCCAGGATGTCGAAGGTCGCGGTTTCGCCACGCAGACGCTCCGGCACCAGGCGCATACGGTAAGCACCGTCTTCGAACAGGATTTCGTTGGTGTCGAAGAAGGTCTCGAGGATCTCGTCCGAGGTATAGCCCAGGGCACGCAGCAGAATGGTCGCCGGCAGTTTGCGGCGACGGTCGATGCGCACGTAGACCAGGTCCTTCGGATCGAATTCGAAGTCCAGCCAGGAGCCACGGTAGGGAATCACCCGGGCGGAATACAGCAGCTTGCCGGACGAATGGGTCTTGCCCTTGTCGTGGTCGAAGAACACGCCCGGAGAGCGGTGCAGCTGGGACACGATGACCCGCTCGGTACCGTTGATCACGAAGGTACCGTTCTCGGTCATCAACGGAATCTCGCCCATGTACACCTGCTGTTCGCGGATGTCCTTGATGGCGCCGTTGGATTCCTTGTCGTAGATCACCAGACGGATACGCACGCGCAGCGGCGCGGCATAGGTGGTGCCACGAATGATGCACTCTTTGACATCAAAAACCGGTTTGCCGAACTCATAGCCGGCATACTCGAGGGCGGCGTTCCCGGAGTAGCTGGAGATCGGGAATACCGAACGGAAAGCCGCTTCCAGGCCCTCCTCGAAGCGCTCCTCGGCGCTCTTGTCGTGTTGCAAGAACTTGCGGTAAGAATCGAGCTGTATGGCCAGAAGGTACGGAACCTCCATGACCTTGGGAAGCTTGCCGAAATCTTTGCGGATCCGCTTTTTCTCAGTGAATGAGTATGCCATCTGCGTTCCTCGGCTGTTGACCTATCACCCCTGGGTGATATTCCTGCATGAAACCCTTCATACAGAAACGACAAAAGGCTGGCAGCCCTTAAGCTGCCAGCCGGTGTCTTTCCGCCTGAGTGTGGAAAGACATAGCGCTCTCGCGCTTACTTGAGCTCGGCGGTACCGCCAGCCTCTTCGATCTTTTTCTTGATCTCTTCGGCTTCGTCCTTGGAAGCGCCTTCCTTGACCGGAGCGGGAGCGCCCTCGACCAGATCTTTCGCTTCTTTCAGACCCAGGCCGGTTACTTCGCGAACTGCCTTGATCACGCCGACTTTCTTGTCGCCGAAACCGGTCAGAATCACGTCGAACTCGGTCTGTTCTTCAGCGGCGGCACCTGCGTCGCCAGCAGCTGCGGGAGCAGCGGCAACGGCGGCGGCGGCGGTTACGCCAAACTTCTCTTCCATGGCCTCGATCAGTTCAACGAGGTCCATAACGCTCATGTCAGCGATAGCGCTGAGGATATCTTCTTTGGAAACGGCCATTTTCAATCTCCTAAAATCACCGTACGGGCGATCCCGAGTGGAATCGGGTAGTTACGCTGCTGCTGATCCGGGGATCAGGCAGCTTCCTGCTGTTTCTTGTCCTTCACGGCGGCAACGGTACGGACAAACTTGCCGGGCACCTCGTTGAGGGTACGGACAAACTTGGCCACCGGGGCCTGCATGACGGACATAAGCTGAGCAAGGGCTTCGTCGCGGGTGGGCAGCTTCGCCAGGACATCGATGTCCTTGGCGCCGTACGCCACACCGCCTACGGCCAGTGCTTTGACTTCGAGCGCGTCGTGGTCCTTGGCGAAATCCTTGATCAGCCGGGCAGCTGCGCCCGGATCTGCCTGGGAAAACGCCAGGATCGTGGGGCCGACCAGCGCGTCGCTGAGACACTCGTATTCGGTGCCTTCAACCGCGCGCTTGGCCAGCGTGTTCCGTACTACTTTCAGGTACACGCCGGTTTCACGGGCTTTCACGCGCAGAGCGGTCATCTCTGACACGGAAAGACCACGATAGTCGGCAACCACGGCGGACAGCGCTTCGGCAGCCGCAGCATTCACCGAAACCACAATCGCCCGTTTGTCCTCCAGATTCAAAGGCACGATTTACCTCCTGGATTCACAAACTTAACCGGATCCGTCGACTGCCTGACTGATGGATCCGGCGGTTGCCAGGACCGGTTACCCGGTCCGGTATCGCGGAAGCCAGCCCCTGCTTTGACACAGGATTTGCAACTACCGCGCCTGCGCAGGCGATTACTCCTTAACCTCCGGCGGAAACTTGGCTCATGAAGCCAGACTCCATTCACGCCTTCGGACCTGCGGTCTTTGACGCCCCGCCGGTCGGGCTCCGAAGAGCCGCCGTCGGGATCAAAGCTTTTGAACCGGCGCCCCGAAGGAAGCCGGCCCGGTATTTCTTACATGGACAGGGTGGCGGGATCGATCGCCAGGCCCGGGCCCATGGTGCTGGACAGCGTCACTTTCTTGAAGTACGCGCCCTTGGCGGAAGCCGGCTTCGCCTTCTTCAGGTCGGCGATCAGCGCTTCCACGTTTTCCTTGATGGCGTTGGCATCAAAGCCGACCTGACCCACGGTGCAGTGGATGATGCCGCCTTTGTCGGTGCGGTAACGCACCTGGCCACCCTTGGCGTTCTTCACCGCCTGGGCCACGTCCGGAGTTACGGTGCCGACTTTCGGGTTCGGCATCAGACCGCGGGGGCCGAGGATGGTGCCCAGCTTACCGACCACGCGCATGGCGTCCGGAGAAGCGATCACCACGTCGAAGTTGATCTCACCGCCCTGCACCTGCTCGGCCAGGTCGTCGAAACCCACCACGTCGGCACCGGCTTCCTTGGCTTCTTCCGCCTTGGCGCCCTGGGCGAACACGGCGACGCGAACGGTCTTGCCGGTGCCGTGGGGCAGCACGGAAGCGCCGCGCACGTTCTGATCGGATTTACGCGGGTCAACGCCCAGGTTCACCGATACGTCGATGGATTCCTTGAATTTCACGGCGGACAGCTCGGTCAGCAGGGTGACGGCTTCTTCCACCGGGTACAGCTTGCCCGTTTCTACCTTCTCACGGATGGCGCGGGCGCGTTTGGACAGCTTGGCCATTGGTTAGTCCTCCACGTCCAGGCCCATGGAACGGGCGGAGCCCGCGATGGTGCGCACGGCGGCGTCCATGTCGGCAGCAGTGAGATCCGGCTCCTTGGCCTTGGCGATCTCTTCGAGCTGCGCACGGGTTACCTTGCCCACCTTCTTGGTGTTCGGCTCACCGGAACCGCTCTTGATACCGGCCGCCTTCTTCAGCAGATACGCCGCGGGCGGCGTCTTCATGGTGAAGGTAAAGGAACGGTCGCTGTACACGGTGATCACCACCGGTACCGGCGCGCCCTGATCCAGCTGCTGGGTCTGGGCGTTGAACGCCTTACAGAATTCCATGATGTTCACGCCGTGCTGACCCAGTGCGGGACCGACCGGCGGTGAAGGGTTAGCCTGACCCGCTGCCACCTGCAGCTTGATGTAGGCTTCGACTTTCTTGGCCATGATTGAGACTCCTTGGGTGCGAACGCCGTTTTACGGGCTCCCCTGAGGTTGGTCGTTTGCCCCGCCGGGACCGGCGAGGCACCAGGATCAGGTCTTTTCGACCTGACCGAATTCCAGCTCCACCGGCGTGGAACGGCCGAAAATGAGTACCGCCACCTGCAGGCGGCTCTTTTCGTAGTTCACTTCTTCCACGACGCCGTTGAAGTCGGCGAAAGGACCATCGGTGACCCGCACCACTTCGCCGGCCTCGAAGAGGGTCTTCGGCTTCGGCTTCTCCACCGCGTCGTCCATGCGACGCAGAATGGCATCCGCCTCTTTCTGGGTGATCGGCGATACGCGACCCGGGTTTTTCGGGTCTTCACCGATGAACCCCATGACCTTCGGGGTTTCCTTCACCAGGTGCCAGGAGTCGTCGCACATCTCCATCTGCACCAGCACATAGCCCGGGAAGAATTTACGCTCGGACTTGCGCTTCTGACCGCCGCGCATCTCCACCACTTCTTCGGTGGGCACGAGGATCTCGCCAAACAGCTCTTCCATGGAACGCAGCTTGATGCGTTCTTCCAGGGCCCGCTTGACGTGCTTTTCAAAGCCGGAATAAGCGTGTACCACGTACCAGCGCTTCGCCATGTGCACCCCTTAGCCGATGAGCGCCGAAATCGCGCCGTTGAGCACCCAATCGAGCACGAACAACAGCAACGCCACGATCAGCACGAAAACCAGCACGATCAGCGTGGTTTGCAATGTTTCCTGCCGGGTCGGCCACACCACCTTGCGCAGCTCCACCATGGAGTCCTTGCGCAGCTGGTTGAACGCCTTACCCTGCTCGGTCTGCAGCGCGACGAACGCCGCCAGCAGCCCCACGACCAGCACGCCCAGCGCGCGGTACAGGGGAGAAAACTCGGAGAAATAGCTGTTGCCCGCCACGGCGGTCGCCACCAGTGCGGCCACGATGACCCACTTGACGCCTTCCAGGACGGAGGACCCGGACTGTCCTTCTGCTCTCTCACTCATTCGCCGACGCACCCCGCCATCTGACGGCCACTCTGGGAAAGAAATTGGCAGGCCAGGAGGGACTCGAACCCCCAACAGCCGGTTTTGGAGACCGGTGCTCTACCAATTGAACTACTGGCCTGTAACTTTGAAAACAAACGGCCGGGGCTGTTGTGGGCCCCGGCCCGTATTGCCTTGCGGCAATGACTTACTCGATGACCTTGGACACCACGCCGGCGCCCACGGTACGGCCGCCTTCGCGGACCGCGAAGCGCAGACCTTCTTCCATCGCGATCGGCGCGATCAGCTGAACGGTCATTTGCACGTTGTCGCCCGGCATCACCATTTCGGTGCCTTCCGGCAGGGTGCACGCACCGGTCACGTCCGTGGTACGGAAGTAGAACTGCGGACGGTAGCCGTTGAAGAACGGGGTATGACGACCACCCTCTTCCTTGCTCAGCACGTACACTTCGCCTTCGAACTTGGTGTGCGGAGTGATGGAGCCCGGCTTCGCCAGCACCTGACCACGCTCAACGTCGTCACGCTTGGTGCCGCGCAGCAGCACGCCCACGTTCTCACCCGCGCGGCCTTCGTCCAGCAGCTTGCGGAACATTTCCACGCCGGTACAGGTGGTCTTGGTGGTGTCCTTGATACCAACGATCTCGATCTCGTCGCCCACCTTGATGATGCCACGCTCCACACGACCGGTTACCACGGTACCGCGGCCGGAGATGGAGAACACGTCCTCGATCGGCATCAGGAACGGCTGGTCCACGGCGCGCTCCGGCTCCGGGATGTAGTCGTCCAGGCACTCAACCAGCTTCACTACCGCCGGCATGCCGATGTCGCTGGTGTCGCCTTCCAGCGCCTTCAGCGCGGAACCCTTGATGATCGGGGTGTCGTCGCCCGGGAAGTCGTAGCTGCTCAGCAGCTCACGGATTTCCATCTCAACCAGCTCGAGCAGCTCTTCATCGTCCACCATGTCCGCTTTGTTCAGGAACACGACGATGTAGGGTACGCCCACCTGGCGGGACAGCAGGATGTGCTCGCGGGTCTGCGGCATCGGGCCGTCCGCCGCGCTCACCACCAGGATCGCGCCGTCCATCTGCGCCGCACCGGTGATCATGTTCTTCACGTAGTCGGCGTGGCCGGGGCAGTCAACGTGCGCGTAGTGACGGTTCGGGGAGTCGTACTCCACGTGAGAGGTCGCAATGGTAATACCGCGCTCACGCTCTTCCGGCGCATTGTCGATCTGATCGAACGCACTCGCGGAACCGGAACCCCAGGTCTCGAAGCACACCCGCGTCAGGGCGGCCGTCAGCGTCGTCTTACCATGGTCAACGTGACCAATGGTGCCTACGTTTACGTGCGGTTTACTACGTTCAAACTTTTCCTTTGCCACGACTCTCTACCTCTCAACTTGGCTGTGCATTCCCGTCTGAACGGCGTGCGCCTTGGAAAACACATTTAAGGACCGCGCCACTCGCGGACCACCCTGGCACCACCAAGACACATGAAGCCGGGCCCAGGAAGTCCCTGGGCCCGGAGTTTGGAGCTCATGACCGGATTTGAACCGGTGACCTCACCCTTACCAAGGGTGTGCTCTACCTACTGAGCTACATGAGCGTAACCTTCATACTGCCTTGTCAGGCATCCAAATTGTTGCCGCAGACTGGAGCGGGCAGCGGGAATCGAACCCGCATCATCAGCTTGGAAGGCTGAGGTTCTACCATTGAACTATGCCCGCGAACCTTCCAATTCCTGTCTTGCCAGCCTGCCGGCCAATTCTGGTGGAGGGGGGAGGATTCGAACCTCCGAAGCTTTCGCGTCAGATTTACAGTCTGATCCCTTTGGCCACTCGGGAACCCCTCCTGAAAAGGGCCTACATTCTCTTTACGCCGAAACCCCTTGTCAACCATATTTTCAGGGATTTTCAAGCTCTTAGGCGTGCTTGAAGTGGAGCTGGCGAGAGGAGTCGAACCCCCGACCGGCTGATTACAAATCAGCTGCTCTACCAACTGAGCTACGCCAGCAGCGTAAGGGCTGCGCATTCTATAGAAAGCCCACCGGGGGTGCAATCATTGCGGCCCCTTACAAGCGGATCGATCCTGCCCCACCGTCGGATTGCCGATCAGAAAATCCTCCAGGGCCGCGGCACCGGCGGCCTGGGGCGGCAGATAAAGCCAGTATTCGGTGACCGGACGTGAGGTTTCCCGCACGAAGGCCGGATAACCCGCGCCGCGCATCCGCACCCGCAAACCCTCGGCGGAATCGGCGCTGGAGAAATAGCCCAGGGAAATGGCGTTGGCGTCCTCGCCGGTCTTGACGATAAAACTGTCCACGCCCCGGGCCTGCAGCTCACTGAGCACTTCCAGCGCCCGGTCGCGGCTCGGATAGGCCGGCAGATACACCCAATTGAGGTGGTCCTTCTGCACGGTCACCGGCCGGATGCGACCTTCCAGCCCCGCCGCCGCCAACTGGATGCGGGCGCGCTCGGCGTCGCCCTCCCCGGCCCAGGGGCCCACCACCGGGCACAGCCCCGGGTTGCCGGCGGACGCCGAGGGCGGTCGTTCGGGGCGACGGGGCGGTTGCGGGGATTCACTCAACAGGCGCAGGGGCGGCCCCTGCACGACCGGGCCGGCGGCGCGTTCCATGGTTACCGGCGGCGCCGGCGCCCAGGCGGTCATCGCCAGCTGCCAGCCCAGATACACCAGGTTGACGACCACCAGGCTGTAAAAGACCCAACGCACGGATTTTCGTCCCCCAAGCCTTATTGTTGTCGCGCTATTCCTGTCGCGCCGCCACCCGCTCCAGGCCGTCCAGCACCAGGTCGGGCAAGTGCAGGAATTCAAAGGAAAAAGAGGCCGACAATTCGTCCGCGTCGCCGCCCGTGACCAGCACCTTGCAAGTATCCGGAAGCCGCTCACGCAGTTCAACCACCACATCCGTGACGAACGCCACAGACATGCGCAGCAGGCCATTGTGCACGCATTCACCGGTGGATCGGCCCAATCCCAGCTGGGCACTGGCCTGCTCCACATGGACGTCGGCGGTGTCCCGCAACAGGGCGTTGCGCAGCATGCCCAGCCCGGGAACGATGTACCCGCCCAGGAAATCACCTGCGCCGTCCACCGCGTCGATGGTCAGGGCGCTGCCGCAGTCGATCACGATGCCGGCCCCGAAACGCTGCCAGCACTCCACCAGGGCCACCCAGCGGTCGGCGCCCAGCCGGCGCGCCTCCGGGTAGCAATTGCGTACCCCGAAGTCCTGCTCCCTGGAGTAATAGAACCGCGGCTCGCAGCCGGTGCGCTCCCGCACCAGGTCGGCGATCCGGCGGTCCGCCTCGGGGCCGGCCACCGACGCCACCCAGACCGATTCCGGCGCCGGCGAGGCCAACGGTGCATCCAGAGCCTTGACCCAGTCACGGGCATGCACCTGGCCGCCCTGGGCCACCCGGTCGCCATCCCGACGGCGCCACTTCAGGGCGGTATTACCCACGTCCACGAACAGCTTCATTGCAATCTCAGACTCACTTCCCCGCCATGAACGGTGCGGGTTTCCCCGTCGATTTCGACACGCAGAGCGCCATCCTCGGCGACGCCCCGGGCCACGGCCGGGCGGGCGCCCTCCGCGGCGTGCAACATTACCGGTTGGTCCCGGCACAGGTCCAGGGCCTCGAACGGTGCCATGAACGGCGCGAAGCCGTCGGCGGCGAACCGGTCCAGCATGTCGATCAACGCCAGCGCCACCGATCCCACCAGGGTGGTGCGGCCCGGGGGCGTGGCGCAGGCGCGCTGCAGATCGATCCAGCTCTGATCGATGGCGCCGGCCTGGCGGTCGTTCATGGCCACGTTCAGGCCCACCCCCACCACCACCTGGACACGGCCGTCCATCTCCCCGGCCAGTTCGATCAGCACGCCACCCAGCTTGGCCCCGTCCACCAGCAGGTCGTTGGGCCATTTAAGCCCCGGCCGCAGGTCAGGCGCGGCCTGCTCCAGGGCGCCGGCCACGGCCACGCCGGCGGCCAGGCTCAGCCCACCCAGGGCGGAAAAACCGCCGGCCAGTTCGTACAGCACGCTGACATAAAGGTTGGCGCCAAACGGCGACTGCCAGGCACGCCCGCGCCGGCCCCGGCCGGCGCTCTGGCATTCCGTGGTGACCACCACCGGGGTCGGCGCCCCCGATGCGGCCAGCGCCAGGGCGTCCGCGTTGGTGGAGGTGGTCACCGGTTCGAACTGGAGGGTGGCGCGCCCGGCCAGGGCGCGCTCCAGGGCGGACGGGTCCAGCAGATCCAGGGAACGGGGCAGCCGGTACCCTTTGCCGCGTACCGATTCCACCACCAGGCCCCATTGATCCAGACGCTGCACCCGTTTCCAGATGGCCGCGCGGGAGATGCCCAGAGCCTCGCCGAGTTCCGCCCCGGAATGGAAGCGGCCATCGGCCAGGCACCGGATCAGCGTCAGATCCGCGTTGGACTCCATCCGGGCTCAGTGCTCCCAGATCACGCCGCGGGAGGCGCCCCACTCCGGCAGATCCGCCGCGTAGTGCTTTTCGATCTCGTTGCGCTTGAGCTTGAGGGTCGGTGTGATCAGGCCGTTCTCCACGGTCCAGGGCGTTTTGCACACCACCAGACAGCTGAGCCGCTCATGGGGATCGAGCTGGCCGTTAACCCGCTCAAGCAGATCGTTCAGCGCCTTGGTGAAGTTGTCCTTGGCGGCACCCTTGCTGAGTTTTTCCTGTTCTTCCGGCGTCAGGTTCAGCAGGGCGATGGGCTGGGACATATTGGCGCCGATCACGCACGCAAGCTCCACCCCGGGCTGGCTGGCCAGGCGGTTCTCGATGGGCGCCGGCGCCACGTACTTGCCCTTCTCGGTCTTGAAGATTTCCTTGATCCGGCCGGTGATGCGCAGCCGGCCCCGGTCGTCGATCTCGCCCACGTCACCGGTCTTCAGCCAACCATCCTCGGACAACACTTCGGCGGTCAGATCCTGTTGCTTGTAGTAGCCGCTCATGTTGCCCACGCTGCGCACTTCCACTTCGCCGGCTTCGCCGATGCGGCATTCCACCCCATCGTTGGGCGTGCCCACCCAGCCGATGCGCTGGTCGCCCTGTTCGGTGGTGTGCGACCAGCCGAAGTTTTCGGTCATGCCGTAGACTTCCAGGATCTCCAGGCCCAGCTTGTTGAACCAGGAAATGATCTCGGTGGACAACGGCGCGGCACCGGACAGGGCCACCCGGCATTCGTCCAACCCCATGGCGCCGAGCACCTTTTTCTTGATGACGCGATTGAGCAACGGAATCTTCAGCAGGGTGTTCAGCTTCTTGGGCGGCACCGCCTCGGACGCTTTCTGGTAGAACTTGGACCAGATTCGCGGCACCGCGAAGAACAACGTCGGCTTGGCGCGCTTGATGTCCTCGCCGAAGGTGTCCAGCGATTCGGCGAAAAACACTTTGTTGCCGGTGTAGAGCATGGCCATCTCCACCGCGGCCCGCTCAGCCACATGGGACAACGGCAGGTAGGAAATCATGCGGTCATCCGGCTCCAGGTCGTACACCTTGATGACCTTATCGCCCACCGCCGACAGGCTCTGATACTGATGCATCACGCCCTTGGGCACGCCGGTGGTGCCGGACGTGTAGATGATGGTCGCCAGATCCTCGGGGCCGGGCCGGGCGGCTTCCGCCAGAGGCGGATGCTGGCTGATGATGTCGGCCCACTGCGGCGCCTGGCCGCGCACCTCATCCGGCGCCAGGGAAAAGGCGATCTGTTTGACGTCGCCGGGAACGCCGGCCTTCATGATGTCCCAATCGTCCAGCTTGCCCACGAACAGCAGCTTGGACTCGCTGTGCTCCAGAATCAGCTTCACCGAATCCGCCACCAGCGTCGGATAAAGCGGGACGCTGACGCCGCCGGCGATCCAGATGGCCAGATCGGCAATGATCCACTCGGCGCAGTTCTTCGACACCAGCGCCACCCGGTCACCGACCTGCACGCCTTGTTCTTTCAGGAACGAGGCCATCCGATAGGCTTCGTCCGCCACCTGTTCCCAGGTGTACTCGCGCACCTGGCCACCGCCCAGCGGTTGCACCATGGCCACGCGGCTGCCGTGCTGATGGCGCCGGTCTTCCAGTGCCTGGATGGGGGTCTTCATGGTCACGTTATTATCCTTTGTCATCTCATCACCTCTGCCCAAACCAAAAAAGCCGATAACGAACCGGCAACGCCGGTTCGGCCAAGTGTTCTAATCCGGAATCACGGGGGAGCGCGGATGGCAACGAAACACCGGCCCCATAAATAAAGCGGTGCCCAGCCCCCAGGCGCCGTTCAGCAGCAACCCGCCGGCCCAGGTCGCGCCACTGACGGGCAGGCCTTTCAGAGGAAATACCAGGAGCATCGCCACCACGGTGGGCGCGATGGCGCCGAACAGCAACGACACCAGCCAGAAGAGCCGGGTCGGCTTGTAGCGTACCAACCACCACAGCGGCAACGCCCAGACCCCACCCCAGAACGCCAGCGACAACACCACCGGCACACCCAAGGGCTCGGTCGCCGACCAGTTATAGGGCGCCACCGGCGCGACACCCAGGAAATAGAGCAACGCGAGCAGGCCCTGATGAAAAACCAATGTCGCCAATGCGCCCGCGGCAAAGGACTTGACCCACTGCATAACGGCTCCGTCGAACTGTGACTTCCTGAGCATAGAGATACATCGGGACGGGATAAAGACCTATTCCGGGGTCGGACCACCGCAAGAGATTGATCGGACGCGGTTTTCCGTTTCGTGAGCGGCTTTTGGCGGCGTTAAGGGCTGCTTTTCGGCCAGGAAAATGGGCGACAAGAAGCGGCGAGTGAGGGCTTAGCGCCGGATTTTGGGCCCGAAAAAAGGGCGCGAAGCCGTTTTTGGAGGGGCATTTTCAGGGGAAAGATCAGGAAAAACAGGACGTTACCGGGGTCCGACCCCGAGGGGGCTCCATGTGAGGGGCGGGCTGACCGACTTAGGTGGCGAGCGGTGCTCGCCATCGCT
>NZ_JADDOL010000011.1 GCF_016906305.1 Alloalcanivorax marinus
AGAACAGGACGTTCGAAAGGGAGCCCCCAGGGACGGGTTCACGGCGTTCCCGGAAAGGCGCCCCGCTGTCCCCTCGCGCCCCTCTGGAGAGAAAAACCCCACCCAGACCCGCCGCTTGCCCCAAACCCGGAATGATGATTCAATTCTTCAAACATCGGAACCGGGATTCCATTCATGGCCTATCGAGAAACCGCGCAAGTCAGAGCCCGCAAGGCCGCCCAGCGGGACCATCTGCTGGCCACCGCCGAGACCCTGGTGCGTGCCGGCGGGTTCGCCGCCATGACCATGCAGGCGGTGGCGGAGCGGGCCGGGGTGGGCGTGGGCACCTTGTACCGGTACTTCGACAACAAGGCCACGCTGGCCGCCGCCGTGTTCGAGGCCGCCACCGCCCGCGAAGTGGCGGCGGTGGACCAGGCACTGGGGCGGGAAGGGCCCGCCGCCGAGCGGCTGGAGCGGGCGCTGCGAGTGTTCGCCCGGCGGGCGCTGGCGGCGCCCCGGTTGGCCTGGGCGCTGATCGCCGAGCCGGTGGAACCGGAGGTGGACGCGGCGCGGCTGCGCTACCGGGCCGCCTACGCGGACCTCTACAAGCGCGTGCTGGATGACGGCGTGGCGCGGGGCGAGTTGCCGCCCCAGTCCACCGCCCTGGGTGCGGCGGCCCTGGTGGGCGCCATCGCCGAGGCGCTGGTGGGGCCGCTGTCGGCGCCGCTGGCCGATGCCGGCCTGCCGGATCAGCTCACCGCCTTCGTGTTGCGCGCGGTGGGCGCCCGCCCCGGAGGCGCCGGATGAAAAATCCGCTCAAGGCGCTGTTCTCCGGAGCCGCCGGCCTGCGCCGGGGGCTGTTGCTGTACGGCCCCTTTCTGGGCGCCGGCGTGCGCGTGGACGAACTGAGCGCGGATTTCCGGCGGGTGCGGGTGTCCATGGGCATGCACTGGTACAACCGCAACTATGTGGGCACCCACTTCGGCGGCAGCCTCTACAGCATGACGGATCCCTTCTACATGCTGATGCTGATGAACAACCTGGGCCGCGACTATGTGGTCTGGGACAAGAGCGCCAGCATCGACTTCGTGCGCCCGGGCAAGGGCCGGGTGTTCGCCGAGTTCGAGCTCACCGAGGCGATGCTCGATGAAGTCAAGGCCGCCACCGCCGGCGGCGACAAGTATCTGCCCACCTGGCCGGTGAAGGTCGTCGACGGCGACGGCCGGACCGTGGCCGAGGTGAGCAAAACCCTGTACGTACGACGCAAGCGCGCCTGACGCGCCGGAGGATGGAACCATGAACGCCAAGCACGAGGAGCTCAATGTGGACGCCCTGGCCAGCACCCATGAGGTGTTCAATCAGGCGCCGCCGCTGGAAAACTACGACGCCTTCACCGGCGACGCCGCGCTGCGCGAGGCGGTGATCCGCGAGGGCGGGGACTGGGGTCTGGACGACCTGAGCCGCTACGGCCGCGAAACCACCCGGCCGGAGGTGATCGAATGGGGCTACCAGGCCAACGCCAGCAAGCCCGAGTTCGAGCCCCACGACCGCTACGGGCACCGGGTGGACCGGGTCAACTACCACCCGGCCTATCACCATCTGATGAACATGGCCCTGCGTGAGGGCCTGCACTCCTCGCCCTGGACCGATCCGGGCGCCGGCGCCCACGTGGTGCGCGCCGCCAAATACTATATGCACGCCCAGGTCGAAGGCGGCCACGGCTGCCCCATCACCATGACCTTCGCCGCCGTGCCCAGCCTGGCGCTGACCCCGTCCATCGCCGAGCGCTGGCTGCCCAAGGTCACCGCCCGGGACTATGACCCGCGCAACGTGAGCCATAACGACAAGCAGGCGCTGACCATCGGCATGGGCATGACCGAGAAGCAGGGCGGCTCCGATGTGCGCGCCAACACCACCCACGCCCGTCCGCTGGGCGCCGAGGGCCCCGGTCAGCTGTACGAGCTGGTGGGGCACAAATGGTTCATGTCCGCGCCCATGTGCGACGCCTTCCTGATGCTGGCCCAGGCGCCCGGCGGGCTGAGCTGCTTCCTGGTGCCGCGCTGGCGCGAGGACGGCGGCAAGAATCCGCTGCAGGTGCAGCGCCTGAAGAACAAGGTGGGCAATGTCTCCAACGCCTCCTCCGAAGTGGAACTGCGCGGCGCCCACGGCTGGATGGTGGGCGAGGAAGGACGCGGCGTGCCGGCCATCATCGAAATGGTGGCCATGACCCGCTTCGACTGCATGATAGGTTCGTCGTCCAGCCAGCGTCAGGTGATGGCGCAGGCGGTACACCATGTGGCCCATCGCGCCGCCTTCGGCGAGACCCTGCTGGACCAGCCGCTGATGCGCAACGTGATCGCCGACCTGCAGCTGGAGGTGGAAGGCTCGGTGGCGATGACCTGGCGCATGGCCCGCGCCCTGGACAACCAGGACGATGAACACGAGAAACTGTTCGCCCGGCTCGGCGCGGCGGTGGGCAAGTACTGGATCTGCAAACGCACGCCGCACCACGCCTACGAAAGCATGGAGTGCCTGGGCGGCAACGGCGTCACCGAGAACTTCATTCTCGCCCGGCTCTACCGGGACGCGCCCATCAACGCCATTTGGGAAGGCTCCGGCAACGTTCAGGCGCTGGACCTGCTGCGGGCCATGGGCAAGAGCCCCAAGGTGCTGGACGCCTGGTTCGCGGAACTGGCCGGGGCCCAGGGCCGCAACGCCGTGCTGGATGCCGCCATCAACGATCTGCGCAAGGCGTTGGGCGACAGCGAAGCGCTGGCCTACCGGGCCCGGGATCTGGTCGATCGCATGGCCCTGACCATGCAGGCCGCGCAACTGGTGAAAGCCGGCAACGAGGCGGTCAGCGACGCCTTCATCACCGCCCGCCTGGACAGCGGGCACACCCGCAACTACGGCAGCCTGCCGCGGGGGCTGGACGTGGATACGCTGGTGCGCCGCGCCAATCCGCTGGAGACATGAAGCGGCAAGCTGCAAGCCACAAGCGGCAAGCCAGCCGTGCTGGCACGTCTCCGAATCAAGCACGGCCTGCCTGCCGCTTACCGCCCTACAACTTGAGCCGCTCCACCACCTCGAACCACATCGCCCGGTAGGCCTGGGCCGCCGGGGTGTAGGGCGCGATCTCGCCCACCGGGGCCTGGTGGTCGCCCATCTGCTCCACATGGGTGGCGTAGGGCACCCAGGTCTTCAGGCCATCTTTCATTTCCGGTGGGCGCTTGACCAGCATCTGCACGTGCAGGTCCCGGCGCCGGTCCACCATGTTAAAGAAGGGCACCACCCGCAGGTGCTTGAATTTCTTGTCGTCGAGCCAGTCCAGCACCTGCCGGAAAGCGCGCAGGGACAGGTGGGTGGGAATCACCGGCACGAACAGATAGTCCGCCGCCGCGAACACGCTCTCCGCCAGGGGGCTGAGGGTGGGCGGGCAGTCCAGCACCACCAGCTCGTAGGATTCGCCGAACGGCGCGATCAGTTCCTTGAGCCGGTTCTTGGCGCCGCCGCCCTCCGCCAGTTTGACGTCGGCGTTGCGCATGCTGATGTCGGCGGGGATCACATCCAGATGGGGCCAGCGGGTCTCGCGCTTGAAGCGGCCCGCCGGCTGCTTGCCCTTGAGCAGGCCGCCGGCCTTGTAACCGGGGGTCTGATCGTCCACGCCCAGATAGAAACTGGCGGCGCCCTGGGGGTCCAGGTCCCAGACCAGGGTGCGATGCTTCCAGCGGGCCGCATGCCAGGCCATGTTCACGGCCGTGGTGGTCTTGCCCACCCCCCCTTTCAAATTGTAGAAGGCGATGGTCTGCATGAGATGATTTCCGGTTTCCGCGGTCGGCTTCCGAGGCTAGCATGAAACGCGGGGTATCTCACCGGCGGCGCCTTGTGGTCGCTGTCGTCAGCCGGTTTAATAGCCGGTCCAGGGAAGCCGACCACGGGCGCGGGAGAGCGGGGTGACCGTCGACAAACGTTACCAGGTGTACATCAGCACCACCTATCCGGATATGCAGTCCGCCCGCCAGGCGCTGATGCTGCCGCTGCTGGACCTGGGACTGATGCCCATGGGCATGGACTTGCACAGCACCGAAAGTCATAACCTGATGCCCGTGGTGCAGCGCATGATTGACGACAGCGACTACTTCGTGATCCTGTTGGGCGGCCGCTACGGCACCCTGTCGCCCCTGGGCCTCAGCTACACCCACCGCGAATACATCTTCGCCGCCACCAAGCGCAAGCCGGTGGTGAGCTTTATCCACGACGACCCGCTCAATCTGCCGCCGGACCAGCGCGAGCCTTCCCGCGAAGGCCAGGTGCGCCGGGACGATTTCGCGCGGCTGCTGGAAAACAAGACGCTCAGCTTCCGCTGGCGGGATGAGAGCGACCTGGGCGCCCGGGTGGCCCAGGTGATGCCGGACATCATGCGCCAATACCCGGCGTCGGGCTGGGTGCCGGCGGGCGCCCGGAGCGGCGCGAGCGACGCCCGCGGCCAGGCCCTGGCCCGGCGGGTGGCGGAGCTGGAAAAGGAACGGGAAGAATGGCTGGCGGCCCAGCGGGCGCCGCTGCGCGGTCTGGCCCGGGGCAGCGACCCGCTGGGCCTGGAGTATTCCTGCAACGTCTATGAAGGCGGCGACTGCAAGATGGCCATGACCCGCTGCGAGCTGGACTGGGACCGGGTGTTCGCCTGCGTGGCGCCGCTGATGCTCAATCCGGTGTCCGAGCCGGTGATGCAGAAGGCGCTGGAGGACTACATCGCGCGCCGTGCCCTGCAGGACGTGACCAAGGACTTTCCCAAGGCCCACGCGGTGCGCAACGTGGTGCTGGCGGGCCACGCCTTCAACCAGGTGAAGGTGCACCTGCGCACCCTGGGACTGATCACCAAGACCTCGGAGACCGACAGCCGGGGCTTGCCGCTGTGGCGGCTCACCGCCCAGGGCGACAGCACCATGAGTCAGGTGATCGCCCAGCGGCGCTAGGGCTATCCCTTCAGCTTCTCCGTCAGAAATTCCACGATGCCTTCCATCGGAACGTCCGTATTTTCCGCGTCGGCGCGGCCCTTGTATTCCAGCACGCCGTTGTCCATGCCGCGCTCGGCGATCACCACCCGATGGGGAATGCCCAGCAGTTCGCTGTCCGCCAGCTTGACGCCCAGGCGTTCCTTCTCGCGGTCGTCGAACAGCACTTCCACGCCGGCCTCGGTGAGCTGCTGGTAAAGCTGCTCGGCCAGTTCCCGTTCGCGGGGGCTCTTCTTGATGTTCACCGGCACCAGGGCGACCTGGAACGGTGCGATGGAGGACGGCCAGATAATGCCCTTGTCGTCGTGGTTCTGTTCGATGGCGGCGGCCACCACCCGGCTCACGCCGATGCCGTAACAGCCCATGGGCATCACCACCGCCTTGCCGTTCTCGTCCAGCACCTTGGCGCCCAGGGCTTCGGAGTACTTGGTGCCGAGCTGGAAGATGTGGCCCACTTCGATGCCGCGCTTGATGGTCAGCGTGCCCTTGCCGTCCGGGCTGGGATCGCCTTCGCGCACCTTGCGCAGATCGGCCACCTCCGGCAGCGTCACGTCCCGGTCCCAGTTGACGTTGAAATAATGTTTGCCGTCCTGGTTGGCGCCGGCGGCGAAGTCGCTCATCACCGCCACGCTGCGGTCCACCACGCAGGGAATCGGCAGCCCCACCGGGCCCAGGGAGCCGGGGCCGGCGCCCACGGCGGCGCGGATCTCTTCCTCGCTGGCGAATGCCAGCGGCGCGGCCACCGCCTCCAGATTCTCCGCCTTGACGTCGTTAAGCTCGTGGTCGCCGCGCACCAGCAGCGCCACCAGACCGCCCTCGGCGCCCTTGACCACCAGCGTCTTCACGGTCTTCTCGATGGCCAGATCGAACTGCTCCACCAGCTGTTCGATGGTTTTGGCGTCGGGCGTGTCCACGGTGTTCATTTCGGCGCCGGGGGCGGCGCGCTCGCCGGCCGGCGCCAGCGCTTCCACCAGCTCCACATTGGCGGCGAAGTCGGACTGATCGGAGAAGGCGATGTCGTCCTCGCCGGAGTCCGCCAGCACCTGGAATTCATGGCTGGCGGCGCCACCGATGGCGCCGGTATCGGCCTCCACCGGACGGTACTCCAGACCCAGACGGTCGAAGATGGCGCAGTAGGCGCCGTGCATGATCTCGTAGGTCTTTTGCAGCGACGCCTCGTCGATATGGAAGGAATAGGCGTCCTTCATGGTGAATTCGCGGGCGCGCATGATGCCGAAGCGCGGCCGGATCTCGTCACGGAATTTGGTCTGGATCTGATAGAAATTGACCGGCAGCTGCTTGTAGCTGTGCACCTCGTTACGCACCAGATCGGTGATCACTTCCTCGTGGGTGGGGCCCAGGCAGAAAGCATTGTCGTGGCGGTCGGTAAAGCGCAGCAGCTCGGGGCCATAGGCCGGCGCGCGCCCGGACTCTTCCCACAGCTCCATGGGCTGCACCACCGGCATCAGCACTTCCTGGGCGCCGGCGCGGTCCATTTCCTCGCGTATGATGCGCTCCACCTTGCGCAGCACGCGCAGCCCGGTGGGCAGCCAGGTGTACAGACCGGAAGCCAGTTTGCGGACCATGCCGGCGCGCAGCATCAGCTGGTGGCTGATGACCACGGCGTCGGAAGGGGTTTCCTTGACGGTGCCTAGCAGATATTGGGAGGTGCGCATGGGCGAAGCGAATCCGTGTCAGTGGGTGAAAAGCAAACGGGCATTCTAGAGCAGCCTCAAGCCTCAAGCTACAAGTCGCAAGCGGCGCGCGGAAGACTGGCCGTTGATTGGCACGGCCTGTCCTTCGGCATGGCCAGCTTGCAGCTTGCCGCTTGCCGCCTTATGTTCCGGGTTCGTTTCGGGGCGAGAACAGGAACAGAACCATGCTGACGGCCAAACAAGTGGAAGCGCTGATCCGCGGCGGGTTGCCGGCGGCGGCGGAGCAGGGGGTGGTGGTGGAAAGCGTGGACCGCAACCGGGCGCGGGTACGTTACCGGTTCGATCCGTCCATGGTGCGCCCCGGCGGCACCGTGTCCGGCCCCACCCTGATGAGCCTGGCGGACGCGGCCATGTACGCCGCCATCCTCGCCAACCTGGACGGCCAGGAAATGGCCGTGACCCAGAATCTGAACATCAATTTTCTCAGCAAACCGGCCCCGGCCGACCTGATCGGCGACGCCGAGATCATCCGCCTGGGCCGGCGCTCGGCGGTGCTGGAAGTACGCATCTACAGTGACGGCGTCGACGCCATGGTGGCCCACGTCACCGGCACCTACGCGATTCCCTCGCGCCAACCCTCGTAGGCGCGGTGCCACCGCGCCTACCGCAGCTCTTTTTCCCAGATCAGATCGATGGCCTGCTCCTTGCTGCTGGACTGGGCTTCCAGGTGCAGGGTGCGGGTCAGGGTGTAGCGCAGCATCACCGTGGAGATGGCGTCGAACAGACCCACCGCGTAGGTCAGGTAGAGCCGGTCGGAAAGCCGTTTGCCGAGCATCAGGGCGGCGTCCTCGGTTTCCCAGTCGCTGCCAATGGAGATTTCGTCCAGGCCCAGGGTGTCGCCGATTTTGCGGGTCACGCCGGCCCCTTTCTGCAGACCGTACAGAGCCAGCGCCTGGGCCACCTTGGCGCCGTCGCTGTCCGAGCCGCTGTTCAGTGAACGGCCGGTGATCAGGTAGGACATGGCCTGGCTTTCCTCCAGGGCCGGGTCGGAGAAAATGCGCGCGTCCGGCTGCTGCAGGGTGCCGGAGAGCTGCACGCCGACCACCTGATTTTCGCTGGGAATGCGACGGATGGCGCGGATGTCCAGGGCCGGGTTGTCCGGCGCGCCCTGGAACAGCAGCCGGCCGTTCTCGATGGCCAGATTCTGGCCGTAGGCGCGATAGCGGCCTTCCACGATCACCAGTTCCCCGTCCAGCTGGGCGGGCTGGCCCGGCTGCTGGGTCACGCGCAGATCGCCGTTCAGGGTGGCGGTCAGGCCGAAGCCTTCGAACCGCACCTTGTCGCCCAGGCCCACCGACACCGCCATGGCCAGGGGCAGGCCGCTGCTCTGTTCGGCGCGGGCGTCCACCAGCACCTGGTCCTTGCTGACGGTGACCGCGCTTTCCGGCAGCTCCCGGGGTTTGAGGTCGGCTTCCGGAACGTTCAGGTCGCCGGTCAGGCGCAGCACGTCGCCGTCGCCTTCCAGTTTCAGATCCGGTGAGACGTACACCACCGCGTCGCTGCGGTTGGCCACGCGCAGGCGCTCGCCGGTGGCGGTCAGCGACAGGGCCAGCGGCGACCGGGTGGGCGACCAGCGGCCGTCCAGGTTGAGCGTGCCGTCGCCGAGGCCGGCGCGGCCTTCCAGCCGCAGGGCGCCGGTGGCGTCGCCGCGCACGCTCAGACGCACCCGCTCCACGGTGATGCCCAGGTCCGGCACCGTGGCGCGGCCGTCTTCCAGGGCCAGTTCGCCGCTTACCGACGGCCGCGCCGGATTGCCCCCCAGGGTCAGATCGCCGGTCAGCCGGCCGGCCACCTCACCCACCCAGGGGATCAGCGGGGCCAGATCCGCCAGGCTCGGCACGTCCACGCGGATGTCCCCGTCCAGGGGCGCCTCGGCGCTGAGGCCGGATCCCACCCGGGCGTGCAGCTCGCCCTGGTCCGCGATCACCAGATCCAGCTGGTTATCGAGGCGGTTGTCGTCCAGGGTACCTTCCAGCCGCGCGTCACTGAGGCGGAAGGTGGCGGGTTCTTCCAGGGTGGTCAGGGTCAGCTCGGTGCCGTCCAGGTTGAGTCGCCACTGCCCGGAGAGCGCCTGCAGGGTACCGCCGACGCGGGCGTCGGCGTTCAATTCGCCGTCCACCGTGGTGCCGTCGCCCAGCCAGGGTTCGGCCAGCGACAGGGGCAGCGCCGCGATGCTGACCCGGCCGTCCACGGCGCCGCCGCGGTGGCTGCCCTCGGCGCACAGGCGGCCGCCGGCGCTGCCGGTCAGGCACAGGGTGTCCAGGCTCTGCCGGTCGGCGCTCAGTTCGAAGGGCGCCGGCTGTTGCAGTTGCCAGGTGCCGGCGCGGGGCTGGCTGAGCCGCCATTCGCGGATTTCCCCGCGCCAGCGGTTGCGGGTGTCCAGGCCGGCGTTCAGCGCCAGCCGGGTGTCGGCGTCGTCGGCGCGGGCGGTGAGCACCAGTTGGTGATCGCCGCGCCGGCCTTCCAGATCCAGGGTCAGGGCGTCCACGCGGGTGACGCCGGCCTGGGTCAGGTCCTCGCCGCGCAGGGCCAGGCTCATGGCCGCGTCGCCCGGCGTCAGATTCTGGAAACGCGCCTCCAGGGCGGCCAGATGCCAATCCTGGTAGCCCAGCGCTTCGCCCCGGGCGGTGCCGCTCAGGCGCGGGGTTTTCAGGGCGCCGCGCAATTGCCAGTTGGCCTCCAGGCGGCCGGCGGCGGGGGCATGCCAGCGGCTCAGCCGGGCCACGCTGATCCGGCCGTCCAGGTTCCACTGCTCGCCGATGCGGCCACCGGCGCGCAGCCGGTCCTCGCCCCAGCGGCCGTCCAGGGTCACCGCCAGATCGCCGCCGGCGGGCTGCTCGGCGCGCCCGGTCAGTGTCAGCGGCGTGCCTTTCAGGCGCCCCTCCAGGCGCAGCGGATCGGCGACCACGCTCCAGTCGTCGGCGCCGCGCCAGTGGCCCCGGGTGCGGGTGTCCAGGGCCAGGTCGGCGGGCCAGTCCGGCGCCACCACGGCCGGGTTCAGGTGGCGGCCACGGGCGTCCAGGTCCCAGGCGATCCCGTCGGCATAATCCAGTTGCCCGGTCAGGGTCAGGGTTTGCTTCTCGCTGGTCATCGCCAGCCGGGTAAGCACCAGCCGTTGCAGGCCCGCCTGGCCGGCCAGTGCCAGATGGATGGGGTGGCCGTCGGCGGTGAGGTCGGCGGCGCCCTCCACGTCCACCGCCTCCAGATCGCCGCGGGTGGTGAGCCGGCCGGCGCCCAGGGCCACCGGCACCGGTGTGTCCACCGGCAACGCCTGGGCCGGCCAGGTGTGGGTCAGATCCAGGCTGACCTGGCCGTCCCGATAGCCCAGCTCCCCCTCGGAGTCGAGCCGGAGCGGCGCGCTCAGCCGGTGGGTCAGGTGCAGTTTTTCCGGGGTGCCACTCAGGATCAGGTGACCGGCGGCCTGGTTTAGAGGCGAGGAATCCGCGGGCGAGGTGTCGCCCGGGTCGGTGGCCGCGTCGTCGGTGGCCTCGTTCTGTAGTTCCGCCCGGGCCGGGCGCCGCCAGCGCAGTTCGCCGTCCAGTGCATAGGGCTGTTCGAGCCGGCCGTTCAGGGTCGCTTCCAGGCGGGTGTCCTGAACGCTCAGGGCCAGGGACGGCAGCGCCAGGTCATCGTCGGCGGCCAGATCGTCGCCGCGCAGATCCTCGATCACCAGCGGCGCGTCGCCGTTCAGCGTGAATCGGCCCAGGCGCAGCTCATCCACGCGCACCCCCAGGGGCGGCGCCAGGCGCTCGGGCAGGGCGAACGGCGGCGCGTCCGGATCGGCGGGCTCGCCGGCGGGCAGGGTCAGGGTGACGGCGTCGGCGCGCAGGTGGCGCAGTTGCAGCCAGCCGTACCAGAGCTGGCGCGGGGCCGCTTCCAGATCCAGCCCGTCGATCTCCACCGCCAGGGTCTGGTCGTCGGCGCCCTGGCGGTAGCTCAGCCGATCCACCCTCACGCCATTGAGCAGATTGCCCCGCCAGTTCTCCACCACCAGCTCGCCGGGCAGGTAGGGCCGCGCGCGCTCCAGCAGCCAGAGATTGCCGGCGCGGGTGCCGAGCAAACCGAACAGGGTGCCCAGCAGCAACAGCGGGATCACCAGCAGCAGGATCAGCAGAATCCGTCTCATCCGTGCGCCGCGCCTCACAGGTCCGGCCCCATGCTCAGGTGCAGACGCCAGTCCCGGTTTTCCTCCACGCCCCGGGCCAGGTCCACCCGGATCGGGCCCAGCGGCGAGCGCCAGCGCACCCCGAAGCCGGCGCTGCGTTCGATTTCGTAGTCGTCGAAATCGTTGAAGGCGTTGCCGGCGTCGCCGAACACCGCCACGCTCCAGTTGGGGGTGATCGGGTAATCGTATTCCACGCTGCCCACCAGCAGGTGGCGGCCGCCGATCACCTCACCGTCGTCGTTTTTCGGCCCCAGGGACTCGTAGGCGAAGCCGCGCACGCTGGCGTCGCCGCCGGCGAAGAAACGCAGGGAGGCGGGCAGTTCGGTGACGTCGGTGACGTCGGTGAAACCGAACTCGCCACGGGTGATGAAACGGCCCTTGAACACCGGCACGATCAGTTTGCCCCACAGGTCGTACTGGACGAAGGTGGCCGACGAGGAGAGCGCCTTGTGGGCGCCGCGCACCTTGCCGCCCAGCCGCCAGCCGAAACGCGGGTAGACCGGATCGTCGGATTTCACCCGGCTGAGCTGGAAGCCCGGGATCACCAGTTCCGCCTGATCGATCTGGTCGGCCACCTGGTAGGTTTCGCGCAGGTACTCGATGGACGGCGTGGCCACCCAGCCGGAATCCAGCTTGACGATGTAATCGGCGCCGACGCTGAAAATTTCGCTGTCGGTGGTGTCGGTTTGTTCTTTCACGTAGCTGGTGCGCAGTTCCAGCTTCTCGTTGAGCGGGTCGCTGAGCGGAATGGTATAGCCGGCGCCCACCCCCTGGCGCACCCCGGACAGTTCGGTCTCCGCCCGGGCCTTGTGGCCGTCGGCGTTGACGCGCCGGTTCTCGATACCCAGCCGCACCCGGGGGCCGGTGTCGGTGCTGACGCCGGCCCCGGCCAGCAGCGCCCACTCGTTGCGGGGCGTGAAGTGCAGGGTAATGTCGATGGTGTGGTCGGCCCGGTCCGGCTCGCCGCGCTCCACCCGCACGGCGCTGAAATAGCCGGTGCCCAGATAGGCCTGCTGGGCGGACAGCAGGCGCTCGTTGCTGAACGGCTCGCCGGCGGCGAAGCCCAGGTAGGCGCGCACCAGAGGCTCCTTGAGCTGGGTGTCGCCGGCCAGGGTCACCGCGCCGAAGCGGTAGCGCGGGCCGCTGTCCAGATGCAGCACCACCCGCGCCCGGTGCCGGTCGCGGTCCACTTCGAGGCGGTGCTCGGTGAGCGCGCCCTCGGCGTAGCCCCGGTTGATCAGCAGCTGCTGCAGGGTGCGTTTGAGGGCTTCGTAGCGGTCGTGGCGCAGGCGCTGGCCTTCGCGCAGGCCGCTGTCGTCCACCGCGCGCTGGAACGCCGGGTCGTCGGCGGCTTCGCCCTGGATGCGGATGTCCGGTCCGGTGAGCAGCGTGGGCGGGCCGGGTTGCACCGCCAGCGTGAGGCGGAAACAGTGGTCGTCGTCGGGCTCGCTCCAGCGCGGCGTCAGGGTGGGCTGATAGAAGCCCAGGGCCTGCAGGGCGCGGCGCGCGTCGTCGCGAACCTGGCGCCGGATCAGCGTCTGCTGGCCGGGGCCGGGCCGGCACGGGTAGCGGCTCAGGTCCACCAGGGTGCGCACATTGGCGGCCACGCCCTCGGGCAGCTCGCCTTCCAGGGTCAGTTCCGGCTGCTGGTCGGCCCGGGACGGCGACGTCAGGGCCAGGCCCAGCAGGGTGGCGAAGGCCATCAGGATTAACAGGCTGCGACTGCTCATTACCGCCTTTCGGGTCCCGGTCCGTTGGGAGAGGAATGGAAGCCCGCATTGTCGGCAAGCGGGTCCGTCGGGGGCAACCCCAAAACGCCTTTTGCCGCGAGAAAGCTCAGTCGCGTTCGAAGTGCTTGGGGCTGGGCCGTTTCTTCAGCCGCCGCTGCAGGGTGCGGCGATGAATGCCGAGAGCGTCGGCGGCCCGGGAGATATTGCCCTGGTGGGCGTCAAGAACCCGTTGAATGTGCTCCCATTCCAGCCGTTGCAGCGAAGGGGGCGCGTCGGGCAGCGCCTCCAGGTCGCCGGGATCCCGGGCCAGGGCGTCGAGAATGTCGTTGGCGTCGGCGGGTTTGGTCAGGTAATTGCGGGCGCCCCGGCGGGTGGCGGCGACGGCGGCGGCGATGCTGCCGTAGCCGGTCAGAACGATTACCCGGCACTCCGGGAATCGCGCCAGCAGGGGCGCGATCAGATCAAGGCCGTTGTCCGCGCCCAGGTTCTGATCGAGCACCGCCGCGTCCAGGGCGGGCAGGGTGGCGAGCAGCCGCCGGGCGGCTGCCAGGTCCGTGGCCCAGTGCACCTGGCAGCCGTGGCGGGCCAGGGCGCGCTGGGTCTGGCGGCCGAGGATGTCGTCGTCTTCCAGCAGCAGCAGGGACGCGGGCACGGTCATGGGCCGGTCTCCGGAGTGGCCATTGGTGTCGGCGTTTTCCATTCGATGCGAGCCTGGCTCCACTGGTGGTGGAAGTCCAGCCGCAGGGTGGCGCCCAGCGCCTCCAGGGTGGCCTCCACCAGGGCCAGGCCCACGCCCAGACCTTCCCGGTCGGTGGGGCCCTGCTGGCGCGGTCCGTCGTCGCTGACCTGCAGCACCTGCCGGCCGCCGTGGTCGTCCAGGCGCACCACCAGCCGTTCGGCGCCGGCGTCGATGGCGTTGTAGCCCAGGTTCGCCAGCACCCGGAACCAGTCCGGCGCCGGCGCCAGGGCGCGCCCCGGGTCGCCCTCCACGGTCAGCGTCAGGGTCGGCTGCAGGTGCCGCAGATGCAGGCGCAGCCGCTCGCACAGGGTGCCGTAATCGCAGCGCGGCGGCAGTTCCGGGTCGGGCCGGCGCAGCCGGTCGGCGACCCGCCGGGCCAGGGCGCCGATCTGGATGAGGTCCTCGCGGGTGGCGTCCGGCAGGCCCGGCTCCTGGAGCGCGTTGTCGGCCAGCATCACCAGGCTGCTCAGCGGCGTGTTCAGCTCATGGGCCTGGTGCGCCAGGGTGGCGGCCACCTGATACAGCCGCTCCCGGCGGCCGGCCAGTTCCAGCAGCCGTTCCTGCTGGCGCTGCTGGTCGCGACTGAGCGTCTGGATCACCTGACCGAGCAGGGTGAGCACCCCGGCCAGGGCCACGAACACCACGCTCATGCCGAGGCCGTGGGTGGGGCTGAGCTCCCGGCTCAACGCATGCAGGGTGGAATGCGGATCCGGCGCGCTGTGCCACAGGCCCACCAGCAGATAACCGGCCAGGGTCAGCGCCAGCAGCCCCCAGGCGCCCCGGGGCGGCTGGGTCAGGGCGGCCAGCAGCAGCGGCACCAATAAATAGAAGGACAGCGGATTGGCGGCGCCGCCCAGCTGCTGCACCACGATCAGCACCGCCAACAGGTCCAGCGCCAGCTCCACGCCCAGCAGGGCGCGCTGCCGCGACGGGCGGGCATTGAGCGAGCACACCGCCACCAGGCTCGGCACCAGCAAGGCGGCCAGCCCGAACAGCACATTGGGCGGCGGCAGCAGTTCCGGGGAAACGCGGCGCAGGGTCAACAGGGCCAGCGCCAGGCTCAGCACCAGCAGGCTGCGCAGAGCGATCAGGCGGCGGCGCCAGACGCGATGGACGTTGGGGAGGGCGGTCATGGGGGGAGATTGTAGCGCGCCGTGGCGGGGAGGGATGCGGCGTTTTGTCGCAGGCCGGCGGAGCGGGGCCGCCGGCCGCGGGAGCGCGGATCAACCGCCGGCGCGTTCCAGAATCGCCACGAACGGCTCACTCTTGCCGTGGCCCCGCACGATCTCGAGCAGCGTGCGGCCTTCCGGGTCGGTGGCCCGGACGTCCCGGCCCTGTTCCTGGAAGAACGCCACGAAGCGCTCGAAGTCCTCGGCGCGCAGGGCGCGGTAGGCCTTGAGCAGCACGTGGAAATCCGCGTTCTCGCCGTCCTCCGGCGGGAAGTCCAGAAACACCTTGATCTGTTCGTCGGTCATCGGTTCGCCGATGACTTTTTGTTTGTCCTTGCGTTCAGCCATGGAAATGCCTTTGCTGCAGCCTGCGGGTCGGGCGCCGATTATAGGGGCGGCGGCGGTGGAATGACACCGGCTGGCGTGGCGGGCGGGAAACGGGGCAGGGCGAGAAGGGAGGGCAAGGCCGGAACGTGGCGCCGGATCGGATGGGGCGCTCCGGGCCGGCGCGGGGCCGGCCCGGGGGCCGGATTACTGCGCCATGTCCTTGAGCTTCTTGAGCGGACGGACCTTGACCACGGTACGCGCCGGCTTGGCGGCGAAAGTGGTCTCCGCGCCGGTGAAGGGGTTGATGCCCTTGCGTGCCTTGGTGGCGGGTTTCTTCTGGGTCACCGCCTTGAACAGGCCCGGCAGGGTGAACTGGCCGGCGCCACGCTTCTTCAGGTGACCTTCCATGATGTCGGTCAGCTCGTCGAAGACGGCGTTGACGTCTTTCTTGGTGAGGCCGGTGGTTTCGCTGATCTGGGTGATGATCTGGGACTTGGTCATCGGGTCGGTGATGGTCTTGACCTTGCGCGTGGCGGGTGCCGCTGCGGCTTTCTTCGCCGTCGCCTTTTTCTTTGCAGCCATAGGATCGCTTACCCCTTTGGTAGTACTCGTGGTTGGTGACTCGTAGTGGTCATTTCGGTGCGCATCCAGTTATATGCCAAGCAAAACCCGGGTACAAGGCGTGCAGCCCCTATTTTTTGTGTGTTTCGGCACGAATTGAGGTTTGCGCACGGGGTTAGCAGGGCCAACCGTGAATCGCTATACTAGCCGCCTTTTCAGCCACCCCCCGACGACGCGCCGGGGTGGTCTCTTCGGATACAACGACGGACAGTGGAAATGCGTAGCCATTATTGCGGTGATTTGCGGGCCTCCCACGACGGGGAAACGGTACGGCTGTGCGGTTGGGTGCACCGCCGCCGCGACCACGGCGGGGTGATCTTCCTGGACGTGCGCGACCGCACCGGCCTGGTGCAGGTGGTGTTCGATCCGGACACCGAGGACGCGTTCGCCCTGGCCGACAAAGTGCGCGGCGAGTACGTGCTGCAGCTGGAAGGCCGCGTGCGCCTGCGCGACGAGGCGGTCCGCAACCCGCGCATGGCCACCGGCGACATCGAGGTGCTGGGCAAGAGCGTGACCATCCTCAACGAGGCCCAGACCCCGCCGTTCGAGCTGGACGAGTACTCCGCCGCCGGCGAGGAAGTGCGCCTCAAGTACCGCTATCTGGATCTGCGCCGTCCGGAGGCGCTGAAGCGCTTCCAGTTCCGCTCGCGGCTGACCCACGCGGTGCGCGCCCATCTGGAAGGCCAGGGCTTCATGGACGTGGAAACGCCGATCCTGACCCGCGCCACCCCGGAAGGCGCCCGCGATTATCTGGTGCCCAGCCGCACCCACGCCGGCAGCTTCTTCGCGCTGCCCCAGTCGCCGCAGCTGTTCAAGCAGCTGCTGATGGTGGCCGGCTTCGACCGCTACTACCAGATCGCCAAGTGTTTCCGTGACGAGGACCTGCGCGCCGACCGCCAGCCGGAGTTCACCCAGATCGACCTGGAAGCCTCCTTCGTGGAGGAAGACGACATCATGGCGATCACCGAGGCGATGGTGAAAAGCGTGTTCAAGGACATGCTCGAGGTGGACCTGCCGGAATTCCCGCGCATGACCTACGAAGAGGCCATGCGCCGCTACGGCTCCGACAAGCCGGACCTGCGCGTGCCCCTGGAACTGATCGACGTCGCCGACCTGATGGACGGCGTGGAGTTCAAGGTGTTCGCCGGCCCGGCCAAGGACCCCAAAGGCCGGGTGGTGGCCATGAACGTGCCCGGCGGCGGTGACCTGAGCCGCAAGGAAATCGACGAGTACACCAAGTTCGTCGGCATCTACGGCGCCAAGGGTCTGGCCTACATCAAGGTCAACGACCTGGCCGCCGGCGCCGAGGGCCTGCAGTCGCCGATCCTCAAGTTCCTCACCGAGGAAGCGATCCAGGGCATCCTGGCGCGCACCGGCGCCGCCGACGGCGATCTGATCTTCTTCGGCGCCGACAAGGCCAAGATCGTCAACGAGGCGATCGGCGCCCTGCGCGTCAAGGTCGGCCACGAGCGCGGCCTGGCCAAGGGTGACTGGGCGCCGCTGTGGGTGGTGGACTTCCCCATGTTCGAGGAGGAAGACGGCCGCTACTACGCGCTGCACCATCCGTTCACCATGCCCAAGTGCGACCCGGAAGAACTGAAGAGCAACCCGGAAGGGGCGCTGTCCCGGGCTTACGATATGGTGCTCAACGGCACCGAGCTGGGCGGCGGCTCGATCCGTATCCACCGTCCGGAGATGCAGCGGGTGGTGTTCGAGGCCCTGGGCATCGGCGACCAGGAAGCGGAGGAGAAATTCGGCTTCCTGCTGGACGGCCTGAAATACGGCGCGCCGCCCCACGGTGGTTTGGCCTTTGGCCTGGACCGCATGGTGATGCTGATGACCGGCGGCGACTCGATCCGTGACGTGATCGCCTTCCCGAAAACCCAGACCGCCGCCTGCCTGATGACCGACGCCCCGTCGCCGGTGGATAATCAGCAGCTTCGGGAAGTGGGTATTCAGGTTCGCAAAGACGATAAATAAAGGAACGGCAACATGGCAGGTCATAGTAAATGGGCCAATATCAAGCACCGTAAGGCGGCCCAGGACGCCAAGCGGGGCAAGATCTTCACCAAGCTGATCCGCGAGATCACCGTGGCCGCCCGCATGGGCGGCGCCGAGATCAACGACAACCCGCGTCTGCGCGCGGCGGTCGACAAGGCGCTCAGCAACAACATGACCAAGGACACCATCGACCGGGCCATCAAACGGGGCGCCGGCGGCGACGACAGCGCCAACATGGAAGAGATCACCTACGAAGGCTACGGCAAGAACGGCGTGGCGGTGCTGGTGGAAACCATGACCGACAACGTCAACCGGACCGTCTCCGAGGTGCGTCACGCCTTCTCCAAATTCGGTGGCAACCTGGGCACCAGTGGCTCGGTGGCCTTCCTGTTCACCAAGCGCGGTGAACTGTTCTTCGAGCCCGGCGTGGACGAGGAAAAACTGATGGAAGCGGCCCTGGAAGCCGGCGCCGAGGACGTGGAAGAGAACGAGGACGGCAGTTACCTGGTGATCACCGCCCCGGACCGCAGCTTCGGTGACGTGGCGGACGCCCTCAAGGCGGCGGGTCTGGAAGCCGCCGACGCGGAGGTGACCATGCACCCGTCCACCCGCGCCGACCTGGACGCCGACACCGCCGAGACGGTGAGCAAGATGATCGACCTGCTGGAAGACCTGGACGACGTGCAGAACGTCTACACCAACGCCAACTGGCCGGACGACGAATAACCCTCGCTCCTACTGGACATAAGAACAGCAGGCAGGTTAGATAGACCTGCCTTTTTTATATATAGGCCTCAGGCGCGCTATGACCATTCTGATGGGCATCGACCCCGGTTCCCGGCACACCGGCTATGGTGTGATCCGCCATGTGGGCAACCGCAGCACGGTGGTGGACTTCGGCACCATCAGCACCCGGGGCACCGAGATGGCGCCCCGGCTGGGCGAGATCTTCGCCGGCCTGCGCGAGGTGATCGCCCTGCACCGGCCCGACGAGGTCGGCATCGAAAAGGTGTTTCTGGCCCGCAATCCGGATTCCGCCCTCAAACTCGGCCAGGCCCGGGGCGCCGCCCTCACCGCGGTGGTGCAGGGCGGCGTGCCGGTGTTCGAGTATTCCGCCCGCCAGGTCAAGCAGGCGGTGGTGGGGCGCGGTGGCGCCGAGAAGAGTCAGGTGGCGGAAATGGTGCGTCATCTGTTGAAACTGGAAAAACGGCCGCAGGCGGACGCCGCCGACGCCCTGGCGATCGCCCTTTGCCACGCGCACATGCGCGTGACGCTGGCGCGCCTGGGCGGCGCCTCCGCGGTGCGGCGAGGACGGGTACGATGATCGGACAACTGAAAGGCACCCTGCTCGACAAGCGCCCGCCCCAGCTGCTGCTCGACGTGGGCGGCGTCGGCTACGAGGTGGAAGCGCCGATGACGGTGTTCTATGACCTGCCGGAGACCGGCGGCGAGCTGCTGCTGCACACCCATTTCGTGGTGCGCGAGGACGCCCAGCTGCTGTTCGGCTTCGCCAGCCGCTATGAACGGGAGCTGTTCCGCAGCCTGATCAAGGTCAACGGGGTGGGCCCGAAGATGGCCCTGGCGATTCTGTCCGGCATCGAGGCGGACCGCCTGGCCGCCTGCATCCGCGACCAGGACACCACTTCCCTGGTGAAGGTGCCCGGCATCGGCAAGAAGACCGCCGAGCGGCTGGTGATCGAGATGTCGGACCGGCTCGACAAGCTGGACGGCGCCCCGGCGACGCTGCCCGGCCGGGTGGCCCTGGACACCGCCCCGGACGCCCGCGCCGACGCGCTGGCGGCGCTGGAGTCGCTGGGCTACCGCAATAAGGAAGCGGCCGCCGCCGTGGCGCGGGCCGCCGAACAGGGCGACGACAGCAGCGAGGAGCTGATTCGCCGCGCCCTGCGAACTCTGGCAAGGTAAGCGTCCATGGACAACGAGCGTCTGATCACCGCCGGCGCGGCGGACCCGCGTGAGGAACAGCAGGACCGCGCCATCCGGCCGGCCAGCCTGGCGGACTACCACGGCCAGCCGAAGGTGCGCGAGCGCCTGGAAATCTTTATCGACGCCGCCCGTGGTCGCCGCGAGGCGCTCGATCACACTCTGATCTTCGGCCCGCCGGGTCTCGGCAAGACCACCCTGGCGCACATCATCGCCCGGGAAATGGGTTCCGAGCTGAAGTCCACCTCCGGCCCGGTGCTGGAAAAGGCCGGCGACCTGGCCGCCATCCTCACCAACCTGGAGGAGGGCGACGTGCTGTTCGTGGACGAGATCCACCGCCTGTCCCCGGTGGTGGAGGAGATCCTCTATCCGGCCATGGAGGATTACCAGCTCGACATCATGATCGGCGAGGGCCCCGCCGCCCGTTCCATCAAACTGGATCTGCCGCCGTTCACCCTGGTCGGCGCCACCACCCGCGCCGGTCTGCTCACCGCCCCCCTGCGGGACCGCTTCGGCATTGTCCAGCGCCTGGAGTTCTACGGCGTGGAAGACCTGTCCGGCATCGTCACCCGGTCCTGCGGCATTCTTTCCATCCCCATCGACGAGGACGGCGCCCGGGAAGTGGCGCGCCGCGCCCGGGGCACCCCGCGCATCGCCAACCGGCTGCTGCGCCGGGTGCGCGACTACGCCCAGGTGAAAAGCGACGGCCGCATCAGCGGTCCGGTGGCGGAACGGGCCCTGGACATGCTGGAAGTGGACAGCCACGGCCTGGACGGCACCGACCGGCGCCTGCTCAACCTGATGATGCACAAGTTCGACGGCGGGCCGGTGGGGCTGGATTCCCTGGCGGCGGCGCTGAACGAGGACGCCGGCACCCTGGAAGAAGTGGTGGAGCCGTACCTGATCCAGCAGGGTTTCATCCAGCGCACCCCGCGCGGGCGCCTGGTCACCAACCACGCCTGGCGGCATTTCGGCCTGTCCAGCCCGGCCCGCGACGACGATTTGTTTAAATGAGTGAAAAATCTTCTCGAACTTCGGATTTTGCCCTACCGGTCCGCGTCTACATCGAAGACACTGACGCCGGTGGCATCGTCTACTACGTGAACTATTTGAAGTTCATGGAAAGGGCGAGAACCGAATACTTGCGTTCGCTGGGCTATCAGCATTACGGCCTGGCGGAAGAGAATTACCAGTTCGTCGTGCACTCCTGCCAGGTCCGCTACCGCAAGCCCGGCCGGATCGACGACGACCTGCGGGTAAGCGCCCGTCTGACGCACCTGGGCCGCGCCACCCTGATGTTCGCGCAACAAGTGACCCGGGACGGGGAACTTTTGTGCGAAGCGGAGATCAAGGTGGCCTGTGTCAGCGCCGACGGGATCAAACCGACGGCTTTGCCGGCGCCTTTGTATGCAACGTTCAAGGCTCAAGTCGAGGAGTTGGGGTAAATGGATGAAACGTCGTCCAGTATGTCGATCCTGTCGCTGGTCACCAATGCGGGGCCGGTGGTTCAGGTGGTCATGCTGGTGCTGCTGCTGGCATCGCTGATTTCCTGGTACATGATCGTCAACCGCTACCGCGTGCTGGGCCGTGCCCGTCGCGCGGACAAGGCGTTCGAGGAAAAATTCTGGTCCGGCGAAGACCTCTCCAGCCTTTATAACCAGGTGCGCAAGAAGCCCAACCCGGATTCCGCCAGCGAGGCCGTGTTCCGTTCCGGTTTCCAGGAGTTCGTGCGGCTCTCCAAGTCCACCCGCGGCCCGGACGCCATCATGGAAGGCGCCCAGCGCGCCATGCGCGTGGCCCTGCAGCGGGAGCAGTCACGCCTCACCAAGCATCTGCCGTTCCTGGCCACGGTGGGTTCCACCAGCCCCTATATCGGCCTGTTCGGCACCGTCTGGGGCATCATGAATTCATTCCGGGCCCTGGCCAACGTGACCCAGGCCACCCTCAGCGTGGTGGCCCCGGGCATCGCCGAGGCGCTGGTGGCCACCGCCATGGGCCTGTTCGCGGCGATTCCCGCGGTGATGGCCTACAACCGTTTCGCGGCCCAGTCCGAGTCGCTGTTGGGCGACTGCGAGGTGTTCGCCGAGGAGTTCTCCTCGGTGCTGCACCGCCAGGCCCACGGCCGCGACGCCTGAGCCCCGGAGACGTGCCATGAGTGGTGTACGAGTTCGCAAGCCGCGCAAGATGATGGCCGACATCAATGTGGTGCCCTACATCGACGTGATGCTGGTGCTGCTGGTGATCTTCATGGCCACCGCGCCGATGATGACCCAGGGGGTGTCCGTGGACCTGCCCCAGGCGGACAGCGCGCCGATCCTCAACAACGACGAACCGGTGATGATCACGGTGCGCGCCGACGGCAGCTACCACATCAACGTGGGCGAGGACGGCGGCCGCACCGCCTCCAGCCTGGACACCGTCAAGGGTCATGTGCTCACCATCCGCAAGCAGAAACCCAAGACCCTGTTCCTGGTGGAAGGTGACCAGAACGTGCCCTATGGCAAGGTGGTGGTGCTGATGTCCGAGCTGCAGCGGGCCGGGGTGACCAACGTGGGTCTGGTCACGGAGCCGCCGGGGCGTTCATGAGCGATCGCGGGGTTGCCGCCGGCTTCTCGGCGCTGTTGCACCTGGTGGTGCTGGGCCTGATGGTCTTTACCTGGTCCTCGGACCCGGAGCTGCGCCGTCCGCCGGAGATTCCCCCCCACGTGATGGCCACCGTCATGGAGGAGACCCGCCGCGCCCCGGACGCCAACACCTCGCCGGCGCGGGAGGAGAAGGACCAGAAAGCGGCCCCGGTAAAGGCGCCGGAACCGAAGCCCGAGCCCAAACCGGAGCCGAAACCGGAGCCCAAGCCAAAACCGAAACCCAAGCCGGAGCCGAAGCCCGAACCCAAGCCGAAGCCCCAGCCGAAGCCGGAACCCAAACCGAAACCGGAACCCAAGCCCGAGCCGAAGCCCGAGCCCAAACCGGAACCGAAAAAGACGGAGCCGAAAAAAGCCGAGCCCGAAAAGCCGAAGCCGGAGAAAGCCAAGCCGGCGCCGGAGTTCGAGCAGCCCAGCATGGAAGAGTTGATGGCGGAGGAAGAGCTGGAAATGGCGCGCAAGAAGCGCGACCAGGTGGCCGAGAACCCGGGCTCCGGCCCGGCGGACAGTGAGGTGACCGAGGAAACCGCCAGCTACGAGGACGCCATCCGCAATGCCATTTCCCAGCGCTGGCGGATCCCCGGTAACTACCGCAACCGCAACGACCTGAGCGTGCAGGTGCGGATCCAGGTGATTCCCGGCGGCGAGGTGGTCAATGTGCAGGTGGCCAAGTCCAGCGGCTACCCGAACTTCGACGATTCGCTGGTCAACGCCGTGCAACTGGCCAGCCCGTTGCCGGTGCCGGATGGCAAACAGTTTGAACAGTTCCGTACTTTCGTGATCGTTTTCAGTCCCAGGGATGTGCAATGATGCGAATTATCAACGTCCGATCCGTCGCCCGCGCCGCCGCCGTCATGGCTCTGACCATGCTGGCGCTCGGTGCCCGGGCCGAATTGATGATCCAGATCACCGAGGGCCGCGTGGACGCGGTGCCCATCGCGGTGGTGCCTTTCGCCGGGGCCGCCGACGCCCCGGAAAACATTTCCGATATCGTGCGCGCCGACCTGCACCGCAGCGGCCAGTTCAAAACCCTGGAGCCCGGCGACATGCTCAGCCGGCCGACCAGCGCCGACCAGCTCAGTTTCCGGGACTTCCGCGTTCTCAATCAGGAGTACGTGGTGGTCGGCAGCATGCAGAAAACCGATTCCGGCGCCTACGAGGTGCGCTACGGGCTGTACGACGTGGCCCGCGAGAAGCAGCTGATCACCGAGAGCTACCGGCCGCCGGCGTCGCAACTGCGCGACGTGGCCCATGCCATCTCCGACCGTATCTACGAGGAGCTCACCGGCATCCAGGGCGCGTTTTCCACCAAGATCCTGTACGTGACCTTCAACCGGGGCACCCAGAATCCCTACCAGCTTCAATACGCCGACGCCGACGGCGCCCGGGTACGCACCATCGTGCGCAGCCGCGAGCCGATCATGAGCCCGTCCTGGTCGCCGGACGGCTCCAAGATCGCCTATGTGTCGTTCGAGAAGGACGGCCTGCCGAAGATCTACGTGCACGACCTGGCCAGCGCCCAGCGCCGGGTGGTGGCCCAGTACAAAGGCATCAACGGCGCGCCGGCCTGGTCCCCGGACGGCCAGCGGCTGGCGGTGACCCTGTCCAAGGGTGGCAATCCGGACATCTACAGCCTGGACCTGAACAGCGGTGCCCTGGAACAGCTCACCGACCACTACGGCATCGACACCGAGCCGCGCTGGATGCCGGACGGGGAACACCTGGTGTTCACCTCCAGCCGCTCCGGCGGGCCGCAGATCTACGAGCTCGACATCAATGACAAATCCACCCGCCGGGTGTCGTTCGAGGGGGCCTACAACGCCCGCCCGGACGTGACTCCCGACGGTCGGTATCTGGTTTATGTGCACCGACGGAACGGCTCGTTCCATGTCGGTGTGCAGGACCTCCAGCGCGGTACGTTCGATATCGTCACAAAGACCGATATGGATGAATCGCCCAGTGTTGCGCCCAATGGAAGTATGATAATTTACGGGACGCAATACCGGGGTACGGGGGTCCTGCAAGCCGTGTCCATCGACGGGAGAGTGAAGGTGGAGCTTCCGTCGAAGGAAGGGGAAGTCAGGGAACCGGCCTGGTCGCCGTTCCTCTGAACGGATCTCAGAGTTCCAATACAGGAAATCAATAGGAGTTTTCGTATGCGTTCGTTCATTAATCCGTTTCTTGCCGTGATTCTTGCTGGTCTGCTGGCGGCGTGTTCCAGCACCCCCACCGAGGAAGATACTTCTTCCACGGACACCATGGGTCAGAACACCCAGACCACGCCGACCACTCCGGTCGAGCGTCCCAAGCCGTCCAAGCCGGAAACCAGCTCCATTCCGCTGACCGCGGAAAACTTCCATAACCATCCGTCCAACTACGACGGCACCACCGACACCCGGGTGATCTACTTCGCCTTCGACAGCAACACCGTACCGGCGGCCGCGTTCGAAACCCTGCGCGCCCACGCCAAGTACCTGAAGGAAAACCCGAACGCCAAGGTGCGTCTGGAAGGTCACGCTGACGAGCGCGGCACCCGCGAATACAACGTGGCTCTGTCCGAGCGTCGTTCCGAAGCCGTTCAGAAGTTCCTGCGCGTGCAGGGCGTGAGCGCTTCCCAGCTGGAAACCGTCGCTTACGGCGAAGAGAAGCCCGCCGCTTTCGGTCACACCGAAATGGACTGGGCGAAAAACCGTCGCGTGGTACTGAACTACACCGCCGGCCGTCCGTAACCGATGATGAGCTTCAAGCAGGTATTCAAACACGCCACCCTGGCGTTCCTGCTTGCCGGCCCGGCGGTCTGCGCCCAGGCGCAGTCCACCGGGCCCCTGGTCGTGGAGGAGCGTGGCTCCTCCGGCGACCGGGGTTCGGCGAACCCCGCCACCGCCGGCCAGGGCGGTGACGAGGGCCTCTACGTGCTGATGCAGCAGATCGAGCAGTACCAGCAGCAGATCCAGAACCTGCAAGGGCAGGTGGAGGAATTGCGCCACGAGCTGGACCGCCTCAAGGCCGCCGAACGCGAGCGCTACCTGGACCTGGATACCCGTATCAACGCTTTGGTCGATCAGACCAAGAACGCACCTCAAACCGACGCCGAAGCCGGCGACGACGGTGGCAAGAACAGCGCCCCCGCCGACCCGGAAGCGGATCGCGCCGCCTATACCGCGGCCCGTGGCAAGCTGCTCGAACGGGATTTCGACGCCGCCGCCACCGCCTTCGAAAACTATCTCAAGGATTTCCCGCAGGGGCAGTTCCGTGCCCATGCGCATTTCTGGCTGGGCGAGGTTTACAGCAACCAGAAGACGCCCCAGCTGGACAAGGCCCGCCAGCAGTTCCAGACCGTGGTGGACGAGTACCCCAACCACAGTCGCGCGCCGACCAGCCTGTACAAGCTGGCCAGCCTGCAGGCCCAGGCCGGCAACACCTCGGAAGCCAAGGTCACCCTGCACAAGCTGATCAAGCAGTTCCCGGACGCCTCCGAAGCGGAGATGGCCCAGGCCATGCTCAAGCAGCTCAACGGCGGCTGACCGCCGTACCCCTGGCCGCCCCCGGCCACCTTCCCGGGGGCGACCGCACCGGGTAGAATCCCCGGCCCAGTCCCCAAGCCCGGAATCACCGTGGAACTGCGCGTCACCGAAATTTTCCATTCCCTGCAGGGCGAAGCCCGCACCGTGGGCCGTCCCACCGTCTTCGTACGTCTGACCGGCTGCCCCCAGCGCTGCGTCTGGTGCGACACCGAATACGCCTTTCAGGGCGGCGAGAAGCGCTCCCTGGACGATATTCTCGACCAGGTGGCCGGCCACGGCGCCCACTACGTCACCGTCACCGGCGGCGAGCCCCTGGCCCAGCCCAACTGCCTGCCGCTGCTCACCGCGCTCTGTGATCGGGGCCACGAGGTGAGCCTGGAAACCGGCGGCGCCATGGACATCGCGCCGGTGGACGAGCGCGTCTCCGTGGTCATGGACCTGAAGGCGCCCGGCTCCGGCGAGCAACACAACAACCGGCTGGACAACATCCCGCACCTGCGCCCCCACCACCAGGTGAAGTTCGTGCTCGCCGACCGGCGGGACTATGATTGGGCACGCTTCATGCTGGACCAGCACCAACTGGCGGCGCGCGTCTCCGACGTGCTGTTCTCGCCGGTGCACGGCCAGCTGAGCGGCGCCGACCTGGCCGACTGGATCGTCGCCGACCGCCTGCCGGTGCGCTTCCAGCTGCAACTGCACAAACTGCTCTGGAACGACGCCCGCGGCCGTTGAGCCGCTTGACGCGCCTGCACAGCCAAACAGGAGAATCGCCATGAACACCGCCGTGGTGCTGCTTTCCGGTGGCCTGGACTCGGCCACCTGCCTGGCCATTGCCCGCCACCAGGGCTATCGCTGCCACACCATCGCCTTCGACTACGGCCAGCGCACCCGCTCGGAGCTGGACGCCGCCGCCCGGGTCTCCAGGACGCTGGGCGCCGAATCCCACCGGGTCATCGAACTGGGCCTGGGCAGCATCGGCGGCTCGGCGCTCACCGATCACGCCATCGAGGTGCCGGAGGAGGGCGGCGAGGGCATTCCGGTGACCTATGTGCCCGCCCGCAATACCGTGTTCCTGTCCCTGGCCCTGGGCCTGGCCGAGGTGGTGGACGCCAGTGCCATCTATATTGGCGTCAACGCGGTGGACTACTCCGGCTACCCGGACTGCCGGCCCGAGTTCATCGACGCCTTCCAGACCCTGGCGGGGCTGGCCACCAAGGCCGGCGTGGAGGGCCACCCCATCGAGATCGCCACGCCCCTGATGCACCTCTCCAAGGCCGACATCATCCGCCGGGGCACCGAACTGGGCCTGGACTACGGCCTCACCGTGTCCTGCTACCAGGCCGACGCCGACGGCCGCGCCTGCGGTCGCTGCGACAGCTGCCGCCTGCGCCGCCAGGGCTTCGAGGAGGCATTGATCAAAGATCCAACGATCTATCAGTGATCCGGCCCCGATCGAGAAAAAATTCCGCCTCAACCCTTGTCATCCGGAAATAAATCCGTATTATTTGCGCCTCGTTCGACGGGTCGTTAGCTCAGTTGGTAGAGCAGTTGGCTTTTAACCAATTGGTCGATGGTTCGAGCCCATCACGACCCACCAAACCCCGAAAAAGCCCGCCTCCGGCGGGCTTTTTTCGTTGGCGGCCCGCGCGGGTTCAGCGCCCGAGCCGCTCCCCGGCCTCCCTGCCGCATCATCCTTATCGGCACCCTCCATCGCACCCCCTCCACCGCACCCTCCATCGCACCCCCTCGGCGCACCATGCCACCGCACGCCGCCCCGTTTTGGCGCAGCCCTCCCGGCCCTTCGCCGCCTGATGGCGGGCCAGGGCCCGTTTCGGGGGCTGGCATGGAACTTGAATAACCTCTGTGGAGTTCATGATTCGCGGGGCCGGCCGACGCAGGCCGGTCCCGCCCACAAGTTGCGGGTAAACGAGCAAAGGCGCTCACCACGGGAACGTGGTGGGCGCTTTTTTTTGCCGATCGCAAAAAGCTCATTGATAGGAGGAAACCATGCGCAAGGCCCGTTTTTGCAAACGCTTCGCCCCTGGCCGGTGGCTGACCCGGCTGGCGGTGGTGAGTCTGACGGTGCTGAGCAGCGCCGGCCTGTCCGCCGCCGAGCCCGCCATCGGCTGGCCGGAGAAGCCTCAGTTGACGCTGGGTTTCATCAAGCTCACCGACATGGCGCCGTTGGCGGTGGCCTACGAGAAAGGGTTTTTCGAGGACGAAGGGCTTTATGTCTCGCTGAAGGCCCAGGCCAATTGGAAGGTGCTTCTCGACGGGGTCATCGATGGGCGGCTCGACGGCGCCCACATGCTCGCCGGCCAGCCGCTGGCCGCCACCATCGGCTATGGCACCAAGGCGCCGATCATCACCGCGTTCAGCATGGATCTGAACGGCAACGGCATCACCGTGGCCAATTCGGTGTGGGCGGAGATGAAGAAGAACACCGAGCACCGGGACGGCAAGCCGGTGCATCCGATCAGCGCCGGGGCCCTGAAGCCGGTGGTGAAGGCGTACCGGGACCGGGGCGAGCCGTTCAAGATGGGCATGGTGTTCCCGGTCTCCACGCACAATTACGAGCTGCGCTACTGGCTCGCCGCCGGTGGCATCCACCCGGGGTTCTACGCGCCCGCCAAAGGCGACACCTCCGGTCAGCTTCAGGCCGAGGTGCTGCTGTCGGTGACGCCGCCCCCGCAAATGCCGGCCACCCTGGAGGCCGGCACCATCCACGGCTATTGCGTGGGCGAACCCTGGAACCAGCAGGCGGTGTTCAAGGGCGTGGGCGTGCCGGTGATCACCGATTACGAAATCTGGAAAAACAATCCGGAAAAAGTGTTCGGCGTCAGCGAAGCCTGGGCCCGTCAGTACCCCAACACCCATGCCCGTCTGATCAAGGCGCTGATCCGCGCCGCCAAGTGGCTGGACGAGAACGACAACGCCAACCGTCCCGAGGCGGTCCGGATCCTCGCCAAAAGCGAATACGTGGGCGCCGACGAGGCGGTGATCGCCAATTCCATGACCGGCACTTTTGAATACGAAAAAGGGGACGAGCGGCCGATCCCGGATTTCAACGTGTTCTTCCGCCACAACGCCACCTACCCCTACTACTCCGACGCCATCTGGTATCTCACCCAGATGCGGCGCTGGGGCCAGATCCCGGAGCAAAAGGACGATGACTGGTACCGGGAGACGGCGCGCCGGGTGTACCGCCCGGACATCTATGCGGTGGCCGCCCGGGCGTTGATCGAGGAAGGCCGGATGCAGGCCTCGGACTTCCCGGATTTCGACCGCGAGGACGGGTTCAAGCCGCCCCAGTCCGGCTTCATCGACGGCATCACCTACGACGGCCGTCACCCCAATGCCTATCTCGAACAATTCCCCATCGGTCTGAAAGCCGACCAGCGCCTGTAGCGCGGCGGCGATAGGAGAGTGAGATGACTTCGATCAGCCGGCAAACCGGACTCAAGCCCTGGCTCAGGCTCGTCGGCGGCGGGCACCGGGCGGTGTTCCCGCGGGCACTGGGCAATGTTCTGCTGGTGCCGCTGGCCGGCATCGCCGTGTTCCTGCTGCTGTGGGCCCTGGCGGCGCCGCGCATCCATACTTCGCTGGGGGCCTTCCCCGGGCCGCTGGATGTGTGGGGGCAGGGCGCCGCCCTGCTCGAGGAGCACGCCGCGGAGCGCCGCGAGGAACAGGCCTTCTACGAGCGGCAGCGCGCCCGCAACGCGGAGCGGCAGGCGATGGATCCGTCCTACCAGCCCAGGCTCTTCCCCTACACCGGCAGCCCCACCTTTATCGACCAGATCCTCACCAGCCTGATGACGGTGACCGCCGGCTTCGTGCTGGCCTCTCTTCTGGCCATTCCCCTGGGCATTCTGATCGGCCTGAGCCGCACCCTGTATCGCGCCTTCAACCCGGTGATCCAGTTGCTCAAGCCGGTGTCGCCGCTGGCCTGGCTGCCCCTGGTGACGATGGTGGTGAGCGCCGTCTACGTCAGCCAGGACCCGCTGGTGCCCAAGTCGTTCATCACCTCCATGGTCACGGTGATGCTGTGCTGCCTGTGGCCCACGGTGATCAATACCGCCGTGGGCGTGGCCGGCGTCGACGCCGATCTCAACAACGTGAGCCGGGTGCTGCGGCTGGGCTGGACCACCCATGTGCGCACCATCGTGCTGCCGTCCGCCATGCCGATGATGTTCGCCGGCCTGCGCACCTCCCTGGGGATCGCCTGGATGGTGCTGATCGCGGCGGAAATGCTGGCGCAGAGCCCGGGGCTGGGCAAGTTCGTCTGGGACCAGTTTCAAAACGGCAGCTCCGATTCGCTGAGCCGGATCATGGTGGCGGTGATCACCATCGGCGCCATCGGCTTTCTGCTCGACCGGCTGATGCTGGCGGCGCAGAGCCTGGCGTCCTGGGACAAATCCACGGATCTGCGCTGAACCCGCCGTGCAAGAGGAACCCTTGTCATGAGCAACTATCTCGACATCTCCAAGGTGAGCATCGATTTTCCCACCCCGCAGGGGCCGTTCCGGGCCCTGGACGGGCTGTCGCTGCGCATCCGTAAAGGCGAGTTCGTCTCCCTGATCGGCCATTCCGGCTGCGGCAAATCCACGGTGCTGAACATCATCGCCGGCCTGCTGCGGGCCAGCGAGGGCGGCGTGGCCCTGGACGGCAAGGAAGTGAACGAACCCGGCCCGGACCGGGCGGTGGTGTTCCAGAACCATTCACTGCTGCCCTGGCTGACCGCTTTCGAGAACGTGCAGCTGGCGGTGCGCCAGGTGTTTCGCGGCCGCATGAGCAGGGCGGAGATGCGCGACTGGGTGGAGCACAACCTGAAACTGGTGCACATGGCCCACGCCATGCACAAACGTCCCGACGAACTGTCCGGCGGCATGAAGCAGCGGGTCGGCATCGCCCGCGCGCTGGCCATGCGGCCCAAGGTGCTGCTGATGGACGAGCCGTTCGGAGCGCTGGACGCGCTCACCCGGGCGCACATGCAGGATTCGCTGATGGAGATTCAGCGGGACCTGAACAACACCGTGGTGATGATCACCCACGACGTGGACGAGGCGGTGTTGCTGTCCGACCGCATCGTGATGATGACCAACGGCCCCGCCGCCACCATCGGCGAGGTGCTCGACATCGATCTGCCACGCCCGCGCAACCGCGTCACCCTGGCCGAGAACAGCGCCTACAACCACTTCCGCCAGCAAGTGCTCCGCTTTCTCTACGAGAAGCAGCGCAAGGTGGTGGAGATGGCCCGCGAGCCGGACGACGCCGGCGCCTCCGGGGCGGCGTCGCGCGGTGGGGTGGCCGGGCTGGTGCACCGGCTCGGCCGGCGAGCCTGAGGGGCCGCGTCATGATCGGAGAGACCGTCACCTCAGGCCACCGGCCACGGCGCCGTCTGGTGATCGTCGGCAATGGCCTGGCCACGGACAGCCTGATCGGCCACCTGGGCACGGACCACCCGTGGTCGGTGCGGGTGCTCGGCGACGAGCCGGTGCGCCACTACAACCGCATCATGCTGTCGCCATTGCTGGGCGGAGAAACCGATCTGCCCTCGATCTCGCCGCGCGATGAAAGCTGGTACCGGGCGCGCCGGGTCACGGTGAGCCCGGGCAAGCGGGTCACCGGCATCGACCGCCGCCGCCGCCGGGTGCTCTGCGAGGACGGCGAGTGGGTCGACTTCCACACTCTGGTGCTGGCCACCGGCGCGCGTGCGTCGCTGCCGCCGCTGCCCGGCGTCGACACCCTGGCCGGTGTCGGCGGCTTCCGGTCCCTGGAGGATGCGCGGCGCCTGCGCGAGCGGTGCCAGGCACGCCCCGGCGCCCGGGCGGTGGTGGTCGGCGCCGGCCTGCTTGGCGTCGAGGCCGCCGTCGGCCTGCGTCGCCTGGGCGCCGACGTGACCCTGGTGCACCGGCGGCCGGTGCTGATGAACCGGCAGCTCGACGCCAGCGCGTCGGCCCTGTTGCGGGCGGCGCTCTCCGATCGGGGCATCCGGGTGCGCACCGGCTGTGATCCCCGGCGTCTTCTCGGCGCCACCTCGGTGACCGGTGTCGAGGTGGAAGAGGGCGGCGTGTCGCGAACGCTGCCCGCCGATCTGGTGGTCTTCGCCACCGGCATCACCCCCAACCGCGAGCTGGCGCGGGCCGCCGGCCTGGAGTGCGGGGCCGGCGTTCGCGTCGACGCCGCTCTGTGTACCTCCGACCCGCGCATCCGGGCACTGGGAGAATGCTGCGAGTTCCAGGGCAACACCTATGGCCTGGTGGCGCCGGTGCGGGCCCAGGCGGAGGTGCTGGCCCGGGTACTGCGCGGCGAGACGGCCCGCTACCGCGACCCGGCGCCGCTCACGCGCCTCAAGGTCAGCGGTCTGGACATCCACACCCTGGGGCCGGTGGACGCGGCGGAGGGTCAGCAAACCCTGTGGCTCAGCGATGCCGCCGCCGGTGTGTACAAAAAACTGATTCTGGAAAACGGCCGCCTGCGCGGCGTGCTGTTGGTGGGCGATGTGCGTCACAGCCAGTGGTACGCGCACGCCCTGCAAAGCGGCCGTGACCTGGGCGCGCTGCGCGACATTCTGCTTACCCATCCGACCCGTGACGACGCCCACGAGACCGGTCTTCCGGTGGAAGTGGCATAACAGGAGGCAAGACCATGACGGACGACAAACCCGTACTTCCCACCTCGGGCAACCTGGTGATCATCGGCAACGGCATGGTCGGCCACCATCTGGTGAAGACGCTGGCCGAGCAGGGCGCCGACAGCCCCTGGACGATGCACGTGTTCGCCGGCGAGAGCCGGCCCGCCTACGACCGGGTGCATTTGTCCGCGCTGTTCGACGACCGGACCCCGGAGGATCTGTGTTTGTCCCCGGAACAATGGTATCGGGACAACCGGGTGACGTTGCACCTGAACGACCCGGTGGTGGAGATCGACCGGGCCAACAAAACCGTGCGCACCGCCGCCGGCGTCCGGCAGGACTACGACGCCCTGGTGCTGGCCACCGGCTCCTATCCGTTCGTGCCGCCGATCCCCGGCCACGAACACGAAAACTGCCTGGTGTACCGCACCGTGGACGACCTGGACGCCATCAAGCGCCTTGCCGGCAACGCCCAGCGCGGGGTGGTGGTGGGCGGCGGCCTGCTCGGCCTGGAAGCCGCCAACGCCCTGCGGCTGCTGGGGCTGGAAACCCATGTGGTGGAATTCGCGCCGCAGCTGATGCCGGTGCAGCTGGACGAAACCGGCGGCGCGCTGCTGCGCCAGGAAGTGGAAGCGCTGGGCGTGCACATCCACACCGGCCGCAAAACCGAGCGGATCGACGCCGGCGAGCGCCACGCCCTGCGCATGAACTTCGAAGGCGAGGCGCCGCTGGAAACGGACCTGATCGTGTTCTCCGCCGGCATTCGCCCCCAGGATGCCCTGGGCCGTCAGGCCGGCCTGACGCTGGGCGAGCGGGGCGGCATCGTGGTGGACAATCAGTGCCGCACCTCGGACCCGGCGATTTTCGCCATCGGCGAGTGCGCGCTCTGGAACAACCGGATCTTCGGGCTGGTGGCGCCGGGCTACACCATGGCGCGCACTGTGGCCGCGGTGCTGAATAACGAAGCCGGCGATTTCACCGGCGCCGACATGAGCACCAAACTGAAACTGATGGGCGTGGACGTGGGCTCGGTGGGCGATGCCCAGGGGCGCACCGCCGGCGCCCGCTGTTACCGCTTCCAGGACGAAGTGGCCGGCGTGTACCGCAAGCTGGTGGTCAGCGAAGACCAAAAGTACGTACTCGGCGCCATGCTGGTGGGGGACTGCGACGCCTACGACACCCTGCTGCAGTACATGCTCAACGGCATCCCGCTGCCGGATAACCCGGCGTCGTTGATTCTGCCCGCCGGTGACGCGCCGCCGGCGCTGGGCGCCGATGCGCTGCCGGACGGCGCCACCATCTGCTCGTGCCACAACGTGTCCAAGGGCGCCATCAACGCGGCCCTGGACAACGGGTGCTGTTCGCTGGCCGACATCAAGGACGCCACCAAGGCGTCCACCGGCTGCGGCGGCTGCGCGGCGTTGCTGAAAAGCGTGGTGGACGCGGGGCTGGAAGCGCGCGGCGTGGAGGTGAACAACCATCTCTGCGAGCACTTCGAGTATTCCCGCCAGGAGCTGTACCACCTGATTCTGGTGGGCGGGCTGAAGCGCTTCTCGGAGGTGCGCGAAGCGCACGGCAAGGGCCTTGGCTGCGACATCTGCAAGCCGGCGGTGGCCTCCATTCTCGCCAGCATCCACAACGACCATATCCTGGAACCCGAACACGTGGGCCTGCAGGACACCAACGATGTGTTTCTCGCCAACATGCAGAAGGACGGCACCTACTCGGTGGTGCCGCGGGTGCCGGCCGGTGAGATCACTCCGGAAAAACTGATGACCCTGGGCCGGGTGGCGAGCAAATACGATCTCTACACCAAGATTACCGGCGGTCAGCGCATCGACCTGTTCGGTGCCCGTCTGGAGCAGCTGCCGCTGATCTGGGAAGAGCTGATCGAGGCGGGCTTCGAGACCGGCCACGCCTACGGCAAGTCGGTGCGCACCGTGAAGTCCTGCGTCGGCTCCACCTGGTGCCGCTACGGCGTGCAGGACAGCGTCGGCATGGCGATCCTGCTGGAGCACCGCTACAAGGGGCTGCGCTCGCCGCACAAACTCAAGTTCGCGGTCTCCGGCTGCACCCGGGAATGCGCCGAGGCGCAAAGCAAGGACATTGGCGTGATCGCCACCGAGAACGGCTGGAACCTGTACGTATGCGGTAACGGCGGCATGCGTCCCCGCCACGCGGATCTGTTCGCCACCGACCTCTCCGACCAGGCGCTGGTGCGGCTGGTGGACCGGGTGCTGATGTTCTACGTGCGCACCGCCGACCGGTTGCAGCGTACCTCGGTGTGGCTGGAAAACCTGGAAGGCGGGCTCGATTACCTGCGCCAGGTGGTGATCGACGACAGCCTCGGCATCGCCGGGGAGTTGGAGGCGCAGATGGCGGTGGTGCGCGAGCGCTATCAGTGCGAATGGCGCACCACGCTCGGTGACGAACAAAAGCTCAAGCGCTTTCGCAGCTTCGTCAACGCGGACACGCCGGACCGGGACATTCGCTTCGTGCGCGAACGGGGCCAGCCCCGTCCCGCCACCGAGCACGACCCCGCCGATCGCATCGAGACCCTCAGCCTTTGAAACGGAAGGAGCACGAGCATGTCATGGCAGCACGTTTGTACCCGACAGGATCTGGTGGCCGGCGGCGGCGTGGCCGCGCTGGTCGATGGTGAGCAGGTGGCGCTGTTCTACCTGCCGGACCAGTCGCCGCCGCTTTACGCCATCGGCAATCGGGACCCGATTGGCGGCGCCAACGTGCTGTCCCGGGGTATCGTCGGCGACGTCGGCGGCGAACTGGTGGTGGCCTCGCCGCTGTACAAGCAGCACTTCAGCCTGCTCACCGGCGCCTGTCTGGAGCAGGGCGACGTCGCGGTGCCGGTCTGGGAGGTGAAGCTGGACGGCGACAAGGTGTCACTGCGCCCGCCGGCGGCGGCGCTCAACCGGACCGGCACCTGAACCATGGCCGCGCGTATCCCGGTGACCGAAACCACCTGTCCGTACTGCGGCGTGGGCTGCGGGGTGGCCGTGCAGGGCGCCGGCGAGGCGGTGGCCGGCCTTGAATCCCATCCGGCCAACCGGGGCCGGCTCTGCGTCAAGGGCGCGGCGCTCCACGACACCCTGGATCTCCGTCACCGGCTGCTTTATCCGGAAGTGGACGGCGCCCGGGTGGGCTGGGACACGGCGCTGGACGCAGTGACGCGACGGCTGCGCGACACCCTGGCCCGGTACGGTCCGGACAGCGTCGCCTGCTACGGCTCCGGGCAGCTGCTGACCGAGGACTACTACGTCGCCAATAAACTGATGAAGGGATTCATCGGCAGCGCCCACATGGACACCAACAGCCGGCTTTGCATGGCGTCGGCGGTGGCCGGCTACAAGCGCGCCTTCGGCGGCGACAGTGTTCCCGGCTGCTACGAAGACCTGGACCAGGCCGACCTGCTGGTGCTGGCGGGTTCCAACGCGGCCTGGACCCATCCGGTGCTGTACCAGCGCATGGTCGCCGCCAGGAAGGCGCGGCCCGACGTCCGGGTGGTGGTGATCGACCCCCGCCGCACCGCCACCTGTGACCTGGCCGACCTGCATTTGGCGTTGCGTCCCGGGGCCGACGGCCTGCTGTTCAACGGGCTGCTGGCCTGGCTTGCCCGGCACGGCCATCTGGACCGGGACTATATTCGCGACCACACCCGCGGCTTCCAGGACGCCCTGGCCAGGGCCGAGGCGGACAGCGGTTCCCTGGCCGATCTGGCACGACGCTGTGATCTGCGCGAAGCGGACATCGAGCGGTTCTTCCACTGGTTCGCCGAGCGCCCGCGCACCGTCACTTTTTATTCCCAGGGCATCAATCAGAGCGCCACCGGCACCGACAAGTGCAACGCCATCATCAACTGTCATCTGGCCACCGGCCGGGTGGGCAAGCCCGGTGCCTCGCCGTTTTCCATCACCGGCCAGCCCAACGCCATGGGCGGCCGCGAGGTGGGCGGGCTGGCCAACCAGCTGGCCGCGCACATGGACTTCGCCGCCGATGACGTGGACCGGGTACAGCGCTTCTGGAACGCCCCCAACATGGCCAGTGAGCCCGGCCTCAAGGCGGTGGACCTGTTCCAGGCCGTGGCCGACGGCCGGATCCGGTTTATCTGGATTCTTTCCACCAATCCGCTGGTCAGCCTGCCCGAGGCGGACCGGGTGCGCGAGGCCCTGCGGCGGTGCCCCACGGTGGTGGTGTCCGACTGCATGGGCGATACCGACACCGTGCGCATGGCGGACATCAAGCTACCCGCCTGCACCTGGGGCGAAAAGAACGGCACCGTCACCAATTCGGAGCGTTGCATTTCCCGCCAGCGGCCTTTCCTGGAGGCGCCGGGGGAGGCGCGCCCGGACTGGTGGGCGCTGGCCGGGGTGGGCCGTCGCCTCGGTTACGCCGAGGCGTTCGGCTGGCGCCATCCCGCCCAGGTGTTCGCCGAGCACGCGGCCCTCTCCGGGTTTGAGAACGACGGCCGGCGGGCGTTCGACATCAGCGGCCTGGCGGCGCTGGACCAGGCCGGCTACGACGCCCTGACGCCGGTGCGCTGGCCGGTCAACCGGCACTGGCCGCGTGGCCGCCGGCGCCTGTTCGACGATGGCCGCTTCCACACCGACGACGGTCGCGCCCGCTTCGTGCCGATCACCGCCGCGCTGCCCGACGACCCGCCCGGGGCCGGGGAGCTGATCATGAATACCGGTCGCATCCGCGATCAGTGGCACACCATGACCCGCACCGGCAAGTCGCCGCGCCTGCTCCAGCACATCGGCGAGCCCTTCGTCGCCCTGCACCCCCGGGACGCCCGCCGTCACCGCATCGAGGACGGCCAGCTGGCGCACGTGGAAAACCGCCTGGGCGCGATCATCGTGCGCGCGCGGATCACCACCGACCAGCGCCCCGGCGAGCTGTTCGTGCCGATGCACTGGAGCAGCCCGTTCAGCGCCCGCGCGCGCCTGGGCGCCCTGGTGCCGGCCATCACCGACCCGCTGTCCGGCCAGCCGCAATCCAAGTTCGCCCGGGTCCGGGTGACGCCCTGCGCGGTGCGTTGGCAGGGTTTTCTGATCACCCGGGTCCGGCGCGGCGACCCGGATTGTCTGTACTGGAGTTACAGCCCCTTGCCTGGAGGACATCTGTTCGAGCTGGCCGGCGACGATGAACCGGACCGCGCCCGGCGTCGTCTGGCCACGCTGATCGGCGAGGCCGGGCAGGGGGAAGCGCCGCAATGGCTGGACCTGCAGGACCCCACGGCGGGCCACTTCCGCCGGGTGGCGGTGCGGGACGGCCGTCTGATCGGCGCCTTGTTCATTCACCCCGCCGGCGCGCTGCCCGAGCGGGACTGGCTGGGCGGTCTGTTGCAACGGGACCGGCTGGAGGACGACGAGCGGCGGGCCCTGCTCGGCGGCGAAGCCCCCGACGGTGGCGCCGGGGACGGCCCGGTGGTGTGCACCTGCTTCCAGGTCGGGGAGCGGGCCATCCGGGCGCGCATCGACGCCGGCGACCGCAGCGTGGAAGCGCTGGGCCGCTCACTCCGGTGCGGCACCAACTGCGGCTCCTGCCTGCCCGAGCTGAAACAGCTGCTGGACGGCTGAGGGGAAAAAAGGTTCATCGCGCTTTGACGGGAATCGATGCGGGAGGCATCTATCCGGGACGCGGATCTGGGTGGGGGCCTTCCGGGATCGCTCAAGCCATCCCTGGGCGCTCCCGTTTTTGGCATCCCTGCCAAAAAGGGTCCCGGAAGGCCCCCACCCAGCTCCGCTTCGAGGTAGAGGAACCGTTCCGGGTTCCAACAACGATGAACCGGGGTAGGTGGAGGGGGCGGCTCCGTAGAGCCCATCTTTGAGCCGGCAGGCACCGATTCTTGCTCCACCAAACGCCTGAAGCGACCGTGGCGCCGAGGATCACTGCTCAGCGGCTCAGGGCGTGACGCCCTTCCGGGACCCTTGAGAACAGGACGTTCGAAAGGGAGCCTACAGGGGTGAGGCAAGCGTGTTGCGAAGCACGGCTTCGCGCGCCGCTGAACGCCGCCCATCTGTGATGGGTGGCCGGGCCCGCTTGCGGGGACTCGCGGCGTTCCCGGAAGGGCGTCACGCCCTGAGCCGCGCCCCTGATGGAGAGAGACTTCCCGCCAAAGCAAAAAAAAGGCCACCCGGGGGAAGGTGGCCTTGGGGGATCCTTCATTGCCTGAAGGAAGGGGGATACGCGTCGCTTAACGCCCTGGGGGAGGCGGTGACCGTCCGTGGCCGGCGACGCAGATTCACTGTCTCACGATTCCCCGCCGCCGTGTGTAAAACAGCTTTAAATGTGCCCCCCGAAAAACCCGCCCGCGCGGCTTCACAATCCGTTCATCGGTTCCCGCCCAAACTTGTACAAGTTCGATCACTTGTACAGGTAGACCGTCATGGACCGCGATCACTGCTCCGCACCGCACGACGACCGCATTCCGGTGGGCATCAGCGCCTGCCTGCAGGGCCGCGAGGTCCGCCACGACGGCGGCCACAAGCACTCGCGCTACTGCACCGAGGTGCTGTCCCGCTACTTCCGGTTTCACTCCCTGTGCCCGGAAATGGGCGCCGGCCTGTCCACCCCCCGGCAGGCCATGCATCTGGTGGACACCGACCAGGGCGTGCGGCTGAAGGCGACCCGGGGCGACCGGGATTTCACCGACCTGATGACCGGCTTCGTGGACCGCACTCTGGACGGCCTCGCCGGGCTGCGCGGCTTCGTGCTGATGGCCAAGTCGCCGAGCTGTGGCATGGAGCGCATCCGGGTCTACCGGGAAGACGGCGAAGTGGGCCGCCGCGACGCCAGCGGGCTGTTCGCCGGCGCGCTGATGGCGCGCTATCCGCTGATGCCGGTGGAAGAGGAGGGGCGGCTCAACGACGACCGCCTGCGCGAGAACTTCGTGGAGCGGGTGTTCGTCTATGACGATTGGTGCCGCCTGCGCGAGCAGGGGCTCACCGCCAAGGGGCTGATCGAGTTCCACAGCCGCCACAAATTCCAGCTGCTGGCCCACAGCGAGGCCACCTACCGGCGCCTGGGACCGATGCTGGCGGACCTGAAGAGCCGGCCCCTGGACGAGATCGCCGACGACTACATCGGCGCCTTCATGCCGGCCATGGCCCAACGGGTATCACCCGGCGCCCACGTCAACGCCATGCTGCACCTGGCCGGTTTCCTGCGCGACCACCTGGAGGACGCGGACCGGCGCCTGCTGCACGAGCAGATCGAGGCCTACCACCGCGGCGACGTGCCGCTGGTGGTGCCGATGACATTGCTGCGCGGGGCGCAGCGCAAGGTGGCGCAGCCCTACCTGGCCCGTCAGCAGTATCTCAATCCCTACCCGGACGCCCTGGGTCTGCGCAACCGTGTCTGAGGCATCGTCCATGACTACCCCGGATTACAGCATCCAGGCGATCAGTGAGCTTACCGGCGTGTTGCCGGTGACCCTGCGCGCCTGGGAGCGCCGCTACGGCCTGATCCGGCCGGCGCGCACGGCGCGTGGCCATCGCCGCTACGGCGAGGCGGATCTGCGCCGCATCCGTCGCATCCTGGCCTGGCTGGAACGGGGCCTGCCCATCGGGCAGGTGCGCGCGGTGCTGGACGGCGAGGACGCCCCGGTGCTGGCCGGCGACCCCTGGCGGCGCGCCGCCGAGGACGGCCTGGCGGCGCTGGCCGCGCGCAACGTGCCGCGTCTGGAGCAATGGTTCCAGCGCCTGGTGGCGGACTATGCCTTGGAGAAGGTGCTCACGCAGTGCTGCGACCCGTTGCGCGAGCATCTGCGGGCACGGCCGGACGGCGCCGCCGCGCGGCTGCTGCTGGACAGTTTTTTGCGCCAGAAACTGGGCGGTCGGGCGCTGGCCCTGGCCCCCGGCCGCCGCGATCCGGCCTGGCTGGTGCTGGCGGTGGGCGACCCGCTGCCGGCGCTGAGCCGGGCGGTGCCACGCGGCGCGCCGGTCTGGTGTCTGGAGGATGCGCCGCCCTGGAGCGCCCTGGCGCCCTGGCTGGCGGACCCGCGCACCCGGGGCGTGCTGTGGGTACTGGGCGAACACCCGGGCCGTCGCCGCGCCGACCAGCTGTGGCCCGCCGACGCGGCGCCCGACTTGCCGGCCTGGTGCACCGGCCCGGCGCTCACCGATGAATTGATCACCCCGCCCTGGCTGCGGCGGGTACCCGGCGACCGGGCCGCCCTGTACGCGGCCTGGGACGCCGCCCTTCACGACGCGGACAACGAACACGCGGACAAAAGAGGAGACGCCGGTGCGACTGGTTTGGTTTCGTAATGACCTGCGCTGTCACGGGCACACGCCCCTGACCCAGGCGCTGGCCGGCGGCGATCCGGTGATCGCCCTGTATCTGCTGTGCCCCCGGCAATGGGACGATCACGACGTGGCGCCGCTGCGTCGCTGGTACGTATTGGAAAGCCTGCTGGAACTGGGTGACACCCTGGCCGCCAAGGGCATCGATCTGCACGTGCTGGACGCCGGCGATTTCGACGGCGCCGTGGACACCCTGGCCGACTTCGTGGCGGAGCAGGGCGTGCGCGAGATTTTCTGCAACCGGGAATACCCGCTCAACGAGCTGAACCGGGACCGGGCGGTGGCCCGGCGTCTGGAACAGGACGGCGTGCGGCTGCACGGTTTCGACGACGGCGTGCTGGTGCCGCCGCGCACCCTGAGCACCGGCAAGGGCACGCCCTATACGGTGTTCACCGCCTACAAGAAACGCTGGGATCAGTGGATGGACGACGCCGACCCGGGCGCCTTGCCGGCGCCGGCCTGGCCGGCCTCCTCCGGGGCGTCGAAAAAGGGCCGTTTCCACGGCCGCGACCGGGTCGAGGCGCTGCGCGACGGCCTGGACCTGCCGGACACCCTCACCGCGCCCTGGCAGCCCGGGGAAACCTCCGCCTACCGGCAGCTTTACGACTTCGTGGAGCATCAGCTGGGCGACTACAAACGCTACCGGGACTTTCCCGCCGAGCCCGGCACCAGCGGCCTGTCCACGGCCCTGTCCGCCGGCACCCTGGCGCCCCTGGACGCCTATCTGGCGGCGCGCCGGGCGTTGGCCGACAGCGGCGCCCGGGAGGGGGCCGCCACCTGGATCGGTGAACTGGCCTGGCGCGACTTTTACCGCCAGATCATGCATCGTTTTCCGCAACTGGCCACGGGGGCGCCGTTCCGGCCGGAAACCCGGCTGTTGCAATGGCACGACAACGACGCGCATTTTCAGGCCTGGTGCGAAGGACGCACCGGCTATCCGCTGGTGGACGCGGCCATGCGCCAGCTGGTGCGGACCGGCTGGATGCACAACCGGCTGCGCATGCTGACCGCCATGTTTCTCAGCAAGCATTTGTTCATCGACTGGCACAGGGGCGAACGTTTCTTCATGCAGCATCTGATCGACGGCGACTTCGCCAGCAACAACGGCGGCTGGCAGTGGAGCGCCTCCACCGGCACCGACGCGGCGCCGTACTTCCGCGTGTTCAGTCCGATCCGCCAGAGCCACCGGTTCGACCCGCAGGGGCGGTTCATCGCCCGCTATGTGCCGGAACTGGCGGAACTGGACGACGAAAGCATCCACGAGCCCTGGAAGCAGCCGCTGCTGTGCCCGGATTACCCGGCGCCCATCGTCGCCCACAAGGGCGTCAAGGAATTCGTGCAACAGGCGTTCCGGCAGGCCGGCGACGCCTGGCGGCAGCAGGAGAACGGCCAATGAATCAGCGCATCGCGGTGATCGGCGCCGGCATCAGCGGACTGACCGCCGCCTGGTACCTGGGCGAGCGCCACCGCGTCACGGTGTTCGAAGCGGAGCCGGAGCCCGGCGGCCACACTTACACGCTGGATGTGCACCGCGACCACGGCGACTTTGCCGTGGACATGGGCTTCATCGTCTTCAACGACCGCACCTACCCGAACTTCGAGGCGCTGCTGTCGGAGCTCAACATCGGCCGGCAGCCCACCGCCATGGGCTTCGCGGTGAGCGACGCCCGCCAGGGCGTGGAATATTGCGGCGACGGGTTGCGCGGCTTCTTCGGCCAGCGCCGCAATTGGGTGAGCCGCCGTCACTGGCGCCTGCTCGCCGACATTCTGCGTTTCAACCGCGAGGCTCCGACGCTGCTGGAGCATGAGGAAGGGGAACAGCCGCTGGGCGAATACCTGCGCGCCCGGGGCTACGGCGAGGCGTTCCGGCGCCACTACATTCTGCCCATGGGCGGCGCCATCTGGTCCTGTTCCCTGGCCCAGATGGAGGCGTTTCCGGCCCGCTTTTTCGTGCGTTTCTTTATCAACCACGGCCTGCTGGCGCTGCGCAACCGGCCGCAGTGGTACGTGGTGCCCGGCGGCTCGCGCAGCTACGTGACGGCGCTGAGGCAGCGCTGTCAGGCGGAGATCCGCACCGCCACGCCGGTGCGCCAGGTGCGCCGCGACGACCAGGGCGTGACCCTGACCCTGGACGGCGCCACGGAGCGTTTCGACCAGGTAATCCTGGCCTGTCACAGCGACCAGGCCCTGGCGCTGCTGGCGGACCCGGACGCCCGCGAGCGGGACTGTCTGGCGCGTCTGCCTTACCAGAGCAACGACGTGGTGCTGCACACCGACACCCGGCTGCTGCCGCGCCGTCGCCGGGTCTGGTCCAGCTGGAACGCCCTGTTGGGCGACGCCGCCGACGATCAGCCGGTGCAGGTCACCTACAACATGAACATCCTGCAGCGCCTGGACGCGCCGGAAACCTTCTGCGTCACGCTGAACGCCGGGGACCGCATCGACCCGGCGCGCATCCTCCACCGGGTGCGTTTCGACCATCCGCTGTTCACCCTGGACGGGCTCGCCGCCCGGGACACCCTGCTGGCGGACAACGGCACCCGGCGCACCTGGTTCTGCGGCGCCTGGTGCCGCAACGGCTTCCACGAGGACGGCGTGGCGTCGGCCCTGGCGGTGGTGCGCGGCCTGGAGAAGACGCCGTGATTCCCCGTTTCGCGCTGGCCCGCGGCCATGTCTGGCACCGTCGCTTCGAGCCGGTGGACCATCGCTTCCGCTACCCGCTGTGGCTGGTGTGGTGCGACCTGGACGCCACCGGCGAGCTGCTGGAGCGGCATGCCGGATGGGGGCGCCGCTGGCGCCCGGTGACGTTCCGGGACCGGGACTTCGTCGACCAGCGGGACCGCCCGCTGGACGACAAGGTGCGCGCCAAGGCCGGCGAGCTGGGCCTCGACTGGCGCGCCGGGCGGGTTTGCATGCTCGGCCAGTGGCGAACCTTCGGCGTGCTGTTCAATCCTCTGGTGCTGTACTTCCATTTTCCCGACGGCGCCGACCGCCCGGACGCGGCCCTGGCGGAAGTGCGCAATACGCCCTGGCGGGAGCGGCATTTCTACCCGCTGCGGTTCCGTGAGGAGAACGGCGAACAGGTGGTGGAGCACGACAAAAAGTTTCACGTATCGCCGTTTCTGCCGTTGGCGCTACGCTACCACTGGACCCTTCACGCCCTATTTCCCGCCTTGCGCCTAACGTTGCGGGACCGGGAGGGCGAGCGAACGGTGTTCGCCGCCGGCCTGGATCTGGCCATGCTGGAGGCCCGCCCGCCGGCGATGACGGCGGTGATCGCCCGCTTCGGCGCCCAGGGGGTGCGTACCCTGGCGGGGATTTACCGGCAGGCCTGGAAGCTCTGGCGTAAGGGCGTGCCGGTGTACGCGCACCCCCGGGCCGGAGGTGGGGATGGTGAGAACGGAGAAAAAACACATGATGGACGGTGAAAAAGCTCTGGCGACTCCGCGCCCGTCCTGGATTCAGGGTGTGGCGAGAAAGCAGGTGCAGGCGCATCTGGCGAAGCTGCCCCACGGTGGCGTGACCCTGCGCGAGCCGGACGGCGAGGTGGTGGTCATCGGGGACGCGGGCCGGTTCGGCGCCGACATCGACATCCACCACTGGGACACCTACCGGGCGATGATGACCGGCGGTGCTCTGGGCGCGGCGGAAGCCTACATGGCCGGCGCCTGGGACAGCCCGGACCTGCTGGCGGTGATCCGCTATTTCGCCGCCAACGTGGAGGCCATGCGCGCCCTGGAAGGCGGCGCCGCCCTGCTGGCCCGGCCGGCCCTGAAAGTGCTGCACACCCTGAACCGCAATTCACCGGCGGGCTCGCGCCGCAACATCGCCGCCCATTACGACCTGGGCAACGACTTCTTCGCCCTGTTTCTGGACCGCAGCATGATGTATTCCAGCGCCGTCTATCCGGATGCGGACGCGGATCTGGAAACCGCCTCCGAGTACAAGCTGGAGCGCATCTGTCAGCGGCTGGAACTGGCGCCGGGCCAGCATCTGCTGGAAATCGGCACCGGCTGGGGCGGCCTGGCCCTGCACGCCGCCCGCCACCATGGCGTGCGGGTGACCACCACCACCATTTCCCGGGAACAGGCCCGCTACGCCCGCGAGCAGGTGCGCGCCGCCGGCCTGGAGGACCGCATCGAAGTGCTGGAACAGGACTACCGGGACCTGCGCGGCCGCTACGACCGGGTGGTGTCGGTGGAAATGATCGAGGCGGTGGGGCACCAGTATCTGGACGGCTATTTCCGCGTGCTCGGCGAGCGGCTCAAGCCCGACGGCCTGCTGCTGCTGCAGGCCATCACCGTGCCCGATCAGCGCTACGCCTACGCCCGCGACCGGGTGGATTTCATCAAACGCTACATCTTCCCGGGCGGCTTTCTGCCGTCGGTGTCGGTGATGTGCCAGGGGCTGCGCGACAACACCGCGCTGACGCCGCTGCGGCTGGAGGACATCGGCGAGCACTATGGTCGCACCCTGGCGGACTGGCGAGAGCGCTTCCTGCGCGCCCTGCCCAGGATCCGCGAACTGGGTTTCGACCAACGGTTCTGCCGGATGTGGGATTATTACCTGTGCTACTGCCAGGGCGCCTTCATGGAACGCGCCATCAGCACCGTGCATTTGCTGGCGGCGGGGCCGGACTACCGGCCGGCGGAACGACTGGTCTGAACGCGGTGCCGCGCCGATCAATATGGTATAGTTTGCCGTCCGCGCCCCGGTGGTCACCCCGCCGGCGGTGTCCCAAGACCCAGAATAAAGCCCCTTACCCGGGGCGGTAATGCCGTATGACTGCACAGGCTCAAGAGATCGTGCGCGCCCATCTGGCGGGCACCGGGGACCAGCCCGAACTCACCGACGATCAACGCGCACTGTACCGCCGTCGCATTAAGGAACGGTTACAGCAGCGCGACGCCGTGATGGTGGCGCACTATTACACCGACCCCGAGATTCAGGCCCTGGCCGAGGAAACCGGCGGCTGCGTGGCCGATTCCCTGGAAATGGCCCGCTTCGGCCGCGACCACCCGGCCAGCACCCTGATCGTCGCCGGCGTGCGTTTCATGGGCGAGACCGCCAAGATTCTCAGTCCCGAGAAGCGGGTGTTCATGCCCACCCTGGAAGCCACCTGTTCCCTGGACATCGGCTGCCCGGAAGATCAGTTCGCCGCCTTCTGCGACCAGCATCCGGACCGCACCGTGGTGGTCTACGCCAACACCTCGGCGGCGGTGAAAGCCCGCGCCGACTGGGTGGTGACCTCGTCCATCGCGGTGGAACTGATCGAGTACCTGGACCAGCGCGGCGAAAAGATCCTGTGGGCCCCGGACAAACACCTGGGCAGCTATGTGCGCGCCAAAACCGGCGCCGACGTGCTGTGCTGGGACGGTGCCTGCATCGTCCATGAGGAATTCAAGGCCCAGGGCCTGCTCGACCTGAAAGCCGCCCACCCGGGCGCGGCGGTGCTGGTGCACCCGGAATCGCCGGCGGCGGTGGTGGAGATCGCCGACGTGGTGGGGTCCACCTCGCAGCTGATCAAGGCCGCCATCGAGATGGACAATCAGCGCTTTATCGTCGCCACCGACAAGGGCATCTTCTACAAGATGCAGCAGCTGGCGCCGCACAAGACCTTCGTGGAAGCGCCCACCGGCGGCAGCGGCGCCCAGTGCCGCAGCTGCGCCCACTGCCCGTGGATGGCCATGAACGGCCTGGAAAACACCCTGGCGGTGCTGGAAGACGACAACGGCTGCGGCCAGGAAATCTTCGTCGACCCGACCCTGGCGGAAAAAGCCATGAAGCCCCTGGATCGCATGCTCGACTTCGGCGCCCGCCTGAAAAAATAGGCTGATCGCGACTAAAGTCGCTCCTACAACATCCGTCGACCTCGTAGGAGCGACTTCAGTCGCGATACGGTCACTTCAGCCATGACCCGCTTTTCCAGCTAGAACTCCTCCTTCGAAAGCCGCTCCATTTCGTCCCGGCGGGCCCCCAGTTTGCTGCGCAGGGCGAACTGGTCGCCGGCTTCCTTGAGAGCGAACTCCATCTGCCGCAGCGCCTGGTCGTCCTGACCGCGCAGGAACAGCACCTCGGCCCGGGCCCGGTGGGCGCGGGCCTGGTCGCCGGTGTTGCCCCAGGCGTCGGCGGCCAGGGACCACACGCCCGGATCGCCGGGGCGCGCCAGCACCAGCGGTTCCAGCAACGGCAGGGCTTTCTCCGGCTGCTTGGAGAGCAGGTAGGCGCGGCTCATCAGCAGGGAACTGGCGTAGTCCCGGGGATTGATATCGAGCACCCGGCGGCCCCGCTCGATCACCTCCGGATAGCGACCCTGATCCAGGTCCACCTCCATCAGCCCCAGCTGGTACCAGGGCTGGAAGCCGTCCCCATCGGCGATCAGATCGTTGAAGCGCTGGCGGGCGGCGTCGTAGCGGTCGGCGCGCAGTTCGGTGAGCGCCAGGCCGTAGCGGGCGGCCCGTGCCTCCAGCCCGTTCACTTCCTTGAGCCGTTCCTGGAAATACTGGCGGGCCCGTTCCGGGGTTTCAAAGTAGCGGGCCTGCACCCGCGCGCGCACCAGTTCGAACGGCAGGCTGGGGGCGGTGTCCGGGTGGGGCAGGTTGCGCGCCCGGGCGCGGGAATCCGCCACCCGTTCCTCGGTGAGGGGGTGGGTGAGCAGAAACTCCGGCGGGTCGCCGGCAAAGCGCTGCTGTTCCAGCATGCGCTCGAAGAAACGGGGCATGGCGGTGGGGTCCATGCCGGCGTTGGCCAGGGTCTGCATGCCGACCCGGTCGGCCTCGTATTCATTCTGTCGGGAATAGGCCAACTGGGACTGGATCGAGGCCGCCTGGGTGGCGGCCATGCCGGCCATGCCGGCGTCGCCGGCGCCGGCCACCGCCAGGGCGATGCTGGCCAGCATGGCGGCCAGCACCGCCGGGCCGCGGCGCTTGGAGTCCAGGTAGCGGCGGGCGAAGTGACGCTGGCTGACGTGGGCGATCTCGTGGGCGACCACCCCGGCCACTTCGTCCTCGGAATGAGCGTTGAGAAACAGACCGGCGTTGAGGCCGATGACGCCGCCGGGCACCGCGAAGGCATTGATGGCGCTGCTGTTGATCACCACGATGTCCAGGTCCGGTTCGTTCAGGTCGCTGTAGGAGGCCAGCCGGTAGACCAGGCTTTCCACGTACTCCTGCACCAGGGCATCGTCCATGATCGGCGTCTGGCCCCGCAGCTGGCGCAGCCAGGCGCGGCCCAGGCGGTGTTCCTGGTCCGGGGACATGACCGCCACGGTGGGGTCGCCCAGCTCCGGCAGGTCGCTGGCGGATTGCGCCTGGCCCGCCGCCGACAACAGGCACAGCAGGAACAACAGTGTCAGGCGGGTGACGGCGATCAAAGCGAACTCCTCTGAACTATATTGACCAGTACTTTATAATGACCGCCCTGGCGCAAGGATCACACCATGGACACAACATTTTTGGACGCCCGCGGCCTGAACTGCCCGCTGCCGCTGCTGAAGACCCGCCAGGCACTGCGGGGCCTGGCGCCCGGTGCCTTGCTGGAAGTGGCGGCCACCGACGCGGGGTCGGCCCGGGACATTCCCGAATACCTTCGACAATCTCCCCATGAGCTGGTTCGCCGGCAGGATGACGACCGCGAGTACCGGTTTCTGATCCGCCGTGGCGAGGAAGGCCAGGGGCCGGAGCGGGGACGCTGATGCTGGACGTGTTCAAAGGCTGGTTCAACACCTGGTTTTCCGATGACGAGGCGGTCTACCTGCTGGTGGTGCTGCTGGCGGGCTTCGCCGTGGTGGTGCTGTTCGGCGGCATGCTGGCGCCGGTGCTCACCGCCCTGGTGCTGGCCTATCTGATGCAGGGGCTGGTGACCCAGCTCAACCGCCTGGGCCTGCCGCCGGGGCTGTCGGTGAACCTGGTGTTTTTGCTGTTCCTGGCCGCCCTGACCATGGTGCTGGTGGTGGTGCTGCCGATGGTGTGGCGGCAGACGGTGCTGCTGGTGCGCGACCAGTTGCCCTACATCGTGCACAACGCGGAGACCTGGCTGAGGGCGCTGCCGGAGCGCTACCCGGAGATGGTCTCCATGGAGCAGGTCAACACCCTGGTCAACATTACCCAGCGGGAGATGGCCCAGTTCGGTCAGTCGGTGCTGACCCTGTCCCTGTCATCGATTCCCAACCTGCTGGATATTCTGGTGTTTCTGGTGCTGGTGCCGGTGCTGGTGTTCTTCTTTCTCAAGGATCGCCGGCTGCTGGTGGGCTGGGTACTGGGGTTCCTGCCGCAGCGGCGGCGCATCCTGTCCCATGTGTGGGACGAAATGGATCAGCAGATCGCCAACTACGTGCGCGGCAAGGCGGTGGAAATTCTGCTGGTGGGCGCCACCACCTTCCTGGCGTTTCTGTTCCTGGGGCTCAACTATACGGTGCTGCTGGCGGTGCTGGTGGGCTTTTCGGTGCTGATTCCCTATATCGGCGCCACCATCGTCACCCTGCCGGTGGCGGCGGTGGCCTACCTGCAGTTCGGCTGGAGCGGCGATTTCGCCCTGGTGATGGTGGTCTACGGGGTGATCCAGTTCATCGACGGCAATATTCTGGTGCCGTTGCTGTTCTCCGAGGCGGTCAATCTGCACCCGGTGGCGATCATCACCGCCATTCTGTTCTTCGGTGGGGTGTGGGGGCTGTGGGGGGTGTTCTTCGCCATTCCGCTGGCCACGCTGCTCAAGGCGGTGATCAACGCCTGGCCGCGCCGGCCGTTGCCGGCGGAACCGGTGGGGTAGGGGGATCGCGGCTGAAGCAGCTCCTACAGGGTGGTCGTTGTAGGAGCGGCTTTAGCCGCGATATACGGCGTCAGAAGCGGTACTGACCGCCGTCGATGCCCTGCTGGATTTCCGGGGTGAGCGGTTGATAAGCGCTCTCACCGGGCAGCAGCACATAGACCGGGTCGTCCACCTTCTCCAGATCGTATTTCTCTTCCTTGAGCTTGTTCTTCTGGTGCTTGAAGGTGCCCGTGGTTTCCACGCCGTGGTCGGTGATGCGCAGGAACACCGGCACCGCGTAGGGAGGCAGTTCGCGCTGCACCTCGGCGGTCAGGCCGGCCCAGTCCACCTCGCCGTGGGGCTGGTTGAGGCGCAACTCCGCCATGCCGGCGCGGCCGTTGGTGCCCGGGATTTCCACCCCATAGACCACCGATTCCACCACCGGAGCGGTGCCGTCCAGGATCTGCTCCACTTCCGTGGTGGACACGTTCTCGCCTTTCCAGCGGAAGGTGTCGCCCAGGCGGTCCACGAACTGGGCGTGGCGGAAACCGATGTCGCGCATCATGTCGCCGGTGTTGAACCAGGCGTCGCCCTTCTTGAACACGTCGCGGAAGATGGCCTTTTCGGTCTTGTCCGGATCGGTGTAGCCGTCGAACGGGGTCTTGTCGGTGATCTCGCCGAGCATCAGGCCGGATTCGCCCTTGCTCACCTTGATCATGTGGCCGTTCTTGTCCCGCACCGGCTCGTCCGCTTCCTTGTCGTACTTGACGATGGCGTAGCTGACCGGGGAGAAGCCCACGGTGTTGTCGAAGTTGAACACGTTGGTGAAGGCCACGTTGCCCTCGGAGGAGGCGTACAGCTCCACCACGCGCTCGATGCCGAAGCGGCTCTTGAAGTTCTTCCAGATGCTCGGACGCAGACCGTTACCGACGATCACCTTGACCGGGTTGTTGGCGTCGTCCGGCTTCTCCGGCTGCTCGTGCAGGTAGCGGCAAAGCTCGCCCACGTAGCCGAAGGCGGTGCAGTTGTGCTTGCGCACGTCGTCCCAGAAGCGGCTGGCGGAGAACTTGCGCGCCACCGCCAGGCCGCCGTGGCCGGCGATCACCGAGGCCCAGCAGATCACCATGCCGGTGGCATGGTAGAAGGGCAGGGTGCAGTAGAGGCGGTCGTCCTTGCCCAGGCGCACCGCGGAGAAACCGAAGGCGCCGTAGGCCTTTTCCCAGCGGCCATGCTTGAACACCACCGCCTTGGGCAGGCCGGTGGTGCCGGAGGTATAGATATAGAACAGCGGATCGTGCAGGAAGGTCTGGTGGGTGGTGGCCGGGTTCTCGCTGGAGCAGTCCTTGATCTCGGTGGCGAGGTTGGCGAAGCCTTCCGGGGCGGTGCCCGGGTCCGCCAGGGTGTCCTGGTCGGCGAAGTAGAAGAAGTTTTTCTTTAGGTCCAGGTCGTCGCGGATTTCCTGGATAGTGGCCACCAGCTCCTCGCCGGCGATCACCGCCTTGGGTTCCACCAGATTGACGCTGTGCACCAGCACCTTGCCTTTCTGGGAGGTGTTCAGCAGCGCCGCGCACACACCCAGCTTGGCGCAGCCCAGCACGGTGGCCAGCAGTTCCGGGCGGTTCTCGATGTCCACCGCCACGGTGTCGCCTTTTTTCAGGCCGATGGAGGCCAGGTAGTCGGCGATGCGGTTGGCCCAGGCGTTGAATTGCTTGTAGGTGAGTTCCCGGTCCTCGTAGAGAATGGCGACGCCGTTGGGGTTCTGCGCGGTGGCGTGCTCGAAGGCCACCCCCAGCCCCAGCGGGGTATTGGCGTCGGTGTTCTTACTCATCTTGGAACCCTTGATGAGACCGGGCAGATTGCCGATCACCTCGGGCACCTTGGACAGCAGCTTGGGCAACGTAATCACGTCGGCGTTGCTCATGGGATCTCCATTAATCCGTGTTCTTGGAATGCCCGGGTCGCGCCGGGAGCTCGGGTCGGCGGCCCCGGTCGTCGAAACGGGTCGCCAAAAAAACGTCTCAAAAGCGGTGCCCGCCGGATTCGGAAAGCGGGGATACCTTAACGCCCGTTTCGTATACCAGCAAGCAAACCCAGGCCCCGAGCGCGACCCGCGAGTCGCACCGAAGCCGGGGCTATTGAAGCACACTCTGGCACCATGGTCCCGCCTTGGGGACACCGCCGCTTGTCATCCGGTGACAGGTCCATCCGGCTGCCGTCCATCGCCCGTCCCATTGGGCCTCCACCCGGCGCCGCCGTTCACGGGGCGTCGGGCGTCACGGTGACCAGCACCTGTTGACGGCGCACCTGGTCGCCGGCGGTGGCGTTCACCGCCTCCACCACACCGTCGCAATCCGCGCTCAGAGAGTGCTCCATTTTCATCGCTTCCAGTACCGCGATAACTTGGCCGCGGGTGACCCTGTCCCCCGTCGCCACGGTCACCTCGGTGAGCGCGCCGTCCATGGGCGCCTGGATACGGCCGGATCCGGGGCCGTCCGCGCCGGCGCCGGCGCGGTGGGTGCGATCCTCGAAAACCACGCGCAGGGCACCGTCCTGCAGCCACAGCTGCTCGCCGTCCCGCCACCAGCGGTAATGCCGGCGTACCCCGTCCAGGGTGGCCACCAGGCCGCCGTCCGCGTCCACCCGGTCCAGGGTCAGCGCCGGGCCGTCGCGCAGGCCGGAGGGGGTCAGATAGAGGGTGCGTTCCTCCTCGCCGGCGGCCAGCACCAGGGGCTGGGCGCCCAGGCCGCTGGAATGCCAGCCGTCGTAGCCGCGCTGCCGGCCGGCGCCGTCGGCGCGCCCGGACGAGCCGGTCCGGGCGAGCAGCAGGGCGGCCAGGCCCCAGAGGGCGTTCGGTGGCGCCAGCGGCCGCAGGGCCGGGTCGTCGGCGAAGTCGCCGCCGATAAAGGCGGTGGTGGCCTGGCCGTCCGCGAAGCGGGGGTGGCGCAGAATCGCCGCCAGGAAGCGACGGTTGTCGTCCAGCCCCATCAGCTCGGTGTCCTCCACCGCCCGGATCAGACGGCGGCGGGCCTCGTCGCGGCTGGCGCCGAAGGCAATGATCTTGGCCAGCATGGGGTCGTAGTGGCTGCCCACCTCGGCGCCGTCCACCAGGCCGTGGTCCACGCGCACGCCGTCGCCGGAGGCCGGGCGCCAGCGTGCCACGGTGCCGGTTTGCGGCAGGTAATGCCGGGCCGGGTCCTCGGCGTAGAGGCGCACTTCCATGGCATGGCCGGAGAGGGTCACCTGTTCCTGGGTCAGCGGCAGGGGCGCCCCGGCGGCCACCCGCAGCTGCCAGGCCACCAGGTCCTGGCCGGTGACCAGCTCGGTGACCGGGTGCTCCACCTGCAGGCGGGTGTTCATCTCCAGGAAGAAAAAGTCGCCGTTGTCGGCGAGCAGGAATTCCACCGTGCCGGCGCCCACGTAATCGCAGGCCCGGGCGGCGTTTACCGCCGCCTCGCCCATGCGCGCGCGCAGGGCCTCGTCCACCGCCGGGGAGGGCGCTTCCTCCACCACCTTCTGGTGACGGCGCTGCACCGAGCAGTCCCGCTCGCCCAGGTGGATCACCTGGCCGTGGTGATCGCCGAACACCTGAATCTCCACGTGGCGGGGATTGACCACCGCCCGCTCCAGAATCAGCTCGTCGTTGCCGAAGCTGCTTTTCGCTTCCTGGCGGGCGCTTTTCAGCTGCGCCGGGATGTCGGCGGCGTCGGTGACCACGCGCATGCCACGGCCGCCGCCGCCGGCGCTGGCCTTGATCATCAGCGGCAGACCGACCCGCTCCGCCTCGCGGATCAGGGTGTCGTCGTCCTGGGCCTCGCCCTGGTAGCCGGGCACGCAGGGCACGCCCGCCTCCTGCATGGCGATCTTGGACAGGCGCTTGGATCCCATCAGGCGGATCGCCGCCGGCGGCGGGCCGATAAAGGTGACGCCGGCGGCGGCGCAGGCCTCGGCGAAGTCCGCGTTCTCGGACAGAAAGCCGTAGCCCGGATGCACCGCGTCCGCGCCGCTGCGCCGGCAAGCGTCCAGCAGCGCCTCGCTGTTCAGGTAGGAGTGCGCCGCCGTGGCCGGGCCGATGCACACCGCTTCGTCGGCCAGGGACACGTGCCGGGCCCCGGCGTCCGCCTCGGAGAACACCGCCACGGTGCGATAGCCCAGGGATTGCGCCGAGGCGATCACCCGGCAGGCGATCTCGCCCCGGTTGGCGATCAGAATCTTTTCAAAGCTCATCGGTGATTCCTTGTTGGTTGTTCCTGCCGTGGCGCGTCCTTATCGCGACTTCAGTCGCGATCACCGGCCCAGGACGGCGCCCGCTTCTGCACGAAGGCCAGGGTGCCTTCCTGGCCCTCGTCGCCGTTGACCGCGTCGGCGAATTCCCGGGCGGCCCGGTCCAGCAGTTCGGCCATGGGCACCTGGCCCACGTCCAGCACCAGGGCCTTGGTGGCGCGGTTGGCGCCCGGCGCGCAGCGGCCTACCTGGGTGAGCAGTTCGGCCAGTTTTTTGTCCAGCTCCTCGGCGGAATCCGCCACCTCGTGGACCAGCCCCAGGGCCAGCGCCCGGTGACCGTCGAAGCGGGCGCCGGTGAGCGCCAGACGGCGCGCCTGGGTGAGCCCCAGCCGTTGCACCACGAACGGGGCGATCTGCGCCGGAATCACGCCCAGGCCGGTTTCCGGCAGGGCGAAGCGGGCATCGCCGGCGGCCAGCGCCACGTCGGACACGCAGGCCAGGCCGAAGCCGCCGCCCATCACCGCCCCTTCCAGCACGGTGATCAGCACCGCCGGCAGCCTGTTGGCGCGGGTGATCATTTCGCCGAAGCGTCGGTTGAGCCGGAAGAACGCCTCGCGGTCGCCCTCGGCGGCTTTCTGACGGGCCCCGGCCATGTCCTTGATGTCGCCGCCGGCGCAGAAGTGGCCACCGCTACCGCGCAACACCAGCGCGCGCACGCCGGCGTCGCTCTCCACCGCCTCGAAGGTGGCCATCAATTCTTCCACCATGGCCAGACTCATGGCGTTGCGCGCCTCCGGTCGGTTCAGGGTGACGTGGAGGACGCCACCGTCCTGGGTCAGGGTGATGGCTTGGGTTTCGGGTAGCTTCATTGGCGTTCTCACTCGATCAACTTCTTTATTTCTTTTTGCCCGGCAGAATGCCCATGGTCTTGCAGATGATGCCCAGCATCACCTCGTCGGCGCCGCCGCCGATGGAGGCCAGGCGGCCGTCGCGGTAGAGCTGGCTGGCCGGGTTGTCCCACATAAAGCCGTTGCCGCCCCAGTACTGCATGCAGCCGTCGGCGACCTCGCGCAGCAGGCGGCCGGCCTTGAGCTTGGCCATGGAGGCCAGACGCAGTACGTCGCCGCCGTTCACATAGGTCTCGCAGGCCTGCCACACCAGGGCGCGCAGCAGTTCCACCTCGGTCTGCAGTTCCGCCAGCTTGAAATGCACCGACTGGTTGTCGAGCAGGGACATGCCGAACACCGGGCGGGCGCGGGCGTACTCGATGGTGTCGTGGATCAGGTTGTCGCAGCCCTTGAGCGCGTTGGCGGCGCCCCACAGCCGCTCCTCCTGGAATTGCATCATCTGCATCATGAAGCCCATGCCTTCCTGGCCGATCAGGTTGCCGCGCGGCACGCGCACATCGTCGAAGAACACCTGGGCGGTTTCCGAGCTGCGCATGCCCAGCTTGTTGAGCGGCTTGTCCACGGTGATGCCGGCCGCGTCCTTGGGCACGATGATCAGGGATTTGTTGATGTGCGGTTTGTCGTCGGAGGTATTGGCCAGCAGACAGAAAAAGTCGGCGCTGGGAGAGTTGGTGATCCACATCTTGGTGCCGTTGATCACGTAGTCGTCGCCGTCCTTTTTGGCGTGGGTCTTGATGTTGGCCACGTCGGAACCGGCATGGGGTTCGGACACCGCGATGGAGGCCACCATGTCCCCGGCGATGGCCGGCGCCAGATAGTCGCGCTTGAGTTCGTCGGAGCCGAACCGGGCCAGGGCCGGCGTGGCCATGTCGGTCTGCACGCCGATGGACAGGGGCACGCCCCCGCACGCCGCGCCGCCGATCTCCTCGGCCACGATCAGGCCGTAGGAATAGTCGAGGCCCATGCCGCCGTATTCCTCCGGCTTGGTAACGCCCAGCAGCCCCAGATCGCCCATCTTCTTGAACACCTCGTGGATCGGAAACCGGCCCGCCGCTTCCCACTCCGGCACGTAGGGGTTGATCTCTTTCTCGACAAAATTGCGCACCGTGCGGCGCAGCTCTTCATGTTCCTGGGTAAACAGCATGGGTTTGCTCCTGGGTTCTCGCGTTCGTTAAAAACGTTTCGTTTTTGTCCGGCGAGTTGAAAGTTAAAAGTTAAAAGGGCGGCTCCGCCAAGAGGCCCTGTCGTCGGCGGCGACGAAGCCGCCCTTTTAACTTTCAACTTTCAACTGCTTTTATAGCCTCGCCACGCCAAATGTATTGGCGCGCAGGTCCCTTTCCTCCGCCTGCCGGAAGATGTCCAACACATAGGCGAGGACTTTCCGGGTGTCGCGGGGGTCGATGATGCCGTCGTCCCACAGCCGCGCGGTGGCGTAGAGGGCGGTGGATTGGGCGTCCAGTTTCTGGGCGGTGCTTTGCTGCAGCATATCCAGTACCTTTTCGTCCGGTTCCAGGCCGTTGGCTTTCTGTTTGGCCTCGGCGACGATGCGCAGCACCATGCCGGCCTGCTGGCCGCCCATCACCGCCACCCGGCTGTTGGGCCAGGCGAAGATAAAGCGCGGATCCAGCCCGCGGCCGCACATGGCGTAGTTGCCGGCGCCGTAGGAGCCGCCCACCAGAATCGACACCTTGGGCACCCGGGCGTTGGCCACCGCCTGGATCATTTTCGAGCCATGCTTGATGACGCCGTTCTGTTCCGCGTCGGTGCCCACCATGAAGCCGGTGGTGTTGTGCAGGAACAGCAGCGGACGGCCGGTCTGGTCGCAGAGTTGAATGAACTGGGCGGCCTTGGCGGCGCCGCGCGGGGTGATCGGGCCGTTGTTGCCGAGCACGCCGATGGTGCGGCCTTCGATATCGATCCAGCCGCACAGGGTGGCGGCGTCCCAGTCGTTCTTGAAATCGAGAAAGTCCGAGTCGTCGGCGATGCGCGCGATGATCTCGCGCACGTCATAGGGCTTTCTGGGATCGGCGGGCACCACCCCCAGCAGTTCCTCGGCGTCGTGGCGAGGTGGCTTCCAGTCGCCGGCGGGCGCGGGGGTGTCCCTGAGCCCCAGTTTCTTCATGATGTCACGGGCGTGGCGGATGCCGTCCGCGTCGTTCTCGGCCAGGTACTCGGCGGTACCGGCCTGGCCGGTGTGCATTTCCGCGCCGCCCAGTTCCTCATCGCCGGCGATTTCCCCGGTGGCGGCTTTCAGCAGCGGCGGCCCGGCCAGGAACATCTTGGCGCGGTTGCGTACCAGCACCACATAGTCCGACAGGCCCGGCTGATAGGCGCCGCCGGCGGTGGCGTTGCCGTGCACCACGGTGATCTGCGGCACCCCGGCGGCGGACAGGCGCGCCTGGTTGGCGAAGGTGCGCGCCCCTTCCACGAACACTTCCGACGCGTAGTTCAGGTTGGCGCCGCCGGATTCCACCAGGCTCACCATGGGCAGCCGGTTTTCCAGGGCGATCTTCTGCAGACGCAGGGTTTTGTGCAGCCCCGACGGCGTCACCGTGCCGCCCTTGATGGCGGAGTTGGAGGCGGTGACCAGGCAGCGTACACCGCACACATAGCCGATGCCGGCGATGGTGCCGCCGCCGGCTTCGGTGCCGTCCTTGTCGTCGTGCATCTTGTAGCCGGCCAGATTCATCAGGCTGAGGAAGGGCGAGCCCGCGTCCAGCAGCCGGGCCACCCGTTCATGGGGCAACAGCTGGCCGCGTTTCTCGAACTTTTCCCGCTTGCCCTCGGCGGTGTCCACCACCGCCTGTTCGATGGCGCGGAACTCGTCCACCGCGCGCAGCAGGGCGGCGCGGTTCTGTTGATAGGCCTCGCCGTTGGGATCGAGGACGGAGTCGAGCACGGTCATGGCGTGTCCTTGTGGTTCAGTCTTTCAGCACGGCGGGCGTCACGGCCCGGTGGAAGCCGTCGTAGGGCCGCGAATTGCGATGGTCGGGCAGCGGGAACATGGCCACGTTGCCCTGGCTGGCGGCGCCGTCGATGCGCAGCGTATCGCCGCTGATAAAGGCGGCCCCTTCGCAAAGCAAAAAGCAGATCGCCGAGGACACTTCCGCTTCCAGGCCCAGGCGTTTCAGCGGTACCGCGTCGCGCAGGGTCTTGATGGTGCGCTGCATGCTTTCCGGATAGGTGTCCATGCCGGACGAAGCGATCCAGCCCGGCGCCACCGCGTTCACGCGCACGCCACAGCAGGCCCATTCCAGGGCGGCGGTCTTGGTGAAGTTGTCCATGCCGGCGCGGGCGGCGCCGGAATGGCCCATGCCGGGCATGCCACCCCACATGTCGGCGACGATGTTGACGATGCTGCCGCCGCTCTGATTCATGCCCTGGGTGAACACTTCCCGGGCCATCAGGAAACCGCCGGTCAGGTTGGTGCGGATCACCGTTTCCCAGCCTTTCTGGCTGATCAACGCCACCGGCGAGGGGAACTGGCCGCCGGCGTTGTTGACCAGGCCGTCCACCCGGCCCACCGCCTGATAGACGGCGGCCACGGTGTCGCGCACCGTCTCTTCGTCGCGGATGTCGCAGGCGAAGGGCAGCGCCTCGCGGCCGGTGTCCTCGCGGATTTCGTCGGCCACCGCCTGCAGTTTTTCCGGCTTGCGGCCGATCAGCACCACCCGGGCGCCCAGCGCCGCCAGCTCATGGGCGGTGCAGCGGCCGATGCCGGAGCCGCCGCCGGTGACGATCACGGTTTTGTCGGCGAACAGGTCCGGGTGAAACACGGAGCGATAGGGCATTCGGAATATCCTCACTGCAATCGTTCGTTGGGTGGCGTTCGCTGTAGGAGCGGCTTCAGCCGCGATCAAGCGCCTGATCGCGGCTGAAGCCGCTCCTACCACTACTGCGTATTTTTCTCGACCTCTTGGGCGATCTCTTCGCTCACCGGAACCGGAAAGTCCAGCAACTGCTGGGCGAACGCCTTGCCCTGGGGGTCGATGCGCAGGCTGGCGATGCCGCCGCCGCCCAGGGCATGGCGCAGCAGAAAGTTGAAGGCCTGGAAGCCGGGCAGTTCCCAATGGCTGACGCTGCCGGTCTGCGGATCCAGCACATGCTGCATGTAGTCGGCCACGGCGCCGTCGCTGAGCGCGGCGCGCAGGTAGGGCACGTATTCCGGGCGGCGCGCCATCACGCCGATGTTGGCGTGGTCGCCCTTGTCGCCGGAGCGCGCCCAGGCCAGCTTCACCAGCGGCACGCTGACCGGGCCGCCGGCGGTGTCGGTGCCCTGGCTGAAGGGCAGGGTGGTGGGGTCCAGCGGTTCGCCCACCGGCACGCCCACCTCCACCGGCTTTCCTTCCAGGTCCACGGTGGCGGTCACGTCCACCTTCGGCACCAGGGTGGAGAACAGGCGGATGCGCGGCACCGGCTTGGGCCGGCCGCCGACCAGCCCGGACAGGCCCGGCGCCATGCCGGTGGCGGCCTGGGCGATTTCCCGGGCAAACAGGCCCAGCGCCTTGCGGTCATCGTGCAGGGCGGCGATTTTCACCACCACCTCGCGGGTGTCCTCCCGGCGGGCGTGGGCGCCGTAGGTGGCTTCGCTGCCGAGAATTTCCACGCTGGTATCACGGAACGGGGCCAGCCCCAGCTGTTCGAACAGGCGACCGGTTTTGCGCAGGATCGCCTCGGCCACCACCCGGCCCTTGGCGGGGGCGTCCAGCCCGGCCATCAGGAACGACACGGTGATGCGCTGGCCGTCGGGCCAGGTGGCGGACACCTTGTAGGTGTCGGTGGGCGGCCGGCCGCGGGCGCCGCTCACGCGCACCCGGTTGTCGCCGTCCTGCTCCAGGGTCACGCCGGTGAAGTCGCACACCACGTCGGGAAGAATATAGGCACGGGGGTCCCCGATTTCGTACAACACCTGTTCGCCCACCGTGGCCCGGGTGACCAGGCCGCCGGTGCCCGGCGGTTTGGTGACCACGAAGCTGCCGTCGGCGTGGCACTCGGCGATCGGGAAACCCATGTCGTGGAAATCCGGCACCTGGCGCCAGTCGGTGAAGTTACCGCCGGTGCACTGGGCGCCGCATTCGATCACATGGCCGCACAGGGAGCCCTGGGCGAGCTTGTCGTAATCGTCGTCGGCCCATTGGAATTCGTGCATCAGCGGCCCCAGGGCCAGGGCGGAATCGGCGATGCGTCCGGTCAGCACCAGGTCGGCGCCGGCGTCCAGGGCCGCCTTGATCGGCAGCGCCCCCAGGTAGGCGTTCATGGTCACGGTCAGGGGCGGCAGCGGCGCGCCGCTGTCCAGCTCCTTGCAGGCGGCGAACTGGTCGCGCCGGCCGTTCAGATCGTCGCCTTCCACCAGGGCGATTTTCAGGTCCACGCCGGCGGCCTCGAACACCTTGCGCAGGGCGTCGCGGCAGGCCCGCGGATTGACCCCGCCGGCGTTGCTGATCACCTTGATCTTCCGGTCGCGGATATCCCGGGCCAGGGGGGCCATGACCTGATCCACGAAATCGTGGGCGTAGCCGGCGTTCGGGTCCTTCATGCGGGCCCCGGCCATGATCGAGAGCGTGACCTCCGCCAGATAGTCGAACACCAGATAGTCGATGTCCCCCTGGCGCACCAATTGAAAGGCGGCACTGTTGGTGTCGCCCCAGAAGCCGGCGGCGCAGCCGATGCGAACGGGTTCGGTCATGGAAAAGGATCCTGATTGCCGTGGTTCGGATGTTTCCGTAAGCTACCAAGCAAGCGCTTGGTTTGGCAAGCGCCGCGCTTGCAGCCGGTTGGACGCGGCGATTTAATGCGCCCCTGAGTAAGGAGCCCCCACCATGCCCGACAACCCGTCCATTCACGGTATCGACGATTCGCCCCGCGGGCGCCTGCTGAGCGCCGCCGCCCAGCTGTTCCGCGAGAAGGGCTTCGACCGCACCACGGTGCGCGACATCGCCGCCGCGGTGGGCATCCAGAGCGGCTCCATCTTTCATCACTTCAAGAGCAAGGAGGACATCCTCTACTCGGTGATGGAGGAAGTCATCCGCTTCAATACCGAGCGGCTGCGCCAGGCGGTGGCCGCCGCCGACACGCCCCGGGAGCAGCTGCGTCATCTGATCAGCGCGGAGCTCACCGCCACCGTGGGCGATACCCGCGAAGCGATGACGGTGATGGTTCAGGAGTGGCGCTGCCTCAGCGAGGACAACCAGCGCCGGGCGCTGGCCCTGCGCGATGTCTACGAGCGCCTTTGGCTGGATGTGCTGGAGCGGCTGCACGAGCAGGGCGCCTTCCGGGCCGACCCGTTCATCCTGCGGCGGCTGCTCACCGGCATGATCGGCTGGACGCCGAACTGGTTCAGCACCAACCGCCGGCTGTCGGTGGACGACCTGGCCACCCTCATTCTCGAGCGGGTGGTGGGCGAGTCATGATCGGCAACGGCTTCGCCTGGGGCAATGGCTACACCATCATGGAGGAGGGCGAGCTGGACCGGGATACCTGGCAGCTGCGCGTGAGCCATTATCTGGTGGCCGGCCCCGACGGCCGGCCGCTGCCGGGCCGCTTCGCCAGCCTGGAGGCCGCCAAAGCCTTTATCGACGGGCGGGAAGAGGGCGGTCCGGGCAATTTATGAACGAACGGTGTCCGCGGGGTAAAAAAGCCGTTGACACCCGGGGCCCAATCCCTAAAATGGCGCCCACTTCGCAACGCGAAGCCCAGAGGGTGGTTAGCTCAGCTGGGAGAGCATCTGCCTTACAAGCAGAGGGTCGGCGGTTCGATCCCGTCACCACCCACCAGTTTCCCAAGTCGGGCCCAGGCCCGCGGGGAGAGTCGGAGCGGTAGTTCAGTTGGTTAGAATACCGGCCTGTCACGCCGGGGGTCGCGGGTTCGAGTCCCGTCCGCTCCGCCACTTCTTCATGATCTTTTCTCCTTGATAGACATTTTGCAGTGATTTTGGCGCCGGCTGTCTCAGCCGGCGCTTTTTGTTTGTCCGGTGCCCGCCGGGAACTCTTCGCCCCCCGCCCCCTCTAAAACCCCAAGCGGCCAGTGGAACGGCCGTGTTCATCAAACCGTCACGAGCCCGCTTTTAGAATCCCCGGCGAGTAACGGATGAAAAAGAAACAGTGAAAGAGAAAGAAAAGGAGTCCCACCATGGACGAATATCTGGAAGACCAAATCGAAGAGAAGCTGTGGCTGGAAAGCCTCGATGAACTGGACGACGACCTGTGCGACGACGGCGTGGAGCTGTGAGCTCCTGCCCCCGTCGCCTCTGATTTTCCCCTCCGCTTCACCCTTCTCCCCACCCCGTTCCTGAACCGACCTCCACCGAACCGCCGCCGCGCCCCCCGGCGCCGCCACGCGCTTTGCGTTTGGTGATCCGCTTCCTTGTTTTGCCGGCCCGGCGCTGTCTATGCTGCGCCCATCCGCAACGCCGTTCGAACCGACCCGGCCGTGGCGGACCCGCCCCCCGCCAGAAGGGGGAGCGCCGAACAGGGGACTGACCGAAATCGGCAGGGAGTGACATCGGGCGTCACTTCTTCCAATAAAAAACGGCAACCGACAACAGGGAAAGGGAAGGCGTTATGGGGGGCTCGTCCGTCACTTCCGAAGCGATTCTGTTTTTCGAGCGGGACGGCATCGGCAAAAGCATGCTGTTCGCCGATTTCGAAGCGATCCTCGACGGCATGGTGGGGGTGCCTGAATACGCCGGCCGCGAAATGCGTGGCGCCTACTGCGTGGTCAACGGACGCCTGAAGGTCAAGGCCCTGGTGCTGTTTCTGATTGATTTCGATGCCGACGGCATGGCCGATCACACCTGGAATATGCCCTTGCGGCACCTGGCCGAACACGGCGGGCCCGGGCCGGATATGGGCGCCGGACCGATCCGTCTGGCGTGCCGCAGCCAGTGCCCGGTGGCCTGGCACCAGGACCAGCTCTGGGACCCCTCCATGAAACCCGGCGCCAACGACTTCGTGGCGGCCCGGGATCTGCTGCGCCGCCGCGGCGCCAAGATGGGCCTGGAAGTGGACGAGGATCTGCCGCCGGACGGCGAGGTGCCGACCCTGGCCGGCGAGGTCCCCACGGTCCGGCCGGTGCGCGAGGAGGGCGACCCGGAGCGGGTGCGTCTGGCGCGGACCATCAAGGAACTGCGGCTGCGTATCCATACCCTGGAGACCGGGCACAAGGAAGCGCTGGCGCAGTTGCGCTACGCCCGCCAGCAGAAGGAGGAAATCCTCAGCGCCCAGCTGGAAAAAGTGCTCACCCAGTTCAAGACCCTGAAATCCCAGAACACCGCCCTGCGCGAGCAGAACGACTCGCTCAAGGCCCAGGCCGAGGCCCTGCGGAGCAGTCTGGAGGAACAGGCGCGCAGCCTGGAGGAACAGGCCGGCCGCGACGCCGAGCAGGGCAGCCGGCTGGAGCGCCTCGCCGAACAGTACAACCTCAATCTGGAGCAGCGCCTGGACGAGGAGCGCGCCCGGCTGGCCGGCGAGATCCACAGCCGCGAAATGGACGTGCTGAACCGCGACGAGGTGATTGGACAGCTGCGCGCCGAGATCGCCGCGCTCAAGCGGGACCATCTGCAGGTGGCTCACTCCGGTGCCCGCCAGATGCTGGATAAGCTGGAAGACCTGGGTCTCAGCTTTATCGCCTTCCATCCCGGCGCCGGCCATGTGTCGGTGGGTGCCGACCAGATCGCCGATTACATGAACAACCCCCAGGCGTTCGCCGCGCGCAAGTGCCTGGTCACCGAGGACCATTACCGGGCCTGGCTGGCGCACTACGAGAACCCGGTGTGTCAGGTTCCGGTGGGGCCGGAGCAGACCCCGTGCGGCAAGCGGGTGATCCGCGTGGACGTGCCCAACCAGTTCAAGCCCGGCGTGTCCGATTGCAACTCCAACCGGTGCCCGCATTGCCGCTCGGACTCGTCCATCGACAATGTTTTGCGGTTTCGGTAAGGGGTTTTGCGGTTTCGGTAAGGGGTTCTGCGGTTTCGGCAAGAGCCGCCCGCGAGTCCGCCGTGAGGGATTGGTAAGTTTTTTGCAGGGTACGCGGTGAAGCGTATCGAAAAAGAATCCGAAAACAGCCTTTGAAACAGAGGGGAAGGGGTGGTCATGGCCCAATCCATCGACAAGCGCCTGCTGCAGACTTTCGTGCCGGTGAACGCCCTGTCCGGCGATCAGCTCGACTGGCTGCTCGATCAGCAGGAGGTGCGCCGCTACGAAGCCGGCGACATCCTGTTCCGTCAGGGCGACCGGGACAACACCACCATCTACCTGCTCAGCGGCCAGGTGGAGCTGTTCAGCGAGCGCGGCGAACGCAGCGTGGTGAGCGCCGGCGACGGCGCCTCCTGGCACCCGCTCGGCCATTTCCAGCCCCGTCGCGACGATTGCCGGGCACTCACCGAGGTGAGCGTGGTGCGCTTCGACAGCTTCCGCCTGGACACCATCCTGTCCTGGGACCAGTCCGCCGGTTACGTGATTCTCGACATCAACGCCAACGCCGCCTACCAGCACGACCGGGAATGGATGATCCGGCTGCTCAAGTCGAACCTGTTCCACCGGGTGCCGCCCACCAACATTCTGGAGATTTTCCGGCGCCTGCACGCCCGCCGCTGCAAGGAGGGCGAGGCCATTATCCGCCAGGGCGAAGAGGCGGACTGCTGCTACATCATCAAGGAAGGCGTGTGCGAGGTGGCCATCGCCCTGGGTGACGGCAACGCGCCCACCCCGGTGGCGATGCTGGAGGAGGGCCAGTGGTTCGGCGAGGAGGCGCTGCTTTCCGGCAAGCCCCGCAACGCCACCGTCTCCATGGCCACCGACGGCGTGCTGATGCGCCTGGACCGCCAGGACTTCGACGCCCTGCTGCGCGAGCCGGTGGTGCACACGGTCAGCGCCGGGGAGGCGCGCGCCCGCATCGCCGCCGGCGGCCGCTGGCTGGACGTGCGCACCGGCGATGAGTTCGATCAGCAGCACCTGGCCGCCGCCGCCAACATGCCGCTGGGCGCCCTGCGCCTGAAATCCCGGCTGCTCGACCCGGGCCGGGCCTATGTGGCCTACTGCGACACCGGCCGGCGTAGCGCCACGGCGGCATTTTTGTTAAAAAACGCCGGTCTGGACGTGTTCGTGCTGGATGGCGGCCTGAACGCCAATACTGATACCCTGCACGAATACCTCACCGAATAGCCGTTCCCGCACCGCCGGGGCCGGCGCTGGCAACAGGCCCCGGAACGTGACCCAAGAGAAATTCCGCCTGATCGGGCTGATCGCCCGCTCGGAAAGCGAACAGGCGCTGTACTCCATGCGCCAGCTGATCCATTTTCTGCATGGCCGGGATTGCACCGTGATCCTGGAGAAGGGCATCGCCGACAGCCTGCCGGAAATGGGGCTGCAGGCCGCCAGTGCCGCGCAGATGGGCGACAGCTGCGACCTGGTGATCGTGATCGGTGGTGACGGCAGCCTGCTGGGCGCCGCCCGGGCCCTGGCCCGCTACGACATTCCGGTGCTGGGCATCAACCGGGGCCACCTGGGCTTTCTCACCGATATCCTGCCCTCGGAAATCGAATCCCGGGTGGGGCAGGTGCTGGACGGCGACTACACCACCGAGCGGCGCTTCCTGCTCGACATGGAGGTGCGCCGGGGCAAGACCGTGATGGGGCAGGGCAGCGCCCTCAACGACGTGGTGCTGCTGTCCGGTGACAGCGTGCACATGATCGATTTCGAGCTCAATATCGACGGGCACTTCGTTTACGCCCAGCGCTCCGACGGCCTGATCGTGTCCACCCCCACCGGTTCCACCGCCTACGCCCTGTCCGGCGGCGGCCCGATCATGCACCCGCGCCTCAACGCCATGGTGATGGTGCCGCTCAACCCGCACACCCTGACCAGCCGCCCGCTGGTGGTGGACGGCGACAGCGAGATCAAGATCAAGATCACCACCGAGAAGGTGAACCCGCTGGTCAGTTGCGACGGCACCGCCGGCGTCCGCCTCAAGGTGGACGACGTCATCGCCATCCGCAAGAAACCCCATCGGCTGCAGCTCATCCACCCGCCGGGCCACGACTTCTACCAGGCCTGCCGCTCCAAGCTGGGCTGGAGCACGCGCCCGGGCGACGGCCACTGAACCCCCATCGCGACTGAAATCGCTCCCACACCGGAGCAAAGTCGTAGGAGCGGCTTCAGCCGCGATCGGGCCGGCGCGCAAGCCGCGGGCCCTTGCATCCTGTATCCTTACCCCCATCCATAACGCACCGTTTTCGACAGGTATCCGCGATGTCTTCCGCCCCTTCCTTTGACCAGATGATCGATGCCATGACCCTGGAGGTCTGGCACAACATGCGTACCGCGGTGGAAACCGGCCGCTGGCCGGACGGTCGCCAGGTCAGCGACGAGCAGCGTCAGCTTTGCCTGCAGGCGGTGATCGCCTGGGAGGCGCGCAACCTGCCGGAGGAAGAGCGCACCGGCTACGTGCCCAGCCATTGCAAGAGCCAGGACGACGCCGAAACGTCCGAGCAGCCGGTCTCCCTGCGCCCGGCCGGCCGGAAAGGAGAGCACTGATGAGAGATGGACAACCCAACCCGGTCACCCGCCTGGCGGACTACCAGCCGCCGGCGTTTCTGGTGCCCGATACCCGCCTGGACGTGGACCTGCGTGACGGCGAGACCCGGGTCACCGCCCACCTGAAGCTGGAGCGCAACCCGGCCCGGGCCGACCGCCCCGACGAGCTGGTGCTGGACGGCGATCACCTGGACCTGCGCTCGGTGGTGCTGGACGGCCGCGAGCTGGCCCCCGGCGACGACTATCGCCTGGACGGCCCGCGACTGATCATTCCCGGTGTGCCGGAGGCGTTCTCGCTGACCACCGAGGTGCGTATCGAGCCGGAGAAGAACACCGCCCTGGAAGGCCTGTACCGCTCCAACGGCATGTACTGCACCCAGTGCGAGGCGGAGGGTTTCCGCCGCATCACCTTCTTCCCGGACCGGCCGGACGTGCTCAGCCGCTTCACCACCACCATCCACGCGGACAAGGGCGCCTACCCGCTGCTGCTGTCCAACGGCAACCCGGTGGACGCCGGCGACGAGGCGGACGGCCGCCACTTCGCCACCTGGGAGGACCCCTTTCCCAAGCCCTGTTATCTGTTCGCCCTGGTGGCCGGTGATCTGGCCTGCCTGGCGGACACCTTCACCACCGCCTCCGGCCGCGACGTGGCCCTGCGTCTGTACGCCGAGCACCGCGATCTGGACAAGCTGGACCACGCCATGGATTCGCTGAAACGCTCCATGGCCTGGGACGAGAAGGTGTTCGGCCGTGAGTACGACCTGGACATCTTCCAGATCGTGGCGGTGAGCCATTTCAATATGGGCGCCATGGAGAACAAGGGCCTCAACATTTTCAACACCTCCTGCGTGCTGGCCCACCCGGCCACCACCACCGACGCCGGTTTCGAGCGCGTGGAGTCGGTGGTGGCCCACGAATACTTCCACAACTGGAGCGGCAACCGGGTGACCTGCCGGGACTGGTTCCAGCTCAGCCTCAAGGAAGGCTTCACCGTGTTCCGGGACCAGGAATTCTCCTCGGACATGAACTCCCGGGCGGTGGTGCGGGTGGAAAACGTGGATTTCCTGGTCAATCACCAGTTCCCGGAGGACCAGGGCCCCATGGCGCACCCGGTGCGGCCCGCCGAGTACCAGAAGATCGACAACTTCTACACCCTGACGGTGTACGAGAAAGGCGCCGAGATCGTGCGCATGCAGAGCCAGTTGCTGGGCGCCGAGGACTTCCGCCGGGCCACCGACCTGTACTTCGAGCGGTTCGACGGCCAGGCGGTCACCTGCGACGACTTCGTGGCCTGCATGGAGCAGGTCTCCGGTCTCGATCTGGCGCAATTCAAGCGCTGGTACGCCCAGGCCGGCACGCCGGTGCTCACCGTCGAGGACGAGTATGTGGACGGCGAGTACCGGCTCACCTTCGAGCAGCACACGCCGCCCACCCCCGGCCAGCCGGACAAGGCGCCGCTGATGGTGCCGGTGAAGCTGGCGCTGCTGGACGGCGAGGGCCGGGCCCTGCCGCTGGACGACCAGGGCCGCACGGAAACCGTGGTGATCCTGCGCGAGGCCCGTGAGACCCGCGCCTTCCCGGTCCCGGCCCGGCCCACGCCGTCGCTGCTGCGGGGTTTTTCGGCGCCGGTGTCCCTGCGTTACGACTTCGACGAACGCCAGCTCAACACCCTGCTGGCCCACGACAGCGACGGCTTCTGCCGCTGGGACGCGGCCCAGCGCCTCTACTTCGCCGCCCTGGCGCGGGTGGTCGACGGCGGCGAGACGCCGGCGGACCAGGTGGCCCGGCTGACGCCGGTGATCGAACAGGTGATCGCCCGCGCCGACGAGGACCCGGCCCAGGCGGCGCTGCTGTTGACCCTGCCCACTGAGAACGCGGTGGGCGACCGGCATACGCCGCTGCACCCGCAGCGGGTGCACGCCGCGGTGAGCGGCCTGCGGGCGGCGCTGGGCGAGGCCCTGGCGGACGCCTGGTGGCGGCTGGCCGAGGGGCTCCGGGAAAGCGACTACCAGGGCGACGGCGCGGCCATGGGCCGGCGCCGCCTGCGCCAGGTGGCGCTGGGCTACCTGGCGGCCGCCGCCGGCGCCGGCCAGGTGGATCCGGAACCGCTGGTGGCGCATCTCAGCGCCACCCTGGCGGCGCCCACCTGCATGACCGAGGAACTGGGCGCCCTGCGGGCCCTGGTGCACAATCGGCTGCCCGGCCACGACGCCGCCCTCAAGGCGTTTGGCGAACGCTGGAAGGACGAGCCCCTGGTGATGGACCAATGGTTCGGCGTCCAGGCCACGGTACCCGGCGCGGACACCGTGGACCGGGCGGAGGCGCTGCTGGCCCACCCGGCCTTCGAGTGGACCCTGCCCAACCGGGTGCGGGCGGTGATCGCCACCCTGGTGAACGCCAACCCCTCGGCGTTCCATGCCCCGGACGGGAGCGGTTACCGGCTGTTCGCCCGGGCCCTGAAAAAGCTGGACGGCATCAACCCGCAGATCGCCGCCCGGCTGGCCAACGGCGGCGCCCGCCTCAAGCGGCTGGAGCCGGGGCTGGCGCAACAGCTCGGTGACGCCCTGCGCGACCTGCGCCCGGGGGCCTCCGCCAACCTGGCCGAGGTGCTGGATCGCATCCTGGACGCCTGACGGCGCCCTCGCCGTCGGACGACCGCTCCTACATCTGGCTACTGCGCCGTAGGAGCGGTGGTTCCACCGCGATCCGGCGATCGATTCCGGTGGCGGGCCTTTCCACGGCCTGTATCGTGACCGCCGGGCGCCGTATACTCCCCGCGCCGATTCGTCTGGAGCCGCCCCCGTGCTGTACCGCCTAGCCCGCCCTCTGCTGTTTTCCCTGTCCGCCGAACAGGCCCATGACCTGACCCTGGATCTGCTGCGCCGGGGCGCCGGTCGCGCCTGGCCGGCCCGGGTGCCGGCGCGGCCGGTGACGGTGATGGGGCTGTCGTTCCCCAATCCGGTGGGGCTGGCCGCCGGGCTCGACAAGAACGGTGACTGCATCGACGGGCTGGCGGAACTGGGTTTCGGCTTTCTGGAAGTGGGCACCGTGACCCCGCGGCCCCAGCCGGGCAATCCCAAGCCGCGCCTGTTCCGCCTGCCCGAGGCCAACGCCATCATCAACCGCATGGGCTTCAACAACCACGGCGTGGACGCCCTGGTGGCCAATGTGCGCGCCAGCCGCTACCAGGGCGTGCTGGGCATCAATATCGGCAAGAACAAGGACACCCCGGTGGAAAACGCCGTGGACGACTATCTGCTCTGCCAGGAAAAGGTCCACGCCCTGGCGAGCTATCTGGTGGTCAATGTGTCATCGCCGAACACCCCGGGCCTGCGCAGCCTGCAGCACGGCGAGGCCCTGGATGCGCTGCTCGGCACCCTGCGCGAGGCGCAGACCCGACTGGACCAGCAAAACGGCAAGCGCGTGCCCCTGGTGATCAAGATCGCCCCGGACAACAGCGAGGACGAGCTGGCGGCCATGGCGGAGGCGTTCGTGCGCCACGGCATCGACGGGGTGTGCGTGGGCAACACCACCCTGGAGCGGCCCGGTGTGGAGCGGCTGCGCCACGGAGGCGAGGCCGGCGGCCTGAGCGGCGCGCCCCTGCGTCCCATCGCCGACCGGGCCCTGGACACCATGCGCCGGGCCCTGGACGGTCGGCTGCCGATCATCGGCGTGGGCGGCATCCAGAGCGGCGACGACGCCCGCGAGAAGCGGCGCCTGGGCGCGGAGTTGGTGCAGGTTTATTCAGGATTGATTTATCAAGGCCCCGCATTGGTCCGGGAGATTGTGCGGGCGTGGCCCCATTAAAAAGGGCCCTGGAGGGGCCCTGTGGGGTCGACGCGCGAAGCGCCGGCGCTGATCGGTGATCGGGTTTTGTCAGGTCGGTTCCTTTTGTTGCCGGGGGGCGGTCGCTTGAAAGCGTTTAAACCCTGAGAGTGTGTATGCCGGCCACGCCGACCATGCCCTGAATCTGGTCGGTGCGGCCTTCACGCCATCCGCGCATCCAGTTACCGCGAGCCTCCAGTGCGCCGAAAGGGCAGAATTCCCTGGGTCTTCCTCTGAAGCCCGCCTGATAGCCCCGGCTGTAGGCCCGCTCGTCACGGTTGCGTTTTTGTCGCTTCATAGACACTGTCCTCTTTTTCGTCGATCGCAGTGAAAGAACCTGCGCTCGCCGGGACAAACCGCCGTCCCGACCGGCACGTTCTCGAAAGCCTCACCTTGAGTATCCGAGAGCCGAGAGCGCCTGTCGAATAACAACTGGCCATAATGAAAGCGCGTGTTAAGCGCATGACGCATAATGGACACTTTGATGAAATGGGCTGAAAAATCAGCGCCATCAAGCACTTAAAAGGCAAAATCGATGGATTTCGTGATCACCTGTCTGCCCGGGCTGGCCCCGCTGCTCGCCGATGAGCTCGCCGAACTGGGCATGACGGTAACGGACCAGGGCCAGGCCCACGTCGGCATCAGCGGCCGCCAACAGGACGCCCTGCGGGTGTGCCTGTGGTCGCGGCTGGCGGAGCGGGTGTTGCTGCCCCTGGCGGAGCTGTCGGTGCCGCCGGAAGAGGCCCCGGAGAAGCTGGCCGCGGCGGTGGACTGGCGGGCGCTGGTGGCCCCCGGCGGGGCGGTGCACCTGAGCCTGGACCACGCCAAGGGCGTGCGCGGTGACAGCCGCGTCAGCGGCAAGCGCCTGCTGCGGGCGCTGCCGCCGGACATCACGGTCAGCCCCCGGGAGAGCGGCGCCAGCGCCCTGCGCGCGCGGCTGGACACGGACACCGCCCGGCTGTGGCTGGACCTGGCCGGCCAGCCTCTGCACCGGCGCGGTTACCGGCTGGCCGGGGGGCGCGCGCCGCTGCGGGAAAACCTGGCGGCGGCGCTGCTGCGCGCCGGCGACTGGCACCGTGAGGCGCGCCCGGAACTGCTGATGGATCCGTTCTGCGGCAGCGGCACGGTGCTGATCGAAGCGGCCTGGATGGCCGCCGGCGTGGCCCCGGGCGCCCTGCGCAAGGACTACGGCTTCCTCAACTGGCGGGGCTGCCGCCAGGCGCTGGCCGAGGAGGCGCTGCGCGAGGCCGCCGCCAGCCTGGAAAACAAGGCGCGGCTGCCGGCCCTGAAAGGTTTCGACGCGGACCCGGACGCCCTCAAATACGCCCGCCATAACGCGGAGCGCGCCGGGGTGGAGAGCGCCATTCATCTGGAGCGGCGGGAGCTGGGGGCCCTGCGGGCGCGGGATTTCGCCAGCCGCGAAGGCCTGCTGGTGACCAACCCGCCCTGGGGCGAGCGTCTGGATCAGCAGGAACAGGCCGGCTGGCTGTACGCGGGCCTGGGCCGCCTGCTGGGCGAGAAGGCCCCGGCCTGGCGGGCGGTGCTGCTGGGTGCCGAGGTCACCGCCCTGGACCGGGCCGGCATGGACCTGGAGGCGCAGTGGAAAGTGCGCAACGGCGCGCTCACCAACTTTATCCGCCTCAGCCGGCCCCGGGCGCCGCTGCCCCAGGCGCCGCTGCAGGTGGGCGACACGCCCGGTTTCGAACTGCCGGAGCCGGCCTTGCCCTTGTTCAACCGGCTGCGCAAGAACGGCAAGCATCTGCGCCGCTGGATCGACCGGGAAGACATTCAGGCCTACCGGCTCTATGACCGGGACCTGCCGGAATTCAACGTGGCGGTGGACGTGTACGGCGACCAGGTACTGGTGCAGGAGTTCAAGGCGCCGTCCACGGTGGACCCGGACAAGGCCGCCCAGCGCCGCCAGTGGGCGGTAAGCGCCACCCGCGCCGCCCTGGGCGTGCACCGCGAGCAGGTGCACCTGCGCACCCGGGAGCGCCAGAAGGGCCGCAACCAGTACCAGAAACAGGCCACCCAGGGCCGCTTCCGGGTGGTCCGCGAGGGCCAGGCCCGGTTGCTGGTGAACCTGGAGGAGTACCTGGACACCGGTCTGTTCCTGGACCACCGGCCCATGCGCCTGCGCATCGCCGAGGAAAGCGCCGGCAAGCGCTTTCTCAATCTTTTCGCCTACACCGGCGCGGCCACCGTGCAGGCCCTGGTGGGCGGCGCCCGCCGGGCGGTCACCGTGGACACCTCGCGGCGCTATCTGGACTGGGCCGGCTGCAACCTGGCCCTGAACGGTTTCGCCACCGACCGCCACCCGACGGTGCGCGCCGATGCCATGGCCTGGCTGGAGACCTGCCACGAACAGTTCGACATCGTGTTCTGCGACCCGCCCACCTTTTCCAACAACAAGGACCGGGACGACTTCGTGGTTCAGGACCAGCACGGCGAACTGATCCGCCGCATCATGAAACGGCTGGAGCCCGGCGGCGTGCTGTATTTTTCCTGCAATTATCGCCGCTTCGAGCTGGAAGAAAGCCTGCGCCGCTGGTACGCGGTGGAGGACCTGACCGCCTGGAGCCTGCCGGAGGACTTCCGGCGCGGCGGTGCCATTCACCACTGCTTCGCGATCCGCCATGCCCAGGACTGACCCCCCGGAACTGACCCTCTATACCACCCTCGGCTGCCACCTGTGCGAGCAGGCCGAGGAGTTAGTGCGCACGGTGCGTCCGGACGCCCGGCTTCACGCGGTGGACATCGCCGAGGACGATACCCTGATCGCGGAATACGGCGAGCGCATTCCGGTGCTGCGCCGGGGCGAGCGGGAACTGGGCTGGCCGTTTGGATTGCTGGACGTGAGCGCGCTGCTCGCCGACCCCTGATCCGGCGGGCGCGGCGCGGTGACGGCAGCGACTGCTTTTTTGGAGTGAACATGGAAAAGATCACGGTCAAGAAACTGACCAACCGTCATGTGGACAAGGTGATTCTGCGCTCGGTGGTGATTTCCATCTGCATCGTGCAGGTGGAGATCGACGGGGTGCGGTATCAGGTGGTGGACGAAAAAGGCCAGATCGTGCGGTTCAACGGCCCGGAACACGCCAACAACGTGCTCGGCCGCATGACCACCGACCGGGCGGTGCTGCTGCACCAGTCGCCCTACGCGGAGATGGCCGGCCAGCCGGAAGGCGAACCGACGCCGCCCCTGGAAGTGGACTTCAACTGGCGGGCGGACCGCGCCTGAAGAAGGATCGCGACTGAAGTCGCTCCTACGGTCGCTCCTGCGATCACCCGGTAGGAGCGACTTCAGTCGCGATCCGGCGCTGGCAGGTTCAAAAAGCGGCAGGTATTGGCCAGGGTGCGCGCCGCCAGTTCCGCTTCGTCCTCACCGCGCAGCGCCGCCAGCCGGCGGCCGATCCAGGGCAGGTGGCAGGGCTCGTTGCGCCGCTTCACCGCCGGTGTTTCCGGCAGATCCCGGGGCAGCAGATAGGGTGCGTCCGTCTCCACCAGCAGCCGGTCGGCGGGAATGTCCGGCACCAGCGCCGCCAGTTCCTTGCCGCGCCGCTCGTCGCACACCCAGCCGGTGATGCCGATGTAGCAGTCCAGATCCAGATAATCGTAGAGCGGCCGGCGCTGGTCGGTGAAACAATGCACCACGGCGGCGGGCAGCCGGTCGCGCCAGGCGCGCAGCAGGGGCAGAAAGCGCGGGTGGGCATCGCGCTGATGCAGAAACACCGGCAGCTGCTTTTCCGCCGCCAGGGCCAGCTGGCTCTCGAAGGCCTTCTCCTGGTCCGGGCGCGGCGAAAAATCCCGGTTGAAATCCAGGCCCATTTCGCCGGCGGCGGCCACTTCCGGCTGGTCCAGCAGCCCGGCCAGTTCCGCCCGGGCATCGTCGTCGAAGCTGCGCGCGTTGTGCGGGTGCACGCCGGCGGTGGCCAGCAGCCCCCGGTCGGGAAAGTCCCGGCACAGGGCCAGGGCCTGCCGGGATTCCGCCACGCTGGTGCCGGTCAGCAGCATCAATTCGACGCCGGCCTGGCGGGCGCGCTCCAGCACCGCCTCGGCGTCGTCACGAAACTGCCGGTCGCCCAGGTTGACGCCGATGTCCGCCCAGCGGGCGGCCGGGGTGCCTTCCTCGATACTCATGAAGCGGGGCGGGGCGTGGGCTGCAGCCGGGCCTCGAGCTGCTCGCGCAGGTCTTCCACGCGGCGCCGGTTGGCGCCCAGATCCCAGTAGCCGATGCGCGAGGCGGAGCGGACTTCGATCACGCCGTCCTCGTGCACATAGAAGGTGACGTCATCCACGAACCGCAGGATGCGGGTGGTGAACCGGGCCTCCACCCGGGCGGGGCCCACCGCCCGGTGGCTGACCCGGGGCCAGTCCCGCAACACCGCGTCGAGCAGCGCCAGGCTGTCGGCGCGGTTGCCGGCGCCGGGCAGGGGCGCCACCTTGTGGCGGTCGTCATCCGCCAGGCTGGACACGCAATTCGGCGACGACGGACAGGGGGCAAGCAAACGGGTGTCCGACATAGTCGGTCTCTCCACTGACCTTTCAGTATTCTCGGTGCGGGCGTCCTCTGGGGCGCCCCGGCAGCCGGCCACGACCACCATGGCCAGTATCAGCCCGGCCATGCAAAGGGCGGCGGCCCGGTTGTGTCTAGTGACGGTTCGGATCACGGATCAGTCCCACGAAAACGCCCTCGATCATCAGTTCGTCCGCCGGCACCCGGATCGGCTCGTAGGCCTCGTTGGCCGGCAGCAGGGTGGCGTTGGACTTGTTGAGTTTAAGGGTTTTCACCGTGACCTCGTCGTCAATGCGCGCCACCACGATCTCGCCGGACAGGGCGGTCTGGCTCTTGCGCACGGCGATCAGGTCGCCGTCGAAGATGCCGGCGTCGATCATGCTGTCGCCCTGCACCTTGAGCAGGTAGGTGGGGCGCTGCCGGAACAGGCCCTGGGGCACCGGCACGGTACGCTCCACGTTTTCGATGGCCTCGATGGGCGTGCCCGCGGCCACCTTGCCCACCACCGGCAGCTCGTCCTCGTGCTCCAGCGCCGCCTCCAGCAGCTGGATGCCGCGGGAGCGGTCGCTGTGCAGGCGGATGTAGCCCTTGCGTTCCAGTGCCCGCAGGTGATCGGAGGCGGCGTTCTTGGACTGGAAGCCCATGCGCTCGGCGATTTCCGCCCGGGTGGGGGCCATGCCGGTTTCCAGCCGCGAGTCGCGGATGCAGTCCAGCACCTGCTGCTGGCGTGCGGTTAGCGTGCTGCTCATAAGGTTCTCCTGGAGTGTCTCGGACACTGATAATATGAACAGTATTATATGTCCAGTGTTTTTGGAAGTACCATGAGCAGGATTGAGGGGGAGAAAGGGATCAATGCGACAGGCGAACTGGCAGCAAACGGACCGGTCACGGGTGGAAACGCTGCTCGCCGGTGTGCCGTTTTTCAATGAGGTGGCCCGGGACGATCCGGCCCAGCGGTCGCGCTTGCTGGCGCGCACCGCGCTGATCGAGGCGGCCCCCGGCGACACCGTGATCCGCGCCGGCGAGGTGGAGTCCAGTCTGTATTTTTTGCTGCGCGGCCAACTGGTGGTGCTGGACGACACGCCGCCGCACGCGGTGCTTTATTACGTGTCGCCGGGGGAGGTGTTCGGCACCCTGTCGTTGCTGCTGCGGCGTGCCCGCAGCGCCACCATCCAGGTGGCGGACGCGGCCCGGGAGGCGGTGCTGGCCAGGTTGGATTTCAATGATTTCGACGACGATCGCGGCACGCCCTATACCCTGGCCACGCGATTGGCGTTTTTTCACATGCTGGTGCACCAGATTCGCTGGGCGGTGGAGGTGCGGCGCATGCAGAGCCCGGACCCGGCTCTGGCCGCCGACCTGCGCAAGGTGCCGGTGTTCACCGGCGCGCGGGACAGCGCGGCGGAACTGGCCTCGCTGCGGGACCAGGCCCGGGCCCTGGCGGATTTGCTGTACCGGTGGAATCACCGCCCGCCGGGCACCACCGGCAACGCCCAGCTGACCTGAGTGCGGTATCGCGGCTGAAGCCGCTCCTACATCCGTCCGCCCACCGTAGGAGCGACTTCAGTCGCGATGGCTCTCCTCGCCCCACCAACCGGGAAAGGCGGCTTCGGCCCGCGTTGCGGCTTGCTATTCCTTCTTCTTGCGGTCCATTTTCACCGCCAGCACGTCGCAGTGGGCGCCGGGCACCAGACCACGGGCGGTGGAGCCCAGCAGCAGGGCCAGGCCGCTGCGCGTGTGGCTGCCCACCACGATCAGATCGGCGTCCAGGCCGTCGGCCTTGTCGACGATGGTCTTCTCGATGGAGCCCAGCTCCACATGCACCCGTTCCTTGGGCACCTGATACTGGCGCGCGTAGTTGCAGGCGGTTTCCCGCGCCTGCTTGACCAGGCCGCTTTGCAGGTCGGTCACGTCCATGGGCACGTCGGCGCCGTAGGCCAGCGCCAGCGGCTCGATCACATGGATCAGATGCAGTTCGCCCTCGGTGCCGGCGATCACGCCGGCGGCGCGGGCCAGCACTTCCGCGGACTCGTCGCTGCAGTCGATGGCCACCAGGACCTTGCGATAGGGTGCGGACACGATGTTTCTCCAGTGGCTCGGTGTCGTTTCCGAGTATAACTTGCCCGGCGCCCGCCGCCAGCCCGTCGTTGGAAGGCCCCCGGCGAGGGCGGCAAAGCCTTGTCTGGCGCGGCTTCGGCGGCTCCGTCGGCGGCCGCCGACGGCCACCCCGGCGGGGCCCGCCGGGCGGTCCGCGCTTGACCGGACAATACCGGCGCTGTCTAAATAGGCGCCCGCCGGGGCCGTGAAGGCCGCCCGGCGGCACCTCCGGACACGTAGGCCGGCACGGCGATCCCGATGCGGCCCACGGGTTTTACGGAGGTTTCTTTTGGATATCCGCATCATGATCGGGTGAGCAACGAATGGGTAAGTCCCTTGTAATCGTGGAGTCGCCGGCCAAGGCCAAGACCATCAACCGCTATCTGGGCGACGACTTCGTGGTCAAGTCCAGTGTCGGCCATGTGCGCGACCTGCCGGTGAGCGGCGGCGCCAAGAAGACCACGCCCAAGGAGCGTGCCAAGGAGGCCGCCTACACCCGGTCGCTGCCCAAGGAAGAACGGGAAGCCTATAAAAAGAAGAAGGCCCACGCCCAGCTGATCAACCGCATGGGGGTGGACCCGGACCACGACTGGGACGCCCATTACGAAATCCTGCCCGGCAAGGAAAAGGTCATCGACGAGCTCAAGCGTCTGGCCGCCAATGCCGACCGCATCTACCTGGCCACTGACTTGGACCGCGAAGGGGAGGCCATTGCCTGGCACCTGCGGGAAGTGATCGGCGGCGAGGGCGAGCGGTTCGACCGGGTGGTGTTCAACGAGATCACCAAGAAGGCCATCCAGGCCGCCTTCGAAAAACCCGGCAAGCTGGACATGAGCCGGGTGGAGGCGCAGCAGGCGCGCCGCTTCCTGGACCGGGTGGTGGGCTTCATGATCTCGCCGCTGCTGTGGGAAAAGATCGCCCGCGGCCTGTCCGCCGGACGTGTGCAGTCGGTGGCGGTGGAGCTGGTGGTGGAGCGCGAGCGCGAGATCCGCGCCTTCACCCCGGAAGAATTCTGGGAGCTGCACGCGGACACCCACAGCACCGCCAGGGCCAGTGACGAGATCCGCCTGCAGGTGACCCGCCACAAGGGCGAGAACTTCCGCCCCAACAACGGCGACGACGCGGAGAAGCACCGCGCCGCCCTGAAGGCCGCCGGCCAGCTGACCATCACCCAGCGCGAGGAACGGCCCACCCGCTCCAAACCGCCGGCGCCGTTCATCACCTCCACCCTGCAGCAGGCGGCCAGCACCCGGCTGGGCTTCGGGGTGAAGAAGACCATGATGATGGCCCAGCGTCTCTACGAGGCCGGCCACATCACCTACATGCGGACCGACTCCACCAACCTGAGCGCCGACGCGGTCAGTGAGTGCCGCGCCTGGATCGACGACAAGCTGGGCAGCCAGTACCTGCCCGAGAAGCCGATCAGTTATTCCAGCCGCGAAGGCGCCCAGGAAGCCCACGAGGCGATCCGCCCGTCCGACGTGAAGCGCGAAGCCAGCGCCCTCAAGGACATGGAGCGCGACGCCCAGCGCCTCTACGAGCTGATCCGCCGCCAGTTCATCGCCTGCCAGATGCCGCCGGCGGAGTACCTGAGCACCACCATCACCGCCGAAGCGGACGGCTATGAGCTGAAGGCCCGCGGCCGCATTCTCAAATTCGACGGCTGGACCCGCATCCAGCCGCAGGCCTCGCGCAAGGGCCAGGAAGACACGGTGCTGCCGGACCTCAAGCAGGGCGACGTGCTGGCCGTGGACGACATCGAGGCCACCCAGCACTTCACCAAGCCGCCGGCCCGCTACACCGAGGCCAGCCTGGTCAAGGAACTGGAAAAGCGCGGCATCGGCCGCCCGTCCACCTACGCGGCGATCATCTCCACCATCCAGGATCGGGGCTATGTGCGGCAGGACAACCGCCGTTTCTACGCCGAGAAAATGGGCGACATCGTCACCGACCGGCTGGTGGAAAACTTCCCCCATCTGATGGACTACAACTTCACCGCCGAGATGGAGGAAACCCTGGACGAGATCGCCGAGGGCAAGCGCGGCTGGCGCGACGTGCTCGACGAGTTCTACCGGGATTTCCTGGCCAAGCTGGAAGCCGCCCAGGGCGAGGGCAGTGGTAAGCAGGCCAAGGGCGGCATGCGCGCCAACCTGCCCACGGACACCGACATCGAATGCCCCAAATGCGGCCGGCCGATGCAGATCCGCACCGGCTCCACCGGCGTGTTTCTCGGGTGCTCCGGCTACAGCCTGCCGCCCAAGGAACGCTGCACCGCCACGCTCAACCTGCTGCCCGGTGAGGAAGCGGTGCGCGCCGACGACGACGAGGAAGCGGAAACCAACGAGCTGCGTCGCAAGAAGCGTTGCCCGAAATGCGGCACCGCCATGGAATCCTATCTGATCGACGAGAAGCGCAAGCTGCACATCTGCGGCAACAACCCGGACTGCGACGGCTACGTGGTGGAACCGGGCGAGTTCCGCATCAAGGGCTACGACGGCCCGACCCTGGAGTGCGAGAAGTGCGGCAGCGAAATGCAGCTGCGCACCGGCCGCTTCGGCAAGTTCTTCAAGTGCACCAACGACGACTGCGGCAACACCCGCAAGCTGCTCAAGAATGGTGAGCCGGCGCCGCCCCGCGCCGACCCCATCGACATGCCGCACCTCAAGTGTGAAAAGGTGGACGACCACTATCTGCTGCGCGACGGCGCCTCCGGCCTGTTCCTGGCGGCCAGCCAGTTTCCCAAGAACCGGGAAACCCGGGCGCCGCTGGTGGAGGAAATCCAGACCGTCGCCGACAAGCTGGATCCCAAGCACAAATACCTGGCCGAGGCCCCCGCCGAGGACGGCAAGGGCCGCAAGGCGGTGCTGCGCTACAGCCGCAAGGCCAAGGAGCAGTACGTGATGACCGAGGAGGACGGCAAGCCCACCGGCTGGTACGCCTTCTACCGCGACGGCCACTGGGACGTGGAAGAGAAGAAAACCGCGCCCAAGAAAAAAGCGGCGGCCAAGAAGAAAAAGGCCGCGGCGAAGAAGAAAGCCGCGTCACGACGCGGCTGAGGGCCTGACCATGTCCCGAATGGTACGAGAAAGCGAGATCAGCGGCCTGCGTGAGCGGTTGTTCTTCGCTCGCAGTCTGCTCAAGACCCTGAACGCCGACCCGGACGGGGCGGTGGGGCCGCGGCTGGCGTTGCGCGGCGGCGTGGTGTTTCACCTGTACTCGGTGCTGGTGGGCATCGCCCGCCAGGCGGCGCGCAGCTATCAGGTGCGCGGCTACGAGGATCTGATCAGTCTGGCGGCCCTGGAACAGGCGTTCGCCGCCGCCGCCGTGCAGGCGCCGGAGATCGGCCTGCTGGCCCGGGCCCGGGCGGACCGCGCCGACCCGGTGTGCTGGCTGGACCAGGAGATGCGCGCCGCCGTGGGCGCCGCCGGCCTGGCCCGGCGACCCACCGCCCCGGAGGAACGGGACGCCCTCAGCCTGCGCGCCGAGGACCCCTACGCGCCGCTGGCCCAGGGCGACCTGGCGCGGCTGGCCGGCGCCGCCGACCGGGTGGCGGAACTGATTGAGCAGTGCGCTGCCTACATGGAAGAATGGTAATCCCGCGCCACCGGTCAAAATAGTGGTGCCCCCTGGCCACGCCAACTTGTAATGACACTGCTGATTGTTTTTGCCGCCGTCGCCATCGGTTTTTCTTTTCTGTGTTCCATTCTTGAAGCCGCCCTGTTGTCCATCACCCCCAGCTACATCGCCGGGCTGAGGGACGAGAAGCCCGTTCTGTTCCGCCGCCTGCGCCGTCTCAAGGACGACATCGACGACCCGCTGGCGGCGATTCTGACCCTCAACACCGTGGCCCACACCGCCGGCGCCACCGGCGTCGGCGCCCAGGTGGCGGTGGTGTTCGGCGAAGCCTACCTGGGCGTGGCCTCGGCGGTGATGACCCTGGTGATCCTGATCTTCTCCGAGATCATCCCCAAGACCATCGGCGCCAAATACTGGCGCTCCCTGGCGCCGGCGCTGCCGCCGCTGCTGCGCGTCATGGTGCTGGTGCTCAAGCCGTTCGTGTGGCTCTCCAAACTGGTCACCCGCCAGTTCGGCACCGGCGAGCCGGACACCGACATCCGCGCCGAACTGAAGGCGATGGCGGAGATCGGCCGCGACCAGCAGGCCCTGGACGAGGACGAGCGCCGGGTGATCACCAATATCCTCAACCTGCACGAGATCAAGGTCGGCAAGGTGATGACCCCGCGTACCGTGGTGCGCAGCCTGCGCCCGGACGACACCGTGGACCAGGTGCGCCAGCGGCTGGTGAACCAGCCGTTCTCCCGCTACCCGGTGATCAATGAGCACGACGAAGCCCTGGGCTACGTGCACAAAAGCGATCTGCTGGACGTGGAAGGCGGCCGCAAGATCGGCGAGGTGATGCGCGGCGTCACCCCCTACCGGTCGACCATGAACATCGAATACGTGTTTGGCGAAATGCTGCGCCAGCGTCAGCACCTGGGGATGGTCTACGACGAACTGGGCACCTGGGTGGGGCTGATCACCATGGAGGACGTGATCGAGACCATTCTTGGCCAGGAGATCATGGACGAGACCGACAACGTCTCCAACCTGCGCCGTTACGCCCGGCAGCGATGGAGCCGCCGGTTGCGCAAGCGGGACGGGTCGGCCTGACGGCGTACCGGGTTGACGGCGAGCGGGGGCAAACGTATGTTTCAAACGTTTGTTTACCGACCTGTCCGGCGCGAGGTGCCATGTCTCAGTCCGATACCGTCCAGCGCATCCTTGACGCGGCGGAAGTGCTGTTCGCCCAGAAGGGGTTCGCCGAGACCAGCCTGCGCGCCATCACCAGCCGGGCCGGCGTCAACCTGGCGGCGGTGAACTATCATTTCGGTTCCAAGGAAGCCCTGATCCAGGCGGTGTTCGAGCGTTACCTGACGCCGTTCTGCCAGGCCCTGGACGCCAAGCTCCAGGAGCTGGAGGGGCAGGGCGCCGCCGACCTGGAGAAGCTGTTCGGCGTAGCCTCGCGGCTGGCGCTGGGCTCCCACGGCGACGAGCCGCGCCGGGCGATGATCTTCTTCCGGCTGTCCGGCCAGGCCTACAGCCAGCCCCAGGACCACCTGCGCGCCTACCTGCGCGAGCATTACGGCGCCGTGTTCCGGCGCTTTCTCGCCCTGCTGCGCACGGCGGTGCCGGAGGTGCCGCCCATGGAGCTGTTTCTGCGCGTGCACTTCAGCCTGGGCGCGGTGATCTTCACCCTGTCCGGCATGGAGTCCCTGCAGACCATCAGCAAGAAGGACTTCAACACCGACATCACCGCCGCCCGCATCACCCAGCAGTTGCTGCCGTTCGTGGTCGGCGGCATTCGCGGCTAAAGCCGCTGCCCGTTCCCGCGATGACGGGGATTGCTGTATCGTTGCGCCATGCGCATCCTCGTCTCTCTTTCCGATCAGACCCTGACGCTCGAAGACGCGGGCGGCACCACCGTTTACCCGGTGTCCACCGCCGCCGCCGGCGCCGGCAGCCACCAGGGCAGCAATGCCACGCCACTGGGCCGTCATCTGGTGCGCGCGCGCATCGGCGACGGCCTGCCGCCGGGGGCGGTGTTCCGCGGGCGCCGTTTCCACGGCGAAGTCTATGACCCGGCCCGGGCCGCCGAGGCCCCCGGCCGGGACTGGATCCTGAGTCGCATTTTGTGGCTTGGCGGCCTGGAACCGGGCCGCAATCAGGGCGCGGACGTGGATAGTTTCCGGCGCTTTATTTATATTCACGGCACGCCGGACAGCGAGCCCATGGGCGAGCCGGCGTCGCACGGCTGCATCCGCATGCGCAACACGGATGTGATCGCACTCTTTGCCCGGGTGCCGGTGGCCACGCCGGTGACCCTCGTCGAATAAAGACCTATTGCATGCAACCACACAACGAGATCCAGCCTCTGCTGATGCTGGACCTGGAAGGCCTTACCGTCACGGACCAGGAGCGCGAGCTGCTGCGTCATCCGGCGGTGGGCGGCCTGATCCTGTTCAGCCGCAACTATCAGGCGCCGGACCAGCTGCACCAGCTGGTGCGCGCGGTGCGTGCCGAGCGCCCGGACATCCTGATCGCCGTGGACCAGGAAGGCGGCCGGGTGCAGCGCTTCAAAACCGAATTCACCCGCCTGCCGCCGATGGCCAGCCTGGGCCGGTACCTGGACCGCGATCCGGAGGCGGCGCTGGCGGCGGCGGACCTGCTCGGCGAACTGATGGCCGATGAGCTGCGCGGCTTCGACATCGACATCAGCTTCGCGCCGGTGCTGGACCTGGACCACGGCCACTCGGCGGTGATCGGCGACCGCAGTTTCCATGCCGATCCGCGACAGGCGGTGACCCTGGCCGGCGCTTTCATGGACGGCATGGCGCGCGCCGGCATGGCCGCCACCGGCAAGCATTTCCCCGGCCACGGCCACGTGGCCGCCGACTCCCACCTGGAACTGCCGGAAGATCCCCGCGACTGGGACGCCCTGCAGGACGACCTGTGGCCGTTCCGCGCCCTGGCGCCCCGGCTCGACGGCATCATGCCCGCCCATGTGCGTTACCCGGCGGTGGCCCCGGAGCCCGCCGGTTTTTCCCGCCACTGGCTGGGCCAGGTGCTGCGCGCCGAATACGGCTACCGGGGCGTGATCTTCTCCGACGACCTGGCCATGGCCGGCGCGGCGGCGGCGGGCGACTACCCACGGCGCGCCGAGGCGGCCCTGGGCGCCGGCTGCGACATGGTGCTGGTGTGCAACGACCGGGCCGGCGCCGTGCAGGTGATGCAGTGGCTGGAGACGCAATCGTTCCAGGGCCGCGTGCCCGCCGCCGCCCTGCGTGGCCGGCCCCGGGCGCCGATGGCCCTGAGCCGCCGCCACCAGGCCGGTGACGTGGCGGACCTGCTGATGAAGGACGCGCCATGAACTGGCAGGCCCTGACCGATTGGCGGCAATTGCTGGAGTGGCCCGGCCCGGACACCGATACCGTGGTCTGGCTGACCCAGGTGTTCGCCGTGGTGTTTCTCACCGTGGCCACCAATTTCATTCTGATGCGCGTGATCGACATCATCGACCACTTCAGCAGCAAGACCGAGAACCTGTGGGACGACGCCCTGCTGGAAGCGGCCCGGGTGCCGGTGCGCCTGCTGCTGTGGGTGGTGGGGCTGTCGGTGGCGGCGGAGATGCTGCAATCGGTGTCCGAAAGCGCCATCTTCGAGTACGTGGCGGAAGTGCGCCGGGTGGCCTTTATCGCCATCATCGCCTACTTCCTGACCCGCCTGGTCACCAACATCGAGACCAATCTGGTCGACCCGGACCGGGTCAAGAAGCCCATGGACAAGACCACCGCCAACGCGGTGGGCAAGCTGCTGCGCATTTCGGTGCTGATCACCGCGCTGCTGATCATTCTGCAGGCCCTGGGCTACAGCATCTCCGGGGTGCTCGCCTTCGGCGGCGTGGGCGGCATCGCCGTGGCCTACGCGGCCAAGGATCTGCTGGCCAACTTCTTCGGCGGCATGATGGTGTACCTGGACAAGCCGTTCAAAGTGGGTGAGTGGGTGCGCTCTCCGGACCGCTCCATCGAAGGCACCGTGGAACACATCGGCTGGCGGCTGACGCGCATTCGCACCTTCGATCAGCGGCCGCTGTACGTGCCCAACTCCCTGTTCACCACGGTGGTGCTGGAAAACCCGTCACGCATGCTCAACCGCCGCATCAACGAGAAGATCGGTATCCGCTACGACGACTGGCAGGTGATGCCGGATATCGTGGCGGCGGTGCGCAAGATGCTGATCGACCACGAAGACATGGAAACCGACTACCGGACCCTGATCGTCAACTTCGATCACTACGGGGATTCCTACATCGAGTTCTTTATCTACACCTTCACCAAAACCACCGACTGGGTGCGGTATCACGAGATCAAGCAGGACGTGCTGATGCGCATCATGCACATCGTGAACGACCACGGCGCGCAATTCGCGTTCCCCACGCGCACCCTGCACATGCACACCGACGCCCTCCCGCGGCAGGAGGACGACGGCGACGACGAGCCGGGCGACCACGACGACGGCCAGGCGCCGTCGCGGCGCGCCGCCCGGGGCACCAACCGCAACCGGCGCGACCGCCGCCAGGGCTGGAAAGGCGAACAGGATCAGGAGACAGGCGATGACGACGGCGAGTGAGCTTAAGGACGAACTGATGCGGGTGCGCCGCGACGCCCGCGAACTGCATTCCCACGATGACGTTCAGGCGGCCATCGGCCGGGTGGCGGTGCAGCTGACCACCGACTATTCCGAGCGCTTCCCGGTGTTCGTGACGATCATGAACGGCGGCATCGTGTTCGCCGGGCAACTGCTGACCCGGCTGGATTTCCCGCTGGAGGTGGACTACCTGCACGCCAGCCGGTACCTGGGCGAAACCAGCGGCGGCGACGTGCAGTGGATCGTCACCCCCACCGCCAGCCTGGCCGGCCGCGACGTGGTGATCCTCGACGATATTCTGGACGTGGGCAACACTCTGCTGGCCATCATCGAGGCCTGCAAGGCCCAGGGCGCCGCCACCGTCAGCACCTGCGTGCTGGTGGACAAGGTCCACGACCGCAAGGCGCGGCCCGGCCTGAAAGCCGACTACACCGCCCTGGAGGCGGAAGACCACTACCTGTTCGGCATGGGCATGGACTACAAGGGCTACTGGCGCAACGCGCCGGGCATCTTCGCCCTCGACGCCGAGGAAGGCTGACATGCTGGCGTTCATCGGCGGTACCGGCCTGACCCGCATCGAGGGCCTGACCCTGCGCAAGCAGCACGCCATCACCACCCGCTTTGGCGAGGCCTCGGCGCCGGTGGCGGAAGGGGAGCTGAACGGCGCGCCGGTGCTGTTTCTGGCCCGCCACGGCGACCCCCATGTGCGCTTGCCCCACCAGGTCAACTACCGGGCCAATATGCTGGCCCTGAAGGAGGCCGGCGCCACTGAGATCGTGGCGGTGAACGCGGTGGGCGGCATCAGCGTCGATACCGGCGCCCTGGTGCTGCCCGAGCAGATCATCGATTACACCTGGGGCCGCGACGGCACCTTCTTCGACGATCCGGACGAGCCGCTGGTGCACGTGGATTTCAGCTGGCCCTTCGACGCCGCCCTGCGCGAGCGTCTGAAAGGGGCCCTGGCCGCCGCCGGCGCCCCCTGGGTGGACGGCGGCTGCTACGCCGCCACCCAGGGTCCGCGCCTGGAAACCGCCGCCGAAATCCGCCGCCTGGAGCAGGACGGCAACACCATCGTCGGCATGACCGGCATGCCCGAGGCGGTGCTGGCCCGGGAACTGCAGCTGCCCTACGCCATGCTGTCGCTGGTGGTGAACCCGGCCGCCGGCAAGGCCGACCGGGAAATCACCATGGCGGAAATCGAGGCGGTGCTGCACGGCGGCATGGCCCGGGTGCGCGCGGTGCTGGCGGCCCTGGCCGCCCATCACCCGCGCCCATGACCGAACACTACGACGTCATCGTCCTCGGGGCCGGGGCGGCGGGCCTGATGTGCGCCGCCACCGCCGGCTACCAGGGCCATTCCGTGCTGGTGCTGGACCACGCCAACAAGCCGGGCAAGAAGATCCTCATGTCCGGCGGCGGGCGCTGCAACTTCACCAACCTGAACACCACCCCCGCCCATTTCACCTCCGCCAACCCGCATTTCTGCAAGTCGGCGCTGAACCGCTATTCCCCCTGGCACTTCCTGGAGCTGGTGGAGCGCCACGGCGTGGAGCACGTGGAGAAAGCCCCCGGTCAGCTGTTCTGCGCCGGTTCCAGCAAGGAAATCCTGCAGGTGCTGCTCACCGAGTGCGATTGGGCCGGCGCCGAGGTGCGTCTGAACACCTCGGTGACCCACGTGAATGACCGGCCAGTGGCCGGCGCGGACGGCGGCGAAGGGCAGGGCGCCGATCCGGCCCTGGTGGCAAGCGCCGCCGACGGCTTCCGGCTGCGCACCGCCGGTGGCGAGCTGCACGCCCGCCGCCTGGTGGTGGCCACCGGCGGCCTGTCCATTCCCACCCTGGGCGCCGGGCCCTTCGGCTACCGCCTGGGGGAGCGCTTCGGGCTCACCGTGCTGCCCACCCGGGCCGGCCTGGTGCCCTTCACCCTGCAGCCGGCGGACAAGGCGTGGCTGGCGGAGCTGGCCGGAGTCAGCGCCGAGGTGGCCGCAGAGGCCGGCGGGCGCCGCTTTCAGGAGCCGTTGCTAATCACCCACCGGGGACTGTCCGGGCCGGCCATGCTGCAGGTCTCCAGCTTCTGGCGGCCCGGCGACGAGGTGGCCGTGGACTGGCTGCCGGCGCTGGCGGACCCGGCGGCGGCCCTGCGCCAGGCTCGCGCCGAGCAGCCCGCCGCCGGCGTGGAGAAATGGCTGCGCGGCTTCTTCTCCCAGCGCCTGGCCGCCACCCTGGCGGAACACTTCGGCTGGCGCGGGCCGCTGCAGCACCAGAGCAACGAGCGGCTGGCGCAGATCGCGGCGGTGCTCAAGGGCTGGCGCTTCAAACCCGCCGGCACCGAGGGCTACCGCACCGCCGAGGTGACCCTGGGCGGCCTGGACACGGACGCGGTGTCCTCCAAGACCTTCGAGGCCAAGGCGGTGCCGGGCCTGTTCTTCATCGGCGAGGTGCTGGATGTCAGCGGCGAACTGGGCGGCTTCAATTTCCAATGGGCCTGGGCCAGCGCCCACGCCGCCGGCCTGGCGCTCTGACCGCGCCGCCCGGTCGCTCCTACGGCATCCTTCAACCGCCAATTGCGCACCACTACCGGGCACCGCCGTGTCGCCGCCGGTTAAAATGGCCCACCACTCACAGCAGGACGTGAATATGCCGGACAGCCCTCTGTTTGAATCGCTGAAACGCGCCGCCGACGATCCGGCGGCGCGGCCGGAATTCTACCGCCGGCTGCTGGCCGCCGAGGTCTTCGTGATCGGCCATGGGGACGGCCCCGGCGAGGGGAGGAGCACGGTGCCGGCGGGCGCCCATCTCTCCATCCAGCACTGGCAAAACGCCGAGGGTGAATCGGTGATCCCGTTCTTCACCGATCTGGAGGCATTGCGGCGGGCCATCGATGAGGAGAAGAGCTACCTGGGGTTGCCGGCGCGCAGCCTGTTCGAGATGACCGCCGGCACCCGGCTGGTGCTCAATCCCCGGTCCGATTACGGCAAGGAATTCCACCCGGAGGAAATCCGCTCGCTGCTGGACAACGGCAGCAACCAGACCCCGCAAACCCGCCGGGCGGAAGCCGACACCGATGTACTGCTCGGCCAGCCCTCGGATTACCCCACCGCCATGGCGGAAGCGCTCCAGCGTTTGCTGCCTGGCTACCCGGAGGTGGAGGCCGCCTATCTGTGTCTGATGCAGGAGGGCGGGGACGCGCCCCGGCAAAGCCTGCTGGTGGGGCTGCGCGGCGATGGCCTGGCCCGCGCCCGCCACGCCGCCGGTTCGGTGATCGCCGACACCGCTCCGGAGGGCCGCGCCGTGGATCTGATCGAGATCGAAGACGGCGTGGGGGAGGGCGGCGTGGCCGGCTACCTGTATCACCAGACCCGGCCGTTCTATGAACGGGACCGGCCCGTCGGGGCGGCGCCGGAGGCGCCCAAGCGCCCCTGGTGGCGCCGCGTGTTTGGTGGCTGATCGCGACTGAAGTCGCTCCTACAAAGAGAGATGTTGTAGGAGCGACTTCAGTCGCGATCCGGCGACCGGGCGGCGCACCGCTTCAGTCGCGATCTCCGACAGGGTGGCACCATCGTTCCTATAACCCTCTGATTCCCCTCAACAAATCCCCGTCGTTTTGTTTGCCTCGTCGTCGCCGCGTGAAACTTTTGCGGTAGTTCGGTAAGCCGCTTTCTCCCATCGGTATGGATGCGTCGGAGTGTGGTAATTCCGTGCCTGAATACTCACGACGCCCGCCGCGCTCCCGGCGCAGACTCGATCCATCGCGGCCCGACCGCGACGCCAATGACATAACAATGCACAGCCGGAGAGAGCATCATGGGACATCTGGAACGGCTTATCGGTTTGAGTCTGCTGGCCGGCGCGCTGGCCGCCTGTGGCGGCGGCGGAGGCGGCGGTGGTGGTGACACGGCGGTGTCCGGCGGCGGTGACGGGCCAGTGGACGAGGGCACGCCCCGCGCCGAGGACCCGATGGATCCGGCGCCGCCGCCCCGGGGCGCGTCCTTCGCCGGCCGCGAATACCGGTGCCAGGGCGACGAATGCCAGGTGGGCCAGTTCGCCGGCCCGTTCGCCGAGCCCACCATCCGCTACAGCGACGCCAGCACCGGCGACAACCTCAAGGTGGTGACCACCGACGACAAATGCCTGGAAGACAGCGAGGGCGACCTGCGCTGCAAGCCGGCGGCGGGTTCCATCGCGTTGCTGCCGGATAACCGGCTGGTCTACTTCAACGCCCTGGAAGGCACCGAGAACGTGGAGTTCTCCATCGTCGCCGAGTTCGGCTTCGTGGCGGTGAACGACCAGACCCGGGTGCTCAACCTGGGCCCCGCCGGTCCCCGGGACAGCATCAGCTGGGAGCGGCCCTCGCCGGTGCGCGGCGGCGCCAACGTGGACGGCAACGACAGCGACACCCTGCTGCCCGGCAAGGAGCTCACCGACGCGGAAAGCACCCCGGGCAACGACGGCGCCCTGTTCTGCGCCGACGTGATCCAGCTGGCCGACGGCCGCATCATGGCGGTGGGCGGCACCGACTATTACACCGAGCCGTCCCTGGGCTCGGTGTTCCCCCAGGCCCGCGACGTGCTCGGGTCCATCGACAACGAGATTCCCCTGCCCAGCAACTTCGGCGAGATCAGCGTGCCCGACGACATCGGCGTGGTGGAGCTGGAGGGCCTGAAGGACGCGCGCATCTTCGATCCCACGGACAACAGCTGGACCCAGACCGGCTCCATGAACCACGGCCGCTGGTATCCCAGTCTGGTGACCCTGCCGGACGGCGACATCTTCGTGGCCAGCGGCGTCACCAAGCTGCTCAAGCCGGTCTACACCGGCGCCCTGATCGGCGGCGAGAGCAGCGGCCTGCGTGAACTGCTGCAGTCCGCCGACAACGTGCGCGCCAGCGAAACCTACGACCTGGAAAGCGGCACCTGGAGCGAGAACGGCGAACGCCCCCTGCCGGGCCTGGACAGCACCGCCGGCAAGCCCCTGCCGCTGTACCCGCGCCTGCATCTGCTGCCCAACGGCCAGGTGTTCTACAACGCCGCCGGCCAGGCCTTCAATCCGTTCGGCCAGTCCTACAACCAGGCGCAATGGAACTTCGTGTCCGCCTATGACCCGGAGCAGGAGCTGTGGACCGATCTGGGCTACGCCGGCCTCAATGTACAGCTCGACGAGCTCGGCCTGGAGCGCATCACCAGCGCCCTGACCCTGACCAGCCCGAATCTGCTGGAAGACCTGATCGGCACCGGCGAGGGGCTGCTCACCGGTCTGCTGGGCGATCCCCTGGGCAGTCTGGAACAGGTGCAGAACCTGCTCGGCGACGTGGCCGATCCGGAGATGGCCAACCGGCTGCTGGGCGCCGGCTTCCGGGGCTCCACCTTCTCGATCATGATGCCGCTGCGCCAGAACGGCGCCGGTGAGTACGACACCGCCCGGTTCCTCACCGCCGGCGGCGTGGTGGGCGCGGTGGCCGCCACCAGTCCGGGCAGCTATCTGGCGGTGCCCAATGCCCGCATCGACACCGTGGAAGTGAACGTGCCGGACACCGAAAGCGGCATGCGCTATTCCTCGGAAATCGTCGGCAACCTGAACGGCCCGCGCTGGTATTCCACCGCCGTGCTGCTGCCGGACGGCTCGGTAATGGCCTTCAACGGCGCCAACCGGGACGAGGTGGTGCTGCCGGGGTCCGCCAATCCGGTGCAGGTCACCGAGCGGTTCGATCCCAACACCAGAACCTGGACGCCCATGGCCAGCTCCCTGAACCCGCGCACCTACCACAACACGGCGCTGCTGCTGCCGGACGGTCGGGTGCTGGTGGGCGGCCACGCGCCGATCAACACCGCCTACCTGTTCAGTCTCAATCTGGAAGAGCTGGGCTTCTCGCCCAACGATGGCCGCGACCCGTCCTTCGAAATCTACAGCCCGCCCTACGTGTTCAAGGACCGCCCGGAGATCCTGTCCGCGCCCGCGGAGGTGTCCCACGGCGAGGCCATCGACATCCAGGTGGACGACGCCGCCGCCATCAACGAAGTGCTGTTGGTGCGGCGCACCAGCCTGACCCACCTGGTGGACGGCGATCAGCGCACCGTGGTGCTGCCGCACACGGTGAGCGACGGCCAGGTCAGCGTCACCATTCCGGGCAACGCGGCGGTGGCCCCCGCCGGTCATTACCTGCTGTTCGTCAACCGGGTGGCCAGCGACGGCTCCGCCATGGTGGTGCCGTCCACCGCCGCCTCGGTGCAGGTGCTGTTGCCGGACGCGGCCCCGGCCCTGTTGGTTCGACAATAGCTGGCCCGGCAATGAGGAGCGCGACCATGACCGTTCGATTCCGTTTTGCCGGCCTGCTGGCCCTGGCCGGCCTGCTGCTGGCCGGCGCCGCCGGCGCCCACGGGCCGGAAGCCAAGGCCGTGAAGGCCCGGCTGGACCCGCTGCCGGCGGCCCTGGCCGGCGTGGAGGCCCAGGTGCAGACCACGGTGGCGCCGCAGCTGGTGGTGGCCAACGACAGTGACCGCACCCTGGCCATTCTCGATGGGGAAGGGCGCGCCTTTCTGCGCATCGACCGGGGCGGGGTGCTGGCGGACCTGGCCAGCCCGGCCTGGTACCGCAGCCAGACCGCCGCCCGTGGCGTACCGCTGCCGGACGGCGTGGCCCAGGACGCGGCGCCGCGCTGGGCACGGGTCAGTGACCGGCCCCACTGGGGCTGGTTCGACCCGCGCCTGCGCACCGACGAGGTGGCCGTGCCCCACGAGCTGGAACACGCCGGCCGGCCGGCGCGGCTGGCGGAGTGGCGGGTACCGGTGCGGCGGGATGGCGAGGCCGCCGCCCTGGCCGGGGCGTTCCGCTACGAACCGCTGCCGCCGGGGCGCTTTCTGTCCCGGCTCACCTCCGACCCGGCGCTGACCGAGGGGGTCACCGTGACCCTGGCGCCGGGCACGGTGCCGGCGCTGCACCTGCACAATCAAGGGGAGAAGCCGGTGACGGTGGCGGACGCCCGGGGCCGGCCCTGGCTGCGCGTGGGGCCCGGCGGCAGCTTTCTGAACGCGGCGCCGGAGGCCGCCGAGGCGAAATGGGTGAAGGTGGCCGGCGGACCCCGCTACACCTGGACCGAGCCCCGCGCCGCCTACGGCGAGCGCTGGCCGTCGGCGGCGGTGCTGGACGCCGGCGAGCGGGCCCGGGTGAGCACCTGGACCCTGCCGGTGACGGTGGGGGATATGCCGGTGGCGGTCACCGGCGAGGTGTTGTGGGTGCCGGGTGAGCGGGTGGCCGACAGCGGCCACCATCATTAGCGTCGATGACGATCGCGACTGAAGTCGCTCCTACAACACCTCTCCGACAGCTGTAGGAGCGACCGGGCGGCGTTCCGCTTCAGTCGCGATGGCTCCCACCCCCCGACAGCCGCGCCAACACCCCTTCCACCACCTCGAAGCGCTCGGCGGCGGTCTCCGACTCCAGCTCGAAGCGCAGGGTGCTGGCGCCCTCCAGCTTGTAGAGATTGGGCCCGGACTGCACCAGTTTGACGATGGTCAGCGGGTCCACCGGGGTGCGCTCGGCGAACTCCAGCTTGCCGCCGCGCCCGTGGGCGTCCAGCCGGACGATGCCCAGGGCCTCGGCGCGCTGGCGCAGGGCGGTGACCCGGAACAGGTTCTTGAGCGGGTCCGGCAGCAGGCCGAAGCGGTCGATCATTTCCACCTGCAGCTCTTCCAGTTGCTCCGTGGTCTTGCAGCCGGCGATGCGCTTGTACAGCGTCAGCCGCGTGAACACGTCCGGCAGGTAATCCTCCGGGATCAGCGCCGGGATGCGCAGGTTCACCTCCGGCCCGCCGGACAACGGCTTGGCGGTGTCCGGCTGCTCGCCGTTCTTCAGGGCTTCCACCGCCTGCTCCAGCATTTCCATGTACAGCGAGAAGCCGATCGCCTCCATGTTGCCGTGCTGTTCCTCGCCGAGCAGCTCCCCGGCGCCCCGGATCTCCAGGTCCTGGCTGGCCAGCACGAAGCCGGCGCCCAGGTCGGTGGCCTGCTCGATGGCCTCCAGGCGCTTGAGGGCGTCCTTGGTCATGGCCCGCGGGCTGGGGGTGATCAGGTAGGCGTAGGCCTGGTGGTGGCTGCGCCCGACCCGGCCGCGCAACTGATGCAGCTGGGCCAGGCCCAGCTTGTCGGCGCGCTCGATGACGATGGTGTTGGCGCTGGGCACGTCGATGCCGGTTTCGATGATGGTGGTGCACACCAGCACGTTGAAGCGGCGGTGGTAGAAGTCGCTCATCACCGCTTCCAGCTCGCGCTCGCGCATCTGCCCGTGGGCGATGCCGACGCGGGCGTCCGGCACCATTTTGCGCAGCTCCTCGGCGGTGCGCGCCATGGTGTCGATGTCGTTGTGCAGGTAATAGACCTGGCCGCCGCGCAGCAGCTCGCGCAGGATCGCCTCCTTGATGGCGGTGTCGTTTTTCTGCTGCACGAAGGTCTTCACCGACAGGCGTTTCTGCGGCGGCGTGGCGATGATGGAAATGTCGCGCATGCCACTCATCGCCATGTTCAGGGTACGCGGGATGGGCGTGGCGGTGAGCGTGAGAATGTCGCACTCGGCGCGCAGCTCCTTGAGCCGTTCCTTGTGGCGCACCCCGAAGCGGTGTTCCTCGTCGACGATGATCAACCCCAGGTTGGAGAACGACACCGACTCCTGCAGCAGCTGATGGGTGCCGACGATGATGTCCACCTTGCCGGCCTTGAGCCGCGCCAGCACCTCGCTTTTTTCCTTGGCGCTGCGGAAACGGGACAGCACCTCGATGTTCACCGGCCAGTCGGCGAAGCGATCGACGAAGGATTCGTAGTGCTGCTGGGCGAGCAGGGTGGTGGGCACCAGCACCGCCACCTGGGTGCCGCTCTGCACCGCCACGAAGGCGGCGCGCATGGCCACCTCGGTCTTGCCGAAGCCCACGTCGCCGCACACCAGCCGGTCCATGGGCTTGGCCAGCTGCATGTCGCTGATCACGGCGCGGATGGCCGCTTCCTGGTCCGGGGTTTCCTCGAACGGGAAGCCGCTGGCGAAACGCTCGTAGTCCTCCGATTCCACGCCGAAGGCGCGGCCCTGGCGGGCTTCCCGGCGGGCATAGGTGTTGAGCAGCTCGGCGGCCACGTCGTTGATCTTCTCGGCGGCTTTCTGGCGCGCCTTGCTCCATTGTTCCGTGCCCAGCCGGTTCAGCGGCGGGCTGTCGCCGCCGCCGTAGCGGCTGATCAGGTGCAGGGAGGACACCGGCACGTACAGCTTGTCGCCGCCGGCGTACTCCAGCAGCAGAAATTCGTGCTGCTGGCCGTGCACCGCCATGTGCACCAGGCCCTGGTAGCGGCCCACGCCGTGGTCCAGGTGCACCACCGGCGCGCCGATGCTGAGCTCGCCCAGGGAGCGGATGCCCAGTTCGTTGCCACTGTCCTCGCTGGTGCGTCGGCGGCGGCGTTGCATCACCCGCTCGCCGTACAGCTCGCTTTCGCTGACCACCAGCAGCTGGTGGTCCGGGGCGTAGAAGCCCGCGTCCAGCTCGCCGCGGGTCAGGTTCCAGCGTTGCGGATCGGCCAGGAAGTCCGCCCAGCCGTCCTTCAGGGAGGGCTGGATGCCGATCTTCTGCATCAGCTCCAGCAGCGCCTCCCGGCGGCCGGCGGTTTCCGCCACCACCAGGATGCGCAGGTCCGGCCGGGCGTCGGCGAACGCATACAGCGGCGCCAGCGGATTGCCGGCGCGCGGGTCGGCGGCCACCTTGGGCGCCGCTGCCACGCGGAACGACACCGCCTGGTCGCCGTCGCGCTGGCGGGCGCGGGGCAACCGCCGCCAGGCGCCGTCCAGTTCGTCCGGGCGCAGGAACAACCGCGCCGGCGGCAGCACCGGGCGGTGAATGTCGTGGCGGCGCTGTTCGTAGCGGGCGCTGACTTCGTCCCAGAAGTGCGCGGCGGCTTCCTCGCAGCCGGCCATTTCCAGGGCGCGGGCGTTGGCGGGCAGATAGTCGAACAGGGTGGCCAGGCCGTCGAAGAACAGCGGCAGGTAGTATTCCAGCCCGGGCGCGGCGATGCCCTCGGACACCTCCTGGTAGAGCGGCACATGGCGCGGGTCCAGGTCGAAGGTGTCGCGGAAGGCGGTGCGGAAGCGGCGAATGCCCTCGGCGCTGAGCGGGTACTCGGCGGCCGGCAGCAGGTTGATCTCCTCCACCTGACCGGTGGAGCGCTGGGACTCCGGGTCGAACAGGCGCAGGGATTCGATGTCGTCGTCGAACAGCTCCACCCGGAACGGCTGGGCGGTGCCCATGGGGAACACGTCCATGATCGCCCCGCGCACCGCGAACTCGCCGTGCTCGTAAACGTTGTCGCGCTGCCGGTAACCGCAGTCCACCAGCCGCGCGCGGGTGGTCTCCATGTCGAACGGCTGGCCGACCCGCAGCATGAAGCTGTTGCCGGCGATGTGCGACGGCGGCGCCAGCCGCTGCATCAGGGTGTTGATCGGCACCACCAGCACGCCGTGGCGGGCGCTGCCCAGCCAGTTGAGTACGCGGATACGGTCGCTGACGATGTCCTGGTGCGGGCTGAACAGATCGTAGGGCAGGGTTTCCCAGTCCGGAAACAGCATCACCGGCAGGTCCGGCTGATCGTCGGCGGCGCCCGCCAAATAGAAGCCCAGGGCGTCGGCCAGCTGCTGGGCGCGGCCGCTGCCCGGGGCCGCCACCAGCAGCGGGCCGTCCAGGGAGCGCGCCACCTGGGTGAGCACCGCCGCCAGGCTGCCGTCGGACAGGCCGCGCCAGTCCTTGAAGTGCTCGTTGCCGGCGGGGAACAAGGGAGTATCGGGTAACAGGGTCATCGTGCCTCCATCGGGGGCGCGCATTGTAACGCAGGCGCGTGACGGGTTCATGAGGGCCGCGCCCCCATCTCCCGTAGGAGCGGCTTCCGCCGCGATTGTGATAGCATCGCGCCGCTCGGTATACGCAGAGGCCAACAATGAAAGAATCGGTTCGGGAATTGATGCAGCGCTTCAACCTGGAGCCCCTGGAGAACAACCTGTTCCGGGGCCAGAGCGAAGCCAACGGCCAGCGCAGCATCTTCGGCGGCCTGGTGGCCGGTCAGGCGCTGCTGGCGGCCTCCATGACGGTGCCGGAGGATCGGCCGGTGCATTCGCTGCACGCCTACTTCCTGCGCCCGGGCGATATCCGCCGACCCGTGATCTACGACGTGGACCGGATTCGCGACGGTCGCAGCTTCACCACCCGCCGGGTGAACGCCATTCAGCACGGTCGTCCGATTTTCAGTCTGTCCACCTCCTTCCAGGTGGAAGAGGAGGGCGCCCGCCACCAGACGCCGATGCCCGAGGTGCCCGCCCCGGAAGAGCTGGAAAGCGACGAAAGCGCCCGGCTGGCCATGGCCGAGCGGATTCCCAAGCAGTTCCGTGATGACTTTCTGCGCGAGCGGCCGCTGACGTTCCGACCGGTGACCCCGCGCAATGTGTTCGAACCGGAAAGCCGCGAGCCGCTCAAGCAGTTCTGGTTCAAGGTCGCCGACCAGGTGGAGGCCGACCGCATGACCCATCGGGCGCTGCTCGCCTATTGCTCCGACTTCGGTTTCATGGGCACCGCCATGCAGCCCCACGGCATGACTTTCTGGCAGGGCAACATGCAGTGCGCCAGCCTGGACCACGCCATGTGGTTCTACGACGATTTTCGTATCGATGACTGGCTGCTCTACCACTGCGAAAGCCCCGGCGCCGCCGGCGCCCGCGGACTCACCTTTGGCCACATCTACCGCCGCGACGGCGTGCTGGTGGCCTCGGTGGCCCAGGAGGGCCTGATGCGCCTGCGCCCCGGCGAAGAGCCGGTCTGATCCGACGACCCCCGGGTCGCGGGGCCGCTGGATGCGGCGGGCGATTGGCGCTATCATGCGCGCCCCCAGGCCCGTCCCCCTGGCGGCCCGGACCCCGACCTGCAGACCCTGACTGAGAGGCGCCCCGTGAACAAACTGGAAGACCACTTCGGACGCTGGAAAAACCGCGAAGAGATCGCCGAAGCCATGATCCCCATGATTGGCCGGCTGTATCGGGAGAAGAATGTGACCACCCAGGTCTACAGTCGCTCCCTGGTCAACAAGTCCGTGATCCAGATCCTCAAGGATCACCGTTTCGTCAAGCAAATCGAGGCCAGCCTCTCCGAAAACGGCCTGTCCGTGGTCGACTCCTTCCCGATCCTGCAGGAAGTGGCCAAGCTGGACATCGGCCCCAGCCGCATCGACATCGGCAAGCTGGCGGTGGCCTACAAGAAGGACGACAAAGGTCTGTCCCTGGAAGAGTACGTGCGCCAGGAACTGGCCGAAGCGGTGGACCAGAAGGTCGACCTGCCCGGTCAGAAGGACGTGGTGCTGTACGGCTTCGGCCGCATCGGCCGCCTGCTGGCCCGCCTGCTGATCGAGAAGACCGGCTCCGGCGACGGCCTGCGCCTGAAGGCCATCGTGGTCCGTGAGTCCGGCAAGGAAGACCTGCAGAAGCGCGCCAGCCTGCTGCGCCGCGACTCCGTGCACGGCCCGTTCGCCGGCACCATCGCCGTGGATGAGGAAGAAAACGCCATCATCGCCAACGGCAACTACATCAAGGTGATCTACGCCAACGATCCGTCCAAGGTGGATTACACCCAGTACGGCATCCGCGACGCCATCCTGGTGGACAACACCGGCAAGTGGCGGGACCGGGAAGGCCTGTCCCAGCACCTGCAGTGCCCGGGCGTGGCGCGCGTGATCCTGACCGCCCCCGGCAAGGGCGACCTGAAGAACATCGTGCCCGGCGTCAACCACGACATGGTGGAAGACTCCGACACCATTCTGTCGCTGGCCAGCTGCACCACCAACGCCATCGTGCCGCCGCTGAAGGCGCTGAACGACAAGTTCGGCATCGAAGTGGGTCATGTGGAAACGGTGCACTCCTACACCAACGACCAGAACCTGCTGGACAACTTCCACAAGGGCCCGCGCCGGGGCCGCGCCGCGCCGCTGAACATGGTGCTCACCGAGACCGGTGCCGCCACCGCCGCCGCCAAGGCGCTGCCGGATCTGGCCGGCAAGCTCACCGGCAATTCCATCCGGGTGCCGACCCCGGACGTGTCCATGGCGATCCTGAATTTGACCCTGGGCAAGGAAACCACGCTGGAAGAGTTGAATGATTACCTGCGCTGGGTGAGCCTGCACTCCCCGCTGCAGCGTCAGATCGACTTCATCAGCAGCCCGGACGCGGTCTCCACCGACTTCGTCGGCTCCCGTCACGCCGCCGTCATCGACGCCGAGGCCACCATTGTCAACAATGGCCGCCACTGCGTGCTGTACGTGTGGTACGACAACGAATTCGGGTACAGCTGCCAGGTGGTGCGCCTCCTGCAGCAACTGTCCGGCGTGGAATATCCGCGTTACCCGAAAGACTGACCGGTCAGTGGAAAAAGCCCGCCTCAGCGGGCTTTTTCTTGCGAACATTTGGGGAATACCCACAAGGTCAATCCTGGCATCCGGACCGTGCGGTCATTATAATGTCGCGCGCCGGCCCCGGCCGGCGTCTCCGGAGCTGGGTGCCCGGTACCTCCCGAACGGGTGTTCCTGACGCTTTCTACCGGTTTTCGCGCGCCTTCCCGCCTCCCCGCCAACCGCGGTCCCCGGGGAATGCGCCGCTCGACTTCAGCAACACGCAACGTGGGCGAGACACTATGATCAAAATCAAGAAGGGGCTTGACCTGCCTATCGCCGGCGCACCGCGCCAGGCGATCGAGGAAGGTCATCAGGTCCGTTCTGTCGCTGTTCTTGGCGGCGACTACGTGGGGATGAAACCGACCATGGAGGTCCGCGAAGGCGACACGGTGAAGAAAGGGCAATTGCTCTTCACCGACAAGAAGACCGACGGTGTCCGGTACACCGCGCCCGCCGGCGGCAAGGTCCTGGCCGTGAACCGCGGCCACAAGCGCGTGCTCCAGTCCGTGGTGATCGAGATCGCCGACCAGGAAGAGGAAATCACGTTCTCCGCCCACGCCCCCGACGCTCTGGGTGGCCTGGACCGCGAGGCGGTCCAGCAGCAGCTGGTGGAGTCCGGTGAATGGACCCTGCTGCGCACCCGGCCCTTCGGCAAGGTGCCGGCGCCGGGCAGCGCCCCCAACTCCATCTTCGTGACCGCCATCGACACCAACCCCCTGGCCCAGGACCCGGCGGTGGTGATCAAGGAAAACGAAGACAGCTTCCGCCACGGCCTCACCGTGCTGACCCGTCTCACCGACGGCCCGGTATGGGTTTGCAAGGCGCAGAAGGGCGATCTGCCGTCCTTCGCCCAGGGTCAGGTGCGCGAAGAAACCTTCGCCGGCAAGCACCCGGCGGGCAACGCGGGCACCCATATCCATCACCTGGATCCGGTGAGTCTGAACAAGACCGTCTGGACCCTGGGCTATCAGGACGTGATCGCCATCGGCAAGTTGTTCGTCGACGGCCGCATCAGCTCCGACCGCGTGGTGGCCCTGACCGGCCCGCAGGTGAAGACCCCGCGGCTGCTGCGCACCCGCGTCGGCGCCAGCCTGGAAGACTTCACGCGCGGTGAACTCAAGGAAGGCGACAATCGGGTGATCAGCGGCTCCGTATTCAACGGACACCACGCCCGTGGCCCGATGCTGTTCCTGGGCCGCACCGCCAACCAGGTGACCGTGCTGCGTGAAGGCCACGAGCGCGAACTGCTGGGCTACATTTCCCCCGGCGGCAACCGTTTCTCGGTGATGAACATCTACCTGTCCAAGCTGATGCCGGGCAAGCGCTTCAACTTCACCACCACCACCAACGGCAGTGAGCGGGCCATGGTGCCGATCGGCGCCTACGAGGAAGTGATGCCCCTGGACATCCTTCCCACCCAACTGCTGCGCTCGCTGATCGTCGGCGATACCGACTCCGCCATGGCGCTGGGCGCCCTGGAACTGGTCGAGGAAGACCTGGCCCTGTGCACCTTCGTGTGTCCGGGCAAGTACGAGTACGGGCCGATCCTGCGCGACAACCTGACCACGATCGAGGTGGAGAGCTGAGATGGGTCTGAGAAACTACATCGACGACAAAATCGCCCCGCATTTCCACGAAGGCGGCAAGTTCGAGAAGTACTACGTCTTCTTCGAAATGTTCGACACCATGTTGTACAGCCCGGACTCGGTGACCCGGTCCGCGGCCCACGTGCGTGACGGCATCGACCTGAAGCGGATCATGATGACCGTATGGTTCGCCACCTTCCCGGCGATCCTGTTCGGTCTCTACAACACCGGCTACCAGGCCAACCTGCAGATCACCGAGTTCGGCTACGACGCCATCCCCGGCTGGCGCGCGGACCTGGTGATGGCGCTCACCGGCTTCGACTACCAGAGTTTCTGGGCCAACATGCTGCACGGCCTGGTCTACTATGTGCCGATCCTGGTCGCCGTCTACCTGACCGGTTTCTTCTGGGAGGCCCTGTTCGCCTGGAAGCGCGGCCACGAGGTCAACGAAGGCTTCTTCGTCACCGGCATCCTGTTCACCCTGATCCTGCCGCCGGCCATTCCGCTGTGGCAGGTGGTGCTGGGCGTGTCCTTCGGCGTGGTGATCGGCAAGGAAGTGTTCGGCGGCACCGGCAAGAACTTCCTCAACCCGGCGCTGGTCGGTCGTGCCTTTCTGTACTTCGCCTACCCGGCGCAGATGTCCGGTGACTCCGTGTGGACCGCCGTGGACAACTTCTCCGGCGCCACGCCGCTGAGCCTGGCCGCCTCCGGCGACCTGAACTTCTCCGCCGGCCTGGCCGAGAACGCCCTCAACGCCGGCGCCAATGGCGCCACCCAGAGCCTGGCCTGGATGGACACCTTCCTGGGCGGCATCCAGGGCTGTATCGGCGAAACCTCGGTGATCGCCATCGCCCTGGGCGCGGCGTTCCTGCTGTTCACCAAGATCGCCTCCTGGCGCATCATGCTCGGCGTGCTGATCGGCATGGTGGCCATGAGCGGCCTGTTCAACGTGCTGGGCAGCGACTCCAACCCGATGTTCGCCATGCCCTGGTACTGGCACCTGACCGTGGGCGGCCTGGCGTTCGGCCTGGTGTTCATGGCCACCGACCCGGTTTCCGCCTCCATGACCAACACCGGCAAGCTGATCTTCGGCGCGCTGATCGGCGTGATGACGGTGCTGATCCGGGTGGTCAACCCGGCGTTCCCGGAAGGCATCATGCTGGCGATCCTGTTCGGCAACCTGTGCGCCCCCCTGATTGACTACTTCGTGACCCAGGCGAACATCCGTCGTCGTCTGCGTCGCACCGGCGGAGCGGTGTAATGGCTGGAAGCAAAGATAGCGTAGCAAGAACCCTCACGGTCGCGTTCCTGGTCTGTCTGGTGTGCGCGGTGGTGGTGGCCACCGCCGCGGTGAGCCTGCGCCCCGTGCAGCAGAAGAACCAGACCCTCGACCGTCGCGTGAACATCCTGCAGGCCGCCGGTCTGTATCAGCCCGGCATGGACGTGGAAGCGGCGTTCAAGACCATCGACCGCAAGTTCGTCGATCTGGAAACCGGTGAGTACGTGGACAAGCCGGCCTCCTACGACCAGCTCAAGGCGGCCAAGGACCCGGAGCAGAGCGAGCGTCTCGACCCCGAGGATGACATCGCCGGGATCAAGACCCAGGCGGACGTGGCCGAGGTGTTCCTGGCCCGCGACGACGCCGGCAACCTGACCCGCATCATCCTGCCGGTGCGCGGCTACGGCCTGTGGTCCACCCTGTACGGGTTCATGGCCCTGGAGGCCGACGCCAAGACCATCGCCGGTCTGGGCTTCTACCAGCACGGCGAGACCCCGGGTCTCGGCGGCGAGGTGGACAACCCGGCCTGGAAGGCGCTCTGGGAAGGCAAGAAAATCTATGACGAGGACGGCGATATCGCCATCCAGGTCATCAAGGGTACCGTGGACAGCGGCACGCCCAACGCGGAAAACAAGGTGGACGGCCTCGCCGGCGCCACCCTGACCAGCAAGGGCGTGAGCCACCTGGTACGGTTCTGGGTCGGCGCGAAAGGTTTCGGCCCCTACCTGGAACGCATGCAGAACGGCGAAGCCGGCGACGGTTCCGAGGCCGGCGAAACTGGAGGAGAGGCGTAATGGCGGAGAAGACCAAGGACCTGTTGTTCGGTCCGATTTTCGACAACAACCCCATCGCGCTGCAGATCCTGGGCATCTGCTCCGCGCTGGCGGTGACCAGCAACCTGAGCACCACCGTGACCATGTGTATCGCGCTGACGTTGGTGACCGCGTTCTCCAACTTCTTCGTGAGCACGGTGCGCAACGTGATCCCGTCGAGCATCCGCATCATCGTGCAGATGACCATCATCGCGTCGCTGGTGATCGTGGTGGACCAGTTCCTCAAGGCCTACGCCTACAGCATCTCCAAGCAGCTGTCGGTGTTCGTCGGTCTGATCATCACCAACTGCATCGTGATGGGCCGCGCCGAAGCGTTCGCCATGAAGAACGCGCCGATCCCGTCCTTCATGGACGGCGTGGGCAACGGCCTCGGCTACTCCGTGCTGCTGCTGACCCTGGGCTTCGTGCGCGAACTGTTCGGCGCCGGCAGCCTGTTCGGCATCCAGGTGCTGCCGACCACCGCCGACGGCGGCTGGTACGCCACCAACGGCCTGCTGCTGCTGCCGCCGAGTGCCTTCTTCCTGATCGGCTTCTTCATCTGGGCGGTACGCGCCTGGAAACCGGAGCAGGTGGAAGAAGACGACTTCAAGATGAAGCCGCACAGCCGCGTCAGCGACGCGTTTTAACGGCGAGAACGGGAGCTCATCATGTTTGAACATTACGTCAGCCTGTTCGTCCGCGCCGTTTTCGTGGAGAACATGGCGCTGGCCTTCTTCCTGGGGATGTGTACCTTCATCGCCATCTCCAAGAAGATCGGCACCGCCATCGGTCTGGGTATCGCGGTGATCGTGGTACAGACCATCACCGTGCCGGTGAACAACCTGATCCTGCACTATCTGCTCAACGAGGGCGCTCTGTCCTGGACCGGCATCGACGCGCTGGCCAACCTGGACCTGCGCTTCCTGGGCCTGCTCAGCTACATCGGCGTGATCGCGGCGATCGTGCAGATCCTGGAAATGACCCTGGATAAGTACGTGCCGAGCCTGTACAACGCGCTGGGCATCTTCCTGCCGCTGATCACCGTGAACTGCGCCATTCTGGGTGCCTCCCTGTTCATGGTGGAACGCGACTACAACCTGGGCGAATCCGTGGTCTACGGCATCGGCGCCGGCACCGGCTGGGCGCTGGCCATCACGCTGCTGGCGGGCATCCGCGAGAAGCTGAAGTACAGCGACGTTCCCGACGGCCTCAAGGGGCTGGGCATCACCTTCATTACCGTGGGTCTGATGTCGCTCGGGTTCATGTCCTTCTCCGGCGTGCAACTCTAAGGGGAGAGCGAGAACATGGGTTTTGAAATCATTCTCGGCGTGGTCATGTTCACCGCCATCGTGCTGGCGCTGGTGGCGGTGATCCTGATGGCCCGCTCCCGCCTGGTGACCAGCGGTAACGTGCACATCGACATCAACGGCGAAGCCGACAAGGGCATCGACGTGCCCGCCGGTGGCAAGCTGCTGGGCACCCTGGCGGACCAGGGCATCTTCCTGTCCTCCGCCTGTGGCGGTGGCGGCACCTGCGCGCAGTGCAAGTGCCAGGTGCTGGACGGTGGCGGCGACATCCTGCCCACCGAGGAAGGCCACTTCACCAAGGGCCAGATTCGTGACGGCTGGCGCCTGAGCTGCCAGGTCAACGTCAAGCAGGACATGAAGATCAAGGTGCCCGAGGAATTCTTCGGCGTGAAGAAGTGGGAATGCGAAGTCGTTTCCAACCCCAACGTGGCCACCTTCATCAAGGAACTGACCCTGAAGCTGCCGGAAGGCGAGAACGTGGACTTCCGCGCCGGCGGTTACGTGCAGTTGGAATGCCCTCCGTACGATATCGATTTCTCCAATTTCGATATCGACGAGGAATTCCGCGGCGACTGGGAGAAGTTCAAGTTCTTCGATCTCAAGGCGAAGAGCAACGAGACCGTGGTGCGCGCTTACTCCATGGCCAACTATCCGGAAGAGAAGGGCATCCTCAAGTTCAACATCCGGATCGCCACGCCGCCCCCGGGCGCCAAGGACATTCCGCCGGGCCTGATGAGCTCCTACGTGTTCAACCTGAAGCCCGGCGACAAGATCACCGTGTTCGGGCCCTTCGGTGAGTTCTTCGCCAAGGAAACCGACGCGGAGATGGTGTTCATCGGCGGTGGCGCGGGCATGGCCCCCATGCGCAGCCACATCTTCGACCAGCTCAAGCGTCTGCACTCCAAGCGCAAGATCAGCTTCTGGTACGGCGCCCGCTCCATGCGCGAGACGTTCTACTCCGAGGAGTACGATCAGCTGGCGGCGGAGAACGACAACTTCGAGTGGCATCTGGCGCTGTCCGATCCGCTGCCCGAGGACAACTGGGAAGGGCCCACCGGGTTCATCCACAACGTGGTCTACGAGAACTACCTCAAGGACCACCCGGCACCGGAAGACTGCGAGTACTACATGTGCGGTCCGCCGATGATGAACGCCTCCGTGATCAAGATGCTCGAGGACCTGGGCGTCGAACCGGAGAACATCATGCTGGATGACTTCGGTGGGTGATTGAACGTCATCGCGGCTGAAGCCGCTCCTACAGGTCAATGTAGGAGCGGCTTCAGCCGCGATCCGGCCGACGATGGCCCCCGCCACCTCTCCGACATCCTCCACCCGATCAACACACCCATGCCAATCCCTCTGTTCCGCCTCTTCCCCCTCCTGGCCCTCCTGGCCCTGCTCGCCGCCTGCGACGACACCGCCGACCGCCTGTCCGCCCTCAACGGGCCCACCATGGGCACCACCTGGTCGGTGAAATTCACCGGCACCCCCACGGACGGCGTGCCCGCGCTGCGACAATCCATCGAGGCGGCCCTGGAGCAGGTCAACGCGGACATGAGCACCTACCGCGAGGACGCCACCATCAGCCGCTTCAACCGGGCCGAGGCGGGCCGGGCGGTGACCGTGTCCGACGATTTCGCCCGGGTTCTGAACGAAGCCCTGGCCATCTCCGAGGACACCGACGGCGCCTACGACGTGACCATTGGACCGCTGGTCAATCTGTGGGGGTTCGGCCCGGACCCGGAACGCTTCGAGCCGCCGCCCCAGGCGGAGGTGGACGCGGCCCGGGCCCGGGTCGGCTGGCAGAAGCTGACCCTCAACGGGGATCAGCTGACCCAGCCCGGCGGGGTGTATCTGGATCTGTCGTCCATCGCCAAGGGCTTCGCCGTGGACAAGGTGGCCGGCCTGATGGAACAGGCCGGCATCCGTAACTATCTGGTTGAGATCGGCGGCGAACTGCGCGCTTCCGGCGGCAAGCCCCAGGGCCAGCCCTGGCGCGTGGCGGTGGAGCGGCCGATCCCCGGCGTGCGCCAGATGGACAAGGTGATCGCCCTGCGCGACCTGTCCATCGCCACCAGCGGCGACTACCGCAACTTCTTCGAGGTCGACGGCAAGGTCTATTCGCACACCATCGACCCGCGCACCGGCTACCCGGTGGGCCACCAACTGGGGTCGGTGACCGTGTTACACTCCAGTTGCATGGTCGCCGACGGCCTGGCCACGGCCCTCACCGTACTGGGGCCGGAAAAGGGGCTGGCGTTCGCCCGCGCCCGTGAACTGCCGGTGCTGTTCATTGTCCGAGGTGACGACGGTCCCGAGGAAATCATGACCGACGCCTTCCGCCGTATTCTGGAAGGCGAAGCAGGAGGAAACTGACATGTTGGGTACCATTCTGGCCGCGTTCGTCGTGCTGGCCCTGCTGTTCGCCGGCATGGCCATTGGCGTGATCCTGTCCAACAAGCCGCTGAAGGGCTCCTGTGGCGGTTTGGCCGCGCTGGGCATGAAGGACGGCTGCGAAATCTGTGGCGGTGACAAGGATGCTTGCGAGGAAAACACCCGCCAGGTCAGCGCCAAGCGCGCCGCCGAACTGGGCCGCGACGTCCTCAAAACCTGATCGCCCATCGCGACTGAAGTCGCTCCTACAACCCCTTTTCCGTAGGAGCGACTTCAGTCGCGACCCACCCCCGGGTCCGTTCGCCGTAGGACCGACCGGGCGGCGCACCGCTTCAGTCGCGATAACCGCCCGCTCCAGGCAGGTAAGCCTCCACTGACAATAAGCGTGTCCGATCACCTACCTCGAACCGGGCACCTGACTGATCCCGCTCCCACTCACACTCCGCCATGATCGGAGGGATGAAAACGCCGCCGCGACAGCACGCGCTCAGAACAGGGCGGGTCTCCCTTCCACACCAGGTCTACCTGATCACCACGGTGACCCGGCGCCGCGCGCCGGTGTTCAGCGATCTGTCCGCGGGGCGGGCACTGGTGAGACAGCTCCAACACCACCATCGTCGCGGTGAGGCGGAGACGCTCGCTTATGTGATTATGCCCGATCACCTTCATTGGATGTGCCGGCTGCGGGCCGCGTCGCTGTCCCGAACCGTGCAAACACTGAAAGGCGCCAGCAGTCGGGCGATACCGGCGTTGACCTGGCAGGTCGGCTTCCATGACCAAGCGGTGCGGGATGAGCGCCTGTTGAGAGCGTATGCCCGTTACATTGTCGCCAACCCCCTGCGGGCCGGGTTGGTGGCCCGGATCGGCGATTACCCGTTGTGGGACGCGGTTTGGCTGCAGGCGGATACCGAGGCGGATTGGGATTGGTGCGGGTAGGTATGGGTGTGACGGCTGGACGGTATCGCGACTAAAGTCGCTCCTACAAACCCTTTTCCGTAGGAGCGACTTTAGTCGCGATCAAGGGCGGCCGACGATGACGGCGGTGCGCAGGCGGGACTGGCCGTAGCGGATCATTTTTTCGAAGCGGTCCCGGGTGATGGGCACGTGCTGGCAATCCAGAGGCACCTGGTCGTCCGCCGGGTCCGGGTCGTGGATGTAGAAACACTCCCGGTCCGCGCCGCTCACCACCACCCAGTGGGGCGCCTTGCGCCCGTCCAGCCGCCAGGTGCTGATCAGCACGATGGCCACCTCGCCCTGCTTCAGTGCCTTGTCCAGGCGCGCCGCGGTGAGTTCCCGGTAGCGCACCGGAATGCCCCGTTCCCGCACCTCTTCCTCGAAATGTTCGTGCACCGTCTCGATCACCCGCTTCTTGTTCTCGTCGCGCACCGAATCCAGAAACAGGGGGCCGCGCTGGTTGCAATAGACCTGGGCGGTGAGGCCCCGGGCCTCGGCGGCCAGGGCCAGGCCCAGCGGGTGGCAGCCGCCGTGGCCGGCGGTCATGAAAATGGTGGTGGCCTCGCGCCAGATCAGCAGCTCTTCCCGTTCCCGGGGGGCGCGCTGGAGCAGGGCGGCCAGGGCCATTTGCAGGCAGGCGGGCCCGCAGGTGAATTCGGTGCTCTGGCGCACCCACGGGATCTCGCGGCCGGCGTGGCGCTCCGGCGTATAGTGCAGGCGCTTCTGGTAGCGCAGCGCGTCCTCGTGGTCCTCGTAGTAATCCGGCGTGTACCCGAACAGCTTGTAGCCGCGCCGCTCGTAGAGGCGGATGGCGCCGGCGTTGTCGCGGCGCACCTCCAGACGCAGGTAAAGCCGCTTTTCCTCGTGGGCGTATTGCTCGGCGGCGTCCATCAGAGCGTCGCCCAGACCCTGGCCGCGCCAGGCCGGGTCGGCGGCGATGGAATAGAGCCGTGCCAGGCGCGTGCCGCGCTGCAGGATCACCAGAGCATAGCCGGCCAGGCTGCCGTCCGGCGCCAACGCCAGGATCAGGCCGGAATGGGCCTGGCGGATCCAGTGGCGAAAGCTGCGCCGGGACAGGCGGTCGCTGTCGAAGCAGCGCCGCTCCAGGGCGGTCAGGGCATCCAGATCGTGGGGCAGGGCGGGGCGCAGGGTAAAAATGGAATTCATGAGGTCATCCGGGGAGTTCGGCACCAGCATAAAGCCCCGCGGGGCGGCGATGCCAGTGCTTTTCCATGCCCGGCCGCATCGTCATAATGGCGCGATAAGGAGATCGAAATGCCCGTATCACCCGCTCCCTCACGGGGGCTGATTCTGTCCGGCGGTGGTGCCCGCGCCGCCTATCAGGTGGGCGTGCTGAGCGCCATCGCCGACATGCTGCCGCCCACCGCCAGCAACCCCTTCCCGATCATCTGCGGCACCTCCGCCGGCGCCATCAACGCCGCCGGCCTGGCCGCCGGTGCCCACGACTACCGGCTGGCGGTGCGCGGGCTGGAGCAGGTGTGGGCGAACATGACCGCCGAGCAGGTCTACCGCACCGACATCGGTGCCTTCCTGCGCAGCCTGCTGCGCTGGATGTTCAGCTCCGCCGCCGCCGGCCGGGGCACCACCCGCAGCGCGCTGCTCGACAACACGCCGCTGAAACGGCTGCTGCGTCTGGTGATCAACTTTCAGCGCATCGGACAGAGCATCGACCAGGGCCACCTGCGGGCGCTGTCGATTACCGCCTCCAGCTACGCCTCCGGGGAATCGGTGGCGTTCTTTCAGGGCGCCGACGATCTGCAGGAATGGAACCGGGCGCGGCGACTGGGCCGGCGCTCCACCATCGGCGTGCAGCATCTGCTGGCGTCGGCGGCGATTCCGCTGCTGTTCCCGGCGGAGAAGGTGGACGGCCGCTACTACGGCGACGGCGCCGTGCGCCAGCTGGCGCCGGTGAGTCCGGCGCTGCATCTGGGCGCCGACCGGCTGCTGGTGATCGGCGTGTCCGGCAACCCCACCGCCGAGCACCAGCGGCAACTGAGCGGCTACCCGTCCCTGGCCCAGGTGCTCGGCCATGTGCTCGACAGCGTGTTCGTGGACACCCTGGAAGGGGACGTGGAGCGGCTGGAACGCATCAATCGCACGGTCCAGGCGATCAGCCCGCGGGCCCGCAACCAGCATGAAATCCAGCTGCGTCAGGTGGAGGTGCTGAAGATCTATCCGTCCCAGCCGCTGGACGAGATCGCCGCCGAGCACAACAAGGAACTGCCGCGTACCCTGCGCTTCTTCCTGCGCGGCGCGGGCGCCACCCGCTCACCGGGGGCCTCGGCGCTCAGCTATCTGCTGTTCGAGCCGGGGTTTACCGGGCGGTTGATGTCGCTGGGCTACCAGGATGCCAAGGCCCGGGAAGAAGAGATCCGGGCGTTCCTGGAGGATTGAGGCATCGCGACTGAAGTCGCTCCTACGCCGTAATTAGGTGGTGTAGGAGCGGCTTCAGCCGCGATCAACGGCGCTTATTGAAATGGGCGATAAAGCTGGTGGGGAAGTCGGTGATGATGCCGTCCACCCCCAGCCCGGCCAGCCGCTGGGCCTGGCCCAGATCGTTCACGGTCCAGGTGGACACCTTCAGCCCGCGCCGCCGGGCGCGCCGCATCAGCCCCTCGTTGACCAGGGTGTGCTTGGGCATCAGCCAGGTGCAGCCCAGCGCCGCCGCCCGGCGGGTGGGCTGCTGGTAGCGGTACTCCGCCACATAGCCGCGCTCGATGCGCGGCGTCATGCCGCCCAGCATGCGCAGAAAGCCGGTATGGCTGGAGGTCACCACCACCCGCTCGTGCAGGCCCTGTTCGTCGATCAGCCCCACCAGCTGGTGGGCCAGGCGGTGCAGCAGCGGCGACTCGGCGCCCTTGACCTCGAACTGGAAACGCATGGTCGGCCCGCACAGGGCCACGACCTCGCGCAGGGAAGGGATGCACACCGGGCTGTGCCAGCCCGGCGTATTCTGGCGCGCATCCAGCACGCCCAGCTGCGCCAGGGTGTAGTGCTGGGCCTTGCCGCGCTCGCCGGTGGTGCGGGTGACGTTGCGATCGTGCACCACGATCAGGTGGCCGTCCCGGGACAGTCGCACGTCCAGTTCCACTTCCGTGACGCCGGCTTCCAGCGCCACCTGAAAGCCCGCCAGGGTATTTTCCGGGGCCTCGCCGCGGGCGCCGCGATGGCCGACGATGGTGGGAAGGGCTCTGCTCATGGTCTCGTATCGTTGCCGGCCCGATCGCTGGTTCGCCGCGCATTGTGCCGAAGTGGCCGGGATGGCATCAATAGGCAGGGCGCCATTGTCATGGAAGAGTCATGTTTGGCCTGCTAGGGTTGGCCCACCGCGAACCGCCGGAGACCGGGATGGGGTCCCTTATCAAGGCATACGCGGTGCTGTTCGCGCGTTCCTGGAACCCGGATTACGACGGCACCGTAAGCGGCGTATCGCCGCGCCGCTGGCTGGTGATGGCCGCCTTCTGGCCGCTGTTCCTGCTGGTGCAGTTGATCAACGGCGCCTTTTTGCTGCTCGATCATCTGCTGTTTCCGGACTTTCGCCGCGTGACGGTGCGCGCGCCGGTGTTTGTGGTGGGCGTGCCGCGCAGCGGCACCACCTTCCTGCACCGTCTGCTGGCCGGGGACCGGGAACGGTTCACCACCACCGCGCTGTGGGAGCTGATCTTCGCGCCGTCGATTTGCCAGCGCCGTCTTTGGCGGGGAGTGGGGCGGCTCGACGGCCTGGTCGGCCGGCCCCTGGAGCGTCTGCTGCACGGTCTGGAACGGCTCGCTCTGGGCGGGCTGGACGACGTGCACCAGACCGGCCTGCGCGACCCGGAGGAAGACTACCTGGCGTTGCTGCCGGTGCTGGGCTGTTTTCTGCTGGTACTGGCGGTGCCCGACCCGCGCCTGTGGCGGCTGACCTTTGCCGACCGGGACCTGCCGGACGCGGAGAAGCGCCGCCTGATGGCCGCCTACCGACGCTTCGTGCAGCGTCATCTCTACGTGCACGGCGACCGCCTCACTTTCCTGTCCAAGAACCCCTCGTTCACGCCGCTGATGGCCACCCTGGCGGCGGAATTTCCGGACGCCCGCTTTATCGGCTGCCTGCGCAACCCCACCGAGGCGGTGCCCTCGCAGATCAATTCCATCGTCATCGGCGCCCGCGTGTTCGACGGCCGGGACACCGCCGGATACTGGCGGGAGGGCTTTCTGGGCATGCTCGATTACTACTACCGGCATTTGCTGGACGAACTGGACCGGCTGCCCCCGTCCCGCCGCGCCCTGTCGCGCATGGAAGAGCTCTCGGCCCGGCCGCTGGCCACGGTGGAAGGCTTCTACGCGGCGTTCGGGCTGACCCTGTCGCCGGCCTATCGGGCCTGGCTGGCCGAGCGGGACGAAAAAGCCCGCCGCTACCAGAGCGGCCACCACTATTCGCTGGAAAACCTGGGCGTGGCGCCACAACGACTGCGCGACACCTTCGGCTGGGTGTACGAAAAATTTGCTTACCCTTTGCCGGAGGATGAACGCCCGTGAGGTTTTCCTTGTCACAAATTGGACATAAGTGGTACTCATACTGCCTGCTATGAATACAAACGAGCTGCGCGTGCTTTTTGTCGTGGACGCCATGAAGGGCCGCAACGGAGTAGGCGCCTACTTTCAGGATCTGGTCGCCCACCTGGACGGCAAGGTGGCCCGGGCCGAGCTGGTCTGTCCCAGCCTGGAGGAGCCCCATCCCTGCCAGGGGGTGTCCATGCCGATCCCCGGTGACCCCACCCAGCGGCTGTTCTTTCCCAAGATGCGCGAACTGACCGCGCTGGTCTGGGAAATGAAACCCCATGTGATCGTGATTCCCGGCCCGGGCATCTTCTCCCTGGGCGCCTACTGGGTGGCCCGCAAACTGGGCATTCCGGTGTGCGTGACCTTCCAGACCGACTACGACCGCCTGGTGCAGCTCTACTGGGGCCCGCGCCTGGCGAAGCTGGCCGGCGGCCTGCTCAACTGGCTCAACCGCACCCTGTTCCGGGGTTCCAGCGCGGTGGCCACCATCTGTGAAAGCATGATCGCCGACGCCCGCGCCGCCGGCGCCCGCCACCCGCAGCTGGTGGGCACGCCGCTGGGGCCGGAGTTCGTCAACCGCGCGCCGGCGCCCCTGGCGGAACCGCTGGACTCGGTGCTGTACGTGGGCCGGCTGGCGGCGGAAAAGAACCTGGAGCGGTTTCTGGCCATGGCCGAGCAACGGCCGGACTGCCGCTTCACCGTGGCCGGCGACGGCCCGCTGCGGCCGCTGGTGGAAGAGCACGCCCGCCGTTTGCCCAACCTGCACTTTCTGGGCTGGTGCAGCCGGGAGCGGGTGGTGGAACAGCTGGACGCCCACCAGGTGCTGGTGCTGCCCTCGTCGGTGGAAGCCTTCGGCACCGTGGCCCTGGAAGCCCTGGCCCGGCAGCGGCTGGTGATCACCACGCCGGTGTGCGGCATCAACCAATGGCCGCCGCTGGCCCGGGTGCTGGCGGTGGCCGGACCGGAGGAAAGCCTGGCCGATACCCTGGCGCGCCTGCGGGCGCTGACGCCGGCGGCGCGCCGGGAGCGCGCCGAGGCCGGTCGCCGGGCCGCCCTGGCCATGAACCAGGACGCCGTGGACGGCTGGCTGCAGGTGCTGCACGGCTGCGCCCGGCAGGGCGCGGTGCTGCCCAAGCCGCGCCGCTCGCCCACCGTGGCGGTGCTGCGCCGGCTGAGCACCCATCAGGCGCGGCCCGGGCTCTGACGTGTCCCTGGCCGGTCTGGTGTCGATCCACGATGTGATGCCGGAGACCCGTGAGCGGGTCGCCGACCTGCTCGAGCGGCTGGCCGCCGTGCCGCCCGAGCACGTCACCCTGCTGGTGGTGCCGGGCAAGGCCTGGCGCGACGAGGACCTGGACTGGCTGCGCGACCTGGCCGCCCGAGGCTATCCCCTGGCCGGCCACGGCTGGCGCCACCGCTGCGATCCGCCGAAAAGCCTGCATCACCGCCTGCACAGCGCGCTCATTTCCCGCGACGTGGCCGAGCATCTGTCCCTGGACGCCACCGGCATCGCCGCCCTGGTCCGGGATTGCCACCGCTGGTTCGTCGAGCACGGCTTGACCCCTTCCCCCCTGTACGTGCCGCCGGCCTGGGCGCTGGGCGCCATCGACCGCCGTGCCCTGGCGGCGCTGCCGTTCCGTTACTTCGAGACCCTGGGCGGCGTATACGACGCCCGCGAGCGGCGCTTCCACCGTCTGCCGCTGGTGGGCTTCGAGGCGGACAACACCTGGCGGGCGGCCAGTCTGACCGTTTTCAATCACTGGAATCTGGGGCTGGCGCGGGCTTTCGGCCGGCCTTTGCGGGTGTCGATTCACCCCGGGGATCTGTCGCTGAAACTGGGCGGGCAGGTGCTGCCCTGGGTAGGAAGGCTGGCGCGCACGGAAGGTTATCCGGATCTCGCCCCGGAGGCCGCCTAGCCTCGAATGGCGGTGGGGCGTCGGGCTTCGGAACCGCTGCTGGTGTCCACTTCCGAACGGGTCGTCTGGCTCTGGCCGTCCTGGCTGTCACTGGCCGCGCCGGAACCGGGCATGTAGAACATGGCCACCATCAGCAGCAGACCGCGGGTCGCGATTCTTCTTCTCATTGTCTGGCTCCGCCCGTGTGTGGTCCATCAACAGCGGCAAGTGGCGTAATGCCATGATGGCGGAGGCCAGCTTAGGGCGGAGCACGTGAAGGACCCGAGAGGAACGGCGGGATCGCGGTGGCAAAGGCTTAGCCCGCCTGCTCCAGCCGATCCGCGTTCTCCTCGATGAAGTCCACGAACGCCCGGGTCTTGGCCGGAATCAACTCGCGACCGGCGTACACCATGTAGAAGTCCAGGTCCGGGGCCCGGTATTCGGGCAACAGCCGAACCAGCTCGCCATTGTCGAGCTGGCTCTGAATGTCGGAAAGGCTTTTCAGGGCGATACCGCGGCCCTCCAGCACCCACTCGCGCAGCGTCTCGCTGTTGTCGGTGATCAGCCCGCCGCGCACCCGCACGGTATGACGCTTGCCGGCGGCGTCCTCCAGCACCCACTGGTCCTTGAACGCGCCGGGACAATCCAGAATCAGGCAGTCGTGGTCTTGCAGGTCGCGCGGCTCCCGCGGGGCAGGGTGGCGGGCCAGGTAGTCCGGCGACGCGCACAGCACACAGGGATTGCGCATCAGGCGCCGGGCCACCATGGACGAATCCTGCGGCTCGCCCAGTACGATCGCCACGTCCACCAGATGGGAGGAAGCCGCCGGGTCCAGCTCGCCGAAGTTGAGCTGCACGGACAGCTCCGGATAGCGCTCGGAGAATTCGCTGACCAGGGGGACGATGTGTTTGCGGCCCAGGCCGATGCTGGAGGCGATGCGCAGGGTGCCCTGCGGGTGCTGGCCGGCCTGGCTGACCTTGGACACCACGGTGTCCAGTTCGCCGATCAGCCGTTCCACGTTTTCGTAGAGGTCGCGGCCCTCGTCGGTGAGCTTCAGCCCCCGGGAACTGCGCACCAGCAGGCGAATGCCCAATTGACGCTCAATGCGACTGACGTGTTTGCTGACCGAGGCCACCGAGAGGTCCAGCGCCTTGGACGCTTCCGACAGGGTCCCCGCCTTGACCACCGCGACGAAGATAGTGAAATCCGCAAGCCGTTTCATGGTCCGTCCCTTTTTGTTCTACACCAAAAACTGGTTTTTTTTGGCGCCCGGAAAAAGGCGCTTTCGGTGTCGATCCTTCCGTGAGACTGCCAAGTATGGCATAGGGCCATGGGGCCAGCCATAAACTTCACGAAACAACGCTTTTATCATCACGGAACAGGCTGTTAGCGGCGATGCCCCGGGCGCCATCGGGGCCGGTCGCGACGCCCAACGCTTTGAATGCGTGAGCCCGGAGCAAATCATGTTCCAAAAGGTAACACCTGTAAACAAGGAGACTTGACGCCTGCGCAAGCCCCTTAAACGCTGGATTCCTTGGTTTTATTCCCTCAGAAGTATACATAAAGATGGCAGAAGTTTTTCTTTTTCCCGGTATCCGCAACGCCTGGAATTGCCAGAACCCGCTGTTTGGTGTTTACATCCGTGCTTGTCGAATCAAGGGGTAGGGAAAGAACTTCTGCGCTCTTTTTGATTCGCAGGGCCGTGGGAAAAAGGGGGGCGGATCCCTGCCCGGAGATTAATGTTTACAGGCGTACCCGTCACAAACTAGGATTTCGTCCAACCTGTCCGCACGGCGAGATCTTCATGGGCGGCACCATGGGCGCCCCTGGCCCGGCGGCGGAGCGGATCGATTAAGGAGTCACGGCGACCAGCGTGACCAACAACAACAACCAGGAGGTTGAGAACGCATGTTGCATGCGCTCTCGAGCCCGGAGACCGGCTCCCCTTTCCAACTCAATGATTTTTCGCCGACGCCCCGTCGTTGCGGGTTCCGCTCTAGCCGTGGAGACCTTCGCGCGTGGCGCTGTGATCCTTACTCGAAAAGTAATAGCTGTGTTAAACGTTGAGCTGCGGTCTCCCGGCTGCGTTCATGAAGAAGAACAACATCAGGCAGAAAGGTTGTCTAACTATGAAAAAATCGATAATCAAAACAATCCTGTTGCCCGCGGGAACGATGATGCTGATGAGCACGCCCGCGCTCGCCAACATGGGTAACACGGGCAGTACCTATGGCCTTTTCCCCTCGGACATCGCCTCCGCTCAGGCGCTGTCCCTGTTCAACACCTCCACCTCCTCCACGTACTACAACCCGGCCAACCTGGCGGTGGTGCAGACCAGCGAAATCACCGGCGCGATCTTCCACGCCGAGCACGACCTGAACACCGAAAGCGCCAACCCGGCCTACGACGGCAATATTCTCGACAACCCTTCACAGCAAGTGATGCTGGGTCTGAAGGCGGATCTCAGCGGCCTGATGAAATCCGAGCACCCGATCTACCTGGGCTTCATCGCCGGGGTCGAGCGTTACGGCAAGGAGATGCTGGCGTTCAGTTCCTCCGCCCAGGGCGACAACGCCCAGTATCTGCAGTATGACCGCCAGCCCCTGTTTCTGGCCGCCAGTATCGGCACCAACGTCTGGCGCGGCATCAAGTTCGGCGGCGGCGTGCAGCTGACGCTTCACAACGACGCTGAGCTGTACATCACCAACAACCTGGCGGGTACCACCACCTACGAGCAGGTGAGCGTGGAAGCCCGGCCGCAGTTCCGGCCCATCGTGGGCTTTACCATGAACCTGGGCGAGACCTTCTGCCGGGTGAAAGGCTGCTGGCAGGACAATGTGCGCGCCGCTCTGAGCTACCGCGCCCAGTCCGACAGCCGCACCTCGGTATCGTCCAACGCCATCATCCCCGGGACCGTGACCGCGCCGGGTATCCCCATCGAAGTGAACAACGTTATCGATTCCTTCCAGCCGGCCATCACCACCGCGGGCATCCAATACGACTTCGGCGCCTGGCGCCTGGGCTTCACCGCCGAGTACCAGGAGTGGTCCCGCCTGACCACCGAACTGCGCGACGACACCATCAAGGACCAGGGCAACCTGCAGTTCGAAGACGTGTTCATTCCGCGCCTGGGTCTGGAAGTGGACCTCAACGACACCTTCATGGTGACCTCCGGCGTGGCCTGGGAGAAATCGCCTCTGGACAGTGATTCCTCACCGGACGTGAACTACGTGGACGCGGACCGCCTGGTGGTGGGCCTCGGCCTCACCGGTAATTTCAAGCATGTGCCCCTGATCGCGCACCCGGTCACCCTGAGCGTGGGCTATCAGTTCCAGCAGCTCGACGAGCGTGACTTCCAGCTCAGCCGCACCCAGCGCCTGCAGCAACCGAACCAGACCTATGGATCGGTCACCACTGACGGCGAAGTGCACGTCTTCGCGGGTTCGGTCTCGGTGCGCTTCTAACCGGCTAAAGGAATACGGTGGGTACAACCATGCGAAATAAAAAAACTCAGTATGAGAATAAGCAAAAAAAGATAACGAGGTCCGCTTCTATGAGCCGCAATTCGATACCAACGAATCTACTGTCCGCCAGCGTACTGCTCGCGCTGAGTTCCGCCGCCGCGGCCGGTATGAGCAACGCGCCGTCGACCTATGGCATGTTCCCTTCGGATGTGGCATCGGCCCAGGCCTTCTCCATCTTCAGCTCCAAGGCCAACGCGGTGTACTACAACCCGGCGGCCCTGGCCCAGGACGGCCGCGGTGAACTGACCGGCGCCATCCTGCACGGCGAGGCGGATCTGGGTTACAAGGACGCCACCGGCGCCGGCCCCAGCAGCCGCCGCCTCAGCGACGAGCCCTCCCAGCAACTGATCCTCGGCCTCAAGGCCGACGCCAGCGATCTGCTGACCACCGGCCACCCGATCTATCTGGCGCTGATGCTGGGCAGTGAAAAATATGGCCGCGAAATGCTGGCGTTCGAGTCCCAAACCACCCGGGACGGCCAGTACCTGACCTACGGTCGCAACCCGCTGTTCCTGAACGTGGGCGCGGCCACGCCGATCTGGCGCGGTATCGACTTCGGCGCGTCCATCAACATCACGCTGAACAACAAGGCCGACCTGGACACTCAGCTGGAAACCAGCGGTGAAACCCGTTACGAAACCCTGGAAGCGTCCGCCAAGCCGACCTACCGGCCGATCGTGGGCTTCAACATGAACTGGGGCGAAACCTTCTGCCCCGACGGCTGCTGGATGGACAACCTGCAGACCGCCGTGGCGTTCCGCGGCTACTCCAAAACCGAAACGTCCATCGATGCCACGCCCAACGTGCCGCAGCTGATCAACACCCTGCCGATCCGCGTTTCCGACGTGATTCAGGGCTACCAGCCGGACATCTACAGCGTGGGTGTTCGTTATGACTTCGGTCGCGTGCGCCTGGGCTTCACCGGTGAAGCGCAGATGTGGTCCGACCTGGAAGAAGAGTTCGCCGGCGACACGGTCAAGGATCAGGCCAACCTGCAGTTCAAGGACACCTTCGTACCCCGCGTGGGCCTGGAGTTCGACTTCAACCGCAGCTTCATGTTCACCACCGGCGTGGCCTGGGAAGAATCCCCGCTGGAAAGCAACTCTTCGCAGGACGTGAACTACCTGGACGCGGACAAACTGGTGATCGGCATGGGGCTCTCAGCCACCTTCCAGAATCCGCCGCTGCTGGCCTGGCCGCTCACCGTGGATCTGGCTTACCAATATCAGCAACTGGATGACCGCCGCTTCGACATCAACACCACCCAGGCCGGCGATCCGATCCCGGACTCCGTGGTCACCGATGGCGAAGTCAACGTTTTCTCTGGATCCGTCACCCTGAAATTCTAGGACTGAATTTCTCAAAGAATATCACTCGAAATCCGAAGAGGGCATTATGACAATACGAATCCTCAACCGCACCGTGGCGGCCCTGTCCGCCGCGGTCATTCTTTCCGCGTGCGGCGGCGGCGGGGACTCGGCCGAGGGCCGTGCCTCTGACCCGTCCGCGCAATCCCAGGGCCTGGTCTACGCCTTCCCGGGTGATGGCCAAACCGAAGTCTCCACGGCCTCGCCGGTGATTCTGCGCTTCACCTCCAGCGTCAATGTGGGCGACGCCATGAACGGCATTACCCTCTATGAGGGCGGCGCCGACGGCCGAGCCATGAGCCCGGAATTCGAACCGGTCCAGGGCCAGCCCAATAACCTGATGCTGGTACCGGAGGAAGACGACCCCTTCAAACCCAATCAGCAATACACCCTGGTGATCGAGGATCTGCCGCTGGGCGGTAACGGCACGGCCGAGAACCGCACTCTGCAGTTCACCACCCGGGCGCTGCACGAAGGACCGAAGGAACTGGTGGTCACCGATATGGATGACTTCCGTATCACCGGCGCCTTCCCCAACTTCGACAACGACAACCTGGGCGGCGAACAGCGCTTCCAGGCCATGGACTTCTCCAGCTTCCGCTTCCAGATGTCCCAGCCGGTGGACCGCGCCACCGCCGTTTACGGCGAGAGCGTGACCCTGACCTACGGCCCGGACGACACCGAGGTGCCCGCCACGCTGTTGGTGGACGGCCGCTACCTCACCGTGGACCCGGAACCGGAATACCTGGATCCCAGCCAGACCTATGAGCTGACGCTTACCGGCGACCTGGCCAGCACCTACGGCGCCAACTTCACGGAGCGCAGCCTGCGCTTCAAGCCCCAGGACACCTCGCCGCGCGGCGAGCCGACTCGCCTGGTGCAGCGCCTGACCGTGAACGAGCCCTCCAAGCTCACCGGCCGCGACGTGAACACCGTACCGGTGAATGGCACGCTCCTCGGCGAAGACGAAAACGTCACCCAGGCCCGCGCCGACTCCGTGATCGCGGAGCTGGGCGACGCCACTGTCTTCTCCCGCACCACCCCGATCCGTCTGCCCAAGGGCACCATCCTGAAAGGCGACGCCATCAACCCGATCCTGATCGGCGGCAAGGTGCCCGCCGGCTTCGGTTCCGGCGAGGTCACCATGACCCTGCTGTCCGACGCCACCGGCTACCTGGTGCAAAACCGCTACATGGAAGACGGCGAAAACGTCTCCCGCATGATCCAGCTGATGATGGACGTGGGCATCGCCACCGCGGAACCCCGCGCCAACGGCGCCTTCACCCAGGATCTGCTGCACATCGAGCTGGTCGGCCTGGCCGACATCGACACCTCCGCCGGCGTGCTGAACGTGGACGCCGTTAGCGTGGTCGAGCCGGACATTCTGGGCCAGGAATACGGCTATGGCCTGCTGAGCTTCCAGCTGCAGTCCTATGAAGATCAGACCAATGCGCCGCAACAAAGTGAAGACGCCACTGCTCCGAGCATTCAAAGCTGGACTGTTGGTAACTACGAAGATAGTCGAACAGCGGATTCATTGAGCAAGGGCTATCTTTACAGGTTGGGTGACCCTGTCGTGATCAACTTCGATGAACCGATTGAAGTTGCTAAAGATGCTAATATTTACTTCTATGAGAACGGCTCTGAAATCGAGTTCGACGCTTATGTCGATGGGGCTGCGCTCGTGCTACAACCCCGCGAAAATCTGAGCGCTTCTAAGGAGAGTAACCCTGTAGATTATGAAATACAGATAGTATCTGGGGTTTCTGATGTGGCAGGAAATAACTGGAGTGGCTCTTTTTCCGAGAACTTTTCACTGCCTTACGTAGTCGAGACCGCTATCAAAGAGTATAACGACAGCGGGGCGCCGTTAAACCAAGTACAAAGCGTCAGGAAGCATTCTCCGATTGTATTGTCTGTGTATCCCGGTTTCCCTTGCGCCCTTGATCCCTCCACAACAGACCTACAGTCCGGCACGATGGGGCGATGTCTTGGATCATTTCCTGGCTGGCAACAAGGTGGGCAGTTCGATATAAAAGATGAAGATGATTACTTGCCCATTATGGATATGCCCGCAGATCGTCCGATTGTCGTGCAATTCTCTAAGCCCATTGATCCTAATAGCGTTTCTTTAGGCGGAACTTTTAGCGTAAACAAATTGGACGGTCAGGGGAATGTAACCGACGCCGTAGCAGGCACCCTCTCACTGAGAGGCCGCACCTTGACTTTCACGCCCGAAAAAAATTGGGAAGAGGGAACTCTGTATAGCTATACGTTGAGTTCGGCAGATGTGGCGGGAGGTGTGTCCGTTGATTGTACAGGAGCGGAAGCCGTTTGTGATACAGAAGGGCTTCCTTTGCAAACGAACCTGTTTGCTGATTTGACTATCTCTGCCTATGCAAACCCTTCCACTCAGGACAAACTTTACTATTTTAAAGTGGATGCGAAGGACTATACGGCTGGCGGCCCGGACATGACTCAATATTTTGAAGGCTCGGCACACACCAATGCGGTCCTTCAGGTGTTGAAGAACGCCCCTTCATACGATACCAACGCTAATTTTGTCCACGAGAATCACCTGGATGTTCAGCCGGAAGATGGTAGCCCGTTACTGCTCCAGCAACCCGGGTATGCTTTGTATGACTTCCTGGATGAATCGCAAGAGCAGGGTGCTGATGCACAGCCGTTGGACGAAAATGCGGATCAGTCACTTGACCCGAACGGCGTAATCCCTCCTTTAAACAGTGCTAAGACTTTGTCACGTCAACCTTTGCCGGATTTTGATCCGTCCACCGTGGTGACCGTGAATGGTAGTAGTTTTGGCTGCGGGTACTCGGAGGCGGAATATATCAATCCCCAAAACCCGTTCGCGGGCGCCAGAATTACGGCTACTCAGGAGTGCCCGAGTCAGAAGTTTACGTATATTAATGGGGCCTTGACAGCGGAAGTCACCGATGAGTATGTTTCTGGGCAAGGACTAAAAGTGAAGATATGGCCCGCGCAGATTATGTCTACGTCCGTTCCTATCTTTACTCAATTCGATGAGTTCCCTTATATCATCGAGTCGGCCAGCGGGGCTCAGGTGCTGAGAATGCGTTACGAAGAAGACCTGAATGGCAATCGTACTCAGCCGATTACTGGTTGGCTTAAAGATGAGAATGGCACCCTGACTTTGTCGGCAGAAGTTGACCTCTACATGGATGGGATCGATTTGGTAAGATATTTCCAGGTTAACGATCCTTCCCACTCTTTGATGAGTCAGCCCATAACCATGCAGTTATCCGGAGGGGTGCGTTTCCTTGATGATGGGCGGATGGTTATCGAACAATATAATCTAAACCCTGTAGATGTTGATGTTCGGATCTGGGGCAGCAGCGGAACGCTGGCAGGGTTAATTCCGCTTCGGATACCGGAATTTGGTAGCAGGCTTCAATATGTATCTGAAAGCATAAAATAATTGGAGAGGGGCGCCAAAGACGGCGCCCCAGCTTTTTCAAGGTCTATCTATGGAGAGGGAGTCATGCGTTACGGCGCGCTTGCTTCTAAATTGGCCTCTCTTTTTCTTCTGGGCCTGGCTGTTTGGTTGATTTGGTGGGCCATGGCACCAATTACTGAAAAAGAGGCGTCGCGCGAAGCCCCGCAGCTCGAATTACTGAGTCAACATCCAGCAAGAAACCGGCAAGAACAAGCCCTGGTAGATAAAATATCTACTTGGAATCTCTTTGGCCCGGCGAGTGTTGCCGATGCCCACAATGTCGCTGATGTCCCGTTGGCAACCAAGAGTTACGGTCTTTTGGGTGTTATTAGCAATGTAGCTTCACAGTCTGGTTGGGCAATACTGCAGGCTGATGCCGGTTATGATGTAGTGGCTAGCACAGAAAAAATTACCGATGGGGTTGTCCTGAAAAGCGTGCACGAGAACTACGCTATAATTGAAGATCGGGGTGCTTTAAAGAAAGTGCCGTTGCCTCCATTCGAGGAGATGGAAATTCAAACGGTAGGTTCTGAGCTCTCGGAGCCTTCTGACACCTCTCTTGGCTCGCCAGATGACGACAGCAACAAAAGTGAGGCGTCCAAGGTGCGGGAAAGAATGATTGCCGGCATGAATCTGAAGCCGATAGAGAAAGGCGCAGCTAAAGGTTACGTCGTGGCAAAAAACAATAAGGAGCTGGAGGAAAAGTTCGGCTTAAAAGAAGGGGTATCCGGATTATCTGGTTGGTATGCGAGAGAGAAAGGTGGCCGACAAACTCA
>NZ_JADDOL010000012.1 GCF_016906305.1 Alloalcanivorax marinus
TTGGAGGCAGGGATGCCGGAAACGAGCTACAGGGACGTACTTGCCGCGTGTCCGGCCCGGTGGCGCCCGACACGGAAGCGGCCTCGATGGAGAAATGGACCTCAAGGCTCCAGAATCGTATCCCGCCCCACCTCCGAAGCCCCCGGAAACTCCCGCATGAAATGCAGCCCCCGGCTCTCCCGCCGCTGCAACGCCGAACGGATGATCAAATCCGCGATCACCACCAGATTGCGCAACTCCAGCAGATCGTTGCTGATGTGGTAGTTGCTGTAATACTCGGCGATCTCGCTCTTCAGCAACTCAACCCGATGCTGGGCCCGCTCCAACCGTTTCACGGTGCGCACGATGCCCACGTAATCCCACATGAACCGCCGCAGCTCGTCCCAGTTGTGGCTGATCACCACGTCCTCGTCGGAATCGGTGACCTGGCTGTCGTCCCACTCCGCCGCCTCCCGGGGCAGCGGCCAGTCCGCTAGGTGCGCGCCGATGTCATCGGCCACCGCCTGGCCGTACACGAAGCACTCCAGCAGCGAATTGCTGGCCATGCGGTTGGCGCCGTGCAGACCGGTGAAGCTGGTTTCCCCCAACGCATAGAGCCCGGGCACGTCGGTGCGGCCGTGCCGGTCGATGACCACGCCGCCGCAGGTGTAATGCGCCGCCGGCACCACCGGAATCGGGTCGCGGGTGATGTCCAGACCCAGCTGCAGACACTTGGCGTAGACGGTGGGGAAGTGCTCGATGATGAAGTCCGCCGGCTTGTGGCTGATGTCCAGATAAAGACAGTCGGCGCCCAGACGCTTCATTTCGTGGTCGATGGCGCGGGCCACCACATCCCGGGGGGCCAGTTCGGCGCGCTCGTCGAAGCGCGGCATGAAGCGCTCGCCGTTGGGCAGCAGCAGCCGGCCGCCCTCGCCACGGATCGCCTCGGTGATCAGGAAGCTCTTGGCCTTGGGGTGGTACAGGCAGGTGGGGTGGAACTGCATGAATTCCATGTTGCCCACCCGGCAGCCGGCCCGCCAGGCCATGGCGATGCCGTCGCCGGTGGCCACGTCCGGATTGGAGGTGTACAGGTAGACCTTGGAGGCGCCGCCGGTGGCCAGCACCACCGAGCGGGCCAGGATCACGTCGGTCTCGCCGGTCTGGATATCGTGCACATAGGCGCCGCAGCAGCGTTTTTCGCGGCCGTTCGGGCCGTCGTGCTCCTGCAGGATCAGGTCCACCGCCACCCGGTGTTCGAACAGGTGCACGTTGTCCCGTTCGGTGACGCGCTGGATCAGGGTGCTGGAAATGGCCACGCCGGTGGCGTCGGCGGCATGGATGATGCGTCGGTGGCTGTGGCCGCCCTCGCGGGTCAGGTGGTAGGGCAGGGGGTTGTCCTCGCTGCGCTCCATGCCCGCCAGCCGGGTGAAGTCCACGCCCTGATCGATCAGCCAGCGGATCGCCGCCGGCCCGTTTTCCACGGTGTAGCGCACCGCGTCGTCGTGGCACAGCCCGCCGCCGGCGCGGTGCGTGTCCTGCACGTGACTTTCCAGGGAATCGTCGTCGTCGAGCACCGCCGCCACGCCGCCCTGGGCGTAGTAAGTACTCGCATGGGTCAGTTTGCCCTTGGACAGCAGGGCCGCCTGCACGCCGTCGGGCAGGCGCAGGGCGACGGTCAGGCCGGCGGCGCCGGAGCCGATGATCAGCACGTCATAACGATAAGTGGCCATGGGGTCTCGCAGCCGGGTAAATGTTGAACCAATGTGAAAACCGCCGGGGACGGGGGCGCTAGTATAGCGGCCCGCGGAACACCTGTTACAATACCGCGCTTTACCCGCCGCCACGGGATAATAACGTCCTCCAGGGAGCCAGCACCGGGTGTCTTCAGACGAACAATTGGTCAAAAAAGCCAAGACCGGCGATCAGCGAGCCTTCGAAGTGCTGGTGGTCAAGTACCAGCAGCGCATTTTCGCGCTGATCAGCCGCTATGTGCGCGACCATGACGAGGTGCAGGACGTGGCCCAGGAGGCCTTTATCAAGGCCTGGCGGGCGTTGCCCCGGTTCCGGGGCGACAGTGCCTTCTATACCTGGCTTTACCGTATCGCGGTGAACACCGCCAAGAACCACCTGGTGGCCCTGGGCCGCCGCCCGCCGGGCTCCGACCTGGATGCCGCCGAAGCCGAGCAGTACAGCGGCGCGGAAATGCTGCACGAAATTGGAACCCCGGAGTCCCACGTGTTGTCCGAGGAACTGGAGGCAGTGATCCACAAGGCGATCGAGGACCTGCCCCAGGAGCTGAAAACCGCGGTCACCCTGCGTGAATTCGAGGGGCTCAGCTACGAGGATATCGCGGCGGTCATGGAATGCCCGGTGGGAACGGTCCGCTCCCGTATTTTCCGGGCCCGCGAAGCCATCGACGAGGCGGTGCGCCCCCTGCTGGGATCGCAGCGCGGAGACAAAGGGTGAGGACATGAGCAGGAATTACGAAGCACTTTCCGCTTTCCTGGACGGTGAAACCACCGAATTCGAGACCCGTCGCGTATTGCGCGACCTGGACCGGGACGATCTGGCGACCCTGGGCCGCTGGCAGAGCGTCAGCGATGCGCTGCACGGCCACGCCGCCATGGGCGTCCCGGAGGGCTTCAACGCCCGCCTGTCCGAGGCGCTGGCCTCGGAATCGAAGCCCGGCCGCCGCGCCGGCATGGTGCACGGCTTCGCCCGCGTGGCCGTGGCCGCCTCGGTGGCCGCCGTGACCGTGATCGGCTGGCAGTACTGGAGCGTGCCCACCGACGCCGGCACCGTCGCGCCGGCGGTGGCCATGACCGGCGCCGCCAATGACGGCGCCGCGGCCACCGAGGCGTCGCTGAGCGCGCCGGCCGCCGCCCAACGTTTGACCCGTCCGTTCGGTGAGACCTCGCTGGTGGCGCAAAGCGCCCTGCGATCCGCCGAGCCGCGTACCGTGGCCAGCGACCAGCAACCGCGTGTCAACGCCATGCTGCTGCGCCACAGTGAATTCACCGCCCGCCATAGTGGCCAGGGCATGATGCCCTATGCCCGTCTGGTCAGCATGGACGCCCGCAACGGAGCGCGCTAACGCATGATGCGGATCCTCGCCTTGGGGCTTACCCTGACCGCCGCCCCCCTCGCGATCGCCGACAGCCTTCCCGCCCAGAGCCTCCTGGAACGCATGACCGAAGCGACCCAGGAGCTCGATTACCAGGGCCGCTTCCTCTACCAGCTCGGTGGGGAAGTGAGCACCATGGAAATTCGTCACGCCGTCATCGACGGCGAGCAGTACCAGCGCTTCACCCACCTGGACGGACGTCTGGTGGAGGTGCTGCGCCTCGGTGACGAGCTGGTGTGCCTGCACCCCAACGGCACCCTGACCCGCATCGACGATCAGGACCAGGGGCTGCTGTCGTTCCGGCAGCGGCTCTCCTCGCAGATTCCCGACCAGTACAACGTGCTGGTGGACGGCGACGGCCGGGTGGCCGGCCGCGCCACCACGCGCATGCGCGTGGCCCCGCTGGACAACCATCGTTACGGCTACCGTCTGTGGCTGGACAATGAAAGCCATCTGCTGCTCAAGTCGGAGATGGTGGACCCGGGCGGCCTGGCTCTGGAACGGGTGGAATTCGTCACTCTGGACCTGCAACCGGGCCTGGACCGGGGCGATTTCGAGCTGCCCAAGGTGATCGCCGAACGCGCCCTGGAGCCGGTGCCCGGCAACCACGCGGACCGCGTCCACGTGAACGCCGGCTGGCTGCCCGGTGGCTTCCGCGCCGCCGACAGCGACTGGCGGCGGGTCACCGCCGAGCGGCAGCCGGTGGCCGCGCAGAGCTACAGCGACGGCCTGGCCACCTTCACCGTGTTCGTGGAAAACCTGGACAACGGGGTGGTGGAAGAGGGCGTGAGCCGGATTGGCCCGACGGTGGCGATCAGCCGCTCGGTGGCCGCCGCCGACCGCCGTTATCTGCTCACCCTGGTGGGCGAGATTCCCCAGCCCACCGCCGAGCGCATCATGCAGGGGCTCGACCTGGACGTGGCCGCGCGGCCGTGATCGGGCTCCGGTAACGGAATAAGGTAGTCATCGCTTATCGCCGGCCCCGGCGGCGGGGCCGGTGTTCCTCGAACAACCGGCAGAAGGGAGCCTTTCCATGGGGACCGTACAAAAGTGCCTGTTGCCGCTGTTGCTGGCCGGCCTGATCGCCGGCTGCGGCCAGAATCAGGACGACCGGAACACCGAACAAAGCCAGGACCAGGGGGCCGCCAAGGCCACCGTCTCCGACGCCCGTGAAAACGGTGCCGGCGGCGAGAAACTGGTCACCGGACTGCCCGACTTCACCGCCCTGGTGGAGAAGGAAGCGCCGGCGGTGGTCAACATTTCCACCGTCACCCACCGCGAGGCCGGCCAGGGGCCGGACACCAGCCAGCTGCCGGAAATGCTACGCCGCTTCTTCGACGAGTTCGGCGGCCCCGGCGGGCCCGGTCCGCAGGGCCCCGGCGGGGGCGGCCGCGAGGACGTGGAGTCCCTGGGGTCCGGCTTCATCATTTCCAGCGACGGCTACGTGCTCACCAACTACCACGTGGTGGGCGAGGCCGACGAGATCGTGGTGCGCCTGCAGGACCGCCGCGAACTGGACGCCGAGCTGGTCGGCTCCGATCCGCAGAGCGACCTGGCGCTGATCAAGGTGGACGCCGCCGATCTGCCGGTGGTGGACATCGGTTCCTCCGACAATCTGAAAGTGGGCGAGTGGGTGCTGGCCATCGGTGCGCCGTTCGGCTTCGACAGCTCGGTGACCGCCGGCATCGTCAGCGCCAAGGGCCGCAGCCTGCCCACCGACAACTACGTGCCGTTCATTCAGACCGACGTGGCCATCAACCCGGGCAACAGCGGCGGGCCGCTGTTCAACCTGAAAGGCCAGGTGGTGGGCATCAATTCGCAAATCGTCAGCCGCTCCGGCGGCTACATGGGCCTGAGCTTCGCCATTCCCATCGACCTGGCCATGGACGTGGCCGACCAGCTCAAGGAGAACGGTCAGGTCAGTCGCGGCTGGCTGGGCGTGTTGATCCAGGAGGTGGACCGGGATCTGGCCGAGTCCTTCGGCCTGTCCAAGCCCATGGGCGCCCTGGTGGCCCAGGTGCAGCCGGGCTCCCCGGCGGCGGAAGCCGGCCTGCAGCCCGGCGATGTGATTACCCACTTCGACGGTCACGAAATCCAGCGTTCCGCCCAGCTGCCCAAGTGGGTCGGCGCCCTCAAGGCCGGCACCGAGGCGGAAATGACGGTGGTGCGCAACGGCGACGAGAAAACCCTGGACGTGACCGTGGGCGAACTGCCCAGCAATCCGCAGCAGGCCATGAATCAGGGCGGCGAGCCGTCCGGTCCGGGCGCCGACCGGCTCGGCCTGACCGTGCGCGAGGCCAGCCCGGCGGAGCTGTCGCGGGTGGAGGCGGAGACCGGCGTCATGGTCACCGCCGTGAAGAAAGGCCCGGCGGCCACCGCCGGCCTGCGCCAGGGGGATCTGCTGGTGAGCCTCAACGGTGAGGACGTGAAGAGCCCGGACGACTACCGTCGCCTGGTCGGCGAGCTCCCTGAGAAGGGCTCGGTGCCGGCGCTGATCAATCGCGGCGGCAACGCCCGCTTCCTGGCGCTGAAACTCGGCGACTGACCGCCGGTGCCGTGGGAGCGGCTTCAGCCGCACCCACGGCGTACCCCCGAGCCATCCGACCGGCTCCGCATCGGGGGATTATCCAGCGGAGCCCTAATCCGCTAGAATCGCCCACCATTGTGTCCTTCTTCATGTTTCCACCATTTGGCGGGTATCTGTGACCGACATTACGCACATTCGCAACTTCTCCATCATTGCTCATATCGATCACGGCAAATCCACCCTGGCGGACCGTTTCATCCAGGTCTGCGGCGGTCTGTCCGACCGTGAGCTCAAGGAGCAGGTGCTGGATTCCATGGACCTGGAGCGCGAGCGCGGCATCACCATCAAGGCGCAGAGCGTGACCCTGTATTACACCGCGCGCAACGGCGAGACCTACCAGCTCAACTTCATCGACACCCCGGGGCACGTGGACTTCTCCTATGAGGTGTCCCGCTCCCTGTCCGCCTGCGAGGGCGCGCTGCTGGTGGTGGACGCCGCCCAGGGCGTGGAAGCCCAGTCGGTGGCCAACTGCTACACCGCCATCGAGCAGGATCTGGAAGTGCTGCCGGTGCTCAACAAGGTGGACCTGCCCCAGGCGGAGCCGGACCGGGTGGCCGAGGAGATCGAGGAGATCATCGGTCTGGACGCGCTGGACGCCTGCCATGTGTCCGCCAAGACCGGGGTGGGCGTGCCGGACCTGCTGGAGCAGCTGATCGAACGCATCCCCGCGCCCCAGGGCGACCGGGAAGAGCGGCTGCAGGCGCTGATCATCGACTCCTGGTTCGACAACTACATGGGCGTGATCTCGCTGGTGCGAATCCGCTACGGCCGCCTCAAGAAAGGCGACAAGATCCACGTTAAATCCACCGGCCAGAACCATGTGGTGGACAGCCTCGGCATCTTCACCCCCAAGCGCAAGGAAACCAAGGTGCTGGAGGCCGGCGAGGTGGGCTGGGTGAGCGCCACCATCAAGGACATCAAGGGCGCCCCGGTGGGCGATACCCTGACCCACGCCAATACCCCGGACGTGGCCATGCTGCCCGGCTTCAAGAAGGTCAAACCGCAGGTGTACGCTGGCATGTTTCCGGTCAACGCGGACGACTACGAGGACTTCCGCGACGCCCTCGGCAAGCTGGCGCTCAACGACGCCTCCCTGTTCTACGAGCCGGAAAACTCCGACGCCCTGGGCTTCGGTTTCCGGGTCGGTTTCCTGGGCATGCTGCACATGGAAATCATCCATGAGCGGCTGGAGCGGGAATACGATCTGGACCTGATCACCACGGCGCCCACGGTGGTCTACGAGCTGCTGCTCAGCGACGGCGAAACGATCTACGTGGACAACCCCTCGGAGCTGCCGGAAGGCAACAAGATCGAGGAGTTCCGCGAGCCCATCGCCCGGGTCAATATCCTTACGCCCCAGGAATACGTGGGCAACGTGATCACCCTGTGCACCGAGCGGCGCGGCGAGCAGATCAACCTGCAGTATCTGGGCAAGCAGATCTCGCTGACCTACGACATTCCCATGGCCGAGGTGGTGCTGGACTTCTTCGACCGGCTGAAATCCGCCAGCCGTGGCTATGCCTCGCTGGAGTACGCCTTCGAGCGCTTCCAGCCCGCCAAGCTGGTGAAGGTGGACGTGCTGATCAACGGCGACAAGGTGGACGCCCTGGCGATGATCTGTCACCTGGACCACTCCGCCCACCGTGGCCGCGTGCTCACCGAGAAGATGAAGGAACTGGTGCCCCGGCAGATGTTCGATGTGGCCATTCAGGCCGCCATCGGCAGCAAGATCATCGCCCGGCAGACGGTCAAGGCGTTGCGCAAGAACGTGACCGCCAAGTGTTACGGCGGCGACGTGTCGCGTAAGAAGAAACTGCTGCAGAAGCAGAAAGAAGGCAAGAAACGCATGAAGCAGGTGGGTAACGTGGAAATTCCGCAGGCCGCCTTCCTGGCCGTGCTCAAGGTGGATGACTAATGGATATCGATGTGGGTTTCTGGCTGACGCTGGCGCTGCTGGTCACGGTACTGATCTGGCTGGCGGACCGCTTTCTCAAGCTGCGCCAGCGCAAGGGCATGATCGGCACCACCGTGGAAACGTCCAACTCGCTGATTTCGGTGCTGTTGATCGTGCTGGTGATCCGTTCCTTCATTGTGGAGCCGTTCACCATTCCCTCCGGTTCCATGTTGCCCACCCTGCAGGTTCATGATTTTATTCTGGTCAACAAGTTCTCCTACGGCCTGCGCCTGCCGGTGACCAATACCAAGATCATTCCGGTGGGCGAGCCCGAGCGCGGTGATGTCATGGTGTTCAAGTTCCCGGAGGACACCAGCCAGAACTTCATCAAGCGCGTGGTCGGCCTGCCCGGTGACCGGGTGGCGGTGCGCGACAACGTGGTCTACATCAACGGCGAGCCGGTGGACCGGGCGCTGGTGGAGCAGGGCCGCAACGCGCGCATGTGGCGCCGCGAGTACATCGAGCACCTGGGCGAGACGGAGCATTTGATCTGGCAGGAAGGCGTGCTCAGCCCGTTCAACGGCGAGCCGCGCATTCCCCAGGGCGGTACCCAGGGCGAATGGGAAGTGCCCGAAGGCAGTTATTTCGTGATGGGGGACAACCGGGACAACAGCAATGACAGCCGCTTCTGGGGCGTGGTGCCCGAGCGGCTGATCGTGGGGGAAGCCTTCCTGATCTGGATGCACTGGGACCCGATCTTCTCGCTGCCGAGCTTCTCCCGCAACGGGGCAATCGACAAAGTCGAAACCAGCGACTGAACCAAGATGGAGACGGACCCACAATGATAACCCGATCCCGTCAAAGGGGGCTTTCCCTGCTCGGCTGGGTGGTCGTGCTGATCGTGCTGGCGGTGTTCGGCACCGCCGCCTTCCGCATGGTGCCCGCCTACATGGAATACAACACCATCCGCAGCACCATCAACTCGGTGCTCGACGACAACAAGACCGCCATGATGTCGGAGCACGAAGTGCGCGGCGCCCTGTCCAAACGGTTCACCATCAATCAGGTGGACGTGATCGGCGTCAACGATCTGGCGATCAGCAAGAACGGCGGTGACGTGACCGTGGGTGTCGATTACGAAGTGCGCCGGCCGCTGTTCTACAACGTCTCCGTGGTGATGCATTTCGAGGACACCTTCAACAAGACCAGCGGGAACTGATGGACGATCTGGACCGCCTTGCCCGTCGTCTGGGCTACCGTTTTCAGGACCCGGCGCTGTTCGAGCTGGCGCTCAGCCACCGCAGTGTCAGCCGCCGGCGCAACAACGAACGGCTGGAGTTCCTCGGCGACGCCCTGCTCAGCCAGTTTATTTCCACGGAATTGTTCCATCGTTTCCCGGACGCCGCCGAAGGGCAGCTGACGCGCATGCGCGCCTTTCTGGTGCGCGGCCAGACCCTGGCGGAAGTGGCCCGGGAACTGGGCGTGGGGGAATACCTGATCCTCGGCGGCGGTGAGCTGAAAAGCGGCGGCAACCGCCGCGACTCGATCCTGGCCGACGCCCTGGAGGCGCTGATCGGCGCCATCGTCATCGACAGCGGCGAGGACACCTGCCGGCGGGTGGTGCTGGAGTGGTTCGCCGGGCGCCTGGAGCAGATCTCGCCGCAGTCCGTGCGCAAGGACGGCAAAACCCGCTTGCAGGAATGGCTGCAGGCGCGCAAGCATGAGCTTCCCGCCTATGAAGTGCTGTCGGTGACCGGCCAGGCGCCGCGCCAGACCTTCGAGGTGGAATGCACGCTGCCCGATCTCGATCGGCGCTTCGTGGCCGCCGGCGCCAGCCGCCGGCGCGCGGAGCAGCAGGCGGCGGAACAGGCACTGAGCTGGCTGGAGCAGTCCTCATGAGCAGTACCCGTTGCGGTCTGGTGGCCATCGTCGGACGGCCCAATGTGGGCAAGTCCACCCTGATGAACCACCTGATCGGCCAGAAGGTGAGCATTACCTCGCGCAAGCCGCAGACCACCCGGCATCGTATTCACGGCATTCTCAGCCGCGACGATTATCAGATGGTGTTCGCCGACACCCCGGGCATCCACACCGGCGAGGGCAAGGCGCTCAACCGGGCCATGAACGAAGCGGCGATCTCGGCGCTCAGCGGCGTCGACGTGATCTGCTTCATGGTCGACGGCATGAAGTGGACCGAGGGCGACGAGCACGTGCTCAAGCTGCTGCAGCGCGCCGGCGACACGCCGGTGCTTTTGCTGGTCAACAAGGTCGACAACCTGGACGACAAGAACAAGCTGCTGCCGCATTTGCAGGATCTGTCCGGGCGCTTTCCGTTCGCCGAGATCGTGCCGGTGTCGGCGCTGCGCGGCCATAACCTGGACGCCCTGGAACAGGCCCTGGCCACGCGCCTGCCGGAAGGCGACTTCTGGTTCGAGGACGACCAGCTCACCGACCGCAGCCTGCGCTTCATGGTGGCCGAGATCATTCGCGAGAAGGTGGTACGCCAGCTGGGCCAGGAAGTGCCGCACCAGATGGCCGTGGAAATCGATCTCTGGGAGGACGGCCCCAAGCTCACCGACATCGCCGCCACCATTCTGGTGGAGCGGCGCGGCCAGAAAAAAATCCTGATCGGCGACCAGGGCGCCCGCATCAAGCAGATCGGCACCCAGGCCCGCCAGGACATCGAGCGCCTGATCGAGCGCAAGGTGATGCTCAACCTGTGGGTCAAGATCAAGGCCGGCTGGTCCGATGATGAGCGCGCCCTGCGTTCCCTGGGCTATGACCGCGACCAATGAGCTGGCGCCGGCCTGGCTGCTGCATCGCCGCCCCTTCCGCAATACCAGCCTGATCATCGATCTGTTTCTGCCCGGGCGGGGCCGCGTGGGCGCGGTGGCCCGGGGCGGGCGGCGCAATCCGGCGCTGGCCCCCTTCCTGCCCCTGTGGGTCAACCTGAAAGCCGGCGGCGAGCTGTTCACCCTGCGTGACAGTGAACCGCGCGGCCCGGCGCTGTCGCTGGCCGGCCGCGCCCTGTTCTGCGGTTTCTATGTCAACGAACTGATGATGCGCCTGCTGCATCGGGACGATGCCCACCCGGACCTGTGGCCGGTCTACGAGGGCACGCTCACCGCCCTGGCCGGCGAGGTGCCCCTGGACGTGACCCTGCGCCGCTTCGAGCGAATGCTGCTGGAGGAGGTGGGCTACGGTCTGACCCTGGAATGGGATGCGGAGGGCCGGCCGCTGGAAGCGGGCGTGCGCTACCGGTGGGTGCCGGAGCAGGGGTTCGTCGCCGACGCCGGCGGTTACCCCGGTGAACTGCTCACCGCCCTGGGCGAGGACCGCTGGAACGACGATGTGCGGCGGCTGGCCAAGGCGCTGCTGCGCGAGGCCCTGGCGCCGCATCTTGGCGACCGGCCCCTGCGCAGCCGGGAGTTGTTCCGGTAACGTTTTATTGGCGGGCGTCGCGGGCGGCCTCGTCGATCAGCACGCGCATGGCGCGCACCGCTTCGTCCAACCCGGTGATCACCGCCCGCGCCACGATGCCGTGGCCGATGTTCAGTTCATTCATGCCGGGCAGGGCGGCGATCTCGCGGGTGTTGTGGTAATGCAGGCCGTGGCCGGCGTTGACGATCAGGCCGGCGTCGCGGGCCAGAGCCACCGCGTCGCGGATGCGCGCCAGCTCACGGCCGGCGGTGTCGGCATCGGTGGCGTCGGCGTAATGGCCGGTGTGGATCTCGATGGCCGGCGCCCGGCAGCGTACCGCCGCCTCGATCTGCGCCGGGTCCGCGTCGATGAACAGGGACACCTGGATGCCCGCGTCGCTCAGCTCGCCGGTGCAGCGTTTGATCCAGGCCTCGTTGCCGGCCACGTCCAGGCCGCCCTCGGTGGTCAGTTCCTCGCGCTTCTCCGGCACCAGGCAGCTGTGCGGCGGGCGGATGCGCCGGGCGATGCCGACCATCTCCTCGGTGGCCGCCATCTCCAGATTCATGCGCGTTTGCAGGGTTTGCGCCAGCAGCTCCACGTCCCGGTCCTGAATGTGCCGGCGGTCCTCGCGCAGGTGCACGGTGATGCCGTCGGCGCCGGCCTGTTCCGCCACCAGCGCCGCCTGCACCGGCTCAGGATAGCGGGTGCCGCGGGCCTGACGGAGGGTGGCGATGTGGTCGATATTGACGCCGAGCAGAACGGGCATGGGCGGGCTCCGGAAGTGGTTGGGTAACGAGGCGACATGTTAGCAGAGATTCGCGGCCGTCCGACCGCGATCATGCGTCAGCTCTTTCCTTCCTGCCGTACGTTCTCGATCTCCGCGAGCAGCACCGCCACCAGCGGCTCCAGGGCCTGGTCGGACAGCGCCTGTTTGAGCGCGTCCTCCAGCTCGCCGGCGGCCTGCTCCAGACGTGGCGTGCCGCAGTAACGGGTGGCGCCGTGCAGCTTGTGCACCCGTTCCAGCAGCGCTTCCCGGTCGCCGCTCTCCGCCACCGCGTTGATGCCCGGAGCCTCCTGCTCCAGGCTCGCCAGCAGCATGGTGAACATCTCCTCCGCCAGCGCCTCGCGGCCGCCCACCCGGCGCAGGGCCAGGGCCGGATCGATCACCGGCGGAGCGGCGGAGTCCGCCGGCGCGGGAGCGGACACCACGTCGCGGGTCGCGGCGACGTCGGGCTCTTGCTCGTCCAGCACCCACCGGTTGAGGGTGTGGCGCAGCTGGGTTTCGGTGATCGGCTTGCTCAGATAATCGTCCATGCCGGCGGCCAGCAGGGAGCGGCGTTCGCTTTCCAGGGCATGGGCGGTGAGGGCGATGATCGGCGTGCGCGGCCCTTCGCCTTCCTGTTCACGCAGCCGGCGGGTGGTTTCCAGGCCGTCCATGCCCGGCATCTGCACGTCCATGAACACCAGGTCGAAGGTTTCCCGGGCGAAGGCGGCCAGCGCCGCCTCGCCGCTGGCGCAGGCGCTCACCTGGACCCCCATTTCCTCCAGGAACACCCGCGCCAGTTTCAGGTTACCGGGGTGGTCGTCCACCACCATTACCCGCACGCTCTTGCCCAGCGGCCCCAGAGGGCTGCCCGGCGCCGCCGGCAACGCCAGCCCGCCCAGTTCCAGCAGCGCGTCGCGCAGGCGCCGCCGGGTGGCCGGTTTGCCGAGCACCCGGCAGGGCGTGGCCAGGCCGCTGAGTCGCCCGGCCAGGGCCTCGCCGTGGGCGGCCAGAATCAGCACCGGCTTGCCGGTGGCCGCCGCCAGCCGTTCCACCAGCGGCGCCAGGTCCGCCGGCTCCGGCATGGAGGCGGGCACCCCCAGCACGTAGAAGTCGGTGCGCGCCAGCTCGCCGGCCTCCAGCTGGCTCTCCAGGGTGTCCAGGGCCTGCAGTTCGGTGACCTTGAGTCGCCAGCCGCCGAGCATGTGGTAGAGGCCCAGGCGGGCGTGTTCGTTGGCCTCCACCAGGGTCACCGACAGGCCCTCCAGGGCGGAGGGGATCTCCGGCCCGGCGTCGGCGTCGCGCTCCACGCGCAGGGTGAACCAGAAGGTGGAGCCGCGTCCTGCGGTGCTGTCCAGGCCGATCTCGCCGCCCATGCCTTCCACCAGCCGCTTGCAGATCGCCAGGCCCAGGCCGGTGCCGCCTTCCTTGCGGCGCGCGCTCTGGTCCAGCTGGGTGAAGGCGTTGAACAGCTTCTTCTGCACTTCCCGCGGCAGGCCATTGCCGGTGTCGGTGATCGCCACCTTGATGATGGCCTCGGCGCCCCGTTCCTCTTCCAGCATGGCGCGCACCACCACCGAGCCGCGCTCGGTGAATTTGATGGCGTTGCTGACCAGATTGGTGAGCACCTGGCGGATGCGCAGCGGGTCGCCGAGCAGCCGGGTGGGCACGTCGCTGTAGATGATGGCGGCCTGCTCCAGGCCCTTGTCCTGGGCCAGGGGCGCCAGCATGGTCTGCACGTCCTCGATCAGGTCGTGCAAGTCCAGCGGCACATGCTCCAGGGACAGCTTGCCGGCCTCGATCTTGGAGAAGTCGAGAATGTCGTTGATGATCGACAGCAGCGATTCGGCGCTCTTGCGGATGGTGTCCAGGTAATCGCTTTGCCGCTCGCTCAGCGACGACCGTTCCAGCAGCCGGGTGAAACCGATGATGCCGTTCAGCGGGGTCCGGATTTCATGGCTCATGTTGGCCAGGAATTCGGATTTGATCTGGCTGGCCTTGAGGGCTTCCTTGCGGGCCATGTCCAGTTCGATGTTCTGGATCTCGATGGTTTCCAGGGTTTCGCGCAGGTCCTGGGTGGCCTGGTCCACGTTCTGCTGCAGCTCCGCCTGGGCCTCGTCCAGGGCGCCGACCATATCGCGCAGGGCCTGCTCCAGGTCGTGCAGTTCGCCCTGGGCGTCGGCCCGGGGCGGCGTGCCCAGGTCGCCGTCGCGCACCCGCCGCACGTTGTCGATCAGCACGCGGATCGGCCCGGTCAGCCGCCGCGCGAAATGAGCGGCCGGCAGCATCGCCAGAATCAACACCAGGGTGATCACGCCGATCAGGGTGAGCACCGCCTCCAGAATGCGCACGTACTGGCCCTGGCGGGAAAATTCCACGGTCAGCAGGCGGCTGTCCTCCCCGGGCAGGGTACGCACCAGTTGCCAGCCGGAATCGGTGACCAGCCGGGTGGCGCCGTTGTCCAGCTGTTCCGCCTGCTCCACCGGCCGCAGCCGCGGGCCGGTGTGCAGTTCCCAGCCGTCGTGATTGTCGAGCAGGGTGGCGGCGCGCACGTCCGGCTGCTCCAGCAGGTCCCGCAGCAGCGCCTCGTAGGGGGCGCTGGCGTCGGCGTCCAGGGCCGCCAGGCGGGCGGCGTAACTCTCGATGATCAGTTGCTGGCGGTGGGCGTTGTCGGCGCGCACGCTCATCACCCGGGTGGCCAAGGTGTAGCCGCCGATCAACAGCGCCGCCACAAGCGCCGGCAGCGCGGTCATCGCCATGATGCGGGTGCGCAGGCTGGTGTGGGCCATGGTCCCCCGGCTCCGTTGCTGTTCTTTTGATCCGGCATTATGACCGACTTGAGCGTCACTGCCAGGGGTCCGATTGTTGAGCTACAATGCCGCCCATGACCTACAAAACCATTGAGTCCACGGTCGGGCGCACGCCGCTGGTGCGGCTGCAGCGCCTGCCGGGGAACACGACCAATACCCTTCTGGTGAAGCTGGAAGGCAATAATCCCGCCGGTTCCGTCAAGGACCGGCCGGCGCTCAACATGATCCGCAAGGCGGAGGAGCGGGGCGAGATCCGGCCCGGGGACACCCTGATCGAGGCCACCAGCGGCAACACCGGCATCGCCCTGGCGATGGCGGCGGCCATGCGCGGTTACCGCATGAAGCTGATCATGCCCGCCAACCAGAGCCAGGAGCGCCGCGACGCCATGGCCGCCTACGGCGCCGAGCTGATCTCGGTGACCAAGGAGGAGGGCATGGAAGGCGCCCGGGACCTGGCCCAGGCCATGCAGGCCCGGGGCGAGGGTAAGGTGCTGGATCAGTTCGCCAACCCGGACAATCCCATGGCGCACTACGAAAGCACCGCCCCGGAAATCTGGGAGGCCACCGGCGGCGCCCTGACGCATTTCGTCAGCTCCATGGGCACCACCGGCACCATCATGGGCTGCAGCATGTTCTTCAAGGAGCAGAACCCGGACGTGCAGATCGTCGGCCTGCAGCCCACCGACGGCGCCTCGATCCCCGGCATCCGGCGCTGGCCCAAGGAATACCTGCCGAGCATCTATGACGAGTCCCGGGTGGACCGGGTCATCGACATGGACCAGGACGTGGCCGAGCACACCATGCGCCGCCTGGCTCGGGAAGAGGGCATTTTCTGCGGGGTCTCCTCCGGCGGCGCGGTGGCCGGTGCCCTGCGGCTGTCCGAGGAGCTGGAGAACGCGGTGATCGTGGCCATCGTCTGCGACCGGGGTGACCGCTACCTGTCCACCGGGGTGTTCCGGGCCGACGCGGAGTCGAACCCATGAACGTGCTGGTTTTCGATATCGAGACCATCCCGGACCTGGACGGCGGCCGCCGGCTCTACGACCTGGACGGCCTGGACGACAAGGACACCGCCAGCGCCCTGTTCAACCTGCGCCGCCAGGAAAACGGCTCCGAGTTCCTGCGCCTGCACTTGCACCGGGTGGTGGCGATCTCGGTGGTGCTGCGCTCCGCCCAGGGCGTGAAGGTGTGGTCCCTGGGGGACGAGAGCGCCGACGAAAAGGAGCTGATCGAGCGCTTCTACGACGGCATCGACCGCTTCACGCCGCAGATCGTCAGCTGGAACGGCGGCGGCTTCGACCTGCCGGTGCTCAATTATCGGGCCCTCAAGCACGGCGTGGTGGCGCGCCGGTTCTGGGAAACCGGCAACGAGGACACCAGCTTCCGTTTCAACAACTACATCAGCCGCTTTCACCAGCGCCACCTGGACCTGATGGAGCAGCTGGCCATGTTCAACAACCGCGCCAACGCGCCCCTGGACCAGATCGCCACCCTGCTGGGCTTCCCCGGCAAGATGGGGATGAGCGGCGGCAAGGTGTTCGACGCCTTCCAGGCCGGCGACCTGAAGGGCATCCGCGATTACTGCGAGACCGATGTGCTCAACACCTGGCTGGTGTTCCTGCGCTTCCAGCTGATGCGGGGCGAGATCGACGCCACCGGCTACCAGGCGGAGCTGGACCTGCTGCGCGATTATTTGCAGCAGGAGGGCCACCCCCACTTCCTGGCGTTTCTTGATGCCTGGCAAAAGGGCGCCGCCGACGTCTGACGTCGGGCCCGCGACTCTATACAATGCGCCGCATCGCGCCGCCGGGGGGCACCCCGGCGGCCCGCATTCAGCTATCCGAGAATCCCCATGGCCCGAAGAAGCCGCAAGAAAAGACTGCCGGAAACGCCGGTGGCCGCCACCATCGAGAGCCTCAGCCACGACGGTCGCGGCATCGCCCGCCTGGACGGCAAGACCACCTTCGTCGACAACGCCCTGCCCGGCGAGCAGGTGCTGTTTCAATACACCTATATGCGCCGCAAGTTCGACGAGGGCCGGGCGGTGGAGATCCTGTCGCCGTCCCCGGAGCGGGTCGAGCCGCCCTGCGCCCACGCCCTGATCTGCGGCGGCTGCAGCCTGCAGCACCTGGCCCCGGACAGCCAGATCGCCCGCAAGCAGGCGGTGCTGGCGGAGCAATTGGAGCATTTCGGCGGCCTGACTCCGGACACCTGGCTGGCGCCGCTCACCGGGCCGGTCATCGGCTACCGGGGCAAGGCCCGTCTCGGGGTCAAGTACGTGGAAGCCCGTGGCGAGGCGCTGGTGGGCTTCCGCGAGAAGCGCAACAGCTTTATCGCCGACCTGCGGCGGTGCGAGGTGCTGATTCCGGAAGTGGGGCGCCGGCTCAATGAGCTGCGCGCTCTGGTCAGTGACCTGGCCCTGCGCGCCCGCATTCCGCAGATTGAGGTGGCCCGGGGGGACGACGCGGTGGCGCTGGTGATTCGCCATATGGACCCGCTGCCCGCCGGCGACCTGGAAAAGCTGCTGGCGTTCTGCCGGGCGGCGGAGTTTCAGCTTTATCTGCAGCCGGGCAACGAGTCCACCGTGCACCGGGTGTGGCCGGAGCAGGGCGAGGAGCGGCTGTACTACCGGCACGCCCCCCACGGCGCGGACACCGAGGGCGCCGAACTGGCCTTCCACCCCACGGATTTCACCCAGGTAAACGCCGACATCAACCGCCGCATGGTGCCGTTGGCATTGGATTTGCTGGAGGTGGAGGCGCATCATCAGGTGCTCGATCTGTTTTGCGGCCTGGGCAACTTCACCATCCCGGCGGCGCGCCGCGCGGCGCGGGTGGTGGGCGTGGAGGGCAGCCAGGCCATGGTCGAGCGCGGTTACGAAAACGCGCGCCGCAACGGCCTGGACAATCTGGCCTTCCACGCCTGGGATCTGAGCCAGGCGCCGGACGGCCAGCCCTGGGCCCGCGAGGCCTATCACCGGGTGCTGCTGGACCCGCCCCGCAGCGGTGCGCTTGAAATGGTGCGGCTGATGCCCCATTTCGGTGCGGACCGTCTGGTGTACGTCTCCTGCAACCCGGCCACGCTGGCCCGGGATGCCGGGGAACTGGTGGAGCGGGGTTACCGTCTGAAGGCGGCGGGTGTCATGGACATGTTCCCGCACACCGCCCACGTGGAATCGATCGCCGTCTTCGACCGACGCTAGACGCAGTAAACAATAGGAATCGAAATGGTAACCGTACGCCGGCAACCGTCCGACGAGGTCCAGGCCAGGGACTGGCAGGGATGGCTGGAACAACTCACCGCCCGGGTCCCGGTGCGTGATCCCCACGCTCTGGAGCGCGCCTGTGCCCGCGCCGAACAGTGCGAACGGGCCGGCGAAGCGGCCGGCCGCCACTGGCCCTACGGCAAGGGCTGCCTGACCATCGGCCTGGAAATGGCGGACGTGCTCGCCGACCTGGGCGCCGACGCGGAAGCGCTGCCGGCGGCGGTGCTGTACCGGGCGGTGCGCGAAGGCCAGCTGTCGTTGCTGGACGTGCAGCGCGAATTCGGCTCCTCGGTGGCCACCCTGATCGAAGGGGTGCTGCGCATGGCCGCCATCAGTACCTCCCTCAACCCCACCCGCAAGGCGGTGCTCGGCCAGCAGGACGGCCAGCTCGACAATGTCCGCAAGATGCTGCTGGCCATGGTCGACGACGTGCGCGTGGCGCTGGTCAAGCTGGCGGAACGGACGGTGATCATCCGCGCCGTGAAGGAATCCGACCCGGAGCGCCAGCAGAAGGTGGCCCGGGAAATCTTCGACATCTACGCGCCGCTGGCCCACCGCCTGGGCGTCGGCCAGCTCAAGTGGGAGCTGGAGGACCTGTCGTTCCGTTACCTGCAGCCCGGTGCCTACAAGAAAGTGGCGCGGCTGCTGGACGAGAAACGCCTGGACCGCGAGCACTATATCGACGAGGTGATCCAGAGCCTGCGCGGGCATCTGGAACGCAACGGCATCAAGGGCGCCCAGGTGTACGGCCGCGCCAAGCACATCTACAGCATCTGGCGGAAGATGCAGAAGAAGCATCTGGACTTCGGCGAGGTGTACGACGTGCGCGCCGTCCGGGTGCTGGTCAACGAGGTGCGCGACTGCTACGCCGCCCTGGGCATCGTGCACTCGCTGTGGAAGCACGTGCCCAAGGAGTTCGACGACTACATCGCCAGCCCCAAGGAAAACGGCTACCAGAGCCTGCACACCGCGGTGGTGGGCCCGGAACGCAAAATGCTGGAGGTGCAGATCCGTACCTTCGATATGCACGAAGAGGCGGAGCTGGGCGTGTGCGCCCACTGGCGTTACAAGGAAGGCAGCAAGGCCGGCCGGCGCAGCCAGTCCTACGAGCAGCGCATCGCCTGGCTGCGCCAGGTGCTGGAGTGGCACGAGGAGCTGGGCGACAACGACAACTCCAACACCATGATGGAGGAGCTGCAGCATGGCCTGGTCAGCGACCGGGTCTATGTGTTCACCCCGGACGGCCACGTGGTGGATCTGGAAGCCGGCGCCACGCCGGTGGATTTCGCCTACCACATCCACACCGAGGTGGGGCACCGCTGCCGGGGCGCCAAGGTCAACGGCCACATCGTGCCGCTCAGCTACAACCTGCAGACCGGCGAGCAGGTGGAGATTCTCACCGCCAAGGAGGGTGGGCCGAGCCGCGACTGGCTGACCCCGTCGCTGGGCTACGTGGCCACCTCCTCGGCGCGGGCGCGCATTCAGCAATGGTTCAAGCGCCAGGACCGGGACGTGCACGTGGCCCAGGGCCGCGCCATCCTGGAGCGCGAGATGTCGCGGCTGGCCCTGGACCGCATCGACCTGGACCAGCTGGCGCCGCAGCTCAATCTGAAGACCGGCAACGACGTGCTGGCGGCCCTGGGCGCCGGTGACCTGCGCCCCGGCCACGTGGTCAACCAGGCCCAGGCGCTGCTGCCCGACGACCCGCAGCAACAGCTGGAATTCGTGCCGGCCCGCTCCAAGGCATCGGAAAGCGGCGACGTCACCATCCAGGGGGTGGGCAACCTGCTCACCCATATGGCGGCCTGCTGCAAGCCGGTGCCCGGCGACCCGGTGATGGGCTTCATCACCCAGGGACGTGGCGTCACCGTGCACCGCGCCGACTGCCATAACCTGCTGGCGATGCAGGGCGAGGACCCGAACCGGGTGATCGAGGTGAGCTGGGGCGAGGCGGACCGCATCCTCTACCCGGTGGACATCTTCCTGCGCGCCTGGGACCGCCAGGGCCTGCTGCGCGACGTGATCGCCGTGCTCGCCAACGAGAAGGTCAATGTCACCGCCGTGCACACCCAGTCGCACACCGAGGACAACACCGCCACCATGCTGCTGACCCTGGAAATCGCTTCCCTGGGCGGCCTCGGCAAGGTGCTGGCGAAGATGGATCAGATCAAGGGTGTCCTCGAAGTACGGCGCTACAAGAAATAGCGGCCTTTCGGCCGCGATACAGGTTGCAGGATACAGGATGAAGGGAAGGCGTCATGCCAGCCCCTGTATCCTTCATCCTGTATCCTGAATCGTCTTTTCACCCGGAGCGTGCCCATGCCCGATAACCCCCAACCGTCCCCCGAAGCCGCCATCGCCGAACTGCTGTCGATCATGGCCCGCCTGCGGGATCCGGACGGCGGCTGCCCCTGGGACCTGAAGCAGACTTTCGACACCGTGGTGCCCTATACCATCGAGGAGGCCTTCGAAGTGGCCGAGGCGGTGGCGCGCCGGGATTATCCGGAGCTGCGCGAGGAACTGGGCGACCTGCTGCTGCAGGTGGTGTTCCACTCGCAGATGGCCCGCGAACAGGGACTGTTCGACTTCGCCGAGGTGGTGGCGGTGCTCAATGAAAAGATGGTGCGCCGCCATCCCCATGTGTTCGGGGAGGTGGAGGCCGCCGACGAGAGCGCGGTGAAGGTCAACTGGGAGGCCATCAAGGCCGACGAGCGTGCCCGCAAGGGCCGCGAGCACCACAGCGCGGTGGACGGCGTGCCGGACGGCCTGCCGGCCTTGCAGCGCGCCTGCAAGCTGCAGAAGAAAGCGTCCAAGGTGGGTTTCGACTGGCGCCAGGCCGGCCCGGTCCGCGAGCAGGTGGGTCTGGAGCTGGCGGAACTGGATCAGGCCCTCTTGGAGGGTGACCGGGACGCCATCGAGGACGAACTGGGGGACGTGTTCTTCACCCTGGTGAATCTGGCCCGGCACCTGAAGCTGGACCCGGACCTGGCCCTGCGGCGCGCCTCCGACAAGTTCGAACAACGCTTCCGTCAGGTGGAGGCCCTGGCCGACGCGCCGCTCTCCGATTACGACGAAGCGGCCCTGGACGGGCTCTGGCGGGAGGCCAAGAAACGCCTCTGATCCGCTGCCACAAAATCTTCACATTACAGAAACTTTTCGGTCATCCCCCCTCCCCATACTCCGCTCCCAAGCACTCAGGATGCTTCGGGAGTCACCCGGCGCATCCCCTGCTTTTCAATATTGCCTGATTGAAGGAGATGCTCCGATGAAAAAGAACCTGCTCGCGATCGCTGTGGGGGCGGCACTCGCTACGCCGATGATGATGCCGGCCATGGCTCAGGCCGACGGCCCCACGGTGTACGGTAAGGTAAACATTTCCCTGGAAAACCAGAACTACGACCCGGCGCCGTCGGCTCCGAACAATGACGACGAGTGGGAACTGAACAGCAACGCTTCCCGCCTGGGCGTGAAAGGCGACTTCGATCTGGACGTGGCCGGCCTCAAGGCAATCTACCAGGCCGAGTTCGAAATCAGCGTGGACGATGGCGACAAGGATGGCCAGACGTTCTCCCAGCGCAACATCTTCGGTGGTCTGGCCGGCGGCTTCGGTACCCTGAAAGCCGGTAAATTCGACACCCCTACCAAGCTGGCGCAAATGGACGTGGATCAGTTCAACGACCTGAGCGGTGACATCAAGAACATCGCCGCCGGCGAGAACCGCGTTTCCAACATCATCCAGTACAGCACCCCGAAACTGGCCGACATGGTCACCCTGAACCTGGCCTTCATCCCCAACGAAGACAGCGACGACTTCGACGGTGACGGCGAAAACGAAAACGGCCTGGCCGACAGCACCTCCATCTCCCTGGTGCTGGAAAAAGACGCCTTCTACGCCGCTCTGTCCCACGACACCGACATCGAAGACGAGCTGATCGTCGACGAGACCGGCACCTCTCCGGTGATCGACATCACCCGCGTGGCCGCCGGCCTGGCCATGGACCAGTTCGAGCTGGGCGCTCTGTACCAGCTCGCCGAAGAGTCCGAAGGCGACGGTGAAGAAACCAGCTACGTGCTGAGCGGCGCCTTCAAGATCGACCGCGTCAAGCTGAAAGCCCAGTACGGCATGGTGGAAGGCGATCAAAGCGACGACGAGGGTACTCAGTACGCCCTGGGCGCCGACTACAAACTGGCCAAGAACAGCAAGGTCTACGCGTACTACAACAACCTGAAGTACGAACTGGCCGGTGGCGACGACGAGACCCGCACCCTGGGCGTGGGCATGGAACACAAATTCTAAGCTTCATCAGAGCAACCTTGCCGGGCGGTCACCGCCCGGCGTTTCCTCGACGCAAGTGACAGCGTAGCCCGCCTTCCCGGCGGGCTTTTTTTTGCCTGTTATTTTCTTATGTCGGTTCCGTCTTTGGCTTTGTCACCAAACGGTCATATAGTGCCCCGCTTGAAATCCAGCAAAAAAAGGGAGGGGCGCATGCGTTCCATGATCTGGCTGGGGGCTTCCACCCTGGCATTGAGTTTGCCGTTGTCCGCCGTCGCCGCCGCGCCGGAGTTCTACGGCCGCATCAACATCAGCCTGGACCGGCTGTCCGACTATCAGGACGGCGGCCTGCCCGGCGCCCTGAATGGGGTGGGCGCCGGCAATTCACCGCTGGAAGACGGCTGGTTCGTGGAAAGCAACGCCTCGCGGCTGGGCGTGCGTGGCCGCGCGCCGCTGGACGTCACGCCGCTGAGCGTGATCTATCAGCTGGAAGTGGGCTACGACGTGGACGGTGACAGCGACACCTTCTCCACCCGTAACAGCTTCCTGGGCCTGGGCACGCCGTTCGGCGACGTGTTCGCCGGCCGCTACGACAGCCCGGTGAAACTGGCCGAGGGCCGGGTGGACCAGTTCAACAACACCGCCGCCGACATCGGCCATTATTTTTACGGCCAGCGCCGCAACGACGACACCCTGAACTGGGAAAGCCCCCAGTGGGGCGACCTGGTGCTGCGCGCCCAGATCGGTCCCGGCGAAGCCGAGGACGTGGCCGGCGAGGAGAAAGACGGACTGGCGGATACCTGGGGCCTGTCGGCCACCTGGAACCCGGACAAGCTGTACGCCGCCGTGGCCTACGAAAGCAGCTACCTGGAGCTGAACAATCCGGCGCTGACGCCGGTGGCGGTGGCCGCCGATCTGGAGCTGCTGCGGGGCGTGCTGGGCATTACCGTGGGGCCGCTGGATCTGGGCGCCCTGGTGGAACGCACCCGCATCGACCCGGATCAGCCCGGGCAGGACCGAGCCGATTCCACCTCCTACCTGCTCAGCGCCGGCTGGCGGCTGCCGCCGCGCCTGACGCTCAAGGCCCAGGCGGGCCGGGTGGACGGCGACGACTTCGGCTACGAGAACGACATCCTGGTGGCCGGCGCCGACTACCAGCTGGCCAAGGGCACCAAGGTCTACGGCCTGGTGGCCGCCTCCGACGCCACCCTGGACTACCCGGGCGGCCTGCGTCAGGACGACAGCGGCAACCTGTTCTCGGTGGGCATGGAGCACAAGTTCTAGGCGTAACAGCGGCTTCAGTCGCGATCAGCCCATGCCGAACACGAAAAAGGCCGCCATATTGGCGGGCTTTTTCGTGTGCAGGTGATGCTGGAGATCAATCCCAGCGCTGCAGCACCAGGGAGGCGTTGGTGCCGCCGAAGCCGAAGCTGTTGCTGAGCACCCGCTCCGGACGCCGCGCCACGGTCTCGCGCAGAATCGGCAGGCCCTCGGCGTTCTCGTCCAGCTCGCTGATGTTGGCGGAGCCGGCCTGGAAGCCGTCGCGCATCATCAGCAGGCAGTAGATCGCCTCCTGCACGCCGGCGGCGCCCAGGCTGTGGCCGGTAAGGCTCTTGGTGGAGCTGATCGACGGTACCTGGTCGCCGAACACTTCCCGAATCGCTTTCAGTTCGGCCACATCCCCCACCGGCGTGCTGGTGCCGTGGGCGTTGATGTAATCGATGTCGCCGTCCACGGTGGCCAGGGCCTGGCGCATGCAGCGGGCCGCGCCTTCACCGTTGGGGGCCACCATGTCGTGGCCGTCGCTGGTGGCGCCGTAGCCGACGATCTCGGCGAGGATATTGGCGCCGCGGGCCTGGGCGTGCTCCAGGGCCTCGACCACCACCATGCCGCCGCCGCCGGCGATCACGAAGCCGTCGCGGTGGGCGTCATAGGCCCGGGACGCGGTTTCCGGGGTGTCGTTGTACTTGGTGGAGAGGGCGCCCATGCCGTCGAACAGGCAGCTCAGGGTCCAGTGCTCCTCCTCGCCGCCACCGGCGAAGATCATGTCCTGCTTGCCCAGCTGAATCTGTTCCACGGCGTTGCCGATGCAGTGGGCGCTGGTGGCGCAGGCGCTGGCGATGGAGTAGTTGACGCCCTTGATCTTGAACGGGGTGGCCAGGCAGGCGGACACCGTGCTGGCCATTACCCGCGGCACCATATAAGGGCCGACGCGTTTGACGCCACGGCTGCGGGCGATGTCGGCGGCTTCCACCTGGTTCTGGGAGGAATGGCCGCCGGAGCCGGCGATCAGACCCACCCGTTCATGGCTGATCTGGTCCGCGTCCAGGCCGGCGTCGGCGATGGCTTTCTGCATCGCCACGTAGGCGTAGGCGGCCGCGTCGCCCATGAAGCGGCGGGCTTTGCGGTCGATGTGCTCTTCCAGGTCGATCTCCGGCGTGCCGGCCACCTGGCTGCGCATGCCGATTTCCTTGTAGGCTTCCTTGAAGCGGATGCCCGGGCGGCTTTCCCGCAGGGCCCGGGATACGGTATCGGCATCGTTGCCCAGGCAGGAAACAATGCCCATGCCGGTAATCACAACGCGTCGCATACTAGTGCTCCATCAAGATAATAGGGTCGTCTTCAACGCCGGGGCGCTCAGAAACCTTCCGTCGAAGTGAACAGGCCCACCCGCAGGTCGTCCGCCTGGTAAATGTCGTTACCGTCCACGGACACGGTGGCGTCGGCGATGCCCATGGTCAGCTTGCGGGCGATCACTCGTTTGATATCGATCCGGTAGGTGAGCTTCTTGGCGGTGGGCAGCACCTGGCCGGAAAACTTCACCTGGCCCACGCCCAGGGCGCGGCCGCGACCGGGGTTGCCCAGCCAGCCCAGGAAAAAGCCCAGCAACTGCCAGGTGGCGTCCAGGCCCAGGCAGCCCGGCATCACCGGGTCGCTTTCAAAGTGACATTGGAAGAACCAAAGGTCCGGGTTGATGTCCAACTCGGCCACGATCTCACCCTTACCGTAGCGGCCGCCGGTGTCGGCGATGTGGACGATGCGGTCCATCATCAGCATGTTGGGCAGGGGCAGGCGGGCATTGCCGGGGCCGAACAGCTCCCCGTGGGCGCAGGCGAGCAGATCCTCGTAGGAATAAGAGGGCTTTCTCTCGGCCTTGATGGCGTTTGTGTTGCTGTCGTTAGCGTTCGGGCTCAAACCGTTGACTCCAGATAGATCGGGTCGGCAGCGGATGGCCCCCGGCGGGACCCTCGCGAACCGGGTGATAAGTATAGATAAGCCGGATGACTCTTAGTTTACACCGTGTCGACCTTTCACGAATTTGACATGGTAGCAGAGCGCTTTCTCCCCGTACGAACGGCAAGCGTCTCAAAATATGTCCATATCCCCGGTCTGGATCAAAGGTCTGTCCGTTTCGGACAAAGGCCGGTCATTGGCGGACTTTCCGGGGGTGTCTGAACACTTGCAAAGCGGTCATCATCTGCGATGATGCGCGCGCACATGAGCCGGAGGTACAAGTGGCGGCGGAAATCGGACATCTCTCCCTGTGGGTGGCCATGGCGACGGCCCTGGTGCTGGCGGTGTTTCCCCTGATCGGCGTTTATCGCCGGGTGGAAGCCTGGCAGCGCTACGCGCGTCCCCTGGCCTGGCTGCAATGGCTGGCGCTGACGGTGTCCATCGTCGCCCTGGGCTATTGTTTCTATATCGATGACTTCTCGATCACCTATGTGGCCAACCACAGCAATTCCGAATTGCCGCTGGGCTACCGGCTGTCGGCGATCTGGGGCGGCCACGAGGGCTCGTTGCTGCTGTGGGCCTGGATGCTGGGGGGCTGGAGCGCCCTGGTCGGCCTGTTCAGCCGCCGGGTGCCGCTGGATATGGTGGTGCGGGTGCTGTCGGTGATGGGCATGATCGCGGTGGGCTTTCTGGCCTTCATGCTGTTCACCTCCAACCCCTTCGACCGCACGCTGCCCTGGTTCCCCATCGACGGCGTGGACCTCAATCCGCTGCTGCAGGACCCGGGCCTGATCGTGCACCCGCCCATGCTGTATATGGGCTACGTGGGCTTCTCGGTGGCCTTCGCCTTCGCCGTGGCCGGCCTGCTGGCCGGCAATCTGGACCCGGCCTGGGCGCGCTGGGCGCGGCCCTGGACCACGGTGGCCTGGTGCTTCCTCACGGTCGGTATCGCGCTGGGTTCCTGGTGGGCCTATTACGAGCTGGGCTGGGGCGGCTGGTGGTTCTGGGACCCGGTGGAGAACGCCTCCCTGATGCCGTGGCTGGCGGGCACCGCCCTGATCCATTCCCTGGCGGTGAGTGAAAAGCGCAACCTGTTCCGTGCCTGGACCGTGCTGCTTGCCATCGTCGCCTTCTCGCTGAGTCTGCTGGGCACTTTCCTGGTGCGCTCCGGGGTGCTCACCTCGGTGCACGCCTTCGCCAACGATCCCAGCCGGGGCGCCTTTATCCTCGGCTTCCTGGTGGTGGTGGCCGGCGGCGCGCTGACCCTGTTCGCCCTGCGCGCCGGGCAACTGGAAGGGAAGGGCGGCTTCAAGGGCCTGTCCCGGGAAACCTTCCTGCTGGGCAATAATTTGCTGCTGCTGATCGCCGCCTCGGCGGTGCTGATGGGCACCCTCTATCCGCTGCTGGGCGAGGCTCTGGATATGAAGGTGTCGATCCGCAGCCCCTACTTCAACAGCTTCTTCGTGCCCCTGGCCATGCTGCTGATGGTGCTGCTGGTGCCCGGGGTGATGAGCAACTGGAAACGCCAGGACGGCGCGCCGCTGTTGCGCCGCCTGGTGTGGCTGGCGCCGGCGGCCCTGGTGGCCGGCTGGCTGGCCGCGCGGCTGCCCGGCCCGACCCCCTGGGTGGGCGTGCTGGCAATTATGTTGTGTCTGTTCGTGGTGTTCTCCCATGTGGAGGACCTGGTGCGCCGGGCGCGGGCCTACGACCGTGGTCTGGCGGCCGGCCTGGGCAAGCTGGGCCGGGGCTATTACGGCATGGTGCTGGCCCACTGCGGCCTGGCGGTGCTGGTGGCCGGGGTCACCGTGGTCAGCTATCACGAAGTGGAACGGGACGTGCGCATGGCGCCCGGTGACGTGGCCGAGGTGGGCGGCTATCGGTTCGAGTTCGACCAGATGAGCGCCTACCGGGGCCCCAACTTCGATTCCCGGAAGGGGCACTTCGTGGTCAGCCGGGACGGCCGCACCGTCACCGAAATGAACCCGGAGAAGCGCACCTACCGGGCCAGCGGCCAGGTGATGACCGAGGCGGCCATCGACGGCCGTGTGATGCGCGACCTCTACGTGGCGCTGGGCGAGCCCCTGGAGGGCGACGCCTGGGCGGTGCGCATCTACTACAAGCCGATGGTGCGCTGGATCTGGCTGGGGGCGCTGATCATGGCCCTGGGCGGCGCCCTGGCGCTCACCGATGCGCGCTATCGCAAGAAGATCGGCCGCCGCGACGAGGAGCCGGCCTATGAGTAACAAGAACACGGGCCTGTGGGTGTTCGTGCCGCTGGTCGGCTTCGTGGCGCTGGCGATCCTGCTGGCCAGCGGCCTGGGGCGCAATCCGGAGGAGCTGCCGTCGGCGCTGGCCGGCAAACCGGTGCCGGCGTTCTCCAAACCGTCGCTGATTTCCGGCGAGACCCTCACCGAGGAGCGGCTCACCGGGCAATGGCAATTGCTCAACGTCTGGGGCACCTGGTGCCCGACCTGCTACGTGGAGCACCCCTATCTGCTGGAGCTGGCGCAGCGGGGCGTGCCCATCGTCGGCATGGACTACAAGGACGAGGACGACAAGGCCCGGGACTATCTGGCCCGTTACGGTAATCCGTTCACCGAGGTGATCGTCGACGCCGACGGGCAGCTGGGCCTGGATCTGGGCGTGTACGGCGCCCCGGAAACCTTCCTGATCAATCCCCGTGGCGAGATCGTGCTGCGCCACGTGGGCGAGATGAACCCGCGCGCCTGGGACGAGAAATTCGCCCCGGTGCTGCACCAGGCGGGCAACCCCCTGGGAGGCCCGCGATGATCCGCGTATTCCCCGCCCTGTCGCTGGTGCTGTGCGCGCTGCTGCTGGCCTCGCCGCTGCGGGCCGCCATCGATCTCTATCAGTTCGACAACACCGAGCAGCAGGACCGCTTCCACCGGCTCACCGAGGAACTGCGCTGCCCCAAGTGTCAGAACCAGAGCATCGCCGACTCCGACGCGGAGATCGCCCGGGACATGCGCGAGCGCACCGCCCGCATGATTCGCGAAGGGCGCAGCGACCAGGAAGTGGTGAATTTCTTCGTCGACCGTTACGGCGATTTCGTCAGTTATCGGCCGCCGGTCAATGAACGCACCGTCATTCTCTGGATGGGACCGCTGGGGCTGCTGCTGCTCGGGGTCCTGGCCATTGTTCTGCTGGTACGTCGCGCCAGCCGCCGTGCCGAGCTGGAGGAGGACGACCAGCCATGACCGTTTTCGTGATTCTGCCGTTGGTACTGGTGCTGGCGGTCCTGGTGGTGTTCTTGCTGTGGCGGCGGGAAAGCCGCCGGGCCGGCGCGCCCACGCCCTGGAGCGGGCTGGCCCTGCCGTTGCTGGTGGTGGCCCTGGCCGGGCTCGGTTATCTGACCCTGGGCCTGCACCCGGAGACCCTGGGCTGGCTGTCGGAACAGCGCCGTTACGACGCGGTGGCCGAGCGGGTGATTCGCGGCGAGGCCCCCGGCGTGGAGGACCGCGACATTTCCGCCCAGGCCCTGACCCGGGTACTGCAGGCCAAGGTGGTGCGCGACCCGACGCTGCCGGGCTGGTACACCCTGGGCCTGCTCTACGATCAGCTGGGCGCCCCGGCCCAGGCCCAGGAGGCGGCCCGCCGCGCCCTGGCGCTGGATCCGGACGACGACGGTGCCCGGCTGCTGCTGGCGCGGGGATTGATCGCCCAGAATCAGGGCCGCCTCAACGACGAGGCCGACGCCCAGATCCGCCGCGTGCTGGAGGCCAACCCGCGCCACGACGGGGCACTGATGTTGCGCGCCATGGCCGCCACCGAGGCGCGCCGGTTTGATCTGGCCGCCGAAGCCTGGCGGGCGCTGCTGGTGCGTCACGGCGACGGCGAGGCCGGTAACCTGATCCGCCAGGGGCTGGCCCGGGCGGAAGCCCAGCAACAGCGCGGCGCGCGGCTGGATAATCTGACCTTCACCGTGCGCGCGCCGGATCTGCCCGACGGCGGCACCCTGTTCGTGTTCCTGCGCCCGGAAGGGGGCAGTGGTCAGCCGTTGGCGGCCCGGCGCGTGCTGGTGGAATCCTTCCCGGTCACGGTGACCCTGCGCGCCGGTGACTGGCTGCAGAACTACCCGGAAAAACCGGACACGCTGAGGGTGGCCGCCCGCTACACGCCGGCCCCGGGTTCCAGCGTGGAACAGGCCCGCCTGGGCAGTGAACCGCAGCCCCTGGACCTGGACGCGCGGCCGGCCGCGATCATCGACCTGGGTCCCTGAGTGGTCGTCCGAGCTTGTACCGTGGTGACCCGCACGGTACAGTTGCCCCCCTTTGGAAGGCTCTCTTCCTTCCTCGTCTTGGCAAATCGGAGATTCCTATGCGTGTCATCCTGCTTGGCGCGCCCGGTGCGGGTAAGGGCACCCAGGCGCAGTTCATCAAGGACGAGTTTTCCATTCCCCAGATTTCCACCGGGGACATGCTGCGCGCCGCGGTGAAAGCGGGCACGCCCCTGGGCCTGGAAGCGAAAAAAGTCATGGACGCCGGCGGCCTGGTCTCCGATGACATCATTCTCGGCCTGGTGAAGGAACGCATCGCCCAGGACGACTGCAAGAACGGCTTTCTGTTCGACGGTTTTCCGCGCACCATTCCCCAGGCCCAGGCGCTGGTGGATCAGAACATCAATATCGACTTCGTGGTCGAAATCGACGTGGACGATGAAGAGATCATCGAACGTCTGAGCGGCCGCCGGGTGCATCCGGCTTCCGGCCGCGTTTATCACATCAAGCACAACCCGCCCAAGGTCGAGGGCAAGGACGACGAGACCGGCGACGAGCTGGTGCAGCGCGACGACGACAAGGAAGCCACCGTGCGCAAGCGTCTGGAGGTCTACCAGGAGCAGACCCGCCCGCTGGTGGATTTCTACAAGAAGATCGCCGACAGCGGCGAGCCCAACGCGCCTACCTATGTGCGCGTGGCCGGCGTCGGCGGCGTCGACGACATTCGCCAGCGCATCATGGCCAAGCTCAAAGGGTGACGCCGCGCCCCGCACGGGGTGACGAGGCTACCGCGAAAAGGGGAAGCGCAAGCTTCCCCTTTTTTTATCGGGGTACGGGCCCGGCGCGGCTCGGATCCACCGCGCTCTTGGGACAATATTTTTTAGCCGCTAAAATGCCGCTCACTCTCCGTTGACCCGGGCTCGGGTTTGATCCCCGCGCCGAGGAGGAAAGCTATGACCGCACCGAAGACCGCCATCGTTCTGATCAACCTGGGCACGCCGGATGCCCCGACGCCGCGTGCCGTGCGCGCCTATCTCAAGGAGTTCCTGTCCGATCCGAGGGTGGTGGAGGCGCCGCGCTGGCTGTGGTTCTGGGTCCTGCGCCTGTTCGTGCTGCCGTTCCGGCCGCGCCGGGTGGCCCGGCTGTACGCCTCGGTATGGAACCAGGACTCGCCGATCCGGGAGATCACCGAACAGCAGACCCGGGCACTGGGGGAACGGCTGGGCGTGCCGGTGCATTACGCCATGCGCTACGGTCGCCCGGCGATGCGCCCGCTGCTCGATAAGCTGGCCGACGAGGGCCACGACCAGCTGGTGATCCTGCCGCTGTACCCGCAGTACTCCGGCAGCACCACCGGTGCCGTGGCCGACGTGATCGCGGAGTGGATGCACGGCCGACGGGAGCTGCCCGGCCTGACCCTGATCCGCGATTACTGGGAACACCCGGCCTGGGTGGACGCCATGGCCACCAGCATCCGTACCTTCCGGGAACAGCACGGCGACGCCGACAAGCTGGTGTTTTCCTTCCATGGCATTCCCAAGGAATACGAAGACAAGGGCGACCGTTACGGGGAACGCTGCCGCCGCTCCGCGCAGCTGATCGCGCAACACCTGTCGCTGGCCGATGACGAGTGGGCGATTACCTTCCAGTCACGATTCGGGCCCAAGGAATGGCTGCAGCCCTACACCGACAAAAGTCTGGAAGCCTGGGCGGGGCAGGGTGTCCGTTCGGTGCAGCTGGTTTGCCCGGGCTTCTCCGCCGACTGCCTGGAAACCCTGGAAGAAATCGACGCGGAAAATCGCGAAGTGTTTCTGTCCGCCGGCGGAGAACGTTTTCAATACATTCCCGCGCTGAACGCCGATCCGGTACACATCGACGCGCTGGCGCGCATCGTTCGGGAGGTCCTGCCGTAATCGTTCCGGTGTCGGAAAAACACAAAGGAAAACCGGAAAGCCCGCGGACTTTTTTATTTTTTACTTTGCTGGCCCGTCTCCTGGTCAAATAATGTACCAACGTAATTTTTTTTGTGCTACTTTCCGACTGTCGCAGAAAAACGACGTCATAGATTAGGAGATCGATCATGGCCCGAGCAGCAAAAAAAGCCGCGAGCAAACGCGCCACGCGCAAGACCACAAGTAAAAAGACTACCGCTCGCAAAACCCCCGCCGCCAAGACCGCGGCCAAGAAAACCACCGCCAAGGCACCGGCCGTTCCCAAGTCGGTCAGCAACGCCGAATCCAAGTTCAAGCTTCAGGAGAAGGCGGTAACCCAGGCGGAGAAAAAAGTTGCCCAGGCGGAAGCCCGTCTGGAACGCCAGAAGAAAAAGGTCGACACCGAAGACGGCAAGCTCGGCAAGCTGCGTACCGACCTGGCTGCTCGCCGTGACAAAGCCAAGAAGAACGCCACCGCCGCCGCCAAGCGCGCCGTGGACACCGCCCGTGGAAAAATGAACACCCAGCGGCTCAAGCTGCAGGATCTGCGTGGCGAAACCAAAGTGATCCGCGCCGAGATCCAGGCCGCCAAGAAAGTGGTCACCCGGGAGAAGAAAAAGCTGCGCACCGCCCAGCGGAATCTCTCCACCAAGATGCGTGACTACGAGCGCAAGCTGGCCAAGAAAGCCAAGGTAGCGCAGAAGAAAGCCGAACAGAAAGCCAAGACCGCCGCCCGCAAGGCCGCCGCCAAGAAGAAGAGCGCGGCGAAGAAGGGCAGCGCCAGAAAGAGCACGGCCAGGAAAAGCACCGCCTCCAAGGGCGCGGCGAAGAAAAGCGCGGCCAAGAGCACCGCCAGAAAGAGCACCGCCAAGAAGAGCACGGCGAGAAAGACCGCCGCTCGCAAGACCACGGCGCGTAAGAGCACCGCCCGCAAGACGCCGGCCCGCAAGACGCCGGCCCGCAAGACCGCCGCCCGTAAGCGTCCGGCGGCCAAGAAGAGCACCGCCAGCAACGCCGGTGGCACCAACGGCAACACCGGCACGCAAAGCTGAACGGTCCCCGTGACCGGTCCCGCCGCCACCGCCCCCGCAGCCCGGGGGCGGTGGCGTTTCCGGGGTCCGGAACCCGCCCATAAAAGGTGTTGATAATAATTCGCATTAGGGTTAGCCTGTTTCCCGAGATTGAGGAGTAGGCGTAGCCATGTACGTATGTCTCTGCAACGGCATCACTGACAGCCAAATACGGGAAGCAGCCGAAAGCGGTTGCGACAGCCTGCGTGATCTTCGTCGGGAACTTGGGGTTGGCAGTCAGTGTGCTAAATGTGCGCGGCACGCCCGTCAGGTATTGCGTGAGACCCGTAGCGCTCTGCCGGCGGCCTCTTCTCTCTCCGCCAGCCTGGGTGAAGTCGTACAGTTCTGGCCAAGGACCGCCTGACCGTACCGCACTTCGGAACCTCCCGGGCCCCCGGCCGCCCAGCCAGGCAAAGTCCCTTCAGGGGCCGCGCCAAGCCAGGGACGGGACCGCGGCGGATCGTTCAAAGACTGATTCTCATTTCCATAACTACTTGTATTCCCTGAACTTTTTTGTCGCCGACCCTTGTCGGGGGTGGTCTATTGCACAACAATAGGCGCCATCGCACCCCGGCACCGGAGACACGGCATGAAAGGCGACAAGAAAGTCATCGAACACCTCAACCGGGCCTTGGGCAACGAGCTCATCGCCATCAACCAGTATTTCCTTCACGCCAAGATGTACAAGGACTGGGGCCTCCACGCCCTGTACGAGAAGGAATACCACGAGTCCATCGACGAGATGAAACACGCTGACTGGCTGGTGGAGCGCATCCTGTTCCTGGAAGGCATCCCGAATCTTCAGGACCTGGGCAAGCTGATGATCGGCGAAAACGCCCGTGAAATGATCGAATGCGACCTCAAGCTCGAGCACATGGCGCTGCCCGACCTGCGCGACGGCATGGAATACTGCGAATCCGTCCGCGACTACGTCTCCCGGGACCTGCTGCGCCGCATCCTCGAATCCGAGGAAGAGCACATCGACTGGCTGGAAACCCAGATCGAGCTGATTGACAAGGTGGGCATCGAGAATTACCTGCAAAAACAAATGGAAACCGCCGACGACTGAACGGAAATTCCGACTGTTTGCGCAAGAATTCACCGCCCCCGGCTTGACTCCCCCCGGCCCATTGGGAATAATGCGCGCCTCTTGACGGCCAACGCCGACAAGCCCGCACCGGTAGCTCAGTTGGATAGAGCATCTGGCTACGAACCAGGAGGTCGGGGGTTCGAATCCTCCCCGGTGCGCCATCTGAAATGAAAAGGGCCCCGCTTCAAAGAAGCGGGGCCCTTTTCATTTCAGATGCCATACCGGGGCGGTATTTAGAGAACCCCCCAGGGTTCGACCAGCCGGCCCCCCGGGCCGGCGCAGGACGCCGCCGCCACGCGGCGGCGCCCCGAAGGGGTGAGCCCGGGCCCAAAGGCCCGGGCGAATCAATCCTCCCCGGTGCCCCTCTACCCCGAACCACTCCCATCTCAGCCCAAGACTCCCCATCTAGCCAAGCCAGGCGAGCGAAGCAAAGCCTGGCGCCCCGACTCTCAGCTCTCTTACCCCAACGCCCAGTCCCACCCCCGTCCCAACGCCCATCGCGGCTAAAGCCGCTCCTACAAAGACAAACAACAACGCCCCCCAAGCCAGGCGAGCGAAGCAAAGCCTGGCGCCCCCGAATTTTACAAGCCGCCAAAGAAACCATCCGCTACCCTGTCCCCTCCAAGAACCACCGCCAGATCACAGGACCGGACCCCCATGCACCCCCAATGGCTCCCCCGCCTCAACGCGCTCCTCTACCGCCTGCGCCACCTCTGGGCGGTGGGCAGTTTCTCCCTGGGCCTGGCGAGCTATTTTCTGGTCGAACGCAAACCCTGGCTGGCGGCGGTCCTCACCGCCATCCTGGTGGGGACCTGGCTGGTGCTGCTCACCGAAAACTTCTGGCTGCGCCGGTTTCGCGGCACCGGCATGGAACCGCTGGCCCAGGGCGCCCTCAAGCTGATGCTGCAGGGCGTGCATCAGGAGGCGTTCTTCTTCAGCCTGCCGTTCGTGATCCTGCAGTGGTCCGGCGGCGCCGAATATTTTCTGTTCACCGGTCTGGTGGCGGCCGCCGCCCTGGTCAGTATCGTCGACCCGCTGTACTTCCGGCTGGCGTCGCACCGGGCGGTGTACTTCGGCTTTCACGCCTGGGCGCTGTTCGTGGCGCTGCTGGTGCTGTTGCCGCTGATCTTCAAATGGCCCACCAACTTCGCCCTGGACGGCGCCGCCTTGCTTACCGCCCTGTTCGCGCTGCCCAGTTTCTGGCGGGTGGGCGGCCCACGGCCGGCCTACCGCTGGGCGATTCTGGTGGGGGTGTCCGTGGCGATCGCCACGGTGCCGGTGTGGGGCGCCCGGCTGGTGCCGCCGCTGACCCTGTCCCTGGAAGAGCGGGCCATGGCGGTGAGCATCAATCGCAGCAGCCGCGAACCGCTGGTCACCGGCCGCACCTTCCGGGCCTCGGAGCTGGGCGACGGGTTGTACGCCTACACCGCCATCCGCGCGCCCCTGGGGCTGGGGCAGGAGGTCAGCCATTACTGGTTCCACGACGGCAAGCTGGTGGACCGCATCGGCCTGCACCTCACCGGCGGTCGCCGGGAGGGGTACCGCACCTGGTCTCACAAGGCCCATCTGCCGGCACCGGCGGTGGGCGATTGGCGGGTGGAGGTGCGCACCGACAAGAACCAGATCGTCGGCGTGCTGCGCTTCACGGTGATCCCGGACTAACCCCGCTTCCGGGGTATGACAAATCGCCCCACCCCCCGGGTTGCGCCTTGACGGCGGCGGGGTGGCGGCGCAACCTTGGCGCCGCGATCCGGGCCGGCGCGGGCCGGCCGCTCCCGGAAAGGCCCCTTGATGCTGCACACCCTGTCCGGCGCGTTGACGCCCTACATTTTTTCGCCGATCACCGTGCTGTTGTTCCTGGTGGCGGTGACTGCCTACCTGGTCGGCTGGCGCCGGCTGGCGGCCCATGGCCGGGCGCCGTCCGGCTGGCGCACCCTGTCGTTTTTCCTCGGCGTGCTGCTGTGCTACACGGTGATGCACACCCAGTTCGACTACTACTCGCGCTACATGTTTTTCGTGCATCGGGCGCAGCATCTGGTGCTGCATCACCTGGGCGCCTTTCTGATCGCCCTGGCCAACCCGCTGCCGGTGCTGGCCGCCTGCGCCGGTGAACGACGCTTCCCGCGTCTGGCGGCGGCGTTCCGGCCGGTGCGCCGGGTGCTGTTCGATCCACTGGTGGCCACGGTGCTGTTCGTGGGGCTGATCTTTTTCTGGCTGACCCCTTCGATTCACTTCGACGCCATGCTCAGCCTGCGACTTTACGAACTGATGAACTGGTCGATGCTGGTGGACGGGGTGATCTTCTGGCTGGTGATCCTGGATCCCCGCGACCCGGACCGGGCCGGCACCTCGCGCTTCGGCGTGCGCTTTCTGATGCTGGTGGCGGCCCTGTTTCCGCAGATTCTGCTGGGGGCCTACATCACCTTCGCGGACGCCGGTCTCTACGACGTGTACGCCATCTGCGGCCGGGCCTTCGCGATCGACCCGGCCACCGATCAGGTGTTGGGCGGCATTCTCACCTGGATCCCCGCCGCCATGATGACCATCATCGGCGCCCTGGTGGTGCTGCGTTTGTATCTGCGTGACGACAGTAAAAAAGGAGGCTGACATGGTCCGGAAACTGAGTGCGGCGCTGTTGGCCGCCAGCCTGTTTTGGCTGGCCGGTTGCGGTTCCTCGGACGTGAGTTTCAACGGCAAGGACATCACCGGGCTGATGCCCGATCTGGCGTTTTCGCTGACCGGCGCCGAGGGCGAGAAGGTGACCGAGGCGCGTTATCAGGGCGAGGCGGTGGTGCTGTTTTTCGGCTATACCCATTGCCCGGATTTCTGCCCGACCACGCTGACGGCGCTGGCCCAGGCGCTCAACAAGCTGTCCGATCAGGAGCGCGAGCAGCTGCGGGTGCTGTTCGTGAGCGTGGACCCGGAGCGGGACACGCCGGAGTTGCTGGCGAAGTACACCGCCTACTTCAGTCCCCGGGTGGACGGGCTGACCGGCGATCAGGAGGCGTTGCGGGCGCTGACCAAGCGATACCGCACCACCTACAGCTATGAGGAGCCGGACAAGAACGGCAATTATCTGGTGAACCACGGGCTGGCCATGTACGGATTTGATCGGCACGGGAAGGTGCGGCTGTTCATGCGTAATGATCAGCCGGTGGATCAGATTGCCGAGGATTTGCGGGCGCTGGTCTCGATTCAATGACGGGCAGGCTCTCCAGCCGGGGCGCGACTCCGCCTGGAGGCCCTTCCGGGAACGCTGTGAACCCGTCGCTGGGTGCTCCCTTTCGAACGTCCTGTTCTCAAGGGTCCCGGAAGGGCCTCCAGGCGGAGCCACTCGGAGCGGGGCTCCGCGCGTTGGGGGGTTAGGAAAGTCAGCCGGCGCGGAGGCGTTTGGCGGCTTGCACCATGTTGGCCAGGGCGCCTTCGGTTTCCTCCCATTTGCGGGTCTTGAGGCCGCAGTCCGGGTTCACCCAGAGCCGTTCCCTGGGCAGGCGGTGGGCGGCTTTTTCCATCAGTCGTACCATCCAGTCCACGTCCGGTTGGTTGGGGGAGTGGATGTCGTAGACCCCGGGGCCGATGTCATTGGGGTACTGGAAGGTTTCGAAGGCTTCCAGCAGTTCCATGTTGGAGCGTGAGGTCTCGATGGTGATCACGTCCGCGTCCATGGCGGCGATCGCCTCGATGATGTCGTTGAACTCCGAATAGCACATGTGGGTGTGGATCTGGGTTTCGTCGGCGACGCCCACGGTGGCCAGGCGGAAGCAGTCCACCGCCCAGTCCAGATAGGCGCGCCAGTCGCTTTGTCGCAGGGGCAGGCCTTCGCGGAACGCCGGTTCGTCGATCTGGATGACGCCGATGCCGGCGGCTTCCAGGTCCTGGACCTCGTCACGCAGGGCCAGGGCGATTTGCCGGCAGGTGGTTTCACGGGGCTGGTCGTCGCGCACGAAGGACCACTGCAGAATCGTCACCGGGCCGGTGAGCATGCCCTTCACCGGCTTGTCGGTGAGCGATTGGGCGAAGCGGGCCCAGTCCACGGTCATGGCGTGGGGGCGGCTCACGTCACCGAAGATCACCGGCGGCTTCACGCAGCGTGAGCCGTAGCTTTGCACCCAGCCGAAGCGGGTAAAGGCAAAGCCCTCCAGCAGTTCACCGAAGTATTCCACCATGTCGTTGCGTTCCGCTTCGCCGTGCACCAGCACGTCCAGGTCGACCTGTTCCTGGTAGCGGATGGCGCGGGTGATTTCCTGCTTCATCTGGTCCAGGTAGCCGGCCTCGTCCAGTTTGCCGGCTTTCCAGTCGCGGCGGGCGGCGCGGATCTCCGGGGTCTGCGGGAAGGAGCCGATGGTGGTGGTGGGGAAGGCGGGCAGCTTGAGCGCCGCCTGCTGTTTGCCGATGCGCTCGGCGAACGGGCTCAGACGGTCGCGGGACACCTCGCCGGCGGCGGCCAGGCGCTCGCCCACGGCGGTGTTATGGATGCGCGGGGAGGCGGCGCGGGCGGCCAGTGCCTGACGCTGGGCGGCCAGGGCGGCGTCGTCGGCGTGGCCGTCCAGGGCGTCGCCGAGCAGCTTCAGCTCGCCGAGTTTCTGTTTGGCGAAGCTCAGCCAGCTTTTCAATTCGGCGTCGAGCTTGTCTTCCTGGTCCAGGTCCACCGGTGTGTGCAGCAGCGAGCAGGACGGCGCCAGCCACAGTGAGTCGCCGAGCTGTTCCTTGAGCGGCTTGAGGGTGTCCAGCAGGGCATCCAGGTCGGCGCGCCAGATATTGCGGCCGTCGATCACCCCCAGGGAAAGGATCTTGTCGCCCAGGCGCGGCAGGATCCGGGCCAGGTCGTCCTGGCCACGCACCCGGTCCAGGTGCAGGCCGGCCACCGGCAGGGCCAGGGCGGTGAACAGGTTGTCGCCCAGGCTTTCGAAGTAGGTGGCGAGCAGCAGCTTCACGGCGGCGGCGCCGGTGAGCTGGTCGTAGACGCGCAGGTAGGCGCGCTGCCAGGCGTCCGGCAGATCCAGGCAGAGAATCGGTTCGTCGATCTGCACCCAGGTGACGCCCTGGTCCGCGAAGCGTTGCAGAATCCGCTTGTAGACCGGAATCAGGCGGTCCAGCAGGTCCAGCTTGCCGGTGTCGCCGTTGGCCTCGAACGCCTCGCCCTTGGACAGCCACAGGTAGGTGAGCGGGCCGGGGATCACCGGTTTGGCGTCGTGGCCCAGGGCGCGGGCCTCGTCGATCTGCTCGAACAGGGTGTCCCGGGCGATGCGGAAGCGCTGGTCCGCGCTCAGTTCCGGCACGATGTAGTGGTAGTTGGTATCGAACCACTTGGTCATTTCGCAGGCCGCCGCCGGTTGGCCGGTGGGCGCCCGGCCCCGGGCCATGCGGAACAGGGTGTCCAGGTCCACCGGCCGGTCATCGGCCTGGCCGAAGCGGCCCGGTACCACGCCCAGCAGGCAGGAGAACTCCAGAATCTGGTCGTACCAGGCGAAGTCGCCCACCGGCACCAGCGACACGCCGGCCTCCGCCTGCAGGGCCCAGTGCCGTTCTCGCAGGCTGCGGCCCACGTGTTCCAGTTCGCTTTGCTGCAGGGTGCCGGCCCAGTAGGCCTCCTGCGCCTGTTTCAATTCCCGGCGGGCGCCGATGCGGGGGAAGCCGAGAGTGTGCAAGGTGGTCATGGTGTGTCCTTTCCGTCGCCGTGGCGTTCAATGCAAAGAGGGCTATTGTGGCGAGGGGGTGACTTGAGACAAAATCAAATATCTAATCATGACTATGAGGACGTCTCATGTTGCTGGAGCTGCGCCATCTCAACACCCTGCTCGCCATCGACGAGGCGGGCAGTCTGGTGGAGGCGGCGGAGCGGCTGCACGTGACCCAGTCGGCCCTGTCCCACCAGCTCAAGGATCTGGAGCACCGGCTGGCGGTGTCGTTGATCGTGCGCCGCACCCGGCCGATCCGCTTCACCCCCGCCGGCGCCCGCCTGCTGGCGCTGGCCCGGGACATCCTGCCGCGGGTGAAGCGCACGGAAACCGAGCTGCGCCGTCTGGCGGCCGGGCGCAGCGGCCGGCTGCACATCGCCATCGAGTGCCATTCCTGCTTTCAGTGGTTGATGCCGGCGCTGGACCGGTTCCGGGAGGCCTGGCCGGAGGTGGAGCTGGATCTGTCCGCGGCGTTCAGTTTCACGCCGCAGAGCGCGCTGGTGCGCGGGGATCTGGATATGGTGATCACCTCCGACCCGGTGGACAACGAGGCGGTGCGCTACCTGCCGCTGTTCCGTTACGAGCTGGTGCTGGCGGTGGCGCGGGGTTCGGCGCTGGCCCGGCAGCGCTTCGTGGCGGCGTCGGCGCTGAGCGACCAGAGGCTGATCACCTATCCGGTGGAGCATGAACGGCTGGACGTGTTCACCGCCTTTCTCGATCCCGCCGGCGTGGCGCCGGCCTCGGTGCGCACCGCCGAGCTGACGCCGATGATGGTGCAGCTGGTGGCCGCCGGCCGCGGGGTGGCCGCCTTGCCCAACTGGGCGCTGACCGAGTATCTGGATCTGAAGCTGGTGGAGGCGGTGCGGCTGGGCGAGGCGGGGGTCTGGCGGACGCTTTACGCGGCGGTGCGCGACGGTGACGAATCGGTACCGTACGTCCAGGAGTTCATGGACACCGCCCGGGACCTCTGCTTCCAGAACCTGTCCGGGATCCGCCGGGCGGACTGACGCCGCCGCTCAGGACGGCGGCTGGCGGGGTTGCAGCGGCGCCACCCAGTAATGCTGCTTGTGGCCGCGCCGCTGGTAACGCTGACACTCCCGGTCGGCCTGCTGCCGGGAGTGAAAACGGCTCACCACGAACACATTGCCGTGGTCGTCCTGTCGCCACAGCACGTACTGGGTATTAGCCGCGGCCATGCTTACCCATGCCCACCCTGACCAACGCCCGGTATCACCACCGGCAAAAGGGCGTGCGGCTGAGCGCGCTGTTGTAGAAGCGCGGATCGTCGGTGACCTCCTCGCCCAGCCAGTCCGGGCGCGGCACGCTCTGGTCCTCGTGGCGCAGCTCGATCTCCGCCACGACCAGGCCCTGGTTGTCACCGTGAAAGACGTCCACCTCCCATTCCAGGCCCGCGCCGTCCATCGCCGACCCGGCCGGCAGCCGGTAGCGGGTCTTGTCGATCACGCCCTCGGCGCACATCTCCGCCAGAATGGCCCGGGCGTCGTCCACCGGAATCGGGTACTCGAACTCACAGCGGCGGGCGCCCCGGGTCTCCCCCTTGAGGGTGAGCCAGGCCCGCTGATCCTCGATGCGTACCCGCACGGTGGCCCGCCGGTCGTGGCTCAGATAGCCCTGGATCAGCCGCTCACCCTGCCGGCCTTCGAGAAAGCCAGTGTCGGTGACGCGGAATTTGCGCTCGATTTCCACGCCCATCAGGTTCCCTCCCGGTGCCTTCGATCAGCCTTGCGCGGGTGCCGGGGCATCGGGCACCAGATCGCGGTTGCGTTTCAGCTCGTCCACCGGGAAGCCTTTTTCGCGGGCCACGTCCACCAGGGCCTGATACTGGTCTTCCGGCAGCCTCGGCTGGCGGGCCAGAATCCACAGGTAGTCGCGGCTGGGGCCGCCCACCACCACGGTCTGGTAATCGTCGTCCAGGGCCAGCACCCAGTAGTTGCCCTCGGCCAGCCACGGCAGCAGGTTGGAGAACCAGTTGTCGAAGCGCACTTTCAATTTGGCGTCGCCGCTGCCCTCGATGGCGCGGGCGCTGCCGGTGGCTTCGCTGGGGCCGTCCTCGCGCTGGCAGCGGTTGATCACGCCGATGCGGTGCGGCGATTCCACCGTGTAGGTGGCGGTGGAGTTGTAGCAGCCGCGCTGGAACCATTGTGGCAGACGGGCGATCTCGTACCAGGTGCCGCTGTAGCGCTCCAGATCGACCCGTTCCACGGTGGTCAGGGGCGGTTCGCCCACGCCGCTGGCGCAGCCGGTCAGGGCGGTGACGGCCAGCAGGGGCAGGGCGGCGAGCTTGAGAGTCCGAAAGGGCATGTCGTTTCCTTGCGACGTTGAGAAAAAGGGGGCCCACAGTCTAGGGCCTGTTCACACTACTTGCATCGCGCCTGTTGCGTCTATGAATCCACCGATGCAAGGAGTGTGAACAGGCCCCGGCCCCATTGCACCGCCGCCGTCCGGTCCCGGCCCGCCGGGCCGGTGTTCGGTACGGTCGTCCCCCACCGTTTTCGCCGTGCTACAATGCCGCGCGAATTGAAGGGCCGCGCGAATTGAGAGCTCCGGGTGAATCCGGTGCCGCGCCGATTGCCGGAGGTTGGGATTATCACTGGGCCACGTCTCACAGTGCGCCGTTTGAGCTGCGAGCGCGACGACCGGATGCTGTTCCGGGAGCTGGCGTTTTCCGCCGGCGACGGCGAGATCTGGCAGATCACCGGGGCCAACGGCGCCGGCAAGACCACGCTGCTGCGCATTCTGGTGGGCCTGCACGGCTTCTTCGAGGGGGAGGTGCGCTGGCGTGAGCCGCTGGCGCCCTCCCTGCTTTATCTGGGCCACCAGCCGGGCGTTCGCGAGGAACTCTCCGCCCGGGAAAACCTCCGATACAGCCAGGCGCTGAGCGGCCAGGCCGGCGATCCGGACGCGGCCCTGGACGCGGTGGGCCTGTACGGCTTCGAGGACGTGCCCGCCGGCCGTCTGTCCGCCGGGCAGAAGCGGCGCATCGCCCTGGCCCGGCTGTGGCTGGCGCCCAAGCCGGTGTGGGTGCTGGACGAACCCTTCACCGCCATCGACCAGGACGGCGTGGCGCGCCTGGACGCGCGCCTGCGGCAGGCCGCCGCCGCCGGCACCCTGGTGCTGTACACCTCCCACCACCGGGTGGGCGACGACGTGCGCCGGCTGCATCTGGGTGATGCCGGAGGGACGCCGTGAGCGGCGTCTGGTGGGCGGCGCTGCGCCGCGAGCTGACCCTGATCTGGCGGGCGCCGGCGGACATGGCGCAGCCGCTGTTCTTCTTCGTGGTGGTGGTCAGTCTGTTCCCGCTGGGGCTGTCGCCGAAACCGGAATTGCTGGCTCTGGTGGCCCCCGGCGCGGTCTGGGTGGCGGCGCTGCTGGCGGTGATGCTGTCCCTGGACGGCCTGTTCCGCCGCGACCAGGAAAGCGGCGCCCTGGACCAGATGCTCACGGCCCCCGTGCTATCGGTGGTGCCGGTGTCCGCCAAACTGCTGGCCCACTGGCTGCTCACCGGCCTGCCGCTGGCTCTGATGGCGCCGCTGCTGGGCTACATGATGCAGCTGCCGGTGGCGGTGCTGGGCACGCTGATGGTGAGCGTGCTGCTGGGCACCCCCACGCTCACGGTGGTGGGCGCCATTGGCGCCGCGCTCACGGTGGGGCTCAATCGCGGCGGTATTCTGCTGGCGGTGCTGGTGCTGCCGCTGTACATCCCGGTGCTGGTGTTCGGCGCCGGCGTGGTGCGCACCGCCCAGGACGGCCTGCCCACGGACGGTCTGCTGGCGGTGCTGGGCGCGATTCTGGCGCTGGCGCTGAGTCTCGGGCCGCTGGCGGTGGCCCTGGGCCTGCGCATCAGCGCCGGGGATTAGCGCCCTGCGGGCGCGATACAGGATGCAGGTGACAGGATGAAAGAACACGCGCCCCTGTATCCTGCATCCTGAATCCTGTATCGAACGAAGTGATGGTCGGTTATGTGGAAAACAATTAAACGCTGGTACCACCAACTGGGCTCGCCGGTCTATTTCTACCGCTTCAGCAGCGCGGTGCTGCCGTGGCTGTTGCCGATTTCGCTGGTGGTGCTGGCGGTGGGCCTGGCCTGGGGCCTGGCCTGGGCGCCGGTGGAGCGTTACCAGGGCGACAGCTACCGCATCATCTATATCCACGTACCGGCCTCCAGCGGCGCCCTGATGGGCTACATCGCCATGGGCGTGGCCGGGTTGGTGGCGCTGGTCTGGCGCATGAAAATGGCCGAGGTGATGCTCAAGGCCCTGGCGCCGTTCGGCGCGGTGCTGGCGGCGGTGTCCCTGGTCACCGGCGCGCTGTGGGGCAAGCCCACCTGGGGCACCTACTGGCAGTGGGACGCGCGCATGACCTCCATGCTGATCCTGCTGTTTCTGTATCTGGGCATCATCGCCCTGCAAAGCGCCATCCGCGACCCCCGCCAGGCGGCCCGGGCGGCTTCCCTGCTGGCCATGGTGGGGGTGATCAACGTGGTGATCGTCAAGTATTCGGTGGAGTGGCTGCAGACCCTGCACCAGGGCTCCACCCTCAAGGTGATCGGTGAGTCGTCCATCGACGACGCCATGAAGTGGCCGCTGCTGATCAGCATGCTGGGGCTGTGGCTGCTGTACGCTGCCAACGTGCTGATGCGTGCGCGCACCGAGGTGCTCAATCGCGAACGGCGCGCCGGCTGGGTGCGCAAACTCGTGAACCGGCCCTGAGGAGTTCGACCGCATGTACTTCGACAGCTTCGCCGACTTTCTGGCCATGGGCGACCACGGCTTCTTCGTCTGGAGCGCCTACGGCATCAGCGCGCTTCTGATCATCGGCAATATGTTGCTGGCCTGGCGCCAACAGGGACGGGTGCGCGCCGAACTGGCCCGGCGCGCGCGGCGCGAGGCCCGCGATGGGACCACCGTTTCTGGGAGCTCTGATGAATCCGGTTCGTAAACAACGTCTGATCCTGGTGCTGGCGATTCTGGCCGGCCTGGCCGTGGCCGTGGGCCTGGCGGTGTACGCCCTGCGCCAGAACATCAACCTGTTCTATACGCCCCAGCAGGTGGTCTCCGGGGAAGCACCGGTGGACACCAAGATGCGCGTGGGCGGCCTGGTGGTGGACGGCTCGGTACGCCGCAATCCGGAGACCCTGGACGTGACCTTCGCGGTCACCGACGGCAAGGGCACCTTCGACATCCATTACCGGGGCATCCTGCCGGACCTGTTCCGGGAAGGGCAGGGCATCGTCGCCAACGGCACCCTGATCAGCCGCGACCGCTTCGAAGCCGAGGAAGTGCTGGCCAAGCACGATGAAACCTACATGCCGCCGGAGGTGCAGGATGCCCTGGAGAAGGCCGGTCACCCCGGCGGCGCCGGCAAGGCCGGGTCCGGCTCCGATGATTCCGAAGGTTATTCCCGGGGTTACTCCGAGAGCTATTCCAGCGACCGCCCGGCGGACTGACGGCGGCTGGCCGCCGGGCCCCGGCGGCCCGGCGCGAAAAAGATTGTCCGCCGTGGCGGGGCTGACATACAGTGCGCCGATAACCATCCACTCTTGACCGTTCGGGGCCCCATGAGTCAGGTCATCATTCTCGTCGACGATCCGGCCGACTGGGCCGCTTACTACCCCACCCGCCATTTGCTGTCCGCCCGCGACTATCTGCAGGCGGCCTCGCCGGTGTGCACCGACAAAAAGGTGCAGGTGATCAACCTTTGCCGGGCCTACAAGTATCTGTCGCCGGGCTACTACTGCTCGCTGCTGGCGGAAGCCCGCGGTCAGCGGGTGATGCCGTCGGTGCGCACGGTCAACGATCTCAGCCGCAAGGCCCTGTACGGCCTGCATTTCGGCAGCTTCGAGCAGGCCCTGGACCGGGCCATGAAGAAGCAGGGCGACGACGCCACCCGCCTGACCCTGACCCTGTACTTCGGGCACACCGAGCAGGAAGGGCTGGCGGAGCTGGGCCGGCAGATCTTCGATCAGCTGCCGTGCCCGATCCTGCGCGTGGCGTTCCGGCGCCGCGACGACGAATGGACCCTGGAGTCGATCCGCACCGTCAGCCTCAAGCAGCTCAAGAACAGCGAAGAAGACCTGTTCGCCCGCGCCCTGGAGCAGTTCAACGCCCGGGTCTGGCGCAATCCGCGCCGCCGCCGTGGCGACCGCTATGAGCTGGCCATGCTGGTGGATGAGCAGGAGGCCCTGCCGCCCAGCAACCGCACCGCGCTGAAGCGCTTTATCAAGGCCGGCCGTGAACTGGGCATCAAGGTGGACCCCATTGGCCGCGACGACTACGCCCGGCTGGGCGAATACGACGGCCTGTTTATCCGCGAGACCACCGGCATCGACCATCACACCTATCAGTTCGCCCGCAAGGCGGAACAGGAAGGCATGGTGGTGATCGACGACCCCGGCTCGATCCTGCGCTGCACCAACAAGATCTATCTGGCCGAACTGATGCAGGCCAACAAGGTGCCGGTGCCGCCCACCGCCTTCGTGTTCGACGATTCGGACGCCCAGGTGGACCGGCTGATCGAGGAGCTGGGCCTGCCCATGGTGCTGAAAATTCCGGACGGCAGTTTCTCCCGGGGCATCAGCAAGGTGGCCGACCGGGACGGTCTGCGGCAGGCGCTGGGCGAGCATCTCAAGCAATCGTCGGTGGTGCTGGCCCAGGCGTTCATGTACACCGACTACGACTGGCGCATCGGCGTGCTCAATCACCGCCCGCTGTTCGCCTGCCAGTATTTCATGAGCAAGGGCCACTGGCAGATCTATCACCACAAGGCCGGCGGCAAGACCACCTCCGGCGGCTTCCGCAGCCTGGCGGTCCGTGACGTGCCGCCCAAGGTGCTGCGCACCGCCCTGAAGGCGGCGCGCATGATGGGCAACGGCCTGTACGGCGTGGACCTGAAGCAGTCCGGCGACGAGGTGGTGGTGATCGAGGTCAACGACAACCCGAACGTGGACGCCGGCGTCGAGGACCTGTGGCTGGGCGAGGATCTGTACCGGCAGATCATGCTCGAGTTTCTGCGCCGGCTGGAAGCCAAACGGCTGGGCCTGCCGCTGTTCTGATCCGGCCGTCATCGAGGGATGTGATGCGACGCTTTCTGCTCCGTCGGGCGATCCGCGCCTGGTTCGCCGACGGTGACATCGACCGGGCCACCGCCGAACGGTTGCTGGCCCGTTACGGGGCCGGCCTGGATGACCCGGCGCCCTCCGCCCGGGGGCTGGTGGTGGCCCTGGCCGGGCTGTTTCTGGGTCTGGCCCTGTTGCTGGTGGTGTCGGCCAATTGGCAGAGCCTGCCCCGGGAGCTGCGTCTCGCCGGTCTGATGTTGCTTACCGCCACGCTCAATGGCGTGGGCGTGGCGCGCTACCTGCGCCAGGGGGCCGGCGCCTTCTGGCTGTTGCTGGGCGGCTTCGCCTACGGGGCCTCGATCATGCTGATCGGCCAGATGTACCACCTGGGCGAGCACTACGCCGGTGGCCTCCTACTGTGGGCATTGGGTCTGCTGGCGCCGGCGCTGCTCACCCGGGGCCGGCTGTTGGCGCTGCTGATGCTGGTGGTGGCCGGCTTCTGGATGGTCGCCCACCACCGTTACGGCTGGCCGCTGTGGATGCCCCTGTTCCTGCCCGCCGCCTTCCTGGTGGCCCGCTACCGCGACAGCGCGGTGCTGACCCTGGCCAGCCTGGCCACCACCGCCCTGTGGCTCAACCTGATGCTCACCTGGGTGTATGCCACCGACTTTGGCCCGGAGGCCGCCGAAGGGCTGCTCAGCTTCAATCTGGCGCTGCTGGTGCTGGCCCTGGCGCTGGCGGGTCGGCCGGGCTGGTTCGGCGCCGCCGGGCACGGGCTGTCGGTGTGGGTGCCCCGGCTGACGCTGGCCATGCTGATGCCGTTCACCTTCGTGGACGTGTGGCGCCGTTATCTGGCGCTGGCCTGGACCTGGATGGACCCGGGCCTGTGGGCGGGCCTGGCGGTGCTGGTGGTGGCCGCCTTGATGGGGCGGCCGCTGCTGGCCACGGTCACCGCCGTGGCGCTGGTGGGGGTGCACACCGGCGGCCTGCCGGACCAGGCCTGGCTGTGGGCGGTGGCGGTGAATCTGCTGGTGCTGGTGCTGGCCCTGTGGTGGCTGCGCCGTGGCCTGCGGGACGGTGAGGCCGGGCTGTTCTTTACCGGTCTGGGCGCGATTCTGCTGGTGGCCCTGCTGCGTTATCTGGACCTGATCGGCGGTTACCTGGGTGCCGCCGCCCTGTTCGCCGGCATGGCCTGCCTGTTGTTGCTGGCGGCGTTTTACTGGCGCCGGCGGGAGGCACGACCATGAAGCGCGGGTTGAATCGGTCGTTGGTGAAAGGCGGTCTGATTCTGGCGGTGCTGGCGCAGCTGGCGGTGCTCGGCGGCCTGTTCGTCTACAGCCAGTACCCGCTGTGGGTGGGGCGCGAGGTGCGCGTGGCCACCCTGCCGGTGGACCCCCGGGACCTGTTCCGCGGGCAGTATGTGCGGCTCGACTACGGCTTCAGCCGGTTGCCGATTCCGGATATGGAGCTGCCACGGGGCGGCGACGACGTCTATGTGCCGCTGGAGCGGGACGGGGACCTGTGGCGGGCGGGCCGGGCGCAACTGCGGCCGCCGGCGCGGCCACCGTTTCTGCACGGCACCATCCTGCGGGTGGCCGGCGGTGAAATGGTGGTGCGCTATGGCATCGAGGCCTGGTTCGCGCCGCGGGACGAGGCCCTGCGGCTGGAAACCCGGCTGCGCGACGGCGGCGTGGCGCGCCTCAAGGTGGCGGCGGACGGCCGCGCCGCGCTGGTGGCGGTGGAAGCGCCCTGAGGGCGCTCAGCCCAGCACTTTCTTCAGAAAGCCACTTTCCTTCTCGATGGTTTGCTTGAACGGTTCCAGGTCGTGGATGCGGTCGGTGTGCGCGGCCAGATTCGGGTGCCGGGCGGCGTCCGGGCGCTCGCCGCCATGGGCGAAGTTGACCAGCTGGCTGGCCACCGCGATGTCGGCGATGGTCAGCCGGTCACCGACCAGGTATTCCTTGCCGTCCAGTTCCTTTTCCAGGTAGTCGAGCAGGGGCGGGATGGTGGTGTCCAGGGCCTTCTGGCATTCCTGCTCGTTGCAGGCCTGGCCGATCAGCCGCTTGACCACCCGGTTGCGGAACACCATGAAGGTGCACTGGGGGCCCATTTCGTAATCGGCGAATTTTTCGAACCAGAGGGCGCGGGCGTACTCGTAGGCATCGTCCGGGTACAGGGCCGGCTCCGGCTGGATGCGCTCCAGATAGGCGCAGATCACGGCGGAGTCCGCCAGAAAGCGGCCGTCCACTTCCAGGGCGGGAATGCGGCCCAGCGGGCTGATCTTTTCGTAGCCTTCCGGTTTGTTGTTCGGGTCCACCATCACCGATTCGTAGTCCAGGCCCTTCAGGGCCAGCACCATGCGGGTTTTGCGGACATAGGGCGACAGAATGGCGCCGTAGAGTTTCATGGTCATGGGCTGCTCTCTCTGCAAAGGGTGCAACAGGGAGCCTCAGGGATATAGCACCGGCCCGGGTGGGTCAATGACCGGATCGGATGGGGTACGGCGGGATTGGCGAAAGATTGCGCGGACGCGCGCCGGGGACGAATTTCCTCTTGACGATGGGGGCCCCGATTCCTATTCTACGCGCCGCTTGAGAGCACGGGTCCCCTTCGTCTAGTGGCCCAGGACACCGCCCTTTCACGGCGGTAACAGGGGTTCGACTCCCCTAGGGGACGCCACTCAGCCCGTTCACAAGCGCCAAGCGGGAATAGCTCAGCTGGTAGAGCACAACCTTGCCAAGGTTGGGGTCGCGAGTTCGAATCTCGTTTCCCGCTCCAATTCGAAAAGGGAGTCCATCCGGACTCCCTTTTTTTGTGCTTTTTTCCTTCCGTTTCACCCTCTGAACCCCCCGCGGGGAAAGTCTGTTGCAAAGCCCTGGCGATTCGTTTAGCGTTGATTATAGTCAGTGTACTGATAAAAAAATCGTGGTACGGAATCTGGCGAATAAAAAGAAAACGTTTACAAAACAATGGTTTGAAAATTATGCAGCAGGATCGACCGCACCGGGCGAGAAGAAAAACAGGTGCTACCCATCCTAATTTGGCGCTCCAGCGAGCCAGTCCTATCGACGCCATCGAGTCACGATGGACCAGGGAAACCGATCAACGTGTTCCGCCTTTCGGCGACGGGATCCGTAACGGGTCCGGCCGGCCGGGCGTCGGGTAGGAGACAGGCAGTATGGAAAGGTTGGCGGATCTGATTGATCGCCTCAACGACGGTATCGGTGAAGTGCTCAAGTGGGCGATGCCGGTGATCGCGCTGATCTGCGCGGTGGTGGCGGTGCTTCGCTATGGCTTCGGGGTCGGCTTCCCGTGGTTGTCGGAGAGCTACATCTGGCTCAACGGTGCCCTGTTCACCCTGGGCGCCGCCTATGTGCTGCGCCACGAGGGCCATGTGCGGGTGGATGTGTTCTACAACCTGCTGTCCGCGCGCGGCCGGGCCTGGATCAATCTGCTCGGTACCCTGGTGTTCCTCTATCCGATGCTTTACTTCCTGGCGGTCAAGGGCTGGCCGGGTATCCAGCGTTCCTGGGCCCGTCTGGAAACCTCGCCCACCATCGGCGGCCTGCCGTTCATGTACCTGCTCAAGAGCTGCCTGCTGGGGTTCTGTCTGCTGTTGGCGCTGCAGGGGTTGAGTCTGATGATTCGCTCCGTGCAGGCGATCCGCGATCCCTCCAAGGCGCCGTCCGTTGAGGAGAACGACCGTGGCTGAGTGGTTCCTGCTGATTCTTCTCGTGGTTCTGATTCTGGCCCTGCTCAGCGGCTTTCCGGTGGCCTTCGCCATCGGTGGCGCGTCCATCCTGGTGGGGGTGGTGGCGTCCTGGTTCGGCGCCTTCGACATGCTGATGCTGGGCGCCTTGCCGGGGCGCGTGTTTTCCATCATGACCAACGAAACGCTGCTGGCGGTGCCGTTGTTCGTGTTCATGGGCGCCATCCTGGAGCGCTCGCGCATTGCCGAGAACCTGCTCACCACCATGGGGCAGCTTTTCGGCCGGGTGCCCGGCGGCCTGGGCGTGGCGGTGATCATCGTCGGCGCCCTGCTGGCCGCGTCCACCGGCGTGGTCGGCGCCACCGTGGTGGCGATGGGGCTGATCAGCCTGCCGGCCATGCGCCGGGCCGGCTATGACGAGCCCCTGGCCAGCGGTCTGATCTGCGCCGCCGGCTCCACCGCCCAGATCATTCCGCCGTCCACGGTGCTGATTCTGCTCGGCGTCATGCTGCAGGACGCCAACACCCAGGCGATGCTCAGCCAGGGTGGGTTCAACAGCCATCAGATCGGTGTCACCGATCTGTTCACCGCCGCTCTGGTGCCGGGGCTGCTGCTGGTGGTGTTCTACCTGCTGACCATGGCGGCGCGGGCGCTGTTCAACAGCCGGTCCTGCCCGCCGCTGGTGATGAACGAGGAGGAGCGCCGCACCCTGGCCAAACGGGTGCTGTGTACCATGCTGCCGCCGCTGGTGCTGATCATCCTGGTGCTGGGTTCGATCCTGTCCGGCATCGCCACCGCCACCGAGTCGGCGGCGCTGGGCGGCGTGGGCGCCTGCATCCTGGCGATCCTGGGGCGTCAGATGTCGTTCAAGGTGCTCAGGGACGCCAGCCGCTCGGCCATGTCCATGAGCCTGATGATCTACGCCATCCTGATCGGCGCCGCCATTCTGTCCCTGGTGTTCCGCGCGCTGGGCGGCGAGGAAGTGATCGCCGAGCTGCTCGATTCGGTGCCCGGCGGGCTCACCGGCGCGATCCTGTTCGTGCTGCTGATGATGTTCGTGCTCGGTTTCATTCTCGATACCTTCGAAATCATCTTTATCGTCATGCCGATCTTCGCGCCCCCCTTGATCATGATGGGCGCGGACCCGCTTTGGCTCGGCGTGGCGTCCGCCATCGTGCTGCAAACCAGCTATCTGACACCGCCGTTCGGCTACGCCATTTTCTTCCTGAAAGGGGCGGTGGCGGACCTGAAACTGATCACCGTGTACCGCGGGGTCATTCCCTTCGTGGTGCTGCAATTGCTGGGCGTGGCGGCGATCTGGGAGTGGCCGCAACTGGTGCTCTGGCTGCCCGGCGTGTTGGCCAACTGATTCCCGGAGGCGCCCGGCGGGGTCCGCGCCGCCGGTGTCGGCATTACCCCTTTCACCGCGGAGATCGAGGAGTAATTTTCATGAAAAGACGTGACTTTCTACTCAAAGCGGGTGTCGCCGGCACGGTCGGCGCCGCCGCCGCCGGTGTGGGCTTCCCGGCCATCGCCAAGGGCGCCGTGGAATGGCGCATGCAAAGTACCTGGCGCCGTAACTCACCGCTGCTGTCCACCGGCCCGGATCTGGTGGCGGATTACGTCAACAAGGCCTCCGGCGGCCGCATGAAGCTCAAGGTCTACACCGCCGGCGAAGTGGTGGGCCCGCTGGAAGTGTTCGACGCGGTGGCCGACGGCACCCTGCACATGGGCCACGGCTACCCGGCGTTCTGGTCCGGCAAGCATCCAGGCTTCCAGTTTCTGGCGCCGCTGCCGTTCGGCATGACCTCCCAGGAACAGAACGCCTGGTTCGCCTACGGCGGCGGGCAGAAGCTGATCGACGAGCTGTACGGCGAGTTCGGCCTCAAGTTCTTCCCCAGCGGCAACACCTCGGTGCAGGGCATCTGGCTGAACAAGGACATCAACGCCGCCGCCGACTTCAAGGGCATGAAGATCCGCACCGGTGCCCTGGCCGGCAGCGTGCTGCAGGAGTTCGGCGCGGTGCCGGTGCAGCTGCCCCTGGGCGAAGTCACCCAGGCACTGCAGAACGGCACCATCGACGGCGCCGACTACGTCGGCCCGTTCAACGACATGGCCTTCGGCCTGCCGCAGGTGGCGCGCAACTACTACTGGCCCGGCTGGATGGAGCCCAACGGCGTGCTCGACTGCTTCGTCAACCAATCCGCCTGGGACAAGCTGGACGCGGATCTCAAGCAGGTGCTGGTGGGCGCCAACGCCCTGGCCAATCAAATGGTGCTCAGCGAATTCGTGGCCAAGAACGCCCAGGCCCTGCAGCAGATCAAGAAGGATTATCCCAAGGTCAATGTGACCACCTTCAACGCGGCCACCCTCAAGGATCTGAAGAAAGTGTCCAATGACGTGGTCGCCGGTGTGGCCAAGGAAGATGCCCTGGCCGGCAGGATCTACCAGTCCATGACCGATTTCATGGCGGTGGTGCGGCCCTATTCCGAAATCACGGAAATGGAATACATGAACGCGCGGGCCAACTGATCCGACGCGAAGGGAAGGCGGGTGCTCCGCTGGGGCATCCGCCTTCGCCGTTTGTTCTTTGGAGATTGAAAGGGTGCGAGGTAGAGGATGAATAAGACCGGTATTGGTGCCCGTGTACGTCGGTTGGAAGACGACCGGCTTGTTCATGGTCGCAGCCGTTACGTGGGCGACATCAAGATGCCGGGGATGAGCGACGTGGCGTTTCTGCGCAGTCCCCTGGCCCATGCCCGGATCAAGGCGGTCAATAAACCGGAGGGCCTGGAGAGTCGGATTCTTTGCGCCGCCGATCTGGACGGCGTGCGGCCCATCGTCGCCGAGTCCACCCTGCCCAGCTACCGCACCTCCGAGCATTGGCCGCTGGCCCGCGACAAGGTGCGCTTCGTCGGTGAACCGGTGGCCATGGCCATCGGCCGCAACCGTGCCGAGGCCGAGGATCTGCTGGAGGAGATCGACCTGCAACTGGAAGCGCTGCCGCCGGTGGTCAACGGCGCGGTGTCGATGGCCGACGACGCGCCCCGCCTGCACGAGGAATGGGACGACAACATGTTCCTCAAGCTGTCGGTGGGGCAGGCCCCGGCGACCGCCCGGGACAAGGCGGAGGTGGTGGTCACCCGCCAGTTCCGCACCGCCCGCCAGGTGATGAACCCCATGGAAGGCAAGGGCGTGGTGGCCTGGTGGGATTACCGCGACGGCCAGCTGGTGGTGACCACCTCCACCCAGGTGCCCCATGTGATTCGCAACGGTCTGTCCCGTTGCCTGGGCATCGACGAATCGCTGATCCGCGTGATCGCTCCGGAAGTGGGCGGCGGCTTCGGCTACAAGTGCATTCTGCAACCGGAAGAGATCGCCGTGGCCTGGCTGGCCTGGACCCGTCGCAAACCGTTCCGCTGGCTGGAGGATCGCCGCGAACATCTGACCGCCGGCGCCAACACCCGCGAACACCAGTATTCGATCACCGCCTACGCCGACCGGCGCGGGCGGCTGCTGGGCATGGACGCGGAGGTCACCGTGGACGTGGGCGCCTATTCGGTGTGGCCGTTCACCGCCGGGCTGGAAGCGGCCCAGGCCGGCGGCAACCTGCCCGGCCCCTACGATTTCCGGGAGTACCGCTGCCAGGTCAACGCGCCGGCCACCAACAAGCCGCCGTTCACCCCCTACCGGGGCGTGGCCCGGCCCGGCGTGTGCTTCGCCATGGAGCTGACCATCGACGCCATTGCCCGGGAAGTGGGTCGCGAGCCCTGGGAAGTGCGCGCCGAGAACCTGGTGCCGGCGGACGCCATGCCCTATGTGAACGTGACCAACAAGCATTACGACACCGGCGATTACCCGGGCTCGCTGATGCGCGCCAAGGAAGCGATCCGCTTCGACCAGGTGCGGGAACGGCAGAAGACGCCGGAGGCGGACGGCCGGCTGATCGGCGTCGGCTTCGCCACCTACACCGAGCAATCCGCCCACGGAAGTAAAGTCTTTGCCCAGTGGGGCCTGGCGCTGGTGCCCGGCTACGACGAAGCGCGCATGAAGCTGACCCCGGACGGCGGCGTGGAAGTGCGGGTGGGCATCCAGAGCATCGGCCAGGGCCTGCAGACCACCCTGGCCCAGGTGGCGTCCGAGATCCTGTCCATTCCGGTGGACCGCATCCGCGTGCTGATGGGCGACACCGGCACCACGCCCTATTCCTATGGCGCCTTCGCTTCACGGGGCATCGTCATGGCCGGTGGCGCCGTGTCACGGGCCGCGGAGGCCCTGGCGGAACGCATCCGGGTGATGGCCGCCCGGGCGCTGGAGTGCACGCCGGAACAGGTGCGCCTGGAGGACGACCGGGTGCACGGTCCCAACGGCAGCTTGAGCTTCGCCGAGGTGGGCCGCATCTGGTATCTGCGCCCGGACGAACTGCCCGAGGGCGACCGCCACGGCGGGCTGGAAGTCACCGAAGCCTATCGGCCGAAAACCGACCACGGGGTGTTTTCCTACGCGTCCCACGCGGTGGTGGTGGCGGTGGACCCGCAGACCGGCAAGGTGGAACTGCTGGATTACGTGATCGTGGAAGACGCCGGCAAGGTGGTGAACCCGATGATCGTGGAAGGCCAGACCATCGGCGGCGCGGTGCAGGGCATCGGCACCGCCCTGTTCGAGGAAGTGACCTACGACGACCAGGGCCAGCCGCTCAGCTCCACCCTGGCGGACTACCACCTGCCCGGCGCGGCGGAAGCGCCGCACATCCGCATTCAGCACACCGAGAGCCCGTCGCCGCACACCGCCCATGGCATCAAGGGCGTGGGAGAGGGCGGCGCCATCGCCCCCGGCGGCGCCATCGTCAACGCCATCAACGATGCGCTGGCCGGCCTGGGCGTGGAGATCAACCAGATCCCCGCCACGCCGGAACGCATTCTGGGCGCGCTGCTGAACGCCGGTGCCGGCAAGGAGAACGCATCATGAAACCCGTGAAGTTTGATTACCTGCCGGCCCGGGACGGGGCCGAAGCGGTGCGCCTGCTCACCGAGCACGGCGACGAGGCCAAGTGCATCGCCGGCGGCCAGTCCCTGGGGCCCATGCTCAACCTGCGTCTGGCGCGGCCGGCGGTGCTGGTGGACCTGCACCGTGCCGAGGACCTGACCGGCGTGGAGGAAAGCCGCGACGCCATCGTTTACGGCGGGGCCGTGCGCCATGCGGATTTCGAGGACGGCCGGGTGCCCGACGCCGCCCGGGGCATGTTGCCCTTGGTGGCCTCGCGCATCGCCTACCGGGCGGTGCGCAACCGGGGCACCCTGGGCGGCAGCCTGTCCCATGCCGATCCGGCCGCCGACTGGGTGTGCGTGATGACCGGTCTGGGGGCCACCTATCTGCTGCGCGGCAAGAAGGGCGTGCGCGAGGTGGCGGCGGAGAACTTTATCCAGGCCGCGTTCATGACCGAACTGGCGCCCAACGAGATTCTGGCCGGCGTGCGCGTGCCCAGGCTCAGCGACAGCGCGCGCTGGGGTTACTACAAATTCTGCAAGAAGGTGGGTGAATTCTCCCAGGCCACCGGCGTGGTGGTGGTGGACCCGGAACGGGGCTACTGCCGGGTGCTGGTGGGTGCTCTGGACAGCCCGCCAGTGCCGTTGGAACCGGTGGCCGAGGCGCTCGCCGCCGAAGGCCCGGACGGCGCCGTGGCGGTGCTGGACGCGGCGGTGGACACCGCCCTCGGCGATTACCCGCAGGTCAACCGCCAGCTGTACAAGGTCGCGGTGCGACGCGCGCTGGCACAGATTGGAGCGACTCGATGACCACCAAAGTGTCTCTGTCCGAAGTGACGATGAAGGTCAATGGCGAGGCCGTCAGCGGGCACGTGGAAGCGCGCACCAGCCTGGCGGATTTCCTGCGCGACGACCTGGATCTCACCGGCACCCACCTGGGCTGCGAGCACGGCGTGTGCGGCGCCTGCACGGTGGAGATGGACGGCCAGCCGGTGCGCGCCTGCATCACCCTGGCCAAAGCCTGTGAAGGGCGCAGCGTGCGCACCATCGAAGGCGGTGACGACGACCCGCTGATGGGCGCGCTGCAAGACGCCTTCATGGAGTTTCACGGCCTGCAGTGCGGCTTCTGCACACCGGGCATGCTGGTGGCCTGCCGCGACATCATCCTGCGCCACCGGACCTTGACCGACGAACAGATCCGCATCGCCCTGGGCGGCAATATCTGCCGCTGCACCGGCTATGTGGGCATCGTCAACGCGGTGCGCTCGGTGTTCGAGCGCCGCGATCAGCTGCTGGCCGGCGACCAGGCCCAGGTCACGCCGCCGGCCCAGCCGGACTGGAGCGGCGCGCGGCTGGTGACGTTCAAACGCACCGCCGGCCATATGGAGGCGGTGGAAGCGGCGCCGTCCGACGGCGCCGGCGGTGACGACCAGACCCTGCGCGAAACCATCACCGTGGAGAAGCCGGTGGACGAAGTGTGGGCCTTCCTTAGCGATGTGGAACGGGTGGTGCCCTGCGTGCCCGGCGCCCGGCTGCTGTCGGTGAACGGCAACGAGCTGGAAGTGGAGATGGAAATTTCCCTGGGCGCGATCCGTGCGCGCTTTCGCGGCACCGGCCGTTACCGGTTCGACGACGAAAGCCGAAAAGGCCGCATGGAAGGGGAAGGCCGGGACGCGCGCAGCGGCTCCAGCGCCGCCGGCGGCCTGGACTTCGCGGTGATCGGCGACGAGTCCGGCAAGCGCTGTCGCATCGAGTTCGTGGCGTCCTACAGCGTCACCGGGCCGCTGTCCCAGTTCAGCCGGGGCGGCCTGGTGAAGAGCTTCGTCGGCGCCATGGCCCGCATGTTCGCCGACAACGTGCAGCGCGTGCTGTCCGGCGGCCAGGTCTCCGACAAGGGCAGCCGGCTCAGCGTGGTGCAACTGACGCTCAATGTGGTCAAGTCCTGGTTCCGGGCCCTGTTCGGCAAGTAGCGCGGCGGCCTCCCGGCGGCCGGCGTCAGGCCTGCGCCACGCCGGTCAGCCGCAGGTGCAGGGTCTTGCCCTTGCTCGGCCATTCGATGGTGGCGCCCACGCTGAGGCCGAGCAGGGCGGCGCCCACCGGGCTCAGGATCGACAGCCGGTCGTCGCCGGCGCTGGCCTCGGCGGGCATGGAGAGCACCAGCTCATAGGTTTTGCCGCTGTCCTCGTGCAGGAAGCGGGCGCGGCTGTTGAGGCGTACCACGTCGTCGGGCATGGCCTCCGGTTCCAGGAAGCGGGCCCGGTCCAGTTCGTCGTAGAGGTGGTCCACCACCTCCTGGTCGCCGGGGTGTTTTTCCAGCAGCGCATAGAGGCGCTCACGGTCCAGGGTGGAAACGGTAATCGGGGGCAGGGCGGTCATGGCGCGCTCCGTTCAGTATTCAAACAAGGTTCGGGGGAAATCATCGGTGAAACCGGGTGTTCGGGTCGCCGGACCCCCGGGACGATACTGAACGGGATCCGGCGCTAGGCGAGGAAGGCGCGCGGGCGCGCACCGGCGCGCAGGGCGCGGGCCGGAACCGGAAAGCGGGCGGGGTCGCTCGGGCGGCGACGCGTGAAGGGGGTGTCAAACATGCTCTCACCATAGCAGGCCGCGCGGCTTTTGCCAGCGCTTTCCGGCGCCGGGCGGTTGGCATCGGCGTCCCCGCTCCGTAAGATAACCGGGCACTCGAGACGAGTAGACATGGCCCGATTACATCCCCGCCTCCACGACGCGCTGCAATTGCTTCCGGCCGACCGGCCGGCCCATCTGCTGACCCGCCATTCCGTGCGCGAGCTGGCCAAGAACGGTTTCGCCGATTACCGCCTGCCGCTGACGCCGGAAGGGATCACCATGGCGCGGGACTGGGGCGCGCGGCTGGAGCGGCCGGTGTCCGCTTTCTATTCCAGCCCGGTGGGGCGCTGCGTGGACACCGCCCGGGCCATGGCCGAGGGCGCCCGCGAGGCCGGCCTGATCGATCACCAGCCGGACGTGATCACCGACGACACCCTGGTGGAACCGGGCTGCTACGTGGAAGACCTGAACCGGGTCGGCCCCACCTTTCTCAAGATGGGCGCGCTGCGTTTTCTCAACGCCCATCTGCGCGAGCCGTTCGACGGCATGCTGACCCCGGCGGCGGGCCGCGCCAAACTGGCGGGCTACCTGCGGGACCGGGAGCCGGCGCCGGGGGCGCTGGCGGTGCACGTCACCCACGACACCATTCTGGCGGTGCTGGTGGCGGAGCTGGAAGGCCGCGACGCCATCGACGAGGAGCACTGGCCCTGGATGATGGAAGGGCTGTGGCTGTGGTTCGATGAGCGGCATCTCAACTGGGTATGGCGTGGCGAACACGGCCGGCGCCCGTTCTCCGGGGCTTGAAAGCGGGCCCGGCGGCCCCATCTGGGTCGTTTTCTTGACCTTTTTCCGACGGCGAGGTGACTTTTGTCCGCCCTGACCATTCGTAACCTGAAAAAAACCTACGGCAACGGCGTGGAAGCCCTGAAGGGCATCGAGCTGACGGTGGAGAAGGGCGACTTCTTCGCCCTGCTGGGCCCCAACGGCGCCGGCAAGTCCACCACCATCGGCATCATCAGCTCGCTGGTCAACAAGAGCAGCGGTCAGGTGTCGATTCTCGGCCACGATCTGGACACCGAGCGCGCCCTGGCCAAGCAGAAGATCGGCGTGGTGCCCCAGGAGTTCAACTTCGGCCAGTTCGAGAAGGTGTTCGACATCGTCGTCACCCAGGCCGGGTTTTACGGGATTCCCGCCTCGCTGGCCCGCCAGCGGGCGGAAAAGTACCTGCGCCAGCTGGGCCTGTGGGACAAGCGGAGCAACCAGGCCCGCACCCTGTCCGGCGGCATGAAGCGGCGGCTGATGATCGCCCGCGCCCTGGTCCACGAGCCGGACCTGCTGATTCTGGACGAGCCCACCGCCGGGGTGGACATTGAGCTGCGCCGGTCCATGTGGGATTTCCTGATCGGCCTGAACGAAGAAGGCCGCACCATTATTCTCACCACCCACTACCTGGAAGAAGCGGAATCCCTGTGCCGCAACATCGCGATCATCGATCACGGCCAGATCGTCGAGAACACCGACATGAAGTCGCTGCTCGAGAAACTCCAGGTGGAGACCTTCATTCTCGATCTGGCGCGGCCGGTGACGGCGGCGCCGTCTCTGTCCGGGTTCCAGGTGCGGCTGCGTGACGCCACCACCCTGGAGGTGGAGGTGCCCAAGACCGAGAACCTCAACCGGCTGTTCACGGAACTGGCCGAGCAGAATTTTCAGGTGATGAGCATGCGCAACAAGTCCAACCGTCTCGAGGAGCTGTTCGTGCGGCTGGTGGAGCAGAATCTGCCCGGCCAGGCGCAGCCCGCGGAGGCCACCTCATGAGCGGTTATCAGCAATGGGTGGCGTTCTGCACCATCGTGATCAAGGAAATCCGCCGCTTCACGCGCATCTGGCCGCAAACCCTGCTGCCGCCGGCGATCACCATGACCCTGTATTTCGTGATCTTCGGCAATCTGGTGGGCCAGCGCATCGGCGACATGGGCGGCTTCGATTACATGCAGTACATCGTGCCCGGCCTGATCATGATGAGCGTGATCACCAACAGTTATGGCAACGTGGTCAGTTCGTTCTTTTCCACCAAGTTTCAGCACTCCATCGAGGAGATGCTGGTCTCGCCGATGCCCAACTATGTGATTCTCACCGGCTTCGTGGTGGGCGGCATGGCCCGTGGCATGGCGGTGGGGCTGATCGTCAGCCTGCTCAGCCTGTTCTTCACCCACCTGTCGCTGCAGCACCTGTGGATCACCGTGTCGGTGGTGGTGATGACCTCGGCGTTGTTTTCCCTGGGCGGCTTTCTCAATGCGCTGTTCGCCCGCAACTTCGACGACATCAGCATCATCCCCAACTTCGTGCTGACGCCGTTGACTTACCTGGGCGGGGTGTTCTATTCCCTGGATCTGCTGCCGGACTTCTGGCGGGCGGTGACCCTGGTGAACCCCATCGTCTACATGGTCAACGCCTTCCGCTACGGCGTTCTGGGCGTCAGCGACGTCAATGTGTACGCCTCCCTGGGCGCGATTCTGGTGTTCGTGGTGGTATTCTTCGCGCTGTCGCTGTGGTTGCTCAACCGCGGCACCGGCATTCGCAGCTGAGCTGAGAGGAGAGTCGCGTCATGAGTTATCTGAAGGACACGCCGCTGGGCCGCAACAGCGCCTTCATCGACCAGTACACGCCGTCCCTGCTGTGCCCGGTGCCGCGCTGGGACGCCCGCGAATCCCTGGAACTGGACGACACGGCGCTGCCGTTCCACGGCCAGGACATCTGGAACGCCTACGAACTGTCCTGGCTCAACGAGAAGGGCAAGCCGGAGGTGGCGCTGGCGGAACTGGTGGTGCCCTGCACCTCGCCCAATATCATCGAATCCAAGTCGCTGAAGCTGTATCTCAACAGCTTCGCCAACAGCCGCTTTGCCGGCCGCGACCGGGTAGTGGAAACCATCGCCCGGGATCTGGGACAGGTGGCCGGGGCGCCGGTGGACGTGCGGGTCCTGACGCTGCGCGAAGCCCGTCAGCAGCCGCTCTGGGAAGAGCACGTCCGGGAAGAACCGGGCGAGCTGGTGGACAGCCTGGACGTGGCCTTCGAGCACTTCGAATACCGGCCGGAGCTGCTGCTCACCGACCAGGGGCCGGAGCGCACCGGCGTGCTGGTTTCCCATCTGCTGCGCAGCCACTGCCCGGTGACCAACCAGCCGGACTGGGGCACCGTGCAGGTGCGCTACACCGGCCGGCCGATCAGCCCGGCCAGCTTTCTGCGCTACGTGGTGTCCCTGCGCAACCACCAGGGGTTCCATGAGCAGATCGTCGAGCAGATGTTCGTGGATCTGCGCCGCCACTGCGGCCCCCGCCAGCTGTCCGTGTACGGGCGCTTCACCCGCCGGGGCGGGCTCGACATCAACCCGTTCCGCTCCAACTACGAGGACGCGCCGCTCAACGCCCGCACCGTGCGCCAGTAGCAGCGGTCGTGCGACCGCGATTCAGGATGCGGGCCGCCGTCAGGCCCCCAGCGGCCAGCCGAAGCCGATCCACACCGCCAGCAGGATCGACCAGCCGAGCAGCAGCGCCAGGCTGTAGGGCAGCATCAGGGCGATCAGGGTGCCGATGCCGGTGTCCGCCCGGTAGCGGCGCGCGAAGCCCAGCACCAGCGCGAAATAGGGCATCAGCGGCGTGATGATGTTGGTGCTGGAATCGCCCACCCGGTAGGCGGCCTGGGTCGCCTCCGGCGCGATACCCACCAGCATCAGCATGGGCACGAACACCGGCGCCAGGATCGACCACTTGGCTGAGGCGCTGCCGATCATCAAATTGATGGACGCGCTCAGCACCACGAACAGCAGCAGCAACAGCACCGTGGGCAGCTCCAGCCCGCCCAGCCAGGCGGCGCCCTTCACCGCCAGTACCAGACCCAGCTGGCTGTAGCCGAACCAGGCCACGAACTGGGCGGCGAAGAACATCAGCACCAGATAGCCGGACATGGAGGCCATGGTGGTCTCCATTGCCTCGATCACGCCGGCGGCGGAGCGGAAGCCGCCGCTCAGCCGCCCGTAGACCACCCCGCAGGCCGCCGCCAGCAGCGCGATCAGCACCACCAGCGAACTCATGAACGGGGATTGCAGCACGGCGCCGTCGTCGCCGCGCAGGGGCGCGCCGGCGGGTACCACCAGGGCGGCGATGGCGAGCAGGCCCACCCCCAGGGTCGCCAGCGTCCAGCGGGCCGCGCGCCGATCCAGGCGTGGCGCCTGGTCCTCATCGGCCACGTCCTGGTCCGCCGGCGCCACCCGCCGTTCGGTAATCCTCAGCGTGATCAGCGAGACCAGCGTGGTGACCAGCAGGGTGGAAACGATGATGAACCAGTAGTTGCCCGCCGCCGACACGGTGCGCTCGGCGTCCACCAGCCGGGCCGCCTCGGTGGACAGGCCGGCCAGCACCGCGTCCACCGGCCCGAGCAGCAGATTGGCGCTGTAGCCGCCGGAGACGGCGGCGAAGGCGGTGGCGATGCCGGCCAGCGGCGAGCGCCCGGCCAGCTGAAACAGAAAACCGGCCAGCGGAATCAGCACCACATAGCCGGCGTCGAAGGCGATGCTCGACATCACCCCGGCGAAGGCCACCGCCACCACCAGGGTGCGGTGGGAGGCACGGCGCACCAGCGCCGCCAGGCTGGCGCCCAGCAGCCCGGAATGTTCGGCGATACCCAGCCCCAGCATCGCCACCAGCACCACGCCCAGCGGCGCGAAGCCGGTGAAGTTGCCGACCATATGGGTGAACACATAGCGCAGCCCCTCGCCATCCAGCAGCGAGCGCACCGCCACGGTCCGGTCCTCCAGGGGATGCTCGGCGGTGACGCCCAGCACCGCCAGCACCGCGCTCAGCGGCACCATCAACGCGCACAGCCAGACGAACAGCAGGGTGGGGTGGGGCAGGCGGTTGCCGGCGCGCTCCAGCCGGCCCAGCCAGCCGGAAGACGTTTCGTTCATAAGCGTTCCCCTCCGATCACATTCGCACCCGGTCCTGAATCTGCCGCGCCGCCTGGCCCAGCATCTCCACCACCTTCTCCCGGTCGCGCTCGCGCAGACGCTTGTCGTCCATATACAGCGCGAACCCTTCGGTCTCGTACTCCACCGCCGCCGGCTCGGCCTTCTTCAGCTCCGTGGCGCAGCGGGCCAGGGCCTTGAGAATCGCTTTCTTGTCGTAGTTGTGGATGCGTTCCAGGTCCACGTGCAGTCCCAGGCCGGGGCTGTCGAGGGTGACGAAGCGCCGTTTGCTGCCGGCGTTGCGCTTCAGTTCGTGGGCTTCATAGACGGTAATCGGGCGATGGAAGCCCTTGACCTGAATTTCGCCCACGCTGCGGCAGCGCACCCGGTCCTTGACCAGGCCGTAGGTGCTTTCCGAGATCAGCACCTGACCCGGCCGGCAGGCGGATTCCAGCCGGCTGGCCAGGTTCACGTCGGTACCGAGGATGGTGTAATCCATGCGGCTGTCGGTGCCGAAGTTGCCCACGGTGACGAAGCCGGTGTTGATGCCGATGCGGATCTCCAGCTTTTGGTCGATGCCCTCGCGGCGCCAGCGCAGGCGCAGAAAACGCATGTATTCCTGCATCTCCACCGCCATCGCCACGCAGCGGAAGGCGTCTTCCTGGGCGCCGGCGCTTTTCGGATCGCCAAAGAACACCATCACCGCGTCGCCGATGAACTTGTCGATGGTGCCGCCGTAGCGCAGCGCGATGCGCGTCATCTCGCTCAGATAGGTATTGAGCATTCTGGTCAGCGTGTCCAGGGGCAGCTCCTCGGACACGGTGCTGAAGCCGCGGATGTCCGAGAAGAAAATGGTCAAACGTTTGCGGCGGGTTTCCAGCTTGGCGTCGCGCTGGCCGGAAAACAGCGAGCCCCACACCTGGGGCGGCAGATACTTGGCCAGCTTGCGCGACAGCTCCACCGCCTGGCGCTGCTGCTCGCGCACCCGTTCCTGGGTTTGCTGCAGATAGCGGGTCTGCCGGTTGGCGAAGAACGAACTGGCGCCCACGTGCAGCCCCAGCCCCACCAGCGACAGCACCGACAGCGGCAGCGGCACCGTGGTCACCTGCAAGGGGACGCGCAGCAACCACAGCGCCAGGCCGGCGCCGACGGCGGTGCTCAGCAGGTTCAGCAGCCAGGCGCGCAGGCCGCCGTGGCTCACCGAATTGGCGTGCACGATGATCAGCAGCACCAGGCTGGGGATCACCGCGAAATGCAGCAGCGCGCAGGCCACCCCGATCACCGCCGCGTCCAACTGCATCAATACCGGGGCGGCGCGCTCGGTGCGCCGGTCGCGGCGCTCGGCCATCACCAGCAGGGTCTGTACCAGCAGCGGATAGGCCAGCAGTCCGGCCACGCCGAGCAGGTAGGTTTGGGGAAACAGAGACAGGCCGATGCCCGCCAGCAGAATGCCGGCCGCCACCGCGAAGGCGAGGAGGCGAATGGAATTGCTCAGCCGGCGGGCCCGTTCCCTGGGATCCAGGTAAGGGCGCCGGGGGCGATGCTTGCTTGCGGTCATCAACGGCAATCTGGACGTGGCGTTCGAGGGAGCTTACCCAGTTGTGCGTTCAGAAAAAAGACTGATTCGACTTTCGTCGGCGATGCGCCGCAACGGGGGGATTCGTTCGCGCCCGGGCAAGCGGTTACACTGGCGATCCCGAAACAGGAGCCACCATGGACACCCTTACCGCCCTGACCCAGCGCGTTTCCGTGCCCCGCCTCACCGAACCCGGCCCCACGCCGGAGCAAGTGCGTCAGTTGCTGGCCGCGGCGATCCGCGCGCCGGACCACGGCATGTTGCGACCCTGGCGGTTCATCGTCCTGGAAGGGGCGGATCGGGAGCGGCTCGGCGACATCATGGAATGGCGCCTGCTGAAACGGCAGCCGGACGCCGACCGCAAGGCCCGTGACAAGCTGCGCGCCAAGGCCCTGCGCGCGCCCACCCTGATCGTGGCGGTGGCGGAGATCACCGAGCACCACAAGGTGCCGGCCTGGGAGCAGGTGCTGGCGGTGGGCGCGGCGGTGCAGAACATCATGGTGGCCGCCCACGCCCTGGGGCTGGGCGCCATGTGGCGCACCGGCGACCTGGCCAACGACCCCAGCGTCAAGGCCCGGCTGGGCTTCGCCGACAAGGATCAGGTGGTGGGCTTTATCTACCTGGGCACGCCGGCGGTGGAACCCAAGGCGCTGCCCGACGAAACCCCGGAACAGTTTCTCCGCGAGCTGCCCGATGACTGAGCTGGAACACCTGGCCGAGCGGGTGCGCGACGCCATCCCCCTGACCCGGCACCTGGCGTTCCGCTTCACCGGCTTCGACGGTGCCACCCTGACCCTGACGGCGCCGTTGGCCCCCAACCACAACGACAAAGGCACCTTCTTCGCCGGCAGCCAGGCGGCGCTGCTGACCCTGGCCGGCTGGGCCTGCACCACCCTGCTGGCCGAAGCGCTGGTAGCGGAAACCGTGGATATCCAGGGCCCGGTGGACGTGGTGGCGGTGGAAGGCAACCAGAACTACCGCCTGCCGCTGAATCACGACCTCACCGTGCTCGCCACCGTCACCGACGACGACCGCCGACGTTTCCGAGAGCGCCTCGCCCGACGCGGCAAGGCCACCCTGACCGTGCGGGCCGGCGCCTTGAACCCGGCCGGCGACACCGTCTGCGAGTTTGAGGGGCTATACCTGGCCCGCCTGGGTGGCTAGCGCCACCGGTTGTACAAACCGTCGCCACTCGACCCGCTCCCGGCTTGCCTCCGGGCCGACCCTCGGGTACCCTACGCGCCCTCTGTACCGGTCCCAGCCGACCACTAACGGTACGGAGCACAATCAGTTTTGGTGAGGTGTCCGAGTGGCTGACGCCTTGCCGCAGGCAAGCGAACGTTGCTGCGCAGCAGCGACGGCCCCGAAAGGGGTGAGGGCCGCAGGCCCGAATAGCGAGCACGCTTGCGTGCGACTGGCAGAGCAGTCGCAACTGGTAGTGACAATGAGTTTTGGTGAGGTGTCCGAGTGGCTGAAGGAGCACGCCTGGAAAGTGTGTATACGGCAACGTATCGAGGGTTCGAATCCCTCCCTCACCGCCAAATAAAAAACCCCGCTTGCGCGGGGTTTTTTATTTGGCGGTGAGGCAGGCCTTGATAAGAACCCTCCGGTTCGACAAGCCGGCCAGAGGCCGGCGCAGGACGCCGCCGGCAGGCGGCGCCCCGAAGGGGTGAGACGGCGAAGCCGGCGAATCAATCCCTCCCTCACGACGCTGCCGCACAGCACGGCCTCTGATCATGGACTGGCCGGTGAGGCAGGCCTTGATAAGAACCCTCCGGTTCGACAAGCCGGCCTACTCCGTCAACTGCGCCACCTCACACTCCAGCACCCGCGCCCAGGCGCGCAGGGTTTCGATGTGGGGCTTGTTGCCGCGCTTCTCCGCCTGGGCTACGGCGCCCTGGGTGACGCCCAGCTGTTCGGCCAGGCGCGCCTGGGACAGGCCCCGGTATTTGCGCCACGCCGCCATCGGGCTCAGGTCTTTTTCGATCATCAGCGCCACCACGTCATGGGGAAGCGTGACGCGGCTGTCGGCATCCAGCAGCGCCTGATACTCCTCGAACGGCACCACCGCATACAAAGGGTTGCCCTGGTTATCCCGAATAATCTGCGCCTTGTCGGCGTCAGCCTTGGTATGTCCGCTCATCTCGCTTTTTCACCTCTTGCACGGTGAGAATCCGCACACCGTCGTCCACATCGAACAGCACCCGATAACGGCCCACCCGAAGCCGGTAGCCCGCCCGGTGCCCGCGCAGGGCCCTGACACTGGCGGCCCGGGTCGGGCAACGGGCCAGCGCCTTGACCGCGTCAAGAATCGCCGTCCGTTGTTTCGGAGGCTGAATTCCTCGCAGCTGCTTCACCGCCGTTTTCGTCCATTCGATATCGTACATACGCCGTCCATTGGCGAATTTCTAATTAATCGATGAATAATATTAGTTTTATAGGCTTTATGCTAATAAAACGCAAGCAGGAAAAGGGCAAAGAGAGGGTAAAGAGCAAGAGTGCCGCCCTGGGCGGGCGGCACCGGTGGAAGACTCAGGCGAGCAGCCGTGGCATCAGAAATCCACCTCGTAGCCCAGGGTGTACACGCGCCCGCGACCGGTGAAGTAGAAATCGTTGCTGGCCCGGCCGGCCTGGGAGTAGTAGCTCACGTAGTCCTTGTCGAACAGGTTCTCCACGCCGGCCTTGAGGCGGCCCACCGGCAGACGCTGTACCAGGGAGGCGTCCACCAGGGTGTAGCCGTCGAAGTCCAGGTCCGGCTGGTCGAAGCCGCGGTCGAAGTAGTGGTTCAGCTGCACCAGGGAGCGCAGGCCGTCGTTCCAGCGTGCGCTCCAGCGGGCGCCGAGCCGGTTGGGCGCCAGGCTGATGCCGCTCAGGGTGGTGTCCACGGTGCCGTCGCCGTCGGTGTCGGATTTTCCCTTCTGATGGGTGTAGGTGAGCCCCAGTTGGTGGGCCTCGCTGGCGCGCCAGTCCAGGGACGCCTCCACGCCCTTGATCTCCACCTTCTCCCGGTTGACCACGTAGACGCCGTTCTCCTCGCTGAGCCGCTCGCCGTAATCGGAGTCGGATTCGAAGTAGCTGATCTCGAAGCGGGCCCGTTCGCCGGTGAAGCGCAGGCCGGCTTCCCGGTTGTCGGTGACCACCGGCTTCAGGGCCAGCAGGGTGTCCACGTCCTGGCCGGGCTGGTCGATGCCGCGCAGCACCCGGCCCACGTCCGGCATGCCGAAGCCTTCGGAGTAGTTGGCGAACAGCTGCACGTCGTCGGCCACCTTATAGGTGAGACCGAGGTTGTAGAGGGTTTCCTCGAAGTCCGGGTCGCCGCCGTCCACCCGCACGGCGCCGTTGGCGGCCACGGTGCGGTAATCATCGACGTTCAGTTTGGCGTATTCGTGGCGGGCGCCCCCGGAGAAGGCCAGCCGCTCGGTGGGGCGCAGATCCAGCTGCAGGAAGCCGGCGTAGTTGCGGTATTCGGTTTCCGGCACATAGACCCGGTCGGTAAGCACCAGGCTCTGGCGGGTTTCGTCGCTGAGCGCGTCGAAGCCGGCGGCCAGATCCAGATGGTCATCGAACAGGCCACGCCGCTTCAGGGTGAACTGGCTGCCCAGTTTCTCGGACTCGTTGCGGGTCTGGTCCAGCAGCGTGCCCACCGGCGCCAGGGCCGGGTCCTGGAAGGAGCCGGAGCGCAGCGCGCCGAACTGGCCCTCGAAGTCCTGGTGATAGATCTGGGCGTCGATCTGGTTGCCCAGCCAGTTGCCGTGGCTGTAGCTGGCGCGCAGGGTGGTGACCTTGTTGAACATGGGGTCGCCCTCGGCGCCGCCTTTGGTGGCGGTGGTGGGGATGCCGGCGTCCCGGTCGCCGGGCACCGCCCGGTAGTCATGGTTGCCTTCCAGCTCGAAGCGGTTGGCGCTGACCGTGATGTTCTGGTTGTCGTCCAGCCAGTAGCCGGCTTTCAGAAACAGGTCGTGGCTGGTGGAGTCCTGGATCTCGCCGGGGTAGGCGAAGCCGATGATGCGGTCACGGCCGTCGTAGAACAGGCCCCGCTCCTGGCGGCTGGCGGCGGCGACGATGTCCCAGCGTTCGGTCTGGCCGGTGAAGCGGTAGTCCAGCTTGTGGCCCAGGCCGTTGCTCTGCACGTCGTCGTCGGTGGTCAGGCTGACGCCCACGTGCTGCTGGAAGCCGGGCTGTTCCGGGCGACGGGTGACGAAGTTGATGATGCCGCCGGTGGCGCCCAGGCCGTACTCGGCGCTGGCCCCGTGGATCACCTCGATACTCTCGACCATGCTCAGGTCGATGGTGTAGCTGGCGCGGCCGCCGTTGCGTAGCGGGTTGGACTGCGGCACCCCGTCGATCAGAAATTGCGGCGTGCGGCCCCGGAAGGTCTCGCCGGTGTTGGACAGCTTCTGGCGGCTGGGCGAGTAGGAGGGGATCAGGTTGGCCAGCACCGCGCCCGGATCGTCGCTGATCGCCATCTGCTCCTCGATCTGCTGGCGGGAGATCATGGTGATCTTGCGCGGCGATTTGCCGGCCACGGTATAGCTGCGGGCGGCGGACACCACCACGTCGTCCAGTTGGTGGGGGGCGGCGCTGGCGGCGCGGGCCTGGATCAGCCTCACCGTGAGGCGGCCGCCGTCGCGGGCCTCGGCCCGGTAATCCAGGCCGCTGCCGGCCAGCAGCGCGTCCAGGGCGGCGCGCACCGAATAGCGCCCGCGCAGGGCCGGGCTCCGGCGGCCTTCCAGATCCGCGTCACCGATGATCAGGTCGATGCCGGCCTGCTCCGCGAAGCCCGGCAGGGCGGTGCGCAGGGGTTGGGCGGGCAGGTCATAGGTTCGCTCGGCCACGCTGGCCGGCGGCGTGGCCGGGGCCGGGCTCCGGGCCTGTACGGCGGGGGCAATGAGCACCAGGGCAAGCCAGGCGCCGCCCAGGCAGCGCGAAAAATTGCGGGGCATAACCGTTCCATCCTTAGTCCGCGCAAGCGGACAATGAAAATGAGAAGCGTTGTGTTTGACGGCTATGACGTATGGGGCGGGAAAGCGAGTAAATTTTTCCGTCAGGGCCCGGTCCGGCCGGGTTGAGTGAGGGCGGGTTCAGTAGAGCAGCGTCAGTCCGGGCACTTCCAGGGTGCGCAGGCCCAGGCCGTTGGCCAGGGCCGGTACGCCCTGGTCCAGGCTGTCCAGGTGCAGCACGGCGCGCACCGGCGCGCCGGCGCGGGCGCGGTCGAGCAGCACCACCGGCCGCTCGCGGAAGGTGTTGATGCGGCTCAGCGCCTGGTCCAGCGGGACCGCGTCGAACACCAGCACGCCGCGGGCCCAGCCGGCGGCGCGGGCCGGGTCCAGGGTCAGCGGGCGGATCCCCGCCCGGTCGCTGAGGCGGGCGCTGTCGCCACTGGCCAGCAGCCGCTGGCGGCCGTCCGCCAGACGCGCCAGCACCCGGTGCTCCAGCACGCCCACGTGCTGCTCGTCCGCGCTCAGACGCCGTACCCAGAATTGCGTGCCGCGGGCGGTCAGGCGGGCGTCGCCGGCGCGCACCGTGAACGGCCGTGGCTCCGTCCCGGTCACCGGCGCCGGCCGGAACAGCGCCTCCCCGCGCAGCAAGGTCACGGTGCGGGTGCGGTCGTCGTAATCAAGACGCAGGGCCGAGTGGCCGGCCAGGGTGACGCGGCTGCCGTCGCTCAGGGTCAGGGTCTCCACCGCCGCGCCGGTGACCCGGTCCGCCCGAATCTGCCACCACCAGTGCGGTCCGCGCCAGACCAGCACCGCCAGCAGCACGCAGGCGGCGGCCAGCCACGGCGTCACCCGGCGCCGGGCCGGGGCCGGCCTGGCGGTTCGATGGCGGGACGGGCGATGCGCCAGCTCGCCGGCCAGGGCCCATTGCATTTCCACCGCCGCCAGCGCTTCGCCGTGGGCCGGGTCGCGGGCCAGCCAGCGCTCCAGGGCGCGCTCCTCGGCGTCGCTCAGCGGACCGTCCTGGCTACGCAGCCACCACTGCACGGCGTCGGCATGTCGGGAAGAAAAGGACAGTCTCATGGGCGGCGTTCCGTGCGGAGGTCAGTCATCGTCGGTGTGGGTCTGGTCGAGAATATAGCGCATCGCCAGGGCCAGATGTTTCTGCACCGAGCTCACCGACAGGCGCAGGGCGCGGGCCGCTTCGGGATAGGTGTGGCCTTCCACCCGGCACAACTGAAACACGCGCCGCGAGCGGGCCGGAAGCCGGGCCAGCGCGGCCTGGATGTCGTCCACCTTGCGCTGTGTTTCGTAGAGCACGTCCGGGCCGGCGCGGTCGTCGAGCAGGCTGTCCATCTCGTCCGGCGCCAGGGTGCCGGTCCGCCAGGTCTCGTGGCGCCGGCGGTGGTCGGTGAGCAGGTGGCCGGCCAGGGTGTAGAGATAGGGCAGGGGCCGCTCGATGGGCGCGTCGCCGTCGCGGGCCAGCAGTCGGGTGAAGCACTCCTGGGTCAGATCCGCCGCCAGCTCGGTGTCGCCGGTGCGCAGCCAGAGATAGCGCTGGATTTTGCGGGTGTACTCCGCGTACAGAGCCGGCGTCGGCGGTTGCGAGGTCATGGGCGGCCATGCGGGAAAACGAGCCGCAATTGTTATTGATTCTTATTTTTATGTCCAGGTGCGTGCTTGCGGGCAAAGCCCCAGGCGCCCCGGCGGCCCTGGCGCTGGATGTCCATGTCGTTGCGGATCTGCGCATGGCTGATCAGCGCGAAGATAAAGGTGCCGCCGGCGATATTGCCGGCCAGGGTGGGCAGGCCGAAGCGCAGGAAAAAGTCCGCCCAGCCGGTTTCGCCGGCGAACACCAGATAAAGGATCTCGCTGGCGCCGACGATGATGTGCGGAAATTCACCGATGGCCACCGCGTAGGTCATGATCAGGATCACCCAGGCCTTGGCCTGGTCGGCGGAGGGCATCACCCACACCATGGTGGCGATCAGCCAGCCGGCGACGATGCCCTTGGAGAACATTTCGAAGGGGCCGTTCTCCATCACCTTGTGGCCCAGTGACACGAACGATTCGGCCACCGCCGGCGAGAACATGGGCAGGTGCAGAAAGGTGAACGCGGCCAGCCCGGCGCCGACGATGTTGCCGGCCAGCACCACGCCCCACAGGCGCATCAGCCGGCCCAGATTGCCGGCGGTGGGGTGGCTCATGAACGGCAGCACGGCGGTCACCGTGTTTTCGGTGAACAGTTGCTGGCGGGCCAGGATCACGATCAAAAAGCCGAAGGTATAGCCGATGCTGCCCACCAGAAAGCCGGCGTCGCTGTCCGGCAGGTGCGCGTCCAGCAGGCCACGGGCCATGAACGAGGCGCTCATGGAAATGCCCGCGGCCACCGCCGACCACAGCAGCGCCATGGCGTCGCGCTCCAGCTCCTTTTCGCCGGACACCCGCAGCCGTTCGTGCACCGCCGCCGCCTTGGAGGGCAGGTAGCGTTCCTGCTTGTCGTCTTCCTCCTCGTCGTCGTGGTCGCCGTCCCGGGCCGCGTCGCGGCGTTCCCGTTTCACCGCGTCTTCCCAGGGGGTGCTGTCTTCGTCGTGGTGTTCAGGGTCTGAGGGTTGGTCGCGGTTCAAGCTGGCCTCCCGGCGGCGGTGGCGACCGGGCGGCGCCCGATTCCGTCCTCCGACTATAAACCGGACGCCCGGGGGCGATCATAAAAGGCAGGTAAAATCATGCGCCGTGCAGCACCAGGCCGATCCCCGTCGCATAGAGCAGCAGCACGGCGGCGCTTTCGAAGCCGATGCCACCGGGCCCCTGCTCCTCGCGACGGATCATGCCCATCAGCAGGGCGCCGGTCATCAGCACCGACAGCGCCACCCACAGCAGCAGGTCGTCGCCCATGCGCGCATAGATGCTGCCCTCCCGGTAGGCGATGTCGGACGCGGCCGTGAACAGCGTATCGAAGGCGTTGCCGCCGATGATGCCGCCCACCGCCAGGGTCAGTGCCCCCCGGCGCACCGCCGCCACCGAGGTCACCAGTTCCGGCAGCGAGGTCACCGTGGCGGTGAGCAGCAGGCCCACGGTGGTCTGCGCCAGGCCGGTCTGGTCGGCGAGGGCGGCGGCGGCGTTTTCCAGGGCCCAGCCGGACAGGCCGAGCAGGGCGCCCAGGGCGAGGAACAGCAGCACCAGTTTGCCCAGTGACAGGCGCAGGTTCTCTTCGTCGGGCACGTCTTCCCGGGTTTCGCGGGTGCGCGCCGGCCGCCACATGGGCTGAAGGCGGGCGTGGCGGATCAGGCGCAGGCCGTAACCGTACACCGCCAGCAGCACCAGAGTGGCCGGGTGCACGCCCCACACCGTGACCGGCGGCGAATAGGTGCCCACCAGGATCACCGCCATCAGGGTTACCAGCAGGGCACCCTGCATCAGGTTGGCGGCGGAGGCGGCGGCGTGTTCCAGGTTGGCGCGGCGGTAGAACAGGTCCGCCACCGCCAGGAAGGCGGTCTGCACGGCGATGCCGCCGAGGGCGTTGCTCAGCGCCAGGTCCGCGTTGCCTTTCAGGGCAGCGGTCACCGACAGCACGCTGCCGGAGAGGGAGGTGGTGGCGCCCAGCAGCACCGCGCCGGCCAGTGCCTCGCCCAGACGGGTGCGGTCCGCCAGCTCGTCCACCACGCCGGTGATTTTCACGCCGGCGGTGGCGATGACCACCACGCACAGGGCGAACAGGGCCAGACTCAGGCCCAGGGACTGCTGCAGGAACTCGATGGATACCTCCCGTCCGGGTTGCGCGAACGGCCAGTCTACCGGGCCGGGCGGGGGCAACAAGTACAGCGGGTTTACACTTTTTCTACACGCCTTCTACACGCTTTCCACAGTTTCGCCGGCCGCCGCTCGGCATTATGAACAGCAATTAATTTTATGGAGTGGGACGGGATATGCCCTCGGTAAAGCTGTGTTGTCTGGTGGGAGCCGCGATCGGGGCCGGGCTGGCGGTATTGACCTCGCCGGTGGCCCATGCCGACGGCGAACGGGCCGACCCGCGCGGCTGGAACGCCTCCGCCATGGGCGTGTATGTGTTCGAGGACCAGGATCGCAACGACGTGGACTACGGCACCGGGCTGCGCTTCGGTCTGGGCCGCCAGATCGGTGAGCACTGGGACCTGGAGTGGCAGGGCTTCGGCCATTCACTGGAGCGCGACCGGGCCTCGGGCCAGCACTGGCAGTACGGGTTGGGCGCCGACGCCCTGCGCTACCTGTACCGCGAAGGCCCCTCTCCCTATCTGCTGGTGGGCGGTGGCGGCATTTATACCGACTCCAACCGAGGCACCGACACCAATGCTTTTCTGAACGCCGGCGCCGGTCTGCATTTCCGGGACGTGTGGGGCAGCATGGGGCTGCGCATGGAACTGCGCTATGTGCTCGACTTTTCCGACGACGGCAGCGGCAACGAACCCTTCAACGACGTGCGCGCCCTGGTGGGTCTGACCTTCCCGTTGTTCGGCGGCGGCGATTACGAAACGCGCATCATCGAGCGCGAACGGGTGGTGGTGAAGCCGGTGCCGATGGCGCCGCCGGAAGTGCTGCACGGGGTCAACTTCGAGTTCGATTCGGCCCGCCTGACCCCCAACGCCAAGACCGTGCTGCGGGAAGTGGCGGAGCGGCTGCAGGCCTACCCGAACAGTGAAGTGGAGATCGGCGGCCACACCGACTCCACCGGGTCGGCGAGCTACAACCAGGCCTTGTCCGAACGGCGCGCCGCCTCGGTGCGTGATTTTCTGATCGACCAGGGCGTGGACCCGGGCCGCCTCACGGCGGTGGGCTACGGCGCCAGCCGGCCGGTGGACGATAACGGCACCGAGCAGGGCCGGGAGCGTAACCGCCGCATCGAAATGCGGCGGATGAACTGACGCGGATAAGACGCGACGGCGTCCGGCTCAGCCGGCGTCGTCGACCTGACGCAGAAAACGCCCCAGGTGCTCGTTGACGGTGTCGGCGGCTTCCATCTGCACCCAATGGCCGATGTCGTCCAGCATCACCGGCTCGGCGAGATCGTCCATCAGCTCCGGCATCCGCTTGAGCGCGCGGCCGGCGAACTGGATCACCGGGTCTTCCTTGCCGGCCAGGAAAAACGCCGGCGGGTGGATGCGTTCACGGCCGTCGGCGCGTTGCTGCTCCCAGGACAGATCCATGGCCCGGTACCAGTTGATCGGGCCGGTCATGCCGCTGCGTTCAAAGCTGTCCACGTAGACATCCAGATCCGCCTCCGTCATCCAGGACGGCTGCGCACCTTGCGGCGGCTGCAGAATGTCGAGCAGGCCGGTGGCGGTGCCATGGGTGCGGTGTTTCTCCTTCATGCCGGGGCCGGACAAGGCGTGGTACATGCGCCGCAGAAAGTCGCGCAGGTCCGCTTCCAGTTCCCGCTCCGGCACCTCCGGTTGCTGGAAGTACAGCTGGTAGAAAAAGCGGTCACCGAAGGCGGCGCGCATCTGCTCGGTGGGCGGCTTGGGGCCGATGCCCGGGTAGGGCACCGACAGGCCGGCCACGGCCACCACCCGGTCCGGCGCCTGGCGGGCCACCTGCCAGGCCAGGGCGCAGCCCCAATCGTGGCCCACCACCCGCGCCCGGGACGCGCCGAAGGCGTCGAGGATGCCCAGCACATCGCTGACCAGCACATCCTGCCGATAGGCCTCCACCTCCTTGGGCGCGGCGCTGCGGCCGTAGCCGCGCAGGTCCGGTGCCAGGACATGGAAGCCCTGGTCCGCCAGATAGGGCATCTGATAGCGCCAGGAATAGCCGCACTCGGGAAAACCGTGCAGCAGAATCACCGGCGGCGCCGACGGGTCGCCGGCGCTGCGTACCAGAAAGTCCAGGCCGTTGGCCTGCACCCGTTGTTCCTTGATATCCAACATTGAGCGTCCTTTTTTGATTTAGCCGGCGTCGGCCAGATGGCCGCCGAAACGGTCCCGAAGATGGCGTTTGGAGACCTTGCCGGTGGCGGTATGGGGCAGCTCGTCCACGAACAGCACGTCGTCGGGCAGCTGCCATTTGGCGATTTCCCCGGCCATGTGATCGAGCAGCGCCTGCTTGTCGGGCTCGCTGCCCGGGCGCGGTACCACGATCAGCAGCGGTCGTTCGTCCCATTTCGGGTGGGGCACGCCGATCACCGCGCACTCGGCCACGTCCGGGTGGGCGGCGGCCAGGTTTTCCAGATCGATGGAGCTGATCCACTCGCCGCCGGATTTGATCAGGTCCTTGGCCCGGTCGACGATGTGCAGGGTGCCGTCCTCGGTGAGCGAGGCCATGTCGCCGGTGGCGAACCAGCCGTCCTTGTCGAACGCCTTGGCGGTGGCTTCCTCGTTGTTGAAGTAGGCGCTGATCACGGTGGGGCCCTTCACATACAGTTCGCCCACCGCCTGGCCGTCCTGGGGCACTTCCCGGCCGTCGTCGTCCACCAGTTTCATGCGCACGCCGAACAGGCGGCGCCCGGCGCTGCTCTTGATGTCCAGCCGCTCTTCCAGGGGCAGCTGATCCTCGCCCTCCACCAGAATGCCCATGCTGCCGGTGGGGTTCATTTCGGTCATGCCCCAGCCCTGCATGGCTTCGATGCCGTAGTCGTTCTCGAAAGCGCGCAGCATGCTGCGCGGCGGCGCCGACCCGCCGATCAGCACCTGGCGCAGGCGACCGGGTTTGCGGCCGCGCTGTTTCATCTCGGTGAGCAGACCCATCCACACCGTGGGCACGCCCCAGGCGCCGGTCACCTCTTCCCGGTCCATCACATCAAACAGGCTGGCGCCGTCCAGGGCGGCGCCCGGCATGATCAGCGAACAGCCGGTGAGCGGCGCGGCATAGGGCAGCCCCCAGGCGTTGACATGGAACATGGGCACCACCGGCAGAATCCGGTCGCCGACCCGGAACACGCCGTTGGAGCCGGCCAGGGCGAACAGGGCCTGCAGCAAACAGGAACGGTGGGAGTAGAGCGCGCCCTTGGGATTGCCGGTGGTGCCGGAGGTGTAGCACAACGCGCAGGCGGTGTTTTCGTCCAGCGTGGGCCAGTCGTAATGCTCCGGCTGGCCGCCCAGCAGTTCTTCATAGCAGAGCAGGTCGTCGCCCTCCGGCATGTGGGCCCGGTCGGTCATCGCCACATAGCGGGTGTGGGCCGGGAACTGGTCGCGCAGCCCGGTGATCAGCGGGGTAAAGGTGGTGTCGAAGAAGATCAGGGTGTCGTCGGCGTGGTTGACGATGTAGGCCATCTGGTCCGCCGGCAGCCTGGGGTTGATGGTGTGGCAGACCGCGCCGATGCCGGCGATGGCATAGTACAGTTCCAGATGCCGGTAGGTGTTCCAGGCGATGGTGGCCACCCGGTCGCCGGGCTTCACCCCCTGCGCCACCAGAGCGTGGGCGAGCCGCGCCACCCGGCGGCGGGTCTGCCGGTAGTTCTGACGGTGCACGCCGCCTTCCACGGTGGCGGACACCACCTCCGCCTTGGGGTGCACCTGGGCGCCGTAATCGAGCACATCCATCAGGGTCAGCGGGGCGTCCATCATCAAGCCATTGAGCATGGTTCTCTCCCTAAGCGAATCTGTTTGTTTTTTTAAACGTCTGTTTTGAAAATCGTTGTGGAGCAATTCATACCGGCGCGCCAGAAAAGGGTCAAGGCGGTTCGGGAAAATTTCACACGCCGTGTTACCTGGGGTAACAGCACGCGGCGAAGATCAGCAAACAGCATCGCGTTTAAGGCAACAAAGCGCCATTTTTTTTGCCCCGGAAACGGGCATTTTTGGACGCTCGCGGCGCGTGCGGGGACGACGCCAACCGGCGGGAAAGCCGATTTTTCGCGGCCGTCGGGCGGGCAAAGGGGTGGGACGGTGCGCTGGCGTGATTGTCCGGTTGCCCGTCGCAATCGAACATTGCCGTGCCGGGCCGGCGCGTTCATGCTTAAAGCAGCACCACGCTTGGGATAGCGGCGAATTTAAGGAGTACCGGCTTGACCTAAGTGGGGCTTTCCAGCGGCACTTTTCGACCACGCCGTGAGGCGCCGGAAAAGACCGGAAATGTCACTGGACAGGATTATTTTCGTGCGCACATACTAAAAAGTATGTCGCCACCACCGGCGCCGAGGCGAACATCGTCGGCCCGGATTTTGATGACGGACTGATCGCGCAACAAAAACAATTCCTGCGCATGCGGAAAAAATGAGAAAGCGGACACCGGGTCGAGCAGAACGGTGCCCGCAAAAACGGTAAACAAAACGCATCAAGGCGTGCTGCCCCAGGGTGGCCGCCAAGGTGAAATGCCGGTCCGCTTCGCGACACTCGGGCGCCGGCAGAACAACAACAATCGTGGAGAGCGTCATGTTGAAATCCTTTTTCACTCTTATCGCTGCCTCGTTGCTGCTGGTGCAAACCGCCGGCGCCGCCGAGACCGTGAAACTTGCCCTGATCGATCCGCTCACCGGCCCCATGGCCGGCGCCGGCCAGCCGGCCCTGGAGCACCTCAAGTTCGAAGCCAAACGCATCAACGCCAACGGTGGCATCGCCGGCAAACAGCTGGAAATCGTCGGCCTGGACAACAAGGTGAACCCGCAGGAGAGCCTGGTCCAGCTGCAGAAAGCCATCGACGGTGGCATCCAGTACGTCACCCAGGGCAACGGCTCCTCGGTGGCCTCCGCGCTGATCGGCGCCGTTGAGAAGCACAACCAGCGTAACCCGGGTAAGGAAGTGATGTACCTGAACTACGCGGCGGTGGACCCGTCCTTCACCAATGAGCGCTGCTCCTACTGGCATTTCCGGTTCGACGCCAACGCGGACATGAAAATGAATGCGCTGACCAGCTACATCGCCGAGAACAAGGACATCAAGAAGGTGTACCTGATCAACCAGGACTACAGCTTCGGCCATGCGGTTTCCGAGGCGGCGCGCGAAATGCTGAAAGAGAAGCGCCCGGATATCGAAATCGTGGGCAACGACTTCCACCCGCTGGCGAAGGTCAAGGACTTCACCCCCTACATCTCCAAGATCCAGTCCTCCGGCGCCGACGCGGTGATCAGCGGTAACTGGGGCCAGGACATCACCCTGCTGGTGAAAGCCGCCGCCGAGTTTGGTCTGGACGCGCCTTTCTACACCTACTACGGCGCCAGCTCCGGCGTGGTCACCCAGCTGGGCGACAAGGGCGTGGACCGCATCTACCAGATCAACGAGTACTACGGTGACTTCGAAGACGAGGAAATGGCCAAGCGTCAGGTCAACATGTACAAAGAGACCGGCTGGGACTTCTACTACCTGCGTCTGAGCACCCTGCTCGACATGTTCAAGAAAGCCGCTGACAAGGCCGGCTCCACCGATCCGGTGGCGGTCGCCAAGGCGATGGAAGGGCTGAGCCTGGAAACCACCACCGGTGAAGTGGTCATGCGTGCCGAGGATCACCAGATCCAGCTGCCGATGTTCATCTCCGTGATGCAGGACGACATGGAGTATGGCGCCGAAGGCACCGACTACAACTTCCACAAGGTGGCACGCATCGACCGTGATGACGTGACCCTGCCCACCACCTGTCGCATGCGCCGTCCCAAATAACGACGGCCCCGCGACCTTCCGTGATCGTGCAGTAGGGCAGCGGCGTAAGCCGCTGCTCCGGGAGCCTTGTCATGCTCGAACTTGTGATTTTTTCGACCCTGAACGGTGTGTTGTACGGCCTGTTGCTGTTCATGCTGTCCAGCGGTCTGACCCTGATCTTCTCGATGATGGGCGTGCTCAACTTCGCCCATGCCAGCTTCTACATGCTGGGTGCGTATTTCGCCTATACCCTGGGCATGTACACCGGCTTCTGGCCGGCCCTGATTCTCGCTCCGCTGCTGGTGGGCGCGCTCGGTTCGCTGGTGGAGCGTTTCGGCCTGCGTCGCGTGCACGCCAACGGCCACGTGGCGGAGCTGCTGTTCACCTTCGGCCTGGCCTACGTCATCGACGAACTGGTGCAGATGGTGTGGGGCACGGTGGCGGTGGCCTATCGCGAACCGTCCTATATGCGCGAGCCGCTGTTCACGCTGTTCGGCACCGATTATTCGATTTTCCGCGGCGTGGTGATTCTGATCTCCATTCTGATGTTCATCGCGCTCTGGTACCTGCTCAAGAAAACCCGCGTCGGCATGATGATCCGCGCCGCCCTGACCCACGGTGAAATGGTGGGGCATCTGGGCCACAACGTGCCGCGGCTGTTCATGGGCGTGTTCGGGTTCGGTTGCGCGCTGGCGGCGCTGGCCGGCGTGATCGGCGGGCCGCTGCTGGCCACCGAGCCGGGCATGGCCGCCACCCTCGGGCCGATCGTGTTCGTGGTGGTGGTGGTGGGCGGCATGGGGTCGCTGCAAGGGGCCTTCTATGCGTCGTTGCTGATCGGCCTGCTGCAGACTTTCTTCGTCGCCATCGACGCCTCCCTGGCGGACGTGTTCAACGCCCTGGGCGCCAACCTGGACCCCTATGGCGAGGTGGGCCGTATTTCCCTGGCCACCCTGGCGCCGATGACGCCCTTTATCCTGCTGGTACTGATCCTGATCTTCCGGCCCCGCGGTTTGATGGGGGAACTTGAACCATGAGCCAGGACATTATCGCACCCATGCAACGTACAAAATCCCGCACCTCCCTGCGCGGTCTGGTGCCCTGGGTGGTGTTCGCCGCGGTGTTGCTGCTGTTGCCGGTGTTCTTTCAGGGCAACAGCACCGCCTTCACCCTGCTCAACGTGATCGGTATCAATATCGTGTTCGCGTTGTCCTACAACATGCTGCTCGGTCAGGGGGGCATGCTGTCCTTCGGCCACGCGGTGTTCTTCGGCCTCGGCAGCTACGCCGCCATGCACGCCATGATCGCCATCGACGAGGCGTCCTACGCCGGCGAGGGCTTCTGGGCCCATGTGCCGGTGCTGGGCATGCCGCTGGTGGGCATGATCGCCGGCGGGTTGGTGGCGCTGGTGCTGGGCTGGCCGTTCTGTCGCCGGGCCGGCACCGCCTTCGCCATGATCACCCTGGGTCTCGGCGAAATGGTGGCCGCGGCCGGTCAGATGTTCCCGTCGCTGTTCGGCGGCGAGGCCGGTATCTATGGCAACCGCATGGTCGGGCCGCAGTGGTTCGGCCTGGAGCTGGCGCAGTCCTCGGACGTGTACTGGTTCATCGCCTTCTGGACCTTCGCCGGGGTGTTCGCCATGTGGGCCTTTACCCGCACGCCGCTGGGGCGCATGTCCAACGCGGTGCGCGATAACCCGGACCGTCTGCAGTTCATCGGCTACCCGCCGCGCAACGTGCGTTTCATGATCTTTATCGCCGCCGGTTCCTTCGGTGGCCTGGCCGGCGGCATGGCGGCGGTGAACTACGAGATTATCACCCCGGAAGCCCTGGGTCTGATCCCGTCCGGCCTGGCGCTGCTGATGGCCGCGGTGGGCGGGCTCGGCGTGTTCTACGGGCCGATCGTGGGCGCCGTGGTGGTGACGCTGATGAACTCCATGCTCAGCGACTATACCGACGCCTCGATCCTGTACGTGGGGTTGGTGTTCCTGGCCATCGTGATGTTCGCGCCGCGCGGTCTGGGCGGCGGCATCGAGCAGGTGCGCGTGGCCTGGCGGGACGGCGATCTGGGCCGGCGCCTGCCGGGCTGGCTGAGCGGCGCCCTGGCGGTGGGTCTGATCATCGTCGGCCTGGTGGTTCTGATCGAACTGGCGTTCCAGGCCACCCATGGCAGTGACGAGTTCGCCCATGTGTTCGGCGTGGACTTCGACGCCGCGGGCCCCTGGGGCTGGCTCACCGTGGTGGTGCTGCTGGTGGCCGGCGGCCTGATCAAGCGTGCCACCAACAAGCTGCGGGAGGACCAGGCATGAGCGCACTGTCGATCAAGGGGCTGACCAAGAGCTTCGGCCCGGCGGAAGTGATCTGCGGCGTCGACCTGGACGTGGCGGAGAATGAAGTACACGCGGTGATCGGCCCCAACGGGGCCGGCAAATCCACCTTCTTCAACCTGCTCTCCGGGGCGTTCGCGCCCACCAGCGGGGAGATTTACCTGCACGGCGACAAGATCAACGGGCTGAGCCCGGACAAGATCCAGCAGCGCGGGCTGTCCCGGTCGTTCCAGGTCAGCAACGTGTTCGGCAACCTGTCGGTGTTCGAGAATCTGCGCTGCGCCTGCTTCAAGCAGGCCCATGCCGGCTATGTGTTCTGGCGGCCGGCGGCGCGGGTGCGCGAGGCCAACCGGCGCGCCGAGGAAGTGCTGGAGATGATCGGCCTGCAGGCGTTGCGCGATGTGCCGGCGGGGGCCTTGCCCTATGCCAGCCAGCGCGCGCTGGAAATCGGCATGACCATCGCCTGCGACGCCAAGGTGGTGCTGCTCGACGAGCCCACCGCCGGCATGAGCAATACCGAAACCACCCAGGCGATCAATCTGATCCGCCAGGTGGCCGAGGGCCGCACGCTGATGATCGTGGAGCACGATATGGGCGTGGTGTTCGAACTGGCCGACCGCATTTCGGTGCTGGTCTACGGCAAGATCATCGCCACCGGCACGCCGGAGGAAATCCGCAACGATCCGCGGGTGAAGGAAGCGTATCTCGGGGAGGAGGCGGCGTGATGCTGGAAGTCAACGATTTACACGCTTACTACGGGAAGAGCCACATCCTCAACGGGGTGAATTTCTCCATGAAGGAAGGCGAGGTGGTGGCGCTGCTGGGCCGCAACGGCGTGGGCCGCTCCACCACCGTCAAGGCGATCATGGGGGAAGTGCCCCCGCAGGGTTCGATCCGCTTTCGCGGGGAGGAGATCGCCGGCCTGCCCAACCATCGCATCGCCCGCAAGGGGCTGGGCTATGTGCCGGAAAACCGGGACATCTTTCCCACCCTGTCGGTGCGTCAGAACCTGGAGCTGGGCATCAAGAACACCCGCCGGCCGGGCAAGTGGAAGGTGGAGCAGTTTCTGGAGATGTTCCCCAATCTGGCCCAGCGGGCGGATTCACCGGCGGGCGTGCTGTCCGGCGGCGAGAAGCAGATGCTGACCATCAGCCGCACGCTGATGGGCGATCCGGAGCTGATCATGATCGACGAGCCCACCGAAGGGCTGGCGCCGTTGATCGTCAAGCAGATCGGCGAGTTGATCTCGGAGATCGCCCGGGCCGGCGTGTCGATTCTGCTGGTGGAACAGAAGCTGTCCATCGCCATGGACATTTCCCATCGCGTGCTGGTGATGGGGCACGGGCAGATCGTGTTCGAAGGAACACCCCAGGAGCTGCGCGCGGATGAGGCGATCCGCAAGGAGTGGCTGGAGGTATAGAAAGGTTTTGGTTCCATCGTCAATGGGCTGGCCCGCTTCGGCGGGCCTTTTTTATGCGTCCGGCGCCGGCGCCGGTTGCCGGAGGGTCCGTTCACGCTCGGGCGACGGCGGCGACGCCACCCTGGGCACTAAACATGCAACTCAGAACAACAATCAGGAGAGCCCCATGTTGAAAACACTGCTATCCACGCTCGCCACCACCGTTTTGCTGGTCGGCACGGTCAGTGCGGACACCGTTCGCATTGCCCTGATCGATCCGCTCACCGGGCCCATGGCCGCCGCCGGCCAGTCGGCGCTCGACCATCTGAATTTTCACGCCAGAACCATCAATGCCAACGGCGGCATCAACGGCGACAAGATCGAAATCGTCGGCATGGACAACAAGGTCAATCCCCAGGAAAGCCTGGTACAGTTCCAGAAAGCCGTGGATGACGGCATCCGCTATGTGACCCAGGGCATGGGGTCCTCCGTGGGCTCCGCCTTGCTGACCGCGGTGAACAAACACAATGCCCGCAACCCGGGCAAGGAAGTGCTCTACCTGAATATGGCGGCGGTGGATCCGGCCTTCACCAATGAGCGCTGCTCGTTCTGGCATTTCCGTTTCGATGCCCATGTGGACATGAAAATGAACGCCATGACCAGCTGGATTGAAGGGCGCGACGACATCAAGAAGGTCTATCTGATCAACCAGGACTACAGCTTCGGGCGGGCGGTGGCCGAGGCCGCCACCAGGATGCTCAAGGAGAAACGTCCGGACATCGAAATCGTCGGCCAGGATTTCCACCCGCTGGCCAAGGTGAAGGACTTCACCCCCTATGTGTCCAAGATTCAGTCCTCCGGCGCCGACGCGGTGATCACGGGGAACTGGGGCCAGGACATCACCCTGCTGGTCAAGGCCGCCGCGGACTATGGCGTGGATCTGCCGTTCCTGACCTACTACGGCGCCATGGCCGGTGTCGTGACCCAGGTCGGAGAAGCCGGCGTGGACCGCATCTACCAGGTCAACGAGTACTACGGTGATTTTGACGACCCGGACATGGCCAGCCAGCAAGTGGCCATGTACGAGCAGACCGGTTGGGACTACTACTGGCTGCGCCTGTCCACCATGCTCGACATGCTCCAGAAAGCCGCCGAAAAAGCGGGCAGCACGGATCCGGTGCAGGTGGCCTTCGCCATGGAAGGGCTTGGCGTGGAGACGCCCACCGGTAAAGTGCTGATGCGCAAGGAAGACCATCAGATGCAACTGCCGCTGTTCATCTCCGTGCTCAAGGACGATATGAAATACGGCGCCGAAGGCACCGACTTCAATTTCCACAAGATCGCGGAGATCAGCCGCGACCAGGTGAGCCTGCCGACCACCTGCAAGATGCGCCGGCCGGACAACGCCTGACCGCCGCCGTTTCCGGGCCGGCGCCCGGCAGGTGTTACCAGAGGTAACCTTTGCCGGCGACCGTCCCGGGACGATACCGCCCGGCGCCCCCAACGGGGTCGCGGCGGACCTCCGCAGAGTCTTGATTCCAAAGGGTTTATAGCGCCTTGCGATGAACAGTATGGACAGTTCCGTTCTCTGAATTTTATTATCTCACACGTGAGTGAATGAATGGCGGCGGCCTCACGGTCGTCCGGTTCACTCCGTTCGAGCGATAAAATAACAACCTTGGAGAGCACCATGCTGAAAGCCGTTTTCAAGCTGTTCGCCGTGTCCCTGTGTCTGTTGTCGGGCCTGGCCCGGGCGGCGGAGGCGGAGCCGGTTCGATTCGCGTTGATTGATCCGCTCACCGGTCCCATGTCGGTGGTCGGGCAGCCGGCGCTGGCGCAGCTGCAGTTCACCGCCGAACGTCTCAACAAAGAAGGCGGTATGGACGGCCATCCGATCGAGATCGTCGGCTACGACAACAAGATCAATCCCCAGGAAAGCCTGGTGCAATTGCAGAAGGCGATTGACGACGGTATCCGCTACATCATCCAGGGCAACGGGTCCTCGGTGGGCTCGGCGTTGCTGAGCGCCATCAACAAGCACAACCAGCGCAACCCGGACGACCGGGTGCTGTATCTGAACTACGCGGCCATCGAGCCGTCGTTCACCAACGAGCGCTGCTCGTTCTGGCATTTCCGCTTCGATGCCCACGTGGACATGAAGATGAACATGCTCACCGACTGGATCGCGGAGAACCCGGATTTCAAAAAGGTGTTCCTGATCAACCAGGACTACAGCTTCGGGCACACCGTTTCCGAGTCCGCCATGCGCATGCTCAAGGAGAAGCGCCCGGACATCGAGATCGTCGGCAACACCTTCCACCCGCTCGGCAAGGTGAAGGATTTCTCCCCTTACATTTCCAAGATCAAATCGTCCGGTGCCGACGTGGTGATCACCGGTAACTGGGGCCAGGACATCAACCTGCTGATCAAATCCGCCGCCGAATACGGCGTGGACGTGCCGTTCCTGACCTACTACGGCAGCACGCCGGGCACCATCACCCAGGTGGGCGACAAGGGCGTGGACCGGGTGTACCTGATCGCCGAATACCACGGTGATTTCACCGATCCGGAGATCGCCGAACGCCAGGTCGCTCTCTACAAGGAAAAAGGCTGGGACTACTACCCGCGCGTGGCCGCCATGCTGGAGATGATGAAAGCCGCCGGGGATAAGGCCGGCAGCATCGAGCCGCTGGCCGTGGCGAAAACCCTGGAAGGGCTGGAATACGACGCCGCCGCCGGCCACCTGACCATGCGCGCCGAGGACCACCAGCTGCAGATGCCGCTGTACCTGTCCGTGCTCAAGGACAACATGAAGCACGGCGCCGAAGGCACCGATTACAACTTCCATCAGATCGCGCGCTTCGACGCCGACCAGGCCACGCTGCCCACCACCTGCCGCATGCGGCGTCCGGACTGACCCAAGACGAAACCGTTCCGAGGATAACTAGGGGCGGCGGCGATCCGCCGCCCCGGGAGTCGTTTGATGCTCGAAATAATCGTCTTTTCCACGCTTAACGGACTGCTGTACGGCTTGCTGCTGTTCATGCTGTCCAGTGGTCTGACGCTGATTTTCTCAATGATGGGCGTGCTCAACTTCGCCCACGCCAGTTTCTATATGCTCGGTGCCTATTTCGCCTACGCGCTGGGCCTGCACGTGGGCTTCTGGCCCGCCTTGCTGCTGTCGCCGTTACTGGTGGCGGGCCTGGGCGCGGTGGTGGAACGGTTCGGTCTGCGGCGCGTGCACGAGCACGGCCACGTGGCGGAATTGCTGTTCACCTTTGGTCTCGCCTATGTGATCGATGAGACGGTGCATCTGCTGTGGGGCTCGATCCCGGTGTCCTATACCGCGCCGGAATACCTGCGCGCGCCGTTGTTCAGCCTGTTCGGCACCGATTATTCGATCTATCGGGGCGTGACCATGATGATCGCGGTGCTGATGTTCGTGGCGCTCTGGTATCTGCTCAGGAAGACGCGGGTGGGCATGATGATCCGCGCCGCCCTGACCCATGGCGCCATGGTCGGCCACCTCGGCCATAACGTGCCGCGTCTGTTCATGGGCGTGTTCGCCTTCGGCTGCGCCCTGGCGGCGCTGGCCGGCGTGATCGGCGGGCCGCTGCTGAGTACCGAGCCCGGCATGGCCCAGGCACTCGGGCCGGTGGTGTTCGTGGTGGTGGTGGTCGGCGGCATGGGCTCGCTGCTCGGCGCCTTCTACGCCTCCCTGCTGATCGGGTTGGTGCAGACCTTTTTCGTCGCCCTGGATGTGTCCATCGGCGATCTGCTTAACGCGGTGGGGTTCGGCGTCGATCCCTATGGTGAGGTCACCGGGATCACCCTGGCGTCCATCGCGCCGATGACACCCTTCATTCTGCTGGTGCTGATTCTGATTTTCCGCCCGCGTGGCCTGATGGGAGAGCTGGAACCATGAGTCTTCGAGTTTCTCCGTGGCGCGCCCTGGCGCCCTGGCTGATCAGCCTGCTGGTACTGCTGGTGATTCCGATGCTGGTGAGCGGCAACGGCACCTTCAGCATCATCAATCTGATCGCCATCAATATCGTGTTCGCGCTGTCCTACAACATGCTGCTCGGCCAGGGCGGGATGCTGTCCTTCGGCCACGCGGTGTTCTTCGGGCTGGGCGCCTACGGCGCCATTCATGGGATGAACCTGATCGGCGACGCCGGCTACGACGGCCAGGGCTTCTGGGCGCACTTTCCGGTATACCTGCTGCCGCTGGTGGGCTTCGCCACCGGCGCCCTGGCGGCGCTGCTGGTGGGCTGGCCGTTCTGCCGACGCGCCGGCACCGCCTTCGCCATGATCACCCTGGGGCTGGGCGAGCTGGTGGCCGCCGGCTCGCAAATGTTTCCCACCGTCTTCGGTGGCGAGGCTGGGGTGTTCAGCAACCGCATGGTGGGCCCGGTATGGTTCGGCCTGGAGCTGGCCCAGCCCGCCGATGTGTACTGGTTCTCCGCGTTCTGGGTGCTGCTGGCGGTGTTCGCCATGTGGGCTTTTACGCGCACGCCGCTGGGCCGTCTGTCCAACGCCGTGCGTGATAACGCCGAGCGGCTTCAGTTCATCGGCTACCCGCCGCGCAATCTGCGCTTCCTGGTGTTCATCGCCGCCGGCGGTTTCGCCGGCCTGGGCGGTGGCATGGCGGCGGTGAACTACGAGATCGTCACCCCGGAATCCCTGGGCCTGCTGACCTCCGGTCTGGCCCTGCTGATGGCGGCGGTGGGCGGTCTCGGCGTGTTCTACGGCCCCATTGTCGGCGCCATTCTGGTGACGGTGATGAACTCGCTGCTCAGCGACTACACCGACGCCTCGATCCTCTATGTGGGGCTGGTGTTTCTGGCGGTGGTGATGTTCGCGCCCTCCGGGCTGGGCGGTGGCATCGAGCAGGTGCGCCAGGCCTGGCGGCGCGGTGATCTGGCCGCTCATCTGCCCGGCTGGCTGGGCGGTGCCCTGGCGGTGGTGCTGATCGCGCTGGGCCTGGTGGGCACCATCGAGCTGGTGTACCAGCTCAGCCACGGCCGCGACAAACTGGCCCAGGTGCTGGGGCTGCAACCGGATCCCTCGTCACCGCTGGTATGGCTGGGCGTGGTGGCGCTGTTCGCCGCCGGCTTCGGCGTGGCGCGGGCCAGTAAGAACTATCGGGAGGCACGGTCATGAGTCACGCCCTGGTAATCGACGATCTGAAAAAAAGTTTTGGGCCCGCCGAGGTGATTCGCGGCGTCAACCTGCGGGTGGAGAAGGGCGAAGTCCACGCCGTGATCGGCCCCAATGGCGCCGGCAAATCCACCTTCTTCAATCTGGTGTCCGGCGCCTTCGCGCCCACCAGCGGCGAGGTGCGCCTGCACGGCCAGCGCATCGATGGCCTGGCCCCGGAAAAGATCCAGCAGCGCGGGCTGGCCCGCTCGTTCCAGGTCAGCAATGTGTTCGGCAATCTTTCGGTGTTCGAGAATCTGCGCTGCGCCTGCTTCAAGCAAAGCGCGGCGGGCTACACCTTCTGGCGACCGGCGGGCTCGGTGAAACGCGCCAACCGGCGCGCCGAGGAGGTGCTGGCGATGATCGGCCTGGCGGAACTGCGCGACAGCCCCGCCGGCGCCTTGCCCTACGCCAGCCAGCGGGCGCTGGAAATCGGCATGACCATTGCCGGCGAGGCCGACGTGGTGTTGCTGGACGAACCCACCGCCGGCATGAGCAACACCGAAACCACCCAGGCCATCGAGCTGATCCGCCAGGTGGCCGAGGGCCGTACCCTGATGATCGTGGAGCACGATATGGGTGTGGTGTTCGAATTGGCCGACCGTATCTCGGTGCTGGTGTACGGCGAGATCATCGCCACCGGCACCCCGGAGGCGATTCGCAACGATCCCCGTGTCAAGGAAGCCTATCTGGGCGAGGAGGCGGCGTGATGCTGGAAGTGCGCGATCTGCATGCCTATTACGGCAAGAGTCATATTCTCAACGGCGTGGACCTGTCCATCGGCGAAGGGGAGGTGGTGTCGCTGCTGGGCCGCAACGGCGTGGGCCGCTCCACCACCGTCAAGGCGATCATGGGCGAGGTGCCGCCGCAGGGTTCGGTGCGCTTTCGCGGCGAGGAAATCGCCGGCCTGCCCAACCATCGCATCGCCCGCAAGGGGCTCGGCTACGTGCCGGAACACCGGGACATCTTCCCGACGCTCACGGTGCGCCAGAACCTGGAGCTGGGCATCAAGAACACCCGCAAGCCGGGGCCCTGGAAAGTGCAGCAGTTTCTCGACATGTTCCCCAACCTGGCGCGGCGCGCCGACGCCCCGGCGGGCGTGCTGTCCGGTGGCGAAAAGCAGATGCTGACCATCAGCCGCACCCTGACGGGCGACCCCAAGCTGATCATGATCGACGAGCCCACCGAGGGGTTGGCGCCGCTGATCGTCAAGCAGATCGGTGAGCTGATCTCGGAAATCGCCCGCGCCGGCGTGTCGATCCTGCTGGTGGAACAGAAGCTGTCCATCGCCATGGACATTTCCCACCGGGTGCTGGTGATGGGGCACGGTCGCATCGTCTTCGAAGGCACGCCGGCGGCCCTGCGCGACGACGAGGCGGTGCGCCGCGAATGGCTGGAGGTGTGAAGGCCGCGCCCGGCCAGGGCGAGGTGCGCGTCAATGCCCCCGCCGGCGCCCTGCGCGGGTACCGGGAAGACGGACTGCGGGTGTTCAAAGGCGTGCCCTACGCCCGGCCGCCGGTGGGCGAGTATCGCTGGCGGCCGCCGGCGCCGATGCCGATCTGGTCCGGGGTGCGCGACGCCACCCGGTTCGGGCCGGCCTGCCCGCAGCCGCCGTCCCGGCCCGGCAGCCTGTACGCCCCGGCGCTGCCGGGTCAGCACGAGGATTGCCTGACCCTCAACATCTGGACGCCGGAGGCGGCCCGCCGGGCGCCGGTGTTCGTTTATCTCCACGGTGGTGCCCTGAACACCGGCGGCGCCGCCGAGCCGATGCTGGACGGCGCCGCCCTGGCGCGCCGCGGGCTGGTGGTGGTGACCCTCAATTATCGTCTGGCGGTGCTGGGCTATCTGGCGCATCCGGCCCTGAGCGCGGAATCCCCGCAGGGCGTGTCGGGCAATTACGGGCTGCTCGACCAGATCGCCGCCCTGCGCTGGGTGCGCGACAACATCAGCGCCTTCGGCGGCGACCCGGACGCGGTGACCGTGGCCGGCGAATCCGCCGGCGCGCTCAGCGTGCTGTATCTGCTGGCGTCGCCCCTGGCCCGCGGGCTGTTTCACCGGGCGGTGGCGCAGAGCGCCTATCTGATTTCCCATCCGGCCCTGTCCCGGGCCGAGTGCGGCGAGCCGCCCGCCGAAGAAATCGGTGAACGGTTGGTTCATGCTCTGGGCGCGCGCGACCTGGACGCCCTGCGGGCACTGGACGCGCACACCCTGACCCGGGCGGCGGCCGAGGCCGGTTACGCGCCTCTGGGCACCGTGGACGGCCAGGTGCTGCCCCGCCAGTTGCTGGACGTGTTCGAGCGTGGCGAGCAGGCGCCGGTGCCGGTGCTGGCCGGCTTCAACAGCGGTGAGGTGCGTTCGCTGCGCTTTTTGCTGCCGCCGCCGCCGGCCGATTCCGGCGCCTATGAAGCGGCGGTGCGGCGAGGGTATGGCGATCTGGCGGAGGACTTTCTGCGGCTGTACCCGGCCGCCGACGGTGAGGAGGGCCGGCTGGCGGCCCTGCGCGACGCGCTCTACGGCTGGACCGCCGACCGGCTCGGGCGCGCCTGCGCTGCCCTCGGCCAGGACGCCTGGCTGTACCTGTTCGACCACGGCTATCCGGCGGCCAGCGAACGGGGCCTGCACGGCTTCCACGCCGCCGAGATTCCCTATGTGTTCGGCACTGCCGCGCGCACCACGCCCCTGTGGCCACGCATCCCCGACCGGGAGGAGGAACGCCGGCTGTCCCGGGCGCTGGGGGACTATTGGGCGGCGTTCGCCCGGGACGGCCGGCCCGCCGCCGACGGCCAGCCGCGCTGGCCGGCCTACGCCGAACACCCGGGCGGCCGCTGGCTGCGGGTGGCCGCCGCGCCGACCCCGATGGTGGACCCGCTGCCCGGTCATTTTGCCCTGCACGACACCCTGGTGCGGCGCCGGCGACGGGCCGGTGACACCCCCTGGAACTGGAACATCGGCTGCGCGGCGCCGCCGCTGGCCGGCACTTCGGAGACCCCATGAACGACGGCACCATGCAGCCCTACCGGCTGACCCTGGATAAGTTTCTCGACCACGCCGCCAAGTGGCACGCCGGCGCCACCGTGGCCACCGCCGCCGACGACGGCGCCGTGGCGCACGCCGACTACGCCACGTTGCGCCGCCAGGCCCGGCGGGTCTCGGCCTGGCTGACGGGGCTGGGCGTCACCCGCGGCGATTCGGTGGCGACCCTGGCCTGGAACAGCGGCGCCCATCTGGCGGCCTGGTACGGCATCCTGGGCCTGGGGGCGATCTGCCACACCCTGAATCCACGCCTCACTGATGCTCAGAGCGCCGACATGGTGACCCGGTCCGGCGCCCGGGTGCTGATCGCCAGCGCCGACCTGGCGCCCCTGGCCCGACGCATCGCCGCCGCCGCGCCGATGGTCACCGAACTGTTCCTGATCGACGGGGAAGGGGACCTGCCGGCGCTGGAACCGGCCCTGGACGGCGTGGACGCGTCCGCCGTGCGCTGGGGCGAGTTCGACGAGCACAGCCCCGCCGGGCTCTGTTTCACCTCCGGGACCACCGGCGCGCCCAAGGGCGTGCTCTATACCCACCGCTCCGGCCATCTGCACACGCTGCGGTCGCTGCAGGCCGACGTGCTTGGGCTGGGCGCCCACGACGTGGTGCTGACGGCGGTGCCCATGTTCCACGCCAACGCCTGGGGTCTGCCGTTCGCGGCCCCGGCGGTGGGCGCGCGGCTGGTGTTGCCGGGCCGCCATCTGGACGGCGCCAGCCTGGCGACGCTGATCAACGGCGAGGGGGTGACCCTGGCCGCCGGGGTGCCCACCGTCTGGCTGGGGTTGCTCAACCATGTGGAAGCGGAAGGCCTGGCGCTGCCGACGCTGAAGCGCATCATGGTGGGCGGGGCGCCCATGTCGGCGGCGCTGATGGAGCGGCTGGAGCAGCGCCTGGGCGTGGTGGTGCAGACCAGCTGGGGCATGACCGAACTGTCGCCGCTGGGCACCATCATGCCCGCCGGCGAACCCCGCCGCGACGCCGCCTCGGCGGGGCGGGTGTCGGTGGGCGTCGACCTGCTGCTCACCGATGACCAGGGCGCGCCGCTGCCTCAACAGCGCAACGCCGAGGGCCATCTGTGGGTGCGCGGCCCGGCGGTGGTGGCCCGCTATCTGGGTCAGACGGACAGCGCGCTGGACGCGGACGGCTGGTTCGCCACCGGCGACCTGGCGCGGCTCGATGACCAGGGCCGTCTGTTCATCACCGGCCGCGCCAAGGATCTGATCAAATCCGGTGGCGAATGGATCAACCCGGCGGAACTGGAGGCCATCGTCGGCGCTCTGCCACGGGTGGCGCAGGCGGCGGTGATCGCCCGGCCCGATGCGCGCTGGGGCGAGCGACCGCTGCTGATCGTGGAAATCAAGGACGGTCAGAGCATCGAGGATGGGGAAATACTGGACGCCATGCGGGGGCGCGTGGCTTCATGGTGGCTGCCCGACGCGGTGGTGCGGGTGGACAGCATGCCGCTGGCGGCCACCGGAAAAATCGACAAGAAACGCCTGCGCGCGGAGTACGGCCAAGCCTGAACGATCCGCGCCGGCCGACGACGAGTTTTTATCGACCATGACAGCCCGAGAAAAGCCGGCCGGCAAGCCGTCGGCGACGCCCCGCCGCAAAGGCCCGAGCCGCGCCGAACGGCGCGCCGAAATGACCGAACGGATCATGGACGCGGCGGAGTACCTGTTTTCCAAGCACGGCCTGTACGGCGTGACGCTGAAGGACGTGGCCAAGCGCATCGACGTGCACCACACCCTGATCAACTACTACTTCGACGACAAGAAGCAGCTGTTCGACGCGGTGTTCGCGCGGCGCGCCGTGGAAACCAGCGGCCGGCGCATGGCGGCGCTGGATGACTACGAGCGCGCCTGCCAGGGCCGGCCCACGGTGGAAGGCGCCCTGCACGCCTATCTGGACACGGACCTGGACACCTACATTCAGGGCGGCGAGGGCTGGCGCAACTACGCGGCGTTCGCCGCCCAGGTGGCGAACACGCCGGAATGGGGCGCGGAAATGATGGACCGCCATTTCGATCCGGTGGTGCTGCGGCTCATCGATCTGCTCAAGAAGGCGCTGCCGGAAGCCGCCGAGGAAGACGTGTTCTGGGGCTATCACTTCGTCACCGGGGCGCTGGTGCTGACCCTGGCGCGCACCGGCCGCATCGACAAGTTGTCCGGCGGGCTCTGCCGGTCGGACGATTTCGAGGCGGTAAAGCAGCGCATGGCGCGCTTCATGGCCGCCGGCATGGTCGAGATCTGCGAGGACCGGGCCCGCCAACGTTCGTCCGACCAATAAAAAGGCCGCGTCAGCGGCCCTCGTGCGGTGAAGATACTTGGGAAGGGGCGCCGGTTGGCGCGATCATCACCTCGATAATGGCCGGCGCATTTGGGGTACACCGGCCTGCTGACGCGGCAAAGCGTTGCCGGGCCCGAAAGGGGACGGGCCCGGCGATTCGGTGAAGCCGCTTAGAAAACTTCGAACAGACCGGCGGCGCCGATGCCGCCGCCCACGCACATGGTCACCACCACGTACTTGACGCCGCGGCGCTTGCCTTCGATCAGCGCGTGGCCGGTCATGCGCGCACCGGACATGCCGTAGGGGTGGCCGATGGAGATGGCGCCGCCATTGACGTTGTACTTCTCCGGGTCGATGCCCAGCTTGTCACGGCTGTACAGACACTGGCTGGCGAACGCTTCGTTGAGTTCCCACAGGCCGATGTCGTCCACGGTCAGGCCGAAGCGCTTGAGCAGTTTCGGCACCGCGAACACCGGGCCGATGCCCATTTCGTCCGGGTCGCAACCGGCCACGGCCATGCCGCGGTAGGCGCCCAGGGGCTGCAGGCCGAGACGCTCGGCTTCCTTGGCTTCCATCAGCACGCAGGCGCTGGCGCCGTCGGACAGCTGGGAGGCGTTGCCGGCGGTGATGAATTTGCCTTCCTGGATTTCCAGGCCGTCCTTGAACACCGGCTTCAGGCTTTGCAGGCCTTCCAGGGTGGTTTCCGGGCGGTTGCCTTCGTCCTTGGCCAGGGTCACTTCCTTATCGGAAATTTCCTTGGTCTCTTTGTTCATCACCTTCATGGTGGTGGTCAGCGGCACGATCTCGTCGTCGAACTTGCCTTCCTGCTGGGCCTTGGCGGTGCGCATCTGGGACTGGTAGGCGTATTCGTCCTGGGCGTCGCGGGACACGTTGTAGCGGTCGGCGACCACTTCCGCGGTTTCCAGCATGCTCATGTAGATGTCCGGACGGTTCGCCTTGAGCCAGGGGTCGCGGGCGCGGAAGGTGTTCATCTTGTCGTTCTGCACCAGGGAGATCGACTCCAGGCCGCCGGCGACCGCCACGTCCATGTTGTCGACGATGATTTCCTTGGCGGCGGTGGCGATGGCCATCAGACCGGAGGCGCACTGGCGGTCGATGGTCATGCCGGCCACGGAGGTGGGCAGGCCGCCGCGCAGAGCGCACTGGCGGGCGGTGTTGCCGCTGGTGGAGCCCTGCTGCAGGGCGGCACCCATGATCACGTCCTGGATGGTTTCCGGATCGATTTTGGCGCGCTCCACGGCGTGCTTGATCACGTGACCACCCAGCTCCTGGGCCTGGGTGTCGTTAAAGGCACCGCGATAGGCCTTGCCGATCGGGGTACGGGCGGTGGAAACAATGACGGCTTCTCTCATGATGGCCTCGCTCTCTACGTTTAATTCAGTTTGATGCCCTTGGCGTGGGCGGCTTTGGTCAGAATCTTGGAAACATGGTCACCGCCGTTCTGCATTTCCTTGGCGTTGCTCATGTCGCTGAGCTGGTCGAAGTGGGCGGCGATGGCGTCCGGCGTGCGTTCGCTTTCATCCAGATAGATGCCGTCGCTTTCCATCAGCCGCACCATGGCGTAACAGCCGGCGCCGGCCAGCACGATGCGGCGGTTGGGGGCCTGGTCACTGGCCAGGAACAGCACCGCGGGGGTGATTTCCGAGGGCTCCAGCAGGGCCAGCACTTCCTTGGGCATCAGGTCCTCGGTCATGCGGGTGGCGGCGGTGGGGGCGATGCAGTTGACCTTGATGTCGTACTTGCCGCCTTCCAGGCACAGGGTGTTCATCAGGCCGGCCACCGCCATCTTGGCGGCGCCGTAGTTGGCCTGGCCGAAGTTGCCGTACAGGCCGGAGGTGGAGGTGGTCATGACGATGCGGCCGTAGCCCTGATCGCGCATGATCGGCCATACCGCGCGGCTGCAGTTGGCGGAACCGGTGAGGTGCACGGCCACTACCTTGTCCCACTCGTCGTCGCTCATCTTGACGAAACTTTTGTCGCGCAGGATGCCGGCGTTGTTGATGAGAACGTCGATGCGGCCCCACTTGTCCATCACCGCCTGGATCATGGCCTGGACCTGTTCGCGGTTGGCCACGTCGGCGCCATCGGCCATCGCTTCGCCGCCGGCGGCGGTGATTTCCGCCACCACTTTCTCGGCGGCCTCGCTGGAACCGCCGCTGCCGTCCCGGGCCCCGCCGAAGTCGTTGACCACCACCTTGGCGCCAAGACGGGCCAGCTCCAGGGCGTGGCATTTGCCGAGGCCGTTACCGGCCCCGGTGACGATGGCCACGCGGCCTTCAAAATTGATACTCATGAATCTCTCCTTCAGCCCAGCACCGTCAGGCCCAGCCATTCGCAGGCGATGGCCGGCTTCTCGACGCCGTCGATTTCCACGCTGACCGCGTAGCGGATCAGGTAGCGATTGTCGCCACGGGGTTCGATGCCGGCCAGTTTGAAATGGCCGCGCACTTTCGAGCCTGAGCGCACCGGGTTGAGAAAGCGCACCTTGTCGAGGCCGTAGTTGATGCCCATTACCGCGCCTTCCAGGCGCGGCACCACGTCGATGGACATGGCGGACAGCAGGGACAGGCTCAGGAAACCGTGGGCGATGGTGCCGCCGAACGGCGTTTCCTTGGCGGCCCGCTCCGGGTCCACGTGGATCCACTGGGGATCCTCGGTGAGATCCGCGAAGGCGTCGATGCGCGCCTGGTCCACCGGGAACCAGCGGGAGGTGCCCAGGTCTTCACCGACCTTGGCTTGCAGTTGTTCGAGGCTGAGCGTGTTGTTGGACATTGTGGTGCTCTCCGAATCCGTGAATCAATAACCGCGCAGGGCCGCGAAGCGGTCGGCGCAGTAGTTGGCGTCGCCCAGGGTTTCACCCCCGGCGCGGGCGCGCTTGAGGAAGAAGCCGATGTCGAATTCATCGGTCATGCCGATGCCGCCGTGCATCTGCACCGCTTCCTGGCCGGCCAGCAGCGCCACCCGGGCGGCCTTGGCCTTGGCGGCCAGCACCTGCTGGTCGGCGTCGTCGGCGCCCCGGTCACAGGCATCCAGCGCCTGCATCGCCAGCGCTTCGCTCATGGCCACTTCGCCGCTGAGCTGGGCGGCCCGGTGCTGCAGGGCCTGGAAGGTACCGATCAGACGGCCGAACTGCTTGCGCTCTTTCAGGTAGCCCAGGGTACGCTCGAACGCTTCCAGGGCCAGCCCGGACAGTTCCGCGGCCAGCACCGCGCGGCCGGCGCGCAGGGCGGTGGCCAGGGCGGCGGCGCCGTCGGCCATGGCTTCCGCCGGTACACCGTCAAAGCGGATGCGCGCGGCGTTGCGGCTGTCCGCCATCACGGTGCGCTCGACGGTCACGCCGTCGGCCTTGGGGTCCACCAGATACAGGGCCGCCTGGTCGCCTTCGCCGGCGGCCACCAGCAGCAGGTCGGCCACATGGCCGTCCAGTACCAGCCGCTTTTCGCCGCTCAGGGTGCCGCCTTCAACGCGGGCTTGCAGGCGTTCCGGGCGGTGCTTGGCGCCGTCGTCCACGGCCAGCGCGATGATCGCGGTGCCCTCGGCGATGGCCGGCAGCCATTTGGCTTTCTGCTCGTCGCTGCCGCCGGCGCTCAGGGCGGCGGCGCCCAGTACCGCGGTGGACAGGAACGGGGTGACCGACAGGTTGCGGCCGATTTCCCGGGCCACCAGACCGGCGCCCACCAGGCCGAAGCCGATGCCGCCGTGTTCCTCGGGCACCAGGATACCGGTCAGGCCGGCTTCCACCATGGCCTGCCAGAGCGGCTCATCGTAACCCTTGTCATGGTGTTCGTCGCGCAATTGGCGCAGGTGGGACACCGGGCCCTTGTCGGCCATCAGCCGGGCCACGGAGTCCTGCAGCATCTGTTGTTCGTCGTTCAATTTCATATTCTCTCTCCCGGAACGGGACGCCTCAGGCGTCCGGCAGGCCCAGCAGGCGTTTGGAAACGATGCCCAGCATCACCTCGGAGGTGCCGCCTTCGATGGAGTTGCCCTTGGAACGCAGCCACTCACGGGCGAACAGGCCGCCCTGGGTGCGCTCGCTGTCCCACTCCAGGCCTTCGCTGCCCAGGGCGTCCATCATCAGTTCGTAGCGGCGCTTGTTGAGCTCGGTGCCGTAATACTTGAGCACCGCGGACTGGGCGCCGACGCCCTGGCCGGCTTCCGCTTCGGCGCGGATCTTGCCGACCAGCGCCTGGAACGCCATATGGTCGATTTCCAGGTCGGCGATGTCGGCGCGCAGACCGGCGTCGGCCAGCTTGCCGTGCTCGGTGCCCACGTATTCCGCCGCCAGCGGGCCCAGGGCCCGGCCCTTGAGAAAGCCCGGCGGTTCGCCGCCGATGTTGTTGCGCTCATGGGTGAGCAGGTACTTGGCCACGTCCCAGCCACGGTTGAGCTCGCCGACCACCTGGTGTTTGTCCACCTTGACGTCGTCGAAGAAGGTTTCGCAGAACGGGGACTCGCCGGAAATCAGCTCGATGGGGCGGGTGGAAACGCCTTCGCTTTCCATATCGAACAGCACGAAGGAAATGCCGTTGTGCTTGGTGGCCTGGGGATCGGTGCGCACCAGGCAGAAGATCCAGTCCGCCTTGTCCGCGTAGGAGGTCCAGATTTTCTGGCCGTTGACCACGAAGTGGTCGCCTTTGTCCTCGGCGCGGGTTTGCAGGCTGGCCAGGTCGGAGCCCGCATTGGGTTCCGAGTAGCCCTGGCACCAGCGGATCTCGCCGCGGCAGATGGGCGGCAGATGCTCGCGTTTGAGCTCCTCGCTGCCGAATTTGAGCAGCGCCGGGCCGAGCATCCAGAAGCCGAAGTTGCTCACCGGGGTGCGCGCGTTGATGCGCTTCATTTCCTCGGCGAGGACCTCCGCCTCTTCCTGGCTCAGGCCGCCGCCGCCGTATTCCTTGGGCCACTGGGGTGCGGTCCAGCCCTTGTCCGCCATGCGTTCCATCCAGACTTTCTGGGCTTCGGACTGGAACTGCCATTTGCGGCCGCCCCAGCAGTGCTCGGCCTGGCTTTTCAGGGGTTGGCGCATTTCCTCGGGGCAATTGGCTTCCAGCCAGGCCCGGGTCTCCGCGCGGAACTGTTCGAGATCCGACATCTTGGGTCCTCCCGAGCTGTTATGAAACAGCTTTTCATTTATTGGGCAAATCGGCCCCAAAGTATGTTGGCCCCATATCGGGGCGTCCAGTGTGAAAAGCGGCAAGGATCGCGGCGGTAATGACATGATTGACCATGCCGTGTGCAAAAGCGGCTCATCACCGGCCACACGGCCACATCGGAGAGGGGGCCGTCCGTGCTACATTTGCGCCTCAACGACGATGCGCTTCGGACCCCGCCAGGCAGAAAGAGGACTTTGCATGACATCCCCCCGGGCAGGGCTGGATACCAGCCCCCGCGATACCATTCTGGATGCGGCGGCACGCGCCTTCATGGAGCGTGGTTTCAAGGCCACCAGCATCGATGACATCGCCCGCCGGCTGGGTGCCACCAAGGGCATGGTCTACCACTATTTCGATTCCAAGACCGATCTGTTCTTCGAGATCCATCAGCGCGGCATGGACGCGCTGTTTGAAGCCATCGAGCCGGAACTGAAGCGCGACCTGCCCGCCGCCCAGCGCTTGCACGCCATGGCGCGGCGCCATGTGGCCACCCTGATCGAGACCCAGCACTTCCAGCGTGCCGTGGCCGAGGGGGTGCAGATGCACCTGCGCCTGAGCACCACCGAGGCCCAGCGCCGCCAGCTGACCCGACTTCAGAACCGGCGGCGCCGCTACGAGCAGGTGTTTCTGGAAGTGCTGTGCGAGGGCATCCGGCAGGGCGACCTGCGCGCCGGCGAGCCGCGTCTGGCGATCAAGCCGGTGCTGGGGGCGCTCAACTCGGTGATCAACTGGTATCACGAGCGCTACGACACCGGCCCCGGCGCCCTGGACGCCCTGATCGAGGAGGTCACCACCGTGGCCCTGCAGGGGCTGGTGGCGCGTTGAAGCGGCCGTTGGCCGCGATACAGGTTACAGGATGCAGGATACAGGGGGCGGCACGGCGCCCGCCCTTCAACCTGTATCCTGCATCCTGTATCGAGGCCGTCAGGCCGCTGTCTATTTTTTGTTCAAGAACTTATCAAAGATCGCCCGGGTCTCGTCGCTGAACATGCGCTCGCCAAACAGCACCGATTCCTTTTTGATCTGCTCGCGGATGGCGTCGGCGCCGTGGCGGGTGAGCTGCTTGGTGTAGCGCATGGCCTGGGGCGGCTTGGCGGCCAGCTTGCCGCCCAGTTCCAGGGCTTTCTCACGCAGTTCATCGTCGCCGCAGCGGTAGGCCACCAGCCCCATGCGCAGGGCCTCGTCGGCGCTCAGGCTGTCGCCAGCCAGCAGCAGCCGGTTGGCGTTCTGGCGCCCCACCAGGCCGGGCAGGATCAGGCTGGAGCCGGCTTCCGGCACCAGGCCCAGATTGATGAAGGCGGTGTAGAAGCGGGCGCTGTCGGCGGCGATCACCAGGTCACAGTGCAGCAGCAGGGTGGTGCCGATGCCGGTGGCGTTGCCGTGCACCGCGGCCAACACCGGCTTGTCCAGCTCCAGCAGCCGGTGCACCAGCTGCATGGCGGCGCTCAGCTCGCCGTTGCGGCGCGCTTCCGGGTCGGCGTTGAGAAAGTCACCGATGTCGTTGCCGGCGGTAAAGGCCCGGCCGTTGGCGTCGATCAGCAGGGCGTGCAGGTCGTCGCGGTCGCGGAAATGGTCCACCGCCCGGCCCAGGTCCAGATACATCTCCGTGCTCAGGGCGTTCAGCTTGTCCGGCCGGTCCAGAGTCACCTCCAGCAGGGCGCCGTGTTCGGTGACGGCCACGAAGCCGCTCTTCAGATCCAGGCTGTTCATCTTGTTGTCTCCCAGTCTCGCCAACGATAAAGCCACGAAAATATCGGAATAGGGTTTCGCAATAAAGCCTTTCTTCCCCATAAGCCCGGCTTATTCTCCAGGATGCAAAATATCAATTTCACTAACTTAGGGGCCTGCTCTAGGCTGTTTCCATCAATGCGAGGGCACCCTATCTCATGGCCGAGTTTTACCTGGTCCGTCACGGGCAGGCCTCCTTCGGGGCCGATAACTACGACAAACTGTCCCAGCTGGGTCACCAGCAGGCGCGCTGGCTGGGCGAGTACTACCGGGAACGGGGGCTCGACTTCGACGCCCTGGTAACCGGCGACCTGGTCCGTCACGTGGAAACCGGCGAGGGCATTCTGGAGGGGTTGGGCACGCACCTGGCCGCGGATGTGCAGCCGGGCCTCAACGAATTCGATTTTCACAGCATCGTCGATGCCTACCTGAGCGCCCACCCGGACCAGGCGCCGCCGGAGGGCGCCCCCATCGCCGCCTTCTACCGGGTGCTCAAACGGGCCATGCAGCGCTGGCAGGCGGACGGCCTGGAAGGCGCGCTGCCGGAACGCTGGGCGGGTTTCCAGGCGCGGGTGGCCGGCGCCATGGCCCACATCCAGGAGCGCTACGCGGACCGCCGGCGGGTGCTGGTGGTCAGCTCCGGTGGCGCCATCGCCATGTGGATGCGCCATATGCTCGACACCGCGGACGACACCGTGGTGGAGCTCAATCTGCAGATTCGGAACACCGGCGTTACCCAGGGTTTCTTCAACGACAAGGTGTTCCGCCTTTCGGTGTTCAACCAGGTGCCGCACCTGGACCGGCAAGACCGCAGCGATTCCATCACTTACAGCTGATCCCGATCATCCACAGCCGGGAGCCCGCGGGTTCCCAACGGAGACCACAATGGATTTTCAATATTCGGAAAAGACCCAGGACCTGATCAACCAGGTTCGCACCTTCATCAACAACGAAGTGCTGCCCGCCGAGCACACCTACCACGAGCAGCTGCAAAAGAGCCCCTGGGAAACCCCGGCGGTGGTCCACGAGCTCAAGGAAAAAGCCCGCGCCAAGGGGCTGTGGAACCTGTTCCTGCCCAAGGAGCACGGTGAGTGGAGCCCGGGCCTGAGCAACCTGGAATACGCGCCCCTGGCCGAGGAAATGGGCCGCAACCATTTCGCCGCCGAGGTGTTCAACTGCTCGGCGCCGGACACCGGCAACATGGAGGTGCTGGCCAAGTACGGCAACGAGCAGCAGAAAGAGCAATGGCTCAAGCCGCTGCTGGACGGCAAGATCCGCTCCGCCTTCGCCATGACCGAGCCGGAAGTGGCCTCCTCCGACGCCACCAACATCGAAACCTCGATCAAGCGCGACGGCGACGACTACGTGATCAACGGCCGCAAGTTCTATATTTCCGGCGCCATGCGCAAGAGCTGCGAGATCATGATCGTGATGGGCAAGACCGACCCGGACAACCCCAATCGCCATCAGCAGCAATCGCAGATTCTGGTGCCGGTGAACACCCCCGGCGTCACCGTCAAGCGCCCGATGTACGTGCTCGGCTCCCCGGATGCCCCGGAAGGCCATGCGGAAGTCATTTTTGACAATGTACGGGTGCCCGCCGGAAACATTATTCTCGGTGAAGGTCGCGGCTTCGAGATCGCCCAGGGTCGCCTCGGCCCGGGCCGTATTCACCACTGCATGCGTCTGATCGGCGCCGCCCAGCGTGCCCTGGAACTGATGTGCGAGCGCGCCAACACCCGCGTGGCCTTCGGCCAGCCGCTGATCAAGCAGGGCTCCGTGCGCGAGGACATCGCCAAGAGCTACTGCGAGATCGAACAGGCCCGTCTGATGACCCTGAAGGCCGCCGATCACATGGACCGCTACGGCAACAAGGAAGCCAAGGATCTGATCGCCATGATCAAGATCGTGGCGCCGAGCATGGCGTTCCGGGTGGTGGACCGCGCCATTCAGATCCACGGCGCCGTGGGCCTCAGCCAGGACACGCCGCTGGCCGGCTTCTTCGCCTACGCCCGGACCGTGCGTCTGGCGGACGGTCCGGACCAGGTGCACATGTCCCAGCTGGGCCGCAATCTGGCGAAGCGCTTCGAATAAACGCGGCGTTGACAAGAACACATCGTAGGAGCGGCTTCAGCCGCGAAGGCCGGGCGTCGATGATGGCGCCGGCGATTCGCGGCCGAAGCCGCTCCTACAGCCATTTCTAAGGAGGAGTGTCATGTCCCAGGTGGATACCCTGGATACCGACCGTCTCACGGCGTATCTGGAAGAGCATGTGCCCGGCTTCAAGGGGCCGATGAGCGCGGAGAAATTCGAGGGCGGCCAGTCCAACCCCACCTTCCGCATCAAGGCGGCCTCCGGAGAATACGTGCTGCGCCGGCAACCGCCGGGCAAATTGCTCAAGTCCGCCCATGCGGTGGACCGGGAATTCCGGGTAATGAACGCCCTGCGCGACAGCGACGTGCCGGTGCCGCGCATGTACCACCTGTGCGAGGACCGGGACGTGATCGGCTCCATGTTCTACGTGATGGAGTTCTGTCAGGGCCGCATCTTCTGGGACGCGGCCATTCCGGAAGTGGACAACGCCGCCCGCACCGCCATGTACACGGAAATGAACCGGGTGCTGGCGGCGCTGCACGACGTGGACCTGGACGCGGTGGGGCTCACCGATTACGGCAAGCCGGGCAGCTACTTCGAACGGCAGCTGGGCCGCTGGACCAAGCAATACCGCGCGTCCGAGATCAACCCGATCCAGGCCATGGAAGACCTGATGGCCTGGCTGGAGCAAAACCAGCCCGCCGACGACGGCCAGGTGTCCCTGGTGCACGGCGACTACCGCCTGGACAACATGATGTGGCACCCCACCGAGCCGAAGGTGATCGCCGTGCTCGATTGGGAACTGTCCACGCTCGGCCATCCGCTGGCGGACCTGGCCTACCAGTGCATGCAGCTGCGCATGCCCCCGGAGGGCGGCAATCTGTCCGGCCTGCAGGGCAAGGACCGGCACGCGCTGGGCATCCCCACCGAGCAGGAATACGTGGCCATGTACTGTGAGCGGCGCGGCATCGACCGCATCGACCATTGGGTATTCTATCTGGCGTTCAGCTTTTTTCGGCTGGCGGCCATCGCCCAGGGCGTGGCCAAACGGGCCCAGGAAGGCAATGCCTCCAGCAAACGCGCCGGCTGGGCCGCCCAGGTGGTGGAACCGCTGGCCGCCATGGCCATGAAAATCGTCCGCGAGGGCGCATAAAGAACAGAAGAAAGTTAAAAGTTGAAAGTTAAAAGGCGGGTCGGGCGCGGGTGCCGGAATAGGGCGCCGCACGGCACGGTTCGCGTTTCAACTTTTCACTTTTAACTTTCAACTTTTTCAGGAGAGTTTTATGAGCACCAACCTGTTTGATCTGAACGGCAAGATCGCCCTGGTCACCGGCGCCAGCCGGGGCATTGGCGAGGAAATCGCCAAACTGCTGGCGGAGCAGGGCGCCCACGTGATCGTCTCCAGCCGCAAGATCGACGGCTGCCAGGCGGTGGCGGACGCCATCACCGACGCCGGCGGCAGCGCCGAGGCGTTCGCCTGCCACATCGGTGAGATGGCGCAGATCGAAGCGCTCTTCGAGCACATCAAAGGGGCCCACGGAGGCAAGCTGGACATCCTGGTCAACAACGCCGCCGCCAATCCCTACTTCGGTCATATCCTGGACACCCCGGTGGCGGCCTTCGACAAAACCGTGGACGTGAACCTGCGCGGCTATTTCTACATGTCCGTGGAAGGGGCCAAGCTGATGCGTGAAAACGGCGGCGGCGCCATCGTCAACACCGCCTCCATCAACGGCCTGTCGCCGGGCAACATGCAGGGCATCTACTCGATCTCCAAGGCGGCGGTGATCAGCATGACCAAGTCCTTCGCCCAGGAATGCGCCGAGTTCAACATCCGCGTCAACGCGCTGCTGCCCGGTCTCACCAAGACCAAGTTCGCCGGCGCCCTGTTCGAACAGGAAGCCATCTACAAAAGCGCCATCGCGCAGATTCCCATGCACCGCCACGCCGAGCCCCGCGAGATGGCCGGCACGGTGCTGTATCTGGTGTCCGATGCGTCCAGCTATGTGACCGGCGAGTGTGTGGTGGTGGACGGTGGGTTCACCATCTGAAAGCAGTTGAGAGAGAGGTCCTATGGATCCCATACTGGATTTCACCGGCAAGGTGGCGCTGATCACCGGCGCCGCCAGTGGCTTTGGTGCTTTGCTGGCGCGGGAGCTGGGGCGGCGCGGGGCGCGGTTGGTGCTCGGCGACCTGAATATGGACGCCCTGGACAAGCTGGTGGCGGACCTGGAAGGCGAGGGCGTGACGGCCCTGGCGCGGCGCTGTGACGTGTCCAGCGAGGCGGATTGCAAGGCGCTGGTGGACACCGCCCTGGAGCACCACGGCCGCCTCGATCTGGCCGCCAACAACGCCGGCATCGCCCACGGTTTTCTGGGCATGGAAGAACTCACCGGCGAGCTGCTCGATCAGCAGATGAACGTCAATGTGAAAGGCGTGATGTTCGGCATGAAGTACCAGATCCCCGCCCTGCGCCAGGGCGGTGGCGGCGCCATTCTCAATACCAGCTCCATGGCCGGCATCGGCGGCGGGCCCAAGATCGGTGCCTACGCCGCCTCCAAACACGCGGTGATCGGTCTGACCCGCACCGCCGCCGTGGAGTGCGGTCGTAAGAACATCCGCGTCAATGCCATCTGTCCCTACTACACGCGCACGCCCATGCTGGAAGGCGAGGGGCTGGCCGGTGGCGACCAGGCGGATCAGACACTGGCGATGATGGCCGCCGGCAGCCCCATGAAGCGCATCGGCGAGCCCGAGGAAATCGTCGCGGTGATGCTGATGCTGCTGTCGCCGGCCAATACCTATATGAACGGTCAGGCCATCGCCGTGGACGGCGGTGTCTCGGCCTATTAATGAACAGTTGAAAGTTACAAGTTGAAAGTGAAAAGGGGAGCAACCTGGCCACCTTTCAACTTTTAACTTTGAACTTTCGACTTGTCGCTTTTTATTCGGAGAACAACCATGACGAATCGTTTGGCGGACAAGATTACCATCATCACCGGCGCCACCTCCGGCATCGGCGAGGCCACCGCGCGGCGTTTTATCGAGGAAGGCGCCACCGTGGTGCTGGCCGGCCGCTCCGAGGACAAGGGCGAGGCCCTGGCCAGGGAGCTGGGTGAGCGCGCCGTGTACAAGCGCACCGACATCATGAACGAGGACGACATCGCCGCCCTGGTGGATTTCACCGTGGACCGGTTCGGGCGCCTGGATTGCCTGTTCAACAACGCCGGCGCCGGCGACCGTACCGGCGTGGATACCTTCGACGAAGCCGAATTCGCGCGCATCATGCGCCTGCTGATCGGCGCGCCGGCGTTCGGCATCAAGCATGCCGCCCGGGTGATGAAGGAAACCGGCGGCGGCAGCATCATCAACAACGCCAGCATCGCCGGGCACCGCCTCAACCAGGGCGGCTACCTGTATTCCGGCGCCAAGGCGGCGGTGGCGCACATGACCCGCCTGGCCGGCGCCGAACTGGGCGAATTCAATATCCGCGTCAACGCCATTTCCCCCGGCGCCGTGGCCACGCCGATCTTCTGGGGCGGCTCCCAGCGCGCGCAGAGCCTCAGCGACGAGGAAAACCAGCGCAAGATGGAGAAGCTGCAGGCCAATCTGGCCAAGGCCACGCCGCTGCCGCGCTCCGGCCTGGCGGACGATATCGCCTTCGCGGCGGTGTTCCTGGCCAGCGACGAAGGCAGCTTCATCAACAGCCATGATCTGGTGGTGGACGGCGGGCGTATCGCCATGTTCAACGAGAAAGGCTGATGATGGCTGAATAAGGAGAACAAAATGTCCAACTACACAGTCATCACCGACGGGCTCCTTTTCCCGGAGGGGCCCATCGCCATGCCCGACGGCACTTTCATCGTGGTGGAAATCGCCGCCGGCCGGTTGACCCGGGTGCACCCGGATGGCCGCAAGGAAACCATCGCCGAGCCCGGTGGTGGCCCCAATGGCGCGGCCATCGGGCCGGACGGCGCCTGCTACGTGTGCAACAACGGTGGCATGCAGTTCCACGAGAAGGACGGGCTGCTGTTGCCCGGCGATATGCCCGAGGATTATTCCGGCGGGCGCATCGAGCGCATCGACCTGGACACCGGCAAGGTGGAGGTGCTGTACACGGAAGTGAACGGTGAGCCGCTCAAGGGCCCCAACGACATCGTGTTCGATAAACAGGGCGGTTTCTGGTTCACCGACCTGGGCAAGGGCCGGGGCCGCAGCCAGGACCGGGGCGGTTTGTACTACGCCCGCATCGACGGTTCCTTTATCCGTGAAGCGGTGTTTCCAATTCCCACCGCCAACGGCGTCGGGCTGTCGCCGGACGAGAAGACCGTGTACGTGGCCGATACCCTGCCGGGCCGGCTGTGGGCCATGGACATCATCGGTGAAGGGGAGGTGGCGCGCCCGCCGGGGCCGCGCCGGCCGGGGCGCCTGGTGGGGCAGCCCTCGGAGTTCTGTTACTTCGATTCCCTGGCGGTGGACGCCGACGGCAACATCTGCGTGGCCACCATCTACCATTCCGGCATCACCATCTTCTCGCCGGACGGGGCCAGCATCCGCCATGTGCCCACCGACGATCTGGTGACCACCAACATCTGCTTCGGCGGCGCCGATCTGCGCACCGCCTTCATTACCCTGTCCAGCGCCGGCAAACTGGTATCCATGCCCTGGGAGCGGCCGGGGCTGCCGCTGAACTTTCTGAACGTCTGAACGGCGAGGCATCGCGGCGTCGGCCGCGATGCCGTCGTTTCAGACGCCGCCCTTCACTTCACCGGCCAGCGGTGGCAGCGGTGTGAAGTCGCCCTCGCCACCCTGCTTGCCGGCCTCGATGGCGGCCTGCACTTCTTCCACGTGCAGCATGCCGGCGTTCCAGGTCACCACATAATCCAGAGCATCGGCGGTGTTGTGGTCGCGGGCGTAGGTGATCATGCGCTTGCAACCGTGCACCGCCAGCGGCGACTTGCCGGCGATCTCCCGGGCCACCGCCAGCGCTTTCTCCAGGGCCGCCTCGCGGTCGTCCAGCACCGCGTTGAACAAGCCCCGGCGTTCCGCTTCCGCGGCGTCCATGCGCCGGCCGGTGTAGGCCAGCTCGCGGACGATGCCCTCCGGCAGCAGCTTGCACAGCCGTGGGAAGGTGCCCACGTCGGCGGTCAGCCCCACGTTGATTTCGTAGATGGTGAGAAAGGCGTCGGCGCTGGCGTAGCGCAGGTCGCAGGCACTGATCAGGTCCACGCCGCCGCCGATGCAGCCGCCGTGCAGCGCGGCGATCACCGGCACGCGGCAGTCCTCCAGGGCGCTGAAGCTTTGCTGCATCAGCGCCGTGTGCTGGCGGAAGCGCGCCGCTTTCTGTACCCGGGCGGTGCGGTCCGCCGGGTCCGGCGGCGCGCCGAACATGCCCAGGTCCAGGCCAGCGGTAAAGTGCTTGCCGTTGGCGTTGATGACGATGGCGCGCACGCCACCGTCACCGTCCAGGGCACGCACCGCCGCCGGCAGTTCGTTCCAGAAGTCCGCGTTCATGGCGTTGAGCTGATCGGGCCGGTCCAGGGTGATCAGCGCCACGCCCCGGTCCACGGACACGGTCAGGGTCTGGTAGGTCATGCTCACCTCACGCTCAGGGATGGAACACGGACTTCACTTCCAGGAATTCCTCCAGCCCGTACACGCCCCATTCCCGGCCCACGCCGGAATGCTTGTAACCACCGAACGGGGCCGGCAGGTCCAGCTGCGCGCCGTTCAGGTGGACCATGCCGGTGCGCAGCCGCGCGGCCACCTCGGCGGCGTCTTCCACGGTGGCGCCGTACACATAGCCGGACAGGCCGTAGTCGGAGTCGTTGGCGATGGCCACCGCCTGGTCCACGTCGTCGTAGGGCATCATCACCAGCACCGGGCCGAAGATTTCCTCCCGGGCGATCAGCATCTGGTTATTCACCTGGCTGAACACCGTGGGCCGGGCGAAGAAGCCCTGCTCCAGACCGTCCGGTTTGCCCGGTCCGCCGCACACCAGCTTGGCGCCTTCCTCGATGCCTTTCTCGATCAGCGATTGCACGCGCTTGAACTGGCGCTCATTGGCGATCGGACCCAGTTTGGTGCTCTCGTCCCGGGGATCGCCCACGGTCAGTTTTTCGCATACCTGGGCGGCGATGGCTTCCGCTTCGGCCAGCTTGTCCGCCGGCACCAGCATCCGCGAAGGCGCATTACAGCTCTGCCCGGTGTTGTTCATCATCGACTGCACGCCGTGGCCCACCGCCTTCTGAAAGTCGGCGTCCGGCAGGATGATGTTGGCGGACTTGCCGCCCAGTTCCAGGGACACACGCTTGAAGGTGTCGGCGGCTTCCTTGCTCACCGAGGCGCCGGCACGGGTGGAACCGGTCAGCGACACCATGTCCACGCGCGGGTCCGAGGACAGCATCGGGCCCACTTCGGCGCCGTCGCCATAGATCATATTGAAGACGCCGGCGGGCAGGCCGGCTTCGTCGATGATCTCGGCCAGCACCCGGGCGGACAGGGGCGCGAATTCGCTGGGCTTGAGCACCATGGTGCAGCCGGCGGCGATGGCCGGGGCCACCTTGCAGAGCACCTGGTTCATGGGCCAGTTCCAGGGTGTGATCAGGGCGGCCACGCCGGCCGGCTCGCGGCGCACGGTGGCGCGGCCCAGGGTCTGTTCGAACTCGAAGTCGCGGGCGGCTTCCAGGGTCGCCTTGATGTGGCCCAGGCCCATGGGGGCCTGCACCTTGGCGGCCAGGCCGTGGCGGGGCGCGCCCATTTCCCGGCTGATGGCGTCGGCCATGTCGTCCAGACGGGCCTGATAGGCGGCCATCAGGCGCTCGAGCATCGCCAGCCGCTCGTCCAGCGGCAGGGCGGCGAAGCCGTCGAAGGCGTCACGGGCGGCCTGGATGGCCGCGTCCACGTCACTCCGGCCGGCCAGATACACCTTGCCCTCGCTGGCCTCGGTGGCCGGGTTGATCACGTCGAACGGTTTGGCGTCGGCGCCGGGCGCGACCCAGCCGCCATTGATGTAGAACTGTTCCAGATGACTCATGGATATTCTCCCTGGGAAACGAGTGACAAGTTGAAAGTTGAAAGTTGAAAGTTGAAAGTTAAAAGTTAAAAGTTGAAAGGGCGGTTCTCGTCGTAGGCTTTCCTTTGAGCGCGGGCAGGGCGGTTCCGTTCATCTGGTCCTGGTTCGCGTTAACTTTTAACTTTGAACTTTCAACTTCTTTAGAGACCGCCCAACGTGCCACATCCTGACGAATCTGCCTAGTTCATTTTTGGAATGGCATTCCAAAATCTTGACCGCCCCCCGCGCCCGTGTCATCTTGCTGGAAAAACAGAATAGCGATTCGAGGAGAGCACCATGCAGCGTTTCCAGGAGCGTACCGTGTTGATCACCGGGGCGGCGAGCGGTATTGGCCGGGCGGCGGCCCGCCGGTTCGCGGAGGAGGGCGCCTTTGTGGTGCTGGTGGATCGCAACGAGGCCGGGCTGGCGGAAACCCGCGAGGCCCTGCCGGCGGGCAGCGAAGCGCTGCTGCGCACCGTGGACGTGTCCGACGAGCACGCCGTGGACGCCCTGGTGGCGGAGGTGATCGAAGCCCGCGGCCGTATTCACGCGCTGTGCAACAACGCCGGCATCGCCGGCGGCGACTACAGTGGCATCACCGAGACCGACACCGACACCTGGCGCAACATCCTCAACGTGAACCTGCTGGGGCCGGTGTTCTTCACCCGCGCGGTGGGCCGCCATATGCGCGAGCAGGGCGGCGGCGCCATCGTCAATACCGCCTCCGTGGCGGGCATCCGCTCCGGCGCCGGCGGCAACGCCTACAGCGCTTCCAAGGCGGCGGTGATCAACCTGACCAAGACCGCCGCCTGCGACCTGGGCCAGTACAACGTGCGCGTCAACGCCATCTGCCCGGGGCTGATCGAGACCGGCATGACCAAGCCGGTGTTCGACTACGCCCGTGAGCGCAATAAGGAAGAAAAGCTCGGCAGCCGCTGCGAGCTGCGCCGCTACGGCCGTCCCCACGAGATCGCCGCGGCCATGGCCTTTCTGGCCAGCGACGACGCCAGCTACATCACCGGCCAGGCGCTGGCGGTGGACGGCGGCAACACCGCCTCCCTGAACCTGCCGGGAATGAAACACTGACTGTTCCACGGGATGGACATTTTGGCGCCGGGGAGCCGTCGGGCTCCTCGGTGAAACGGCTTTTTGATATATTTGCCCGATTTATACACAACCATAAACGCGACGAATAAAAACACACACGCGAAACAAACGGGGCCCGACCCCGATCCCGAAGCCTGATTGAGGAAACAACACCATGCGACGAGCCGCTCTTGGCAAAGACGGAGCCGCGGAGAAGGACCGTAATTTTGTCACCGCCCTGGCCCGCGGTCTGGATATCCTGCGCTGTTTCGGCCCTTCCGACGAATACCTGGGCAACGCGGAGCTGGCCAAACGCACCAATATCCCGCGCCCCACGGTGTCGCGGATGACCGCCACCCTGACCCAGCTCGGCTACCTGCGCTACGCCGAGAATCTGGAGAAGTACCGGTTGGGGCCGGGGGTGCTGGATCTGGGTTACCGCTATCTGGCCAGCGAAGGGGTGCGCGACATCGCCCGGCCGTTCATGCAGGAGCTGGCCGACGCCACCGATTGCATGGTGGCCATCGCCGCGCCGGACGGCGCCTCCATGACCTATATCCAGGTGTGCCAGGGCTCCGGGCCGCTGGTGTTGCGTCTGTCCGTGGGCTCGCGGGTGGCCACCGGCACCTCGGCGGCCGGCCGCGCCCTGCTGGCGGCGCTGCCGGAAAACGAGCGGGAGCCCTATTACGAAGCCATTCGCGCCCAGAACCCGGACGCCTGGCCGGAAGTGCAGCGCGGGCTGCAGCGGGCGATCAAGGAATACCAGCAGTACGGCTTCGTCACCTCCGACGGAGAATGGAACCGGGACGTGAGCGCCGTGGGCGTGCCGCTGGTCCTGGACAACGGCGGCCAGGTAGTGCCGTTCAATTGTGGCGGTTCGTCCCTGCGACTGAGCCGCCGGATCCTGATCGAGAATCTCGGCCCGCGCCTCAAGGAAGTGGTGGATCAGGTGCGCCAGATGGTGCAGGGCCGGGAAGTCTGACCCGATAACGAGAGAACCGCGATGAGCCCCGACACCGACCCCTCCGCGCCGCTGCCCCTGGACGCCGCCAACCGTAAGTTCAACCACGGTTTTCCGGCGCTGCTCGGCTTTGAATTTCTGGAATGGCGCGAGGGTCGGGCGGTGCTCGGTCTGCAGGTCACCGACCGCCACCTGAACCTGGCGGGGCTGATTCACGGCGGCGTGCTGGCCACGCTGCTGGACGTGGCCGGCGCCTGCGCCGGCACCTTCTGCCCCTACCCGGACCGGGTGCGCAAGGCGATTACCCTGTCCATGACCACCACCTTCACCGGTCAGAGCGGCAAGGGCTACATCCGCGCCATCGGCACCAAACGTGCCGGTGGCAGCCGCATCTTCAATTCCACCGTGGACGTCTACGACGCCGAGGAGCGCCTGCTGATCATCGGCGAGGGCACCTTCAGACTGCGCAGCGGTTCCGAGGATGTGCGCGGGCAACCCATGGACGAGCGCTGATTTAAAGGCTTTTTACCGGTTTCGCGCCGCGGCGGGTTGAAGTGCGGTCGGTTTGGCTCAAGGCTGGGTAACAGGATCACAGTCAATGGAAAGGAGCCACTATGACCACCTACATCATCGCCAGCAACGCCGCCCACGCCCGGGTGTTCGCCCACCAGGTCGGCCGCATTCGTGAAATCGAGCAGCTCGACCATCCGGAAAGCCAGGCCCACGTGGGCGATCTGCGCACCGGCGAGGGTGGCAAGGAAGGCAGCGGCGCGATGCACGGCAACCCCCGCGCCACCGGCAATCAGCAGGCTACCTCCGACAAGCATTCCGCGATGTTCGCCAAGGAGCTGGCGGAATACATGAAGGCGGCCCACGACAAGGGCGGCGTGGACGATTTTATCGTGATCGCCGAACCGCGCTTTCTGGGTGCCCTGCGCGACAAGATGGATGACCCCACCCGTCGCGCCGTGATCCGCGAAGTGGACAAGGACCTGACCAAGCAGAACGTGGACGACATCAAGAAGGCCGCCGGCATTGTTTGAGATTGGCGGCGATCGCGACTGAAGTCGCGATGCTTTTCGTCTACCACGAATAGGACGCGCCGGCGTACCAGTGCCGGCCCGGCGCCGGTTCGAAGTAGCCCCGATCCGCCGGATCGGGGCGATCACTGTTGGCGTTGATGCGCAGATTGCCGAAGTAGCCCTCATCAAAGAGGTTGTCCACGCCGGCATAGAGAGTGAAGGCGCTGGCGGGCAGCCGCCATTCGCGGCCCAGCCGCGCTCCCGCCACGGTGTAATCGTCCACCCGGGTTTCGTTGGTGTTCTCCGCGTACACCGCGCCGCCATAGCGACCGTCCAGCACCAGAAAGGCCCCGTTTTGCCAGCGCCAGGCCGCTTCCGCGAACAGGTGGTGGCGGGGCAGACCGGGCAGCCGGTTGCCGCTCACGTCCTGGTTCTGCTGTTCGTCGTAAAAATCCTCGAATTGGTAATCCGAGTAGGTGTAGGCCAGGGTCAGGGTCAGCCGCTCGGTGGTCAGGTGTTCGAGCATCAGTTCCAGGCCGTCCCGGCGGGTGCGGGCGGCGTTGTCGTAGAAGGTGCGGCCGTTGAGCTCGTAGGGGGTGATCTCGTCGCGCACCCGCACGCTGAACAGCGCCAGGTCGTAGAACAGCCGGTCGCCGAGCTGACCGCGCCCGCCGATTTCCCGGTTCAGCGCCTTTTGCGGTTCCAGATCCGGATTGAACCCGCCGGCGCCGGACGGGTTGGCCAGTTCCGTGAAGGTGGGCGTCTCGAAGGCGTTGCTGACCGTGGCGTAGACACTGTGGCGGGGATGCAGGTGCCAGGTCAGCCCGGCGCTGTAACTGCCCTCGCGGAAGGTCTGGTCGCCGCTCTGATCGCCGTCACCGAGCAGACGGTCCTCGATGTCCAGACGCACCCGGTCGGCGCGCGCCCCCAGGGACAGCACCAGACGTTCGGTCAGATCCGTGTCGGTTTGCAGGAACAGGCCGCTGGCGGTGGCGGTCTGGTCCTCGTCGCCGGTGCGGGCGGTGACGTTGCCGGCCGCGTCCACCGCGCGCCGGCCCCGGTCGTCCTGCTGCCGGTCCACGTCCAGGCCCACCAGATAGCGATGGTGGAGCCCGAACAGGGTGAGCCGGTCGGTGTATTCCAGACGCGCGCCATAGAACAGGCGCTGGTAGTCGATCAGGCTGCTGCCGGGGAACGGCAGCTGCTGGCGGAAGTCCCGGCGGCTGACGAAGCCGCGCAGGCGCAGTTCGCCACCCAGGCTGCGATCACGATAGAGCACCCCGAGCCGCTGCTGGGTCACTTCCTGGCCGGCGTCCAGCAGGCGGGAAAAGCGTGTCGCCTGTTCGCGATCCTCGCGCGCCTGGGCGCGGGTCAGCCCGCCCGGGTCCTCGGCCACCGGCGTGTCCATGGCGGTGAAGAACAACTCCAGGTCGCGCTCGGCGGACAGCGCCCGGCCCACCCGGGTGGTGAGCAGATACTTCTCCATTTCGCTCTGGGCCCGCTCACCCTCATGGCGTACGCCGGTCAGGCTCAGGTAATGGTGGTTGCCGTCCTCGGCGCCGCCCAGCTGCAGGTTGCTCTTGCGGTAGCCGTCGGCGCCGCCGGCCACGCTGAAGCGATGCCCGTAGCGCAGATCGCGGCCGGTGCGCGTGGTGATGTCCACCACGCCGCCGCTGGCATTGCCGTACAGCACCGAGGCCGGGCCGCGCAGCACGGTGAGCGAGTCCAGCGTTTCCAGGTCCACGCTGTCCAGCTGTGATTGACCGTCGGGCAGGGTTTCCGGGAAGCCGTCCACATTGATGCGCAGGCCGCGGACGCCGAACGGCGCCCGCGCGCCAAACCCGCGGCTGGACAGACGCAGCCCCTGGGCGAAGTTGTAGCGATTCTGCAGATAAAGACCGGGTACCCGGTTCAGGCTTTCGTCCAGCTGCAGGCCGGGCTGGCCGGCCTGCACCCGTTCGGCGTCCACCACCGTGGCGGCGCCGGGCAGGTCGGCCAGGTCCCGTTCCAGCCGGGTGCCGGTGACGGTGACCGCCTCCAGCCGGTGGTCCGGCTGCGGGGCGGGCGTGGCGTCGGTCTGGGCGAAAGCGGGCAGGGCGAGCGCGGCCCCGCCCAGGCAGGCGAGCAAATGGCGGTGCATGACGTTCCTTCTTCCGTGACGGGTCCGGGCCCTCGGGTGGGGCACACGGCGGGGCGACGGGCCCCTACGCTAGAGAGAAAACCCGCCGGCCTCAAGGCACCGCCAAGCTAAAACCGGAACGAAACCGTCACCGAGCCCAGGTTCATGCCCGGGTTGGGTTTGTACAGGCGCGAGTTGGAAGTGTGCTGGCCGCGCAGTCCCACCGCCAGGCGTGGCGTCACTTCGAACACCAGGCCGGCGTGGCTGGTGAACTGCAGGTTGCCGCCCATGTCGTCGTCGTCGATATGGGCATGGCTCATGTAGGACGGTTGCACGCCGAACAGCAGATAGAGACGGTCACTGGGCCAGTTGACGCGGGCCACCGGGCCGAAAATGTACACCTCGGTGGCGTTGTCGTCGCCGTCCGGGCCGGTCCCTTCCCAGCGCTCCACGGACGCGTCCCAGTAGGCCTGGATCAGATCGCCGTCGAGCCAGCGGTCCACCACCTGGCGTTGCAGCCAGCCGGCGGGCCAGCGGGCGAACAGGCTGTAATAGTCGAGCCCCTCACCGCCACCGACCCGCGCCCCCAGGCGCAGGTCGTGGTCGGCGGCGCCGGCCTGGCCCTGCCAGAGCAGGGCACACAGCACCAGCACCCAGCGGCCGGTCCAGCCGCGAATTACCATCCCCATATCGTGTTTTCCTGACCAAACGAAAGAAGTCGTGCAATGAACGCTATATACCGGGAAGCGCTGCACTTTTCATTCCAAAAGTGAGACGCAAGCGGTGGCGTTAATAAAAAAAGCCGCGAAGAACTCTATGCCGGGACGACACGCCGCCGGAAGGCGGCGGCGGGTCGTGGTCAGCCGCGAGGCGTGTCGCGGCGGGGAGCCGCCACCTCGCCGATCAGGGTTGCGTCCCGGGCCTGTTCACCGCCCCCCAGGGCGCGGTACAGGGTGATCCGGTTGGTGAGCTTGTCCAGGGTCACCGCCACTCTCTGCTGGCGGGCGTCGAGCAGATTGCGGCGCGCGTCCAGTACCGCCAGGTAGTCGTCGGCGCCTTCCCGGTAGCGGGCTTCAGCCAACGTCAGGGAACGCTCGGTAGCGCTCACCAGAGCGCTTTGCGCCTGCTCTTCGCGGCTCAGACTGTCGCGCGCGGCGAGGGCGTCCGCCACTTCCTGGAACGCGGTCTGGATCGCTTGCTCATAGCGTGCCACGTTCTGGTCGCGCCGCACCTCCGCCACGTCCAGGTTGGCGCGGTTACGGCCACCGCTGAAGATCGGCAACGACAGACTGGGCGAGAACGACCAGGCTTTGGAGCCGCTTTCGAACAGGCCGGACAGCTCGGCGCTGGCGGTGCCGGCGGAGCCGGTCAGGCTGATGCGCGGAAAGAACGCGGCCCGGGCCGCGCCGATGTTGGCGTTGGCGGCGCGCAGGGCGTGTTCCGCGCCGGCAATGTCCGGGCGCAGTCGCAGTACCGAGGAAGGCAGCCCGGCGGGCACGTCCGGCAGGGTGGCCACCGCCGGGTCGTCCAGGTCCTCGCCCGGAAGCGGTGGCAGCGGCGCGCCCACCAGAACCGCCAGGGCATTGCGGTCGGCATCGACCCGGCGCTGGAAGCGGGCCTGGCTGGCGCGGGCGGTTTCCAGCGCCGCCTGGGCCTGGCGCAGGTCCAGTTCCGAGCCCAGGCCCAGGTCGAAGCGACCCTGTACCAGATCCACGGATTCCTGTTGGGCGGCCAGTGTCTCGCGACTGATGCGCAGGCTTTCGCGGTCCGCCATCAGGGTCAGCCAGGCGTTGGCCACTTCCGCCACCAGGGTGATGTGGGCGCTGCGCCGGGCTTCCTCGGTGGCCAGATAGCTCTCCAACGCCGATTGCTTGAGGCTGCGCACGCGACCGAACAGATCCAGCTCATAGCTGGCCACGCCCACATTGACGCCGTACTGGCTCTGCACCGTGCTGTCGCCGGTGCGGCTCAGGTCCGCCGGCAGCCGCTGGCGGGTGCCGTCGGCGTTGGCGCTGATCGACGGCAGCAGGGCGGCGCCCTCGATGCGGTATTGGGCGCGCGCCTCGGCCACGTCCAGCAGGGCCAGGCGCAGGTCCCGGTTGTTGTTCAGGGCGGTGGTGATCAATTGCCGCAGATGCGGGTCCGGGAACATTGCCTGCCAGCCCGGCAGCATCACGGCGTCGGCGCCGGCGGCGGCGTCGCCCACCGTGGCCGGCACCGGCGAGTCCGGTTGCCGGTAGTCCGGGGCCAGGGTGCAGCCGCCCAGCAGCAGGGCGGCGGTGATCAGGGACAGGGCGGGGCGGCTCATGGCTGTTTGTCTCGAACGGCTCATGGCTGTGCCTCCTGATCTTCCAGGGCGGTGCTGCCGTCCTTCTTGCCGGTCATCGGCACGCCGGAGAGGCGCCGCACCAGGGCGTAGAACAGCGGGATGAAGAAGATCGCCAGCACGGTGGCCGCCACCACGCCGCCGAACACCCCGGTGCCGATCGCGTTGCGCGCGCCGGAGCCGGCGCCGCTGCTCAGCATCAGCGGCGTGACGCCGAGCCCGAACGCCAGCGAGGTCATCAGAATCGGGCGCAGCCGCATGCGGGTGGCTTCCAGGGTGGCCTTGAGCAGCGAATAGCCCTCGTCCTCCAGGTCCTTGGCGAACTCGGCGATCAGAATCGCGTTCTTCGCCGACAGCCCCACCGTGGTCAGCAGGCCCACCTGGAAGAACACGTCGTTGTTGAGGCCGCGCAGGGTCGCCGCCAATACCGCGCCGATCACGCCCAGCGGCACCACCAGCATCACCGCGAACGGGATCGACCAGCTTTCATAGAGTGCCGCCAGACACAGGAACACCACCAGCAGCGACAGGGCATAGAGCGCCGGGGCCTGGGCGCCCGCCTCCTGCTCCTGGAACGACAGCCCGGTCCACTCGAAGCCAAAGCCTTCCGGCAAATCCCCGGCGAGCCGCTCCATGGTGGCCATGGCCTCGCCGGTACTCACGCCGGGAGCCGCGTTGCCCTGAATGTTCATGGACGACACGCCGTTATAACGCTGCAGCTGCTGAGGTCCGTAAGTCCACTCACCCTCGGAGAAGGTGTCGAACGGCACCATTTCGCCGGCGCCGTTGCGCACGTACCAGTTGTTGATGTCCTCGGGCAGCATGCGGAAGGGCGCGGCGCCTTGCACGTACACCCGCTTCACCCGGCCCCGATCGATAAAGTCGTTCACGTAACTGGAGCCCCAGGCCACCGACAGAGTGTTATTGATGTCATCCAGTGACACCCCCATGGCCTGGGCTTTCTGACGATCCACTTCCAGATCGTAGGTCGGGGCGTCCGGCAGGCCGTTGAAGCGTACCTGGGACAGGGTGCCCGCCTGGTTGGCGGCGCCCAGCAGCTGGTCGCGGGCCCGGGTCAGGGCGTCGTGCCCCTGGCCGCCCCGGTCCTGCAACTGGAAGTTGAAGCCACCGGAGGTGCCCAGGGCCGGAATCGCCGGCGGATTCAGCGCGAAGATGACCGCCTCGCGAATCTGCGAGAAATAGCCCATGGAGCGACCGATGATCTGCTGTACCCCGTCGGTGCTCAGATCCCGCTCCTCCCAATCCTTGAGCCGCACGAAAGCGATGCCCGAGTTCTGGCCGCGACCGGCGAAGCTGAACCCGCCCACGGTGAAGATGGAGGTCACCGCTTCTTCCTTGTTCACGTAGTAATCTTCCATCTTGCCCAGCACGTTCATGGTCTGACCCAGGGTCGAACCCACCGGCAACTGCACCTGGGTGAGCATGATGCCCTGGTCCTCTTCCGGCAGAAAGGCGCTGGGCAGCCGGCTGAAGGTAAAGCCGAGTACCGCCACGATGGCCACGTAGATGAGCAGATAGCGACCACGGTGGCCGATCATTTTCTCCACCCGGCTCTGGTAGCGGTGGCTGGCACGGTTGAAGTTGCGGTTGAACCAGCCGAAGAAGCCTTTCTTCTCCTGATGCACGGCGGAGGAGGGCTTGAGCATGGTCGCGCACAGCGCCGGGGTCAGGATCAGGGCCACCAGCACCGACAGGGTCATGGCCGACACGATGGTGATCGAGAACTGGCGGTAGATGGCGCCGGTGGAACCGGGGAAGAACGCCATCGGCACGAACACCGCCGACAGCACCAGGGCGATGCCGACCAGCGCGCCGGTGATCTGGTCCATGGATTTGCGGGTGGCTTCCAGCGGCCCCAGACCGTCCTCCTCCATGACCCGTTCCACGTTCTCGACCACCACGATGGCATCGTCCACCAACAGGCCGATGGCCAGTACCATGCCGAACATGGTGAGGGTGTTGACGGTGAAGCCGAAGGCGAACAACACCGCGAAGGTGCCGAGCAACACCACGGGCACGGCGATGGTGGGAATCAGGGTGGCGCGGAAATTCTGCAGGAACAGGAACATCACCAGGAACACCAGGATGATGCCTTCGAACAGGGTTTTGACCACCTCCATGATGGAGATCTTCACGAACGGCGTGGTGTCGTAGGGGTACGAGATTTCCATGCCTTCGGGGAAGAACTGGCTCAGCTCATCCAGGCGCGCCCGTACCCGGTCCGCGGTATCCAGAGCGTTGGCGCCGGATGCCAGATTGATGCCGATGCCGGAAGCCGGCCGTCCGTTGAAGCGGGCGTCGAAATTGTAGTTTTCCGACCCGAGCTTGATTTCGGCCACGTCACGCAGACGCACCCGGGAGCCGTCGTTGTCCACCCGCAGCAGGATCTCGCCGAACTGCTCCGGCGTTTCCAGCAGGGTCTGGACGATGATCGAGGCGGTCAGTTGCTGGTTTTCCACCGCCGGCTGGCCGCCCAGCTGGCCGCCGGTGACCTGGTTGTTCTGCACCGTGATCGCCTGGATCACATCGGTGGGGGTGAGGTCGTACTGGTTGAGCTTGTTCGGGTCGAGCCATACGCGCATGGCGTACTGGGCGCCGAACAACTGGGTGGTGCCCACCCCCTGGACCCGGCTGAGCGGATCCTGCACGTTGGCGCCCAGGTAATCGGACAGGTCGGTCCGGCTCATGCTGCCGTTGCTGGACGTGGCGGCGAGTACCATCAGGAAGGAGTCGGAGGATTTGCTCACCTGCACGCCCTGCTGCTGCACCACCTGGGGCAGACGGGGCGTGGCCAGTTGCAGCTTGTTCTGCACCTGGACCTGGGCGATGTCCGGGTCGGTGCCGGCGGCGAAGGTCAGAGCGATCTGGGCGGTGCCGGTGGAGTCGCTGGTGGAATCGATGTACAGCAGGTTGTCGATGCCGTTCATCTGCTGCTCGATGACCTGAGTCACCGAGTCTTCCACCGCCTCCGCGGAGGCCCCGGGGTAGGTGGCGCGGATGCTCACCTCCGGCGGCGCCACCGTGGGGTACTGTTCCACGGGCAGGTTGTAGATCGACAACGCCCCGGCGAGCATCATGACGATGGCGATCACCCAGGCGAAGATGGGTCGGTCAATAAAGAATCTGGCCATGATTGTCCCTGTTGCGTGGGCGGTCGGTTATTGCGCGTCTTGCGCGGCGTCGTCGCCGGTCTGTTCCGGGCCGGCCTGGTCCGGGGTTTCCGGCCGTGGCGCATTGCCGCTGGCGGAGCCGCCCTCGGTGGCCGGCGCGGCGCTGTCGCCTTGCTGATCGAGTTGCACCGGTTTCACCTTCGCGTCCGGGCGGATTTTCTGCAGACCCTCGATGATCAGACGGTCGCCGGCCTTCAGGCCGTCGCTGATCAGCCATTGGTTGCCCACCGCCCGTTCGGTGGTGACCGAACGCTGCTCCACCTTGTCCTCGGCGCCGATCACCATCGCGGTGGCATTGCCGTTGGGGTCGCGGGTGACCCCTTTCTGCGGCACCAGGATGGCGTTGCTGCGCTCGCCCTGGGGCAGGCGGGCGCGCACGAACATGCCCGGCAGCAGATCGCTGTCCGGGTTCGGGAACAGGGCACGCAGCGTCACCGAGCCGGTGCTTTCCTCCACCGCGAACTCGGAGAACTGCAAGGCGCCTTCCCGGTCGTAGGCACTGCCGTCTTCCAGCAGCAGGGTGACGCGGGCCTTGTCGTCGCCTACCTTCTGCAGGCGTCCGGCTTCCAGGGCGGCGCGCAGCTGGCGCAGTTCGCGGTTGGACTGGGTCAGATCCACGTAGATCGGGTCCAACTGGCGGATGGTCGCCAGAGCCTGGGCCTGGCTGGCGGTAACCAGGGCACCGGCGGTCACCGACGAGCGACCGATGCGGCCACTGATCGGTGCCTCGATGGTAGTGTAATCCAGATTGATGCGGGCGCTTTCCAGGGCGGCGCGGGCGGCGGCCACCTGGGCCTGGTTCTCGCCAAGGGCGGCCTGGGCCTCATCGTATTCCTGCTGGCTCACCGCCTTCATTTCCAGCAGCCGCTCGAAGCGCTGGGCGCGCAGACGGGTGGATTTGAGCGTGGCCTGGGCGCGGGCCAGATCGGCCTTGGCGCTTTCCACCTGGGCCTGGTAGAGACTGTCGTCGATACGGTAGAGGGCGTCGCCGGCGTCGACCTGCTGACCCTCTTCGAACAGCCGCTCCTCGATGATGCCGTTCACCTGGGGCCGGATCTCCGCCACCTGGTAGGGCGTGGTGCGCCCGGGCAGTTCGGTGGTGAGGGTAAAGGTCTGCGGTTCCACCGTGATAAAGCCGGCTTCCGGCGGTCCGCCCGCCTGCTGCTGTTGCTGGTTGCCGTTATCACAGGCCGCCAGGACCAGCGAAAAAAGAGCGATAAAGGGGAGGGACACCGAACCTCTGCGCATGGAAACCTCGGTTCTAAATTATTCGCGTCAAAATGGATGCGTATCAAAGTATGAAGGTTCCGGAGTATACATACATTCAAGAACGTATGTATAGTAGGCACCCGTGAACAGCACTGCTCATGCACGATTCATGCAAAACAGGCAAATCTCCGAATCACCCGGGACCGGTAATGGCCAGACGGACCAAAGCGGAAGCGCTGGAAACACGCACACAGATCCTGGACGCCGCCGAGCGCGTCTTCCACCTCAAGGGCGTGGCGCGCACCTCGTTGAACGACATCGCCCAGGAAGCCGGCGTCACCCGCGGCGCCATCTATTGGCACTTCAAGAACAAGCACGATGTGTTCGAAGCCATGCTCGACCGCCACCGTTTGCCCACCGAGGCCCTGTCCCAGCGCGCCGAGGATCCCAGCGAAAGCGACCCGCTGGGGCGGCTGCGCGATGTGCTGATCTATGTGCTCCAGCGTACCGTCCGCGATCCGGATCATCGCAGGGTATTCGAGATTCTGTTTTATAAGGGTATCCGGATTAAGTGGTAGATGGAGCCCCCTTGCTCCTTCGAACCCTTAAC
>NZ_JADDOL010000013.1 GCF_016906305.1 Alloalcanivorax marinus
CCTTCCAGACCCAACCCATTGGGGGTTGAGTCCGGATAGGAGAGACGGTATCTACGGCGCCACGAGCAAACCGTAGGAGCGACTTCAGTCGCGATTGCCCAACGACACGTCGAATCGCGACCAGGCGGCTGGTCGCGATACGCCGGTAACAACTTGCAACCTAAGAAGCGGAAGCGTCCCTCGACGCTGTCCGGCGCTTGCGGCTACACTTGTCCGCACTATGGAAAGGGGTAGCACATGAATCCGAACTTCCTCGAATTTGAACAACCCATCGCCGATCTGGAAGCGAAAATCGAGGAACTGCGGCTGGTGGGCAGCGGCAGCGAGGTCAACATCTCCGAGGAGATCAGCAAACTCCAGGAGAAGAGCATCACGCTCACCGAAAACATCTTCGGTAATCTCAGCGCCTGGCAGATCTCCCAGTTGTCGCGGCATCCGAAACGGCCCTACACCCTGGATTACGTGCAGCGCCTGTTCGGCGGCTTCGACGAACTGCACGGGGATCGCAGCTTCGCGGACGACCCGGCCATCGTCGGCGGCATTGCCCGCCTGGACGATCGCCCGGTGATGGTGATCGGTCACCAGAAGGGCCGCGAGGTGAAAGAGAAAGTGCGCCGCAACTTCGGCATGCCCAAGCCGGAGGGCTACCGCAAGGCCCTGCGCCTGATGGAAATGGCCGAGCGCTTCAAAATGCCGGTGCTCACCTTTATCGATACCCCCGGGGCCTTCCCCGGTATCGACGCCGAGGAGCGCGGCCAGTCCGAGGCCATCGCCCGCAACCTGCGCGTGATGTCCCAGCTGAAAGTGCCGATCGTGGCCACGGTGATCGGCGAGGGCGGCTCCGGCGGCGCCCTGGCCATCGGCGTGTGCGACCATCTGCAGATGCTGGAATACGCCACCTATTCGGTGATCTCCCCGGAAGGCTGTGCCTCGATCCTGTGGCGCAGCGCCGACAAGGCGCCGGAAGCCGCGGAGGCGATGGGCGTGGACGCCGGCCGTCTGCACGAGCTGGGCATCGTCGATCAGGTCATCAAGGAACCCCTGGGCGGCGCCCACCGGGACTACGACCAGGCCGCCGATTCCGTGCGCCGGGCGCTGACCGAGCAGCTCAATCAACTGGGCGAGCTGCCGGTGGACGAACTGGTGGCGCGCCGCTATCAGCGTCTGATGAGCTACGGCAACGTGACCAGCGAACCGGTCGACGACTAGCGCCGACGTGCGCCCATGGCCCCCCGCCCCGACTTCTCCCTCGATACATTGACCCACGATCTGGCCCGGCGCGCCCCGCCCGGGCCGCTGTGGCTGGCCTTCAGCGGCGGCCTGGATTCCACCGTTCTGTTGCATCTGCTGGCGCGCGCCGGCCTGGGCGCGCGGCTCACCGTGGCCCATGTGGATCACGGCCTGCACCCGGACAGCGCCACCTGGGCCGACCATTGCCGCCGCCAGGCCACCGCCCTGGGGCTGGCGTTCCACGGTGAGCGGGTGGTGGTGGCGCGCGCCGGCGGCCTGGAAGCCGGCGCCCGCACCGCCCGCTACCAGGCCCTGGCCGCCCGCGCCGGCGGCGCCACCCTGATCACCGCCCACCATCGGGACGACCAGGCCGAGACCCTGCTGCTGCGGCTGCTGCGCGGCGCCGGCGTGGCCGGCCTGGCGGCCATCCGCGAGCACGGCGACTGGCGGGGCCTGCCGCTGTGGCGGCCGCTGTTGGCGGTGCCCCGGGAGGCCCTGAGGGCGCTGGCGGAGCAGGGCGGTTGGCCCTGGCTGGAGGACCCCAGCAACCGGGACCCGACGCTGGACCGCAATTATCTGCGCGCCACCGTGATGCCGGCGCTGGCGGCCCGCTGGCCGGCCGCCCCGGCGCAGCTGGCCCGGGCCGCCGCCCGCCAGGCGGAGGCCGCGGACCTGCTGGCGGAGCGCGCCGCCGAGGACGCCGCCGCCCTGGGCGCCGCGCCGGACCGGCTGCCGCTGACGGTGACCGCGCTGAGCGCGGCCCGCCGCCGTAATCTGTTGCGCTGGTGGCTGGTGGAGGCCGGGGCCGGCGCCCCCGGCCAGGCGCGGCTGGCGGAGATCGAGGCGCTGCTGGCGGCGCCGGCGGACCGGGCCGCCCGGGTGGAATGGGGCGGCTGGCAACTGCGCCGCTTCGCCGGCCAGCTGTACCTGTTGTCGCGGGCCGATCTGACGCCGCTGGACCGCGAGCGGGTCTGGCCGCCCGGCGCGGGGGCCCCGACGCTGGGGGGCTGGCGGCTGGTGCCGGCGCCGGACGGGGCGGGGAGCGTCGGCGAAACCGGCGCCCGCCCCACGGTCTGGCGGCCCCGGGACGCCGGCCCGCTGCGGCTGGTGCCGGCGGCGGGCGGCGAGCGGCTGTACCGCAATGGCTGCCACCAGCGGGTGTCGGAACTGTGGCGCGCCGCCGGCGTGCCGCCCTGGCGGCGGGCCCAGTGGCCGCTGGTCTACGAGGGCGACACCCTGCGGTGCGTGCCCGGGGTGGGCGTGGACGATGCCTGGCGGGGGCGGGCCTTGGAGACCTGGGCGTTGGTGGCGACCACCGGATCGCGACTGAAGTCGCTCCTACAGGGTCCCGCGTCGGGTCGCGACTGAAGTCGCTCCTACCGGTGCCATCTCCCCGGTAGGAGCGACTTCAGTCGCGATCCGGTGGTCGGGCCGGCGAACCACCTTGGTCGCCATCGCTCCGCCGTACCTTTTACACCGCCAGGCCATCATTCCGGTTCCCTGGGCGAACCCGTTCTGTTACCATTTCTTCCCATCCTGACGTCGCGCAAACCCCTGATATCAGAGGGGTTCCGGCCATCGACGGCCCGATCCAACGCATCCAGAACAAACAACCTTTGCCCAGCCTCCCGGGCAAGGGTATTTTTTTGGAGTGTGGTCGCGGGCTGCTCGGAGACGCGCGCGTTCAATCCATGAGCGACTGGTGGGTGCATGGCACGTTTTATTTTCGTCACCGGCGGGGTGGTGTCCTCTCTGGGCAAGGGCATTACCTCGGCGTCCCTCGCTTCCTTGCTGGAAGCCCGTGGCCTCAAGGTCACACTGATCAAAATGGATCCCTACATCAACGTGGACCCGGGCACCATGAGCCCGTACCAGCACGGTGAGGTGTTCGTCACCGAGGACGGCGCAGAAACCGACCTGGACCTGGGCCACTACGAGCGCTTTATCCGCACCCGGCTGAGCCGCCGCAACAGCTTCACCACCGGCCGCGTCTATCAGGACGTGCTGGACAAGGAGCGGCGCGGCGAATACCTGGGCGCCACCGTGCAGGTGATTCCGCACATCACCGACGAGATCAAGCTGAAGATCCAGCAAGGCGCCGGCGACGCCGACGTGGCGATCGTGGAAATCGGCGGCACCGCCGGCGACATCGAATCGCTGCCGTTCCTGGAAGCGGTGCGGCAGATGCGCGTGGAGCTGGGCTCCAGCCGCTCCCTGCTGGTGCACCTGACCCTGGTGCCGTACATCGCCTCCGCCGGCGAGATCAAGACCAAGCCCACCCAGCACTCGGTGAAGGAGCTGCGCTCCATCGGCCTGCAGCCGGACATGCTGGTTTGCCGGGCGGATCACCCGATTCCCCAGGGCGCCCGCGAGAAGATCGCGCTGTTCACCAATGTGGAAGCCCGCGCGGTGGTGTCCTGTCCGGACTCGAAAACCATCTACGCGGTGCCCCGCGTGCTCCACGAGCAGGGCATGGACGACATCATCGTCGAGAAATTCGGCCTGGATCTGCCCGCTCCGGACCTCACCGAATGGGACCGGGTGGTGGAAGCCCAGCTCAACCCCGAGCACGAAATCACCATTGGCATGGTGGGCAAGTACATCGATCTGGCGGACGCCTACAAGTCCCTGAACGAGGCGCTGATGCACGCCGGCATCGCCACCCGGGCCAAGGTCAATATCCGCTACATCGACGCCGAGGACATCGAACGCCACGGCACCGGTGAACTGAGCAAGGTGGACGCCATTCTGGTGCCCGGCGGTTTCGGCGACCGGGGCACCGAAGGCAAGATCGCCTCGATCCGCTTCGCCCGCGAGAACCGCGTGCCGTACCTGGGCATCTGCCTGGGCATGCAGCTGGCGGTGATCGAATACGCCCGCGACGTGGCCGGCATCAGCGATGCCCATTCCACCGAACTGAAGCCCGACACCCGCGACCCGGTGGTGGCGCTGATCACCGAGTGGACCCGTGAGGACGGCGCCAAGGAGCTGCGCTCGGAAGCCTCCGACCTGGGTGGTACCATGCGCCTGGGCGGCCAGGAATGCGTGCTTGAGGAAAACACCCTGGCGGCGCGCTGCTACGGCCAGACCCACATCATCGAGCGGCATCGTCACCGCTATGAAGTGAACAACAATTACCTGCCGCAACTGGAAGCGGCGGGCCTGCGCATCGCCGGTCGTTCCCACGACGGCGAGCTGGTGGAAGTGATCGAGGTGCCGGACCATCCGTGGTTCGTGGCCTGCCAGTTCCACCCGGAATTCACCTCCACGCCCCGGGACGGCCACGGCCTGTTCCGCGGCTATGTGGAAGCGGCGCTGGCGTCCCATCTGGCCGCCGGCAACGACTAACGGTAAAGGACCCCGCCGATGACGGATTCCATCACCCTGCGCCTGGGCGACCGGGCGTTCGGCAACGACCAGCCGCTGGCCCTGTTCGGCGGCATGAACGTTCTGGAATCCCGGGACATGGCCATGCGGGTGGCCGAGGCGTACGCCGAGGCCACCACCGCCCTGGACATGCCCTGGGTGTTCAAGGCCAGCTTCGACAAGGCCAACCGCTCCTCGCTGCACTCGTTCCGCGGGCCGGGCCTGGACGAGGGCCTGAAGATCTTCGAGGAGATCAAGGACACCTACGACTGCCCGATCATCACGGACGTGCACGAGCCTTACCAGGCGGCGCCGGTGGCCGAGGTGGCCGACATCATCCAGCTACCCGCCTTTCTGGCGCGGCAGACCGATCTGGTGGTGGCGATGGCGAAGACCGGCGCCATCATCAATATCAAGAAGCCCCAGTTCATCGCGCCCCACGAGATGAAGCACATCCTGCACAAGTGCGAGGAGGCCGGGAACGACCGGCTGATCCTGTGCGAGCGCGGCTCCTGTTTCGGCTACAACAACCTGGTGGTGGACATGCTCGGCTTCGGCATCATGAAGCAGTTCCGCTACCCGCTGTTTTTCGATGTGACCCACGCGCTGCAGATGCCCGGCGGCCGGTCCGACTCCGCCGGTGGCCGCCGCCAGCAGGTCGCCGAGCTGGCCCGCGCCGGCATCAGCCAGGGCATCGCCGGTCTGTTTCTGGAAGCCCACCCGGACCCGGACAACGCCAAGTGCGATGGCCCCTGCGCCCTGCGTCTGGACCGGCTGCAGCCATTCCTTGAACAAATGCAAACCCTGGATAATGCCGTCAAGGCGTTGCCCGCCTTCGACAATCACTGAGTTCGTATCTAGAGAGACCGACCCATGTCCAAAATCGTCGACGTCAAGGCCCGCGAGATTCTCGATTCCCGCGGCAACCCCACCATCGAAGCCGATGTGATCCTGGAGTCCGGCCACAGCGCCAGCGCCTGCGCCCCCAGCGGCGCCTCCACCGGTTCCCGGGAAGCGCTGGAACTGCGCGATGGCGACAAAAGCCGTTACCTGGGCAAGGGCGTGACCCGCGCGGTGGGCAACGTCAATTCCGAGATTCGTGAACTGCTGGTGGGCGTGGACGCCGCCGATCAGCGCGGCCTGGACCAGGCCATGATCGACGCCGACGGCACCGAGAACAAAGGCAACCTGGGCGCCAACGCGATCCTGGCGGTGTCCCTGGCCGCCGCCAAGGCGGAAGCCCTGGCCCAGGGCAAGCCGCTCTACGAATACATCTCCGACCTGCAGGACGACGACAACGAATACTCCCTGCCGGTGCCGATGATGAACATCATCAACGGCGGTGAGCACGCCGACAACAACGTGGACATCCAGGAGTTCATGATCCAGCCGGTGGGCGCGCCCACCGTGGCCGAGGCGATCCGCTACGGCGCCGAGGTGTTCCACGCGCTCAAGAGTGTGCTCAAGGCCCGTGGCCTGAACACCGCGGTGGGCGACGAGGGCGGCTTCGCCCCGGACCTGCCCAGCAACGAGGCGGCCCTGGAAGCGATCATGGAAGCCATCGACAAGGCGGGCTACAAGGCCGGTGACGACATCACCCTGGCCCTGGACTGCGCCTCCAGCGAGTTCTACAAGGACGGCCAGTACGTGCTGGCCGGCGAGAACCGCAGCATGGACTCCGCCGGCTTCGCCGATTACCTGGCCGAGCTGTGCGACCGCTACCCGATCATCTCCATCGAGGACGGCATGGACGAGTCCGACTGGGACGGCTGGAAGATCCTCACCGAGAAGCTCGGCGACAAGGTGCAGCTGGTGGGCGACGACCTGTTCGTGACCAACACCAAGATCCTCAAGCGCGGCATCGACGAGAAAGTGGCCAACTCGATCCTGATCAAGTTCAACCAGATCGGTTCCCTGTCGGAAACCCTGGACGCCATCAAGATGGCCAAGGACGCTGGCTACACGGCGGTGATCTCCCACCGCAGCGGCGAAACCGCCGACACCACCATCGCCGATCTGGCGGTGGCCACCGCCGCCGGCCAGATCAAAACCGGCTCCCTGTGCCGCTCCGACCGGGTCGCCAAGTACAACCGCCTGATCCGCATCGAGGAGGAACTGGGACGTGCCGCTTACAACGGCCGCAAAGAATTCCGGTTCCTGTAATCCCTTGAAGGCCGGTCTGCCGACGGTCGGGGAGGGCGCGTGAAGCTTTCCCCGGCCCGCCAGGTGGTGCTCGCCGTGCTGGCCCTGCTGCTGCTGGGGCTGCAGGCGCGGCTATGGTTCGGCGAAGGCAGCCTGCGGCACGTGGCGAGCCTGAAAAAGCAGGTCGAGACCCTGACCGGCGAGAACGCGGAACTGGCCGAGCGCAACCGGCTGATGGCCGCCGACGTGCGCGACCTGAAGGAAGGCACCGAAGCGGTGGAGGAAATCGCCCGCAAGGATCTCGGCATGATCCGCGACGGCGAAACCTTTTTCCTGATCGTGGAACCCGGGGACCGTGCCAGTGACGCCCAGCAAGACCCTTAACAGACCGCTCTACGCGGTGGTGCCCGCCGCCGGCGTCGGCGCGCGCATGGGCGCCGGCCTGCCCAAGCAGTACCTGAGCCTGGACGGCCGGACCGTGGCCGAGCACACCGTCACCCGGCTGCTGGCGTTCGCGCCGATCCGCCGGGTGGTGGTGGCGGTGGCCGAGGGCGACCCCTGGTGGCCGCAGTTGAGCGTGGCACGCCATCGGCGGGTGCGCTCGGTGGCCGGTGGCGCCAGCCGCGCCGACTCGGTGCGCGCCGGGGTGCGGGCGGTGTTGGACGAGGACGCCGACGCCTGGGTACTGGTGCACGACATGGCGCGGCCGCTGGTGCGGCTGTCCGATGTGCAGTCGCTGGTGTCCCGGGGCGCGGAAAGCGACGACGGCGCCATCCTGGCGCGGCCGGTCACCGACACCATCAAGCGCGCCGACGCTGGCAACCGCATCGACGCCACCCTGGACCGGCGCCACATCTGGCGGGCGCTGACCCCGCAGCTGTTCCCCGCCCGGGCGTTGTACGACGCCCTGGCCGGCGACCTGTCCGCGATCACCGACGAGGCCTCCGCCCTGGAGGCCGCCGGCCGGCATCCGGCGCTGGTGGAAGGCCGCGCCGACAACATCAAGATCACCCTGCCGGAGGACCTGGCGCTGGCGCGCTTCTACCTCGCGGCCCAGGAAGAGGAGGGGCTGGCATGGCGACCCCTGGCCTAGATTCCCTGCGCATCGGCAACGGCTTCGACGTGCACGCCTTCGACGACCAGGGCGACCATGTGATGCTGGGCGGCGTGCGCATCCCCCATTCGCGTGGGCTCAAGGCCCATTCCGACGGCGACGTGGCGCTGCACGCGCTCACCGACGCGCTGCTCGGCGCCCTGGCCCTGGGCGACATCGGCCATTACTTTCCCGACACCGACCCGCAGTGGCGGGGCGCGGATTCCGGCAAACTGCTGGCCCGGGTGATGCAGGACATCCACGGCGCCGGCTGGCGGGTGGGCAACGTGGACCTGACGGTGATCTGCCAGGCGCCCAAGCTGGCGCCACACCTGGACGCCATGCGCGACCGCATCGCCGGTCTCTTGGGTTGCCACCGGGACCGGGTGTCGGTGAAGGCCACCACCACCGAGAAGCTGGGCTTCACCGGTCGGGGCGAGGGCATCGCCGTGCAGGCGTCGGCGCTGTTATGGAAAGAATAGGTGGGGAAGGCACGATGACCGACACGCCGCCGGCCACGCCGGCCGCCCACGGCGGCCCCGCCGGCAGCGCCCTGCTGCGGGTGGAGGCGGCGGACTTCCGCGTCGACGAGATCATGACGGTGGTGCCCGACGGCGAGGGCGAGCACCTCTGGGTGGACATCGAGAAGACCCACTGGAACACCGAGGACGTGGCCCTGTGGCTGGCCAAACAGGCCGGCGTGCACCGGCTGGCGGTGGGCTACAGTGGCCTCAAGGACCGCCGCGCCGTGACCCGGCAATGGTTCAGCCTGCACCTGCCGGGCAAGCCGGACCCGGACTTCGAGGCCGCCGAGGGGCTGGTGATCCACCAGGCCGTGCGCCACCGCCGCAAGCTCAACCGGGGCACCCACCGGGGCAACGCCTTCCAGCTGCGCCTGCACCGGGTGGAGGCGGACCGGGACCGGCTGGCGGCGACACTGGCGGCGGTGGCCGGGCAGGGCGTGCCCAACTATTTCGGCGAGCAGCGCTTCGGTCGCGACGGCGCCAACTGGACCCGGGGCCGGGCCTGGCTGCTGGGCGGCGAGGCGCCGCGCAAGCGCACGCTGCGCAACTTCTGGCTGTCGGCGGTGCGCTCCGGCCTGTTCAACGCGGTGCTGGCCGAGCGCGTCCGCGACGGCGTCTGGAACCGGCTGCTGGAAGGCGACCTGCTGCGCCCGGACGGCAGCCGTGGCCTGTTCGCCGCCGGCGAGGACGACACCGCGGCGGCCCGGGTGGCCGCCGGCGAGGTCCACCCCACCGCCCCTTTGCCGGGACGGTCGGGCATGGCATCATCGGCGGCTTGTCAGCGTTTGGAACAGCGGGTGCTGGCGTCCCACGAGGCGCTGATCGCGGCCCTGGCGGAGCTGGGCCTGGACGCGGAGCGGCGCGTCACGCGCCTGGCGGTGACCGGGCTGGAATGGGACTGGGCCGGTGATACGCTGGAGCTGGCTCTGCGGTTGCCCACCGGCGCCTTCGCCACCTCGGTACTGGCGGAGTTGTTGACCACGACCACACCTTGAATCAAACAATCAATTCGGCGGGGGCCGGAGAGCGGACGGGAACCGGATGGGGGATCCAGCAACGGACATGGACACGGAATTGCGCGGCATCGGCATGACATCGGCGAGAACCCGGGAGCGGCTTATCAACCGCCTGCGGGACGTGGGCATCGCGGACGAGCGGGTGCTGGAGGTGATCCGCACCACGCCGCGCCATTACTTTATCGACGAGGCGCTGGCCCATCAGGCCTACGACGACACCGCCCTGCCCATCGGCCATGGCCAGACCATCTCCCAGCCCTGGGTGGTGGCGCGCATGACCGAACTGCTGATCGCCGAGCGGGTACCGGACAAGGTGCTGGAAATCGGCACCGGCTGCGGCTACCAGACCGCGGTGCTGGCGGCGCTGTGCCCGCAGGTGTACTCGGTGGAGCGCATTCGGCCGCTGCAGGATCAGGCGCGTCAGCGGCTGATCAGCCTGGGCCTGGCGCGGGTGCAGTTGAAGCACGCGGACGGCGGCTTCGGCTGGAAGGCGGCGGCGCCCTTCGACGGCATTCTGGTGGCCTGCGCCCGCCCGGAGATTCCCCGCGAGTTGCTCGACCAGCTGGCCGACGGCGGCCGTCTGGTGATGCCGGTGGGGGACCGCACCCAGCATCTCACCGTGGTGGACCGCCAGGGTGACGAGATTCGTACCCGGCAGCTGGACGCGGTGCGCTTCGTGCCGTTCCAGCGGGGCGTGCAATGAGTTTTCGGCCCGGGGTGTTCCTGCGCGGCCTGGCCATGGGCGCCGCCGATGTGGTGCCCGGCGTGTCCGGCGGTACCCTCGCCCTGATCACCGGCATCTACGAAGAACTGATCGATACCCTGGGCGGCATCGGCCCCGGCTTGCTGGGCGTGTGGCGCCGCCAGGGCTTCGCCGCCTTCTGGCGGGCCGGCAATTTTACCTTCCTTTTCACTCTGCTGGCGGGGATTCTCACCAGCATCGCGCTGCTGGCGCGGCTGATGACCTGGCTGCTGGAACACCATCCGGTGCCGGTGTGGGCGTTCTTCTGCGGGCTGATCCTGGCCAGCATTTTCCTGGTGCTGGCGCCGCTGAAAAAACGTGGCCCGCCACAATGGCTGGCCTTCGCCGCCGGCACCGGCGCGGCGGTGGCGATCAGTCTGGCGCCGGGGCTCACCGCCTTCGGCGTGTCGCCGCTGATCTTTTTCCTGGGCGGCGCGGTGGCCATCTGCGCCATGATCCTGCCCGGCATCTCCGGCAGTTTTATCCTGTTATTGCTGGGTTTATACCCGTCGGTGCTGGCCGCCGTGGACGCCGGTGACGCACCGCTGCTGCTCAGTTTCATGGCCGGCTGCGCCCTCGGCCTGCTGGCGTTCGTGCGGCTTTTGAAGTGGCTGCTGCACCATTACCACGACACCATGATGGCGCTGCTCGGCGGCTTCATGGCCGGTTCGCTGGTGAAGCTGTGGCCCTGGCGGTTGCCCCTGGACCAGGGCGTGGCGGAGCGCTGGCTGTGGCCGGCGGACTATGCCCGCGCCACCGACGGCGCCAGCCATCTGGGGCTGGCGCTGACCATGATGGCGGTGGGGCTGGCTCTGGTGTGGCTACTTTCCTTTGCCGCGCCCGTGCATAATGAGGCGACCCCAACGGACGAGTAGTCTTTTGCGTGTTTGTCTTGTCACATTCTTGTTGATGACCCTGACCGGTTGCGCGGTGAGCAGCCCGCCGCCGGTGGTGGACATCTACCAGCAGGACCAGCGCGCCGGCAAGGTGACCTCCGGCAGCCACCGGGTGCAGCGCGGCGAGACCCTTTATTCCATCGCCTGGCGCTACGGCTGGGACTACCGCTCCCTGGCCCGGGCCAACAACATCGGCGCGCCGTACACCATCTACCCCGGTCAGGTGATTTCGTTCGCCGGCGGCAGTCCCCGGGAGACCACCCCGGAACGGCCCGCCGCCTCCACCCCGTCCCGCACCGCCTCGTCCGCCGGGTCGTCCTCGTCCACCGCCTCCACCCCCACGCCGGCGCCGCCGCCGCCACCGAAATCCAGCAGCCCGTCGGCCACCGGCCCGGTGAACTGGCAGTGGCCGGCCAACGGCGAACTGCTGGAGCGCTATTCCAGCGCCGCCGGCGGCCGCCGTGGCATCGCCATCGGTGGCCGCGAGGGCAGCCCGGTGGTGGCCGCCGCCGGTGGCCGGGTGGTGTACCGGGGCAGCGGCCTGACCGGCTACGGCAACCTGCTGATCATCAAGCACAACGACCGCTGGCTGAGCGCCTACGCGCACAATAAAAAGCTGCTGGTGAAGGAAGGCGACCGGGTGGACGCCGGCCAGGAGATCGCCACCATGGGCGCCAGCGGCACCCTGCACACCCAGCTGCATTTCGAGATTCGCAAGGACGGTCAGCCGGTGGACCCGCTGGCCCTGCTGCCGAGGAAATCCTGACCATGCAAGAACCGCTGGACGAACATCAGGCCCGCCGTCTGCTGACCCTGGCCGCCAGTGCCTCGGTGGCCACCGCGCTGATACTGATCGCGGTGAAAAGCGTGGCCTGGGTGCTCACCGGTTCGGTGAGCCTGCTGGCCTCGCTGATCGATTCGATCATGGATTCCCTGGCCTCGCTGGTGAACTTCGCGGCGATCCGCTATTCCCTGGTGCCGCCGGACGACGAGCACCGCTTCGGCCACGGCAAGGCCGAGGCCCTGGCCGGGCTGGGGCAGTCCCTGCTGATCGCCGGCTCGGCGCTGTACCTGCTGCGCGAGGCGGTGCTCAAGCTGCTCGACCCGCGGCCCCTGGAGGCCACCGGCCTGGGTATCGGCGTGATGGTGTTCTCCATCGTGCTCACCGCGCTGCTGCTGGTGGTGCAGAAATACGTGGTGCGCCGCACCGGCTCCACCGCCATCGACGCGGACTCATTGCACTATCTGTCGGATCTGGCGGTCAACGCCGGCATTATCGTGGCGCTGGTGCTGAGCGGTTTCGGCTTTATCGAGGCGGACGGTCTGGTGGGGCTGGTGATCGCCCTCTACATTTTCTATTCCGCCTGGAAGATCGGCTGGGACGCGGTGCAGCTGCTGCTCGACCGGGAGCTGCCCGGCGAGGTGCGCGACGTGATTGGCGCGGTGGTGGCGGAGCATCCCCAGGCGTTGGGTTTCCATGATCTGCGCACGCGCCAGTCCGGGCGCACCCAGTTCATTCAGCTGCACGTGGACATGGACGAGCGGCTGTCGCTGCGCGAGGCTCACGATCTGGGTGAGCGCATCCGCGCCGGCATCGTCGCCCATTATCCGGCGGCGGAGGTGATCATCCACCACGACCCGGTGCCGAACCCGCCGCACGTTTCCGTTGATCCTGATCGCGGCTGAAGCCGCTCCTACCGCATCCTGGAGCCGTTGTAGGAGCGGCCGGGCGGCGTACCGCTTCAGTCGCGATCAACCGCGCATCAAGCCGCCTCCCGGGCGGCGCGCAGTTTCGGCTTCACGGTGATCAGCAACGCCGGCAGCAGCGTCAGGTTGCTGAGCAGCGCCACCAGCATCGCCAGCCCCGTCAGCAACCCGAAGTAGACCGTCGGATTGAAGTTGGAGAACGCCAGGATCGAGAACCCGGCGATGATCACCAGCGAGGTGTAGTACATGGCCTTGCCGATGGAAGCATGGCAGCGGCGCATGGTGGCGGCGTAGTCCCGGTCCCGGGGCCACTCCTCATGAAAACGGTGCACATAGTGGATGGTGTCGTCCACGGCGATGCCGATGGTGATGGCGGTGATGGTGATGGTCATCAGATCCAGCGGCAGACCGATCCAGCCCATCAGCCCCAGCACCGTGGCCGCGCTCACCAGGCTCGGCACCATGCTGATCAGCGCCACCGGCAGCGACCGGAACAGCAACAGCAGCATCACCAGGATAGCCACGAATACGTAACCCAGCGTCTTGATCTGGGAGTCGAACAGGCTCTGCAGCATGTTGTTGTAGAGCACCATGGCGCCGGTCAGATGCACCTGCTCCGGTTGCAGATCGAACTTCGCCACCAGATCGTCGTTGATCTTGTCCAGCAGGTCGTTGCGGTTCAGGCCCGGGTAGGAATCCACCACCCGCACGCTGATGCGGATCTGCCGGCCGTCGTCGGACAGGTAGGGGCGCACCAGCTGGCTGCGCAGATCGTCGGGAATGAAACTGGCCAGCAGCATCAGCTGCACATAGCTGAGCGGACCCTCGTTGATCTTCTTGGCCACCTCGTAGGTGGTGGCGATGGACAGCACCTTGCCGGTTTCCGGCAGGGACTTCAGATAGCTCTCGATCTCGCTGATGCGGTCCAGGCGCTGCGGCGTGTACCAATAGGCCCCCTGCAGGTCCGGGCCGCGATCCCCGGCGTCCGTGTCGTCGCCCGGGGCGCTGCTGGCGAACGGGTCCTCGCCGCCGCCGAAATCGTCTCCGGAGCCGGCGGCCTCGGCGAACGGGTCCTGCTCCACGGCGCCGAAGCCGTCGCCGCCGCTATTGCCGGCGGGGGCGTCGAAGGGGTCCGCTTCCACCCGGGCGAAGCCGTCGGACTCACCGGCACCGGAGCCGGCGGCGGAGGGCTTGGCCCGGGTGTCGCGCGGCGGTGCGTCGATGACGATGTCCAGGGGCGTGGTGCCGCCCAGTTTGCGGTCGATCTGCAGCATGCCCTGGTAGATTTCCGTGTCTTTCTGGAAATAGTCGATAAAGCGGTTTTCCACGGTGAGCCGGGTCATGCCCCACAGGGCGGCGGCCAGCCCGACCACGGTGAGCAGCAACAGGGCGGCGCGGTGGCGCTCGGTGAAGCCGGCGAACCCCAGCGTCACCTGCCGGGTCAGGTCACGGCCCTGGCGGGGCTGGCCCGGCGAGAGCCGGGCGAGCAGGGCGGGAAACACCAGAAAGCAGGTCACCAGGGCCACGCCCAGGCCCAGGGTCATCATCCAGCCGAAATCGATCACCGGGCGGATATCGCTGATCACCAGGGAGGAGAAGCCCACCATGGTGGTGAGGATCATGTAGACGCTGGGGCGCATCATGTGGGCGGCGGTTTCGCGCAGCAGCCAGGCCTGGGTGGCGCCCGGGTTTTCCTCGTGCAGCTCCCGGTAGCGCACGGTCAGGTGGATGGTGATCGACATGGTGATGATCAGAAGCAGCGACAGATAGTTGCTGCTGATCACGGTGACCTTCCAATCCATGAAACCGAGCCAGCCGGTGACCACCAGGGCGGTGACCGCGCAGCAGGCCAGCGGCACCACCACCCAGCGCGGCCGCCGGAAAATCAGGAACAGGGTGAGAATCAGAAACAGCAGGACGCCCAGCCCGAAGATTTCCAGGTCGGACTGGATAAAGCCGATCATGTCCGAGGCGATCATCGGTACGCCGCCCAGGAACAGCTGGGCCCGGTCCCGGTAGCCGTCCATGATGCCGCGGATGGTTTCGATGCGCTGGCTGGTGCGCGTCTGCACCTGGCTGTTGTAGTCGCTGAAGGTGGCCGCCACCCGCTCCAGTTCCTCCGCCTCGGCGTCGCTCAGCTCGCCCTGGCGCTCTTTCTCGCGCAGGGCGTTGCGGCGGTTGAGCAGCTCGAAGAACCGCTCGTCGCGCTGGAAGGTGATCAGCATGGCGGTGGTGCGGCCGTCGTCGCTGACCAGCAAATCCTCGTACAGCGGGTTCTCGTCGGTGAACTCCCGCTCCGCCAGGCTCAGGTCCACATCGCCGTCCAGCAGGGTGCGGTAGCCCTCGGACAGATCGGTGAATTCCACCTTGGGGCTGAACAGCAGCGGCACGTCCAGCAGGCTGTACACCGAGGCCACCTGATCCACGCCCTTCAGTTCGTTCTGCAATTGCTCCAGACGGTTCAGAGTGTCGCACTGGAACAGGGGCGCGTCCTTGGGCGTGTAGGTGACCACCAGGAAATCGCTGCCGCCGTACTGCTTGGCGATGCCCCGGTAGTATTCCAGCGCCTGATCGTTTTCCAGGGTCAGGGATTCCGCGGACGCGTCCAGCTTGAAGTGACGGGCCTGCCAGGCGGCGGTGCCGCACACCAGTGCCACCACCAGCAGCCAGAAAACGGGGTGGCGCAGCACCAGGGCGCAATAGGCGCGGAACAGTCTGGACATCATTGGGATTCCCCCTGGTGCTTGAAGTGAGTGCTTAAAGTGAGTGCTTGAATGGGTGCCGTGGAAGAGGCTAGAACATGGCCGCGAATTCGGCGGCGAAGCGCTGGTCGAAGCGGTGAATCAGGCGACCGGCGGGCAGCGTCAGCAAGGTCAGCAGGCCCTCGGACCACTCTTCCTGGTGCACCCGGCAACCGCCGGCGCCGTCGTCGAGAAAGGTGAAGCGGTGGATCAGCCGGGCCATGGGCAGATCCAGGCCCCAGGCGATGCATTCGTTTTCGCGGTACTCGTGCACCCGGACCACCACCGGCGCCGGCGGCAGCCGGGGCAGATCGGCGACGAACAGCAGGGCGGCGCCCGGGCGCCACTGGCCGCCGAACAGCCGTGCATGGCGCACCACCGAACACCAGTCGGACCAGTCCTGAACCTGGCTGAACAGGGAAAACGCCTGGCGGGGGGAAGCGCGGGTGCCGGTCACTTCGTCGATGAAGTAGCGTTTAAGCATAACGTCCTCGTCCTTCGTGGCTTCCAAGAGTACCGATCCTGTTTGCCGGTCACCAGCGGCTTGTACCGGGGCGCTTGACCGGTGCGACGGTCGCGGCGAATCTCGGGGTCAATGCAGGCGTGGTGCCATCATCGTCCCATAGGGGGCATCGAATAATAATGAAAAGAGGGAACGTCATGGTGGGAAAGCACCCGCCCGCGTCCGGAGTCGACCCGTTTTCCCGTGGGGAACCGCTTGAGCGGTTGCTGGAGAGTGGCGTCGGCACGGAGCGGGACCCGACCCGGGGCCTGCGGCTTGGCCGCGGGCAACACTATACCCGGTTGCGCCTGCCCGGCCATTTGATGGCGGCATCGGCCACCCTGGAGCAGGCTCTGGACGCCTGGTTCGATTACAAGGACCTGCTGGTACCGCACCTGGATTTCCGCCTCACCCGGGGCGAACACCATTGCGCGCTGACCGTGGAGGACGGCGACGGGCCGCCGGCCGACGACGACCCGGCGCGGGACGATCTGCTGGTCACCACCCTGGTGGCGGTGGGCCGGTCGTTGCTGGGTGGCAAGCTGCCGATCCACCGGGCCATGCTGCGACGGCCGGTGCCCGGCGGCCTGAGCGACTACGAGCGGTTCTTCGATTGCCCGCTGCGCTTCGGCGCCGCCCGCAACGGCATCGAGTTTTCTCCGGCGCTGCTCGGCCAGCCCTTGCCCGGGGCGCGGCCGGCCTACCGGCGCCGTCTGGAGTACCGCGCCGCGCGGTTGCTGGCGCTGCGGCGGCGGGAAGGGGGCATCGTGGCGCGGGTGCGGGACCGGCTGCGCGCCGGGCTGGGCCTGAGCCAGGGCGCGCTGACCGTGGAGCGGGTGGCCGCTGATCTGGGCATGACCCCGCGCACCCTGCAACGGCGGCTGCGCGAGGAGGGCGTCCAGTTCGCCCGTCTGCGTGACCAGGTGCGCATGCGCTGCGCCTGCCAGCGGTTGCTGGAGAGCGGCTGCGACATGCAGGCCCTGGCCGTCTACCTGGGTTTTTCCGACACCGCCAATTTCTACCACGCCTTCAAACGCTGGAAAGGCTGCGCCCCCGGCGAATACCGGCGCCGCGCCCTGAGCGGCTAAGCGGGCCGAGGGAAAGAGCCGGCTGAGCGGGCTGGCCCGGTGCCCGGGCCGGCGCCTATGATGGCGGCCATGAATGAGCACGGCCGACCAACGACTCTGGACCGCGAGCGGGCACGGCGGGAACTGGACGCCCTGTGGCGGTGCCCGCCGGGCACCTGCCGCCTCGGCCTGTCCGCCGGCAGCGCCACCGGCCAGACCGGCGCTCTGCACCGGGACGGACAACGCTTCTTTTTCAAATGGCTGCCCGACGGCGACGCCCTGGCGGCGGAGGCCGACGGCCTGTGCGCGCTGGCGCCGGCGATCCGGGTGCCGAGGGTGATCCACCAGGGTCCCCTGGCCGGCGGCCACGCCCTGATCCTGGAGTGGCTCGACACGCGGCCATTAGGCGACCGGGAGTGGGCGCGCTTCGGTGAGGCCTTGAGAGCGATGCACCGGGTCACCGGGAAGCGCTTCGGCCACCACCGGGACAACTGGATCGGCGCCACCCCGCAATGCAACCGACAGGAAGACGACTGGGCCACCTTCTTCGTGCGCCGACGCCTGGCCCCGCAGCGGCGGCTGGCCCTGGGGCGGGGGCTGCCGGCGGACACCGCCGACGCCGTGGCGGCGGTCATGGACCGGGTGCCGGCCTGGCTGGACGGCCTGGAGATCCGCCCCGCATTGCTGCACGGCGATCTCTGGCAGGGCAATCTGGCGGCCCTGGCCGACGGCACCCCGGTGGTCTACGACCCGGCGGTGTACCACGGCCACGCCGAGACCGACCTGGCCATGCTGGCCCTGTTCGGCAGCGTGCCGGAAGTGTTCTACCGCGCCTACGGACAGAATCCCCGGGAACCGGAATTCCAGCACCGCGCCCGGCTTTACAACCTGTATCATCTGCTCAATCACCACAACCTCTTCGGCGCGCCCTACACCCGGGCGGTCCAGGACACCGCCGAGGCGCTGTTGCGAAACCGGTTGCGGTCTTGAGGAGAAAAACCCGAATGCACATCGTCGCCGACGAAAACATGCCCGCCCTGGAATGCTTCGAGCGCCGGGGCACCGTCACCCGCGTCAACGGCCGGACCCTGACCCGCGACGCGCTCGCCGACGCCGAGGTGCTGCTGGTGCGCTCGGTGACCCGCGTCGACCGGGCGCTGCTGGAGGGCACCCCGGTGCGCTTTGTCGGCTCCGCCACCATCGGCACCGATCACGTGGACCGGGCGGCGCTGGACGCGCTTGGCATTGCCTTCGCCCACGCCCCCGGCTGCAACGCCCGGGCCGTGGCCGAGTACGTGCTGCAGGCGCTGCTTCTGGCCTGCCAGCGCCAGGGCCGGGCCCTGCACGAGAGCCGCGTCGGCGTGGTCGGCCTGGGCAACGTGGGCGGCCGGGTGGCCGCCTGGCTGAACGCTTTGGGCGCCACCGTGATCGGCTGCGATCCGCCGCTGGCCCGGAGCGGCGCCCGCGCGCCGGTGCCACTGACCGGCCTGGACGCGGTGCTGGACGCGGACCTGATTACACTGCATGTACCGCTTACGCTGGACGGCGAGGACGCTACCCGGCATCTGCTCGACGCGGAGCGCCTGGCCCTGCTCGGGCCGGAGCAGACGTTGATCAGTACCTGCCGTGGCGCGGTCATCGACAACCGGGCCCTGGCCCGGCGGCTGGCCGCCGGCCAGGGGCCGCTGACCCTGCTGGATGTGTGGGAGAACGAACCGCGCCCGGACCCGGCACTGCTCGAGCGGGTATGGCTGGGCTCGCCCCATGTGGCGGGCTACAGCGTGGAGGGGAAATGGCGTGGCACCGCCATGCTCCACGATGCCTGGTGCCGTTGGGCCGGCGAGGCGGCCCCCGGCGCGACGCCGCCGGTGAGCGGCAAGACCCTGGACGCGCCGGTCCATGATGAAGCGGACCTGCTGGCCCTGCTGCGGCGGGCCTACCGCCTGCACGAGGACGACCGGCGCCTGCGCGAGGCCCTGGCCGGCGACGACCCGGGCGTCGCCTTCGACGCCCTGCGCAAGCATTATCCGCCCCGTCACGAACTGCTCTACTGGCGCCACCAGGGCGAGGTGGCGGCGCCGTTCAAGCCGCTGGTCGGCCGGCTTTTCGCGTCGGAGTGATCGCGGTCGACGTCGCTCCTACGGTGGCACCGTCCTGGTAGGAGCGGCTTCAGCCGCGATGGCGGCGGGCACGCCGCCTGCTCAACCCGCCTTGCGGGCCGGGGAGGGGAATTGCCACTGCTTTTCCAGCTCCCGGCAGGCTCTGAGGATCATCGCTTCGGTGATCGGGATTTCGCGGCCCTGCTCGTCGACCACGGCGGCGCCGTTGAACTCCCGGCGGCTGGAACCCTGTGAATAGTTGAGACGGTGCATTGTCATTTCTCCGCTGTGTTCCCTGACGCGGCCATTGTTCGGAAAAGGTGTGATCGTTTTATGACAAACCCGCGCGAACCGCTGATTCTCGGTGTGCTGGTCAACCCGTTCGCCGGCCTCGGCGGCGCCGTCGGCCTCAAGGGCAGCGACGGCGCCGACACCCGGGAAGAAGCCCTGCGCCGGGGCGCCGAACCCATGGCGGTGGCGCGTATGACCCGCGCCCTGAAGGCGGTGGCCGGCCAGGCCGGCCACCTGCGTGTGCTCACCTGGGGCGGCGACATGGGCGAGCAAAGTTGCCGGGCCGCCGGCTTGCCGGCGGAGGTGATCGGCACCTCGCCGTCGCCCAGCGACGCCGAACACAGCCGCCAGGCGGCCCGCGCCCTGCTCGACGCCGGCGCCCAGCTGCTGCTGTTCGCCGGCGGCGACGGCACCGCCCGGGATCTGGTGGACGCGGTGGGCGAAGCGGTTCCGGTGCTGGGCGTGCCCGCCGGCTGCAAAATGCACTCGGCGGTCTACGCCATCAACCCGGAGGCCGCCGGCGGACTGCTGGCGGATCTGGTCCGGGGCGGTCTGGTGGCGTTGCACCAGGCGGAAGTCCGCGACATCGACGAGGACGCTTTCCGCCGTGGCGAAGTCCGCGCCCGCCACTACGGTGAACTCCAGGTGCCCGCCGAAGGCCGCTACCTGCAGCAGGTCAAATGCGGCGGCCGCGAGGTGGAGGATCTGGTGGTCACCGAAATCGCCGCCTCGGTGATCGACCACCTGGAAGCGGACACGTATTACCTGGTGGGGTCGGGCTCCACCGTGGCCACGGTGATGGAACAACTCGGCCTGCCCAACACCCTGCTGGGCGTGGACATCGTGCGCAACGAACAGGTGGTGGCCGCCGACGTGGGCGCCGAACAAATCCTCGAGATCATCGGCGATGACGCCCCGGCCCGCGCCCTGCTCACCGTGATCGGCGGCCAGGGCCACCTGTTCGGCCGCGGCAACCAGCAGTTCAGCCCGGCGGTGATCCGCCGCCTCGGCAAGGCCCATATTCAGATCCTGGCCAGCCGTACCAAACTCGCCACCCTGGACGGCCGCCCCCTGGTGGTGGACACCGGCGACCCGGACCTGGACCGCCAGCTGTGCGGACTGTGGCCGATCACCAGCGGCTACGAGGATGCCTTGCTCTATCGGGTGGCCACGGACGCGGCGGAGTGACCCGGCTCGCTGCGCCTGTGTGAGTGAGTTCAAAGAAAAATCGTTCAAGATGCATTTTCTTGCCTTCTCTCTGGATCGATGGGGCGTGCTTCCTATACTGAGCTTCGGAATAAAGTCTGACCCTGTATAAACCGGTGGGGGCCGGAGGGCGGACATTGCCAAGGAATCAGGCTCGGGGGAAGGAACCATCAAGCTCTTCATTTCCGTGCTGTGCGCGGCCGCTCTGGCCGCCGGGACCGCTGCGGCGCAGCCCGACCCACAGCAACGCATGTACGACCGTCTGCAACAGCAGGAGCAGTTGCGCCAGGAACAGCGCCTCGAGGAAATGCGCGTGCCCGGCCAGCGGCCCGCGGTGCCTGCGCCGCGTCCCGAGGGCGCCGCATCGGATCGCTGCTTCCCGATCGATCGTTTCACCCTGACCACGCCAGACGGGCAGGCACCGCCGTTTGGCGACTGGCTGTCCGCCGCTCTGCGGGAATGGCGAGGCCGCTGTCTCAGCCTCACGGACATTCGCGGGCTGCAATCGCTGCTGACCAACCGCCTGATCGAGCGCGGGTTCATTACCAGCCGGGTATTGCTGCCGGAGCAGGAGATCGACGATGGCGGGCTCACTCTGCTGGTGGTGCCCGGCCGCGTTGAAGCCCTGCGCGGGGAGGGGCTCGATGACGCCCTGCTGCGGCGAGCCGTGCCTTTGTCGCCGGGGGATTTGCTCAACCTGCGCGCCCTGGAACAGGGCGTGGAGAATCTGGCCCGGCTGCCTCACCTGGACGCGGAAATGGATCTGGCGCCCGGTACGGAGCAGGGCGATACCGTGGTGCTCGGCCGCGCCGACTGGCCCCGTGCCTGGCAGGGCAGCCTGGTGGTCAACGAGAAGCACTACGGCGACGTTACCCACGGTACCGGCCAGCTGTCCCTGGACTGGGGCAGCCCCTTCGGTCTTGCCGACCGGCTGTCCCTGGGGCTGAACAGCGACCTGGACCGGGAGTTCTCCGACCGGGCCTGGGGCGCCAGTCTCGATTACGACGTCAGTCTGGGCTACTGGAATCTGGCCGGCGGCTACAGCCGGCAGGCCTATCAAAGCGACGTGGCCGGCATCTTCCAGCGCTTCGATTCTTCCGGCATCACCGAGATTTCCCGCCTGGAACTGACCCGGGTGCTGCATCGCTCGCAGCGCGCGCGGCTGTCGCTGACGCTGCTGGGCGCCTACACCCGGGTTGGCAACCGCATTGAGGACACCACCATCCAGGTGAGCAGCTATCGGCTGCGCACCGGTGGACTGCGCCTGAGCGGCAAGTCCCGGGTGGGCCAGGTGCAGCTGGCCGGCAGCCTCACCGCGGAGCGGACCTGGGCCGCCGGCCCGGCCACCGACCTGCCCGTGGATGCGGAGGTGGCCGACCCGATTCACAGCCGCTACCAGCTGTTCCTATCCGCCAGCCGCTTTTTCCCGGATTGGTACGGAGCCTTGCAGGTCCGCCTCAATGGACAGTACAGCCGCGATGCGCTGTTCCCCTCCGAGCGCCTTTCCCTGGCTTCCGCCGCCGCGGTGCGCGGTTACGACAGCCTGTCGGTGAGCGGCAATTCCGCCGCCGCCGGCACCGTGCAGTTCGACCTGTATCCGCCGCTCACCGGACCGGTGAGCCTGAAGCCTTTTGTCGCCTGGGATCTGGGCGTGGTGCCCGGCGACCCGCCCGAGATGGAGTTCGCGCGGCTGTCCTCGACCACCGCCGGTCTGGCGGTGGGCTATCGCGACCTGCAGCTGACCACGCAGGTGAGCTGGCCTTTGCAGCAACATTCAACGGAGATGACGGACCATGAATACACAGCCCTGGCAAGTCTGTACGTTCAGTTCTGAGGCCCACGGAAGGGCACGGCCGGCATTGGCGTACGCGCTCTCGCTACTGCTGATCTGGCAGCCGCTGCTGGCCGCCGCCGACGGCGTGACGCCCACTGCCGGCGGCGTGGATCGTGCCGCCAACGGGGTACCGGTGGTCAACATTCGCAACCCCAATGGCGCCGGCGTTTCGCACAACTTCTACCAGGACCTTAACGTCGACCGACAGGGCCTGATCCTGAATAACGGGCGGGGGCTCAGCCAGACCGAACTGGCCGGTTACATCGAAGCCAATCCCAACCTGAAGAACGGATCGGCCCGCCTGATTCTCAATGAGGTGATTGGCGCCAACCCATCCGCGCTGAACGGCTATCTGGAAGTGGGCGGCGCCCGCGCCGACGTGGTAATCGCCAATCCCAACGGCATCACCTGCAACGGCTGCGGCTTTATCAATACCGACCACGCCACTCTGACCACCGGCCGTGCCTTGATGAACGCGGACGGCGCCCTGCAGACCTTTGACGTGCAAGGGGGGCGTATTCACATCGGCGCGGACGGCGCCAATACCGGTAATGTGGATCGCTTCGATCTGATCGCCCGGTCGGTGTCCCTGGCCGGTGCCATCAATGCCGATCAGCTCAATGTGATCGCCGGCCGGCAGCGGGTGGACCCGCGAACGCTGGCCACGGAAGGGCTGTCGGCGGAGAGCCTGGACGGCGAGACACCCGCCTTCGCCATTGATGCCGCCGCCCTGGGCGGCATGTACGCCAATCGTATCCGGCTGATCGGCAACGAGAGTGGCGTGGGTGTACGCCTGGACGCCCCGGTGGCGGCGCAAAACGGCGATCTGACGTTGAGCGCCAATGGTCGCCTCAGTTTCAGCCACTTGAGCGCCTCGGAGTCCGTGCAGCTGGCCGCCGCCGATGTGACCGCCAACGGCCATCTGGTGGCGGGAGACCGGATCGACGTGCAGGCCGATGCCTGGCGGGCCGTAACCGGCACCACCTCCGCCGACGTGGTGGAGATGACCCTGAACACCGCGCGGCTGGAGGCGGACGCGGAGTGGCTGGGCGTGGACCGGCTGACGGTGAACACCAACAGCCTGGACAACGCCGGTGATCTGGCCGGCGGTGAGGTCATCCTGCGCGCCGGCGAACGGCTGGATAATCAGGGAACGGTGGTTGCGGGCGCTAATGCGCGCCTTGAGGCCGGCGATCTGAACAATCAGGGGACACTGGCCGCCAATGGTGATCTGAACCTGACGGCGACCAGCGTGCGTCAGGACGGCGCCGCCACCGCCGGTGGCCGGATGCGGATCGATGCGGAGCGGCTGGAGAATACCGCCGGCGCGGAAACCGTCGCCGACGGCGTGCTGAGTGTCGGCGCCGCCGAGGTCGACAATCGTGGATTGATGCATGGCGGCGACCGGCTGGATATCGAGGCCGCCACGGTGATTCACCGGGAAGGCCGGCTGCAATCCTCCGGCGAGGTGCACTTGAAGGCGGACGCCCTGGAAAACCGAGCCCTGGTCAGCGGTGCGGGCGCGGTGACGCTGGAAACCGCCACCCTGGATAACCGTGGAACCATCGTGGCCGAGCAGGCACTGACGGTGGCCGTGGAGGAAGACTTCAGCAACCGGGGCGATCTGCAGGGGCTGGAGGACGTTTCCGTCACCGCCGGTACTCTCGACAATCAAGGTGACCTGCTGGCCGTCGGCGCCCTCCATGTGAGCACCGGAGGCCGCCTGGAGAATCAGGGCTCTGTGCAGGCGGAAGGCGCGTTGAGCGTGGACGCGGGCGACGTTCTGATCAACGACGGCGACATGCTCACCAACAGCGAGCTTAATGTGCGAAGCGGTGGCCTGCTACGGCAGCGGGGCCGCCTGGTGGCCGGCGCGGGCGCCCGGCTGGACGGCGCGGTTCTGATCAACGAAGGGCTGATCAGCGTGGTCGATCAGCTGCTGCTCGAACACGCCGGGATTACCAATGCGGGGACGCTGGAAGCCGGTGAACGGCTGTCGGTTTCCGGGCAGGTTGAGCATCTGAATAACACCGGTCTGCTACGAACGGACGGTGCCATGCGGATCGCCGCCGCCGCCGTGGACAACGAGGATGGCGGTACGATGACCGCCGCCGGGCATCTGGTTATTGAGGACGTCGAGCGGCTGAACAATCGCGGCCTGATCATGGCGCGTGGCGATCTGGCGTTGCGGGTTCGGGAGCTGCTCAACGAGCGGACCGACAACGCCGGCGCCGGGCAGGGCACCCTGGGCGCTGCCGGTGATGTACTGTTTGAAGGCGAGCGCCTTCGCAACCGTGGCGGCGCCCTGATCGGCAGTGGTGGCGCCATGACGCTGCGAGTGGTCGATACCCTCGACAACGACCACGCCGATATCGTCGCCAACGGCGATCTGTTGATCGCGGCGGACGAGGCGCTGGCGAAGACCGGGCGGGTCAATAACCACTCCGGCACGATCACCACCCATGGCGGAAATCTGTCGATTTTTACCCGGTATCTGGACAACAGCCGCGAGGTGATCCTGGGCAAGAGCGAACCGCTCAGCGGCCTGGCGGCACTGGAAATAATGCTGGTGGGCCTGTCCAAGGACGACGTGGCGCTCAGCGAGGAAGACCGGATCTTTATCCACGATCCGGACCTTTCCACGGCGCTGGTGCGCTTCGCCAGCAACGGCGGCGCCCGCCAGGCCTGGGTGGATTACTGGGTCGAACAATACACCGACTACATCAACGATCAGATCGGCGGCCTGCTGAGCGAGGCGGATGTGCTGTTTATCCAGGAGACCCTGCGCGGCACGCGCGAGGACACCATGATCGGTACCCAGCCGCAGACCTTCTATTACGGCCCCAGCGAAGCGGACGACGCCACCGATAACCCGCTGGCGGAGAGCTTCTACGTGGTGGCCCGTGTCACCCAACTGCTCAAGGAGCGCGCGCCCCTGAAATATCAGCGCTTTCTGGCGCATACCCGTGCCAAGCTGGAGAGCGAGGAGGGCGGTGGCCTGTATCTGCGTAATTTCACCTGCGGCACCCGGCGCGCCGACTGGGGTGACGGCGTCTCCTGTGACAACGGCAGCATCTCTTACTTCCGCTTTGGCGATGAACTCTACGACGACGTCATCGATCCCGGCTCCGAGACGGTGCAATCGGTGCTCTCCTCCGGCGGCGACCTGACGGTGGTCGCGGACACCCTGAACAATGCCTACAGCACGCTCGCCGCGGCGGGCAATATTCACCTGGAAGGGGATCGCCTGGTCAATAAGGCGCTGGAACTGAAGCGCCACGGCAGCCTCTACACCGGCCGTCGCGAATGGCACAACGCCAAGGACGCGCCGGCGCCCGGTGCCGGCATGGTCACCACCGACGTGCGCGACATCAGCGTTGGTTTGGGCGAGCAGGTGGCCAGCGTGATCAGCGCCGGCGGCGACCTGACACTGGATTTCCAGGACGAAGCCGGCAACTACACCGAGGAGCGCTACGATCAGGAGGTGGTGTTGGACGAGGGTGACTATGGCGACGGCGGGTCGGGCGAGCCCGGTGACGGCGGTGCCGGTGGCGACGGTCCGGCGCCGGTGGCCTGGGACCTGAGTGACGACAGCCGTGTCATCGATACCATCAGCGCGGGGCTGCGCGACATTCTCGACCACCGCAGCAGCCTGTATACCGTGGTCGAGGCCGAGGATCATCCGTACCTGATCGAAACCAACCCGTTGTTCGCCACTCTGGATGGCTTTCTGGGCTCCGGCTATCTCCTTGATCGCCTGGAACTGGATCCGGACCGGACGTCACGACGCCTTGGCGACAGCTACTACGAGACACAGCTGATTCGCGACGCCGTGCTGGCCGCCACCGGCCGCCGTTTTCTGGACGGCGATGTGGATTCCGACCAACAACAGTTTCAACGGTTGATGGACAATGCGCTGCTTGAAGCGGAGCGGTTGGAACTGGCCGTGGGCGTGGCCCTCACCCCGGAGCAGATCGATGGTCTTCGCCAGGACATGGTGTGGATGGAGGAGCGGCAGGTGGACGGTCACGCGGTGCTGGTGCCGGTGCTTTATCTGGCCCCGGGCAGCAGCCAGCTAACCCGCGAAGGCGCGGTGATCGCCGGCGACACCGTCAATGTGCGCGCCGGCGGCCTCGGCAACAGCGGCATCATCGCCGCCGCCAATGGCCTGAACATCCAGGCGGGCAACAAGGGCGTGGTTAACCTGGAAGGCACCCTGCAAGCAGGCACCGGCCTCGCCATCGATTCCCGCGGCGATGTCAAGAACCAAAGCGGCACCGTCCGCGCCGGCCTGGTGTCGATTCGCAGCCAGGGCGACATCATCAATGAGTCCTGGACCGAGCAAGTGGTCGCCGAATGGGACCACGGCACCCACCGCCGTACCCGGCACGGCGACGCCGGTCTGATCCAGGGCGCCGGCATCGTGTCGCTGGACGCGGGCGGCGACATCGCCGTCATCGGCAGCCGCGTGCGGGGCGATACCGTGGGGCTCAACGCGGGCGGTGATGTACGCATCGAAAGCCAGACGCTGGAACGAGGCTTCGACGGGCAAGCCAACGGCGGCCGCTATCAGACCCGGACCATTAAACAAGTCGCCAGCCAGGTGGACGCCACCGGCGACCTGCTGATCACCGCCGGTCGCAACATCGGCATCACCGCGTCCGACGTCAGCGCCGGCGGCAACGCCGCCCTCGCCGCCGGTGGCGACGTCATCGTCCAGTCCGCCGCCGACCGGGACTACGAAAACTACCACCGGCAAACCCGCCAGGAAGAAAAGCAATACACCCACGACACCGTCCGCCAGCGCAAAGCCGCCGTCGGCGCCGGAGGCTCGCTCACCGTCGATGCCGGGGGCGACCTGCTGGTGGCCGGCAGCGACCTGGCCAGCGGCGACGATATGTACCTGGCGGCGGGCGGCGGCATCGCCTTCCTCGCTACCCGCGACAGCGAATACCACCTGGCCAAAAGCGAAAAGGACGGCGACTACGGCGCCCACAGCATGCGCCGGGACGAAGTGACCCGCATCGACCATGTCACCAGCACCGCCACCGCCGGCGGCGACCTCACTCTGACCAGCGGCGGCGACCAGCTCTACCAGGCCGCCCGCCTGGAAAGCGGCGGCGACACCACCCTGAAAAGCGGCGGACACATCACCTTCGAGGCGGTGAAGGATCTGGTGCAGGAAAGTCACGAGAAGAGCCAGGGCGACCTGGCCTGGCAGAAAATGGAGGGCCAGGGCTTCACCGACGAAACCCTGCGCCAGACCGAAATCGCCGCCGCCGGCAATCTCGCCATCGACGCCGCCGAAGGCCTGCACATCGACGTCAAAAAGGTGGACCAGCAAACCGTCGAACGGATGATCGACGGCATGGCCGCCGAAAACCCGGACCTGGCCTGGATGAAGGACGCCTACGAACGCGGTGACGTGGACTGGCGCCAGGTCCGCGAACTCCACGACAGCTGGGAATACAGCAGCCAGGGCATGGGCCCCGCCGCCGCCCTGGCGGTGACCATCGTGGTCGCGGCCGCGACCGCTGGCGCGGCCAGCGCGGCGGTAGGCGGCATGGCTGGTGCCACCGCCGGGTCCGGCACCGCCATGGCGGCCGCCAGTACCGGAGTGGCCGCCGGTTGGGGCAACGCCGCCGCCACCGCCATGCTGGTCGGCGCCGCCAGTACCGCCACGACCAGCACCATCAACAACGGCGGTGACCTGGGCGCCACCCTGGACACCCTGGGCAGCGGCGACACCCTGCGCGGCCTGGCCGTCGGCGGCCTCACCGCCGGGCTCACCAGCGGCCTGCTGGACCCGGCCTTCGACAATATGGACTTCGGCAAAGCCGCTGGAATCCAAAGCGACCCGATCAACTCCATCACCCGTGGCTTCGACCTGGGCACCGCCCAAGGCGCCCTCGGCTTCGCGGCGCACAGCGCCGGGCAAGGCCTGATCAACGCCGGCGCCACCGCCGCCATCCAGGGCGGCAGCTTCCAGGATCACCTGATCGGCAATCTGGAAAGCCAGGGCAATAACGTGCTTTCCGCGCTGGCCTTCAATCAGGTGGGGTCCCTGGCTGACCGTCTCGCGGAAGGTGCCGGGACGGGTGGAGACGCCCTTGGCTTTGACCTGTTTGTGGAGGGAGGTCTGGGCCGGACCGGACTCCATGCCCTGACTGGAGGCGCCGTTACCGGGCTCACTCAGGGCGACTTCGCCAGCGGCGCCGCAGGCGCCGGCGCCAACCAGCTCCTTTCCGGTTCCCTGGATACTCTCTCCAACGGAAACGCGGCGCGCACCGCGGCGGCGCAACTGGCGGGCCTGGGTGGTGCCGCGCTGGCGGGCGGTGACGTGGAGGCCGGCGCCTGGGTCGCCAAGCAGGCGGACACCTACAATCGGCAACTGCACAAGGCGGAACTTAAGCTCATTGCGGATCATTACAAGGAATATGCAGTAGAAAGAGGGATATCGGACGAGCAGGCTTTGAAGGAGCTGCTTTATCAAGCTCAGAGCCAGGTTGATAGCGCCTTTGCGGAAGATGGCGGGCAGCGCGACCTGGCCATTCTGAGTGGCTACGATCAACAGGCCGCCGGTGATTTTCTTTCGGGCCTGGCAGGGCATTCCGGAGTCATATCCCATGACGATGGTGAGGTAACGGCGCCTTTTGAGGCGACAGCGGGGCAATATAACAATAGCTACGTTAACGCGACGCATCTTCACGATATCGAGGACGGCGCCTATGGAGAGGAATTGTTTGGCTATCCAGCGCCGATTCTGACGAACATGGGAACCGATATTGGGGCAGGGGAGTACCTTAATGTTCTCAGCCAAGCGCGGCTAAACGCTGCTGATGCGATGTTCTCGCAAGGAGCGACGGTCTTTGGCGGAACTCTGTTGACACCCGCCGCCGCCAGCATCGGCAGTGCTGCTACTGTGCAAGTCCCTTTTTGGAGTGGGGTTGGGGCTCAAACCGCTGCAACGGGTTCTCGTGCGCTAGGTACCAGGCTGATTGTCAATAAAATGGCGATGGAAGAAGCAGCTGCAATTGGCGGGCTGCGAGCAAATATTATAATAATGGATGCTATATATGGTTCTGGCGTCGCTGCTGAGTATTATGTCGTGGGTTCTAATGTGCTTGGGGTTGTTGATGGATTCTTAAGTGGCACTCCTGGACCTCCTGGTTATGTGCCTGACGGATTGCCAAATCACCCAGTGATGATTCCTTATAAAGAAGGCCAGGCGGCAGGCTCTTTGTTGAGAGATTCATTCTATTTTTATAGGGAAAGGGTTAATAATGATTGATCAGTACTCTGCGTTTAGTTTGATTTTTTTCTTGTTCTTTATTGTTGGTGTTCCTGTTTTTCTTGTTCTAAGGAGGCGCCGAGTTTTTGTTTCAGATCGTGCATGCATGTACATAAGCATGGCTTTGGCAATTCATCTGGTGAATTTATTGCCAGTTATCACGAAGGGGCGACTAATATCCTACAGAAGTGGCGAGGTTATAGATCCTATGGATCTTTTTGGCGTTTCACTTTTTTTGTCATTGTTTCTTTATTGGATAGCTGTTTTGTCGGAACGATCGTTAAAGAAAACATTGAGTAAGCAAAAAGATCAGGGGCGTCTTTAGGGTGGTGCATTCATTATTTTAATAGAAGGGGATTATGCGTACGGGAAACCGGGGTCGGGCCAAGCCAGCCGATTGATCTAAGCTTCTCAGGACGGGCCGGCAAGCCAGTACAGATGGTTATGAGCCTGTTTTTTGGCTGGAAAGAAAAGTCTAACCCAGGTGAGGAGCGCGGGCTCGTTAGCGGCCCCTTGAGACGGTAGAAAAGCAAACTTCAAACGCCAAATTAAATGCTGTATTGGGGGGGGTTGAAAGTAAAATCAAAAAGTTAACGTAACCCGACCGCGAATGGCCCATTTTTAAAGAGGGTAGGCAAACAGTTGTCGCCCTCAACCAAGGGACTTTGGGGCAAAAGTGTGGAAAGTTTGGTCAGCGAGGTCGTCAAATCAGAAATACAGAGGGGAGCTCGTCCGGTGAGTAAAGGAACGTATCATGGTGTCAGGCATTTCCTATCCGGGAGAGTTGCTTTATATACCAAAAGAGGATGGGGAATTGATTGGTCAGTTCGAGGGTCTGGTTGTTGTTGCGGTGCTCTTTTTCATAATGAAGGCTGCGGTTTATCTATTTTTTAAGAATTCTGGCCGTATAAAGTCTGATTTGGCAGCAATACATTTAAGTTTTGCCGTTGCCGTTTGGGTTCTGAATTTGGCTCCACTTATAGTGGAAGGCGGAATAAAAACTCGCTCGGGAAGTAATTTGGACACTGGTAGTGTCATGAAGTTTTCCATAGTGATCTCTGTAGTCCTAATGTGGATGGCCGTTTTTGCGGAAAGATCGCTGAGGAAGAAACTCGATGAAAACAGGGAGTAAGGCTCTGCTCTGCCGGGGGGGGGTGTTTTTATAAATGGATTTTTAAACTGAAAGGAAGGGAAGGGTTATGCGTATTGCTTTTTTGTTTGCCGTGACATTGGGATGTTCGGTTGTGCATCGGTTAAGCCGGTGAATTTGGACCTGTCTGATTTGTCGGAGAGTGGCGTTCGCGCGGTGGCTAGCACCGAGTAGCTGGCGCTCGCGGACTCATCCGTATTCAGATTGCTTCAGATGCCGTCTCTTCGGCTACTGGTCGAGTTGTTCTGGGTGGGGCGGATTTCTTATATGGTTCAGGGATGTCTCGGGCGATTGCGCCTATATATTTCCCTCTGATAGTCAAACCCTTATATCAACAGCGAGTAGTCGATTTTTCCGAAGGTTTATTTGTACCTGGTGTGCCGCCTTCTTCCAGGGCTGGCTTGTTTGGTTTCTTTTTTAACCAAGCTATTGAGGGTCGACCAATTGATGGGCAATGATATGGATAAAATATTTTCGTACGCTATTTTTGTTTGCATTGTTTTTATTTCTTTGTCCATCATTGATGGTGGTTATTATAACGAAAATTTTAGAATGTATGTTTCGTTCGGTCGTTGGAATGAGGTTTTGGGTTGTGTTGGGCTTTCTTTTTCTTTTAGCATGATTTTAATTTTGATTTATGATGATATAAGAAATAAGTTTTATGCTTTATGGTTTTTTGGGGGATTCCGAGATTCTTAATGAAAAGAATATTTCCACTTGCCGCGATGTTGGTTCTTGGTGGCACGGTGAAGCTGGTGGCATTGGATGTGAAGGCTCTGGATGGAATTCCAGTTAGTCCTTTTTTGCTCCCATTAAAGCTGGTCAGGAGGTTGGTGCGACCGTGAAAGGTGCTTTCTATTTTTATACAAAGAAGGTGGGCAATGATTGATCAAGTGCTGGCCTTTAAGATCCTTCTTGCGATTTTCTTTGTCGTGGGCCTTTTGATATTTTACTTTCTAAGGAAATACAGGGTTTTCGTCTCTGACCGTGCCTGTATTTATGTCAGTATCGCTATTGCTATTCACGTATACAATTTTTTCCCCCTGTTTATGGAGGGGGGGTTGGTTTCCTATAGGGATGGAGAAAAGACAAGCTCTTTAGAACTTTTTGGTTTTTTGATTTTGGTGTCTCTTGTTCCTTATTGGATAGCCGTTTTGTCGGAAAGATCGCTGAGAAAAAAGCTCGATAAAGACGGGGGGTAGGGCTCTGCTCTGCCAGGGTGTTTTTAAATGGAGATTTAATTTTAAACTGAAAGGAAGGGAAGTGTTATGCGTATTGCTTTTTTGTTTGCCGTGGCATTGGGGGTGTCCGGTTGCGCATCGGTTAAGCCGGTGAATTTGGATCTGTCTGATTTGTCGGAGAGTGGCGTTCGCGCGGTGGCTACCACCGAACGGCCGATGCCCGCTTTGTCGGCCATCACTCCCACCAAGGCGCAGTTCGGCTTTCTGGGAGGGATGGCGATGGCCTCGGCAGGTAAGAGAATCGTTGAGGAGAATGACGTTGACGATCCCGCCGTCCGCGTATCCAGCGAGTTGGCGGATCAGCTGGCGAAGGCGCTTGGCGCCGAGACGATATCGCAAGATGCCGGGATGCTTGAGCCCGATGTGCTGGTGGACGTGCAGACCCGCGTTTGGCAGTTGATTTATTACAAGTCGGCCTGGGGAACCTACTCGATCACCTATCGCGCCAAAGCACAGTTTATCGACGCGGACACGGAGACCGTTTTGGGGACGGGCAGTTGCAGCGTGCGGCCGGAAAAAGATTCCGAGTGGACCGCGAGCTATGAAGATTTCGCGGAGAATCGGGACGCCATCCTGACCCGTACTCTGGCTTTCGTGGCACGGCAGTGCGCGGCACAAATTGGCGGTCAGCTTGCCGCCGTCGCGACAACTGACGGGTAAAGGCCCTCGTACCTCCCATCGAAAGGCCCCGCATGGCGGGGCCTTTTCCGTTCTAGTCCTCGATCATGGCCAGGGAGTAGGGCGTGCCGCTTTCCGCCGGGAGGAGCAGCATGGCGGTGCGGTTTTCCGGGTTGCCGTGGAGGCCCTCGAAGAGCACCCGGTAGGTGAGCACCGCCTGGACGTAGTCGCGGGTTTCGCGGAACGGGATGGATTCGATCCAGACGTCCACCGGCACGGCCTCGTCTTCCTCGGCCAGCCATTGGGCGATGCGGCCGGGGCCGGCGTTGTAGGCGGCCAGGGCGAGCAGGCGGTTGCCGTTGAAGCGGTCGAGCAGGTCGCCCAGGTAGCGGGTGCCCAGCTCGATGTTGGTGGCCGGGTCGAGGACCTGCCGTTCGGCGGGCACGCCCTGGCCGGCTTCGCGGGCCACCTTGGCGGCGGTGCCGGGCATCAGCTGCATCAGGCCCAGGGCGCCCACCGGGGAGCGGGCGTTGGGGTAGAAGGCGCTTTCCCGGCGGGCGATGGCCATGGCCAGCCAGGGGTCAAGCCGGTGGCGGCGGCCAGCTTCCTGGAAGCGCTGTTGGTGGGCCGCCGGGAAGCGCCAGGCGAGCACGTCCCAGGCGCGGGCCCGGATGGACGCCTGCACGGTCAGGTCGTACCAGCCGGCGTCCAGGGCGTATTGGGCGAGCTGGCGCTGGCGGGTTTCGTTGCTGTGCCACATCAGCCAGTTCCATTCGCTCCAGGCCAGGCCCGGTTCGTCCTGCTCGCGCAGCAGCTGGATGCGGGCCAGGGCGGGCAGCTCAGGCAGGGTCTGATCGCCGGTGGGCACGGCGTTGCTGAAGCGATAGGGCTCGCCGATGCGGTCGGCGGCCAGAAAGCCATAGAAGTTGCGTTGCGCGGCGGCCTGCTGCCACAGGCTGCGGGCGCGCTGCTGGTCGCCGTTCTCCTCGGCGGCGCGCCCGGCCCAGTAAAGCCAGCGGCTGTCCTTGCGTTCCGCCTCGGGCAGCAGGGCGATCCAGTCCGGCAGCTCGTCCCACTCCTGCTCGATCACCGCGCGCCGGGCGCGCTGGTCCACCAGGCTGTCGCCGCCGTGGTCGCGCAGCCAGTCGTCGAGCCAGTCGCGGTTGTCCTCGATGCCGCGGATGGTGGAGTACCAGGCGATGCGTTGGCCGGACCGCTCGATCAGCGCGGCGTCGGTGAAGCCCAGGTCGCCCAGGTCGTCCTCGAACCATTCCCGGGCTTTGACGGTGTCGGTGTAGGCGAGACGACGGAAGCCGGCGGCCAGCAGCACCTGCCGCTGGTCGTCGGGGAGACTTTTCGGAATCCCGGTGAGCTGTTCCGGGTCGCCGTACAGGTCCAGCAGCCAGTCGGCGGCGGTGCCGTAGGGCTGGTCGTCGAGCATCGGGCGCAGGTAGCGCATCAGGCCGGGGCCGCGTTCGTAGAACGCCAGCTCCATGCGTTGCCAGATCTCCGCCTGACCGATCACGCCCCGGTCGCGGGCGGCATTGAAGATGGCGTCGCAGGCGGAAGGGCGGGAGTTGCCGGACAGCCACAGCTCCCGGGCCCGGCTCAGGGCCTGTTCGTTGCCGGCCTGCCACTGGGCCCGCCAGTACAGGCAGTTCAGTTCCAGGGAGCGGGGCGGTTCGTCGTAAACGGCGCGGGCCGCGTCCCAGCGGTTATCGCGGGCGTAGGCCACCAGTGCCAGCTGGCGGATGTCGTTGGGCAGCGGGGAATCCGGGTAGCGCCGCGCGTAGTCAGCGACCCGGTCCGGGTTGAGATCGGGCAGGGCGGCGCGCAGCCGGTGAAAGTCCAGGTAGGCCTGCAGCGGGTGATCGTCACCCAGACGCGCCTGGGCCCGGCTCAGGCCTTCCCAGTCGTCGTTGCGGGCGGCGTGCAGCGCCTCTTGAAAAGGGGTATCGGCGGCCAGCGCCGGAAACGAACAGACGCTGGCGAGCATCACCAGTGCCAGAACTGCGGAACGGACCATCCTTTGCCTCCACGACTGCATCTAACCGCCCCATTCTAGCCAGGGGGCGGGGGGTTCCGCGTCGTGTTTATGTAAAACTTCGCCGCCGCGGCCTGGAAATGGGTATCGTCGATGGGTTCCTCTATACTGCCCGGCTTGATCGCGTTAGAGACTTTTATGGAAAACAGCACGCAACTGCTTTGGCGCCAGCAAGACGCTCTGGCTCATCGCCGGGTCCTGGTGATGGAAGCCAACGACCCGGCGCTGGCCGACCTGCCCGCCGGGCAGCTCTATCTGCACGCCGACGATTACACGGTGGGCGCGCACCAATGGGCGCCGCTGCCGACCCTGCCGGACGACGTGGATCTGGTGATCCTGCCGCTGCCCAAGGCCGCCGAGCGTCTCGAGCTGTTGCTGCGCGCCCTGGCGGGCCAGATCAGCGAGCCCCTGGAGCTGTGGCTGGTGGGCCCGGCCAAGGGCGGCATCCGGGGCGGGGTGACCCGCCTGTCCCGGTTCGCCGACGACGTCACGCTGCTGGACAGCGCCCGTCACTGCAAGCTGTACAGCGCCCGTCTGCGGCCCGGGGACGCGCTGAGCCTGGAGCAGGTGGCGTCGCTGATCACCCTGGACGATCTGGAGGTGGTCAGTTATCCCGGTGTGTTCAGCCATGGCCGGCTGGACGAGGGCAGCGCGCTGCTGCTGGACGCCCTGGCGGAGGGCCTGCCCCGCGGCAAGGTGCTGGACATGGGCTGCGGCGGCGGCGCCCTGAGTGCGCGGCTGGCACACAGTGGCTGCCAGGTGACCGCCACCGACGTGAGCGCCACCGCCGTGGCCGCCGCCACCGCCACCCTGGAGCGCAACCGTCTGCAGGGCAAGGTGGTGGGCGGCGATCTGTACGAAAGCATCGGCGCCCGCTTCGAGACCATCGTCACCAACCCGCCGTTCCACGACGGTCGCGACCGCACCATGAGCATTACCCGGCGGCTGATCCGCGAGGCCCCGGAGCATCTCGGCGACAACGGCACCCTGTGGATGGTGGCCAACCGGGAGCTGCCTTACGTGCAATGGCTGGACGAAGCCTTCAAGCACGTTCAGGTGGTCAGCGAGACCAGCCGCTTCCGGGTCTACCGGGCGGTGCGCACCTAGCGCACATAGCCGGGCCCCCGGCTGCGGGTGCGCAGATAACTGGCGAAGCGGGGCAGGCCGTTCTTGGTGTGGCCGTGGAACTGGTAGGTGACGATGCTGCCGATGGGCGGCGGGTGGGCGCGTTGCGCGTCGCTGAAGCCGGTGCCCAGACGAAAATGGCGCCCGGTGGGGGTTTCCACCAACAGGGCACCCATCAGGCCCTCCAGTCGCCCCTCGCCGGGCAGATGCGCCACCACCCGGCCGTCCTCGTCCTGGTAAGGCTTGAGCTTGAGCAGATCATCGGAACGGTAGCCGCGGTAAGGCGCCGAACCCCGATGCAGCATCAGGCCCTCGCCGCCGATGGCCACCACCTGGTCCAGATAGTCCATTAACTGTTCCCGGTTCGCCACGCGCCGCTGGGGCACCCGCTTCAGGTGGGGCGCATCGCGCCCGTCGAGCAGTTCGCGGAGAGCCGCCAGCCGCTGGTCGAACGGTCCACCGGCATTGGGCAGATCGAACACCATGTAGTAGATGTGTTGCCACTGGTCGGGTTGGGGCCGGGCGCGCTGCAGGGCGCCCATCAACCGGCTGAAGGTGCCGCGCCCCTGCCACAGCTCACCGTCCATGGGGACGTCCGGAAAGCCGTCCGTGAAGCCCGGCGGCGTGGCGATCACATGGCCCTGGCGGCTGATCAGCCGCCGGCCGTCCCAGTAGGCGCGCACGCCGTCCAGCTTCTCGCTGACCCAGTACTCGGACGGGTCGGTGTGGTCCTGATAGACATTGGCGAGCATCAGCGCCGGCTGGCTGCGGCCATGGCCCACCGTGGCCGCCACCGCGAAGAACACCACCACCATGGTGACCACGAAGAAGAGAATCGGTCGGGATATCATCCTTGTCTCCCTGTTCAGAACGTGAACAGACAGTCTTGTCCGGCGCAGGGCCGTCGGGTATCGCCGGAAGGATGAAGAGGCTGTAGGAAATCGCTGCTTTGCGGGTTAGGAAAAAGCGTACAGAGGACGGGCCGGCGTTTAACCGGCCCGGGTCAGGTCCTGAAAACGCAGCCCGGTGGCTTTGACCACGGCGGTCATGGTTTTCAGGGTGGGGTTTCCTTTCGGTGACAGTGCCCGATAGAGACTCTCGCGGGACAGTCGGGCCCGGCCCGCGACCACCGCCATGCCGCCCTGGGCTTCCACCACGTGACGCAGCGCCACCAGAAAGGCCGCTTCGCCGTCCGGCTTATCCAGTTCATCGAAGGCGGTGCGCAGATAATCCAGCGCCATGGCCGGGTCATCGCGAAGCATGGCCACCACCGCATCGTCGTGTCGTTTCATCGGTGCCTCTTCCGGTAGTCCGTCAACCTTGCCCTGGCCTGTTCGATATCCGACTGCTGCCGTTTTTTATCACCACCGGTCAGCAACAGCACCAGCGCTTCACCTACCCGGGCGTAATACACCCGATAGCCGGGGCCATGGTCCACCCTCAGCTCCATGACCTCGCCGCCCACGGCTTTGCTGTCGCCGGCGTTGCCGAGCGCCAGCCGGTTGAGCCGGGTCAGCACCCGCATGGCGGCCCGACGATCCCTGCGTTTCAACGCCTCCAGCCAGTGCTGGAAAGGATCATGGCCATCGACCGTCAGATAATGAGTCAGGTGGAACATGTAAAGTAGCCTGAAAGCGACAAACTATCCAGAAAAAGATTGTCCAGAAGGAGTAAGCCGGGCGGGACCAGGCCTGATGCCTGGTATTCGGCGACCACCGCGCGCTTTTTCGAGTCTGGCCCGGCGAGGGCTTGCCGGGTATCGCTGGAAGGAAGGTCTTCGTGTAGGAAATCGTCGCTTCGGGGATTAGGAAAACGCGCACAAGGTCGAGCGCCGACCGGTGGACTACCGACCGAGAAGGTCCACGCCAAACCAAAAAGGGCCGCCGAAGCGACCCTTTTTGGTTTGGAGCGGGTGAAGGGAAGGTGCCTTCGGCATCCCGCGCTAGCGCGGGACCGTTGCTTAGGCAACGTCCGCTCGCCGTATACGGCGAGGCGTCGAACCGGAGGGTTCGCTCCATGGCCTCCACCCACGCCAAACCAAAAAGGGCCGCCGAGGCGACCCTTTTTGGTTTGGAGCGGGTGAAGGGAATCGAACCCTCGTATGCAGCTTGGGAAGCTGCCGTTCTACCATTGAACTACACCCGCGAAGGGCCGGTATTACACCGGGAATTTGCTGCTCTGTCCAGCACCGGCGGGTTCCTTGCTTGTTGTCCGTTTCCGGTGCATCCGTTCCTTTCCCGCGACCCGCCTTGCGCTGCCTTGGCGCAGCGTCCTCTCTTTATTGCCGCCGATCCGCCGGTTTTTTGCCGACAAAAAATGGCACGTTGCTTGCACTTTCTTGATGGAAAGCCGGGCGCCCCGTGCCCGGCACATCGGAGGACGCCATGAGTAAGCTGCTTGAAGTGCCGGTGATCGACATCGCCCGTTTCCGGTTCGGTGACGCGGAGGATCGGCGGGCGGTGGCCCGGGAGGTGGATCGGGCCTGCACCGACATCGGTTTTCTGATCATCGACGGCCACGGTGTCGACCCGCGTCTGATTGAGCGGACCCGGGCGGTGTCGCGGGAATTCTTTGATTTGCCGGAGGCGGAAAAGCGGCGGGTGGCGCGGCCCGGGGTCGACGTGTCCCGGGGCTACACCGGCCTGGAGGACGAGTCGGTGGCCCGTTCCCGGGACGCCACCGCCACCCAGGGCGATTTGAACGAGAGCCTGATGATCGGCCCGGTGGATCGGCCGGACGAGGCCTACGCCACGGCGCCGGCCGCCGGCCAGCATTTCGCGCCCAATATCTGGCCCGAGCGGCCGGCGGCGCTACGGCCGGTTTGGACCGAGTACTACCGGGCCATGGGCGACCTGGCGGCCACCATCATGCGGATTTTCGCGCTGGCGCTGGATCTGGACGAGGATTACTTCGACGACAAGATCGACAAACACATCAGCCGCCTGCGCCTGCGCAACTACCCGGCCCAGGCGCAAGCGCCCAAGCCCGGGCAGATTCGTGCCGGGGCCCATTCCGATTACGGCAGCCTGACCATCCTGTGCACCGAGGACAAGCCCGGCGGCCTGCAGGTCTGCAACGCGGAAGGGGAGTGGGTGGATGTGCCCATCGTGCCGGGCACCTTCATCATCAACATCGGCGATCTGATGGAACGGTGGAGCAACGACCGCTGGGTGTCCACCCTGCATCGGGTGGTCAATCCGCCGGCCGGGGCGGGCGGGGCGGCGCGGCGGCAGTCCATCGTGTTCTTCCACAATCCGAACTACGACGCGCGCATCGAGTGCCTGCCCAATTGCACCCGTGAGGGCGAGGCGCCCCGCTACCCGGTGACGACGTCCGGCGACCATCTGCGATCCATGTTCGTGACCACGCAGAATACCGCCGGATAAAGGCTCGGGCGGCCTAGTTCTGCGCCGGGTAGGGCGCCTGTTTCAGCAGGTTGACCAGGTGCACGCAGCTGCGCGCCAGGCCGGCGGTGGCGATTTCCACGCCTTCGGGAGGGCGCTCCAGGTGCCCGGCTGCATGGCTTCGCCGACCCAGTAGGTGCAGGCATTGGCGGGCACGGTGAAGCCCACATCGTTCAGGCCCTGAAAGAGCTCGGCGACGATATGGTGCGCCCCGTCTTCGTTGCCCACCGCCGCGACGCCGGCCACGCGACCGTAGGAGACCATGCGTCCCTGGTCGTCGGTTTCGTCGAGAAAGGCGTTGAGCCGTTCCAGCACGCGCTGACAGAGGCTGGAGGGATGGCCAAGCCACACCGGCGTGCCGAGGATGAGGATGTCGGCCTCCAGCACCCGGCGCCGGATTTCCGGCCATTCGTCCCCGTCGCCTTCGTCGGAGCTGACGCCGGGCGGGATGCGCCAGTCCGCGGCGCGGATAAGTTCACCTTCCACGCCGTGGCCTTTCAGGGTGTCGAGGGTTTCCTGAAGGAGTCGCTCGCAGGATGACGGTGCCGGCGAGGGTTTCAGTGTGCAATTGATGGCAAGCGCTTTCAGAGCCATGACCAGACCTCCGTGTCGGTATGCTTGAATGGATTACCGGGTCAGTCTGGCGCGGGGCGGGCGCATCTACAAGCGAGGCGGAGCGGTGGCACGGCGCCGGGCGGCGCCGTGCCGGGGGAAGGATCAGCCGCGCTTGGGCTGCTTGACCATGCGCAGGTAGGGTTTCTTCTCGTCCCAGCCTTCCGGGAACAGCTTGCCGGCTTCCTCGTTGTTGAGGGAGGGCACGATGATCACGTCGTCGCCGTCGGTCCAGTTCACCGGGGTGGCCACCTTGTAGCCGTCGGTGAGCTGCAGGCTGTCGATCACCCGCAGGATCTCGTCGAAGTTACGGCCGGTGCTGGCCGGGTAGGTGATGGTCAGACGGATCTTTTTGTTCGGGTCGATCACGAACACGCTGCGCACCGTGAGGGTGTCGTTGGCGTTGGGGTGGATCATGCCGTACAGATTGGCGACGCTGCGGTCGGCGTCGGCCAGCAGCGGGAAGTTCAGGGCGCTGCCCTGGGTTTCCTCGATGTCGCCGCACCAGGCCTTGTGGTCTTCCAGCGGATCCACGGACAGGCCGATGGCCTTCACGTTGCGTTTGTCGAATTCCGGCTTGAGGCGCGCCACTTCACCCAGTTCTGTGGTGCACACCGGGGTGAAATCCTTCGGGTGCGAAAACAGCACCACCCAGCTGTCGCCGGCCCAGTCGTGGAAGGAAATGGGGCCGTCGGTGGAATCCTGTTTGAAATCCGGGGCGATATCGCCGAGCTGCAGTGCCATGGTGTGGTCTCCTGGTTCTGGTGGATCAGGCGGGCCCGCCCAGGGCGGGCCCGTCGCTGGTCCATCAAACATAGAGACTTGTGCGGCTGCTTTAAAGGGCGGCGAAAGAAGGAAACGCGCTAAGCAAATAGCATTAAGCGCGCCGCCCTCAGACCACGGCGATACGCTGCTGCAACCGGTTGAGGGTGCGCGCCTCCAGACGGTCCAGCCGTTCCCGGCAGGCCCGGAAGGTGCGGCTGATGCGCGTGGTGTTGCCGATCATCCAGATCTTCGGCCAGGTGGTGCGCTCGCCGGCGCGGATAAAGGCGCGCACGTCCTTCACCGAGGGATTGCTGAGCACCCGCAGGGCATTCAGCGGCTGGCGCGGCGGAATCAGGTTGATGTCGCCGATATAGCGCTGCCGGACCACGGTCTGGGCCTTGTCCACGATCAGCCCCAGGTCGTTGGATTGCACCCGCCGGCGCACCAGTTCCAGCCCGTAGTGCAGGTTCATGGACACATTGCGGATGGCCCAGTCACTGAGCGTGCTGAAGCTGGAATCGGTGCGTTCGCTGCGCGGCAGGAACGGCACCACATGGGGGTTGGTCTGGCTGACGATGGAGTGGTTGACGCCGAACAGACGCGACAGCCGGCGGATCGGCAGGTCGTCCTGGATCGACCCGTCCACGAACTTGCGGCCGGGAATGTACGGCACCCGCTCGCCTTCGATGTTCTTCGCCCACAGGGTCACCGGCGGGTAGATGCCGGGGATCGCGCAACTGGCCAGGGCGGCCTTGCGGATCAGTACGTTCGGCGAGGTGCGCCAGTTGAGCAGCCGGCTTTGCTGGTTGCGGTCGTAGGGGCTGACGGTGATGTTGATCTCGCGGCCGGTCTTGCGGTACGCCTCCTCGAAGGTCAGATCCTGGATGTTCTCTTCCAGGCAGGCCTCCAGGTGGTCGCCGTCCAGTACCGGGGTGCCGCGCAGCAGCCCCTTCCAGCCGATGGCCCGGAACGCTTCCAGGTAGAGGTTTTCCGGCTCCAGCTTGGCGGCCAGCTCGGTGTCGCTGTGGCTGCCCACCACCGAGGCGACAATGCTGCCGGCGCTGGAGCCGGAGATCACCGAGGGCAGCAGGCCCTGCTCCCACAGGGTCTTGACCACGCCCACATGAAACAGCCCCAGGGCGGCGCCGCCGGACAGCATCAGGCAGCTCTGGCCGAAGGCGGCGCCGGTGGTCTCGAAGAAATCCAGCTTGCGTTTCAGACCGAAGTTCTCGAACTCGCCGTCACACAGATACTCCAGCGCCGTGCACACCTCGTCCAGATAACGTTCGATCAGCCGTTTGGTGCCCACCCGGGCGTGGCCATACAGGGCCGGGTTGGAAATGTTGCCGAGATTGCCGTGCAGGCCTTCGTGCAGGTGAAAGACCAGTTTATTGACGTCGCCGCGCTCACGGGCCTGGCGGATCTGCCAGAGCCGGTTGCGGATCAATTCGTAGTCGTAATGGGGGGAGCGGTCGATCTCCTTCCAGTCGTCGGCCCCGGAAAGGCGATCGTGTTCGCGGCTGGCTTCCAACCATTCCTGGTAATTGCTGGCGTGCTCGATGGCGCGCTCAAGCTGTTTGAGCGAGCGTTTCATGCGGTGCTCCCGTTTTATCGTATTGTCGGGCTTATCGTCGTTCAGCCTTATCGTGTTCCCGGAGTGTAGCGGCCCGCCTCCCGGCGGCAATACAGGGATTGTCCGACAAAAACGTAATGTTTACATCAGGCAATGTTAAAGAGGCGTCGAGGGGCACGTCCGCTCTTCTTAAAGTGCGGCTTCCGCTTGCGCCTGCCGCCGCCACTGGCCCGGGGTCAGGCCGGTGTGGCGCTTGAAGCTGCGCTGGAAGCAGCGGATGTCGGCGTAGCCCAGGTCCAGGGCGATCTCGCTCTGGGAAAGGTCGCTGTCGCGCAGTTGCTGGCGGGCCCGTTCCAGGCGCACCTCGTCGAGAATGCGCTGCCAGCCGGTGCCTTCGGCGGCCAGACGGCGGTGCAGGGTGCGCGTGTTCAGGCGCATGGCCCGGGCCACCTGGTCCCGGTCCGGCAGTGGGCCGCCCAGGGCGGCCTGCAGGTACTGCCGCACCCGTTCCCCCAGGCTGGTGGCGATACCCAGCGCGCGCAGTTGACGGACGGCGTGGGCTTCCAGGGTGGACAGCAGGGTGGCGTCCGGCTGGCGCAACGGGTAATCGAGCATGCGCGGATGGCCGATCAGCGCCGAGTACGGTCGCCGGAACCGCACCGGGCAGCCGAACACGCGCTCGTACTCGTGCACCTCGTACAGGTAACGGGGCTCGGGGTGCTCGAACCACACCTCATCCGGCGCCAGATGCAGGTCGCCGGTGAGCCAGCGGGTGTAGTGCAGCCAGGAGCCGAGCACGTTGTCGATCAGGTGCCGGCGCGCCGGCTGGCGGGGATAGCGGCAGTGCCAGAGAATTTCCGAGCGGTCCGCGTGCAGGCGGGTTTCCGTGGTGCCCATGTCGCCCACCAGCTTTTCGTAGCGGGACACCTTGGACAGGGCCTCGCCGATGGTGGCGGCGCTCATGGCGATGTAGCCCATCACATTGTAGGAGCCCGGCTGCACCAGTTCGCAGGTGTGCAGCCCGAACAGCGGGTCGTCGCTGCGCCGGATCAGCTCGTTGAGCAGCCGTTCGAAGCGCGCACCGCGGATGCGCGCTTCCGGGTCGGTGAGTTCCTCCTCGGCCAGGCCCGCCGTCGCCAGGGCCTGGTCCACGTCCACCTCGCGCGCCCGGGCGCTGGCCAGATACTGGCGCAGCGCCGCCACCGAGATGAAACCCAGCGGGTCCATGGGGCTATTTCAGTTCGAAGGTGATTTGCACGTTGGCGCTGACGTCCTGCTCGCCGGGGCGGTAGCTTTCCATGCTGTCTTCCTTGGCCATGGCGGCACGCATCATCATCGGCTGCGGCATGGTGTAGCCCTGGGCGTTGATGACCACCGCCTCGCCAAGCTCGCGGCCGGCGGCGCGGGCCAGGATGCCGGCCTTTTCGCGGGCGTCCTTCACCGCTTTTTTCAGCGCCTGTTTGGCCAGCGCGTCGGCATTGCTGATCTCGCTGCCGGCCGGGCGCACTTCCTTGAGGCCCTGGTCGGCCAGGCCGTCCGCCAGCCGCGCGTAGCGGTCCATGCCGGCCACCTTGAAGGTCACTTCACGGCTCACCTGATGGCCGATCAGCTTGCGCTCCGGCTGGTATTCCCATTCCGGGCTGATCTGGATATCGCTGGCGGTGACGTTCTTTTCCTCGATGTCCAGCTCGTCCGCCAGATCCAGCATCGCTTGCACCTGCTGGTCCACCGTGTTTTTCATGGCGGCGATGTCATCGCCCCGTTCCCGGGCCACCGCCACCAGCGAGAAGACGTCCGGGCGCGCCTTGACGCTGCCTTCGCCGGACACGCTGACGGTGTCGCGGTCCGCCGCCGGGGCGGTGGTGGTCTGCGCGCCGCAGGCGGTAAGCGTCAATACGGCCAGCAGGCCGGCGAACAAATGAGCGGGTTTTGCCATGGTGTGATCTCCGTTTCGTTGAATGCTGGTTCGCCTTCGCCTGCAACTTTATCATTCCCCTCCCGGATGCAGGAGGTGCCGAACATGCGAATCGAACAGGCGATTAGACAGTCCCTGACGAATTTGATCCCCGACGATCTCGGCGTGGACCTGATCAGCGCCGGCGCGGTGGGCGATATCCAGGTTGATGACGAGCGCGCGCGGGTGACGGTGCGCCTGGGCTATCCCTGCGAATCCCGCCTGGAGGCCCTGCGCGAGCAAATCCGGTCGGCGCTGACGCCGGTGCTGGAAGGCCGCGCCCTGGATCTGGACCTGGCGGTGCGCATCCGGCCCCATCGGGCCCAGCACGACATGCCGTCCATGCTGCAGGTGGCCAACGTGATCGCGGTGGCCTCCGGCAAGGGCGGGGTGGGCAAATCCACCACCGCCGTCAATCTGGCGCTGGGGTTGCAGGCGGAAGGCGCCCGGGTGGGGCTGCTGGACGCGGACATCTTCGGCCCCAGCCAGCCGGTGATGCTGGGCCTGCCCAAGGGCACCCGCCCGGAGGTGCGCGATGGCAACAGCTTCGTGCCGGTCATGGCCCACGGCCTGCAGAGCATGTCCATGGGCTACCTGATCACCGAGCAGACGCCGGTGGTGTGGCGTGGCCCCAAGGCCAGCGGCGCGCTCACCCAGATGATGCAGCAAACGCTGTGGAAGGACCTGGACTACCTGATCGTGGATCTGCCGCCGGGCACCGGCGATATCCAGCTGACCCTGGCGCAGAAAATGCCGGTGGCCGGCGCGGTGGTGGTGACCACGCCCCAGGACATCGCCCTGCTGGATGCCATCAAGGGCGTGGAGATGTTCCGCAAGGTGGACGTGAACGTGCTCGGCGTGGTGGAAAACATGGCGGTGCACATCTGCTCCAACTGCGGCCATGAGGAGCACATCTTCGGCCAGGGTGGCGCCCTGCGCATGAGCCGCGAGTACGAGGCACCGGTGCTCGGCTCGCTGCCGCTGTCGTTGCGCATTCGTGAGCAGGCCGACGGCGGCACGCCCACGGTGGTGGCGGAACCGGACAGCGCCGAGGCGCGTCTTTACCGCGACACCGCCCGGCGCCTGGCGGCGCGCCTGTCGCTGACCCGGGAAGGGCGGCGCCCGTTTCCCAAGGTGGTGACGCAGCATTGAGCAGGGTACCATTGCCCGATTCCGTCGACATCGACATAAAGGACTCCCATGAGCATCAAAGCCGACCGCTGGATCAAACGCATGGCCCTGGAACACGGCATGATCGAGCCGTTCCAGGACGGACAGGTGCGCGCCGATGCCAACGGCGACAAACTGATCTCCTACGGGGTGTCCAGCTACGGCTACGACGTGCGCTGCGCGGACGAGTTCAAGGTGTTCACCAACATCCACTCGGCCACCGTGGACCCCAAGCACTTCGACGAGAAAAGCTTCGTGGACATCAAGGGCGACTATTGCACCATCCCGCCCAACTCCTTCGCCCTGGCGCGCACCGTGGAATACTTCCGCATTCCCCGTAATGTGCTGACCATCTGCCTGGGCAAGTCCACCTACGCGCGTTGCGGCATCATCGTCAACGTGACGCCGCTGGAACCGGAGTGGGAAGGGCACGTGACCCTGGAATTCTCCAACACCACCAATCTGCCGGCGCGCATCTACGCCAACGAGGGCGTGGCGCAAATGCTGTTCCTGGAATCCGACGAGATTTGTGAGACGTCCTACAAGGACCGCGGCGGCAAGTACCAGGGGCAGCAGGGCGTCACCCTGCCGCGCGCCTGAAACCCATCGCGGCTGAAGCCGCTCCTACGGAGCCCGTGTAGGAGCGGCTTCAGCCGCGATAACCAGGGCCGGAGCAACCGCTCCGCGTCCGCATCCTGCACCCGTCTTATTCCGGCAAGGGCCCGTTGTACTCGCGCATGATCAGCTCCCCGTGCAGCAGGGCGCTCTCGATGTGGCGGGCCTTGACCACCATATAGCCCACCTTGGGCGCCACCCAGAACAGGGTGCGGCGTTTTTCGTCCTTGTCCTTGTCGCGCTTCTTCTCCACCACCAGGGTGTCCAGCTCGCCCATGGGCGTGTCGATGGTTTCCCGGTCCACCACCACGAAATGATGGTGCCGCAGGTGGTCACCGTACACGCTGGTGGCGTCGTATTCCTTGTCGCCGCTGGCGAACACGCAGCGCGCGCGCAGCAGCATGCTGAGTTCGTCCAGGGCATCGTCGGGGATCGGGAAGGCTTCCACGCCGTCCTCGGATTCACTGATCACGCCCGGTTTGTCCCAGTCGAAATCGGTGTGGTAGTAGCGGTGCTTGCCGAAGCCGTTGAACTCGTGTTCGTAGCGCTCGGTGCGCGGGGCGCACTGATTCCAGTGGAACCAGCTTTCTTCCCGGTTGTTCAGCATCCAGGAATGCGCCTCGAACAGCATGTGGTAGCGGTCCTTGCCGGCCACCGGTTCCAGCAGCAGGGTGGCCTTGATCGGTGTGGGGATCTTGTTGACGAAGATGCGGTATTCGGCGGAAAACGGCTGCAGCGGCGCCGCCATCGCCAGCGGCGCGCACAGCGACAGCAACGCCAGGACGGCGAGCCGCGCTCTCATGGCAGGTTTTCCAGCGTCAGCACGTGGCGGCCGTCGTCGTTGCGCTGCACCAGTTGCACCAGGGTGAAGTCATGGTCCGGCGCGAACCACAGCCAGGTCTGGCGGCCGCTGTCGTCGTCGCGCACCCGGCGCACCTTGATGGCGGCCACGCTGTCGCCGTCGATCTCCACGCTCTCCTTGCCTTCCACCTGGTAGCGCTGATTTTCCACGCCCCGTTCGTCGGCCACCGCCAGGGTCATGGCCCGCTCGCCCTTGAGCAGCATGCATTGCAGTGCCAGCGGCAGGGCGATGTCGTCGGTGGCGTTGCCCTCGGTGTCGTAATGGTAGGGTTCGTGCTTGCTGCGTTCGCTGATCGCTTTGCCGTTGCCCGGGTCGATGCGCAGCTCGGCGGTTTTCACCCGGCCCAGGCCGGCGCGCCGATATCCGTAATAGCGGGTCACCGGCACGCAACCGTCCCAGGCGAACACCGAGGTCTCGCGGATTTCGCCGAGAAAGTTGCTGGCCAGCACTTCCATCTTCCAGGTGCCGTCGCCGGCGGGGGTCAGCGAGCGGGTGGCGCCCACCGTGAACGGGAAGCCGGCGGCTTTGAGACGATACTCTGCTTTAAAAGCGGCCACCGGCGGGTCGGCGGCGAAAGCGGGGGTGCTCAGCAGCAGCGCGGCGGCCAGCAGCAGGCGCCAGCCACGGCGGTCACGGGGTTGCGTCGACGCGCAGGCCTTCGGCGGGCAAGGGTTCACCATCCAATTCCACTCCCTGGTCGGTCAATTGCAGGCGGCCTTCGGCGCGCCAGCGCAGTACAAGAGGGTACAGCCTGTGTTCCTGCTGCTGAACCCGTTTGGACAGGGTTTCCACACTATCGTTCTCGTGCACCGGCACCGCGGCCCGGGCGATCAGCGGGCCGCCGTCCAGTTGTTCGGTGACGAAATGCAGCGAGCAGCCGTGTTCGGCGTCGCCGGCGGCCAGCGCCCGGGCGTGGGTGTCCAGGCCGGGATAGCGGGGCAGCAGGGAAGGGTGGATGTTGATCAGGCGGCCCCGGTAGTGGGCCACGAAGGGCGCTGACAGAATGCGCATAAAGCCGGCCAGCACCACGGTGTCGGCGCCGTGGGCGTCGATCCGTTCGATCATGGCGCGGTCGAAGGTGTCCCGGTCGGGGTAATCCCGGTGGTCGATCACCACCACCGGCACGCCGGCGTCCCGGGCCACGGCGAGGCCGTTGGCGGCGGGGCGGTTGCTGAGCACCAGGGACACCGTGGCGGGTAGATCGCCCGCCGCGATGTGATCAAGAATGGCCTGAAGGTTGGTACCGGCGCCGCTGATCAGCACCGCGAGCCGGTGGGTCACGAACCCAGGCCCTGCAGGGACACTTCCGGTTCGTCATTGTCGCTGGCGCGGATCTCGCCGATCAGGAACGGCGTCTCGCCGGCCGCCTGCAGCAGCGCCAGGGTCTGATCCACCGCGTCCTCGGGCACCACCACGGTCATGCCCACGCCACAGTTGAAGGTGCGGTACATTTCCGCCGCCGGCACCTGGCCCTGTTCCTGCAGCCAGCGGAACACCGGCGGCCATTCCCAGGCGCCGGTGTCGATCACCGCGCGGGTGCCCTTGGGCAGTACCCGGGGCAGGTTCTCGGTAAGGCCGCCGCCGGTGATGTGGGCCAGGGCGTGCACCGGCACCTGCTTGATCAGCGCCAGCAGCGGTTTCACGTAGATGCGGGTGGGCGCCAGCAGCAGGTCGATCACCGGCTGGCCGTCGATTTCGGTGCTGTCGGCCTGTTCGAGAATGCGGCGCACCAGGGAATAGCCGTTGGAATGGGGGCCGGAAGAGGCCAGGCCGATCACCTTGTCGCCGGCCGCCACCGCGGAGCCGTCCAGCACGCCGTCCCGTTCCACCACGCCCACGCAGAAGCCGGCCAGGTCGTAGTCCTCGCCCTGGTACATGCCGGGCATTTCGGCGGTTTCGCCGCCGATCAGCGCGCAGCCGGCCTGCTCGCAGCCTTCACCGATGCCGCCCACCACCCGGGCGGCGGTGTCCACGTCCAGCTTGCCGGTGGCGTAGTAATCCAGGAAGAACAGGGGCTCGGCGCCGCCCACCACCAGGTCGTTGACGCACATGGCCACCAGGTCGATGCCGACGCTGTCGTGGCGGTCGTGCTCCATGGCCAGGCGCAGCTTGGTGCCGACGCCGTCGGTGCCGGCCACCAGCACCGGGTCCTTGTAGCCTTCCGGCAGGGCGCACAGCGCGCCGAAGCCGCCCAGGCCGCCCAGCACTTCCGGACGCTGGGTGCGCTTGGCCACCGGGCCGATGCGTTTCACCAGCTCGTTGCCGGCATCAATGTCCACGCCGGCGTCGCGGTAGGTCAACGGCCGTTTCTGTTCGCTCATTTGGAGGCTCCTGGGGGTCGTGAAGGCCGCGTATTCTAGCAATGCCGGACCCCGGGGAGAACCGCGCCGGCAATATTGTTACCGGTGGGGAATCCGGTTCGCCAGAAAGGGTCGGATCAGGGATAATGGCGCGCGTTCACAAAACCGGCTTTGGAACTGTCGATGTATCGCTTTTTGTTGATTCTGGTGGCGGCCCTGATCTGGGCCGCGCCGGCCTGGGCGGCGGAGGCCGGCCAGGTTTCGGTGCCGCTGCGCGGCGATGCGCCGCAGGGTGACGAAGCCCGCCGCGACGCCCTGCAGCGGGGCCTGGAAACGGTCATCACGCGGCTGACCGGTCGCGACCGGGTGGCCGAGCTGCCCGGCGTGGCCCAGGCACTGGCGCAGCCGCAGCGCTGGGTGTTGCGCTATTCCTACGAGGACGGCGAGCCGCCTCGGCTGCGGGCGGTGTTCGACGAGCGCGCCCTGACCCGTTATCTGGCGGACCAGGGCACACCGGTATGGGGCGGCGAGCGCCCGCCGGTGCTGGTGTGGCTGGTCACCGAAGGCACCGGGCGCGGCGATCTGGTGACCGCCGGCGACCCGCTGGCGGAGCGCCTGCGCGCCGCCGCCGGCCGCCGGGGCGTCTCGCTGGTGTTGCCGGAGTGGGATCAGCGCGACCGGGATGTGGTGGCGGTGGCCGATGTGCGCGGCCGCTTCGACGGGCCGGTGCTGCAGGCCTCGCGCCGCTATGACACCGACTGGGTGGCCACCGGCGTGCTCTACGGCGGTGCTTCCACCACGCTCAACTGGCGGCTGCTGGACCACGGCGATCAGGTGGCCGGGCAGCGCGCCAGCGCCGCCGACACCGACGCCGCCCTGGACGCCTTCGTGGGCGCCCTGGCCGATCAGATCGCGGAACGCTACTCCCTGGGCGGCGAGCGCGGCGGCGACCAGGGTAATGGCGACGCCGCCTCCGGCGCGTCCGACGGCGGGGTGACGCCGCCGCCGGTGTTCACCGGCGACGCCCCCACCGGCGATGTGCTGATCCGCGACGACCGGGTGGTGACCGTGCGCGGCGTGCGCACCCTCAAACAATGGCACGATCTGTACCGGGCGCTGGCCGATTCCGGCCCGCTGCGCGGCGTGGCCCTGCGGGTGGTCAGCGACGACCGGGTGCAGTTTGAACTGGACTTCTCCGGCGGTCGCGCGCAACTGGAACGGCTGATGGCCGGCGTCGCCGGCCTGACCGCCTGCGGCGACGCCGCCGCCCCGCCACTGACCTATTGCCTGCGATGAGTCAGCTGCCGCTGGCCCTGGAACTGCGAGAGGGCCATACCCTGGACAACTTCCTGGCCGGTCCCAACGGCGCGGCGCTGGCCACGGTGCGCGCCGCCGCCGACGGTGAGGAGCGCCAGGTGTTCGTGTGGGGCGGCGCCGGCCAGGGCCGCAGCCATCTTCTGGAAGGCGCCGTGCGGCGTGCCCAGGAGCAGGGCCGTGACGCCTGCCTGCTGCCCGCCGGCGAGCTGCTGCCGCTGGTGCCGGAGGTGCTGGAATCCATGGAGCAGTTCGACCTGCTGGCACTGGACGACGTGGACCGCTTCGCCGGCCACGCCCAGTGGGAGGAAGCCCTGTTTCATCTTTACAACCGGGTGATGGCCGGCGGCGGCGTGCTGCTGTTCAGCGCCGCCGCCGCCCCCGGCGCGCCGCGCTGGCTGCTGCCGGACCTGGCCACGCGGCTGGCGGCGGGGCCGGTGTTCCGGCTGCAGCCGCTCAGCGAGGAGGAGCTGGCGGCGCTGCTGACGGAGCGGGCCCGCGAGCGCGGCCTGAAACTGGGCGCCGAGGTGGCGCGCTTCATGGTGATGCGCAGCGAGCGGTCACCGGCGCTGCTGCTGGAGCGGCTGGCGGTGCTCGATCGCACCGCCCTGGCCCGGCAGCGGGCCCCGACCATCCCCTTTATCAAGGATGTGTTCGGCTGGTAGCGCGCCGGTTCCGGTAACGATCAAACGCCTGAATCGACCAATCAACGAGGGGTCTATGGATATCAGTTCGGGATGGGATCTGGTGGTGCTGGGCAGTGGCCCGGCCGGGGAAGCCGCCGCCATGCAGGCGGCCAAGGGCGGCCTGCGGGTGGCGGTGATCGACCGCCGCGAGCAGCTGGGCGGCAACTGCACCCATTGGGGCACGATTCCTTCCAAGGCGCTGCGTCATCAGGTGCGTCAGGTGATCCGTTCGCAGCGCAACCCGCTGTTGCGCGGGCTGATCAATCCACGCCAGGTGCGCTGGCAGGACCTGATCCAGCGCTCCGGCGAAGTGGTGGACAGCCAGGTTCAGGTGCGCGGTGATTTCTATATTCGCAACCGCGTGCGGGTGTTCGCCGGCCGCGGCGAGATCCAGTCCCCGGGCGAAGTGCGGGTGGACGACGACGCCGGCCGCCAGTGGCTGCTGCGCACCCGCCATATTCTGATCGCCACCGGCTCGCGGCCCTACCACCCCGAGGACGTGGACTTCGATCATCCGCGTATCTACGACTCCGACACCCTGCTGCGCATGAACCACACGCCGCGCCATATTCTGGTGTACGGCGCCGGCGTGATCGGCTGTGAATACACCAGCATTTTCACCGGGCTGGGGATGCGCGTGGACCTGATCAACAGCCGTCAGCACCTGCTCGATTTCCTGGACACGGAAATTTCCGACGCGCTCAGCTATCACCTGCGCGAGCAGGGCGCCACCATTCGTCACAGTGAGCAATATTCCAAACTGGTGGCGGACGACGACGGCGTCACCCTGGAACTGCAATCCGGTAAACGGCTGCGCGCCGACGCGCTGCTATGGAGCAACGGCCGTTCCGGCAATACCCAGAACATCGGCCTGGAGAACATCGGGCTGGAGGCGAACAGCCGGGGCCAGCTGGCGGTGGACGAGCGCTACCAGACCGCCGTGGAAGGCGTCTACGCGGTGGGCGACGTGGTCGGCTGGCCTTCCCTGGCCAGCGCCTCCTACGACCAGGGCCGCTTCTGCGCCGCCGGCATCGTCGACGGCGGGCCGGTGAAGCAGGTCACCGATGTGCCCACCGGCATCTATACCATTCCCGGCATCAGTTCCGTGGGGCGCACCGAGCAGGAACTGACCGAGGCGCGGGTGCCCTACGAAGTGGGGCAGGCGTTCTTCAAGAATCTGGCCCGGGCGCAGATCACCGGGGAACGGGTGGGCATGCTCAAGCTGCTGTTTCACCGCGACACCCTGGAAGTGCTGGGCATTCATTGTTTCGGCTACCAGGCCATGGAAATCGTGCACGTGGGCCAGGCGGTGATGCGCCAGCCGTCGCCCAACAACACCATCAATTATTTCATCGACACCACCTTCAACTACCCGACCATGGCCGAGGCGTATCGGGTGGCGGCGATCAACGGGGTGAATCGGGTCAAGCGCTGATCGCGACTGAAGCCGCTCCTACGACAATCATCCCCGTAGGAGCGGCCGGGCGGCGTTCCGCTTCAGCCGCGATACCGGCCGAAGGCCGCGGAAGAAAATCCGCGGCCCCACCCTTTTTTACTTTCAATTGGCCCGCTACTGGCACGGACAACCCGCCCCCACGGCCAGCCCGGAACTTGCAGCTTCGCCTTTATTTGACAGCCAAATCCGCTGGGACGATGTACAGGCGGTTACGGTCGATGGTGTTGCTGTCGAGCATCTTTTGTTCCAGTTCGCCGCTGCTGGTGGACCAGGTGGCGAAGTCGTCGTCGTTGAGTACGCCGAGGGTTTTGCTGTCGATCACCCAGAGGCCTTCCATTTTGTCATGGGGGTAGCTCAGCTGGGCCACCATATCCACCACCAGATGCTTCTCCACCGGCACGATATTGTGGGCGGCCAGGCCGCTCCAGCCGTCCGTCTGAACCACTTCTTCCAGGGTACTGCCGGCGATGGTCAGGCCCAGGTCCGGGTCCTGGCTCAGGTCGCCGCCGGTGGCCAGGGTTTCCAGGTTGGTGCCGGTGCTGAGGTCGATGCGGTAAACGGTTTTCTGGGCGGAAGGGTTGGCCGCGCCGGCGCCGTCCGGACCGCCGTACAGGAAGCTGCCGTCGCGTTCGAGCACCAGAAACTGGGTGGCGCTCAGGGCGGCCAGTTCGGAGTTTGAGTTCTGGTTTTTTTCCTGCTTGTACAGGTACTGGCCCACGCTGCCGTCGTCCAGATTGATGGTGACGATGCGGGTCATGTCCAGGTTGCGCACGTCCTTGGTCGGGTTGTCCATGGTCGATTGCATGATGCCCACCAGGGTTTTCTCGTCCGGGGTGATGGCCAGGCCTTCCATGCCACGGTTGGCGCGGCGGTTGGCGAACTCCGCCGGCAGGGTGTAATCGTTACGCTGGTCGCCGGCGAACGGATTGATACGGCCGATTTCCTTGCCCTCGGCATCGAAATGCACGATGTGCGGGCCATACTCGTCGGACACCCAGAAGGTGCCGTCACTGAGTGCCACCATGCCTTCGCCATCCAGCCCATAGTCATCCAGGCGCAGGGGGTTGGTCTCGGCGTCATAGGGCTGGGTCGGGTCTTCCAGTACCGGGGAGCCATCGGCGTTGTAGGGCGTTTCGCCGGTGCCACCCAGGGCGCTGTTGTTGGGCAGGCCGGTGATCAGGCTGCCATCCGGGCGCTTCAGCAGGATGGTGTCGAGCAGCACCACCTTGCCCTCACTGGTGACTTCATAGTGCCCGATGCGGGGCGTGTACTCCGGGGTGGGGAATTTCTTACCCTTGCCATAGTTGCCGGTAAAGTTGGCATTGGGGCCCCGGTCGGTCAGCGCGTAAAAGCGGCGCTTGCTGGCCGGGTCGCCGGTCATGGCGGAACCGTAGCCGCCGTTGCGCACCTCGAAGGGCTGCTGGGTATTGGCATCGATCAGATCGGAGCGCAGCACGGTGTAAGGCAGCGCCACGCCTTCCGCCGGGAAGTTGTCGGCCAGTGAGGTGGGCGAAGTGTCATCGTTGTTACTGGACGAATCACCACCACAACCGGAAAGCAGAGCGGCGGAGACCAGGGAGGCAAGCAGGGTTTTCTTGAACATGGGCATGTTCCTTGTTTTTTGTTTGGGATTTCAGGGCTGACAGAACTGGCTGTCGTACTGATAGAAAAACCGTGTCTTGGTCTGGCCATCGGGCTCCACCCAATCGCTCAGGCCACGCAGGGCATCAAAGGCCCGCCGGGCACGGTTCACCACCTTGCGGGTGTAGTCCGCGGAGGGGTCTTCATACTTGAAGGAGATCTCGGCCACCGCCGGTGACGGGTTGCCGGAAGGGGGGCCGGCATACCAGAGCGTGATGCTGATCTCCGCGTCATGCTGGCCCAGATCGATATCCACGTTGCGGTACACGCGCTCGGTCACCGTCAGATCACCGACCACGGCCAGGGTCAGATCGTCATCCAGGCCATAGTCATTCTGGAAGCCGGGGAAATGCGCATGGACATCATCCATTCGATTGAGCTTGCGGCTGTTGGGTGCCTTGGTGGAGTGGCTGTACAGCACCTTGAACGGCACCCCGCCGGTGGCGCCCACATCCGCTTCCAGTTTGCTTTCCGCGCCATTGGTGCTGGAGGAAAGATCCTCGAAGTCGGCGATGTAACGATCCGGGCTACGAAATTTCAGGGTTACTTCCGAAGCACCATTTTCCACCCGCTCGCGGAAGCTGTAACCCAGCTGCTCCAGCACGCAGGAGCCCGGGGTGTCGAAGAAACGCACCTGCCTGTCATGGTCCAGGGTGGCGGTGCCGGTGACGTTACGATTGATGGCGTCTTCGATGGCGGGCTCGGCCTCCTGCATCAGGCTCAGCACATCACTCTGTTCGTTCTGGTAATGGAACCGGCTGGCATCGAGGATCAGCTTGTACTCGCGGGAAATCACATCCGGATTGGCTTGCGCCGACGTGGTGGCCAGCACGCCCAGCACCGCCAGACCCCCGGCAAGAAGGATTTTCACTGCTATCGCCCCCAGGTTTCACGAATCCGGCAATGCCGGTGGTAGGGCACTTTAGAAACGGGGGATGACGCTTTGATGAATGGGTGTCGAAGAACAGGCCGCGGGCCTCGCGACTGAAGTCGCTCCTACAAACGCCCCGTAGGAGCGACTTCAGTCGCGAGGCCCGGGATCACTCACCGCTGGGCGCGGCTGCGCTCGTAGAAGAATTCCCGATTCTTCTGGCTGGCGGTATCGGTCTTGCGCAGCAGCGCCAGGGTCACGCCGGCGCCGCCCTGCTGGGGCGGGGCGCTGTGGAAGGCGAGCACCTGATCAAACTCGCTGAGCCAATGCATCACGTAGCTTTTCAGCAGACCCGGGCGCTCGCTGTGCTGGCCCTTGCCGTGGTTGATGAGCACCGTGCGCTGGCCATTCTGCTGGGCTTCGCGGATAAACAGGTAGACCTGATCGCGGGCCTCCATCAGGCGCACCCGGTGCAGATCCAGGCGCGCCTGCGGGTCGTACTTGCCCAGCCTCAGCTTGCGGTAGACCCCTTCCTGCACACCGTTCTTCTTGACGCCGACGATGTCGTAGGGGCCCGCCTCGGGCACCCGTTCGGGCACGGTCAGGGGGTTGGGGTCGCGGTTGGGGCGGGCGGTGGCGGAGGCGCGCCGCAGCCGCTGGCTCAGGGTGGGTTCCCGGCGGCGGTGCTCCCGCACCCGGTCATCGTCCTTGAGGGGGGCCACGCCGGCCATTTCACGGCGGAACAGGTCGTCGTCGTAGTCGCCCATGGCTCCTCTCCTCGAAACGCGGTCACGGGTCGGGGATTCGTCATCCGGCGAATGCCCTTACCGAAGATAGTAGCAACCTCGCGGATCGCTGGCACCCCGGCGCGCCGGCAAAGCGAAAGCGCGGAGCAGCGGCGGGCTGCTCCGGGCGATGGGGCCGGCGGAACGCGGGTCAGTGTGGCTGGCGTTGCGGGCGGGAACGGCCCTGAGGGGCGGCTTCCTCGTCGTCGAGGTGGTGCCGCTGTTGTTTGGCTTCCCGTTTACGGCGTTCCTTGCTGACGCGCTGGTGTTCTTCTTCCCACTCGCGGGCGTCGTAGTCATCAAATTGGCGACGACTCATGTTCGCTACTCTTTAAGCTGTGTTGTGGATGGGAGAGGGCTCCCAACCCCTATATAGCACCGAAAACGCATGTGGAGAAGGTCCCCGCGCACCTTTTTTAGCGGGCGTAACGGGTCTGTAAATAATCGAGAATACGCCGCGACTCGAACAGCTCCTCGCCGGTGTTGGGGTCGATCAGGTAGGGCACCGCCACGCGGCCCGCCCGGGCCAGCAATTCCTGGCGGTGTCGCTGGGTGGGCAGGTACTCCATTTCCAGGGCCTTGCGCATGGGCGGCAGCACCCAGTCCTGCCATTGATCGCGCCCGCATTGACGCAGCAGGTACGGCAGCTGCAGCTCGCAGAGCCGCTCGCGCACCAGCCGGGCGAACGGGCTGCCCTCGAAGGAATAAAGGATCAGCGGCTGCTCGGGCACCGCCGCCTCGCGGGCGCGCAGCCCGTGACCGGCGCGGGTCAGCGACGCGGCCATGGAGGCGGCGGTGCGGGCCCGCAGGCGCCAGCCGCCGGGCGCCGGACGGCCGCCGTACTCGCGATACAGGTAGTCGATGATGTCGGCGGATTCGTACAGCGCCACGCCAGTATTGGGGTCCATCAGATAGGGAAAGGCCTGGCGTCCGCCCAGCTTCTCCACCAGGGGCCGGTAGCGATCGCCGCCCTTGGGGCAGGGGTGGATCAGCACGTCCAGGTCCAGCTCGGTGAGCGCCTCGCGCACCAGCCGGCAGAACGGGCAGCCTTCCATTTCGTACAGCTCCAGCGGCTCCGCCGGCTGGCGGGCCGCCGGTCGGGTGGCGATACCGCGGCCCTGCTGGGCCAGGCTGGCGGCCAGGGAACGGGCCTCATCCAGGGAAAGCATGACGATCTCCTTTGTCGGTTTGGTGGTTACCCTGGGGCCGCGCCGGGCGGCATGCAATGGCCGCCGCGCCCGGCGGATCGCGACTGAAGTCGCTCCCGCGGCGCTTACCGAGTCCGTGCAGGAGCGGCTTCAGCCGCGATCCGCGATGCGCTGGCCGTTCCGCTCAGGGCGGCTGAGCGCTCCTGTCATTGCCGCGCCGGCGGGGCTGGGGCACCCTGGCCGTCTGCTTTTCATCGACGCCGGTGCCGCCGGGCCCCGCCCGCGCCGCGCCGGTTACTGCCCAAGGCGAGAGGAAAGGTTACATGACCGAAGCCTATATTTATGACGCTATCCGTACCCCGCGGGGTCGCGGCAAAAGCGACGGTTCCCTGCACACCGTCAAGCCGCTGGACCTGGTGGTGGGTCTGATCGACGAAGTGCGCGCGCGCTTCCCCGATATGGACGTAAACCGCATCGACGACGTGCTGCTCGGCGTGGTCACGCCGATCGGTGACCAGGGGGCCTGCATCGCCAAGACCGCCGCCCTGGCCGCCGGTCTGCCGGACACCGTGGCCGGCTACCAGCTCAACCGGTTCTGCGCCTCCGGCCTGGAAGCGGTGAACACCGGCGCCCAGAAAGTGGCGTCCGGCTGGGACGATCTGATCCTGGCCGGTGGCGTGGAAGCCATGAGCCGGGTGCCCATGGGCGCCGACGGCGGCGCCTGGGCCATGGACCCGATCACCAACTACGACACCGGCTTCGTGCCCCAGGGCATCGGCGCGGACCTGATCGCCACCCTGGAAGGCTTCTCCCGCCGTGACGTGGACGAGTTCGCCGCCGAATCCCAGGCGCGCGCCGCCAACGCCTGGGAGAAAGGCTACTTCCAGCGCTCCGTGGTGCCGGTCAAGGACCGCAACGGCATGATGGTGCTGGAAAAGGACGAGCACATTCGTCCCGGCACCAGCGCCGACAAGCTCGGCGAGCTGAACCCCTCCTTCGCGGTGATGGGCGAGATGGGCGGCTTCGACGCCGTGGCTCTGCAGAAGTACCACCAGGTGGAGAAAATCAACCACGTGCACACCGGCGGCAATTCCTCCGGCATCGTCGACGGCGCCGCCCTGGTGGTGCTGGGCAACGAGCAGGTGGGCAAGGACTACGGCATGACGCCGCGCGGCCGCATCGTGGCCACCGCCATCAGCGGCGCCGATTCCACCATCATGCTCACCGGCCCGGCCCCGGCCTGCCGCAAGGTACTGAAGAAAGCCGGCATGACCGTGGATCAGATGGACCTGGTGGAAATCAACGAAGCCTTCGCCTCCGTGGCCATGCGCTTCATGAAGGACATGGGCCTCAGCCATGACAAGGTCAACGTCAACGGCGGCGCCATCGCCATGGGCCATCCGCTGGGCGCCACCGGCGCCATGATCCTGGGCACGGCGCTCGACGAGCTGGAACGCCGCGACAAGAAATTCGCCCTGTGCACCCTGTGCGTGGGCGGCGGCATGGGCATCGCCACCATCATCGAGCGTCTGTAACGGACCCAACGGAGAGAACACCATGACTGAATCGACTATCCGCTGGGAACAGGACGCGGACCACATCGTCACCCTGATCCTGGACGATCCCCAGCAATCCGCCAACACCATGAACGAGCGCTACATGCGCTCCATGGAAGAGACCGTGAGCCGCCTGGAAAAAGAGAAGGACGACATTGCCGGGGTGATCATCACCTCCGCCAAGAGCACCTTCTTCGCCGGCGGCGACCTGCGCGATCTGGCCAAGGTGACCAAGGAAAACGCCCCGGAATTCGCCAAGGGCGTGGAAGCCGGCAAGGCCCAGCTGCGCCGCCTGGAAACCCTGGGCAAGCCGGTGGTGGCGGCGCTCAACGGCACCGCTCTGGGCGGTGGCCTGGAAATTGCCCTGGCCTGCCATCACCGGGTGGCGCTGAACAATCCGAAGGCCCAGTTCGGCTTTCCCGAAGTGACCCTGGGCCTGCTGCCCGGCGCCGGCGGCGTGGTGCGCACGGTGCGCATGCTGGGCATCCAGAACGCTCTGATGCAGGTGCTGATGCAGGGCCAGCGGCTGAAGGTGGAAAAAGCCAAATCCGTGGGCCTCATCGACGACATCGCCGACAGCGAAGACGACATGCTGGCCAAGGCCCGGGCGTGGATCAAAGCCAACCCGAAAGCCAAACAACCCTGGGACGAGAAGGGCTACAAGATCCCCGGCGGCACCCCCAGCACCCCGGCGTTCGCGCAGAACCTGCCGGCGTTTCCGGCCAACCTGCGCAAGCAGCTCAAGGGCGCCAACTACCCGGCGCCGCGCAACATCATGGCCGCCGCCGTGGAAGGCGCCCAGGTGGGCTTCGACGACGCCCTGACCATCGAAGGCCGCTACTTCGTGGAACTGGCGCGCGGTCAGGTGGCGAAGAACATGATCAACGCGTTCTTCTTCAACCTGCAGGCGATCAACGCCGGCGCCAGCCGTCCCAAGGACGTGCCCAAGTACAAGGCGGAAAAGGTGGCGGTGCTGGGCGCCGGCATGATGGGCGCGGGCATCGCCTACGTCACCGCCCGCTCCGGCGCGCAGGTGGTGCTCAAGGATGTGTCCATCGAGAACGCGGAGAAAGGCAAGGCCTACTCCGAGAAGCTGCTCGACAAGGAAGTGTCCAAGGGCAAGATGAGCCAGGAGAAGAAAGAAGAAATCCTCGCGCGCATCACCCCGGCCGCCGACGCCAAGGATCTGGAAGGCGTGGACTTCGTGATCGAGGCGGTGTTCGAGAACACCGAACTCAAGCACAAGGTGTTCCAGGAAATCGAGGACGTGGTCAATCCGGACGCGGTGCTCGGCTCCAACACCTCCACGCTGCCGATCACCGGCCTGGCCGAAGGCGTGAAGAAGCAGGATAACTTTATCGGCATCCACTTCTTCAGCCCGGTGGACAAGATGCCGCTGGTGGAAATCATCCGCGGCAAGAACACCAGCGACGAAGTGCTGGCCAAGGTGTTCGACTACACCTTGCAGATCAAGAAGACCCCCATCGTGGTGCACGATTCCCGGGGCTTCTTCACCAGCCGTGTGATCGGCACCTTCATCAACGAGGCCATCGCCATGGTCGGTGAAGGGCAGAACGCCAACTCCATCGAACAGGCGGCCACCCAGGCCGGTTACCCGGTGGGCGCGCTCAAGCTGATCGACGAGATCAACATGAAGTTGTCCCTGAAGATCGCCGGCGAGTACAAGCAGGCCGCCGAGAAGGCCGGGGGCGAAGCCCAGCGGCACCCGGCCCTGGCGGTGATGGAAAAAATGGTCAACGACCTGGACCGCCCGGGCAAGCTGGACGGCAAGGGCTTCTACGACTATCCGGAAGGGGGCAAGGCGCACCTGTGGCCGGGTCTGAAAGAGCAATTCCCGGCCCGGGACCCGATCCCGTTCCAGGACATGCAGGAGCGCATGATGTTCGCCGAGGCCATCGAAACCGTGAAGTGCTTCGAAGAAGGGGTGATCGATTCGGTGGGCGACACCAACATCGGCTCCATCTTCGGCATCGGCTTCCCGGCCTGGACCGGCGGCGTGGTGCAGTACATGAACCAGTACGAGGGTGGCCTGCGCGGCTTCGTGGCGCGCGCCCAGGAACTGGCCAGCACCTACGGCGAGCGCTTCACGCCGCCGAAACTGCTGGTGGAAAAAGCGGAAAAGGGCGAGATGTTCAAATAACAACAAAGCCGCTTTCCGCGACCCCGGAGCCCCGCCGCAAGGCGGGGCTTTTTTGTTGTTCATCTGAAGCTGCCGTCGCGCCCTGAGTCGCGCCCCGGCTGGAGCGAAACTTTCCCGCTAATACGCGATAAATCTTTTTTATGCTCAGGCGATACCGGCCAGGTATTGCTCGCGCAACGGCAGCCGCGCCGCTTCGATACGGTTGACCAGGTATTCGGCGTCCTCGGCGATGGCATAGATACGCCCGGAGCCCCAGGTGTGCAGCCAGGGCAGGCCCAGGAAATAGAGACCCGGGCTGGCGGTGACGCCGCGCCGGTGTTTGGGGTAGCCAGTGGCGTCGAAGGCCGGGGCGTCGATCCAGGAAAAGTCCGGTGCATAGCCGATGCACCAGATCACGGCGGCGATGCCTTCCGCTTCCAGGTCCAGTTCCCTGTCCAGGTCCCGGGGCGGTTCCCACACCGGTTCATAGGGCGGCTCGGTGGGCGCGTCGATGCCCTCGCGGGCGATGTAGTCGTCGATGCTGTTCTTGATGCGCGCGTTGGTGGCATCGGCCTGGTCCAGGTTTTTGCCCAGGTCATCGCCGAAGCGGGCCTGGCCGGCTTCCACGGTTTCAAGCCGGCCGTGCAGGCGCATGCCCTCCAGGGCGAAACGGCGCAGGTCGATGTCGCGGCCACCGTCGCGGCCGGTGACGTAGTGGTTGGCCTTGGCGCGCACCTGTTCCTCGGTGAGGTGATCCTGGACCGGAATCCGGTAATGGCCCATGTCGTCGAGCCAGTCCACCACATCGCGGCCCCGGTAAAAGCGTGAAACCCGGGGCGCCGGGCCCACCGCCAGATGCACCCGGCGGCCGGCCAGGTGCAGGTCCTCGGCGATCTGGCAGCCGGACTGGCCGGTGCCGACCACCAGCACCGCGCCCTCCGGCAGCGCCTCGGGGTTACGATAGGCGGAGGCGTCCACCTGTTTGATGCGCGCCGGCAGCCGGCGCGCGTAACCCGGTACCTTGGGCCGGTGATAGCTGCTCACCGCCATCACCACCTGGTCGGCGGTGAGCGGGCCCCGGTCGGTGTCCAGACGGTAGCCGCCCACCGGCAGGGCGCGTACCGCCCGAACGGTAATGCCCTCGATCAGGGGCGGATCGAAGGCGGCGCGGAACCGTTCCATCCAGGCGACGATGTCCTCCTTGACCATGAAGCCGTGGGGATCGTCGCCGTCGTAGGGGTGGTCCGGCAGCCGGCATTGCCAGTTCGGCGTGACCAGGCAGAAGCTGTCCCAGCGTTGCTCCTTCCAGGCGTGAAAAGCCTGCTCCTTCTCCAGCACCAGATGGTCGATGTCCCTTTGCCGGAGCAGATAGCTGGTGGACAGGCCGGCCTGGCCGCCGCCCACCACGATCACCGGGTAATGGCGTTTGGCGAAGGTCATGGGGTTTCCTCCTCGGTGGTGACGGCACCCACCCGGGTGACGGTGACGCGGGCATCCGCTTGTCCGGCGAATTGCCGGCCGCGGGTTTCCAGGGCCAGCAGCTGGCTGTCGGCGCTGGTGCAGCGGAAGCCGTACTTTTGCTCCACGCGATCGCCGGCCAGGGTCAGGGCGTCCCGGCTCAGGGCCAGGAATTCCGCCAGCGGATAACTCTCGCCGGCGCGCAGAAAATCGTGGATCACGGTGGACGGGGAGTAGCAGCGCTGTTCGCTGTGGTCCGGCCAGCGCACGTTGAAGTGCACTTCAGGCATGGTGACCTCCTTGACGGGAAAGGGGAGAACGAGGGACGAAGGGGCGGCCCAGGTACGGGGTTTGCTGATGGTTCCAGAACGGGTGACGCTGATTGCCCAGGCTCAGGGTCAGTTGGTCGCCGTCGGTGACCCGGCCGACCTCGGCCACGGCCAGGTCCCGGGCCTGAAAGCGCCGGCTTACCTCGGCCACCCGGTCCGGCGCCACCGCCAGCACGAAGCCATAGCTGGGGAAGGTGCGCAGCCAGCGCTCCAGGGGGGCGTGTGGCGGGCGGGGCAGCGCGTCCAGGCTCAGTTCCGCGCCCACCCCGGAGGCTTCCAGCAGCATCAGGGCGGTGCCCACCGGCCCGGCCATGGAGATGTCCTTGCCGGCCCGGCAAAGGCCGTCCTCCGCCAGCCCCGGCAGGATCGCCAGGTCGCCGCGCAGGCGCGCTCCGGGAGCGTCGCTGCTGGCGTCCCAGTTGTCGCCCACGGCCCGGTAGCGACCGCGCAGATCGCAGGCCACCAGCAGGGTGTCCCCGGGGCGGGCGTCGAAGCTGGTCAGCAGGGCCTGGGCGCGGCCCAGAATCGCCACCGACAGTTGCGGCCGGTCGCAGTGGGCGTTGCTGTGTCCGCCCACCAGTGGCACGCCGTATTTGCCCGCCGCCTCGCGCAGCCCGGCCAGGATCGCCGCGCTCTGATCGTCGCCCTGGCTCCACAGCGCGTCGGTGACCGCCAGAGCACGGCCGCCCATGGCGGCGATGTCGCTGACGTTCACCATCACGCCGCAGTAGCCGGCGAAGAACGGCTCGGCGGCCACGAACTCGTTGACGAAGCCTTCCATGGCCATCAGCAGAAAGCCGTCGCCGTCGGCCAGGGCGGCGGCGTCGTCGCCCAGGGGCAGGTGGCCGCTGTCGAGGCCGGCCAGACCCGCCATCACCGGGCGGATGTCGGCCTTGTGGGCGAACGCCGGGGCGGCGCGCAGAGTGGTGATCAGCGTCTCCAGATCCACGGGGCCTCCCTAGGACGCGCGCCGGCCGGTGGCCAGCAGCGGCAGGCGCCCCTCCGGCAGCGGCGGGTAGTGGGACAGGCGGGCGCGCATCAATACATGATCAAGACCGTGCAGCGTCAGGGCGCGCAGACTGTCCCAATGGAGGGCGCGGAACAGCGGTTCGTTGACGGCCTGCACCTGGGCGAAGAACGCCTGGCAGCCGCGCGCCCGGGCGCTGCCCACCGCCAGGCGGATCAGGGCGCTGCCCAGGTGGGCGTCGCGCCGGTAGCCGCGTGCCACCGCCAGCCGCGAGCCGTACCAGATGCCCGGGCGGTCGCTGTGGATGCGCACCGTGCCCACCACTTCGTCCGGGCCGCCGGCCACGTAGGCCACCGCCACGATGGTCAGGGCGCGGCGGTCCAGGGCATCGCCGTCGTCGCCGTCGAACAGACCCTGTTCAGCGCAGAACACCCGGCGGCGGAGCTCACGGGCGGCCTGGTATTCCCAGGCCTCGGAGGTCAGCTTCACCGCGTACTCGCGGCTGCGGAACGGCGTCACCGGCTCCAGGATCATGAGGCATGCTCCAGGGGATCGATCTCGCGGGCATCGTCCTCGAACGCGGACAGCGCCGAGCAGGCGCCGCACCGGCCGCAGCCGGCCTTGATGTCCGCCGAGCGCAGACCGCCGCCGCGCAGCAGCGCGCTTAGCGGCTCCAGGATACGGCGCATGTGCGCCGCCGAGGGCGAGGGGTGATGTTCCAGCGGGGTGCCGGAAATCGGCACGAACGGCACCACGAACGGGTACACGCCCAGTGCCACCAGTTGCCGGCACAGGGCCAGGGTGTCTTCCACCGTATCGCCCAGGCCGGCCAGCAGATAGGTGCTCACCTGGCCGCGCCCGAACACGTCCACGGCGTCGGCGAACGCTTCCAGATACTGGTCCACGCTGATCGACGCCTTGCTGGGCATGATCGTTTCGCGCAGGGCCGGGGTGGCGATTTCCAGGTGCATGCCCAGGCTCTCGATGCCGCTGTCGTGCAGCCGCCGGAACCAGACGCGGTCGTCCGGGGGCTCGCACTGGCCCTGGATCGGCAGGTCCACGGCGGCGCGCACGGCGCTGGCGCTGTCGCACAGCACCCGGGCACCGCGATCCTGCAGATTGGGGGTGCCGGTGGTCATCACCATGTGTTTGACGCCGTCCAGCGCCACCGCCGCCTTCGCCACCTCGGCCAGCTGCGCCGGCGTTTTGTGGGCAATGGTGCGGCCCTCGTCCAGGGACTGGCCGATGGCGCAGAACTGGCAGGACACCTTGCGATTGTTGTAGCGGATGCAGGTCTGCAGAACGGTGGTGGCGAGCACGTCCCGGCCGTGCAGGGTGGCGATGTGGGAGTAGGGCACGCCGTCGGCGGTGCTCAGATCGTAGAAGCGTGGCCGGTCGGTGAACGCCATGCGCGCGATCTCCTCGCCACCCCGGGTGACCCGGCTGCCGTCCAGTTCATAGGGGGAATCGCCGGCGCCGGCGGTGTGCACCGGGATCATCACCACCTTGCCGCCGATCTCCACCGCCTTGTGGTCGGAGGGGCCGGCGCCGCCACGGCGGCTGGGGGCGCCGGCGGCCGGGTCGCTCAGCCGCACGCCCCGGGTCTGCAGCTCATTGATGAGCCGCTGATTGAAGCGGGTACTCTTGCTGCTCATGCTCATCGCTCCCGATGGGGGCCCCGGCGGTGTCTCCGCCCTCGGGGCCGTGAATAGGGTGCAGGTCGTGAACGGTGGCCGCCGGGCGGCGGTCGATCAGCAGACTCAGCAATTCCGGGCGCGCGTAATGCCCCACGGAATCCATCATCCGCTTGCGTTTGAGGATCAGCGCCATGTCCAGGTCCGCCACGCACAGCCCTTCGCCCTTGGTGACCGGCTCGCCCAGCACCTTGCCTTCCGGCGACACGATCATCGTCATGCAGCCGCCGCGCAGCGCCTTTTGCTGCGCCGGGTCGTCGGTGATGGCCTGGATCTGGTGCTCCTCCAGCCAGCCGGTGGCGTTGACCACGAAGCAGCCGGACTCGGCGGCGTGATGGCGCATGGCCGCCTCGATCTGGTCGGCGAACACCTGGCCGACCATGGAGCCGGGAAACTGGGCGCAATGAATTTCCTCGTGCTGGGTCATCAGCGCGTAGCGGGCCAGCGGGTTGTAGTGCTCCCAGCAGGCCAGGGCGCCGATCCGGCCCACGGCGCTGTCCACCACTTGCAGGCCACTGGCGTCGCCCTGGCCCCAGATCATGCGCTCATGGTAGGTGGGCGTGATCTTGCGGCGCTTGAGCAACAGCCGGCCGTCACCGTCCAGGACCACCTGGGTGTTGTAGAGCGTGCCCCGGTCCCGTTCGTTGACGCCGAGCACCACCACCATGCCGTGGCGGCGAGCGCGCTCGGCGACCCGGTCGATCTCCGGGCCCGGCAACGTCACCGCCCGCTGGTACAGGGCGAGGTGGTCGGGGCCGGAGAACGCCGGGGCGCGCACGAACGAGAAGTAGGGGTAGTAGGGCACCAGGGTTTCCGGGAAAACCAGCAGTTGCACGCCGCGCTCGGCGGCGTCGTCGATCCAGGCACACACCTTGTTCAGGGTGCCGCCGGCGCTGTCCAGGTCCGGCGCGATCTGCGCCGCCGCCGCCCGTACCGTCCTTGCCTCGTTCATGGCGCCCTCCTTACAGGGTCCAGGTGTCGAGGATGAAGGCGTTGTCCCGGCGATGGAGCAGCACCAGGTCCAGCACGTCCAGCGGATTGATTGGTGTAATTCCCTCAATCAATGACGGCTCGCCGTGGCCGTAAAGCGCCTGCAGCGCGAACCGGCAGGCAAACACCTTGCCGCCTTCACCCATGAACTTGGTGAGCTGGTTGTTCATCGCCAAATGGCCCGGGAAGGCCTCGTCGCCCAGGGTCGGGAAACCCCGCTGCAGGCCCAGGGTGACCCCGGGACCATACAGCAGCACCGAGGTATCGAACCCTTTGCGCAGCAGGCGCGTGGCCTGCAACAGGTTGACCAGGCCGATGGAGCCTTCGAATGCCACGGTATGGAAGGTCACCAGGGCCCTCTCGCCGGGTTCCGCCTTGACGTCCTCGAACACCTTCTCTTCGTAGTCGACGAAGAAGTCACCTTTCTGGTGCGCTGCTTTTTCTACGGTGGGCATAGCCGCCTCCCTCTGCGTATGTCGTTGTGTCGCCCGGGGTCGGGCACTGGCAACCAACTGCAATCAAGATGCCAATCAACTCGCAAATTGATTGATTGGTTGTGGCCTCTGTGGCCCAATGGGCGGCGTTTGGCCGGGGTGCGTCGGCGGCGGGGGAAGCGGCGACCAATCAAAGCGAGCCCGGCCGGCGCCGGTGGCCGGGGCGGGTGAACAACCCTGGTGCAGAAAATGACCATCGATAGTGCGAAAAAGACGGAGAGGGCGACCATGGGCAGCGCCGGCGACGGCTGGAAACCCGAACTCAAAACGAGCAACAAGCCGGTCTATCTTCGTATCGCCGACGCCATCGGCGATGACATCCTGGCCGGGCGCTTGACCGTGGGCGAACGCCTGCCGCCACTGCGCGACCTGGCGGGTGCCCTCAAGCTCAACTACGCCACCGTGTCCCGGGCCTACAACGAGGCCCAGCGGCGCGGGCTGATCTATTCGCGGGTGGGGCAGGGCTCCTTCGTCTGTCAGCCGGGCCGGCCCAGCCGGCGCAGCGCCAGCGCCGCCCGCGCCGTGGACATGACCATGAACCTGCCGCCGGAACCCCGCGATCCGCTGCTGCGCGAGCGCATGGAGGCGGGGTTGCGCTCACTGGGGCCGGACCTGCAGCCGCTGATGCGTTACCAGGAATTCGGCGGGTCGGCGGAAGACAGGGAAGCGGCGGTGGCCTGGCTGCAGCGTCGCCCTCTGCGCGTCAGCGAGGACCGGGTGCTGGTGTGCCCGGGGGTGCAGAGCGCGCTGCTGGCGGTGCTCGGCAGCCTGGCGCGGCCCGGTGACGTGGTGCTTTGCGAGTCGCTGACCTATCCGGGCCTGCGCGCCATCGCCGGCCAGCTCGGCATTCGCCTGGTGGGGTTGCCGCTGGATGAGGACGGCTTTGACCCGGACGCCCTGGCGCGGCTGTGCGCCGAACACCATCCCAAGGCGCTGTACTGCAATCCGGTGTTGCTCAACCCGGCGGTGGTGACGCTCAATGAGGAGCGCCGCCACCGGGTGGCGCAGATCGCCCGCAAGCACAACCTGCCGATCATCGAGGACGACGCCTATGGTTTGCTGCCCAGTCACCGGCCGCCGGCGCTGGCCAACCTGGTGCCGGAGCTCACCTACTATCTGTGCGGGTTCAGCAAGTCCCTGGGGGCCGGGTTGCGCGTGGCCTACCTGGCGCTGCCGTCGGCCCGGGTCCGTTCACGGCTCACCGTGACCCTGCGCGCCACCACCGTGATGGCCTCGCCGATCACCGCCGCGCTGGCCTCCTGCTGGGTGCAGGACGGCACCGCCGATCTGGCGCTGTCGCTGACCCGCCAGGAATCCCAGGCCCGCCAGGCGCTGGTCACCGAGATTCTCGCCGGCGCCGATTACCGCTCCCACCCGGAGGCGTTCCATGTGTGGCTGAAGATGCCCGAGGCCTGGAGCCGGGTGGCATTCGCCGCCCGGCTGCGCGCCCAGAACATCAACGTGGTGGTCAGCGATGCCTTCGCCGTCAATGGCAAGCCGCCGGAGGCGGTGCGCCTGTGCCTGGGCGGCCCGGCCAGCCGCCAGGACCTGGCCCATGCCCTGCACCAGATCGCCGACGCCCTGGAACAGCCCGGCGCCGCCAGCGCCGGCTTCTTCTGAGCCCCCTGAGCAGGGCAGTGGCACGGTGCCATGGGTCGTGCTAATGTCCCGCCTTCGATCATGGTGGGTACGGAGCCGGGTGACTGAATAACAGGCACCGACCCGGATTGTGGGGGATAAATGCTGACCGGAACCTTTGACCTGCCCGGCGGGTTGACGCTGCGTCCTGCGCGGACGTCCGACGCCGCCTTTCTGCGTGAGCTGTACGCGGCCACCCGGTCGGACCTGAGTCTGTTGCCGGATGCCGAGCTCGCCGCCTCCCTCATCGATCTGCAATTCAACGCCCAGACCGAAGGCTATGGCCGTGATTTCCCGGAAGCCATGCATTTCATCATCGGCCTGCACCAGGACCGTATCGGCCGGTTGATCCTGGATTTCAGCGCCGGCCGCGTGCACGTGGTGGATCTGTCGTTGATTCCCGCCGCCCGTGGTCAGGGGCACGGTGCCTCGCTGCTGCGGGCCATGCAGCGTACCGCCGAGCGGGTGGCCGCGCCGGTGATGCTGGCGGTGGACCGCGGAAACGCCGGTGCCCGTGAGCTCTACGCCCGGCTCGGTTTCCGCTCCGAAGGCGCCCGTGGCGACTTCCATGAAGCCCTGGTGTGGTGGCCGCCGACCGTGGAGGCCCGGGCATGAGTCTGACCCTGACCCAGGCCCGGGCGGCTCTGGATAGTGGCTTCGTGCTCGATCTGACGCCGCCGTTGACCCTGTGGTTGCGGGAGGTGAATCCGGTCACCGGCCCGGGTGAGGCCTTTTCAATGATTTTCCATGCCCCGGCGGAGCCGGCCCTGTCGCAGCAAACCTACCGCCTGCGTCACGAGACGCTGGGCGAGCAGTGGCTGTTCCTGGTGCCGCTTTCCGAAGGGGGCGAAGGCGCCGTCTACGAGGCGCTGTTCAATAACTGAATCCGACCGGCGCAAGCCGGCATGTTGATTGTGGGGGAAAAGATGGACCGACGCGCCTTTCTGGTCGGGGTGGCGACCCTGCCCATGTTGATGGCCGGCTGTGGCGGTGGTGGCGGTGGCGATGCCGCCGCCGAGCCCGTCACGCCGTCGCTGGAGGAGGCGCGCTCCCTGCGGGCCCGCCTGTTCCGTTCCCTGGAGGGGCAGACGTTTTATCTGGGTCATCCCACCTACGGCGTGGTGGACGCCGTGCTGGAGCGGGTGGTGGACCATACCGTGGACGACACGGTGGAGCAGTTCATGCTGGATTTCTCCACCGCCCCCGGGGTGGATCTGCCTGAAGGCCGCTGGCCCCTGGAACACCCCACCGCCGGTCGCGTGACCCTGTACATCCAGCCCGCCGACGGCGACCCGGACCGGGACCGCTACCAGGCGGTGTTCAGCCAGCTCAACGGCACCGGCGAGGAGGAATAAGCCATGTCCGAACCTTTCGTGGGCGAAATTCGCCTGTTCGCCGGCAATTTCGCGCCCCGTGGCTGGGCGTTCTGCGACGGCCAGGTGCTGGCGGTGAGCCAGAACGACGCCCTGTTTTCCCTGCTCGGAACCGTCTACGGCGGCGATGGCCAGACCACCTTCGGCTTGCCGGATTTGCGCGGTCGCGTTCCGGTACACGCCGGCCAGGGCCCGGGGCTCACCGAGCGGCCTCTGGGAAGTGCCTGGGGGGAGGAGAAGGTAACGCTGAACGGCAACCAGATTCCCGGCCATGAGCACCGGCCCCGGGGGACCTCGGCGGCGGCGAGCAGCCGTTTCCCCGAGGGCAACGTCTGGGCCGGTGCCCCCAATGCCATTTATCGGCGGGACACCCCGGACCAGACCATGGCCGCCGGCCTGGTGGAGCCGGCCGGCGGGAACCAGCCGCACGACAACATGATGCCGTTCCTGGGGGTGCACTTCATCATCGCCCTGTTCGGCATCTATCCGAGCCGAAACTAGGAGGGCCCCGCCATGTCCGAACCCTTTCTCGCCGAGATCCGCATTGTCGGGTTCAACTTCGCGCCCCGGGGCTGGGCGTTCTGCGATGGCCAGATTCTGCCCATCAACCAGAACCAGGCCATGTACTCCCTGCTGGGGACCGCCTATGGCGGCGACGGCCGGGTCTCCTTCGCGCTGCCGGATCTGCGCGGCCGCGCCCCGACCCACCTCGGCGGGGCCGACGACCCGATCACCCAGGGGCAGAAGTTCGGCACCGAAACGCACATCCTGAGCCAGGCGGAAATGCCCGCGCACAGCCATGGTGTTCGCGCCAGCAGTGCGCCCGCCGACGCCACCACGCCGGGTGGTCACACCTGGGGGGTGACCAGCCAGGCGTTTTATGGCCCGGCGGCGGGGCTGGCCATGGCGTCCGGGGCGGTGGACGCCAACCACAGCGGTGCCGCCCAGGCCCACCAGAACTGCCAGCCGTCGCTGGCGCTGAACTTCTGCATTGCCCTGCAGGGGCTGTTTCCGTCCCGGAACTGAGAGGCGACCATGTCCGAACCCTTCATCGCGGAAATCCGTATCTTCGCCGGCAGTTTCTCGCCCCGTGGCTGGGCCTTCTGCAACGGCCAGTTGCTGCCGATCGCTCAGAATACGGCGCTCTTTTCCCTGACGGGCACCACCTACGGCGGCGACGGGCGCACCACCTTCGGGCTGCCGGACCTGCAGGGCCGCGCGCCCTTGCACGCGGGCCAGGGGCCGGGTCTCACCGACCGCCGCCTGGGCGAAAAGGGCGGCGCCGCCACCGTGACGCTCACCGAAGCGCAGATGCCGGTCCATGGCCACGGTGACATCCGCGCCAGCAGTGGCGGGCCGGACAGTGCCTCGCCGGACGGCGCCATCTGGGCCGGCGACCGGCGCAGCCGGGCCCGGGTCTACAGCGACGGCGCCGCCGACGTGCACATGTCGCCGCAGGCTCTGGAAACCGCCGGTGGCTCCCACCCGCACAACAATCGACAACCCGGCCTGGGACTCAATTTCATCATTGCCTTGGTGGGGCTTTTCCCGTCCAGGTCGTGACGCGCGGCGCGCCGCGCCTTTGCTATTTTTGGGGGACAATGTGAGAACCAATAAAGGAACCGCCCGGCCCCGTGGCCCGGCCGGGCTACTGGGACGTGCGCTGGTGACTCTGGGGCTGCTGGGGCTGGCCTCCCTGTCCCAGGCGCTCACCCTGACGGTGAACAGCAATGGAGATGCCGCCGGCGGTGATTGCCAGGGCGGCGGCGTCTGCACGCTGCGCCAGGCGGTCACCGAGGCCAACGCCATTCCCGAGAGCAGCGAAGCGCTGGTGACCATCAACCTGCCGGTGGGGACCTACACCCTCGGCGCCACCCTGGTGATCGAGCGTGCCATGACATTGGTCGGTGGCGGCGGTGATCAGGACGCGGACCCCACCGCCACCATCCTGCAGGCGGGCACCACCGCCGGGGAGGCGGCCAATGGCCAGCTGTTCCGCATCAATCCCTCTTACAGCAACGCCTTCGACACCCGCTTTGCCGCCCTGTGGCTGCGCCATGGCTACAACAACGGCAACGGCTACGGCGGCGCCCTGGATTGGGACGGCAGCGAGGACGCCACCGGCAACGGCGCCGGCACCCTGACCCTCTACAACACCCTGTTCACCGACAACGTGGTCGACAGCCCGGCCGGCACCGGCGGTGCCGTGGCCGCCTTCTACGGCGCCGAGGTCCGGGTGGAGCGATCCGTTTTCCGCGACAACCGGGTGGAGCACAACGGCACCCCGGCGGGTGATAGCGGCGCCCTGTCCGTAAGCCACACCGGCACCGTGACCCTGGACCGGGTCGCCATTAACGGCAACCGGGCCGGCAGCGCCGGCGGCGTCGGCCTTTATCAGATCGGCGCCCGGGCGGAGGTCATCGACAGCACCCTGGCCGACAACGAAGCCGCCAGCGGCCCCGGCGGCGGTTTGGTGATCGCCGACCTGGACGGCGAAGCACACCTCACCAACAGCACCTTCTCCGGCAACCGCGCCGCCACCAACGGCGGCGGCCTGAATCTGGCGCCGGCGGCCGGTGCCTCCGAGCTGCGGCTGGTGCACGTCACCGCCACCGGCAACACCGCCGACAGCGGCGGCACCGGCAACGGCCGGGGCGGCGGCCTGAACGTGGCCAACGACAACGCCCCGGTGACCCTCTACAACACCCTGGTGGCGGTCAACCGCCTGGGGAACGACGAGGCCAGCGACGTGGGCGGCGATCTGGATGGCAACAGCGCCCACAACCTGGTCGGCACCGGTGGCGCCGGCGGCCTGGCGGACGGTGTCCAGGGCAACCAGGTGGGCGTGGCCGAACCGGGCCTGACTGAGCTGGCCGACAACAACGGCTTCACCCGCACCGTGGCCCTGGCCAACGGCAGCCCGGCGCTGGACGCCGGCGATGCCGGCCTGCCCGGCGCCAATCTCGCCACCGACCAGCGCGGCTGGCGGCGGGCCGTCGCCGCGGCCTCGGCCACCCCCCTGGCGACCCCGGACATCGGCGCCTACGAGGCCCATCCCACCCTCAGCCTGATCGCCGATAATGAAATCCTCGGCCTGCTCGAGGGCGCGCCCACCCGGGACCTGGATTTCTATGTGGGTGATGCCGACCAGACCCCGTTGCTGACACTCAGCGTGAGCGCCGACGACACCACCCTGTTGCCCGCATCCGGCCTGCGGCTGAGTGGCACCGGCAACGCCCGCACCCTGTCTCTGACCCCGGCGGCGGGGGAGTACGGCACCACCACCGTGACCCTGACCGCCACCGGCTATACCAATAATGGTGGCGTCCAGGAAAGCCACCAGAGTCAGGAGACTTTCCAGTTCCGGGTGATCCCGCCACCGGAGCTGACCCTGACCAAGACGCACGGCGGCGATTTTCACCAGGGCCAGACCGGCGCCACCTACACCCTGACCGTGGGCAACCAGGGCCCGGGGGACACCCTGGACAGCCCCGTCACCCTGACCGACACCTTGCCCGCCGGCCTGTCCGCCACCGCCCTGAGCGGCACCGGCTGGAACTGCAATGTGGCCACGGTCAGCTGCACCCGTGACGACGTCCTCGCCCCGGGCGCCGGCTACCCCCCGGTGACCCTGACCGTGGACGTGGCCGGCGACGCCGCCGCCAGCCTCACCAACCAGGCCATGGTGACCGGCGGCGGCGACGTGGACGGCGCCACCGCCACGGATCCCACCAAGGTCCTGGTGGCCACCACCACCGCCCTGGCCACCGGCGGCGCCAGCGCCTACGGGCAGACCATCAACCTGGTCGCCACCGTGAGCCCGGGCAGCGCCACCGGTAACGTCAGCTTCGAACGCGCCAACGGCACCGGCTGGGATAGCCTGGGCACCGCCACCCTCAACGGCGGCACCGCTGTCTTCAGCATCCCGGACGGTTACGGTGTCGGCGCTTATACGTTCCGCGCCAGTTATCCCGGGGACGACGATCACTACCAGAGCGGCCCCACCAGCACCGGCCACACGGTCACCAAGGCGGACCAGACCCTCACCTTCTCGCCGCCGTCCACGGTCACCTTCGGCGACAGCGCTTTCACCCTCAGCGCCAGCAGCGACGCCGGCCTGACGCCCAGCTTCGCCAGTTCCGACAGCGACGTGATCGCGGTGAGCGGCACCACCGCCACCATCGTCGGCGCCGGCAGCGTGACGCTCACCGCCAGCCAGGCGGGCAACGGCAATTACAACGCGGCCACCCCGGTGAACCGCACGGTGACCGTGGACCCGCGTACGGTGACGCTCACCGTCACCGGCACCGACCGCACCTATGACGGCAGCCCCAAGGCGGTGACCGTGACCACCACCCCCGCCGGCGTGCCGGTGACGGTAACCTATGACGGCGTCGCCACCGCGCCCACCGACGCCGGCGACTACGCGGTTCACGTGGAGACCGACGACGGCAACTACGCCGGCGACACCGACGTCACCCTGACCATCGCCAAGGCCGGCCAGACCGTTACCTTCCCGGCGCTGGCCACGTACACCGTGGGGGACGCCGCCTTCGCTCTGGGCGGCAGCGCCTCCTCCGGGCTGCCGGTGAGCTACGCCAGCGACAACCCGGGCGTGGTCACCGTCAGCGGCGGCGCCGCTACCATCATTGGCGCCGGCAGCGCCACGATCACCGCCAGTCAGGCGGGCAGTGACAACTACCTGCCGGCCGGCGACGTGGCGCGCACCCTGGTGGTGGAAAAAGCCGCCCAGACCATCACTTTCCCGGCGCCGGCCCCGCTCACCGTGGGAGATCCGGGTTTCAACCTGGGCGCCAGCGTGGACTCCGGCCTGACCCTGAGCTATGCCAGCGCCACCCCGGCGGTGGCCACCGTGGACAGCGCCGGCAACGTGACGCCGGTGGGCGCCGGCAGCACTGAACTGACCGTGTCCCAGGCCGGCAATGACGACTACCTGGCCGCCAGCGTCAGCCGCACCCTGACCGTGGCCAAGCAGGGTCAGACGCTGACCTTTGACGCCATCGCCGACCAGGATTACCCGGGTTCGCCGATCCAGGTGCCGCTCAGCGCCCGCAGCGACCGGAGCCTGCCGATCACCTTCCGGGTGGACAGCGGCCCGGCCAGCGTGGCCGGAGACACCCTCACCGTGAACGGCACCGGCACCATCACCGTGGTGGCGGAGCAGGCCGGCAACGACGAAGTGGCCGAAGCCAGCACGACGCGCAGTTTCCAGTCCCGCGCCGCCGATGACGCCAGCTGGACGGTGGGCACCTGCGCCGACGGCGGCGAGCCGGACAGCCTGCGGGTGATTCTGGATAACGCCGTGGACGGCAATACGGTGGGCTTCCGGTCCGGCCTGGACTGCACCGGCGCCAACGCCATCCGCATCGCCGATGGCGGCACCCTGGTGATCGACCAGGCTCTGGACATTGACGGCCAGGGCGCGGACATCGAGATCAGCGGTGAAGGCCGGGTCGGTGTTCTGAGCGTGGCCGCCACCACCGGTCCGGTGCGGGTGGCGGGCCTGACCCTGCGCGAGGGCAACGCCGCCTTCGGGGGCGGTCTGAACGTGGAGAATTTCTCCGCTGCCCTGACCCTGGAGGCCCTCAGTCTGATCGACAACCGGGCCACCGACCGGGGCGGCGCCCTGGCAATCGGGCTGACCGGCCCGGCGGCCAGCGCCGGGCTCGGCAACCTGACCCTGGCCGGCAACGAGGCCGGCGGACAGGGCGGGGCGCTCGCCCTGGAGGCGGACAGCGCGGTCACAGTCACCGCCAGCCACCTCAGTCTTGCCGGCAACCGCGCGCCGAACGGCGCCCTCGCCGATCTGGTGGGACCGGTGACCCTGGAGCTGCGCAACAGCGTGGTGGCCGGCGACGCCACCTTCAGCACGGCGCCGCTGCCCGCCAACCCGGGCCTGACGCCGACCCTCACCTTCACCGACTCGGTGGTGGAGGGCGGCTATCCCGCCGGCCAGGGCATCATCGACGCCGCGCCGCTGTGGACCCGCCAGGGCGCCCGGTACGCGTTGCTGCCGGGCAGCCCGGCCATCGGCGCCGTCCCGCCGGGCCAGTGTCTGGCCACCGATCAACGTGGCGTGGCGCGCACCGGTCGCTGTGACGCCGGGGCCTGGCAGTCGCGCGGCTTCACCCTGACGCTGGCCGGCGGCGACGATCAGGAAACCCTGGTGGACGCGGACTTCGACGTGCCCCTGGCGGTGACCGTGACCAGTGGCCAGAACGAACCGGTGGCCGGCGGTGAAATCACCTTCACCGCGCCGGCCACCGGCGCCGGCCTGGACGGCGCCCCGCTGACCGCGGCCATCGACGCCGACGGCCTGGCGTCCGTGGCGGTCACCGCCAACGGCGTGGTGGGCGAGTACCTGGCCAGCGCCGACGCGGCCGGCGCCGACGCGCCGGTGACCTTCAATCTGGCGAACCGACCCATCGGCACCGCGCTGACCCTGGCGGCGGCCACCCCGGCCACCGTGAACACGGACTTCGACCTCACCGCCACCCTGAGCGCCGACGCGGCCCTGCCCAGCGGCGCGGTGGATTTCCAGATCGAGGACAACGGCACCTGGACCGACCTGGGCAGCCGTGCCCTGGCCGCCGACACCGCCGTCTACACCCTCAGCGGCGGCCTGGCCGCCGGTGAGTACCGGTTCCGGGCCCGCTTCCCGGGCAACGCCACCCACGAAGCCAGCGACTGGGCGGAAGCCTCCGGCGCCGTCTATCCGCCTCTGGCGGTGGACGATGGCGGCGGCGCGCCGCTGCCCGCGGGCGGCGACCGCACCCTGACCATCCAGGGCGGCGAGGGCGGTGACTACCTGGTGGACGTGCGTGCCCCCGGCGGCGGTCTGTCCAGCCTGACGCCCGCCTGTGGCGCCGGCACCTGCACGGTGCGCTTCCAGGCGCCGGACACCGGCGCTTTCGCCGGTACCTATCAGGTCACCGTGATCGACCGCGAAACCGGCTGGCAACGGGTGGTGGAGATCGTCGTGCCACTGTCGCTGAGCGCCGACCGGGCCACCCTGCTGAGCCTGGACCCGCAACGCCATTCCGCCGCCGTCACGGTCACCGGCGCCGCCCCCGGCGCCACCGTCACCCTGGCCCCTGACGCCGCCGCCCAGGGCGCCGGCATCCAGACCGACGGTCCGGCCAGCGCCGGCGATGAGGCCGACAACGGTAACCCGGCCGGCTTCACGGTGACCGCGCCGGACGGGCTCGCCACGGCCTTGCCGGTGACCCTGACCGCCGCCTCGCCGGGGCTGGCGGACGGCACCCTGGCCATGCGCGCCGAACCGGCCACCGTGTACCAGGGCGTGATCCTGGACTCGCTGGGCGCGCCCCTGCCCGACGCCGAGGTGGTGCTGCTCCAGGAGACCCGCGCCCGTGCCTTGTTGCCGCCCCTGGACGACGAGAACGGCGAGCGCTACCTGGCCACTACCGACATCAACGGCGACTTCGTGCTCTACGCCCCGCCGCTGAACGCCGGCGCCGTCCACTGGCTGGAAGCCACGGCGCCCTACTACGTGGCCACCCGCCGGGAAGCCGCGGACTGCGCCGTGTCGCCCTGCATGTTGACGCTCACCGCCGCCGAGGACGTGGCCACGCCGCGCTTCACGCCGCCGGCCGGCGCCTACCCGGGCGGGGTCACCGTGACCCTGGAAAGCTCGTCCCCCGGGGCCACCCTGCGTTACACCCTGGACGGCACCACACCCAGCCTGAGTCATGGCATCGAGGTGGCCAACGGCACCCGCCTGACCGTGGAAACCGACACCACCGTGAAGGTGATCGGCTACCAGGCCGGGCTGAACGTGTCCGAGGTGGCCAGTGCTCGCTACACCATCACCGCCGTGACCGTGGACAGCGGCGGCGGTGCCGGCGGTCTGGCCTGGTGGTTGCTGGCGCCGCTGCTGCTGTGGCGGGCCGCCGGCGGCCGCCGCGCCGCCCCGCTGGCCCTGGCGGTGCTGATGCTGGCGCCGCCCCTGGCCCACGCCGAGGGCCTGTTCCTGGGCGCGGAACTGGGTCAGGCCCACAGCCGGGCGGACACCGGCGACATCAATGAAAGGCTGGCCCTGCGCGGGCAGGCCGGGGAGGCGCGGGTCGACGACCGCCGCCGCGTCGCCGGCCGGTTGTACGTCGGTTACCAGTGGGGCGGGCGTTGGGAAGCGCAGCTGGGCTACACGGACCTGGGCGAATTGGCGGTGGCCTACGACAACACCGGTCCGGTGTCCGCCGCCGCCCTGGCCGCCGCCACCCCGGTGGCCGGCCAGGGTCTGGAAGCCAGCGCCGGCCACCGCTGGGCCCTGAACGACGCCTGGTCCCTGGCCGCCCGCCTGGGGTTGATCCACTGGCGCGCCGAGCTGGACGTGGCCGGCGACGAACGCACCCGCTGGGGCACCGGCCTGGTCCTTGGCGCCGCCGTCGAGCGACGGTTGACCGACCACTGGGACGCCTCCTTGTCCTGGACCCGTTACCGGCTGGCCGGGGAAGACACCGATCTGCCGGCCCTGGGAGTGCGTTACCGGTTCGCCGCGTTCTGAGACTTTTCTGGTAAAAAGACCGTTCTCGTTCGTTGTAGGGGGGAAGGGGCCTGAATGGCCCGCCCCCGTTTAACGATCACGAGGAACGCTGATGACCACGCTTGCCGACCCCGCCCAAGCCGACCGCACTCTGTCCGCCCGCCTCAAGCAGGAAACCCACGCCATCCACGACGCGCTGGACAACCGCATCAGCGCCCTGTCGCCGTTTCTGGACCGCGCGCACTACGCGCGCTTCCTGCGCGTGCAGCTGCGTTTCCAGACCGCCACCGCGCCGCTCTATGAGCGCGACGATCTGCAGCAACGGTTCCCGGGGCTGCTGGAGCGCAGCCGGGTGGATCTGATCGAGGCGGATTGCCGCGATCTGGGCATCGCCGAGGCCGACATCGAGGCGGACCGCACCGCCGGCCGGGCAGTGGCCATCGAAGACGGCGACGCCGTGATCGGTTGGCTGTACACCAACGAGGGCTCCAATCTGGGCGCCGCCTTTCTGTTCAAGCGCGCCCGGAAGGAACTGGACCTGAGCGCCGACTTCGGTGCCCGCCATCTGGCCGGCCATCCGGACGGACGCGGCCTGCATTGGAAGCGCTTCAAGGCCCAGCTGGACGAACTCGGCCTGAACGATGCGCAGCAGGACCAGGCGGTGGGCGGCGCCCGGGCCGCGTTCGCGTTCGTGCGGGAATCCGTGGAAGCGGTCATGGCCGGAGGGCTGGCATGCGAGTGGTGATCGGGCTGCTGGCCCTGTGTCTTTCCATGGCTGGTCAGGCCCAGCAGCGTCTGGTGGTGGCCGGTGGCGAACTGACCGAAATCGTTTATGCCCTGGACGCCGGCGATCGGCTGGTGGCGGTGGATTCCACCAGCAACTATCCGGCGGCGGCGCGGCAACTGCCCAAGCTCGGTTATGTGCGGGCGCTGCCGGTGGAGGGCACCCTGGCCCTGAAGCCGGACCTGGTGCTGCTGTCCGGGGAGGCGGGCCCGCCGCCGGCGGTGGCGCAGCTGAAACAGGCCACCTCGGTGCGTGTGATCGACCCGGAGTGGAGCCCGGCCGGGCTGTTGGCCCGGGTCGAGCAGGTGGCGCAGGCACTGGATCTGCAAGAGCGGGGCGAGCAACTGAACGCCGAGCTGCGCGAGCGCTTCGCGACCCTGGATAAAAGGCTGCCGCTGGCGGACCCGCCGCGCACTCTGCTGGTGCTGTCCGCCGGCCGCCACGGCGTGCAGGTGGCGGGCAAGGGCACCCAGGGTCAGGCCTTTCTGGATGCGCTGGGGCTGCCCAACGTGACCAACGGGGAGGGCTACAAGCCGCTCAATGCCGAGGCGGTGCTGGCCGCCGATCCGCAACTGATCATTATCGCCGAGACCCGCCCGGGCAGTTTCCAGCCGGAACAGCTGCCGCTGCTGGACCATACCGACGCCGGCGCCCATGGCCGGGTGCTGGTGGCCGACGGCATGCGGCTGCTGGGCTTCGGCCCGCGCCTGCCGGACGCCATGGAAGCGGTGCTGGAGGTGGCCACCGGTGAGGGCCGCTGAGCCCCGGCGCTGGCCGGTGGCACCGACGCTGGCCGCCTTGGCGGGTCTGCTGGCCCTGGGCATGGTGATCGCCGCTCTGGCCGGCCCCTTTTCGGTGGCCCCGGCGACGCTGTGGCGGGGTGTCTGGGAAGGCGGCGAGCAGCCCGGTTATCTGGTGGTGCGGGACCTGCGGCTGCCGCGCATCCTGATGGCGGCCCTGGTGGGCGCGGCGCTGGCGTCCACCGGCGCCGCCCTGCAGGGGCTGTTCCGCAACCCCCTGGCGGACCCGGGGCTGATCGGCATCTCCGCCGGCGCCGCCCTGGGGGCGGTGTCGGTGATCGTGCTCGGCGGTGGTGCCCTGGGCGATCAGGCGCTGCCGGTGGCCGCTTTCGCCGGCGCCCTGATCACCACCTTACTGATGTGGCGCATCGCTTCCCGGGGCGGGGAAACCCGGGTCGCCTTGCTGCTGCTGGCGGGCATCGCCATCGGCGCCATCGCCATGGCGCTCACCGGCGTGCTCACCTTCCTGGCCGACGACAACGAACTGCGCACCCTCACGTTCTGGGCAATGGGCAGCCTGGCCCACAGCCGCTGGTCCGACGTCGCTCTGGTGGCGCCCTGGCTGCTGGCGGGCATCGTGCTGATGCCGCTGCTGGCACGGCCGCTCAACGGCTTGATGCTGGGCGAGCAGGCGGCCCTGCACCTGGGCCACGCGGTGCCCCGGGCCAAGCGCGCGGTGATGGTGCTGGGGGCGGTGTCGGTGGGCGCGGCGGTGGCCGCCGCCGGCCAGATCAGTTTCGTGGGCCTGGTGGCCCCGCACCTGGTGCGGCTGCTGATCGGCGTCGATCACCGCTGGCTGATTCCCGGCGCCGCCGCCCTGGGCGCGGTGCTCACCGTGCTCGCCGACACCCTGGCGCGCACCCTGGTGGCGCCGGCGGAACTGCCCATCGGTCTGGTGATGGCGCTGCTGGGCGGGCCATTTTTCCTGGTGTTGTTGCTGCGCCGCCATGGAGTCTGACCAATGAATGACGCGCTGCTGAACGTGGCCGGCGTAACCGTGCGCGCCGGCGACCGCGCCCTGCTGTCGGAGGTGAGCTTCCAGGCCCGCGCCGGCGAGCGGCTGGCGCTGCTGGGCCCCAATGGCGCCGGCAAGTCCACCCTGATGCGTGCCCTGGCCGGCGACCTGACCCCGGACGCCGGCACCGTGACCCTGCAGGGCAGGCCCCTGCCGGACTGGCCGCTGGCGGAACTGGCGCGGCGTCGTTCGGTGATGCTGCAACACACCCCGATGGGGTTTCCGGTGCGCGTCGATGAAGTGGTGGCCCTGGGGTTGCCCGGGCGTCGCCGGGGCAACGCCGGCGATGCGCTGGTGGGTCAGCTGCTGGACCGGTTCGGCGTCGCCCATCTGCGCGGGCGGGCCTACCCGTCCCTCTCCGGCGGCGAACAACAGCGGGTGCATCTGGCCCGGGTGCTCGCCCAGGTGTGGGAGACGCCGCGGCCGCGCCTTCTGCTGCTGGACGAAAGCACCTCGGCGCTGGACCCGGCCCAGCAGTACCGGGTGCTGGCCACCCTGGCGGCGCTGGCCGAGCAGGGCGATTATCTGATCGTGCTGGTGTGCCACGACCTGCCGCTCGCCCACGCCTTCGCGTCGCGGGTGCTGATGCTGGATCAGGGTCGCCTGCTGGCCGACGACACGCCGGCCCGGGTGCTGACCCCGGAGCGGCTGGCGGCGGTCTATGGCTTGCGCAGCCGCTGGCTGGATCATCCGGATGGGCCGGTGCTGCATGTGGAAGGGGCGCTCGCGCGAAGCCCCGACGGCGAGGTTCCCCATCGAGCGTTGCCGTGACCCACGGGTTCCCGCGCTGGTCAGGCGGGGTCCGATCGGCAATGCTTTGGGTTTTCGCCGTGGAGGAAAACGCGATGACCAATTTCGAGCGGGTGGCCGAGCTGATGGGGCCGCCGTTCCTGCGCTTGCTGGGCGTGGAAGCGGTATCCATTGAAGAGGGGCGGGTGGTCTCCCGGGTGCCGATCCGCGAGCAACTGCATCAGCAGAACGGCTATGTGCATGCCGGTGTGATCGGCAGCGTCGCCGACCACACCGCCGGCGCCGCCGCCGGCACCCTGCTGGATGAGCACCACATGCCGCTGACCGCCGAGTACAAGGTGAACCTGCTGCGCCCGGCCACCGGCGCGGCGCTGGTGTGCGAGGCCACCGTGCTGAAGGCCGGGCGGGCGATCACCGTGGCGGAATCGGAGGTGTTCGCCGAGGACGAACAGGGCGGCCGCAAGCTGGTGGCCAAGGCCACCGTGACCTTGTCCATCGTGCCTGTGCGCTGACCGGACCCGCGCAGCGATGGCGCCGTGCGAAATGAGCAACGGGAGAGTGAAGCGGCGCGGGCTTTACGCCTAAACTGCGGGTTCATGGGGAGCCAGCGGGGAGAAGCCATGGCCGAACTGGAGTTCTGGTTCGATTTCGCCAGTCCGTACGCCTATCTGGCGGCGGAAACCATCGGGCCCGCCGCCTTGGAGGCGGGGGTGGCGGTGCGTTGGAAGCCGTTTCTGTTGGGGCCGATCTTTCAGGAACAGGGGTGGCGCGATTCGCCGTTCAATCTGTTCCCCGCCAAGGGACGCTATTTCTGGCGGGATCTGCAACGGGAGACACGGCGGCTGGGGGTGCCCTGGCAAAGGCCGGCGCGGTTTCCCTTCAACAGCGTCCTGGCCACCAAGACCGCCACCTGGATCGAGCCCGACGAGCGCCTGCCGGCGTACTGCCAGGCCCTGTTCCGCGCCGGCTTCGCCGAGCGTCGCGATCCGGCCACGCCGACGGTGGTGTCCGCCTGCCTGCGCGCCGCCGGTCTGGATGACGGGCCCCTGGAGCGGGCGCTGGCGGAAGACGGCGGCCAGCGCTTGCGGGCCGACATCAACCGGGCCCGGGAGCTGGACATCTTTGGCGCCCCATCCTTCGTGGTGAAGGGAGAACTGTACTGGGGCAACGAACGGCTGGCGGCGGCGCTCGAGCGGGCCTGGGTGGATTAGGGCCTGTTCACCCTAGGCGCCGGTGGCCAGCGGGCGCCAGCGGCGCCACCAGGGCGCCGGGTCCGGCCGTGGCGCCGGCCCGGTGTCGCCCAGGGTGGCCGGGTTGCTCAGGTAGGCCAGCACCAGCCGGGCCACGTCCACCCGGGGCTGGTAGTGCAGGAACAGCCCGCCCAGGGTGCCGAACACCCGCGCCAGCATGATGAACTCCGCGGGGAGGGTTTCCACCGGGTCGTCGCCCATGCGAATCAGCAGCTCCCGCACGCGGGCCATCACCTGCTTGGCGCCGGGCCATTCGGTGCCGTCATTGCCCGCCGTGAGCAGGGCCTCGCGCAGCTGGTCGAGCAAGGCGTCGGTGAAGGCCAGCAGAGTGTCCGGGCGGCCGCTGCGGGTGGCGAACCCGAGCTCGGCCAGGGTCTCGGCGACCACCTGGCGCTCGCCGACGATGGCCGCCTGCAGTACCCGCAGATAGCCGCGCCGGAAGGGTTCCGGCAGCTCGATGGTGCAGCCGAAGTCCAGCACCACCAGACGGTCCTGGTCGTCCACCAGCAGGTTGCCCGGGTGCGGATCGGCCTGGAACACACCGCCCACCAGCAACTGATGAAACCAGGCATCCAGCAGAGTGTGCAGGGAATCCGCGACGGCCTGGTCGCGCCCCTGTTGCCGGTATTCGTCGAGCACCGTGGTCAGCTTGCGACCCTGGACGAATTCACTGGTCAGCACCCGCCGGCCGCACAGGCTGTCCACGGTGGCGGGCACGGTGATCGACGGCTTGTCCGCCAGGAGCGCGCGGACCCGGCCCATGGCGCGGGCCTCGCCCCGGTAATCCAACTCGTCACGCACGGTGCGCTGGATCTCGCCGATGATGGTGTCGAAATCCATCGGCGGCAGGGCGCCGCGCACGCTGTCGATAAAGATTTTCAGCAGCGACAGATCCAGCTCGATCACCTCATCCAGACCCGGGCGTTGCACCTTGACCGCCACCTGGCGGCCGTCCGGCAGCCGCGCCCGGTGCACCTGGCCGATGCTGGCGGCGGCCAGCGGTTGCGGATCAAAAAAGTCGAACAGCTGCTCCAGCGGGGCGTCGAACTGCGCCTCGATCACCGCGCGCACCGCCTCGAAGGTTTCCGGGCGGGCCTGGTCCTGCAGTGGCGCCAGTTCTTCCACCCAGGCGGCGGGCAGCAGGTCCGGGCGGCTGGACAGGATCTGGCCGATTTTCAGAAAGGCGCCGCCCTGTTCCAGGGAGGTTTTCCGGAAGCGGCGCGCGTTCTTGCGATGCAGGGCGTCCAGCGCCGCCTGTCGCATGCTGGAGGGCAGAAAGGCGGAGCGGGTGCCCCACAGGCGGTAACTGGCCAGTACCCGGGTCAGCATCCAGCCGGTGATCGACAGCCGTTTGAGGCGGGCCGGCCAGCGCTTCGCTTCGCGGGCCAGTTCCTGGCACTCACCGGCCACGTCGCCGGCGCCGCTCTCGAAGGCGCGCCAGGCGGCCAGGGCCTGGTCGGCCAGCTGGCGGCCCTGCCAGGCGGTGCGCTCGATGGCCTTGAGGGTGCCTTCCATGACCGCCAGCCAGGCGCGCAGGCCGCCGTCGCGCTGATGGCCGGAGAAGGCTTTCAGGGCCGGCCAGTCCTGCCCGCTGGTAGCGGCGTCCGCGGGCTCATGGCCGGCGGGCTTGCGGCGGGCGGACTCGCGTACAGCGGGCGGCGCCGGTGCGGTGTGCTCGGTAACGCTCATGGAATGCCCCTTCGTTATTTAATGTAGTACAAAATAGGACAGGGTCCGGCGTCTGGCAATGGCGATGTGAACACTTGTTACAAAAATCAGCCGTCGGCGTCCCGCTCCAGGCAGTCGTGGCACAGCCACACCACCGGCGCCGCCGGTTCCGTGGTCAGCCCGCGCAGCGCCTTTTGGCCGCGGGGCAGGGCGGTACCGCAGCGGGTGCATTGGGTGGGCCGGTTGACGATCACTTCCTGCCAGGCGTCGACGCTCTCCAGCAGCGCCCGGGCCACGGTGCCGCCCTGGTCGGCGGGCACGAACGCCGGCGGCGTGCGCGGCTGGCCCTTGGCGGCGGAGGCCAGGCGGCGGGCGTCGCGGGCCACGTTGTCCACCAGTTGCGAGGAGTCGGCGACGATGCCGTCCACCAGCCGGAAGCTGTCTTCCAGCACGTTGCGGATCAGATGGGAGACGGTGACCCTTTCCCGCTCGGCGGCGTCGCGCAGGCTGTCTTCCAGGTCCTGGGGCACGCGGGTCTGGATCACCCGGTCCTTGCGTTCGCCGTCCGCCGACGGGCGGCGACCCCGGCGGCGGGGGCGTGGCGTGTCTTTCATGATGGTGGCGCCCTGGTGGTGAGGGTCGGTATCCGGTGTGGCCGACAATGTACTACATAAAAGCGGCCTCGTGCATTCGAGGCGGTGCCTTTTGCGAACGGTTACCCCTGTCTCCGCTGCCTTGAAATCCCGCTCTTTGTCGGGATATTTTCAGCCTGCCGGACGACGGGTGCCCGGCAAGAATAATAAGGCGAAGGTGTATCATGGAAAGAGACACTCCCTGCATTCCCCTGGGACACATACAGACCTATTTTGATTTACGAAAAAGCCTGAGGCTGGAGCCGGACTGGCTATTAAAAAAATCGCACCTGACCATCGATGAACCGCACGAGCTTCTTGAGGTGATCGTTGGCATCGATCAGCAGGTGTTTTACCGGAATGCCGGTATTGATTACCGCCCCGACGAACAAAACCGCTTTGTCAGCGCCCGGCAGGTGGTGGCGCTGGTGGACCAGGCGGTGAAGGCCCTGAAAATGCCCTATCTGGGGCTGGCCATGGGTAACCTGATGACCATTTCCCACCACGGCATGGCCGGGGTGGCCGCGGTCACCCAAACCACCTTGCTCGAGTGTCTGCAGGTGATTTCCCGCTTCTGCGATGAACTGTTTCCGCCCCTCTCCATGATCCCGCGCGTCGAGGGCGACACGGGCATTTTCGCCATCACGGAAGAGATTTCCCTGGCGCCTTACAGCCATTTTTTCTTCGAGCTGAACATGGTGAGTTTCTACAACATCATGTGGCACCTTATCGATAAGGATCGCCATGACTTCCGCGTGGATTTTCATTATCCGGAGCCGGCCTGGGGGAATATCTATCGTCGCTACTTCAAGTGCCCGGTGAATTTTGGCCAGCCGGAAACCCGCATCGTCGGCCCCGCCAGTCTGGCCGAGGCGGAACTGCCACTGGCCAACCGGCTGATGGCCATGTCCGCGGAAAAAATCCTGTTCGAGAATATTCCCACCCGGGCCTGGCGCTTTCTGCCCCTGCGCCTGCGCCGCATGCTGTTGCGCTGCTATGGCGCTTTCCCATCGCTGGAAAATGCCGCCTCGGAGATGGGCATGAGCGGGCGTACCCTGCGACGCAAACTGGCGGAGGAGGGCACCAGCTACCAGAAGGAACTGGACCGGGTGCGCCAGCGACTGTCCCGGGAGTATTTCGCCCGTGGCGGGCGGTCCATTACCGAGCTTTCCATGATGCTCGGATTCACCGACTCCTCCGCTTTCGCCAAGGCTTTTCGTCGCTGGACCGGGCTCTCTCCCAGCGAATTCATGGAGAAAGACCCCACGGCTCGCTGACCGCCCGGCCGTCTCCCCTCGCGCCCGCCCGGCACCGCCGTTAATCGCTGGCCATATTTAACCGATAAATGTCCTGAATCATCCTGCACCGGGTGGCCCGGCTGATTAATTTCAGTTTTCCGGCGCGCTTTCCCATAAGCGCCGCCGGTTGGATACAACAACACCTATAAGGAGACTCTCATGCGGATGACTAAAAAACGGGCCGCCCCCTTGCTGGGGCTGGTCGTTTCACTGGGTATTATCCCTCTCACCGTTCAGGCGGCCATGGTCGGCCCGGACGATATGAGCTTCTACGACCCGCCCCAGGTCACCACCGGCGCCCCCGGCGACCTGACCTGGTACCGGCAAACCACCGTGGACCTGGGCACCGGCGCGGTGGCCCACCAGGCCTGGAACGTGGTCTACCGTTCCACCGATGCCAAGGGCAACGACAACCGGGTGACCGGCACCGTCCTGGTTCCGGACAGCCCCTGGCAGGGCGCCGGGGAACGGCCGGTGATCAGTTATGCGGTGGGCACCCACGGGCTCGCCCAGCGCTGTGCGCCGTCCCTGCAGATGGCCAACGGCACCGATTATGAAAACGCCAATATCGCCGCCGCCCTGCAGGCCGGCTATACCGTTCTGGTGTCCGACAACCCGGGCTACACCACCGGTGATACGCCCACTTACATGTCGGGTACCGCCCAGGGGCACGCGGTGCTGGACATCGTACGGGCCGCCCGCCAGTTGCCCGGCAGTGGCGTCGGCGACGATGCCCGCGTGGCCGTGTGGGGGTACTCCCAGGGGGGGCAGACCTCCGCCCGGGCCGGCGAATTGCAGCCGGATTACGCCCCGGATGTGGACCTGGTGGCGGTGGCCTCCGGCGGCACCCCGGCGGATTTCTTCGACACCGCCGGTTACCTGAACGCCAGCACCGGCTCTTCCTTTCTGCTGCAGGCGGTGATCGGCCTGGCCGAGCAATACCCGCAGGGCATTCCGCTGGACAGCCTGGCCAGCCCCTACGGGAAAGCGGAAATCGAGAAGGTCAAAGCGGACCAGTGCGTCTTCGACACCCTGTTCGACTACATGAACAAGGACATCGCCGAGTACACCGTCGGCAACCAGTCCCTGGAGCAACTGATCAGCCTTCCCTCCGTCCATGACACCCTGGAAGAGCAGGCCCTGGGCGGCGAGAAAATGCCGGTGCCAATTTACCAGTACCACGGCACCGCGGATGAGTTCATTCCGCTTGAGCAGCATCTTGATCTGAAGAAAAAATACTGTCGGAAGTTCAGCAATGTGACCTTTGGCGTGTACCCCAGTGAACACATCGTCACCCAGTTTCAGGCCGCGCCCACGGTGCTGGCATGGCTGGACGACCGCATGGCCGGCGAGTTCACCCTGGGCACCTGTCTCACCCTGAAACCCAGACCCACCGCCAACGCCAACCCGGGCGGCGGCGATTTCGTGGTCACCCTGGATCAGTGGCCGCTGGACGCCAATATTCATCTTGCCACCCTGGATCAGGACGTGACGCTGCCGGAGGAATCCAGCTTTACCGCCGACACCAACATGACCGCGGGCACCCTGGACGGTGATCTGTCGGTCCCGGATTTCTCCACCAAGCTCAACATCCTGCTTCCCCTGGATGTGGAACTGTCCGTGGTACCTAGCGGCAGCACTAGCGGCAGCGCGTCCCTGGACAATCAAGGTCAGCTGCATGTGGACGGTCAGGCGTTCGCCAATATCACCGTGAAGTCCGCAGGCTTTGGCGCTCTGCAGATTCCCTTCGGTTGCCAGACGGAAAGCCCGGTGGCCTTCCCGGTGAATTTCGATGGTCCGGTCTCCGATCTCGGCGCGGGCAATCTGACTTTCACCGGCACCACCACTTTCCCGCCCATGAAGAGCTGCGGCATGTTCAACAGCCTGTTCACCACCCTGATGTCAGGGCCGGGTCAGGCATACTCCTTCAACGTGAGCCCGCCGGCGCCCACCACCTGGTAATGGCGGCAACACCCCGGGCGCCGCGAGGTTCGCGGCGCCCCCCAATCAAGGAGGCATCATGAGTGGATTGAAGTGGTCGGGACTGCTGCTCGTTGCTCTGGTGGCCGGTGCCGCCTCGTTCTGGTGGTTGTCGCCGGGCAGCCCGGAGGTGAAAGGCAGCCCCACCGATGAGGTTGCCGTCACCGACGGGGACACTGCGCAAACCCAACAGGACAGCGAACAATATCGTCAGCTGGCCGAGCAACAGGAACAGGCTGCCCGGGCGGTGGAGGGCCAGTTGGGAGAGCCGGAATTCGAAGGTCCGGTCAGTGAGCGCCCGGATTTTGTTTCGCCGATCGAATGGCGGGTGCTGAAAAGTGTGGCCGCCGGCAAAGCCGACAGTGACCGGGAGCTGACCCGATTGGTCAACCGCATACGTTTCGCCAAGCTGCGGGAACACTGGGACGAGCTGCGGGGCAGTGGCCAGACGGATCAACGCCACGCTATTGCCCGACAACTGCTTGAAGATATTCCGAATCGCGTGGATCAACGGGAAATGGATGTGTCCCAGGCCCAGCAGCTGCAGCAACAACTGCTGGCGGACTTGATCAGCGATCCGGAACGACGCCGCCAACGGGCGGCGGAAGAAGCCAGACGCATCGGCATCACCTTTGAGATGCAAGCCTCACGAAGCTGACTCATCACAAGCCGCTCCTACAGGTCTTCCGGGTGTTCCAGCAGGGCATCGGCGCGGGCCAGGATGGCGCGGCGTTTATCGCCGTCCATGCGGTCCCAGTTCTTGTAGACCCGGCTCATGCGCGGGTGCTTCTCGAAGCGGCGCCGGTGGCGCTGGATAAAGTGCCAGTAGAGGCTGTTGAAGGGGCAGCTGTTGTCTTCCTCGGCGCTGCTCACCTTGTAGGCGCAGCCGGCGCAGTAGTCGGACATGCGCTGGATGTACTTGCCGCTGGCGGCATAGGGCTTGGAGCCCAGGTAGCCGCCGTCGGCGTGCATCACCATGCCCAGGGTGTTGGGCAGTTCCACCCATTCGTAGGCGTCCGCGTAGACCGCCAGATACCACTCGTGGATCTGCTTCACGTCCACGCCCAGCAGCAGCGCCAGGTTGCCGGTGACCATCAGGCGCTGGATATGGTGGGCGTAGGCGTGTTCCCGGGTGGCGCGCACGGCTTCGGCCACGCAGCGCATGTCGGTCTCGCCGCTCCAGTAGAACCAGGGCAGGTCGGCGTGGCTGTCGAGCCGGTTTTCCTCCTTGTAGTCGGGCATCATCAGCCAGTAGATGCCGCGCACGTATTCGCGCCAGCCAAGAATCTGGCGGATAAAACCCTCCACCGCGTTGAGTGGCGCCCGGCCCTGCTGGTAACAGCGCTCGGCGGCCTCGCACACCTTGAGCGGGTCGAGCAGGCCGGCGTTGATGTACAGGCTCAGCAGGCTGTGGAACAGGAAGTCGTCGCCCTCGGTCATGGCGTCCTGGTAGTCGCCGAAGTGGGGCAGGGCCTGGTCCAGAAAGTGGGCCAGCGCCTCCTCGGCCTGGCTGGCGGTGACCGCGAACCAGAACGGCTCCAGGTCGCCGAAGCGGTCCGGATAGTGCTCGGCCACCTGCTCCAGCACCTGGCGGGTGGTGGCGTCCGGTTCGAAGCGGGGCGGCCCGGGCAGGCGGTGCTTGCCGTCGAAGCGCTTGCGGTTGTCCGCGTCGAAGTTCCAGCGGCCGCCCACCGGTTCGCCGTCCGGCTCCATCAGCAGGCCGGTGCGGCGGCGCATGTCCCGGTAGAAGAATTCCATGCGCAGCTGCTTGCGGCCGGCGGCCCAGTCGCGGAAGGCGTCCAGGGAACAGAGGAAGCGGCGGTCCTCCAGCAGCCGCACCGACAGGCCCAGACTTTGCGGCCAGCGCCGTTTCATGGCCTCGCGCAGGCGGTACTCGCCGGGCTCGGTGATCAGCACCTCGGCGATCTCGCGGCCTTCGGCGCTCCGGCGCAGGGCTTCGCACAGATCGCCCAGGCCCCGGTCCAGCTCATAGTAGTCCACGGTCCAGCCGCGCCGCCGCAGACGGGCGGCGAAATGGCGCATGGCGGCGAACAGAAACACCATCTTCTTGCGGTGGTGGGGCACGTACTCCGCTTCCTCGCGGACTTCGGCCATCACCACCCGGTCACGGTCCGGGTCGCCTTCGGCGAGGCTGGTCAGGTCCGGGGTGAGCTGGTCGCCAAGCACCAGAATCAGGCGGGAGCGGGGCATGGGGCCTCCTTGGCCGGGTCGGAGCGCCCAGCATAGCGTCCCGCCATCAACGTCGGGTCAAGCCAACGGCCATGCCAATCGGCCCCAGTTTCATTATCATGGGGCGCTCGCCCGGCCAGGGCGGGTTTCCGAGGGTATCAGGACGGTCCATGATTCAGCGACGAACCATTAATGTGCGGCGCGTGGTGAAGGTGCTGCAGGGCGCCGCCCGCGGCGGCGTCAGCATTCCCGATCTGCTCGACCAGTGTGGCATCGAGCGCCAGCTGCTGGAGGATCCGGAGGCGCGCATCGAGCGCGACACCTTTATCCGGCTGATGCTGCGGGTCATGGAGCAGACCCAGGACGAGTTCCTGGGCTTCGGCCAGGGCCGCAAGTCCAAGCCCGGCACCTTTTCGATGATGGCCCACGCGGTGATCAACTGTCCCAATCTGGAAGCGGCGGTGGCGCGGGGCATCGATTTCTACGCGCTGTTCGACCTGAGCATGAACAGCGCCCTGGTGCGCGACGGCGACCAGGCCCGGCTGATCACCCGGGTGGACCCGCGGCTCGATTTCCGCGACGTGATCATCGAGGCGATGCTGTTTCTGTCCCTGCGCTTCATGAGCTGGCTGGTGGGCAAGCCGGTGGAGCCGGACGCCGTCTATCTGGACTACGAGCCGGTGCGCGAGGACGACGAGTACCGCTTTATGTTCGATTGCCCCACCTACCACGACAGCGAGGTGAACCAGGTGGTGTTCCCGGCCCATTACCTGGACCTGCCCCTGGTGCAGAACGAGCTGTCGCTGTCCAAGTTCCTGCGCGATTCCCTGGCCCGGCTGTTCGACGGCAAGGTCCACAACGTGGGCCTGCCGGCGCGCATCCGCGCCATCATCTCCGAGGAGTACGGCAACCACTTTCCCGATTTCGGGGAAATCTGCGAGAAGCTGGACATGACCCCGCAGACCCTGCGCCGCCGGCTCAAGGAGGGCAACACCAGTTACCAGGAGATCAAGGATTCGATCCGCAAGGACGCCTCGGTGTATTACCTGTCCAAACCGGAACTGAGCATCGACGAAATCGCCCTGTTGATGGGCTTCAGCGAGGCCAGCTCGTTCCACCGGGCGTTCAAGAAATGGACCCACCAGACCCCGTCCGCCTACCGGCGGCTTTATTTCGGCGATGCACACGGAGACCTCAATGACCGCCGCTGACGACGCCACCGCGCGCCTGCTCGTAACCTGCCCGGACCAGCCGGGCATCATCAGTGCCGTTTCCACGTTCCTGTACAACCACGGCGCCAACATCACCGATTTCGATCAGCATTCCAGCGATCAGCAGGACGGCACCTTCTTCCTGCGCCTGGAATTCCAGACCCCGGACCTGGACTGCAGCCACGAGGCCCTGGCCAACAACTTCCGCAACCGGGTGGCGTCGCGCTACGGCATGCACTGGCACATCAGCCCGCCCGGCGCCAAGAAGCGCATGGCGATTCTGGTATCGCGCCACGACCACGTGCTGATGGACCTGCTGTGGCGGGTGTCCCGGGGCGACATGCCGGCCACCATTCCCATGGTGATCAGCAACCACGACGACCTGCGTGACGAAGTGGAACGCTTCGGCATTCCCTATCACCACATTCCGGTGAACAAGGACAACAAGGCGGAGGCGGAAGCCCGCGCCCTGGAGCTGCTGGACGGGCAGGTGGACCTGATCGTGCTGGCCCGCTACATGCAGATCCTGAGCCCGGAGTTCGTGTCCCGGCATCCGCACCGCATCATCAATATCCACCACTCGTTCCTGCCCGCTTTCGTCGGCGCCAATCCCTACCAGCAGGCCTGGGACCGGGGCGTCAAACTGATCGGCGCCACCAGCCACTACGTCACCGAGGACCTGGACCAGGGCCCGATCATCGAGCAGAACGTGCAGCGTGTCTCCCACCGCCATTCCCCCACGGAACTGCGTGGCCTGGGCCAGGACGTGGAACGTCAGGTCATGCTGCGCGCGGTGCGCTGGCACCTGGAGGACCGCATCATCGTCGACGGCAACAAGACCGTGGTGTTTGTTAAGTAGCCGGCAGGAGTCGTGATGTCATCCCATGAGGAAATGTTCCTGGCCCTGTGCCGGCCCGGGTTCGAGTCGGATCTGGCGGCGGAGCTTAGCGATCGTTGCGCGGAGCTGGGGGCGTCCGGTTACCCGCGCACCAGTGACGGCAGCGGTTATGTGCTGTGGAACAACCTGCAGGGGGACCCGGACGCGTTGCTGCAAACCGGGCTGGTGTTCGGGCGCTCGTTCTACCCGCTGACGGCGTCCTTCGAGGATCTGCCGGAGCAGGACCGCATCGGGGCCCTGTGGCCGGAGCTGCAGCTGCAGGGGCCGTTCTCCGAGCTGTTTCTGGAGCACGCCGATACCAATGCCGGCCGCGAACTGGCCGGCTTTCTGCGCGGTTTCCGCAAGGCCCTGGAGCCCAAGCTGCGCAAGGCTGGCCTGCTGCGCGGCAACGCCGACCGCCGTTTGCATCTGTTTTTCGACGATTCCCGCCACGGCCATATCGGCGTCAGCCCGGCGGGCATCCCGCTGCCGGAGGGCGGCCTGACCCGCCTGCGGTTGTCGCCGGAGGCGCCCAGCCGCTCGGCGCTGAAGCTGGAGGAGGCGCTGCTGCGTTTCGTCGGCCGGGGCAAGCCGCCGGGCCTGCACACCGCCGTGGACCTGGGCGCCGCCCCGGGCGGTTGGAGCTGGCAACTGGCGCGCCTGGGCCTCAAGGTCACCGGCGTCGACCACGGCAAACTGGCGCCGGCGTTGCTGGACGAATACCCGGTGCGCCATGTGTCCGGGGATGCCTTCACCTGGCGCCCGGAGCGACCGGTGGATCTGGTGGTCTGCGACGTGGTGGACAAGCCGGCGCGCACCGCCGCCCTGATGCAGAAATGGCTGGAGCAGGGCTGGGCCCGGGTGGCCCTGTTCAATCTCAAGCTGCCCATGGCGCGCCGCTACCGGGAGAGCCAGACCCTGCTGGAGCGCCTGGCCGGCGGCCTGGAGCGGCAGCACCCCGGCGCCCTGATCCAGGCCGCCCACCTCTACCACGACCGGGAGGAGATCACCGTCTGGGTGGACACCCGTGCCCCCTGAACGGCGCCCGTCGGTGCCGGTGCTGCTGGGCACCCTGGCGGTGCTGTATTTCCTGCAGGGGCTGCCCGCCGGGCTGCTGGCCAAGGCGGTGCCTTCGCTGGCCCGGGAGGCCGGCCTGTCCCGGGAGTGGATCGGTTTGCTGGCCCTGGCCGCCTTGCCCTGGGCGCTGAAATTCCTGTGGGCCCCCTGGGTGGACCGCCTGGGCCGGGGCCGGCCCGGCCATCGCACACGCTGGGTGCTGGCCTGCCAGGGGCTGGTGATACTGATTCTGCTGCTGCTCGCGGTGCCCGACCGGGCGCTCTGGTTCGGCGCCGGCTTCCCGCTGCTGTTGCTGCTTCTGCTGTTGCTCAATCTGGCCAGCGCCACCCAGGACGTGGCCGCCGACGGGCTGGCCGTGCGGTTGTTGAGACCGGACCTGCGCGGGCCGGGCAACAGCCTCCAGGTGCTGGGCTACAAGGCGGGCCTGATGCTCAGCGGCGGCCTGCTGTTGATCGCCACCGACTGGATCGGCTGGCGCGCCAGCCTGATCGGCCTGGCGCTACTGACCGGGCTGCTGCTGGTGCCGGTGGCTCTTTTCCCGGAGCCGGTGGAACGCGGTCCGGCGCCGCCCGCGCCCGGTGATCGGGCCTGGTGGCGCCCGTTCCGCGCGTTCTGGGCGCGCCCGGGGCTGGGACTATGGGCGGTGATTCTGATCGGCTACAAGGTGGGGGACGGCTTCGGCAGCCGCATGATCAAGCCCTTTCTGGTGGACCAGCACTGGTCCCAGGCGGCTATCGGCCGGCTCGATCTGGTGGCGTCCCTGGTGGGGCTGGCCGGCGCCGCCCTGGGCGGCCTGTGGCTGTTGCGTCTTGGGCGGCGGGCCGCCCTGATCGGCTTTGGCGCCCTGCAGGCGCTGGCGTTCCTGGGGTGGTGGGCGGCCGTGGACGCGCCGGCCTGGATCTGGCCGGTGGCCCTGTTCGAGCAGTTCGCCGACGGCCTCTCCACGGTGGCCCTGTTCGTGGTGATGATGGATTATTGCCGCCGCGACCGGGAGGGCACCGATTACACCTTGCAGGCGTCCCTGTACCTGGTGGCCACCGGCCTGTTTACCCTGGTCAGCGGTTTCAGCGCCGCCCGGTTCGGTTACGACGGGCACTTCCTGCTTGCCGCCGCCCTTGGCGGGCTGGTTATAATGGCCGCCCTTTTCTGGACCGCCCCCGGGGAAGCCGATACCCGCCATGACTGATATTCAGCCCCACCATCACCTGGACGCCACCGGCCTGCTGTGTCCCGAGCCGGTCATGATGCTGCACGGCAAGGTGCGCGACATGGCCCCCGGCGAGGTGTTGGAAGTGCGCGCCACCGACCCCTCCACCGAGCGCGATATCCCCAAGTTCTGCCAGTTTCTCGGCCACCGGCTGCTGGACAGCGGCCGCGACGGCGAGCTGTACCTGTACTGGATCGAGAAAAAGCTCAGTTGATGCCCTCCCGCGGCCTTGCCGCCGCGCCGGTGGCCGGCAGGCCGGGCGCCAATTGCGTTGCCGCGGTTTTCCCTTAGGTTGATCGTTGGAGGTTCGCCGTCCGCGGGGTTTGGGGTGCGGCGGCGGGCACGGCCAATAACAACAAGACTGGGGAACGATCATGCGTATCGGTATCGTCGTGGATTCCACCTGCGATCTGCCGGAAGGCTATTTCCGCGATCACAATATTCGCATCCTGCCCATTTCCGTGCGGCTCGGCGACGAGCTGCTGGTGGACAAGCGGGACAGCACCGACACCGCCCGGTTCTACCGGGACCAGCTGGACGCCAAGGGCCGGGACGCGGAATCGATTCCGTATTCCGTGGACCAGATCCGCTCGGTGTTTCTCGACGAACTGGTGCTCGACTACGACCTGGTGTTCTGCATCACGGTGTCCGGCAAGCGCAGCCAGATTTTCGACAACGCCACCCAGGCGTCCTTCTCGATCCTCAAGGAGTATCAGAAGGTGCGCGCCGAGGCCGGCGTGCCCGGCCCCTTCTCCATGCGCGTGATCGACAGCAAGACCCTGTTCTCCGGCACCGCGGTGCTGGTCTGCGAGGCGGTGGAGCTGATCCGCAGCGGCGCCAACCGCAACGCCATCCGCCTGAACATGGACCAGATGATCCCGCACATTTGCGGCTACATGGTGCCCGAGGACCTGGGCTATGTGCGCGACCGGGGCTTCAAGAAGGGTGAGCGCAAGCGGCTCTCGGATTCCATGCGCGGGCTGGCGCTGACCGTGGGTTCGGCGCTGTCCATGCACCCGATCATTCGCATCCACGGTGGCGAGGAGAACCCGGCCACCGTCAACCGCAGCTACGAAAAGTCCGTGCGCCGTCTGTTCGAACACGTGGCCGCGCGCATTCGCGGCGGGCACCTGATTTCCCGCCACGTCTGCCTGAGCTATGCCGGCGACATCGAGCGGGTGCCGGCCATGCCCGGCTACGCGGATCTGAAGGTGGCGGCGGAGGAGCGCGGCGTGCGTCTGCTGATCTCCACCATGAGCCCCACCGGCGCCATCAACGTGGGCGCCGGCTGCCTGTTCGTGGCCTACGCCAGCGAGAACGATCAGTTCGAGTAGCTTTTCACCAGCATCAGCACCAGGCTGCCGGCGGCGCCGAGCACGATCACCAGCCCCGGCAGCCCGGCCAGGTTGGCCAGCATCTTGATGCCGTCCACGCCCAGGTAGGTGGCGCTGCTCCAGCCCACCGCGCCGATCACCGCGCCCCACAGCAGCTTGATGGTAAAGGCGGTATCCATGTCCCGGGCGGTCACCGAGCGGGTGCACAGCCCGCCGATGGCGTCGGTGTTGGAGTCGGTGGCGGTGATGAATGAGATCACGCAGGCCACGATGAACAGCAGGCTGACCACGAAGCCGCCGGGCAGGTAGTCGAACAGCTGATAGGCGATGGCCGCCAGCCCCTGGTCCTGGTAGACCTGGTACAGGGCGGCCTGATGGTGCGCGTCGAAGTACAGCGCCGAGGCGCCGAAGGTGGAGAACCACAGCACGCCGAAGGCGGACGGCAGCAGCAGGTTGACCAGAATGAACTGGCGCACCGTGTAACCCCGGGCGATCTTGCCCAGAAACAGGCAGGACAGGGGCGCCCAGGCAAACCAGCTGGCCAGGAAGGCGGTGGTCCACCAGCCGGACCATTGGCTGCCCGTTGGCTCGTCGAGCATCAGATGGCGGCTCAGAAATTCATGGAGATAGAGGCTCAGGGATTCGCCGCCCAGGCGCGCCACGAACCCGGCCGGCCCGGCCACCAGCAGGTAGACCATCAGCGCCAGGAACAGCACCGTATTGAGACGGGCCAGCAGCTGGATACCGCCGGCCAGACCGCTGGCCGCGGACAGCAGCGCCACCGCGACGATAAAGGCGGCGGTGAGGGCGTGGACCCGGGAACCGGCGTCGATATCGAACAGCGCCCGCAGGCCGTCGCCGATCAGCAACAGGCCGCCGCTGAGCACCGCCGACATGCCCACCACCACCGAGAACAGCACCAGGCCGTCCACCGCGTCCGAGGCCGGGCCGCGCAGGCGCTCGCCCAGCAGCGGCCGCAGCAGGGCATCCACCGAGAAGCCGTAGCCGTGATTATGGAAGCCCAGGGCGAAGGTCAGCGCCGCCACCGTGTAGATCGCATAGGGCACCAGGGTCCAATGCACGAACACCGTGGACAGGGCGAAGCGCTGGGCCGCCTCGCCGCCGGCGGCGAGGCCGGTGAAGGGCGGCGGTTCGTGAAAGTGCACCACCGGTTCCGCCACCGCCCAGAACAGAATGCCCATGGCGATCACCGTGGTCAGCGACACCGAGAACCAGCGGAACGGGGAATAGATCGGTTGCGCGCCGGCGCCGCCCAGGCGGGTGGCGCCCAGCGGCGACACGAACACCAGCACGCACAGCACCAGCAGGCCCAGGGCGGCGTACAGGAACACCGGCGACAGGGTGTCGATCAGCAGCCGGTTCAGGGAGGTGGTGAGGGCGACGAAGCGCGCCTGGTCCACGGCGATCAGCGCCAGCGCCGCCACCATCGCCAGCAACGCCGGCCAGAAGGCGATCGGCTTGAGCTGGAATCGGGCCAGCCAGGCGGCGGCGGAGGCGCGGGCCACGGGCGGCGCGCCGTCAGTCCCGGAAGCGCTTGGTCAGATCGCCATAGGCGTCGATGCGGCGGTCGCGCAGGTACGGCCAGATGCGTCGCACTGCCTCGCTGCGACCGGTGTCGATGTCGGCCAGCAAGACCTGCTCGCCGTCCTCGCCGGCGCGCGCCAGGAACTCGCCCTGGGGCCCGCACACGAAGCTGTTGCCCCAGAACTGGATGCCGCCGTCGCCGTCCGGCGCCGCCTCGAAGCCGGTGCGGTTGGCCACCAGCACCGGCAGGCCGTTGGCCACCGCGTGGGCGCGCTGCACGGTGATCCAGGCGTCCAGTTGGCGGGCCTGCTCCTCGGGATCGTCGGTGCGGTCCCAGCCGATGGCGGTGGGGTAGAGCAGCAGGTCGGCGTCGGCCAGGGCCATCAGGCGGGCCGCTTCCGGGTACCACTGGTCCCAGCACACCAGCACGCCGAGCTTGCCGACGCTGGTGCGGATCGGGGTAAAGCCGGACTGGCCGGTGTTGAAGGTGGCGTCCCCGGGGGTGAAGTAGAACTTCTCGTAGAAGCCCGGATCGTCGGGGATGTGCATCTTGCGGTACAGGCCCACCAGATTGCCGTCCCGCTCCAGCACCACCGCGGTGTTGTGGTACAGGCCGGTGGCGCGCTTCTCGAACAGGCTGGCGACCAGCACGATGTTCAGCTCCCGGGCCAGGGCGCCCAGGGCGTCGGTGCTGGGCCCGGGAATGGTTTCGGCCAGATCGAACACCGAGGTGTCCTCGGTCTGGCAGAAGTACAGGCTGCGGTGCAGCTCCTGGAGCATTACCAGTTCCGCGCCGGCGGCGGCCGCCTCGCGGATTTTGTCCATGGAACGGTTCAGGTTGGCGGCCGGATCGGCGCCATTTTGCTGCTGAACGACGGCAACGCGCATGGGCGGTCGGCTCCTTTAATGCGGGGGCGGGTTTACAGAATGCCTTGCGGCAGTTGCATGGTCACGCAGTGCAGACTGCCGCCTTGTTCGATCAGCGGTCGGCAGGGAATGCCCTGCACGGTGCGCGGGCCGGCCACCGCCGCCAGGGCGTCCAGGGCCGCCCGGTCGGTGGCGCAGCCGTACACCGGCACCAGAATCTTGTCATTGGTGATCAGGAAGTTGGCGTAGGTGGCCGGCAGCCGTTCGCCCTCGGCGTTGTATTGCGGCACCGCCATGGGCAGGCGCACCAGGCGCAGGTCGTGGGCCGAGGCCAGCGCTTCCAGTTCGCCGGCCATGGCCGCCAGTTCGGCGTGGTGCGGGTCGGCCGGGTCGTCGCAGCCCACGTAGGCCACGGTGGTGGGGTCGACGAAGCGCGCCAGGGTGTCCACGTGGGCGTCGGTGTCGTCGCCTTCCAGCTCGCCGTGGTCCAGCCACCAGATGCGCGTCACGCCCAGCGTCTCGCGCAATTGGCTTTCCAATTCCGCTTCGTTGAGCAGCGGGTTGCGGTTGGGATTGCGCAGGCAGGCCCGGGTGGTGAGCAGGGTGCCCCGGCCGTCGGTGTCGATGGCGCCGCCTTCCAGCACCAGGTCCACCGACTCGCGGGGGGCGCGCCAGGGCAGGGCGGCGTTGACCGCGTCGTCCCGTTGGGCGGCGAATTTGTGGCCCCAGCCGGTGAAGCGGAAATCCAGCAGCGTCAGCACGCCGTCCCGTTCCACGCTGATCGGCCCGAAATCCCGAGCCCAGGTGTCGTCGAAATCGACCTGCTCGATGCGCAGCCGGGTCAGGTCGGCGCCGGCGTTCTTCAGGGCGCGCCGGGCCTGGTCGGCGCTGTCCCCGTTACGGCACAGCAGCAGCACCGCCTCATGGTCGAGCACGGCGGTGATCAGGGCGGTGTAGGTGGCGTGGGCGGCGTCCAGCTGGCCGGCCCAGTCGGTGTCGGCGTCCGGCCAGGCCAGCAGTACGCCCCACTGGGGCTGCCATTCGGGCAATAACATGGGTCCACTCGTTCGAGGATAAACGGCGGGATTGTCTGCCCGGTGCCGGGCAGCGTCAATAGCGTGCCCGGCGGGTGGCCCGATGGCGGCGGAGCGGGTGGTCAGTCGGCGTCGGCGCGCAGGGAGCGGCGCACCGGCGGTGCCTCGGCGCGGGGCTCGTCCTCGCCCTGGTCGGTGCCGCGGTCGTTATCGCCCTGATCCTCGTCCTCATCGATGACGATGCGGCCGGAGACCGGATCGAAGCGGAAGCGGCCGTCCTTGCCTTCGTCGTCCTTTCGTTGTTCCGGCTCTTCCCGGCGGTCTTCCCGACCTTCCCGGTCCTCGGCCCGGGCCCGCACCGCGGTACTGCCGGGGGCGGTGTGGGACTCGTCGGTTTCCTCCCCATCGTCGTCATCCCGGGACGAGGAGCCGGCATCGCTGTCCGCGTCTTCATTGCGCATGCTGGAACGGGTCTCGATCTGCGCCTCCTCGTCCTCCACGTCCGGCGGCAGCGGGTGGCCGGCCTGGCGCTCCCGCTCGGTGGTGCCTGGGTGCCCGTCGTCGTCGGCGGACTCGCGCACGCTGTGCAGCACCGTATCGTTCTCGAAATAGACCGTGAAACCGGGATAGTACCAGCGGCTGATCGGGGGCTGGCCCACCGGATCGCGGCGGCGCTCCGGCTCGCCGTAGTGCTCGCGCACCTGGGCCTTGCTCATGCCACGGGTGGGACCGTCCTGGTCATTGGCCAGGGCCGGAAACGGATACAGGAGCAGCGTGGCCAGCAACGCGGCAAGAGCGGTCTTCATGGTGGTTGTCCCCCAGTCATTGGTCGTCCTGACCGTAAGCATCCACAGTCTGAACCTTTGTTCAAGTATTACGGTCGTAGGACAGCCCTGAAATTTAATAGGAGAGCACCGGATCGTCGCGGATGCCGGTCACACCCTCGCTCCCGGGCGTCGGTGTCTGGCGTCGCCGGACGGTTTAGTGCTTAAATGCGCGCCATGTTTCGACCCTTTGCCCTGTTCGTGGGCCTGCGCTATACCGGCGCCCGCGCCCGTAACAGTTTTATCTCCGTGATCACCCTGATCTCCGCGCTCGGGCTGATGCTCGGTGTCGCCGTGCTGATCACCGTTTTGTCGGTGATGAACGGCTTCGACCGGGAATTGCAGACGCGCATCCTGGGGATGGTCACCCATTTGTCCATTCACGGCCGTGAGCCGGTGGAGGACTGGCAGGCCCTGGCCGATCAGGTGCGCGGCTATCCCGGCGTGGAAGCGGCGGCGCCCTTCGTGCAGCTGGAAGGCATGCTCACCCATAAAGGCAACGTGGCCGGGGCCCTGATCAACGGGGTGGACCCGGAGGCGGAGCAGCGCGTCTCGATCGTCGGCGAGATGATGTGGGAGGGGGATTTCAACGCCCTTCACCCCGGCGACTTCGGTGTGGTGCTGGGCTACGGCCTGGCGCGCAAGCTGAATGCGGAGGTGGGCGACAAGATCACCCTGGTGCTGCCCGAGGCCAGCGTGTCCCCGGCCGGGGTGATGCCCCGTTTCAAACGCTTCCAGGTGGTGGGCGTGTTCCGCGCCCGCGCCGAGGTGGACGGCCTGTACGCCTACGTGTCCAGCGAGGACGCGGCGGTGCTGCACCGCCGGCCCGGCACCGTGCAGGGCATCCATCTGCGCCTCAGCGACCTGTTCGCGGCGCCGGAGGTGGGCTGGCAATTGCAGCAGGCCCTGGGCCGCGATTACTACACCACCGACTGGACCCGCACCCACGGCAACCTGTTCCAGGCGATCCGCATGGAAAAGAGCATGATGACGTTGCTGCTCAGCTTTATCGTCGCGGTGGCCGCCTTCAATATTATTTCCAGCCAGGTGATGCTGGTCACCGAGAAGCGCGGCAACATCGCGGTGTTGCGCACCCTGGGTGCGTCGCCGGGCACCATCATGCGCATCTTCATGGTTCAGGGCGCGGTGATCGGTCTGGCCGGCACCTTCCTGGGCACCGTGCTCGGCGTGCTGCTGGCCAACAACGTCAGTGACCTGGCGGCCTGGATCGAGAAGACCTTCAACACGCGGCTGTTCGATGCCTATTTCGTGAACTACCTGCCGTCGCAGCTGGAGTGGAGCGATGTGGGCGCCATCGTCGCCATCGCCATGGTGATTACCTTCGCCGCCACCCTCTATCCGTCCTGGCGGGCCAGCCGCGTGCAACCGGCGGAGGCGCTGCGCTATGAATGACATCGCCCGCGACGCGGTGCTGGCCGCCGAAGGCCTGATCAAACGCTACCCGGAAGGGCGTGGCGAGCTGGAAGTGCTGAGCGGCGTGAACCTGACCGTGCGGCGTGGCGACACCGCCGCCATCGTCGGCGCCTCCGGCTCGGGCAAATCCACCCTGCTGAACCTGCTGGGTGGCCTGGATGCCCCCACCGAAGGGCGCGTGGCCATCGGCGGGCAACCGCTGGCGGGCCTCGGCGACCGGGCCCTGGGCAGCATTCGCAACCGCTACCTGGGCTTCGTCTACCAGTTCCACCACCTGTTGCCGGAGTTCACCGCCCTGGAGAACGTGGCCATGCCGCTGTTGATCCGCGGGCTGCGCCCGGCGGAGGCCCGCGAACGCGCCGCCACGCTGCTGGATCAGGTCGGGCTGGCCGCCCGGGAAACCCACAAGCCCGCCATGCTCAGTGGCGGCGAGCGTCAGCGGGTGGCCATTGCCCGCGCCCTGGTCACCGACCCGGCCCTGGTGCTGGCGGATGAGCCCACCGGCAACCTGGACGAGCGCACCGCCGATCAGGTCCAGGAACTGATGCTCGACCTCAACCAGCGGCTCGGCACCGCCTTGCTGATCGTCACCCACGATCACCGCATCGCCGGTCGCTGTCAGACCCGCCACGAGCTGCACGAAGGGCTGCTGCGCAGCCTGTAAGCCTGAACCTACACGCTTTTCATCGATGGCTGACGGTATTCGTGGCCCGTGGCTGACGGCGCCGCGCCACGGCCACGGTTACGCTGATCGGGAAAGGGTCAGGAGCGGTGGCTGGGGTCGTCCCGGCGGCGGCGGGCGCGCAGGTTCCAGCTGCGCACCACCGCCAGCCGCCAGGACAGCTTCACCGCCAGATAGGCGGCCAGCCCGGCCAGGGAAGCGCAAAGCAACGACCCCACCCACAGCGGCACCAATTGCTCCACGAACCAGGCCACGTTGATGCCGTGGGGCGGGCTGGGTTCCATGCCCAGCAGCCAGGCGCCGATCCGGTAGGTGAAATAGAAGATCGGCACGTAGGTGACCGGATTGGAAATCCACACCAGCACCACGGACAGCGGCAGGTTGCAGTGGAAACGCACCGCCAGCAGGGCGGCCAGACCCATTTGCAGGGGGATCGGCAACAGCCCGGTGAAGATGCCGATAAAGGCGGCCCCGGCCAGGGAGTGGCGGTTGATATGCCAGAGGTTGGGGTCCGACAACACCTCGCCCAGAAAGCTCAGGGATTTGTGACCCTTGAGGCGCTCGGGGGAGGGCAAATATTTTCGGAATAACCGTTTCGGCATGGGCGACTGCTTTCCCGGCGGCGGGGGATCCGTACGAGGGTTCCGGTTGCGGGCGCTATTATGCCGATCCTGAGCGGCGGCGCCTACACCTTGAAGGGACAGGGTGCCTTGAGGGAGCGCAAGGATGCGATACCTGTTACCCGCCGCGGCCCTGGTGGCGGCGGTCTGGAGCGGCGCGAGCTGGCCGCTGTGGTTGCCGCTGCTGGTCCTGGCCGCCGGCAGGGCGGGTGCGGGTTGGCGGCGCGAGCCGCCGCGTTCCGGTCGATGGGCGTGCACGATACTGGCCACCGCCCTGGCCGGCGGCCTGGGGCTGCTGGCACTGGAGCAGGGCCTGGCGGCGCGGCTGCCGGCCTCGCTGAATGGCGAAACGCTGGCGGTGCGGGCCCGGGTGGTGGACCTGGTGGAGCGCCAGCGCCGTGTTCGCTACGACGAGCCGGTGAACTGGCAGAGGCTGACCCTGGAAGTGCGGCTGTTGGAAGGGCGGGGGCGCTGGCCGGGCCGCCATCGGGTGCGGGTCAGCGCCTGGGGGCCGTTGCCGGCGCTGGGCGCCGGGGACCGTTTCGAGGCCCGGGTGCGGCTTTATTTTCCCCATGGCTGGCACAACCAGACCGGACCGGACACCGCCCGCCGGGACCTGGCCGAACGCATCGACGCGGTGGGGGTGCTGGCGGCGGTGGACGGGCCGGTGCACGCCGACGGGGGGCCGCACGCTTTTCGCGAGCGGCTGGCGGACCGGCTGCGGGCGCGGCTGGCCGCCAGTCCGCTGGGCGCGGCGGTGGTGCCGGCGCTGGTCACCGGCGACCGTCGCGGGCTGGAGCGGCCCTTGAAGGATCTGTTCCGGGCCACCGGTACCGCCCATTTGCTGGCCATTTCCGGCCTGCACCTGACCCTGGTCACCGGCCTGCTGTGGTGGCTGGGCCGGGGCGTGCTGGCGCCGCTGCTGCAGTGGCTGTGGCCGGCCAGCCGGCGGCTGACGCTGGCCCAGCTGGCCTGGGCGCCGGCGCTGGTCGGCGCGCTCGGTTACGCGGCGCTGGCGGGGTTCAGCCTGCCCACCCGGCGCGCCCTGATCATGGTGGCGGTGCTGGCCCTGTGCCGGCTGCGACGCCGCTGGCCGGCACCCTTCGAGGGGCTGGCCCTGGCGCTGCTGGCGGTGCTGCTGGTGGACCCGCTGGCGGCGCTGTCCACCGGCCTGTGGCTGTCGTTCGGGGCGGTGGCGGCGATCCTGGGGTTGCTGGAGGGCGGCGGCCGGCTGCCGGTGATGGTGGCGCTGCCGTTGCCCATGGCGGTGGCCGGCGCCGCCCTGTTCGGCACCTGGGCCTGGTGGAGCCCGCTGGCCAACCTGCTGCTGGTGCCCCTGTTCAGCGCCCTGGTGGTGCCGGCGGCGTTGCTGGGGGCGCTGCTGGACTGGACGCCGGCCCTGGACGCCGCCGCCACCGGGGTGGAGCTGGCGGTGGCCCTGATGGAAGTCATGGCCCGCTGGCCGGCGCCGGGCCTGCCGATGGCCTCCGGGATGGCGGCCCTGGCGGTGGGCGGCGCGCTGCTGTTGGGACTGTCGCCGGCCTGGCCCTGGCCGCGCCGCCTGCTGCCCCTGTGCCTGTTGTCCTGGTGGTGGCCGGCCGCCACCGCCCCGGGCCCCGGTCAGGTGGATCTGATCATGTTCGAGGTGGGGCAGGGCCAGGCCCTGGCGCTGCGCACCGCCCGCCATCTGGTGCTCTACGACCTGGGGCCCGGTTGGCAAGGCGGGTCCGCCACCGGGTCGGTGCTGGTGCCCTGGCTGCGCCGCCACCGGCTGACTCCGGACCTGACCCTGGTCAGTCACGGCGACGGCGACCATGCCGGCGGCCTGGCGGACCTGCCCGATCCCGGACGGCTGCTGAGCGGCGAGCCGGACCGGGTGCCCGGCGCCGAACGGTGCCGGGCCGGCCAGCACTGGCGCTTCGACGGCGTCGACTTCCGGGTGCTGTGGCCGGACCGGCGGCCCTGGACCGGCAACGACGCCAGCTGCGTGCTGCGGGTGGACGCCGGCGGCGCCAGCGTGCTGCTCACCGGCGACATCACCACGGCGGTGGAGTACCGGCTGCTGGGCACGGTGGCGCCGGTGACGGTGCTGCAGCTCGGCCACCACGGCAGCGCCTCGTCCAGCGCCGACGCCTGGGTGCGGTCGCTGCAACCGCGCTGGGCGCTGGCCTCGGTGGGCTACGCCAACCGCTTCGGGCACCCGGACGCGGCCCTGGTGCGGCGCCTGGAAGCGGCCGGGGTCACGGTTCTGCGCACCGACCGGGCCGGTATGATTGTGTTTCGCCTGGGGGGCCCGGATAATGCCGCGCTTATAACAAAGTGGCGCCGGGACCATGAGCGTCCCTGGCACCGGCCCGCGCGCGGGCAGGTTTGGTGAACGTCGCGAAAGGGGATCTTTACGTGCAGGATCTAGTGCAGTCCGGGGGCTGGATGATGCTCCCGATCCTGATCGGTTCGGTGGTGGCCCTGGCCATCGTGGTGGAACGGTTCTGGACCCTGCGTCCGAGCAAGCTGGCGCCGCCGGAAACCCTGGCCCAGGTGCGGGTCTGGCTGCAGAAGGGCCAGCTCAACGCCCAGCGGCTGGCCACCCTGCGGGAACAGTCGCCCCTGGGGCGCATTCTCGCCACCGGCCTGGCCAATGCCCGCCACGGCCGTGAGATCATGAAGGAAAGCATCCAGGAGGAAGCCGCCGGCGTGGTCCACGACCTGGAGAAATACCTCTCCACCCTGGGCTCCATCGCCGCCATCGCGCCGCTGCTGGGCCTGCTGGGCACGGTGATCGGCATGATCGACGTGTTCGCCGCCATCATGATTCACGGCACCGGCGACGCCGCCCAGCTGGCCGGCGGCATTTCCCAGGCGCTGCTGACCACCGCCGCCGGTCTGGTGGTGGCGATTCCGGCGATCTTCTTCCACCGCTTCTTTCTGCGCCGGGTGGAGGAAATTACCGTGAGCATGGAGCAGAGCGCGGTGCATCTGGTGGATCTGGTGCACGGCGACCGGGAAGCGACCCCGGCCACCGGAGCGGCGTCGTGAAATTCCCCCGGCCCCGTCAGGAGCAAGCGGAGGTCAACCTGACGCCACTGATCGACGTGGTGTTCCTGCTGTTGATTTTCTTCATGGTATCCACCACCTTCACCCGCGAGACCCAGCTGGCGCTGACGCTGCCGGAGGCGCAAGGCACGCCCCCCGAGGCGCAGCCGGAGGCGGTGCAGGTGCTGGTGTCGCCGCTGGGTGAGTATCTGATCAACGGCGAGAAGCTCGCCGACAACAGTGAAGCGGGCCTGCGCTCGGCGCTGCTGCGGCTGGGCCAGGACAAGACCACCCGGCCGATGATCATCACCGCCGACGCCAACGCCAGCTATCAGGCGGTGGTGCGGGTCATGGACGTGGCCGGGCAGCTCGGCTTTGATAAGCTGTCGCTCACCACTCGCGAAGCCGACGATGAGGCGCAATGAGCCAATCTCTCCCGGATGATGCCTGGCAGACCTACAAACGACTGCTGAACTACGTCAAACCCCACTGGCTGATCCTGTTCGCCAGTTTCATCGGTTACGCGATCTACGCCGCCACCCAGGCCGGCGCCGCCCAGCTGGCCGGCTATCTGGGCGAGACCGTGGTCAACCCGGAGCCGCGCCGGGTGCTGATCGTTTCCATCGCGCCGTTCTTTATCGCCCTGGCCCAGGGCATCGGTCAGTTCATGGGCAGTTATTCCATGACCTGGGTGGCCCAGGAAATCGTCTACCGGTTGCGCAACGACGTGTTCGGCCATGTGCTGCGGCTGCCCCAGTCGGAGTACAACAACAATGCCTCCGGGCGCATCATGTCGAAGATCATTTTCGACGCCCAGCAGGTCACCAGCGCCGGCACCGATGCCATTATCGTGCTGCTGCGCGAGGGCCTGACGGTGATCGGGCTGATCGCATTCCTGCTTTACCAGAACTGGAAGCTGACCCTGATCCTGCTGGTCATGGCGCCGCTGGTGGGCACCGTGGTGAGACTGACCAGCAAACGCTTTCGCCATATCAGCCGGCGCATCCAGGCGTCCATGGGCAACATCACCCAGTTCCTGGGCGAGGCCATCGAAGGCAACCAGGCGGTGAAGATCTTCGGTGGGCAGAAGCTGGAGGCGGACCGCTTCCACGCGGTGAGCCGGCGTTTCTCGCGGCAGAACACCAAGCTCAACGCCAGCAAGATCGCCTCCACGGTGATCGTGCAGCTGTTCGTGGCGGTGGCCATCGGCCTGGTCACCTATTTGTACATCACGCTGATGGGCGAGGCGCTGACCGTGGGCGGGTTCCTGTCCTACATCGCCGCCGCCGGCATGGTGCAGAAGCCGCTCAAGCAGCTCACCGACGTGAACGTGAAAATCCAGCGCGGCGTCACCGGGGCCTCCTCCCTGTTCGAGCTGATGGACCGCCCGCCGGAGCCGGACCTGGGCGACCGTGATCTGCCGCGCGTCAACGGCGACATCGAGTTCCACGACGTGACCTTCGGCTACGACCCGGCCCATCCGGTGCTCAACAACCTGACGTTCTCGGTGAAAAGCGGCGAGACCATCGCCCTGGTGGGCCGCTCGGGGGCTGGCAAGAGCACCATTTCGGCGATGCTGCCCCGGTTCTTCGATCCGGATTCCGGCCAGGTGCTGCTCGACGGCGTGCCGCTGCCGGACTACCAGCTGGCGGCCCTGCGCCGGCAGATCGCCATGGTCAGCCAGAAGGTGGTGCTGTTCAACGACACGGTGCGCAACAACATCGCCTACGGCGAGATGCGCGACGCCGACGACGCCGCCATCGAGGAGGCGGCGCGCAACGCGTATGCGTGGGACTTCATTCAGAGCCTGGAGCATGGCCTGGACACCGAGGTGGGCCAGGACGGCGCCCAGCTGTCCGGCGGCCAGCGGCAGCGTCTGGCGATTGCCCGGGCGCTGCTCAAGGACGCGCCGATCCTGATTCTCGACGAGGCCACCAGTGCCCTGGACACCGAATCCGAGCACCATATCCAGCAGGCCCTGGAGCGGCTGATGGCCGGGCGCACCACCCTGGTGATCGCCCACCGCCTGTCCACCATCGAAAAGGCCGACCGCATTCTGGTGCTGGATCAGGGCCGCCTGATCGAGCAGGGCAGCCATCAGGAGCTGCTGGCGCGCAACGGCCTTTATACCCAACTCTACAAGATGGATTTCGCCGACACCGACCATGGCTGATTGGGCGCGCCGCATCGAGCAGGGCTGGTACCGGGGCAGTCCCTGGCTTACCCCGCTGCGCCCGCTGGGCTGGCTGGTGGGCCGGGTGGCCCGCCGCCGGCTGGCGCGCTTCCGCGAGCAGGCGCCGGTGCCGCCGGTGCCGGTGCTGGTGGTGGGCAACGTGACCGTGGGCGGCACCGGCAAGACGCCGCTGGTGATCGCCCTGGCCCGTCGCGCCGCCGAGCGCGGCCTGAAGGTGGTGGTGATCTCCCGGGGCTACGGCGCCGACGCGGGTGACTATCCTCTCAGCGTGAGCGCCGATGACGACCCGGCCCGGGTCGGCGACGAACCCCTGCTGATCGCCCGCCGCGCCGAGGTGCCGGTGGTGCTCGACCCGAGGCGCGACCGGGCCCTGCAACGGGCGGTGGGTGAGCACGCCGCCGATCTGGTGATCAGCGACGACGGTCTGCAGCACTACGCGCTGCCGCGCTCCGCCGAGGTGGTGGTGATCGACGCGGACCGGGGCCTGGGCAATGGCCGCTGCCTGCCCGCCGGACCGCTGCGCGAACCGGCCTCGCGGCTGGCCGCGGTGGACTTCCTGATCGCCAATGGCGGCCCCTGGCCCGGCGCCACCACCATGACCCTGGCACCGGCGCCGCCGACCCGACTAAGCGACGGCGAAAGCCTGCCGGCGGACGCCTTCCTGACCCGCTTTCCGCGCGTGCACGGCGTGGCCGGCATCGGCCACCCGCAACGCTTCTTCCGCACGTTGGAAGCGCTGGGGCTGGCGGTGATTCCCCATGCGTTCGCCGATCATCACGCCTTCCGGCCGGAGGACCTGGCGTTCGGCGACGATCTGCCGGTGATCATGACCGAAAAAGACGCGGTAAAATGCCGGGGTTTCGACGATCCACGCCTGTGGACCCTGCCGGTGCGGGCGTCGCTGCCGCCGGGCACCCTGGACGCGATTCTCGACCGGACCCTGGCCGGTCCCTGATGGAGCAGCAAGCATGAGTTTTCTTGTCATCGTACCGGCCCGTTATGCCTCGTCGCGGTTGCCCGGCAAGCCGCTGGCGGATCTGGCCGGCAAGCCCATGGTCACCCGGGTGGTGGAGCGCTGCGCGCAAAGCGGCGCCCGCGAGGCGCTGGTGGCCACCGACGATGAACGGGTGCGCGACGCGGTGGGCGACGCGGCCCGGGTGGTGATGACCCGTGCCGATCATCCGTCCGGCACCGACCGGCTGCAGGAGGTGGCGGAGCAACTGGGCCTGGCCGACGACGACATCGTGGTCAACGTGCAGGGCGACGAGCCGCTGATCCCGCCGGCGGTGATCGATCAGGTGGCGGAGAACCTGGCGCTGCATCCGGACTGCCAGATGGCCACCCTGTGCGAGCCCATCGAGAACGGCGAGGACCTGTTCAACCCCAATGTGTGCAAGGTGGTGTTCGATGTGAACGGGCGCGCGTTGTACTTCTCCCGGGCGCCGATCCCCTGGCACCGGGACGGCTTCGCCGGCGCTGTGAACGGCGGCGGGGACCTGGATCTGAGCGGCGGCCGCTGGTGGCGGCACATCGGCATCTACGCCTACCGGGTGGGCTTTTTGCACCGTTTCGTGAGCTGGCCGCCGGCGCCCCTGGAGCAATTGGAATCCCTGGAACAATTGCGCGCCCTGGCCAACGGCGCGCCGGTGCACGTGGCGCCGGCCCGCGAACCGGTGCCCGGCGGCGTCGACACCGAGGCCGATCTGGCGCGCATGCGCCGCTATCTGTCGGAGGCTGACCGCTCATGAGTACCCCTTCCGTTTCCGTTCTGTTCGTCTGTCTCGGCAATATCTGCCGGTCGCCCACCGCCGAGGCGGTGTTCCGCCGGCGGGTCACCGACGCCGGCCTGGAGGAACGCATCCACATCGACAGCGCCGGCACCGGCGACTGGCACATCGGCAAGGCGCCGGACCGGCGCGCCAGCGCCGCCGCCGCCCAGCGCGGCTATGAGCTGGACCGGCTGCGCGCCCGCCAGGTGAGCGCGGAGGACTTCCACCGCTTCGACCTGATCCTGGCCATGGACGACAACAACCTGGCCGACCTGCAAGCACTGCGTCCGGCGGACGACGACGCCCTGCTGGCGCGCTTTCTGGACGTGCTCGGCGAGGACGGTCCCCATGAGGTGCCGGACCCGTACTACGGCGGCGACGACGGCTTTGACCACGTGCTGAACCTGGTGGAAAAGGCCAGCGACCTGTGGCTGGAGCGCCTGCGGGAGCGGCTGTGATCGAGCGCGACGCGGATCTGTCCGGCGCCAACACCCTGGCGCTGCCGGCCCGCGCCGAGCGGCTGGCGCGCCCGGACAGCGGCGAGGCCCTGGCCGGACTGCTGGCCGGCCGGCGCGGCGATGAGCCGCTGTACGTGCTGGGGCAGGGCAGCAACCTGGTGCTGGACGGCGATCTGCCCGGCCTGACGGTGATCCCGGCCCTGGATCGGATCGACTACCGGGTGGAGGGCGACCAGGCCCGGGTCACCGCCGGCGCCGGCGTGGTCTGGGACCGGCTGGTGGCGGACACGGTGGCGCGCGGCTGGCGCGGGCTGGAGAACCTGTCGCTGATCCCCGGCACCGCCGGCGCCGCGCCGTTCCAGAACATCGGCGCCTACGGCGTGGAACTGGCGGACGTGCTGGACAGCGTGGAGGCGGTGGCCGTGGCCGACGGTCGGCCGGTGCGCTTCCGCGCCGCCGAGTGCGAGTTCGACTATCGCGACAGCCTGTTCAAAAGCCGGCGGCGGGGCGAATTCATCATCACCGCCATCACCCTGCGGCTGCACCGTCACGGACCTTGCCGGGTGGATTACGGCGGGCTGGCGGCGCGCTTCGGCGACGCCGACCCGGCCACGCTGGAGCCGGCGGCGGTGCGCGCGGCGGTGATCGAGCTGCGGCAAAGCAAACTGCCGGACCCGGCGGTGCTGCCCAACGCGGGCAGCTTCTTCAAGAATCCGGTGGTGTCCGTGGCCCATTATCAGCGGCTGAAAGAGAACGAGCCGGAGCTGGTGGCCTTCCCCCATCGGGATGGCCACAAGCTGGCCGCCGGCTGGCTGATCGAGCGGGCCGGCTGGAAGGGCCGGCGGCTGGGGCCGGTGGGCATGCATCGGGATCAGGCGCTGGTGCTGGTCAACCATGGTGGCGCCCGGGCGGCGGACGTGCGGGCCCTGGCCGGGGCGGTGCGCGCCGATGTGCGCGAGCGCTTCGATGTGGACCTGGAGCAGGAACCGATTCCGTTGCCTTGAGGGGGTTGCCGTCAGCGGGGGCGCGACTCAGGGCGCGACGCCCTTCCGGGAACGCCGCTAGTACGTCTATGTACACCTCTTGCAAGTGCTGTCTGTCTGCGATGGCTCAGTGAGCAAGGGAGATTAAACTGCGTACGTCTATCCGGCCTGTTGGTTGGGCCGATTGATAAACGGCCCTGGCCCTCATGAGAACCGCGCCTCGGTTGCCTATCGTCCCTACGGGTTCTGGACCCGTGTACTCGTCGGCGTTGGCCGAGGCCGGTTTAACCCGTTGCTCATGGAAGCACTCGCAGCCTCCTGGTGTGGCCTGAAGCGCCCGGCTCAGGCGGGCCGGTAACTCTGTTGGTAAT
>NZ_JADDOL010000014.1 GCF_016906305.1 Alloalcanivorax marinus
CGTTCGAAAGGGAGCCTACAGGGACGTACTCGCGGCGTTCCCGGAAGGGCGTCGCCCAGAGCCGCGCCCCCGCTGGAGAGAACCGAGCAAAAAAAGCCCCCCGGGCGGACACCGGGATCGCCGGTGGCCACGCGGAGGGCAGCTTTGAGGTAACGGGTAATTACCGGTAGGTACGACGCAGATCGTTGCGGAGACGTACGAACCAAGGCGCCAGCAACGGCAGAAGAATCGCCGCCGCGGACATCAACAACAGCGTGAGCGCGATCGGGCTGTTGATAAAAATCTCCCAGGAACCCCGTCCCAGGATCAGGCTGCGCCGCAGGTTTTCCTCCAGCAAGGGCCCGAGGATCAACCCGAACGCCAGCGGCGCCGCCGGCAAGCGCAGCAAATTGAGCAGATAACCGATCACACCGAACGCCAGCATGATGTAGACGTCGTCCATGGTATTGCGGATGGCGAAGGAACCCACCACGCACAGCACCGCGATCACCACCATCAGGATGTGGGACGGGATGCGCGTGACCCAGGCCACCCAGCGCATCAGCAGCAGACCCACGATCAGCGTCAGGATCAGCGCCAGGAAGAACGACGAGTACACCCCGGACACGAACTCCGGGTTGTTGGCGAACAGGCCCGGGCCCGGCCGCAGGCCGTGGATCAGCAGCGAGCCCATCAGCACGGCGGTGATGGCGTCGCCGGGGATACCCAGGGTCATCATCGGAATCAGGGTGCCGCCAATGCTGGAACTGTTGGCGGATTCCGGCGCCACCACGCCTTCACTGACGCCGGTGCCGAACTTGTCCGGGCGCTTGGAGAAACGCATTTCCTGGGCATAGGCGATGGCCACGGCGATGGCGGAACCGGCGGCGGGAATGGCCCCCACGCCGGCGCCGATCAGGGAGCCGCGCAGCATGGTTTTCCAGTGCGACAGTAGCTCCTTCATCGGCGGCCAGACCTTGCCGATGGCGGGCATCACGCTTTTGCCGGAAGAGCGGCCGGCGGCGCCCACGTTCTTGAGCACCTCGGCGAAACCGAACAGGCCCACGCACAGCGGCACCAGTTCGATGCCGCCCTGCAGGGCGGTGCTGTCGAAGGTAAAGCGTGGAATGTCGGTGAGCTTGTCGAAGCCGACCATGCCGCACAGCAGGCCGAGACCGCCCACCATCATGCCGCGGATGGTGGAGCCGGGAGAGGCGTAGGCCAGCAGCACCAGACCGAACACCGCCACCGCGGTGAATTCCGGACTGCGGAATTCCATGGCGGCGGCGGCCAGCAGCGGCGCCACCAGCACCAGCGCCACCAGGCCGATCAGCCCGCCCAGGGTGGACGACACCAGGGCGTAGGTCAGCGCCTGCCCGGCGCGCCCGGAACGGGCCATGGGATAGCCGTCCAGCTGGGTGACGATGGAGCCCGGCGTGCCGGGAATATTGATCAGAATGGCGGTGACGGAACCGCCATAGACACTGGCGACGAACACGGTGAGCAGAAACAGGATCGCCAGGTGCGGGTCCATGCCGAAGCTGATGGGCAGCAGAATCGCCAGCGCCATGGTGGAGCTGACGCCGGGCATGGCGCCGAGAAGAATGCCGAGCAAGGTCCCGATGACCGCGAGCACCAGCCCCCAGGGAGAGAGCAGGGTGGTGCCGAGCGCGGCAAGAAAATCGGTCAGCATGGATTACCTCGTCAGGCCAGCGGCACTTTCAGGATGGAGACGAAAGTGACGTAGAGGAAAAGACACAGCGCCACGCCCAGAACCAGACCGACGAGGGCGGCGCGCAACGGACGACCGGTGCGGCGCCAGCTCAGCCAGGCGGTCCAGGCGGTGCTGAAGATAAAGGTGGCGGGCAGAAAGCCGATCACGGCCACGCCGCCACCGAGAAGAATCATGCTGACCAACAGAGCGACGGCGGATCCGTGGTCGCCGCGCTCGATGGAGCGCCCACCGCGCCCCTGGGTGGCCAATCGGTAGAGACCCTTGATCAGGATCAATGCCGTGCCCAGGGAAAGCAGGCCTAATACCACGACCGGCAGGAAAGCGGCGCCGGGATCCAGGCCGCTGTCGAGACTGGCCATGAGCCGCTTGCCGCTGAGCACCGAGAACCAGCCGGCGGCGCAGATGACCCCGAACAGGATCGCGACGCCGAGGTCCACGACCGGGCTCAGAGGCTGGCTTTCCTCTTGACCTTGGGTGTCGGTGGGCTGAGTCATGATTTATTTTTCGATCAGGTTGGCGTCTTCCAGGATCGCTTTTACTTCCTGGTTGCGCTGTTCAAGGTAGGCACGGGTGCCGGCGGCGTCACGGGGCATGATCACCAGGCCCAGTTCGGCGGCTTTCTTCTGGAACTTCTCGTCGCTGAGCAGCTTGTAGAAACCTTCCTCAAGCTTGGCGCGGCGGTCTTCCGGAACGCCCTTGGGCAGGTACAGCATGTAGAAGTCCTCGGCGATGAAGTCGAAGCCCTGCTCCTTGAAGGTGGGAACGTCCGGCGCGAACGGGTGACGCTTCTCGGCGGCCACGCCGATGATTTTCACTTTACCGGCCTTGTGCTGTTCGGCCAGCAGCGGAATCGGCAGGGTGGTGGACATGACCTCGCCGGACACCAGCGCGGAGGCGGTGGGCGCGTAACCCTGGTAGGGCACCTTGGACAGTTTCACGTCGAAGTGGTTTTCGAGCATGGTGGCGGCGATGTAGGAGAAACCGCCGGGGGAATCGTTGCCGTTGATGATCGAACCGGGCTGCTTCTTGAGCTGCTCGAGATACTGTTTGACGTTTTCGATGCCGGTGTCGTTGGCCACCGCCAGGGAGGCCGGCTCGGGACCGATGAACACCAGCGGCTCGATGTCCTTCAGCGGCGTGGCGTTCCGGTTCATGTAGCTCTGCGCGATGGCGTGGGTGCCCATCATGCCGATGGTGTAGCCGTCCGGATCGGATTGCGCCACGTGACGCACACCGTTGGAACCGGCGGCACCGGTCACGTTGGTGACGATCATGGAAACCGGCAGATTTTCCGGCGGGTTTTCGGCCATCAACCGGGCGGACAGATCATAGGCGCCGCCGGCGGGCCAGGGCACCACGATGGTAATGGTATCGTCGGGAAATTCGGCCAGAGCCTGGCTGGTGAGGGCTCCGCTGAGCAGGACCGCTGCGGCGGCGGTGGCCATTTTTTTAATCATTTTCATTGGTTTTCTTCCCCTTAGTCTTGGGTGACTGGTTTCAGGTGAGCGAGGGCTTCGTCGAGGGAAATGACGTCGCCGTACTTGCTGTCGATATCGAACAGATTGGCTTCGTGGGGCGCGGGATGCCGATCGCCCACGGCTTCGCGCACGACCATCACGCGAAAACCGTGCTGCAGACCGTCCACCGCCGTGGCGCGAATGCAACCACTGGTGGAACAGCCCATCACGATCAGGGTATCCACGCCCAACGCCACCAGGGTGGAGGCAAGAGACGTGCCGAAAAACGCGCTGGCGTATTGTTTGGTAATCACCAGCTCGCCGGCCGCCGGCTCCACCGGTCGACAGAATTCCGCATCGGGGTTGCCGTCCACCATGGCGCTCATCACGGGGGCTTTTTTCACCCAGACGCCGCCGTCCAGCTGGCCTTCGCCATGGTAACGGATGTTGGTATGTATGATCGGAATACCGCTGTCCCGCGCCGCTTGCAGCAGACGCGGGGCATGGTCCATGGCCTCCACCACGCCGGGGGCATAGAGCGGCGCGCCGGGACGGGTATAGGCCTGCAGAAAATCCACCGCCAGCAACGCCGGACGCTGGCCGAAGCCAATGCGTGTGCCCCAGACACCCTGGTAATTGTTCGCCAGGTCGTCCTTCGAATCGTGGTGGTTATCGGCCATGGTGCGGTCTCCTTTAGAACGAACTTCAGTAAGCGCCGGACAGCAGGGCGCCGGCGCCGGGGACGACGGGTTCCAGGTCCAGGGCCTTGAGCATCTGGTAGGTGGTGGCGATGGCGGCGGTGACCACCGGCTTGCCGGTGAGCGCCTCGACTTTCGGCACCGCCGCCAGGGACGGCATCTGCACGCAGGCGGACAGTACGATGGCGTCGGCGTCGGAGAAGTCCATGCTGGCGACGATGTCGGGCAGCTTGGCGGTATCGTGACGGGCCACGTCCAGGTTGTTGGGGATTTCCAGGGCGCGGTATTCCAGCACCTCGGTGCCTTCGCGCTGGATGTAATCCACCACCATCTCGGTGAGCGGCTTCATGTACGGCGCCACCACCACGACCTTCTTGGCCCCCAGCACCTTGAGCGCGTCCACCAGGGCGCCGGCGCTGGTCACCACTTCGGTTTCCTGGCCGTTTTCCTTGGTGCGCTCGCGCAGGCGCTTCTGGGATTCCCGGTGGTAGCCGGGGCCCATGGACATGATCGCCACCAGACAGGCATAGCCCATCACGTCCACGGCGGCGTCACTGAGTTCCAGGGCGCAGCGGTCGGACTCGCCGTCCATGGCCGCCAGCTCTTCCTTGCTGACGGTCTTCATGCGCATGCGGCTGGAGTGGAAGGTAAAGCGCTCCGGGCGGATCAGTTGCCGGGCGGTGAGCATGGCCGGGATCTCGGTCTCCATGGTGATGTTGGAGCTCGGTACGATCTGGCCGATTCGATAGGGTCGCGTCATGCTTCTCTCCTTGAGGAGGCGGCTCAGGGCCGCGCTCCCAGAAAGTCACCAAAGCCCTGGAAGAAGCCTTCGAGGTCATCCCAGGGAATCATATGGCCGGCGTCCGGCACCGTTTCGATGCGGATCGACGGCAGCAGCTGCTTGATTTCGTCCTTGTCCTCGTCCTGGATCACGCCGCCTTTGCCGGCGCACATCAACAGGGTCGGGATCTGAACCTTCGGAAAGTCCTGATGAATGTCCACTTCGTGGAATTCCTCGAAACTTTTCACGATCGCCGGCAGGTAGCAGGTGTGCAGCCACTCGGCGCGCAGCAGCAGTTGCTCCTCGGTCCAGGTGGGGCAGTACTTGCGCATGGTTTCCAGACCGGCACCGTGGGTGCAGTCGTTGATGGAATCCACGTACCAGGGCAGCTTGCTCGGGTACTCGCGGCGGCCCGGGCCGGACACCGGCGGATCGATCAGCGCAAGTTTGGCGACGCCCTTGGCGCCCCGGGTCACGGCCCGCAGCGCGAACCGCGCGCCCATGGAATGGCCGGCCAGAATGTAGTCGTCCAGACCCAGGGCCTCGACGAAGCCGACCACGTCATCGGCGCAGGTATCGGTGCCGTAATCCAGATCCGGACCGGTGGACGACAGGCCACGGCCGCGCACGTCCAGCACATAGGTATCGAAATTCCGGCCCAGGCGCTCGGCCACGAATTCCCAGGTGATCGCCGGGCTGGTGATGCCCGGGATCAGAACCAGGGGCTGGCCTTTGCCACCGTAGCGCAGATAGTGCTGGCGAATGCCGTTGGCGTGGACGTTGGCGCCATAGAGTCGGGTGCTGCTCATGCTTTCTCCTCGACCTCCGTCTTGGGGTCCTTCAGCGGGACTTCGTACACGTCATGGGCGAATACCCAGGCCGGGTCTTCGTCATAACGCAGCCAGGTGTTGTCGTGGGATACCTTCTGGACGCGGGACGCGCGCTCGAAGCGGTTGGCGCGGTACAGCTCGAAGGCATCGGCGTAGTTCTCGGCGCCCACGGTGTCCAGGCAGCGCACCAGCATGGCGGCGTCCTCGATGGCCATGGCGGCGCCCTGGGCCATGTGCGGCTTCATCGGGTGCGCGGCGTCGCCGAGCAGCACCAGACGGTTGTCGTGCCACAGGGGCAGGGGATTACGTTCCAGCAGCGGCCACTTGGTGACGTTGTCGGTGCAATCGATCAGCGCCTGAACGGTCTCGCCGTAGCCTTCGAAGGCCTTGCGCATTTCCTCGCGGGAGCTGTCCACGAAGGAGGTGCCGTGGTTCCAGTCCGGCTCCGGAACACCGGTGACGTAGTAGTACTCTTTTTCGTCGCCGGTCACGAAGTAGACCATCATGTGACGGTCTTCGGACCACCACTTCACGCAGGCTTCGAAATCCAGGTCGTAGGCCTTCAGTTTCTCGGCGGAAATGATCGCGCGGTGGGCCACCCAGCCGCTGTAGATCGGCTGTTCCTCGCCGAGCAGGTGCTCACGGATCACGGAGTTGACGCCGTCTGCGCCGATCACGATGTCGGCGGTGTCCTGGGTGCCGTCGGTGAAGGTCATCACCACCTTGTCGCCCTGGTCGTCGACTTTCTCGAGACGCTTGCCGAAGTGTAGCCGGTCCTGGTCGAGCTGATCGACCATCAGCGCGTGCAGATCGCCGCGGTGAACCGTGATGTAGGACGCGCCGTATTCTTTCTTGGCGAAATCGCCCAGCGGAATGCGCGACAGGTATTCACCGGTGGCGCCGTCACGGCTGAACCAGTGGTCCGGATGCGAGCCCATGCGATCCAGCGCGTCCTCGATGCCGATACGATGCATGACCTTCATCACGTTGGGGCCCAGGTGGATACCGGCGCCCAGACGGGAAAACTCCGGTGCTTGTTCGTAAACCTGGGTCGGGTAACCCGCTTTCTGCAGCAGGGCGCCAGCGGCGGCGCCGCCCAGGCCGGCGCCGATGACCGCGATGGTCGGCTTGGTGGTACTCACAATCAGGTCCTCCTGATGATTCGTGGAAAAATTGACTAGAAACAACGTATACACCATTTATTGGCCGGTCAAGCCTCTTTTTACGATTGCCGCCGTGACCCAGGTCATGTCCGGCGTGGCGGGAGGGTGTAAGGGGATAAGCGACGTTTTTTCGCGCTAAAAAGTAAATTCGTGGGTGTTTTTCGCGCTTTGCCCGGCCATGGTGCAGACCGGGCCAGCACCGCGCAAAAGCGGTGCATGCACCATATTCAGAGAAAAAACAGGGAAGAGGTATTCAGCGTTGCCGGCGCCCTTCGGTGAGGGTCAGCACGGTGGCGGTGAGCGCCGGCAGGAAAGTGACGGTGACGATGGCGGTGCCCAGCAGGCCGAACAGCACGATGGCGCCCACGCCCCGATACAGTTCGGTGCCTTCGCCGGGCAGCAACACCAGCGGCGCCAGCCCGCACACCGTGGTGATGGTGGTCATGGCGATGGGCCGCAGGCGCGAGCGCACCGCCTCGCTGACCGACTCCGCCACCGGCCGCCCCTGGCGACGGTTGGTCAGCGCTTCATGGACGATCAGGATCGGGTTGTTGACCACCGTGCCCATCAGAATCAGAAAGCCCAGCATGGAGATCATGTCGAACGGCTGGCTGAAGCCGGGCAGACCCAGCCACGGCAGCAGCGCGCCCAGACCATTGAGCAGCGCCAGGCCAAGAATGCCGCTGGCGATGCCCACCGGAATGGTGGTCATGATCAGCAGCGGGTAGCCCCAATGGGTGAAGATCGCCACCAGCAGCAGATAGATCAGCAGCAGCGCCACCACGTAATTGCCGGTGAGGGCGTCGCGGGTGGCGTCCAGCTGGTCGCTGGCGCCGGAAATGTCCACGCTGACCCCGGCCGGGATCGCGCCTTCCTCGCGGAGCGCGCCGATCACCTGTTCGCGCACCGTGCGCACCCCGGTCTCCAGGGCCACCGAGCGCGGCGGGATAATGTTCAGGGTCACGGTGCGGCGGCCGTTGACCCGGCGCACGGTGCTGGTGTCCACGGTTTCCACCAGGCTCGCCACGGACGACAGCGGCACCGTGGCGCCTAGCGGCGTGTGCACCGGCAGCGCCGGCAGTTCCGACAGCGCCGGGTCCACGCCCCGGTGGCTGTAGGCGTAGATGTCCACCTTGTCGTCGCCAAGAAAGAACTCGTCCAGATAGGCGCCGTCGGTGAGCGCCGCCACGGTGAACCCCAGCTGCTCGGCGCTCAGCCCCAGTTCCTCGGCGCGCTCCCAGTCCGGGCGCACCTCCAGCAACGGCTGGGCCAGGGACAGGCTGGCCGGCTGGCTCTGGATGCGGGGGCCGTCGAACACCTGGTCGGCGCGCCGGTAGGCGGCCTGGGCCACCTGGAACAGGGTGGCCAGATCGTTGCCGGAGATGTCCAGATTGACGCTGCGGGTGCCGCCGTCGTTGCTGGAAATGATCGAGCCCCGGGCGGCGAAGGCGCGCATGCCCGGGTAGCGCTCGTAGAAGGCGGTGAGGGCGTCCATCAGCGCGTCCATGTGCGCCGGGTCCACCGGTTCGGCGATCACCCGCAGGCCCTGGGTGTCCACGTACAGGTTCAGGTAGCGCAGCGGCGGCGCCGGCAGCTCGCCGGCCTCCCAGGCCGCCGGGTCGGCGTCCACCAGGGGCAGAAAGTGCGCCTGCACCTGCTCGCCGATCTCCGCCATGGCCGCCAGGTTGTAGCCCGGGGGCGCGTTCATGGAAGCGAAGGTCTTGGCTTCCTCGCCCTCCGGCAGATACTCCGCCGGCGGCGTCAGCAGCACGATCACCAGGGTGCCGCCCAGCAGGGTGGCGCCGATCACCGTGGCCCGCCGGGCGGCGGAGGCGGACAACCAGGCGGACAGGCGGTGCACCCGGGCCAGCCAGCGGCTGTCCTGGCCCTGATGGTCGAACACGGCGTCGAAATCCAGGCGCGCCGCCAGGGTCGGAATCACCGTCATCGCCACCAGCATGGACACCAGAATCGAGGCGGACACGGCGATGGCGATGTCGGAATAAAGCTGCCCGGCCTCCTGCTGAATGAACACCACCGGCAGGAACACCAGCACCGTGGTCAGGGTGGAGGCGAACACCGCCGGCCACACCTTGCGGATGCCCTCCACGGAGGCGCGCAGACGATCCAGGCCCCGGCGCCGTTCGATCTCGATGCTCTCCAGCACCACGATGGAGTTGTCCAGGGTCATGCCGATGGCGAAGGCCACCCCGGCCAGGGAAATCACATTGATGGTGCGGCCGGCCAGCAACAGTCCGAGAAAGGCGGCGATGGTGCAGATCGGGATGCCCACCACCCCCAGGGCGGTGACCCGCACCGAGCGCAGGAACAGAAACATCACCAGGGTGGCGAACAGGGCGCCGATGGCCAGATTGGTCCAGACGTTGGCCACCGAGGCTTCCACATAGCGCACGTCGTCGGAGATCAGCGCCATGCGCAGTCCGGCGGGCTCCAGCACCTCCCGGTTGATCAGCGCCACCTGATCGAGCATGGCGTACTTGATGTCGATGACGTTGGAGCCGGTTTCCCGGCGCACCGCCAGGGTGATCACCGGCTCGCCGTCCACCCGCGACAGGCCGCGCACCGGAAAATGGTCCAGGGCCACCGTGGCCACGTCGCGCAGGCGAATCACGCCGTCACCGCGCCGTGCCAGCACCAGTTCCTCCAGCTCCGGCACCTGCTCGAAGCGGCCCACGGTGCGCAGCAGGTAGCGGCGCTTGCCGCTGTCCAGCTCGCCGCCGGACACGTCCCGGTTACGCTGGCGCAGGGCGTCGCGCACCGTCATCACGGTGAGGCCGCGCTCGGCCAGCCGTTGCGGGTCCAGCAGCACCCGCACCTGGCGTTCGGCGCCGCCGCGCAACTCCACCTGGGACACCCCGGCCACGCTCTCCATGCGGGTGCGCACCTGGTCGTCGACGAAGTCGCGCATCATGTCCAGGTCCAGATCCTTGGGATTGCCCGGTTGCGGCGAAACCCGGAAGTACATGAAGGCGTTGGCGGAAAAGGAGGTGGAAAGAATGCGCGGCTGATCCACGTTGTCCGGGTAGTCCGGCACCTGGCTGAGGGCGTTGTTGACGCGGATCAGGGTCTCGGTGATGTCCACGCCGAACGGGAACTCCAGCTCGATCTCCGCCTCGCCGCTGTAGGCGGTGGCGGTGAGCCGGCGCAGGTTGGGCACGTTGCGCAGGTACTCTTCCTGCTCGATCAGGATTTCCTTTTCCACGTCCTGGGGCGTGGCGCCGGGCCAGGTTGTTTGCACCGTGATGGTGCGCACTTCCAGGTCGGGAATCATCTGCACGGGAATGCGCAGGGCGGCGAGGATGCCGAGCAGGGTGATGATCAGCACCACCACCGTCATCAAGGTGCCATTGCGGACGATCTTCTCGAACACCGGCGCTTACTCTTGGTCGTCCACGGGGGCCAGCTCGCGGCCGTCGCGCAGGCTTTCATTGCCGCGCACCACCACCCGGTCCCCGGCGTTCAGGCCTTCCAGCACGGTGACCAGATCGTCCAGGCCGCCGCCCACCCGCACCCGCTGCTCGCGGGCCAGCAGGGCGCCGTCGCGGGGTTCCGCCAGCCACACCGTGACGCGGCCGTCCGGGTAGCGCACCAGCGCGTCCCGGGGCACCGCCAGGCTGGCCCGCTCGCCGGGCAGCGTCAGGGTGGCGCGGGCGGACATGCCCGGCGTCATCGGCGGCGGGTCCGGCAGGCGGGCGCGCAGCACGAAGGTGCGGGCGCCCGGGTCGCTCACCGGCACCACAGCGGTGATTTCCGCCGCCCGGGCGGGCCCGGCGTCGCCGCCCAGGCTGACCCGCAGGCCGGCGTCCTCGCCGAGGCGGGGGAAGTATTCCTGGGGCACCGCGAAATCCAGCCGCAGGCGGTCCAGGTTGACCAGCTCCAGCACCGCTCTGCCCGGCGTCACCCATTCGCCCACCTCGGTGAGCTTCTGGCTGATCACGCCGTCGAAGGGGGCGTTCAGGGTGTGGCGGCGGAGCAGGGCGGCCTGTCGTTGCTGCTCGGCGCGGGCGGCGGCCAGGGCGGCCTCGGCCATGCTCACCTCGGACTCCAGGCCGCGCACCTCGCTGGCGGCGATACTGCGGCGTGCCACCAGGGTGCTGGCTTCCTGCAGCCGCCGGCGGGCATCGTCGCGGCCGGCGCGGGCCTCCTCGGCGGCGGCCCGGGCGCTGTCCAGGGCCAGCCGGTTCAGTTCCGGGTCCAGTTCCAGCAGCAGATCGCCGGCGCTGACCCGGTCGCCCAGGTCCACGGTCAGGCGGGTGACCTGGCCGGCCACGGCGGTGGAGAGCAGGGCGGTCCGGTCGGCGGTGACGGTGCCGGTGAGCGGCAGCCGCTCTTCCAGGTGACGGGCCTCCACGGTGGCCAGCCGCACCGGCTCCGCCGCCCCGGCCGGCGACCCGGCGAGCAGCGCCAACAGCAGCACTGGCAGCAGGGCCCGGCGGCCCGCCGGCGTTGATTGCAATGGCATCCAGATCCCCTGACCCCTCCGATGGCGGTCCCGAGGCCGGCCGGTGGAGCGGCAAACAGCAATGATTGCGTTTATCGATGGCCGTCGGATTAGGCCAAGCGGGGGCGGTCGAATCCAGCAAGCCGGTTGCCGGGAACCGGCAGCCGGAACGAGAAATCAGATTAAAAAGGAGAGTTAAACGGTTGTTTTGTCGGGATTAAGATCGTCGGGTCTGTCCACGTCGCGGAGCACACCGGGGTCGGTGACCGGGATTTCCACCAGGGCCCGGCGGTGCCGGGCCACCAGGGCGCGGGCGCCGTCCGGCTGCTCGTTGGCCGCCAGTGCCGGCCACAGGTGGCGGCCGAACAGCACCGGAAAGCCGGGGCGGTGGTCCAGGGTCGGCCGCACGATCCGGTCCCCGGCGGCCTCGGCCAGCAACCGGTCCACGGTCTCGGTGGCCACCCAGGGCATGTCGCCGAGCCACACCGCCACCACCTCCGCCGGTTCGTCGTGGGCCAGCAGGGCGGCGAAGGCGTCCGCCAGGCTCAGGCCCAGCCCCTGGTCCGCCCGCGGGCTGACGATCACCGCCGTCTCCGGCACCGCCAGGTCCGCCGGCCGGTCATCGGCGCGCAGAATCACCCGCACATCGGCGAAGCGCTCGCCGGCCCGGGCCCGGGTGGCGGTCAGCAGGGCGCGGCCGTCCGCCAGGGGGGCGCGGCGCTTATCGCTGCCGAACCGGCGGGCCCGGCCGGCGGCGGCGATCAGTGCCAGGGTTTTCACCGGCGGGCTCCGCCGGCGGCTTCCAGGGTGGCGCGCACCCGTTCCGGGGTGAAGGGCGGGCGCCGGAAACGCACGCCGGTGGCGTCGAACAGGGCGTTGGCGATGGCCGGCGCCGCCGGCAGGGAGGTGGATTCGCCCACGCCCAGGGGCGGCTGGTCCGCCGCGTCCATCAGCACCAGATCGATCTCCGGCAATTCCGAAAAGCGCAGCAGCGGATAGCCGCCCCATTCCCGCGCCGCCGGGCGTCCGTCCTCGAACGGCACGCTTTCCTTCAGGGTACGGCCCAGCATCTGCACGATGTTACCGTGCACCTGATGGCGCACCCCGGCCGGATTGACCATCAGGCCGGCGTCCTGGGACACCACCAGCCGCTGCACGCGGATGCGGCCGCTGTCCGGATGCACCTGCAGAAACACCACCCAGGCGGCCAGGGAGGCGCCGAAACCGGGGAACTTGCTGTGCACATAACGGGCATAGGCCAGGCCCCGGCCGTTGCGCCAGCCGTCGGCCTGCTCCGCCCGGCTCAGCATCGGCCAGGGGCGCGGCACCCAGCCGGCCCGTTCGGCGGCGGCGCGCAGCACGGCGCGGGCCCGGTCGTCGTCCAGGTGGCGCAGGCGGTAGGCCAGCGGGTCCTCGCCGGCCCGCTCCGCCAGCTCGTCGATAAAGCTGTCGTGGGCGAAGGTGTTGGGCAGCGCGGATACGCCGCGCAGCCAGGCGGCGCGGATCAGGGTGGGCACGTCGTCGCAGGCGATGCGCCGGCGCGGATAGGCATAGGGCGGCACCGCGGTGCGGTCGCCCATTTGGAACGGGTGCTCGCCTTCGGCCACCTTGCCGGTCAATCGCAGGGCCAGGGTGGGGGCGTTGTCCGAGGGGTAGCGGGTGACGAAGCGGTAGCTGGCCGGGGCGCCGTCGGCGTCCTGCTCGCCTTCCACGTCCATGATCTGGGCCGCCCCCTTGGGCTCCCACAGATGTTCCTGCTCCCGGGACAGCTGCACCCGCACCGGCCGGCCCACGGCGCGGGCCAGCAGGGCGGCGTCGGCGCCCACGTCGTCGGCGCAGTTGCGGCCATAGCAGCCGGACGCCTCGTAGCGGCGAATGTCGATGTCGCCCTCGTCCAGGTCCATCAGGCGCGCCAGGTCGGCGCGCAGGCTGTGCGGGTTCTGGGTGCCGGACCAGAGCGTCAGCTGGCCGTCCTCCAGCGCCGCCACCGAGCAGGACGGGCCGATGGAGCCGTGCAATTGATAGGGCCAGACATAGGTGCGGCGCAGGGTGTCCGCGTCCGCCGGCGGCTCGGAATCCTCGTCGGTGACCAACTCGCGGCGCTGGGCGGGCAGGGCGCGCAGGGCCGCTTCCAGGTCCTCGTCCCGGTTCAGGGCGGGCAGGTTGTCCGGCGCCCGCCAGCGCACCTTGAGGCGGCGGGCCGCCTGCATGGCCTGCTCCTCGCGCTCCGCCACCACGCCGACGAAATCGCCGATCACCACCACGTCCACCAGGCCGGGCAGGTCCGCCACCGAATCCCGGTCCACCTCCAGCAGGCTGCGGCCCACGAAGTCGCCGCGATCCAGGCCGTGATAGGGCGGCCGCACCACGCGGCCATGCAGCATCCCCGGCACGCGGATGTCGTGGACGAAGGTCAGTTCGCCCCGGGCCTTATCGGGAATGTCCACCCGGGGCGTGCCCTGGCCGACGATTCGGTAGTCGGTCCGTGGCTTGAGCGGCACCTGGTCGGCCTCGGCCAGTTTCAGGTCCTCCCGGCGCCCCCGCAGCAGCTCGCCGTAGCCGACCCGCCGCTCAGGTTCGGCGCGGTGGTGCACCGCGCCGTCGGCGGCCACCAGTTGCTCCCGTGGCGCGGCGAGGCGCTCCGCCGCCAGGTCCAGCAGCCGCTCGCGGGCCTGGGCGGCGGCCCGGCGCAGCGGTTCGGCGGTGATCTGAATGCTGGCGCTGGCGATGGTGGGGCCCTGGTTGGGCACGTCGCGGGGGTGGCCGAGCACCATCCGCACGGTGTCGAAACTCACGTTCAGTTCCTCGGCCACGATCTGGCCCAGGGCGGTGCGGATGCCGGTGCCCAGGTCCACGTGGCCGTTGAAGCCCAGCACCCGGCCGTCGCCGAGCACCGCCACGAACAGTTCCGGTTCGGTGGACAGGAAGTCCGAGTCGGTGCCGGGCTGACCCGGTGCCGGCTTGGGCGTGGGAACGGGGTCCCGGTACACCACCAGGGTGTCCGGATCGTGCAGCAGGGCCTGACGGCCGGGCAGGGTTTCGGTTCGCATCATGGTCCGATCATCACGCCGCGCGGTGGGCGCGGCAAGCAGCGGCGCCGGGAGCACCCCGGCAGGAATGTCCGAAAAAACGTATACACCATTTATTGGCGGGTCAAGGAAAGGATGACCCGGAAAATCACGGATTAGGTAAAGGGCCTTGTTGACAGCCATGGGTGTTCTATTTAAAGCTATTTTCCTGGCTTCGAGCGGCGAAGTCCGGAATCCGGACGAATTTGGCACGCTCGCCCAATTAGGGTGCACACCTTCCATCTTGGTACTGAAAAAGAATGTGTGCCCCATAAAAGTGATAATTACTCCGCTACGCACCCGAACGGTGCGATAACAGAGAGCATACGCATGTCCGTCCGTCGAATTGTCCTGAATCCGTCATTCTGGTCGTTGTCCGTTCACGTCCGCTGAGCCCACGACCATGAGTGACGCGCTTCATCTCACCGTCAACGGTGAGCGGCTTGCCGTTTCCGCCGCCCCGTCCACGCCGCTGCTCTATGTGCTGCGCAACGATCTGTGCCTGAACGGCCCCAAATTCGGCTGTGGTCTGGGCGAATGCGGCGCCTGCATGGTGCTGGTGGACGGCCGCGCCGCCCGCTCCTGCGTGTTGCCGGTGGGCACCCTGACGGAGCATGAGATCACCACCCTGGAAGGCCTGGGTGACGGCGACCGGCTGGACCCGGTACAGGACGCCTTTATCGAAGAGCAGGGCGCCCAGTGCGGCTACTGCCTGAACGGCATGATCATGACGGTGCGCGGCCTGCTCAATGCCGACCCGGCGCCGACCCGGGAGGCGGTGATCGCCGCCCTGGACCACACCCTCTGCCGCTGCGGCACCCACCAGGAAATCCTCGCCGCCGCCTGCCGGGCGGCGGGGCTGGCGCCGTCAGCGAGCCAAGGAGAGAAGGAATGAACCCGATCTCCGACGCCCAGGCCCCGGACACCGACAACGACGCCCTGCGCTACGGCGTGGTGATCCGCCCGCCGGTGTATCGCCTCGACGCCCGCGCCTTCGTCTGCTCCCAGCTCCTGCACGTGGACCGCGAGGCCCTGGCCGGCGAGGGCGTCACCGTGGTCACCGACGGCAACTTCGTGGGCGTGGTGGCGGCCAGCCACGAGGCCGCGCGCCGCGCCGCCGCCCGTCTGCCCCTGCGCTGGTCCACCCCGGACCGGGACCACAAGGGCGCCCGGCCGGCGGTCACCGACGCCCGCCTGCGCCGGGACTATCAGTGGCCCGGCCGCCTGGCCTGGGGCGCCGAGCCGGACTGGGTGATCGCCGACTTTATCGACGGCGGCCTGCGCCTGGCCGGCCCGGTGGCCAACACCGAGCGCCTGCGTGGCGAGCTGGCCTGCCTGTTGGAAAGCGACCCCCAGCGCATTCATATCGACGGCGACGCGGAGGCCGGCCTGGGCCGCCAGGGCAGTGACGACGCCGCCGCCGACGCCGCCCTGCTGGCCCGGGCCCTGGGCCGGCCGGTGGCGGTGCGCCTGGACCCGGATCCCTATGCCCGCGACGCCGAGGCCCTGGCCCGGGCCCGCCGGCTGCGGGTCAGCGGCACCGCCGACGGCGACGACTTCCGGGTCGACGACGACCTGGGCTATGTGTCGGTGCCGCCGCTGGCCCTGTGGCTCACCGGCCGCCTCACCGACAACCTGCTGCGCGACCCGGACGCCGCCGCCCTGCAGTTCACCTTCGTGCAGGAATCGTTCCTCGACGAGGTGGCCGCCGCCCTGGGCGAGGACCCGGTGGCGCTGCGGCTGCGGCATATCAAGGACCCGCGCGGTCGCCAGCTGCTGAAATCGGTGGCCGACCAGGCCGCCTGGGACACCCCCGCCGAGGACGATGGCCGCGCCGATCTGGTCCGTGGCCGCGGCGTGGCCTACAGTCACCGTCCTTCGGAATCCGGTGACGCCGGTTCCGGCACCCGCAGCGCCTGGATCGCCGATGTGGAGGTGAACACCGTCACCGGCGGGGTGCGCCTGTCCCGGCTGGTGGCCGGCCAGGACGCCGGCGCCGACGGCCCGCTGCGCCCGCTGCTGGACGCCAGCCCGCTGCGCGACACCCTGGAACGCAAACTGCTCGGCCTGCCGTCCACGCCGCCGCCGGCGGACCAGTGGGCGGCGCCGGCGGACCGCAAGCTGCCCGCCTGGCGGCCGTCCACGCCGCCGGCGCACCGGGACGCCCCGGGCACCCCGGCGCTCAGCGAGGGCGTGGACCTGAGCCCGGCGGTGGCGGTGGTGGCCAACGCCCTGTACGACGCCACCGGCGTGCGCTTCCGCTCGCCGCCGTTTTCCCCGGCCCGGGTGCGCGCCGCCCTGGAGGAACGGGCGCGCCCGGGCAAGCGTCGCTGGTGGTGGGCCGGCGCCCTGGCGGTGACCGGGCTGCTCGCCACCCTGTGGCCGTTCCGGCCGTCCATCGCGCCGGTGGCGCGGCCGGCGGCCAACCTCTATTCCGCGGAAACCATCGAGCGGGGCCGTCTGGTGGCGGAAGCCGGCGACTGCGCCGTCTGCCATACCGCCGAAGGCGGCACCGTGAACCTGGGCGGCCGTCCGTTCGAGACGCCGTTCGGCACTCTTTACAGCACCAATCTGACCCCGGATCCGGACACCGGCATCGGCAACTGGTCCTTTGCCGCCTTCGAGCGCGCCATGCGCGAGGGCATCGGCCGGGACGGCCGCCATCTTTACCCGGCCTTCCCCTATACCGATTTCGCCAAGATCAGCGACGCCGACATGCAGGCCCTCTACGCCTACCTGATGGCCCAGCCGGCGGTGGCCGCGCCGGCGCCGCAAAACGATCTGCGTTTTCCGTTCAATATCCGCTCGATGATGGCCGGCTGGAATTTGCTGTTCCACGACCCGTCGCCGTTCAAGCCGGACCCCACCCGTTCGGCGCAATGGAATCGTGGCGCCTATCTGTTTGAAGGGGCGGGGCACTGCGGTGCCTGCCACACGCCGCGCAATCTGTTCGGCGCCGAGAAGGGCGGCGATGCCCGTCTGAGCGGCGCCCTGGTGGACGGCTGGGAAGCGCCGGCGCTGACCGCCGCCTCCCGCTCGCCGGCGGGCTGGACCGAGCAGTCCCTGTTCGAGTATCTGCGCACCGGCCGCTCCGAGGCCCATGGCGTGGCCGGCGGCCCGATGGCGCCGGTGGTGGCGGGGCTCGCCGAGCTGCCGGAAGACGATGTGCGCGCCATCGCCCATTACGTGGCCACGCAGATGGATGCCCCGCTCAGCGACCCGGCCCAGAGCGAGCGCGCCGCCGCCGTGGTGGCCGCCAGCCGCGCCGAGCCGGTGGGCCAGGAAGCGGGCCAGCGGGTGTTTGAAGGGGCCTGTGCCGCCTGCCACGAAAACGGCACCGCCACCTTCACCTCCGCCAAACAGGCGCTGGCGCTGAACACCAATCTGCACAGCCAGCGCCCGGACAATGTCATTCAATCGATCCTCGGTGGTGTTCATGCCGAGGGCGTGGCGGGGGCGGGCGAAATGCCGGCCTTCGCACACAGTCTCAGCGACCGCCAGATCGTCGATCTGGTGCAGTACTTGCGGGCGCGTTTCGCACCGGGAGAGACGCCCTGGAAGGAAGTCGGGAAGACCGTCGCCGACCTGCGCAGGGAGCACGACCAACAATGAGAAAAGGCGTATATCGCTAATCAACCAATGCCTACGAGGTGGGATATGCAACGAAGCAAGTGGATCTGGCTGGTGTGGGCCGTGGTGGTGCTTTGCTACCTGGTTCCCTACACCGTTCTGAGTGACGTGCACGCCTGGTACGGGAGCTTCCTGTTCTGGACCCTGGCCGGTGTCGCCGTGATCGCCATCAATCTCTACATCACCAAAGATTTCGAGGGGCGCTGAACATGACCGAATCGATGATCTGGTGGTCGGTGGCGATCTATCTGGTGATCGCCGTCGCCATCGCGATACTGGCCCGGCAGGGCAAAATGGCCAACATGTCCGGGTACTTCCTGGGCGACCGCAAGATGGGCGGCTTCGTGTCCGCCATGAGCTACAGCGCCACGACCTACAGTGCCTTCATGATGGTCGGCCTGGCCGGCCTGACCTACAAGGGCGGCGTCGGCGCCCTGGGTTTTGAAATCGTCTACTTCGCCGGGGTCTCCCTGGTGGCCATCTTCGGCCCGAAATTCTGGGCGGTGGGCAAGAAGTTCGGTTTCGTGACTCCCAGTGAAATGCTTGGCCACCGTTACGGCGACAAGAAAGTGTCCATGGCCGTGGCCATCTCCAGCTGTATTTTCCTGATCCCCTACGCCGCGGTGCAGCTGGCCGGCGTGGGCTACCTGCTGCAGGGCGCCACCGAAGGCGCCATTCCGTTCACCACCGGCGTGGTCCTGGCCACCGTGGTGGCGATCTTCTTCTCCTACATCGCCGGCATCCGCTCGGTGATGTGGACCGACTCCCTGCAGGCAATCATGATGATCATCGCCTCCACCCTGGTGGCCTGGCTGGTGATCGAGGGCCTGGGCGGCTTCGGCGCCCTGTTCGGCACCCTGGCGGAAACCAAACCGCAATCCCTGGTGGTGCCCGGTCCCGGTCTGTTCAGCTTCGTCACCTTCCTGGGGCTGACCATTCCCTGGTTCTTCTTCGCGTTGTCCAACCCGCAGGTCAGCCAGCGGCTGTTCATGCCGTCCTCGCTGAGCGCCATGCGCCGCATGCTGATGGGCTTCCTGGTGTTCGGCCTGATCTACACCCTGGTGTCCGTGCTGTGGGGCTTCTCCGCGCTGGCCGCCTACCCGGATCTGGCCAAGGCCGACCTGGCCACCGCCACGCTGCTGGGTTCCGAACACGTACCGCCGGTACTGGGCGCCATCGTGCTGATCGGCATCATGGCCGCGGCCATCTCCACCATCGATTCCATCATGCTGACCCTGTCCTCCATGCTGGCCCGGGACGTGTACGCCAACATGAAAGACGGTCGTGACGATGGCAAACAGCTGCTGCTGGGCAAGATCGTGATTCCGATCATCGCCATCCTGGCGTTCGGCTTCGCCGAACTGCAGCTGGACCTGATCGCGGTGTTGTCCGTGGCGGCGTCCTCCGGCCTGGTGGCCGTGGTGCCGGCCACCATCGGCGCCTTCTACTGGAAGCGCGGTACCGCCGCCGGCGCCCTCACCAGCGTGGTGGGCACCACCCTGGTGGTGTTGCTGATGTACGCCACCGGCAACAAGTTCCTGGGCCTGCCCGCCGGCATCTGGGGCATCATCGTCGCCACCGTGCTGTACGTGGGCGTGAGCCTGGCGACCCGCCCGCAGACCGAGCGCGCCGAGGCATTCCTGGACGCCAGCACCAAGTACTGATCACCCCCCGAGCAACCCCCTTATGGCGCGCCGTCTGGCGCGCCTTTTTTTTTGCCTGTCGGGAAGTCGCTCCAGCCGGGGCGGGACTCAGGGCGCGACGCCCATTAAGGGTGTCTACATTGAAAGCACCACACCAAAAGCCCTATAAAAAAAGCACTTATGGCACCGCTCTTGCTTATAAAAACAGCGTACACAAACCAACTATAAGGAGTGCGCAGCATGAACCAAAACGGAGCGATATCTGCTCTCGCGGTCGCCGGCATGCTACTGGCCGGCTGCGGGGGCAGCTCATCGTCGGATTCCACCGCCGATGCCGCCAGCCCCTTCGTGAAGCAATGTGAGGCGCTGGCCGGGCTGCCGGTGGATGGCGGCAGCGTCACCACCGCCACTTACACCGCTGCCAGCGACGGCGACCCGTCCAGCGCTTTGTGGCCTGACCACTGCCTGGTCCGCGGGGCGATGAATGAGCGGACCGGCATCGACGGCAAACCTTACGCCTTGCGATTCGAGGTGCGGCTGCCTGCGGAGTGGAACGACCGCCTGTATTACCAGGGCGGCAGTGGGGTGGACGGCACCCTGTTCACGGCGGTGGGGCGGTACGCCGGCGGTGGCAACACCCGCAACGCCCTGATCGACGGCTTCGCCGTGGTCACCACGGATTCCGGCCACCAGACCGAAGCCGGCGTAGCCAACGGCGCTTTCCTGTTCGGAGCCGACCCCCAGGCCCGTGATGAATACGGCGATATGCAGATTCCCCAGGTCACGGCCGCCGCGCGCACCGTGATCGAGCGCCTGTACGGCAGCCCGGACCAGTATGCCTACTTCGTCGGCTGCTCCAATGGAGGGCGCCAGGCTATGATCGCCGCCCAGCGGTACCCGGATCTGTTCAACGGCATCATTGCCTCGGCACCGGGGTTCCGGCTGGCCCAGGCGTCCATCCAGGCCCTCTACCAGGCCCAGCTCACCGCGGAAGTGGCGCCCATGGGGCAGGGCGGGGCGCCGGATTTGTCCCAAGGTCTCACCGACCAGGAAAAAACCGTGGTCCGGGACCGCATTCTGGACAGCTGCGACGCGATGGACGGTCTTGAGGACGGCATGGTCAATATGGTGTCCGCCTGCCAGCTGGATCCGACGGAATGGGCATGCGGCCAGGGCGAGAGTGACAACTGTCTATCCCCGCAAAAAGCCGACTACGTGGCCGCCATGTTCGCCGGCGCTTACACCTCCGATGACCAACTCATCTACGCTCCCTGGCCGTTCGATCCTGGTATGGTGGCCCAGTTCGGCAACCCCTTCCTGGGCATCTTCGCCGGCGAGGCTTCGCACATTTACACCACGCCGCCCACCATCACCGAGGACCTGACCGGTTACGCCCTGAACGCGGACATCGACCAGGAATACCAGAAACTGCGCGCCACCAACGGCACTTTTCAGCGATCCGGTATCGACTTTACCAACGGTGAATCGCCGAACCTGGACGCCTTCCGCGCCAACGGCGGCAAGCTGATCATGCTCAACGGCAGCGCTGACCTGGCGTTCTCACCGCTGGACATGGCCGCCTACTACGACGAGGTGGAGGACCGTTACGGCCCGGCCACCGAGGACTTCCTGCGCGCCTACGTGATACCCGGCATGGGCCACTGTTCCGGCGGCCAGGCCACCGACCAATTTGATTCCTTCCAGGCACTGCGGCAATGGGCGGAGCAGGGCAACCGGCCGGAGGCGATCACCGCCACCGCCGGTGACGGCACCCCCTGGCCCGGCCGCACCCGACCGCTTTGCCCCTATCCCAGCGCGGCCATCTACGACGGCGTGGGCAATCCGGAATCAGCGCAGAGCTTCCGCTGCGAAGACCCCCTCTAAAAACCAACCCACCCGGGCGCACCTCCCGGTGCGCCTTTCTGTGTCGCGCCGCTGGCGGCGTCACTCGCACAACGCCCGTCCGATCACCTCATGAACCAGAATTTTTATGCGTAATTTACGGGCCGCCGGCATTCCCGAATAGAGAATTTACGCCTACCTCCCCGATGCTTGGCCGATCCAATCATCGCATCCAAGAGGGGAAAACGGGTATGTCACCCAAGACGACTGGATCTCGCACTACCGGGTACATGGCCGGCGGAATACTGGTGCTGTGCGTATCGTCGGCGTCCGCCGCCGGGCCAGGCGGGACGGCCACGCTGACGTCCGATTATGTATGGCGGGGCTCATCACAAAGTCAGGAAGAGCCGGCCATGCAGGCCGGCTTCCATTACCAGCATACCTCCGGCGTTTATACCTCGGTGTGGGGTTCCACTGTGGATTTCGGAGCCGGCAGCGAGGCAACCAGTGAGTTTGATGTGGCCGCGGGCTGGGCGGGACCGATGGGCGATCGGTGGGCCATGGACGTGGCGGTTGTGCGGTATCTGTATCCGGGTACCGGAGAAGAGCTGAATTGGAATGAACTCAATCTGGGTTTGACCTTGAACGATCAGTACAGCCTGCTGATCGGCTATTCCGATGATGCTCTGGCCAGTGATGCGGATGGTATCTATACCGAGTTATCGGCCACCTTGCCAATCAGCGAGACCGTTTATATGGCCGGACAAGCCGGCTACTACCGGCTCGACGGCGATTATGCGGACAGCTACAAACACGGCGTGGTCACTCTGGGATGGGGGTTCAGCGATCCTTTCGAGGTTGCCGTGAAACTGCACGGTACCGATTCCGCCGCCAAGCGTCTGTTTCCCGGGATGGCCGGCACGCGGGGTGAAATCGCGTTGACGGCTTCGTTCTGAACGTGACGGCGAAGTCTGGAGGGTACGGATCATGATGGAATTTATTCTGGTGTTTACGCTGGCCATCCTGCTCGGGTGGCCGTTGAGCAAGTATCTCGCCGCGGTGATGCGTGGCGCGCCGATGGGTGGTGATCGATTGTTCGCCTGGATCGAAAACCCGATCTATCGACTGCTGGGCACCGATCCGGGCCGTGGCATGAGCTGGCGTGGTTACGCCGCCGCGTTCTTGGTCAGCAACCTGGTGCTGGGTGCCATCGTGTGGCTGATCCTGATGACCCAGGCCTGGCTCCCGTTGAACCCCAACGATGCGCCCAACATGAGCTGGGATCTGGCGCTGCACACGGCGGTATCGTTTCTCACCAATACCAACCAGCAGCATTATTCGGGGCAGGCGCAGCTTTCCTATCTGGCGCATCTGACCGGCATCGTGACGCTGCAGGTGATCACGCCGATGATGGGGCTGGCGCTTGTGGTGGCCACCCTGAGAGGGCTGTTCGGCGGTCGTGCCCCGCGCACCGCGGGGGCCGGCGACGACCGCGCCGTGGACGTGGGCAACTTCTGGGCCGATGTGATCCGCCCGACGTTGCGCTTTTTTCTGCCCCTGGCGCTGATCTGGACGGTACTGCTGACCAGCCAGGGGGTACCGGCCACCCTGGCCGGCGGGCCGGTGGTGCGCCCGCTGGATACCCTCGTGTCCATGCAGGAACAGAAAATCCCCCTGGGTCCGGTGGCGCCGATGGTGGCGGTGAAGCAGCTGGGCACCAATGGGGGAGGGTGGTTCGGCCCCAATTCCGCCGCGCCGCTGGAGAACCCCACTCCGTTTTCCAATCTGCTGGAAACGCTGGCGCTGCTGCTGATCCCGGTGACCCTGGTATTGATGGTCGGCCGCTTCACCGGACGGCGCCGCTTCGGCGCCCTGGTGTTCGGCTGCATGCTGGTGATGTCGCTGATGTCCTCGGGAGCGGCGGTGTGGTCGGAAGGCTTTTCCGCGACGTCCTCGGACATCGCCCTGATGGAAGGCAAGGAAGTGCGCTTCGGCGCCGGGCCATCGGCACTGTGGGCCTCGCTCACCACGCAGACCTCCAACGGCTCGGTGAACGCCATGCACGACTCGCTGGCCCCGTTGACCGGCCTGGTCACGATCAGCGACATGCTCATCAATGCCATCTGGGGCGGGATCGGGTCCGGCCTGCAGCAGTTCCTGGTGTATCTGATGTTGGCGGTGTTTCTCGCCGGTTTGATGACGGGGCGTACCCCGGAACTGTTTGGTCGCAAGATCGAAGCGCGGGAAGTGAAACTGCTGGCCGTGCTGGTTCTGCTGCAACCGCTGGCGCTGCTGGTGATGAGCGCCATCACCCTGGCGGTGCCGGCGCTCACCGGCAATTCCAATCCCGGCTTCCATGGCATCAGCCAGGTGTTCTACGAGTACACCTCGGCCTTCGCCAACAACGGCTCCGGGTTCGAAGGTCTGGGCGACAACACGCTGTGGTGGAACCTGACCTGCGTACTGCTGTTGATCCTGGGCCGCTATCCCTATCTGGTGCTGCCGCTGATGATCGCCGCTTCCCTGGCCGCCAAGCGACGCACGCCGGACAGCGCCGGCAGCCTGCAGGTGGAAACGCCCACCTTCGGCCTGACCCTGATCGCGGTGATCGCGATCCTGACTCTTCTTCAATTCATGCCCGTTCTGGTGCTCGGCCCGGTGGCCGATCACCTGGCATTGATCGCGCCTTGAGGAGCTGATCATGAATCGTTCGAACCCAAATGGCGCCGCCCGACGGGATGCCGTCCCGGCGGAGCACGAATATCGGGCCGCGCTGGTCAGTGCTCTGATCAAGCTCGCGCCCCATCGGATCATTCGCAACCCGGTGATGGCGGTGGTGTGGCTGGGCACGGTGCTGACCGCTCTGTTGGCGCTGGCCGGCCAGGCCTCCGCCGGTTTTGGCTGGAGCGTCACCCTGATTCTGTTGGTGACGGTGCTGTTCAGCAATTTCGCCGAAGCGGTGGCCGAGTCCCGGGGACGGGGCCAGGCCGCGTCGCTGCGCCGCGCACGCCGGGATCTGATCGCGCACCGGTTATCGGACGACGGCGCGCTCCTTGAAGTGTCCGCCTCGGAACTGCGCGCCGGGGACCGGGTGGCGGTGGAAGCGGGTCAGCTGATTCCCGCCGACGGCGAGATCGAGGAGGGCCTGGCGTCGGTGAACGAAGCGGCGGTGACCGGCGAATCCGCGCCTGTGCTGCGCGAGGCGGGCACCGATCGCTCCGGGGTGATCGGCGGCACCAAGGTGCTGTCCGACCGCATCGTGGTGCGCGTCACGGCGGAGCCGGGCAACAGTTTCCTGGATCGCATGATCGCGCTGGTGGAAGGCTCCAACCGCCAGAAAACCCCCAACGAAGTGGCGCTGGGCATTCTGCTCACGGTAATGACGCTGACCTTCGCCATCGTGGTGTTCACCTTGCCCTTTATCGCCGGTTTCGTGGGCGTGCAAATCAACCTGATTCTGCTGATCGCGCTGCTGGTCTGTTTGATCCCCACCACCATCGGCGGTCTGCTGCCGGCCATCGGCATCGCCGGCATGAACCGCGCCTTGAGGGCAAATGTGCTGGCCAAGTCGGGCAAAGCGGTGGAAGTGGCCGGCGACGTGGATGTGCTGCTTCTCGACAAGACCGGCACCATCACCCACGGCGACCGCCAGGCCACGGGTTTCCACGCGCTTGAAGGATGTGACAAGGAGCGGCTGGTGGAAGCGGCGCTGCTGGCGTCCCTGGCCGACCCGACGCCGGAGGGCAAGTCGATTGTGGTGCTGGCCAGACGCGAAGGCGGCGACATGGAGCAACCGGCAGGCGCGGAGTTCTTGCCGTTTTCCGCGCAAAGCCGCATGTCCGGTGTGAATCTCTCCGAGGGCCGGATGATCCGCAAAGGCGCCATGGACGCCATCGTGGAGCATGTGCGCGGCCTGGGCGGCCGGCAGCCGGACGGGCTGGACGCGCTGGTTTCCGAGGTGGCGCGCAAAGGCGCCACGCCGCTGGTGGTGAGCGAAGGCGCCAGCGTGCTCGGCGTGGTGGAGCTGTCCGATGTGATCAAGCATGGCATCAAGGAGCGTTTCGCCAGGCTGCGCGAGATGGGCGTCAGAACCGTCATGATCACCGGCGATAACACGCTCACCGCCGCCAGCATCGCCGCCCAGGCCGGGGTCGACGACTATCTCGCCGAGGCGCGCCCGGAGGACAAGCTGGCACGCATTCGTGAAGAGCAGGCCAAGGGCCATCTGGTGGCGATGGTGGGCGACGGCACCAATGATGCGCCGGCGCTGGCGCAGGCCGATATTGGCCTGGCCATGAACTCGGGCACCCAGGCCGCCAAGGAAGCCGGCAATATGGTCGACCTGGATTCCGACCCCACCAAGCTGCTGGCCGTGGTGGAAATCGGCAAGCAGCAGTTGATCACGCGCGGCGCGTTGACCACCTTTTCGCTGGCCAATGACGTGTCCAAGTACTTCGCCATCCTGCCCGCCCTGTTCGCCGCCGCCATTCCGCAAATGGCGGTATTGAATGTGATGGCCCTGGGCAGTCCCACCAGCGCGGTGCTCTCGGCGCTGATTTTCAACGCCGTCATCATCCCGCTGCTCATCCCTCTGGCCTTGCGCGGCGTGCGCTTCAAACCCGCCAGCGCCACCGAGCTGCTGCGTAACAACATGCTGATCTACGGCGTCGGCGGTGTGCTGCTGCCGTTCGTGGCGATCAAACTCATCGACGTCGCGCTGGGCGCGATCTTCTTCTGAGCGAGGACATCACCATGGTGAACGTTATTTCTTCTCCTTCCACCCCCGACACCGGACCGGTGTCGGACCAGGATGTGCTCCGGGCATCGCTGGGCCTGGCGGTGGTGGCGGTGGTGCTGTTCGGCCTGGTTTACCCGCTGATTGGCGTGGGGGTAGGGCAGGTGCTGTTCAACGACCAGGCCAACGGCAGTCTGATCGGCGACGGGGAGCGGATACTGGGCTCGACACTGGTGGCGCAGCCGTTCGCCGGCGAGGGCTACTTCCGGCCCCGTCCGTCCGCCGTGGACCACCAGCCCATGGCCGCCGGTGGCAGCAACGCGGCACGTACCAATCCGGCGTTGCGCGAGCGTATCGAAAGCGCCCGTCAGGCAGTGGCCGACCGGGAGGGCGTTCCCCTGGACCAGGTACCCGGTGATCTGGTGACGCAATCCGGTGGCGGCTTCGATCCGCACATCAGCCCGGACAGCGCGGCCATCCAGGTGGCGCGGGTGGCCCGTGGCCGGGGCCTGACGCCCGCTGTGGTGAGCGAGCTGGTACGGGCGCATACTCAGGGCCGGCAGTTCGGATGGCTCGGCGCGCCCGGCGTCAATGTACTGACCCTGAACCTGGCGCTGGACGCCCTGGCGCCGCCGCGAACGCCAGAATAAGGCTGCCGCCACCGGTACGAGGACAACACGATGACGGCGGAACACACCCGACAGGCGGACGCCTTGCTCGGCGAAATCCAGCGGCGGGCCGCCGGCCGGCTGACGGTCTTTCTCGGCGCCGCCCCCGGCGTCGGCAAGACCTACGCCATGCTGGCGCGGGCCCGGGAACTGCGCGCCCAGGGCGTGGACGTGGTGATCGGGCTGGTCGAAACCCACGGTCGCCCGGAAACCCGGGCGCTGATGGACGGCCTGCCGTCGGTGCCGCGCCGGAGCGTCGACTACCAGGGCCACCGGCTTGAGGAACTGGATCTGGACGCGCTGCTGGCCCGCAAGCCGGCGGTGGCGCTGGTGGACGAACTGGCCCACCGCAACGTGCCCGGCAGCCGCCACGAACGCCGCTGGCAGGACGTGGAAGAGCTGCTGGACGCCGGCATCGACGTTTACACCACCCTCAATATCCAGCACCTGGAAAGCCTCAACGATGTGGTGCATCAGATCACCGGCGTGCGGGTCACGGAAACGGTGCCGGACTCCCTGTTCGAACGCCTGCGCGATATCCGCCTGGTGGACCTGCCGGCCCGGGAACTGATCGAACGGCTCAACCAGGGCAAGGTGTATCTGCCGGAGCAGGCCGCGCAGGCGCTGCAGTCGTTTTTCTCGCCGGCCAACCTCACCGCCCTGCGGGAGCTGGCCATGCAGACCGTGTCCGAGCACGTGGACATGGATCTGCGCGAAGCCCGGGCGGCCCGGGGGCTGGCCGGCACGCCGGTGGCGCGCCATATACTGATCGCCATCGACGGTCAGGGCCAATCGGAATATCTGGTGCGCGCCGGCGCCCGCATCGCCGAACGGCGCGGCGCGCCCTGGTCGGTGGTCACCGTCGACACCGGCCGTTCCGCCCGCGCCGCCGACCCGCAGGCGGCGGAGCAGGGCGCCGGGACCCGCCGACTCACCCGGGCGGGTGCCGAGCAGCGGCGGCAGATCGAGCTGGACCGGGCGTTCGCGCTGGCGCGCACCCTGGGCGGCGCCACCGCCGTTCTGCACGACACCGACGTGGCGCGGGCCCTGCTGGACGCGGCGGCGGCACGGGGCGCCCGCGCCATCGTGGTGGGGCGCACCCGGGAACGGCCCATCGCCCGCGTCTTCAACCGCACCATCAGCCAGCGACTGCTGCGGCGGGGCGCCCGCTACGAGCTGACCATCGTCAATACGCCGCCGGCGCGGCGTCGGGAGCGGGCAGGGGGCCTGGCCAGCGGACCCCTGGGCGGCGGCGACGCGCTGCTGGCGCTGGCCGCCTCCGCCGGCGCCGTGGGCGCGGCGATGGTGGCGGAGCGCATCGTCGGCCTGCAGGACGTGTCCATGGTGTTTCTGGTGGCGGTGCTGATGACCGCTGCCCGCTCCCGCATGACCACGGCGGTGGCCACCGCCGTGCTGTGCTTTCTGGCCTATAATTTCTTCTTTATCCAGCCGCTCTATACCTTCTATATCAGCGCCTACCGGGGCGTGGCCACGGTGCTGCTGTTCCTGGTGGCGGCGCTGATCGCCGGACGGCTGGCGTCCACGCTGCGTCAGCAGGTGGTCGCCCTGCGCACCGCCAATGCCCACGCCACCGCCATGCAGAAGCTGGGCCGGCGGCTGGCCGCCGCCGCCGACCTGGGCCAGGTGATCGAGGCCGGCGCCTCGGTGCTCAAGGACACCCTGGGCGCCGACGCCTGGGTCCGTATCGACACCGGCGAGGGCCCCGCCGGGGCCGAGCTTAACGAAAAGGACCGGGCGGCGGCGGATTGGACCCGGCAGCACGGTCAGCCCAGCGGCCGCTACACCGACACCCTGAGCCAGTCCGATTGGTGGTTCCTGCCGATCCGCTCCGACCAGGACACCCTGGGCGTGCAGGGGCTGCGGTTCGCCCCGTCGATCCAGCGCCTGTCCTTCGAGCAGCGCCGGCTGGCGGAGCGCATGGCCGACGACATCGGCCAGGCGGTGCTGCGGGTGCGGCTGGTCTCCGAGCTGGAGCAGGCCAAGGTGGCGGGGGAGACCGAGCGCCTGCGCTCGGCGCTGCTGTCGTCGGTCTCCCATGACCTGCGCTCGCCGCTGTCGTCCATGATCGGCGCCGCCGACAGCCTGGACCGCTACGGCGACCGCATGGACGAGGACGATCGCCGCAGCCTGCTGCAGACCATCCGCCTGGAGGGCGAACGGCTGGATCGCTATATTCAGAACCTGCTGGACATGACCCGCCTGGGCCAGCAGGGCCTGTCCCTGACCCGGGACTGGATCGGCGTGGACGAACTGGTCGGCTCCGCCGCCCGCCGGCTGCAGCGCTACCAGCCCCGGGTACGCATCGAGACCCGGGTGAGCGCCGACCTGCCGCCGCTGTACGTGCATCCGGCGCTGATCGAGCAGGCGATCTTCAACGTGATGGAAAACGCCGCCAAATTCTCGCCGGCGGACCAGCCCATCCGGGTCAGCGCGCGGCGCCTCCATGGCCAGCTGCGCCTGGACGTCACCGACCGGGGCCCGGGCATCCCCGAGGACCAGCGCCGCCGCATCTTCGACATGTTCTACAGCGTGGAACGCGGCGACCGGGGCCAGCAGGGCACCGGCCTGGGGCTGACCATCGTGCAGGGCATCGTCGGCGCCCACATGGGCAAGGTGGAAGCGCTGCCCGGCCCCGACGGCCACGGCACCACCGTGCGCATCACCTTACCCTGGGACCAACCCGACGAAGAGGAGCAGGGCAGTGACCCCGAACACTGAACCGCGGCGCGCCGAACCGGCACCCCCCGAGTCCGGCCCGGCCCCCCGGGTGCTGGTGATCGACGATGAACCGCAAATTCGCAAGTTCGTCGACATCAGCCTGCGCGCCCAGGGCTACCGCACCGAGCTGGCGGACACCGGCGGCCAGGGGCTGGCCGTGCTGGCCAGCAAGGGCGCCGATCTGGTGATCCTGGATCTGGGCCTGCCGGACATGGACGGCCGCGAGGTGCTGATCGAGCTGCGCCAATGGTCGCCGGTGCCGGTGATCGTGCTCACGGTGCGCGCCGACGAGGCGGAAAAAGTGGCGCTGCTGGACGCCGGCGCCAACGATTACGTGACCAAGCCGTTCGGCATCGAGGAACTGATGGCGCGCATCCGGGCGTTTCTGCGCAACGCCCATCGCGGCCAGGATGCGGGCCCGGCGTACGACGATGGCGAACTGCGCATCGATCTGGCGCGCCGGGACGTGCGGCTGCACGGTGAACCGGTGACGCTGACGCGCAAGGAGTTCGCCTTGCTGGCCACGCTGTCCCGGCAACCGGGCCGGCTGATCACCCAGTCGCAGCTACTGCGCGAGATCTGGGGGCCGACCCATGTGCAGGACGCTCATTATCTGCGGATCCTGGTGGCGAAGCTGCGCCAGAAGCTCAAGGACGACGCCACCGCGCCGCGATACATCATTACCGACCCGGGCGTGGGCCTGCGATTCCTGGAGCGGACCCCGCCCGGGGATCCTCGTTGAGTACGTGTAATTCCTGCTTATGTTTATAGGGCCGGTGATCGGTATAATTTTTGGCCGGTCGCCGGCCCGGCATCCTGCGTCGGGATAATCTCTTTCCCGGCGCAGGATTGAACATAGGCAACATTATGCGGGCTTGACTGTAGTCAAGCCGGATAGCTATCTGGAGCTATTCATAGAGACGCTGTTAGTTGATGATTTCTAATCATCGGCTGACAGTGTCCAGCAAGGGGAGGGGGAATGGGGATGGATGCGCGCAGCGCGCGCACCACCCCCATCCCCCTTCCCCGCGCTAGCCACGTTCGGCTGCTTGGCTGTAATACTGTTCCTCTTCTTCCTCATGGATCATTAGGGCGATTTCTTGCTGGTCTTGTTCTTCTGTCCCCAGTCCATAGCTAATTCCAAGAGCCACTTCCTCGGGGATCCCACCTGTAGATCTCACCGTCTCTGTGATTGAAGTAGCTAAGTAGTACTTCTCGATCAGGTTAAGCAGTGCAGCTTTGTCCGCCGCGGGGAGCGTTTCAGCAAGTCTGAGGCTTCGCTCAAGCATCCTGGATAACCCCCCTTGTGTTGGCATTTCCAGCAAGTCGTTGGCCGAACAGTCCAGCGCCGCTATGAGCTTATAGATGGTGGATACCTTCGCATCCGCCTCGTTCCTTTCCAGCTTTGAGATGTGGCCGAGCTTAAGGCCCGCCAGGTCAGCAAGCTGGCCCTGGGTTAGCCCTGCGAGCTTCCTCAGGCGCTTTAAGTTATCCCCGAGAGGCATTTTCATGAGTTGGATTCCTCCTTTGGAGGTAAATATACCCCTCCTTTTCGTGCTTTAGGATTGACTTGGTTCTACAGGGGCAATTAAATTCCCTCTGTAGAGTGATTGACAGGGGTCAGGGGCATGACGATTGGGGAAGGCGGAAAGTCCAGTAATACCCGCCTTTTGTCTCATTTTGAGACTCGCGGGGGACGCTGGTGATCGATTGGGTGACCTGCGAGCTTCCCTTTGTGCATCAGCCTTTGGAGTCCGGATTGGTCTGCAAGCTGGCAGCAGATGGGGAAGTCGAGTGGGCCACCCGCTGCCGAGTGCAAGTCCAGGGGTCGCATGAGTCCAGCATTCAGGTGCGAAGCGTCGATGGTGATGGGGCAGGGCACGCCACCGGGCTTCTCTTCAGCGGCAACCCGTCCAAGTTTCTTCAGGGTCATAACGTCTTCGGCAGTGATGACCTGGTCACCCTGATGTACGACACCTTCCTTGTGCTTTGTCGGGCTCTCGGCCTGTCTCCGAGTCTCCAGGAGGTGAGGGCGGTCAAGCGCGGCGACTATCCACTATCCATGGTGGATATCAACCAGTCCTACGAGTTGCCGACCCGTCAGGACGTTCTCGCCTGGATTCGCGCTGCCGAGTTCAAGTCCCGCACTCGCCACGGCCGGCCGCAGATGAAGGGGGGAACGCTTTACTGGGGTAAGACCTCTCAGCGCTGGGCGCTCAAGGTCTACAGCAAAGGGGAGGAGATCGAGGCATCCAAGCATCAGCTCCCCGACGATCTTCTATCCACGCCGATACCCGCTTGGGCAGATAATAAGTTGCGACTCGAGCTTAGGATTAAGAAAAAACAGCTTACAAAACACGACATTACGATAGCCAGAGACATGACTGCAGACAGAGCCAGAGAGCTATTTTCCGAATATGTGAGGAAGCTGGAGATGAATGAACAGGTCGCTTTATCATCAGAGGAACAGTTGGCGCTTCCCCAGAAGCTGCGCTCCACCTATATCTTGTGGCGTTCCGGAGAAGACCTCCGCCACACATTGCCGAAGGCCACGTATTACCGGCATCGCAATGAGTTGCTTCCCTACGGCATCGACATCGCGATTTCCCGTGACGTCGTCGATCGCTCTAACGTGGTGCCGCTGATCCGAGTCCTTGAAGCCACTCCCGCCGGCATCCCTGAGTGGGCTTTCCAGCAGCGTTTAGTCCATCGGTCGGCTGCCCCTATAGCCTGATGGATATCCAGCCTTGGCAGGTTCTGATCACTAGTCTGATCCTGCTTTATCTATACGGGAACTGACATGCTTACGCTTACTGGAGAAGTTCGGAAGGTACTTTCCAGCGGCTATACCAGTCGCAAGACAGGTGAACAGGTTAACCAGGCCATCTTGGTTCTTGAGCCTGATAATCGACGTTACAACTACGAGATACACCTAAGTGCCAATCAGCTCAAGAAAGGTGCCCTAAGCACTTGGGAGGCGCTTAAAGGGCAGACGGCCACTATCGAGGCCACGCTCTACGTGAACCATCAATACGGCTTTCACAAGTTCGTTGCCGCCGGCGACGCTCAGCCCATTAAGGAGAAGCGCAATGGATAACCCTCTGGATCGTTTGCACATGGTCGCTGATGCTTTCGAGGAGTTCGCTCATATCTACCAGGAAGCTCAGCACAGCGGTGTCGATTCTAATCATCTTGAAGTTCCCAACCTGCTTTTTTTCTTCCAGCAGCATCTGATCGATCTTCCTGATGACATGGAGTCCTTTTTGAGTCAGAAAATGGAGGAAGCTCGTTCTGGTCAGCCTAAACAGATTAGCTTGGCTGATGCCGGAATTACCGGTAAGCCAGTCTCTAGCTGGGAGGAGTTGGAGGCTTCTTCTACTTCTGAAACTTCCAGATAATTACGCATAATGTATATTATGTTAAATAGGATAGACGGGGCCCGGATCTGCCCGGGCCGAGGATCACCACCCCGACTTCAGCGACCCTGTCTTCAGGGACTCCCTGGCGGACAGTGCTTTTCCAGAAAGCGGATCTGGTCCGCCACCACCTGTTCGAACGGCTTGCCCAGATAAATCTCGAAATGCCCCGCCTGGTAACGCCGGATTTCGTGCCGGGGCGTCCGGCTGGCATGACGCAGGGTTTGCCGGGCCGGTGCCACGGTGTCGTTGTCGCACACGCAGTACAGCACCGGCGCCTGGATGGCGGCGGCCTTGCGGCCCGGGTAATAGCGGATGATGTCCAGGGCGAAGCGTGCCGGGACCTCGTTACGGACCTGGGCGCCGGCCGGCGCCAGATTCAGGTAGCCGTCCCAGGCGTCCGGGGCGGTCATCAGGGCGGTTTCGCCGGGCCGCCCCGCCACCGCCACCATCACCGGCTCGGCGCCGATCAAAGCGCCGAGGCGGTCACGCAGGGCCCGGGCCGTGAGCTTAGCCGACACCAGGGGTTCGGTGGCCAGGGTCGAGGCCAGGCCGTCGGTGAACGGGCATTGAGCGATCACCGCCGCCAGCCCCGGGTCGGCGGCGGCGTTGGCCAGTACGTGGCCGCCGGAGAACGACGTGCCCCACAGGATCACCCGCTCCGGGTCGGCCTGCTCCAGGGTTCGGGCGTGGGCCACCGCCGCTTTCCAGTCCTGCAGCTGCTTTTTAATGTCCAGCAGTTGGCGGGGCTCGCCGTCGCTGTCGCCAAAATGGCGATAGTCGAACAGCAGGCAGGCGTAGCCCTCGGCCTGGAAGCGCTCGGCGAACGCGGGCAGCCGCATGTCGCGGGTACCGCCCAGGCCGTGGGCCATGACCAGGATCGGTACGGGGCCGGTGGCGTCCGGCAGGTAGAGATCGCCCCTGCAGAACACCCCCGCGGATTGAAATTGGATCGGTGTCACGGACGCCATCGCGCTGCTCCCGGGAAAGTGTCAACGGCGGCAGCTTGCATCGAATGCCGTGGCCGGCGATAGGCCAGCGCGCCCGGGGTGCCGGCGGCAGGTTCAATCCCGGGTCTGGATGCCCGCGGAGATGTAGGAAATAAAGCCTTTGGCGAAGGTGTCGAAGTCCAGCCGAAAGCGGCTTTCGTTTCCCTCCAGGTCCGGCAGGCGCCAGAGAAGATCCTGATCGACCATGCCGTTGAGGGTGCTGTTGATGGCCAGAAACAGGTGCATCCGCACCATCGCCGGTGCCTTGTCCGGCAACAGGGCTCTGATCTCCTTTTCCAGCTCCCAGATAAAAAAGCCGAAGTAGCGGATCAGCAGGTCCTGACCCAGATCGCCCTCTTCCCGGATCATTCTCGCCATCAGCCAGACGCTGCCCCGGTCCTGCAGCAGGAACAGGTACAGGGACTTCACCAGCACCGTGGCCACGTCATCCACGGTCACTGGTCGCTGAGCCTTGTGCTGGTGGTATTGCCCCCAGACGTCGCCGGTCACGGTCTCGAAGCGCTCGGCGATATCGCGTACGCAGGCTTCCAGAAAGGCATCGCGTTTGCCGAAGTAATAGCGGATGGCCGCCTCGTTCAGGACACCGGCCTTGCGCTGGACCTCACGCAAAGAGGTGCCGGTGCCCTTTTTGCCGAACAGGGCGATGCCGGTTTTGACCAGTTTGGCGGCGACTTCGTCACCGCCCTTTTTGGACGTTGAGGGGGCCATGGCGTGATCCGGGCTCGGGGCAAAGTCGGCCAGTATAGAGCAAGGCCCCGGGCCTCGACAGATCGCCGCCCTGCCCGGCCCGCTCATTGCAGCCGCTGGCAGGCGTCGCTCAAGCGGGCGTGGGCACCCCGGTAGTCCGCCGCGCGCAGGCGCTCATCGGCGTCGGCCACGGCGAACATCAGCGCCGAGTAGTCCTCGCTGGTCAGGGCCCCTTCCGCCAGGGCCCGGCCCAGCATCGCCCGGCCCTGGCCGGACAACGCCGCGTAGGCGGTGGATTCCGGCGCCTGGGACCAGGCATAGTCCACCTTGTCCCGGTTGACCTCCCAGGCCAGCACCTTGCGGGCGGCGTAGCAGACCGCGTCCCGGGCGGCCAGATCGTGGTGGCCCGCTGGGGCGTACTTGGACACGCCGCCGGTGAGCGGCGGAATCAGGCCGGCCAGCGCCTTGCCGAGCAGGCCATCGCCAAGGACCTCCGTGGCGCCCACCAGGCCGGCACGTCGCAGCGGCGAGTTGCCGATGGTGACGGCGCCGTCGTCGTCCACGCCGATCACGGCGATGGATTCTTCCCGGGCCGGCGTGGAATGGAGAATCTCTCCGTTCAGGCGGTCCACGGCGGTGAGCGACATCACCAGCGGCGCGAACACCTCGCTGCGCTCCGGGTCCATCTGCACGCCCAGGCCGGCCATCAGCACCAGCGCGTTTTCGGAGATCGCGGCGATTTCGATGTTGGAGGCCTGCAATTGCGCGGGCACCGACAGCCCCAGGCTGTTCAGCGCCCCGGTCACGGTCTCCAGCACCGGCAGCAGCAGCGGCCCGCCCTGAAAGATGTCGTCCAGCCGGGCGGACCAGCCCAGTTCCCCGGTGGTGCCTCGGTCGATGATCTGGAACACCCCGGAACCGGTGGCCGCGTACACCTGATGGTCGTAGGGGGACACCGCCAGGGAGCCGAGAATCTGGTCACCCACGTCCACCGACCAGATCAGCTCACAGCGTTGGTTGAAGGCCAGCGCATGACCTTCGTTGTCGGAGGTGTAGATGCGCTCCCCTCCGGGCAACAGGGCCGGGGTGGAGGCGGAGCCGCCTTCGAACGGAATCGAGCAGTCGTTGGCGAAGCGGTAATCGTCGCCGGCGCCGGTGAGCGTCAGGGCATGGAGGGCGCCGAACCGGGCCACGCCATCCTCTTCGCCATCGGCCCGGTCGGGCAGCGTGGCGGCGATCCAGATGCGGTCGGAGTCCGGGTCGGTGGCGTAATAGTTGCTGACCACCATGTCGCCGCCCAGGGCCACCGAGATGATGGTGTCGAAGACGCGCGCGTCCTCGGGCAGTTGCGCGCCCTCCGGAATGAACTGCTTGCGCATCGCTGTCTCCGCGCCGGCCAGGATCGGCTCGGGCAGGTTGAGGCCACTGTTGTCCACCGAGGGATCGCCATCGATACGGGTGCGGGCCCGGAGCGCGCCGGTCTCCCGGGCGAACGCCAGCACCGTGCCGTCGCCGTAAACGGCGATCACGCTGTCGGTGGGCCGGTGATAGTTGATGCCCCACAGCCTTTTCTTGATGTGCGTGTCGAAGTCCGAGGTCGCTTCCGTGTTGATGCCCAGTCCGGTGTTGGTGCACCAGGCCACCTGGCCGTCCTCGCCCAGCGCGAACACCGCGCGCAGCCCGCCGGAGAACACCTGCTTGCCGCCGGTGGCCGGGTCGTTGAGCACCAGCGGCGTGCCGCCCTGCCCGATCTGTCCGGGCCGGACCACCCAGCGCCGCGCGCCGGAGGTCTTATCCAGGGCGATCATCGAGAAATCGATATCGGTGCCGGTGACCGGAAACACGTGGGTCCCGTAATACCCCACGTCACCGGCGGTGACCCCTTCCGGTTGATAGAGGTTGGGTTCCACGGTCCATTGCAGCGCCAGGTGGCCGGGGATGGTCAGATCAACCTGGTCGCTGTTGATCAGATTGCCATGGATGGTGGTGAAGCCCTGGCCCCGGGGGATCACCGGGCTGCTCTGAATGCCCGGCGAGCGGGCCGCCAGGCCCACCTGGCTGAACAGGGAAAGTCTGGAGTCGCCGTCCTTGACCAGGAACTTGAGGCTGCCGGGCAGGTCGGTGGCGCGGGCGGACGGGGCGCCGGCGAAATCCACCGTCACGTCGGCGCAGAAGCCGGTGGCCGTGGGCTTACCGCTCCCTCCTCCGGCATCGTCCGCCGGCACGTTGGGGGTGGCGGGCCCGGCGGTCGGCGAGCCGGCACCGCCGGAGCCACCGCCACACCCGGACAAGGCCATAGATCCGGCCACCATCCCGGCCAGCGCCGTGGTCGCCATCCATCGATGCATCGTTTGCATAGCTGACACCCTTGTTATTGTCTTTTTTTCCCGGACTCGGGCCCTGGGTGAGAAAACCATAAAAGCTTTAACCCAAATGAGTCAACTCAACTGGGTTGAATCTTGTCGGAGTATGTAACCCTGATGTATCGGCAGGCTTAAAGTCCCAAATAACGGGACAAAAAGGAGAAACCTCTCGTTACCGGAAGCGCCCACCTCAAGGGGCGCCCGCGGCGGTCGAAAAACAATCACACCTTGCCCGTTTTTGGAGTTCCCATGTTGAACCGGTTCAGGATCGGCGCCCGCCTGGGTGGCGCTTTCGCGGTTGTCCTTCTGTTGCTCGCCGCCGTGGCCGCGACCGGCATGTTCGGCGTATTCACGGTGTCCGAGACCACCCATACGGCGCTGCGAACCGACGGCGCGCTGGCCACCAATGCCGGCCGTGTACGGCTGCTGGCGCTGGAGGGTCGGCGTTACGAAAAGGATGTGCTGATCAATATGGATCAGCCGGAACGCTCCGGTGAGTATTTCCAGAAATGGGCCTCGTCCATGGATGCCTTGGATACCACGCTGCGGGACGGTCTGTTGCTGGCCCGGGCCCCGGAGATGAAGCGCCTGTACCAGGATGCCCTGACCGGGCTGACCGCCTACCGGGAGGATTTCAGCGGCATTCATGCGCGTCTGGTGGCCGGTGAGTTCGACACCACCGGGGCCGCCAACCGGGCGTTCTCGGAATCCAAGCAGGGCATTTACCAACTGGAGGAATCCGCCGAGGCCATCGCCACCCGGGCCATGGCCGAGCTGGATAAGCTGGGCGACACCCTCACCTCGGTGGTGACCAGCACGGTCACCGGCGTGCTGCTGTTCACGGCGGTGGCGTTGATCATCGCCGTGATTCTGGCGGTGGTGATCACCCGGGGCATCACCCGCCCCCTGGGCCGCGCCCTGAGCGTGGCGCGCCGGGTCGCCGAGGGGGATCTGCGCCAGGCCATCGTCGCCGAGGGCCGTGACGAGCCGGCCCAGTTGCTGCGGGCCATGGCCGATATGCAGGACGCGCTCACCGGTCTGGTGTCGTCACTGCGTGGCGCCAGCGAGAATGTTTATATCGGCGCCAATGAGATCGCCGCCGGCGCCGAGGATCTGTCCTCGCGCACCGAGCAGCAGGCGACGGCACTCCAGGAAACCGCCGCCAGCATGGAGGAAATCACCGCCACGGCCAGCAACAACGAGCAGTCCACCCGGCGGGCGGACGAACTGGCCAGCGGCGCCTCCCGGAGCGCCCGGGCCAGTGGCGAGGAGGTGCGCGAGAGCATCCGCTTGATGCAGGAGATCGCCAGCCGTTCGGCGCGAATGAACAGCATCATCGAGACCATTGACGGCATATCCTTTCAGACCAACATCCTGGCGCTGAATGCCTCGGTGGAGGCCGCCCGGGCCGGCGAGAAAGGTCGGGGTTTCGCGGTGGTGGCCAGCGAGGTGCGCAACCTGGCGGCGCGGGCGGCGTCATCGTCCGGAGAAATCCGCGCCCTGCTGGAGGACACCCGGACCCAGATCGAGTCCTGCGCCGCCCAGGCCACCCGCAGCGGCGTCACCCTGGAAAGCGCGGTCAAGGGCATCGAGGAACTGGCCGGCCTGATGAAGGAGGTGGCCTCGGCCACCGGCGAGCAGATCGGCGGCATCCAGCAGATCAGCGTGGCGGTGACGGAGATCGACACCACCACCCAGCAGAACGCCGCCCTGGTGCAGGAATCCAGCAGCGCCGCCGCCTCCCTGGAGGATCAGGCGGCGCGGCTGAAGAGCCTGGTGGCCTCGTTCCGGATCGCCGAGGAGGCCTGAGAGGCCGGCCGCCGGCGCCCTGTCGGCGGCAAAGAACACACTCCAGGCACCCTTTTACGGAGATTTACCTTTGCCGTTTGCCGCTGTAGCCCCCTGCCCCGCCCGCTTTCGGGGCCGGCCGCCCTGCTCGCCGGGGTTTCGCGGAACGGGTCGGTTTTCCGGCGTGAAGAAACTGTGAGATAGTCCACGCACTTTTTCCGGCCCTGGATGGCCTATGGAACACCCCCTCCAACCCCCGCTGGATTATCAGGATCTGTTTGATAATGCGCCGTTGGGTTACCTGCTTCTCGATGCGTCGGGGAGCATTGAACGCATCAATCAAACCGGCGCCGCGCTCTTTGCGCAGGATGCCGAAGGCATGACCGGCCGGCCATTCGCCGATTGGGTGGTCGACGCCGACCAGCAGTATTTCGATCGCTACCTTCGACGGTTGCGCGAGAGCGACCGGATGGAAAAGCTGTACGTGCGCGTGCACAGCCGACACGGCGAGGACCTGACCGTATGGCTCAGGGGGGTCGCCAGTGGCGACCACCCTGCCCGGCTCAGCCTGATCGACGTTTCCGAGGAACACAGTTCCGCCCGTCAGCAGCGTTACCTGCAGTCTCAGCTCACCCACTTGGCGCGCCGCAACATGGCCGGTGAATTCGCCGCCAGCCTGGCCCACGAACTGAACCAGCCGCTGGGCACGGTGGTGCTGAGCTGCGACGCAGCGTTGCGCTTTCTCAGCGAAGGCCGTGCCGACCGGGATGAATGTTCCGAAGCCCTGTCCCAGGCCCGGGAAGCGGCGTTGTACGCCAGCGGCGTGATCGGGCAGCTGCGTGAGTTCCTCAAGGACGGCGAGCGGGACGCCCAGGCGGCCCGTCGCACCGTGCCGCTGGAGCAAGTGGTGGACACGGTACTGGCCCTGATCGACGCCAACGCCCGGGACAACGACGTGGCGCTGACCCTGGACATCGCCGACACGCTGCCGCCGGTACACGTGAACGTGATTCAGATCGGCCAGGTGCTGGTCAATCTGACCCACAACAGCATCGAGGCCATGGCCGGCCTGGACGAGGCGCGTCTGAGCATCCGGGCTCGCACCGATCGGCAAGGCCACATCCTGGTCAGTGTGGAAGATACCGGTCCGGGCGTCAGCACGGACATTCTTGATCGTCTGTTCAACCCGTTCCAGACCAATAAAGCCGGTGGCATGGGCATGGGCCTGGCGATCAGTCAAAACATCATCGAGGCCCACGGTGGTGAGCTGTGGGCAGAGCGACCGCCGTCCGGCGCGCGTTTCTGTTTCACACTCCCCGCCTCGGCGCGGGGGGACCATGAACACTGAAGCGGAACAGATCATACATGTGGTGGACGATGATCCGCCGTTTCTGGCCGCCATCGGCCGCGCCCTGGAAGTGCTGGGGTTGCCGGTGCGGCAGTACCCCCGCGCGCGGCAGTGCATGGAGGCGCTGGACCCGGACCAGGGCGGCTGCCTGATCACCGATCTGCGCATGCCGGACCTGGACGGGCTGGGCTTTCAGCAATGGCTCAACGAACGGCACTGCTCCTTGCCGGTAATTTTCATCACCGGCCACGGCGACACCGACACGGCGGTGAAGGCCCTGAAGCGCGGGGCGCTGGATTTCCTGCGCAAGCCGTTCCGGGAAGAGGATTTACTGGCCTGCGTGCGCAAGGCCCTGCGCCTGGAGCGGGAAAACCGCCAGCGTGCCCGGGACGAACGGGAGGCCCGGCGCCGCTTCGCCGAACTGACGCCGCGCGAACAGGAAGTGCTGCAGCTGGTGGTGGCCGGTTGCGCCAACAAGGTGATCGCCCGTCACCTGATGATCAGCCCGCGCACCGTGGAGCATCACCGCAAACACGTGATGCTGAAGATGCAGGCCCGGTCCACCAGCGACCTGCTCACCCTGGCGGTGCTTTGCGGCGTTTACCGCCTGTCCCTGGACGACGATAGGGGAGAATACCTAGGAGACTGACCGGCTGGTGCCGCCGGAGCCGCTTCCTTACGCTTGAACGTTCTCGCCGCGACGACAAGAACGGACTCAGCGCGAAAAAAAGGAGGCACGACCCATGTCGCACCCACAGCACTCCGACGCTTCAGAAACGTTCTTCCTTGACGATGCCCGGGCGGCGGTCTCCTCCGCCGCCCCCGATCAGAGCGCGGTCTGCCTCGCCCGCATCGGCTGCGCCCTGCCCGGCTATAGGCTGCCGGTGACCCGGCCCCTGTCCCTGGATCCGGACCTCAGCCACTGTTGCGATCTGTGCGGCAGTGAACTGGACGCCGCGCACGGACATCTGCTGGAGCGCCGCAGCCAGCGGCTTCTGTGCAGTTGCCAGGTGTGCGCGGCGCTGCTGGAACAGGGGGCCGGGCGCCGCTATCTGCGGGTACCCCGGCGGGTCGTCGCCCTGCCCGCCCTGCGCGCCGGGGCGCTGGACGACGACCACCGCGTGGAACCGGGGCCCAACTGGCCGGTGTCCTTTCTCTCCCCCCGCACGGGGGCGTCCTGTCTCTCGGTGTCCCGGGCCGGCCCGCGGGGCGTGCGGCAAGATACGCTGCCGCTCAATCCCTGGTACCGGCTCCGCGACGCCAACCCGGCCCTGCGCCCTCTGCGCCCGGACGTGGAAACCTTGCTGATCCGGCGGACCGAACGGGGCCTGGCCGGCTGGCGGGTGCCGGTGGATCGCCGTTGCCGGCTGCTCGGCCTGCTGCGGCTGCACGGCGACAGCCGTGAGCACGTGGAGGCGTTGCTGGACGATTTCGTCACGCGCCTGGACCTGGAAGCCCGGGCGCAGGCGCCGGATCCGGCGGACTGATATCCCCTTCTCTTTCGCCGCTCAGCCGGTGGCCACCGCCGCCATGGCGTCCACCAGCCGGCTGAGCTGCTCCGGCTCGATGCCGTAGGGCGGCATGATATAGACCAGCTTGCCGAAGGGGCGGATCCAGACGCCCCGCTCCACCAGCATTTTCTGGGTGGCGGCCACGTCGCGGGGCTGTTCCAGTTCCAGCACGCCGATGGCGCCCAGGGCGCGCACGTCGGCGACGCCGGGCAGGCAGCGGCAGGGTTCCAGTTCGCGGCGCAGTTGCGATTGGATGCCGGCCACCCGGCCGCGCCAGTCGCTCTCCAGCAGCAGATCAATGCTGGCGTTGGCCACCGCGCAGGCCAGCGGGTTGCCCATGAAGGTGGGCCCGTGCATCAGCACGCCGGCTTCGCCGTCGCAGATGCCGGCGGCCACCCGGTCGCTGCACAGGGTGGCCGCCAGGGTCATATAGCCGCCGGTGAGGGCCTTGCCCAGGCAAAGAATGTCCGGGCAGATGCCGGCGTGCTCCAGGGCGAACAGCTCGCCGGAGCGGCCGAAGCCGGTGGCGATTTCGTCGAAGATCAGCAGCACGCCGTGCTCGTCGCACAGGCGCCGGGCGCCGCGCAGGTACTCCGGGTGGTAAAGCCGCATGCCGCCGGCGCCCTGAACGATGGGCTCCAGGATCACCGCCGCCACCTCGTGGGCGTGCCCTTCCAGCAGGGTGCGCAGGGAATCGAGATCGCGCTCGTCCCATTCATCGTGGTAGCCCACGGTCGGCGCGTCGGCGAACAGGTGGTGGGGCAGCACCTTGCTGAACAGGTGGTGCATGCCGTTGACCGGGTCGCAGGTGGCCATGGCCCCGAAGGTGTCGCCGTGATAGCCGTTGCGCAGGGCGATCAGCCGGTGCTTCTCGCCTTGGCCCTGGCTCAGCCAGTACTGCAGCGCCATCTTGATCGCCACCTCCACGGACACCGAGCCGCTGTCCGCCAGGAACACCTTGTTCAACGGGTCCGGGGTCAGCGCCACCAGCTTCTTGCCCAGTTCCACCGCTGGTTCGTGCGTCAAGCCACCGAACATGACGTGGGCCATGCGGTCGATCTGGTCCTTGGCGGCCTGGTTCAGACGCGGATGATTGTAGCCGTGGATCGCCGCCCACCAGGAAGACATGCCGTCGATCAGCCGGCGGCCGTCTTCCAGTTCCAGATAGACCCCCTCGGCCCGGGCCACCGGGTACACCGGCAGCGGCTGGGAGGTGGAGGTATAGGGGTGCCAGAGATGGTCGCGGTCGAAGTCCAGATCAATGGCGTGATGTCGGGAGCTGGCCATGGCGGGGTCCGTGCGGGCAAGTGGGGCATGAACCATGCCTTTTCGGGGGCGCCGACTCAAGTCCCGGCGCCTGGATCAGAGCTGGGTGACCAGCAGCCGCGCCAGCACGCCGTAGGTATCGTCGGGATTGCGAATGCCGGAGATGTCGAAGTTCAGATGCTCGAACAGGGAGAAACCCAGCCCCACGGTGGCCGAGGTGTCCAGGTGATCGATCAGATCATGGCGGTAGCCGACCCGCAGGGAGGCCGGCCCGAAGGTGTCGAACGACAGGTTGGCGCCGGCGAAGCGGGCGTCGTCGTCCTCGTTGAAGGCGTCCCGGGCATCGATGTTGATGTTGAGGCGGGCGCCGGGCCACCACCAGGCCGGGTCCAGATAGGTGGCCAGGGTGGCCAGGGCCGAGGTGCGATAGGGGCTGGAGACCAGCCGGCCGTCGTCCCGGTGCGGGAACAGGCGCTCCACCCGCATGGCCATGTCCAGGTCCCCGAACGTCTTCTTCAGGCCGGCGTTGATGTTGAAGCCCTCGCTCTCGGTGAGCGTGCCCGGTGCCTCGAAAAAGGGATTGAACGCCGCTTCGGCGGGCTGGGTGTACTGGTAGAGCATTTCCCGGCGGGCCTTGAACACGGCGTCGAAGCGATAGTCACGCCGGGGCCCGAACAACCGGTCCAGGGTCAGCCCGGCCTCGGTGAGTGAACTGCCCTGCCCGCGCATCATGCGGTCCCGCTGTGCCACTGTATCGGCGGGAAACAGGGCCGACAGCCGGGTCTGGCTGCGGGCCATCAGCCGTGGGGAGAAATAGCGCACCGGCAACTGGAACTCGGTGCCGGCGTCGGCGTTGACGCTGAGCCGGTCCCGGTTCATCTCCTCGATCAGGCCACGGTTACCGCCCACCACCGGCTCGCCGATCACATCGAAGTCGCCGAAGAAACGCTCGCCGTGGGCGGCGCCGATCAGACAAACACTCAGCAATAAGGCAAACAGACGCATGGCCGTCCGCTCCGGGAAAAGGCGAAAATCGGGCTGACGAGGGGCCGCCCGGGCAATGGTCGATACTATGCAATACCGCGGCCAATTGTTAAAAGGCGCCGAGGTGAATTTTACGTTTGTCCTTTTCAGTCATGATTTTTATCGTTTTTCTATTTCCCCATTCCCGCCAGGAATCCAGGGCAGTCCCGCTTTTCATTGGATTTCCCCGCCCCACAGGCGGACCATGGGCCGCTTCGTCCTGACCTTTCTCTCTTGCGAGCCTTCCGATGACGCAGCGTGCCTTCTGGCAGTCGGGCCTGATGCTGGTGGCCCTGGCCACCTTCGCCATGGCCTTCAAGGGCATTTTTGCCCGTTTGGTATACCAATACGGCGTGTCCGTGGACGTGCTGCTGATCTGGCGCTTCGTGCTGGCGGTGCCACTGTTCTGGCTGGGCGCCCTGTGGCTTAACCGGCACCGGCCCAAGGCCCGGCTCAGCGGCCGGCAGTGGCTGTGGTGCGGGGTCAGCGGCCTGCTGTTCTTCTTCAGTACCTGGTGCGATTTCAACGCCATCCACGAACTCGGCGCCAGCCTGTCACGGATGCTGCTGTACCTGTTCCCGGCGCTGGTGATGCTGCTGGACGCGGCCCGGGCCCGGCGCCTGCCATCGCCCCTGCATGCCCTGGTGTTCGCCGGCGCCTGGACCGGCATCGCCCTGCTGTTGCTGCCCGGCTGGCAGGCCGGCCGGGTGACGGCCCACGGCGTGCTCTACGGGCTCGGCGCGGCGGCCTGCTACGCCAGCTTCCTGACCCTCGGTCAGGGGCTGATGAAACCGCTGGGCTCGGTGCGCTTCAATCAGGTGTCGAACAGCTTCACCCTGGTGTTCATGGCGGTGGGGCTGCTGCCGGGCATTCCCGCCGCCGACCTGGTGCTGAGCGCGCCGGCGCTGGGCTGGATGGTGGTGCTGGTGGTGCTGTCCACGGTGCTGCCCTTCTTCCTGCTGTTCGAGGGCTTTCACCGGGCCAATGCCTCCGAGGCGGCGGTGGTGGCCATGTTCGGCCCGGTGGTCACGGTCACCGCCGCGCTGGCGCTGTTCCCGGACGAACACCTGGGGCCGGTTCAGTGGCTGGGCATGGCGGTGGTGCTGCTGAGCATTGGCGCCCTCAAGCTGGTGAAAGCGCCGGCGGCGCCCGCTCAGAACTCCGCTTCCAGGGACCAGCGATAGACCACGTCGTCGGCGCCGTCGGAAAGACCGAAGATGGCGCCGGCTTCCCATTCCAGCTCATGGCCGCCCAGCTCGAACTCGCCGAGCAGCACCGGCCCGGCGCCGTGGTTGCCGCTTTCGCCGTAATATTCCAGGGCCGGCGCCAGCTCGTCGTCGGCCAGCCAGGCCAGCTGGGCGGCGCCGGAGTATTCGATCTCGTCTTCCTCGGCGTCGGCGCCGTCCTGCTTCTCGGCGAAGGCGTTCAGCCGCAGCCGCCAGTCCGCCGGCAGTCGCTGCTCGTAAAGCGGGCCGATCTTGTATTCCCAGACATCGTCCTCGCGCTCCTTTTCCACCTCGCCGAGCAGGGCCAGCGCGTGGTCCCGGTTCTGGAACAGGTTGAAGCGCCCTTCCAGTTCATAGGCTTCCAGTTCGAAGTCCTCGCCGGGCAGCTTCTCGGTGTTCAGATAGGCTTCCAGGGCGAAGCGGTCGCTGAAGGCGTAGCCCAGGGAGAATTTCTGCAGCCAGCGGCCGTCCTCCGGCTGGTCGTCGTCCAGGTAGGTGCCGCGGGTCTCCAGTTCCAGGTCGCCGGCCTGGATACGGGGCGAATAGACCTTGTCCACGTCGGCAAGGGTGAGCGCGGGCAGGCCGGCGCAGAGGGCGAGCGCCAGCAGGCGCGGCAGGCGTTGGTTCATTCCGGGTCCTTGTTCGAGTCCGAGAAACGGACAGATTAGCGCAGAGACCCGGCCAGTGGCTTAAGGAAAGCTTAAGGGGTTCGCGGCTGACGAGCGTACCGCTTCAGCCGCGATAGCCGCGATTCATTTGCTCAGGTACCGCATGGCCCGCTCGATGCCCTCCAGGGTGAGCGGAAACATGCGCTGGTCGGCGAGCTGCTTGATCCACTGGGTGGAGGTGGTCATCTGCCAGGCCCGTTCCGGTTCCGGGTTCAGCCAGATCACCTTTTCGTAGGTGTCCATGATGCGCTGGAACCAGACCGCGCCGGGCTCGTCGTTCCAGTGCTCCACGGAGCCGCCCACCGAGTTCACCTCGTAGGGGCTCATGGCGGCGTCGCCGATGAAGATCACCTTGTAGTCGCTGCCGTACTTGTGCAGCACGTCCCAGGTGGAGACCTTCTCGTCCCAGCGGCGGCGGTTGTCCTTCCACACGTATTCGTAGATGAAGTTGTGGAAGTAGAAATACTCCATGTGCTTGAACTCCAGCCGGGCGGCGGAGAACAGCTCCTCGCACATCTTGATGTAGGGGTCCATGGAGCCGCCGATGTCGAAGAACAGCAGCACCTTGACCCGATTTTCCTTCTCCGGGCGCATCTTGATGTCGAGCAGGCCGGCGTTGCGGGCGGTGGAGCGGATGGTGTCGTCCATGTCCAGCTCGTCGTCGCGGCCGGTGCGGGCGAACTTGCGCAGCCGGCGCAGGGCCAGCTTGATGTTGCGGATGCCCAGCTCCACGGAGTCGTCCAGGTTGCGGAACTCCCGCTTTTCCCAGACCTTCACCGCGCTCTTGTTGCGCGACGGGCCGACCATGCGGATGCCTTCCGGGTTTTCCCCGTAACCACCGAACGGGCTGGTGCCGCCGGTGCCGACCCACTTGTTGCCGCCCTGGTGGCGCTTTTCCTGCTCTTCCAGGCGCTTGCGCAGTTCGTCGAGGATCTTCTCCAGGCTGCCCAGACCCTGCAGTTTCTCCCGCTCCTCGGCGGACAGGGTCTTCTCCAGCTGGGCGCGCAGCCATTCCTCGGGGATGGTGCGGCTCAGCCAGTCCGGCTCGATGCTTTCCAGGCCCTCGAAGTAATGGGCGAAGGCGCGGTCGAAGCGGTCATAGTACTTCTCGTCCTTGACCATCACCGCCCGGGACAGCATGTAGAAGTCCTCGATGGAGCCGAACGCCACGTGGTGCTTGAGCGCGTCGAACAGGTCCAGCAGTTCGCGCAGGCTCACCGGCACGCGGTGGGCGCGCAGGTCCTCGAAAAAACCGATCAGCATAAACGCTTCTCCGGGATCAGCGTTCGCGGCGGCTCATGAAGGCCAGCCGTTCCAGCAGCTGCACGTCGGCCTCGTTCTTCACCAGGGCGCCGTACAGCGGCGGTACCGCGCTCTTGGTGTCGCGGTTGCGCAGGATGTCCTGGGGAATGTCGTCGGCCATCAGCAGCTTGAGCCAGTCGATCAGCTCACTGGTGGAGGGCTTCTTCTTCATGCCCGGCACCTTGCGCAGATCGAAGAAGATCTCCAGTGCTTCGCTGACCAGTTCCTTCTTGATCTCCGGGAAGTGCACATCGACGATCGCCTGCATGGTTTTGGCGTCGGGGAAATTGATGTAGTGGAAGAAGCAGCGGCGCAGGAAGGCGTCGGGCAGCTCCTTCTCGTTGTTGGAGGTGATGATCACGATCGGGCGTTTCTCGGCGCGCACGGTTTCCCCGGTCTCGTAGACGAAGAACTCCATGCGATCCAGTTCCTGCAGCAGATCGTTGGGGAACTCGATGTCGGCCTTGTCGATCTCGTCGATCAGCAGCACCACCTGGTCGTCGGCGGCGAACGCCTCCCACAGCTTGCCCTTCTTGATGTAGTTGGCCACGTCCTCGACGCCCTCGGCGCCGAGCTGGGAGTCGCGCAGGCGGGACACCGCGTCGTACTCATACAGGCCCTGCTGGGCCTTGGTGGTGGACTTGATGTGCCAGGACAGCAGCGGCATGCCGAGGGACTCGGCCACCTGCTCGGCGAGCAGGGTTTTGCCGGTGCCCGGCTCGCCCTTGATCAGCAGCGGGCGCTGCAGAGCGATGGCGGCGTTGACGGCCATCTTCAGATCTTCGGTGGCGACGTACTGGTCGGTGCCCTGAAACTGCATGCGTGTCTCTCCACGTCATCGAGAATAACGAGGCGCACTCTAGCAACCCCCGGCGCCGGCGCAAAGGGCCGGAATCGCCACGTTGCGGGAGGATTGCGTCAGTCCCTGTGCCATAATCCCGCCCCATGAATCTGCTGCTGCTGCACCCCGATCAACGGCTGGACGACCATCTCTGGCGCCTGGACCCGCGCCAGGCCGGCCACGTACGCACCGTGCTGGGGCTGACCGAAGGCGCGCCCTGCCGCGCCGGCCTGTTGAACGGCCCCTTGGGGGAAGGCCGGATAGAATCCATTAAAAACAATGAGATAGTAATTTCTTTTAAAGCTGTTTCTCAGCCTCCGGCGCCGCTGGGACTGAACCTGCTGCTGGCCCTGCCGAGGCCGAAAATGCTGAAACGGCTGCTGATCGACGCCGCCAGCCTGGGCATCAAACGCCTGGTGCTGGTGAACGCCTGGAAGGTGGACAAAAGCTACTGGCGGACGCCTAACCTGAAGGCCGACCTGCTCCGGGAAAAACTGCTGCTGGGCCTGGAACAGGCCGGTGACACGGTGCTGCCGGAACTGGTGCTGGCGCCCCGCTTCCGGCCGTTCGTGGAGGACGATCTGGACGCCTGGGCCGGCGCCGGCCCGCGCCTGCTGGCCCACCCCGGGGACCACCCCGCCCTGCCCCACGAGCTGGACGGGCCGGCCACCCTGGCGATCGGGCCGGAGGGCGGCTGGACGCCGTTCGAGGTGGAACTGCTCCAGGCCCACGGCTTCCTGCCGCGCCGTTTCGGGACCCGCATTCTGCGGGTGGAAACGGCGCTACCGGCGTTGGTGGGGGCGTTGATGCGGTTGCCTTAGAAAAATCGCGACTGAAGTCGCTCCTACGGGGAGCCCCCGATGCAGGAGCGACTTCGGTCGCGATCCGGTCAACGCCGGTAGGGATTGCGGCGGGGTTTGCGCGGCGGCTTGTCGCCACGCTGGTGACGCAGGCGCGCGCGGCCGTACAGGCCGGTGTACTTCTTGCCTTTCAGATCCACCCGGTCGGTGAGCGGCTTGATCTCGTCGGCGGTGAGTTCCTTCCAGCGGCCCATGCGCAGATCCGACGGCAACGTCAGATCGCCGAAACGGATGCGGATCAGCCGCGCCACTTCCAGGTCCTGGGACTGGAACAGGCGCCGCACTTCCCGGTACTTGCCGCCGGTCAGGCTGACCTTGTGCCAGTGGTTGGCGGCCTCTTCGCCGCCACCGGCGTCCTCGATGCTGTCGAAGCGGGATACCCCGTCCTCCAGCAGCACGCCGTCGAGCATCGCCCGCCGTTTCTCGTCGGTGAGCTCGCCGCGCACGCGCACGGCGTACTCGCGCACGAAACCGTTGGACGGGTGCATCAGGCGGTGCGCCAGTTCGCCGTCGGTGGTGAACAGCATCAGGCCGGTGGTGTTGATGTCCAGCCGGCCCACCTGCACCCAGCGCAGGCCCTGCAACCGGGGCAGATTGTCGAACACCGTGGGGCGCCCCTGCGGGTCGTTCCGCGAGCACACCTCACCGGCGGGCTTGTGATAAACGATCACGCGCCGAATTACGTCTTCTTCCGCCTTCACTGGAATGATCCTGCCGTCCACTCTGATCGTGTCTTCCGGCTCCACCCGGTCGCCCAGGGTCGCCACCTTGCCGTTCACGGAGATGCGCCCGTTGGCGATCCAGGTCTCCAGTTCACGGCGTGATCCCAGCCCGGTGCGGGCCAGGACTTTCTGCAACTTTTCACTCATGACGCGATGTTTCGTCCTCGTTGGCGGCCTCGCCGCCGTCGTCGTCGTTCCCTTGCCGGCCTTCCGCGTCTTCCGTCACCGGCGTTTCCGCGGCCTCCGGCTGTTCGGCGGCCGCCGGTACTTCCGTGGCAACAGGTTTCGTCGGCGCGGCATCGTTTTCCGCCTCCGGCGAGGCCTTGCGGCGGAATTCGGTCTCGAAGCCGGCGTTCACCGCGTCCACCTTGTCCATGCTCATCAGGGTGGAATCGTCGATTTCCGGCTCCTCGTCGTAGCCGCCGAACAGCCGCTCGGCGGGCTCGCCACCGGCGGTGCCGGTGCCCGCTTCCCGGTCGTCGTCCTCGTCCGGCGCATCGCTCAGCGCCAGTTCCTCGTTGAGCTTGTCCAGATCCTTGATCTCGGACAGCGGCGGCAGGTCCTCCAGGCTCTTCAGGTCGAAGTAGTCCAGGAACTGCCGGGTGGTGGCGAACATGGCCGGGCGCCCGGGCACGTCCCTGTGCCCCACCACTCTGACCCAATTGCGTTCCAGCAGGCTCTTGATGATGTGCGAGCTCACGGACACGCCACGGATCTCCTCGATTTCGCCCCGGGTGATCGGTTGCCGGTAGGCCACCAGGGCCAGCGTTTCCAGAATCGCCCGGCTGTAGCGCGGCGGTTTCTCCTGCCACAGGCGGCTGACCCAGGGGCCCAGGTCCTTGCGCACCTGAAAACGGAACCCGGACGCCACTTCGCGCAGCTCAACGCCGCGCCCGGCGTAGTCCTCGGCCACTTCCTCCAGCAGCTTCGACAGGGTCGCCTTGTCCGGCCGCTCGCCCTCGTCGAACAGCATCAGCAGCGCGTCCCGGTCCAGCGGGCCGTCGGCGGCGAAGATCGCCGCTTCCAGAATGTTCTTGATGTGCTGCGGCTCCACGTCAATCGTCCTCGGGCGTGTCGTCGGCGGATTCGTCGTCATCGATTTCCAGCGCCGCCAGGGCCTCGGACTCTTCCAGCACCAGCGTGCGGGCCTTCACGTGGATGGGGCTGAACGGCTCGGTCTGAATCAGCTCGATCAGCGACCCCTTGACCAGTTCCAGCACCGCCAGAAAACTCACCACCACGCCGAGCCGGCCTTCCTCGGCCTCGAACAGCTCCACGAAGGGCACGAACTCGCGGCCCTTGAGCCGGTCCAGCACGTTGGCCATGCGCTCGCGGGTGGACAGTTTCTCCCGCGACACCTGATGGCTCTCGAACATGTCGGCGCGGTGCAGCACCTCCTTGAAGGCCAGCAGCAGCTCGCGCAGGTCCACGTCCGGCTGCGCCCGCTCGCGCACGAAGTCCGGGCGGCGCGCGGCGGCCAGCTGGAAATCCCGTTCCTGGCGCGGCAGACCGTCGATGTCCTCGGCGGCCTGTTTGAAGCGCTCGTATTCCTGCAGGCGGCGGATCAGCTCCGCGCGCGGGTCCTCCGCGTCCTCGTCCTCATCGTGGCTGGGCCGGGGCAGCAGGCTGCGCGACTTGATCTCGCCCAGCATGGCGGCCATCACCAGATACTCGGCGGCCAACTCCAGGTTGAGCGCCTTCATCAGTTCCACGTATTCCATGTACTGACTGGTGATCTGCGCCACCGGGATGTCCAGAATGTCCAGATTCTGGCGCTTGATCAGATACAGCAGCAGGTCCAGCGGCCCCTCGAACGCCTCCAGGAACACTTCCAGGGCGTCCGGCGGGATGTACAGATCGTCCGGCAGCTTGGTGATCGCCTGCCCGTACATCAGACCAAACGGCATTTCCGCCTGTTGCGGACCGGCCGGCGCCAGGGGATTGCGGGCGCCGGGCGCGGCCGGCTGGTCGATGACGTCGTTCATACTTGCCGCTCCCACTGGCCACTCACCGCCCGCTTGCTGCTCACCGGTAGTGCAGCCCCATGGCGGCGCGCACTTCCTCGAGGGTGGCGCGGGCCGCCTCGCGGGCCTCCTCGCAGCCTTCCGCCACGATGGTGCGCACCAGATCCGGATTACGCAAATGCTCCTCGGCGCGCTTGCGAATCGGCGCCAGCTCTTCCTGCACCGCCTCGATCACCGGCTTCTTGCATTCCAGGCAGCCGATGCCGGCGGAGGTGCAGCCCTCGCGCACCCAGGCGCGGGTGGCGTCGTCGGTGTACACCTGGTGGAATTCCCACACCGGGCACTTGTCCGGGTTGCCCGGGTCGCTGCGCCGCACCCGCGCCGGGTCGGTGGGCATGCGCCGGATCTTGGCGTCCACCTGGTCCGGCTCCTCGCGCAGACTGATGAAGTTGCCGTAGGACTTGGACATTTTCTGACCGTCCAGCCCGGGCATCTTGGACGCCGGCGTCAGCAGGGCCTGGGGCTCCGGCAGAATCACCTTGCCGCCGCCTTCCAGGTCGCCGCTCAGGCGTTCCTTGTCGCCCAGGGTGATGTTCTGCTGGCCCTGCACCAGGGCCCGAGCGGTCTCCAGGGCCGACTCGTCGCCCTGCTCCTGATACTTGCGGCGGTTCTCGGTGTAGATGCGCGACTGCTTCTTGCCCATCTTCTTGATGGCCGCCGCCACCGCTTCCTCGAAGCCCGGCTCGCGGCCGTACAGATGGTTGAACCGGCGCGCCACCTCCCGGGTCAGCTCCACATGGGCCACCTGGTCGGCGCCCACTGGCACCTGGCCGGCCCGGTAGATCAGGATGTCGGCGGCCTGCAGCAGCGGGTAGCCCAGGAAGCCGTAGGTGCTCAGGTCCTTCTCGCGCAGTTTTTCCTGCTGGTCCTTGTAGGTCGGCACCCGTTCCAGCCAGGACAGCGGCGTCATCATCGACAGCAGCAGATGCAGTTCCGCGTGCTCCGGCACCTGGCTCTGGATGAACAGGGTGGCGGAGCCGGGATTGACACCGGCGGCCAGCCAATCGATGACCAGATCCCAGACATGGTCCTGAATGGCGTGCGGGTTCTCATACTCGGTGGTGAGCCCGTGCCAGTCAGCGACAAAAAAGAAACACTCGTACTCGTGCTGCAAACGTGCCCAATTCTTGAGCACGCCATGGTAATGCCCCAGATGCAGGCGCCCGGTGGCGCGCATACCCGATACCACTCTTTGGGAGGGAACCACGGAACTCAAAAGCCGACTCCTGTCGCAACGGCAAGAAAGCGGCGATTATAAAGGGAACCGCCGGGGTAAAGACAGGGCTGGCACGCCGCCAGCCCGGGGAACATCCGGATTAATGCCTTGCAGGGACGGTGCCAGTCCGTCCCGGGGCTTACGGGTGTTCAGAAAATGGCGTCGAGGGGCCCGGCGCCCTCGCGCACCACCTCCGGCCCGGTGCCGTCCGCCAGGGAGATCACCGTGGTCTCGGTGACGCCGCAAAAGCCGCCGTCGATGACCAGATCCACCTGCCCCTGGAGGAAATCCCGCACGTCCTGGGGATCGGTGAGCGGAAATTCGTCGTCCGGCAGATGGGCGGTGGAGGTCATGATCGGCCCGCCTTGCTCCGCCAGCAGCGCCTGGCAGATCGGGTGATCCGGCACGCGGATGCCGATGGTGCGCTTTTTCGGATGCATCAGCCGCCGGGGCACCTCGTGGGTGGCCTTGAGAATAAAGGTGTAGGGGCCCGGGGTGTGCGCCTTGAGCAGGCGATAGTCCGGGTTGTCCACCTTGGCGAACACCGCCAGCACCGACAGGTCCGGGCACAGCAGCGTGAACTGGTGCTTGTCGTCCAGCCGGCGCAGGCGGATCAGCCGTTCCAGGGCGTCTTTTTCCCCGATGCCGCAGCCCAGGGCGTAGGTGGTGTCGGTGGGATAGGCGATCAGCCCGCCCTGGCGGATCACGTCCACGGCCTGCCGGATCAGGCGCGGCTGGGGCGTTTCCGGGTGAATATGGAGTACTTCGGTCATGATACGGACACCTCCAGATCAGGGTCGGCCGAACCGGCGTCGGCGGTGGCGTAACCGGCCTCGGGCAACTGCCACACGGCGCGGCCGTCCGGCGGAAACGGCGGCAGGCCGCCCAGGGACAGCCACTTCTGCTGCGGCGAGTGGAAATCGCTGCCGCCGGACACCGCCAGGCCGAAATGCCGCCAGCACTCCTCCAGCAGGCCGGCCTGCTGGGAGCTGAGCCCGGGCATCACCGCCTCCATGCCCAGACCGCCGGCGTTGCGGAAATCCCGCACCAGCTCGCGCAGGCGTTTGCGGGTCAGACTGTAGGCCTGGGGATGGGCCAGCACCGGCACGCCGCCGGCGGCCAGCAGATCCCGGACACCCTGCTCCAGGGTCACCCAGGGGGTGGACACGAACGCCGACTGGCCTTTCTTGAGAAAGCGGTTGAAAGCATGACGCTGGTCGCGCACCACGCCCTCCTCCACCAGTACCCGGGCGAACCAGGGCCGGCCGGGGGTATCCGAGGCGGCCTTCTCGCAGGCCTTGGCGTAGCTGTCCTCGATGCGGGCGGCCTTGTCCAGGCGGGCGCCGATGCGCCGGGCCCGTTCCCGCCGGGCGTCCAGTTGGGCGGTCACCCGGGCGCCCAGCACCGGGCACGCCGGGTCCACCCACAGGCCCAGCACGTGGATCTCACGGCTCCCCCACAGCACCGACAGTTCGATGCCGTCGATCAGGGTAATACCGTGCTCCGCCGCCGCGGCGCGCGCCTCCGGCAGACCGGCCAGGGTGTCGTGGTCGGTGAGCGCCAGGGCGTCGACGCCGTACTCGGCGGCGCGGGCGACCAGCTCCGCCGGCGCCAGAACGCCGTCGGAGGCGAGGCTGTGGCAGTGCAGGTCGGGGCGTTGGAACGGGGCGATGTGGGTCATGGCGCGCACGTTACCACACTCGCGCCCCCGGCCTATACAGGCGGGGCGCCGGGCGGGATGATTTAGGCGGCGGTTCCCGCTACCATCGGCGGTCCGACCGAGGAAACGACTTCATGAAGCAATTGTTCGACTACCTCCCGGTGGTGGTGTTTTTCGGCCTGTACTTCCTCAGCGGCCGCGACATCATGCTGGCCACCTGGGGCATCATCGCCGCCACCTCCTTCCAGGTGATCGCCGGACGGCTGATCTGGAAGCGCTGGCATCGCCTGCATCTGATGGTGCTGGCCGTCACCCTGGTGTTCGGCGGTCTGACCCTGCTGCTGCGCGACGATGTCTTTATCAAATGGCGCCCCTCGATCATCAGCTTCGTGCTGGCGGCGGTGCTGCTGGCGGGCCACTTCCTGCGCCAGCGCAACCTGCTGCAGCGTCTGTGCGAGAAGTTGATGGTCAGCGGCTTCGGCTATGTGGTGGCCCTGCCCCGCCGTGACTGGAGCCGCCTCAACCTGGCCTTTATTCTCTATTTCGTCGGCCTGGGCGCGCTCAACCTGTACATCGCCTACAACTTCAGCACCGATTTCTGGGTCAACTTCAAGCTGTTCGGGTTCACCGCCCTGCAGATGGTGTTCTATGTGGGGGCGTTCCTTTATTTCTATAAGCGCATGCCGGACGCCGACCGCCAACGTCTTTTTCACCAGGACAAGCAGCCGCCGGAAGCCCCGGCCAAGAAAGACGAGGACGACGATGCTGTACGCGATCATCAGTGAAGACGTGGCCGACTCCCTGGACAAGCGCGCCGGCGCCCGGGGCGACCACCTGGCCCGCCTGGAGCGGCTCCGCGACGAAGGCCGGCTGACCCTGGCCGGCCCGCACCCGGCGGTGGACAGCCCGGACCCGGGCCAGGCCGGTTTCACCGGCTCCCTGGTGGTGGCCGAGTTCGATTCCCTGGAAGCGGCCCGGGCCTGGGCCGACGCCGACCCCTACATCGCCGCCGGCGTCTACGCCCGGGTCACGGTGAAGCCGTTCAAGGCGGTACTTCCCTGAGTTTCTTCCCTGAAATGTGACTATTTCGGCGCCCTCGGCGGCGCCGGTTCCCTAAACTTCGCGCCTTCACCGTCAAGGAGTACCCATCGATGCTGGTCCGCTGGTTGTGTTTGTTGTTGCTCGCCGTGCTGTCGGTGCCCGCCACCGCCGCCACCGCCTGGGTGGACGATGAGATTTACGTGCCGGTGCGCTCCGGCGCCGGTTCCGGTTACCGCATCGTGCACCGGGGCCTGAAGAGCGGCACCCAGGTGGAACTGCTCGGCGAGGAAGGCGACTGGGCGCACATCCGCTATGGCGACGTGGACGGCTACATCGGCAAGCAGTACATCAGCCGCAGCCCGGTGGCGGCGATCCGCCTGCGCGACGCCACCCAGAAAGCCGAGAAGCTGGAACAGCAGGTGGCCGCCCTCCAGGAGCAGCTCAACCAGGCGCAAAGCGAGCGCGACCGTCTCAGCGGCGAGAACCAGGAACTGCAGGGCTCCCTGACCAGCCGGGGCCAGGAACTGGACAAGCTGCGCGACGTGGCCGCCGATCCGCTGCGGCTGGATCAGGCCAACCGTCGCCTCAACGAGGAATTGAGCATGCTGCGCTCCGATCTGGACCAGTTGAAGGCCGAGAACACCATGCTGCGCAACGACAATACCTCGCGGAAATGGATCACCGGCGTGGGCATTCTGATTCTCGGCGCCGTGGCCGGCCTGCTGCTGAAATCCAAATCCGGCCGCCGCCGGGGCGGCTGGGCCAACTGAGGCCGGCGCTTATACGTCCACCTTGCCGAACAGGGTTTCCAGGCGCAGCACCACCCCGTGCACGCCCTGGTAATCCTGTTCCCGGGGCCACAGCACGAACGGCTCCATCTCCACGAACAACCAGGGCCGCCACAGATTACGGCGATAGCGGGCGTACAGCCGGTAGTTGTCCACCACCCCCGGCTTGCTGCGCCCGCCCACGCCCAGCCCCAGATTGAGCGCCGACTGGTGCCCCAGCTGCTTGAACAGGTTGACGCCCTGGAACAGGCCCAGGCCGGTGCCTTCCTGATTGAATTCCTCGGTATAGCGGACTTCGGTGGAGAAGCGCAGGATGGTGTCCGGCGCCAGGGGCCGGTCCAGCTCCACCAGTGAGCGGCTGCCCCAGCCGTCCGGATCTTCCCAGTAAAGGCGCTGGGTGTAGCGCAGCCAGGCGCTTTGATTGGCGAGCGGATAGAGACGCCGGTAGCGGGCGCGTACGAAGGTGGTCAGGTCGGACCGGGCGCCCACGTCCACGTCCAGGTCCATGGCGTCGGTGCGGTCCACCACCCAGCGCAGGGCGCCGCGAAAGCCCCCTTCGTCCTCGGTGCCGGGCAGATCCCGGGCCACGGGCTGATCGTCCCGGTCCTCATCGCGGCTGCGGAACAGCAGGGACAGGCGCCGCTCGGCGCTGGGCAGCCACACCCGGGCGTCCACGTCCACGTCGTTGGCGTCCTCGTTGTCGTCCCGCCAGACCTGTTCGCCGGTCACCCGCACCAGGCTGGCGGCGGGCTCGTTGTTCTCGCGCAGGGGGTCCTGGAAAAAGCCGTCCACCCAGCGGCTCGGCCAGCACAGGGAGCGCGACAACCAGCCGTGGGTGCGGTCCACCAGGGTGTCCGCGCCCTGCCAGAGGCAATCGTCCGGGGCCGCTCTCAGCAGCCCGCTCCACAACAACAATCCCACCAGTAACGTTCGCCTCATGGCGCCAGCATAGCGTCCGCCGGCGGCGCCGGGAATCGCGATCGTCAGGCATCGCCTCCCAGGGCGCCGGCATCGCGCAGGCGCTGGATGGCGTCGTCGTCCAGGCCCCGTTCGCGCAGCACCTCCCGATTGTGCTGGCCGATGCGCGCGCCGCTGAACCGATAGCCCACCGGCGTGGCGGAAAATTTGAACGGCGACGCCACCTGCCGTTGGTGGCCGCCGTCGTGGCGGGGCACGTCCACCACCATGTTGCGGGCCCGCAGCTGCGGGTGGGCGGCGGCCTCGCTGAAGCTCAGCACCGGCTCCACGCAGCAGTCCAGGTCGGCGAACAGGGCGCACCAGTGATCGTAGTCCTGGCCGGCCAGGGCCTCGGCGATGCCCGCCTTGACCTCGGCCACCGTTTCCGCGTCCCGGCTCAGGCCCTTGGTGGTCAGGTCCGGACGGCCGATGGCCTGGCAGAACTGGCTGAAGAACTGCGGCTCCAGGCCGGCCACGGACAGATAGCGGCCGTCCCGGGTGCGGTAGCAATCGTAGAAGCCGCCGCCGTTGAGGGTGGTGCCCTCCAGCGCCGGGTCCTCACCCGCCACCAGCGCCGGCGGCGCGGCCAGCCCGTGCAGGGCGAAGGCGGCGTCGGTCATGGCGATGTCCAGATGCTGGCCCTCGCCGGTTTGCTGGCGATGCACCACCGCCGCCAGAATCCCCATCACCGCGTGGCAGGAACCGCCGGCGATGTCGGCCACCTGAAAGGCCATCGGCGCCGGGCCGCTGTCGCGCCGGCCGTTGTAGCTGGTCATGCCGGCCAGGGCCAGATAATTGAGGTCGTGGCCGGCCCGGTCCCGGTACGGGCCGTCCTGACCGTAGCCGGTGATCGAGCAGTAAATCAGCCCCGGGTTGATCGCCTTCAGGGTTTCGTAGCCCACCCCCAGCTTGTCCATCACGCCGGGCCGGAACTGCTCCACCACGATGTCGTAGTCCTTGACCAGCTCATGGACCACCTGACGGGCTTCCGCCTTCTTCAGGTCCAGGGCCAGGCAGCGCTTGGAGCGGTTCAGGTAACCGTGCACCGCCGACACACCGTCCTCGGAGGGCGGCAGCAGCCGCACCATGTCCGGCCGCGTGGGCGACTCCACCCGCAGCACCTCGGCGCCCATGTCCGCCAGCATCAGGGTGGCGAAGGGGCCGGGCAGCAAGGTGGAAAAATCGAGGACTTTCAGGGAGGCCAGGGGACCGCTCATGGACTTCACTCCTTACCCGGGGACATCAGCCAAAGAACGTCGACCCTACCCGCTGACGGGAACGCCGCCAATGGCCGGGTGCGTCACGGACTGACCGAATCGGACATGGGGCGGCGCCGCCAAACACGGTAGCATGCGCCGCTGTTTCGAGGACTTTACCGGTAGATCATGACTCCGATAATAAAACTGCGCGGCATCCTGGCCCTGGTGGGCATTACCCTCAACACCCTGCTGATGATCGGGCCCTTGTATCTGTTCGCCCTGTTGCGGCTGGTCCTGCCCTTCCACCCGGTACAGGTGGCCCTGGCCCGGGTTCTGGTGGTGATCGCGGAAAGCTGGATGGCGGTGAACAACGCCATCATCGGCCTCACCAGCGGCGTGCGCTGGCGGGTGGAGGGCATGGAAGGCCTGGCCCGCCGGGAATGGTACCTGGTCACTTCCAACCATCAGTCCTGGGCGGACATCCTGGTGCTGCAGAAGGTCACCAACCGGCGGGTGCCGTCGCTCAAGTTCTTTCTCAAGCAGGAGCTGATCTGGGTGCCGCTGCTGGGGCTGGCCTGGTGGGCGCTGGATTTCCCGTTCATGAAGCGCTACACCCGGGCCCAGCTGGAGAAGCACCCGGAACTCAAGGGCAAGGACATGGAGACCACCCGCCGCGCCTGCGCCAAGTACGCGCACTTCCCGGTGTCGGTGATGAACTTCTTCGAGGGCACCCGTTTCACCCGCGCCAAGCACGACGAGCAGGGCTCGCCCTATCTGCACCTGCTCAAGCCCAAGGCCGGCGGCGCCGCCTTTACCCTCAAGGCCATGGGCGGCCAGCTGCACAAACTGCTGGATTTCACCATCGTCTACCCGCCGAACACCACCCGCTCCCTGCTCGGCTTCCTGGGCGGCGCCATGGACGAGGTCCAGGTGATCGTGCATCAGCGCCCGATCCCGGACTGGGCCGCCGAGGGCGACTACGAGAACGACCCGGAATTCCGCGCCCGCATCCAGGCCTGGATCAGCGAAATCTGGGTGGAAAAGGACGCCCTGATCCAGTCACGCCTTTCCGCCTGAGGGCGAAATTGCCTATAGTAGGAGCGGTCGTCCGACCGCGAATCTTTTCGTCCTTCGACGCGAATAACGCGGGATCGCGGTCGAGCGAACGTTCCTACGCAAAGCGCATCACGACGAGACCCATCAAAAAGCCATAACAGGGGTGACATGGCACTACGCAACCTTTTCAAGCCGCGGTGGCGCCACCGCGACGCCGCCGTGCGCGCGGACGCCGCCGCCGCTCTCGATCCGAGCCGTGACGGCGACACCCTGACCGCCCTGGCCGAGCACGATGAAAGCCCCCGGGTGCGGACGGTGGCCGCCGGCGCGCTGCTCGACCTGACGGTGCTTGACCGGCTGATCCGCGACGACGGCGACGCCGAGGTGCGCGAAGCCGCCTCGCTGAGGATCATGGCGCTGCTCGCCGGCCAGGTGGACGGAGGCCCGGACGCGGCCACCCGTGAGCGCCTGATCGCCCACACCGACAACCCCCGGGTGCTCCAGCACGTGGCGCGCCACAGTCCGGACCCGGACAGCCGCCGGGCGGCCCTGGCCGCAATCCGTGATGCCCAAAGCCTTTATGAGCTGGCCGTGCACGGCCAGGACGCGGCCCTGCGGCTGGCCGCCGCCGAACGCCTGGACGACGACGCCCTGCTGCGTCAGCTGGGCCGCGACGGCCGCGACAAGAAGGTGGTGCGGCTGGCCCGCGAGCGTCTCAAGGACCATCAGAAAGCCGCCGCCGACCGCGAGCAGCGCGAGCAGGAGCGGGACCAGGCATTGAGCGCCCTGGAACAACTGGCCGGACGCAGCGCGGACCCGCTGTTCGATGCCCGTCTGGGGCAGCTGGAACAGCGCTGGCGGGCCCTGGCCGACGAGGCCTCCGCCGACCAGCGGGGCCGCGCCGAACGGGCCCTGGCCCAATGTCACGAGCGCATCGAGGCACGCCACCGGGAAGAGCGGGCGGCGGCACTCCACGAGGCCGCCGTGGCCGAGCGCCAGGCCGCCCTGGACACCCTGCGCACGTTGCTGCGCGACCTGACCGGCGACACCTGGGACCATCAGCTCGGCGAGCTGCGCTCCGCGGTGGCCACCCAGGAGCGCCGCTGGCAGGCGGCGGCGGAAGAGGCCCCCGGCGACGACGACCAGGAGCTGGCGTTCCGCTCCCAACTGGACGAATGGCGCCGCCTGATCGCCCTGGCCGAGGCGGCCCGCGAGCAGGAAGCGCCGGAAACCCGCCGGGAACTGGCCGACCAGTGGCCGGCACGGGTGCCGCCGCCCTCCTCCCTGGTCGGCCTGGCCGCCGGGGACAAGGCCGAGCCGGCCGCCCCGCAACCGGCGCCGCGTCGCGCGGAAAAAAACCCCACCAGCCGCCACCGGGGGCTGGTGGTGGCGCTGCGCCGGGAACTGGAGCGCGGCAATCTGAAACACGCCAACCGCCTGTGGCTGAAAGCCGAGGCGGTGCTCGCCGACGAAGACGACCCCTGGCTGGCCCGCCAGCTGGAGCGGCACACCGAACGGCGCGAGGAACTGCGCGACTGGCACGCCTTCGCCGCCCAGCCCAAGAAGGAAAGCCTTTGCCAGCGCATGGAAGCGCTGGTGGACGTGGACATGGATGCGGAGGAACGGGCCAGCGCGATCCAGGCGCTGCACGACGAATGGCGCGCACTGATGAGCTCCGACCAGGGCCAGGACCAGGCGCTCTGGGACCGCTTCAAGGCGGCCTCGGACCGGGCCTATGAACCCTGCCGTGCCCACTTCCGGGAGCTCGACGCCCAGCGCGCCGAAAACCTGGAGAAGCGCCGTGCCCTGTGCGCCCAGCTGGCGGACTTCGTGGCCGGTGAGAACTGGGACAAGGCGGACTGGCAGGCGGTCTGGGAGATCCGCCGGCGCGCGCCCCGGGAATGGAAAAGCCTGGCCCCGGTGCGCTTCACCGACGCCCGCGATGTGCAGAAGCGTTTTTCCGCCCTGCTCGCCGAGATCGACGAACGGCTGGATCAGGCCTGGCAGCACGCCGAGCAGCAACGCCAGGGCATGATCGATGAAGCCCGCGCGCTCACCGAGCAGGACGACGTGCACGGCGCCGCCCGCCAGGCCCGGGATCTGCAGACCCGCTGGCGCGCCGCCGCCTGGCTGCCGCCGGCCCGGCATCGCCATTTTCAGAAGACCTTCCGTGGCCTGATGGACGCCCTGTTCGGCGCCCGCCAGGCCGCCAGCCAGGCCCGCGACGAGGAACGCCGCGCCGAGCAGGAACGGGCCAGCGCGATACTGGCCGAGTGCGAGCAACGGCTGGAACGGCCGCTGGCGGAACAGGACGACGGCGACCTGGCGGAACGCGCCGGCGCCCTGGAGACCCTGGTGCCGGCCGCGCTGGAGCGCGGCCAGCAGCGCCGCCATCAACAGTTGCGCGACCGGCTGCGGCAATTGCGTGCCGATCTGCCCCGCTGGCAGCGCTGGCGGGACGCCCGCCGGCGCCTGGTGGACGCCCCGCAGGCGGACGCCGCCGAGGACGCCGGTGAAGACAGTGGCCGGGCGGTGGCCCTGGAAGCGCTGGCCGGGGTGGAGACACCGGAACACGCCCGCCAGGAACGGCTGGCCTGGCAGCTCGAGCAGCTGCCCCGGGCGATGAAATCCGCCGGCTACGCGCCCCTGGAGGAAGCCCTCAAGCTGGTGGAGGAACGGCCCGCCGAGGCGCCGCTGGAAGCGGCCCTGCGCCAGCGCCTGCTGGCCGCCCTGGATGCGCTGGAGCCGGGCGAAGGGCGCGCCTGACGGATCGCCGCTGGAGCGGAGCGCCGACTATTGTCCGTAGCGCTTCGCGGTTTCCAGAAACGCCCGTTCCTCGGCGGTGCTTTCCCGCCCCAGGGCCTGATTGCGGTGGGGGAAGCGGCCGAAGCGCCGGATCACGTCCCGGTGCTCCTCGGCGAAACGCACATTCTCCTCGATGCGCGGGCGCAGCGCCGCCGGCACCCGCTGGCTCAGGTCCTGATAGCAGCGCACCGCCCGGTTCTGCAGGTCCTCGTCCTCGGCGTGCATCAGCGGCATGCAGAAGAACACCTGGCCGGGCCAGTCCAGGCGCCGGTCCTGGCCGGTGGACAGCCCTTCAAGACACAGGGTGGCGGCGCGATGGTCGCCGGCGAAGGCGCGCGCCTCGCCGCGAAAGATGTTGCGGGTGAACTGATCGAGCAGCAGGATCAGGGCCAGCCGGGGACCCGCCTCCCGCTCCCAGTCCACCAGTTCCCGGGCCAGCGCCGCCTCCACCCGGTCGCCGAAGCGTGCCTCCATGTCGGCGTCCCGGGCCGGGCTGCTCTTGAACCAGCCCCGGGTAATGCCCGCCGGCGGCCAGCCGTGCTCGTCCCTCTCCTCACCGAACCAGAACGTCAGAATGTCCTCATGGGGCGCGTGCAGGTCGATCATGGTGAGTCTCCGTGGGGTCAGTGGCAGCGCGCCGGCAGCGCCGATTCGATCACCGGCCAGGCATTGTCGAGCAGGGTCGGCTGGGCGGCCGCCGTGGGATGGATGCCGTCGTTCTGCAACTGGCCGGCTTCCACCACGCCGTCCAGCAAAAACGGCAACAGCGGCACGTCGCCCCGGTCGGCGGCGTCGCGGAACGCCTGCTCGAAGCGCTCGGTGTAGGCGCGGCCGTAATTGGGCGGAATGCGCATGCCCAGCAACACCGGATCGGCGCCGGCTTCACGGCTGAGCCGTATCATGGTGCCGAGGTTGTCCGCCAGCCGCTGCGGCGGCAGACCGCGCAGGCCGTCGTTGCCGCCCAGCTCGATCACCACGGTGTCCGGTTGGTGGCGCTCCAGCAGCGCGGGCAGCCGCACCCGGCCGCCGTCGCTGGTGTCGCCGCTCACCGAGGCGTTGACCACCGGCAGGCCGGAACATTGCGTCTCCAGCCGCTGTCGGAGAAGCTGTACCCACCCCTCCGACTCGTCGATGCCATAGGCCGCGCTGATGCTGTCACCCAGCACCAGCACGCCCTCGGCGCGCACGGCGGCGGGCACCATCAAACAGATCACGATCAACAGGCGTCCCCACATATGGCTTCCACTCCGGTTCTCGACGCGCGTCAACTTAGCAAAACGGTTCCCGCCCCGGAAGGGACGCTGACCCTCCTCGATGATATCCACCTGACGCTGAACCCCGGTGACAGTTTGGCCATCACCGGGCCGTCCGGTTCCGGAAAATCCACATTATTGGGTCTGCTCGCCGGCCTGGACGTACCCAGCGCCGGCGAGGTGCGCCTGCGCGGCGAACCGTTCAGCGCCCTGGACGAGGATGGCCGCGCCGCCCTGCGCGGGCGCTACTGCAGCTTCGTGTTCCAGGCGTTCCATCTGGTTGCCGACCTGAACGCCCTGGAAAACGTGCAGCTGCCGCTGGAGATCGCCGGCGCCGCGCGCGCCCGGGAGCGGGCCCGCCACTGGCTGGAGCGGGTCGGCCTGGGCCACCGGGAACGGCACTTCCCGGCGCAGCTGTCCGGCGGCGAACAGCAACGGGTGGCCCTGGCCCGGGCCTTCGCGGTGGAGCCGGACCTGCTGTTCGCCGATGAGCCCACCGGCAGCCTGGACCGGGCCAACGGCGACCAGGTGGCCCAACTGCTGTTCGACCTCAACCGGGACCACGGCACCGCCCTGGTGCTGGTGACGCACGACCCGGCCCTGGCCGCCCACTGCGCCCATCACCACGAGCTGGTGGAGGGCCGCCTGAATGCCTGATCCCCGCCTTCTGCTGCGACCCTGGCGCTCCGGCGCCTTCCGCATTCAGGCCCTGGCGCTGCTGGTGGCGTCCCTGGCCATCGCCGCGGTGGTGCTGCTGCGCGGCGAGCTGGAGCACCGCTTCGCCAACCGTACCGCCGAAGCCATCGGCGGCGACCTGATCCTGGAGGGCAGCCAGCCCGCCAGCGAGCCGCAGATCGCGCTGCTCGGCGACCGGCCCCGTTCGGCGATCAGCCGCTTCACCACGGTGCTGGTTCGCGACGACACCTTCGTGCTGGTCAGCGTCAAGGCGGTGGACGACGGCTACCCCCTGTTCGGCCAGTTGCGGGTCAGCGAGCGGCGTTTCGGCGACCCGGTGGCGGTGGACCGGGGCCCGCCCGCCGGTGAAGTGTGGCTGGCCGGCACCGCCCTGGACCGGCTGGACCAGAACCTGGGCGAATTCATCACGGTGGGCGACCGGGCCCTGCTGGTGAGCAAGGTGCTGGTGCGCGAGCCGGACCAGGGCGCCGGCTTCTACAGCATGAACCCGCGCCTGATGATGAACCTGGCCGATGTGCCCTCCACCGGCATTCTCGGCCCCGGCACCCGGGTGCGCCATGAGCTGCGCATCGCCGCCCCCGGCGACCAGCTCACCGAGGTGGCGGAGGCGCTGCGCCCGACCCTGGCGGTGAATCAGGAAATCGACACCCGCGAGGACGCCGGGCTGAGGTCCATGGGGCCACTGCGACAGCTTACGCTGTGGGGCCAGCTGGCGGTGATGATGGTGGTGCTGCTTTGCGGCGGCGCGGTCTATCTGGCCGCCGGCGTACGCGGCGCCGAACAGGCCGGCCGCTGCGCGGTGATGAAAACCTTCGGCGCCAGCCGCCGCCGTATTCTCGGCCAGGTGCTGGGCCGTGAGCTGCTGGCCCTGCTGCCGTCGCTGCTGCTGGGCCTGGGCCTGGCGGCGCTGGCGTTCACCCTGCTGCGCCGGTGGCTCGGCGAGGCGCTGGCCTGGCAACCGCCCTGGCACACCTGGCTGTTGCTGGGGCTGGCGCCGGTGGTGATCTGGGCGGGCTTCGCCCTGCCCCGCCTGTGGCGGCTGGCCCACCTGCCGGCCCGGGACATTCTCGGCGACCGGCCCCAGGCGCCCTCCGCCCGGGCCGGCCTTAATCTGATCGGTGCTCTGGCGGCGCCGGTGCTGGTGGCGATGATGCTGTCCGGCTCGCTCAGCGATCTGGGCCAGCTGCTGGCGCTGATGGTGGCGGTGGCCGTGGGCCTGCCGCTACTGCTGTGGGGACCGCTGCGGCTGGCCGACCGGGCCGGCCAGCGCTGGCCCCTGCCGGCCCGGCTGGCACTGCGACGGCTGTCGCGGCGTCCGCTGACCACCCTGCCGATGCTGGCCGCGATGGTGCTGGCACTGTCGATCATGTCCCTAGCCACACAGGTGGGCCAGCAACTGCTGGCCGACTGGCGCGACCGGTTGCCGGAGAACGCCCCCAATTACTTCGTGCTTAATCTGTTCGACCAGGATCTGGACGCTTTCCGAGACTGGCTGGACCGGCACGACGCCCGGGTGCCCGGCTACTACCCGGTGGTGCGCGGCCGGCTCACGCGGATCAACGACGAGCCGGTGCGCGAGGCGGTCACCAAGGAAGAAGACGACGACGATCAGGGGCAGCGGGCCCTGAACCGGGACCTGTCGCTCACCGAGGCGGACACGCTGCCGGACAGCAACCGCACCCTGGAGGGTCGCTGGGTGGGCGACGCCGCCGGTGAAGTGTCGGTGGAATCGGAGTTGGCGGAATCCCTGGGCCTGACGGTGGGCGACTCCCTCACCTTCACCGGTCAGGCCGGTGACCTGCAGGCCACCGTGGTGGGATTGCGCGAGGTGGACTGGGAGAGCTTCGAGCCCAATTTCTACTTTATGTTCAGCCCCGGCACCCTGGACGGGCAAAGCCGCTATTGGCTGACCAGCTTCTACTTGCCCGAAAACCGCACCGGGGAGCTGCCCGATCTGATCCGGCAGTTCCCGCAAATCACCCTGCTGGACGTCAACGCCCTGCTCGACCAGGCCCAGGGGTTGATCGATCAGGCCAGCCGCGCGGCCCTGGCGCTGGCGGTGTTGCTACTCGCCGCCAGTGTCCTGGTGATGGCCGCCGCCTGGCTGGCCGGCGGCCAGCAACGGCGGCGGGACGAGGCGCTGCTGCGGGTGCTGGGGGCGCGTAACCGCCTGCTGCGCCGGGTGGCGGTGCTGGAGCAATTGCTGCTGCTGGGCGGCGCCGCCCTGTTCGCCCACCTGCTGCATCTGGCGGCGCTGGTGCCGCTGGGCGTCAAGCTGTTCGACGGCGACCTGCCGCTGTCGGCGTGGATTCTGCTGCCCTGGGTGGTGGTGCTGCCGCTGCTGGCGCTGGAGGCCCTGCGACCCCGGAGCCAGGACCGGCCGTTGGCGCGGCTGGCCCACTGATCCGATCACAACCGGTTGCCGATGCGCTCGCCGGCGATCAGGCGGAACGACAGCAGCGCCGCCAGGGCGCTGGCCGCCATCAGGGCGGTCATCGGCAGCGGCGTGCCGTCGTGGATCATGCCCAGACCGGTGCCGATCAGGCCGGCGAGCAGAAACTGCAGGCAGCCGTTGAGGCCGGTGGCGGCACCGCTGTCGCGGTCGAAATAGGCGAGAAAACTGGCCAGAGCGTTGGGAATCGCCAGGGCCGCCATGCCGGCCACCAGCATGATCAGCGGCACCGTATTCCACAGCGCCAGCTTGCCGGCCAGCGTCAGCGTCAGCAGCGCCGCCGCGGACAGGCACTGGATCAGCACCGCCACGCCCAGAATGGTGACGCTTTCGAAGCGGCGCAGCAGCAGCACGTTGACCCGGTTAAGAGTCAGCATCAGCACCACATTGGCGCCGAAATAGAGCGGAAAGGCGCTCTCCCCCACGTCGAAATACTCGATATAGAGAAAGGCGGCGTCGGTGATAAAGGTGAACATGGCCGAGAACACCAGGCCGTTGGCGAGGATGAAGCCCATCGCCTTGCGCTGGCGCAGCACCCGTCCGTAGGCGGCGAACATGCGATGACGCAGGGGCTCCTCCGCCACCTGGGGTGCCACCGAGGGCAGCCCGAAGCGCAGAATCAGCCCCACCACCACCGCGTAGGCGGCCAGCATCACGAAGATGCTCGGCCAGCCGGCCAGCTTCAGCAGCGCCGCGCCGATGGCCGGCGCCAGCAGCGGCGCGATCAGCAGCACCAGCCCCACCGAGGTCAGCACCCGGGCCGCCTCGCGGCCGTTGAAATGGTCCCGCACCGAGGCCGCCGCGATCACCACCGTGGCGCCGCCGCCCAGGGCCTGCACCACCCGCAGCAGATAAAGCTGGCCGACGCTGGTGCACACGCTGATCGCCAGACTGGCGAGCAGAAACACCGCCAGCCCCACATAGGCCACCGGCTTGCGGCCGAAATGGTCGGACAGGGGCCCGCCCAGCCACTGGCCGGCGGCCACCCCGATCACATAGAAGCTCACCGACAGCTCCACCCGGTGCACGGCCACGCCGAAATCCTCGGCCATGGTCGGCAATGCCGGCAAATAGGTGTCGATGGCCAGCGGCCCCAGGGCCACCAGCCCGCCCAGCAGAATCGCCAGGCGCAGCGGAGAAATCGTGGGCATGAAAAGGATTCCGGGAAACACGAACGGGAAGCGCGCAAGGGTAACATTTGGCGGCGCGCGGCGCGCTATAAGAATGGCGGGACGACCGGCGTATAATCCTTGCGGCCTATCGGATTCGCTGGGACCATAGCCGCACCCTCGAGACAAGGAAGCCCATGGAACTTTCCGTCCCTTTTCAGCTTGCCGTGATCACCGTGGTGGCCTTTCTTTGCCAGTGGGCCTCATGGCGGATCAAGCTGCCGGCGATTCTGCCGCTGTTGATTTCCGGTCTGCTGCTCGGCTCGGTGACCGGCCTGATCCAACCCCGCGACCTGTTCGGGGACCTTTTGCTGCCGGGCGTGTCCCTGGCGGTGTCGATCATTCTGTTCGAGGGCGCGCTGACCCTGCGCTTCGATGAAATCCGCGGTCTGGAAAAGACCGTGCGCCGTCTGGTCACCTGGGGTGCCCTGGTCACCTGGGGCGTGGTGACCCTGTCCGCCTGGGGGCTGCTGGATCTGCCGCTGGGCCTGGCGCTGCTGTTCGGTGCCCTGGTGGTGGTCACCGGCCCCACCGTGATCGTGCCCCTGTTGCGCAGCGTGCGCCCCAAGGCCAGCGTGGCCCGGCTGCTGCGCTGGGAAGGGATCGTCATCGACCCGCTGGGCGCGATCCTGGCGGTACTGGCCTATGAGCTGGTGGTCGCCACCGGCCAGCAGGGTGCCCTGCTGCACGGCCTGTGGCTGTTCTTCCAGGCGATCGCCGTGGGCACCGTGATCGGTGTGGTGGTGGCCTTTATTCTCAGCTTCCTGCTGGCCCGGCAGCTGGTGCCGGAATACCTGCGCAGCTTCCTGGTGCTGTCCATGGTGATCGGCTCCTTCGTGCTCGCCAACGGGCTCAGCGAGGAGTCCGGCCTGGTGGCGGTGACGGTGGCCGGCATCGTGCTGGCCAACCGCAAGGGCGTGCGCACCGACGACATCCTGCATTTCAAGGAAAACCTGTCGGTGATGCTGATCTCGGTGCTGTTCATCGTGCTGGCCGCGCGCCTGGAGATGGACCAGCTGCTGAGCCTGGGCGCCACCGCCCTGCTGGTGCTGGCCATTATCCAGCTGGTGGCGCGGCCCCTGTCGGTGTGGGTGTCGACCCTGGGCAGCAGCCTCAACTGGCGGGAAAAAGCGCTGCTGGCCTGGATCGCGCCGCGCGGCATCGTGGCGGCGGCGGTGTCCGCCCTGTTCGCCCAGCGCCTGCAGGAGAACGGCGTGGAAGGCGCCGAGCTGCTGGTACCACTGACCTTCATGGTGATCATCGGCACGGTGGCCCTGCAGAGCGTCACCGCCCGGCCCCTGGCGCGGCTGCTCAAGGTGGCGGAGCCCGGCCCGCGCGGTTTCCTGATCATCGGCGCCAACCCGGTGGCACGGGCGGTGGGCGAAGCCCTGCACGAGAACAATTTCCCGGTGATCCTGATCGACTCCAGCTGGGAGAGCATCCGCGCCGCGCGCATGAAAGGCCTGGGCACCTTCTACGGTAACCCGGTGTCCAGCCACGCGGACCAGCACCTGGATCTGGTCGGCTACGGCAAACTGCTGGGCCTGAGCCCGCGCCGCGAGCTGAACACCATGGCCACCATGCGCTACCGGCTGGAATTCGGCGAAGCCAACGTCTACAGCCTGCCGTGGGTGAGCGAGAAGGAAGACAAGCACGAGGTGGCCGCCCAGCACCGGGGCGCCACCCTGTTCAGCAGCGAGGCCAGCTACGCGCGGCTGGCCAGCCTGATCAGCCAGGGCGCCGAGATCCGCCGCACGCGGATCACCGACGAATTCAGCTTCGACGCCTATCTGAAGGTGGAGGACCGGCAGGTGATGCCGTTGTTCGCCATCGATCCCCGCGACCGGGCCCACGTGTTCACCGCCGAGTCCCAGCCGGAGCCCAAGCCCGGCTGGGCGGTGATCGGTCTGATCAAGGAAGAGCAGACGGAGAAAGCGGAGAAATAAGACGCGGCGGGGCCGGCTTCAGCCGCGATCGGCGTTGAACGAGTCGATCAGGCCGCACACCCGGCCGTCTTCCAGGCGGCAGTCCGGGGCGTTTTCCCAGGCGGCCACGGCGGCGTGCATGCGGTCGCTGAGGCCGCGCAGTTCCTGGATGCGCGCCTCCACTTCCTGAAGGCGCGTTTCGATCAGCGCCCGTACCTTCGGACACGGCGTGGCGCCGCTTTCCGATTCCTCGATCAGCGCCCGCACATCCCCCAGGGTGAAACCCAGCCCCCGCGCCTTGAGCGCGAAGCGCAGCCGGCGCAGGTCGTCGCCGCCGTAGCGGCGATAGCCGTTGGCCGGATCCCGGTCCGGGCGCAGCAGCCCCAGCTCGGTGTAATGACGGACGGTTTCGGCGGTGGTGTCGGCCCGCCGGGCCAGATCGGTGACGCGCATGGCGGCCTCCCGGTAATCGCGAAGGCCCAGTGTACCACCGTGCGACACCGGTGCGGCCCGCTCAGGCGCGACCTGGTCAGCCGCGGCCGGCTCAGGCGCGACCCGGGTAGCCGGTGATCTGGCGGATCGCGCGGTACAACGGCGCCAGCCGCGGATAGAGACGCCGGTACACCCTGCGGTACAGACGATCATAAAGCGCCGCCGGTGCCGGGCGCGGCTGGAAGGCGGTCCCCGGTCGGGTCATGGCCGCCACCGCCGCGCCGTGATCCGGGTACAGGCCGGCGCCCACGGCGGCGTTGATGGCCGCGCCCAGGCCGGAGGTCTCGAAGGTGTGCGGGCGCACCGCCGGCACGCCGAACAGATCGGCGGTGATCTGCATCACCGCGTCGCTCTGGGAGCCGCCGCCGGACACCAGCAGCCGCCGGATCGGCGTGCGGTTGCGCTTCTCCAGCCGTTCCCGGCCCTCGCGCAGGGCGTAGGCGATACCCTCGATAATGGCCCGGTAGAGATGGGCCCGGGTGTGCACGTCGCCGAAGCCGATAATCGCCCCTTTCGCTTCCGGCCCCGGGATGCGGACCCCCGGATTCCAGAACGGCTGCAGGGTCAGCCCCAGGGCCCCGGGCGGCGACGCCTCCAGCAGTTTCTCGAACAGCTGCTCCGCCGGCACGCCCAGCCGCTCCGCTTCGCGCACTTCCTCGGCGGCGAACTCGCGCTTAAACCAGTTCACCATCCAGTAGCCCCGCTGCACGATGATCTCGGAGTTATAGCGGCCCGGCGCGGCGGCGCCGTAGGCGGGCACGAACGGAATCGGTTCCACGTACCGGGCGTTGCAGGTGTTGAAGGTGGCGGTGGTGCCGTAGCTGATATGGCCGGTGTCCGGCGCGAAGGCGCCGGCGCCCAATACCTCGCAGGCCTTGTCGGCGCCGCAGGCGATCAGGGGCAGGCCGGCGGGAATGCCGGTGGCGGTCGCTGCCGCCTCGGTGATGTGGCCCAGCGGTTGCCCCGGCGGCATCAGTTCCGGCAGTTGCTCGCGGCGCACCCGCAGGGCCAGCCATTTCATGTCCCCCGGGGCGGCCCAGGCCTGCTTTTTGTAGTCGAACGGCAGATAGCCCACCTGGCTGGCGGTGCAGTCCCGGCGCTCCCCGCAAAGGCGCCAGGTCAGATAGCCGGACAGCAGCAGGAACCAGCGGGTGCGGGCCCACCGATCCGGCTCTTCCACCGCCAGCCAGTTGCATTCCGCCTTGGACTGGAACTGGCGCAGGGTCTCACCCTGCCCCAGCGCCGCCACCGGCCAGCGCCAGTACACCGGCAGCCTCGGGTAGTCGGCGGTGCGGCGCTGGTCCAACCAGATCACCGCCGGCCGCAGGGGGCGCATGTTTTCATCCAGGCACACCACCGAGGCCCGCTGGGTGGTCAGCGCCACCGCCGCCACCCGTTCGCGCAGGGCGCCGTGGTCGCGCCACAGGCCCTGGCAGGCCTGGGCCAGCTGTTCCCAGAAATAGTCCGCGTCCTGTTCCGCGTGGCCGGGGCCGCCGTCGCGGTAGGGCTGGATCGGCTGTTGAAAGCGGGCCACCAGCTCGCCGCGGGTGTCGAAGAGCATGGCCCGGGCGCTCTGCGTGCCCTGGTCCAGGGCCAGCAGCAGCGGGCCGGCCGGCGCGGCGGCGCTCATGCCGCCGCCCGCTCCGCCGGGGGCACGCCGTAGAAGCGCTCACGGAGGGCCTGGTAGCGCCGCCATTCCTGATCCCAGCGGGCCTCGTCCCAGCCCAGGATCTCGCCGGTGAGCGCGCGCAGGCGCGGCGCCAGGGCGGCGCCGCCATCGCGGCGCAGCAGGCCCAGGCGAGTGCGGCGCAGCAACAGGTCGTCCAGGTGCACCACCGCCTCGTTCTCCAGCACCCAGCGGATCAGGGCGTCGTCGTCCTGCACACCGTGCAGGAACTGGTCCACCTGCGGCGGCGCCTCCGGCAACGGCCGGAACAGGGGCGCGTTGCTGCGCCGGGCGCGGCGGGCGGCGCGGGCGTCCAGCAGGCCGGCGGCGGCCAGGGCGTCCAGGGCGATCAGCCGGAAGGTGGTGAGCTTGCCGCCACTCACGGTGACCAGGCCGTCGGCCTGCCAGACGGCGTGGTCGCGGCGCTCCTTGGAGGGCGCCTTGCCGGCGGCGGCGGGTTTGCCGGAGGCGATCACCGGGCGCACCCCGGCCATGGTGGAGAGCACATCGTCGCGGCTCAGGCCGGCGGCCGGGAACTGGCTGTTGATCAATTCCAGCAGGTAGTCCACCTCGGCGGCGCTGGCGCTGGCCTCCAGGTCCAGATCGTCGCCGTGGTCCAGATCGGTGGTGCCCACGCAGGTGACGCCCTCCCAGGGGAACACGAACACCGGGCGGCCATCCCGGGGGTGCATCACCGTCAGACAGTCGTCCACCGGCAGCCGGGCCGGGTCCACGAACAGGTGGCTGCCGCGCAGCGGCCGGATGCGCGGCGCCGCGTCCGGGCCGGCGCCGCCCAGGCGATCCGCCCAGGCGCCGGTAGCGTTGATCACCACCGGGGCGCTCAGTTCCGCCTGCTCGCCGCTGACCCGGTCCTCCACGGTGAGCCGGGTGCGGTCGCCGTCCCGGCGGCTGCCGGTGGCGCGGGCATAGTTGAGGCTCTCGCCACCCAGCCGGGCGGCCTCCAGCAGGCAGCGGATCACCAGCCGGCAGTCGTCGGTGAGCGCGTCGGTGTAGCTCATGGCGCCGCTCAGGCCGGTGGCGTCCAGGCCCGGCACCCGGGCCAGCAACTCCCGACGGGACACGAAGCGGTGATCGCGGATGCCGGCCAGGAAATCGTACAGGGACAGCACCGCGGTCATCGGCCAGCGGCCCGGGAATTTGCCCTTGCGCAGCGGGAACAGATAGGTGGCGCGCTCCACCAAACCGGGCAGGTCGCGCAGCAGGCGCTCGCGCTCGCGCAGGGCGTCGCGGGTCAGGCGCACGTCGCCCTGGGCGATGTAGCGCAGGCCGCCGTGGACCATCTTGGAGGAGCGGCTGGAGGTGCCCCAGGCGAAGTCCTGCTGCTCCAGCAGCAATACCTTGTGACCCTGCCGGGCCGCCTCCAGCAGCACGCCGGCGCCGGTGATGCCGCCGCCCACCACGATCAGATCCCATTCCCGTTCGGCCAGCGAGGCCAGTGTCGGGCGCTGTCCCAGCATGTGTCAGTCCTCCAGCAGGCAACCCGGATTGAGCCGCCCTTGCGGGTCGAAATGTGTGAACAGGCCGCGCAACGCCGCCAGGCCCTGCGCGCCTTTCTCGTGCTCCAGCCAGGGGGCATGGTCGCGCCCCACCCCGTGCTGGTGGCTGATGGTGCCGCCGTGTTCCACGATGGCGTCGCTGGCCGCGCTTTTCATGGCCCACCAGCGCTGCCGGGTGGTTTCGTAATCGTCCGAGCAGCGGAACACGTACGTGGTATAGATACTGGAACCCTGCGCATACAAATGCGACAGATGCGTGAAAACGTGGGCCCGCTCACCCTCTCCGGCCTGGTCGCGCAGGGCCTGTTCGATGGCGGCCACGGTTTGCGGTACCCGCGCCCAGTCCACGCAGGTCTCCAGGGTGTCCACCGCGTAGCCCTGCTCCCACAGGCCGTGCCGCAGGTAGGGTGAGCGGAAGCGCGCCTCCTGCCATTTGCGGCCCAGGGCGCGCCCGGTGGTGACGCCGCCGGCGGCGCGCAGATAGCGGCGCGCCTCGGTGAGGGCGTGGCGACAATGGCGCCGGTCGCCGGTGACCCCGAAGGTGACCATGCATTTGCCGTCCAGGGGCTGGCCGCGCCAGGCCAGGTAGCGGTGCAGCGCCGCCACCAGCCGCTCGTGGCCGGCCAGGGTCAGCTGGGTGCGGGTTTCCTCCGGGTTGGAGACACGCACCATGGACAGCGGCACGCGCTCCTGCACCAGCCGCCGGGCCAGCGCCACGGCGCTGGGCCAGTCCGGCATGAAGGCCACATGGAACTGTTCGTCCCGGGGCGCGGCGCTGACCCGCACCTTGACCTCGGTGATCACTCCCAGGCGCCCCTCCGAGCCCATCACCAGCTCGCGCAGGTCCGGCCCGGCGGACGACGCCGGAATGGTGGGCAGCTCCAGGGTGCCCCGGGGCGTTTCCACCCGGCCACCGGCGAACAACTGCTCGATGCGGCCGTAGGCCAGGGATTGCTGGCCGCTGGACCGGCTCGCCACCCAGCCGCCCAGGGTGGAGAGCTCCCAGGACTGCGGATAGTGGCCGAGCCGGTAGCCGCGCTCCGCCAGCTGACGCTCCACCTCCGGGCCCGGCGTGCCGGCGCCGAAGGTGGCCAGCCGGCTGTCCTCGTCCAGGGCCATCAGGCGGTTCATTTTCGCCAGGCTCAGGGTCAGCACCGGCTGCTCGCCGGCGGGCGGGTTGATGTGCCCGGCCACCGAGGTGCCGCCGCCGTAGGGGATCAACCGCACCCCCTCGGCCTGGCACCAGTCCAGCAGCACGCGCACCTGCTCACTGTTCTCCGGAAACGCCACCCCGTCCGGGAACACCCGGAAATCCCCGGAGCGCATCGCCAGCCAGTCGCCCAGGCTCTGACCACGGGCGTGGCGCAGGCGGGTCTCCGCGTCGGTGTCGATCAGTGGATGGGGCGCCAGGCGGCTGGCCGGCACCCGCGCCAGCACCGACTCCAGACTGGCGTCCGGCAGCGGCCGCCCCGGCCCCAGGGCCTGCTGCAAAAAGGCCACCCCGGCCGGTTTCAGCGGATAATCGTTGGCGCTGTCTCCCCAGCCGTTCCAGCGTCGCATGGTCCGTTCTCCCCGTGAGGGTTAATACATGAATCAGAGCATGGTAGCCGGCGGCGCCTTCCCTTTCACTGGCCCTGACGGACAGGAGTGGACCATTTCGGACAATCCGCGGCCCGGGCGCGCCGTCACGACATCGTGACGGCGGTCGCTATTCACTGGTACGCGACTTTACCGATTTTTACCGGCTGACTATGGTTTCCCCCGTTCGCTGGGCTAAGGTGAGGCGAACGCATCCGAATGGATATAAGGAGCAACAATGAAACGTCTTGCGGGAAGTCTGATGCTGGCGGGGGCAGTGACACTGGCCGGCTGCAGCACCATCAATCCGTACACCGGTGAGAAGCAGACCTCGAAGGCCGGCACCGGCGCCGCCATCGGCGCGGTCAGCGGTGCGTTGATCGGCATCGCCACCTCCGACAGCGCCAAGGAGCGCAAGGAACGGGCCCTGGCCGGGGCCGGTATCGGCGCCATCGCCGGCGGTGGCGTGGGCTATTACATGGACGTGCAGGAAGCCAAGCTGCGCCAGAAGCTGGAAGGCACCGGCGTGTCCGTGACCCGGAACGGCGACCGCATCATCCTGAACATGCCCGGCAACATCACCTTCGCCACCGACTCCACCGAGGTGCAGGGCAACTTCCGCCCGGTGCTGGATTCCGTGTCCGAGGTGCTGAAAGAGTACAAGTCCACCATGATCCAGGTGGCCGGCCACACCGACAGCACCGGTGGCGACCGCTACAACCTGCTGCTCTCCCAGCAGCGTGCCCAGGCCGTGGCCCAGGTACTGCAGGGGTATGGCGTGCAGCCCGTGCGCATCGACACGGTGGGCTTCGGCGAGACCCAGCCGATCGCCGACAACGGCACCGCCAACGGCCGCCAGCAGAACCGTCGCGTGGAACTGACGCTGATTCCGTACGAGGGTTAAACGGCGCGGGAGCCGCCCCACCCCGGGGCGGTTCCGATCATCCCTCCACCTCCCTCTTCTTCCCCCGCAACCGCCAAACCAACATCGCCAGCGGAATCATCAACGCCACCACCAGCATGTAAGGAAACCGGTGGTCCACGGCGTACAGACTGGTCCCCACCAGCGGCCCCAGCACGAACCCCAGAGACGGACAGGCACTGGCCAGGCCGGCCACCCGCCCCTGCTCCTCGCTGGAGACCCGCAGGCTGGCCAGGGCCATGATCGCCGGCATGCCGAAGCCGATGCCCAGACCCACCAGCATCACCGCCGCGGTCATGCCGATGCGATTATCGAACACCCACAGCAGGCCGGCGCCCACGCCGATGGCGGGCACCGCCACCGCCAGCAGCACCAGGGCCGGCGCCCGCAGCCACTGTACCACCAGCAATTGCCCCAGCAGCGAGGTCACCGCCGCCGCCATCATGGTGGTGCCCAGGGCGCCGGCGGCTTCCGCCGGGCTCATGTGCAGGGCGTCCTGGAACAGAAAGCCCAGGGTCTGCTGGATCAGCGCCAGGCACATGAACAGCACCACGCCGGTGACCAGCAGATCGCGGAAGCGGCGGTCGCCGTAGGCGCGCAGGCCGGTGGCCAGCACCGCCCTCACCCGCTGGTCCGCGGGCTGGCCCCGGTACGGCGAGGGCGGCAGAAACAGCAGCACGGTGATCGCCATCAGCCCCACCAGAGCCGCCACCAGATAGAGCGGCAGCACCAGGGACACGGCGGCCAGCATGCCGCCCACGCCCGGGCCCAGCACCGTGCCCAGGTTGTTGGCGGCGCCGATGCGGGCCATGCCCCGGGTGCGCGCCTCCGGGGTGGTGATGTCGGCGGTGTAGGCGGCCGCCGACGGCGGCGTGGCGGCCATGATCAGGGCCTGCGCCATGCGCGCCACCACCAGCAGGGTCAGCAGGCCGCCGCCCAGCAGGATCTGATTCAGGCCCAGATGGAAAATGATGCCGAACACCAGGGTGCCCAAGGCATAGCCGCTGAGACCGATGATCAGCACCGGGCGACGGCCGCGCAGCTCGCTCAGGTAGCCCCAGATCGGGCTGGCCAGGGCGAAGGCCAGGGACGAGCAACTGATGATCAGCCCCACCTGCACCTCCGCCAGCCCGGCGGCGCGGCCCAGGGAGGGCAGCAGAATAAACACCAGGGTCTGGCCGAGGGCGGTAACGCCCACCGCGCCCAGCAGCAGGGCCTGGGTGAGGCCCGGGGCGAGCGTGGGGACGATGGGCAGACGGGGCACGGGGAACTCCTGGTGTGGCTGGGTACGATTCAGGATACAGGATGCAGGATACAGAGAGCGGGCAAGGCGCCTTGCCTTCACCCTGTATCCTGCATCCTGGATCGCGGCCGCCAGGCCGCTGGTCAGTTGTTCTCTTCGGAGAGCAGAAAGTGGGCCCGGGCGATGGTGATGGGCTCTTCCCGGCGCTTCTGCCAGGCACTGATGTGCACGTTGGCGATGCGCCGGCCCAGGCGGGTAATGCGGCATTCGGCGAAGGTGTCCCGGAACAGGCCGGCGCGCAGGTAGTCGATGGTGAAATCGATGGTCTTGGGCACCTTGGGCTCGCCCATCTCCAGCAGGATGAAGATGATCGCCGCCTGTTCCATGAAGCCGGCCACGGCGCCGCCGTGCAGGGCCGGCAGCGTCGGGTTGCCGATGTTTTCCGGGTTCTTGGGCAGGACAAAAGTGAGCTCTTCCCCCTGCACCCGCAGCTCGATGCCCAGGAAGCGGGCATAGGGCACCCGGTCCATCAGGTCCTGGTAGTCCGCCTTGCCCTGGCGGCAGGCTTCGATCAGCGCTTTCAGGCTTTCCGTCATCAGGACACCACCCGGCCGTTCTTGTCGATTTTCATGCGTGTGTAGGTGGCCAGGGCGGTGGCCACCGGCTCACCCTCTTCCTTGCCCTCTTCCCAGGTCGTGAGCCGCACGAAGGTGACGTGCTCGGTGAGCCGGTAGCAGGTGGCGTGGCACACCACCGCCTTGCCCGGGGTGGGCGCGTGCAGATGGTCCACGCGGAAGTCGATGGTCGGCGTGATCTCGAAATTGGGGTACAGGCGGCAGCTGTTGGCCATGCCGCCGGCCTGGTCCATCATCGCGAAGATGGCGCCGCCGTGCAGCACCCCGGTGTCCGGGTTGCCGACCAGGTCCTCGCGCCAGGGCAGGCGCACGCGCACGCCCTCTTCCTCGGCACTGAGCACTTCCATGCCCAGGTTGCGGGAATGCTTTACCGTCTCCAGGGAGCGGTTGCAAACGTCCATTCGGGTGTAGGGGATCTTGGAATCCGTCACGGCGGCCAATGCTCCGTTATTGCGGGCACGGCAAGATTACCGCCTTGTCTGTACACCTTCAATTCCGTACCCGTTCAATTGGCGAGGATGCATGGCTTCACGCCCGTCCCTGAGACCGTCCCTGAGACAATCCGCCCGCGCGCTCGGCCACATGGTGGAGCGGCGCCGGCACCCGCAGCGTTTTATCCAGACCGACAAGACGCCCTGGGAAGAAATCCACCGCGACGGCATCATGGCCGTGCGTCACTACAGCCTGCCGCCCATGGCCAGCATCCCGGTGGGCGAGGAACAGGTGCCGGTGCGCCGCGACAAGCATCGGGTGCCGCTGATCCTGGTGCCGGCCCTGGGCATCCGCTGCTGGACCTTCGACCTGATGCCGAACCGCTCCATGGTCCGTTACCTGATGGCGCGCGGCCACGATGTCTATTTGATCGACTGGGGCCAGCCGTCCCAGGCCAACCGGGAGCTGAACCTGGACACCTACGTGAACCGCTGGCTGCCCGACGCGGTGGACGCGGTGCGCCGGGCCAGCGGCAGCGAGCGGGTCAACCTGCTCGGCTACTGCATGGGCGGTCTGCTCTGCCTGCTGTATCTGGGCGGCCATCCCCAGGCACCGGTGAACAGCCTGGCGACCATCGCCAGCCCGGTGAATTTCCACAAGAGCGGGCCGTTCGGCAAGGTGTTCAGCCTGGCGGCGATCCCCGCCATGAAAATTCACGACTGGTTCCAGTTCCGCCTGGAACCGCTGGACAGCAAGCTGTTCCACATTCCCGCCGACCTGCTGTCCTGGGGCTTCAAGCTCACCAATCCGCCGGGGCTGGTGCAGTCCTACATGGACCTGGTGCGCAACATCGGCGACCGGGACTATGTCACCGAATACATGACCATGGGACAGTGGTTCAACGACATGGTGGACTACCCCGGCGCGGTGGTGCGCGAGGTGATCGAGAAGATGATCCTGGGCAACAGCCTGGCCAGCGGTCGCGTCACCATCGGCGAGCGGCGGGTGGACTTCGGCCATGTGACCCAGGACCTGCTGGCGTTCGGTGGCGCCAGCGACCGTATCGTCAGCGTGCGCGCCGCCCGCGAGATCCTGAAGGTGGTGGGCAGCCGGGAGAAGCGCTTCGAAGTGGCGCCGGGCGGCCATGCCGGGGTGTTCGCCGGCAGCAAGGCGCCGGCGCAATGCTGGCGGGTGATCGCCGACTGGCTGGCGGACCGCTCTGATTAGTTGGTCGAGGCGATCGTCTCTTCCAGCTCGGCGCCGATCCGGTTGCTGTAGCGGTAGACCAGGAACGGCACCGCGTCGGCGCCAAACTTGACCAGCGAGCCGCGCACGAACTGCCACTTCACCCGGGTTTCCTTGAGCGCCGTGGCAAGGGCCGCCTCGCCTTTGTGGCGTGCCTGCACCTGATCGAGCCGCTGGTCGAAGGCGGCCAGCTCGGCGCGGAAGGCGTCCTCGGACTCCGCCTCGCCGGGCAGCCCGGCGTTGACCGCCACGATGGCGGTGTAGGCGGCGGTGACCGCCTGCAGCTGGGCCAGCAGCGCGTGCACGTCGTCGAAGTCGCTTTCCGTGGCGTCGTCCACCTCCGCCAGCCGCTCGGCCATGGCGATGGGCACCCGGTCGAAGCGCGCCGGCTCACGCTCCGGATCGGCATCAAAACCTTCCCACAGGCCGCGCAGGTCGGCCAGCCAGGGTGGTGCCTCGCCCTCCCCGTCGCTCTCCCCGTCCCAGGCGGCCAGGATGTCGTTCACCGCCGCCACCTTGTCGTCCAGAGCGGCCCGATAGGCCCGGTCGCCGTCCATCAGGCCGTACATGTGGAAGTTGGTGCGGATTTGCCAGAGCTCGCGCTCCAGGTCCCTCAGGCCGGCCCGTTCCACGGCCTGGCCGAGCAGGGGCAGCAACAACACGGCGAGCGCCGCGCTCCGTAGCAGTGTTCGCATAGGGTCCCTCTTGGCCACTCCGGCCCACATGAAAAAGCCCGCGCAAGATAGTACAAGCGGCGGGCTTTTACCAATCCGGCGAGCGCCTTCAGCGGGCGGCCAGTTCCCGGTACAGAGCCAGGTATTCCTCGGTGAGCTTGTGGCGCGGATTCCAGTTCACCAGCGGCGTGGCCTGCTCGTGGGACTCGCGCATGGCGACGCTGGCGGAGAGCCGGCTGGAGAGCATCGGCAACCCTTCTTCTTCCAGCGAGGCCACCAGCTCCTGGGGCAGCCGCGCCCGGGGCTGGAACTGGTTGACCACGATGCCTTCCAGTGTCAGATCCTCGTTGTGGTCCTCGCGCACTTCCTGGATGTTTTCCAGCAGGGTGTACAGAGCCTTGCGCGAGAAGGCGTCGCAGTCGAACGGGATCAGCACCCGGTCGGCGGCGATCAGCGCCGACAGGGTATAGAAGTTGAACGCCGGCGGCGTGTCCACGTAGATGGCGTCGAACTCCCGGCCCAGGCTCTTGAGCAGGCCACGCAGCTTGTAGATCTTGTGCTTGGATTCCAGCAGATGCTCCATTTCGCCCAGGCCGGCGTCGGAGGGCAGCAAATAGAGGTTCTCGAAACGGGTGGTGTGCACGTAGTCCCGGGGCGCCTTCTCCTTGAGCTTGAAGGACAGGGTCTGGGAGAAGAAAGTGCCGATGTTCGGGGTCGGGGCGCTGTCGTGGCCGTAGGCCTGCATGCCGAGCAGGTACTGGCTGGCGTTGCACTGCGGGTCCAGGTCCACCACCAGGGTCTTGCGACCGCCGGCGGCGCTGATCGCCGCCAGGTTCACGGTGATGCTGGATTTGCCCACGCCACCCTTACGATTGAACACCACTCTGCGCATGCACTCTCCTCCGTGTCTCAAGTTGGCCCGCGCGGATCGGACCGGCCGTCTGCGCAAAATCATACACACCGCCCCGCGCCGCTCCCAGGCCGGGGCGCCGCCGATCACGGCGATGGCGCAAGGCACCCGGTCCAGGGTTAGTCCACAGAAACTGTGGATAAGTGCGTGAACAATACGTTGAAGATCGTCTCCTCGCGGCGCGCCACGGGCCCTCGGCGCGGATTGTTCGTTCCGTGGCCACCGCGCGGTGCCTGGCCGTGAAATCGCCGGGTAAATGCACAATCGAAAGTCATCTACCCCCTCTTGCCGCCTCCAGCGACCCGGTTCACCATGCCGCTATACACGATGTTTACCTTTTTCAAGGAGCGACCCCATGAGCGCCGTCCCCCTCGCCCGGGTGCCTTCGGGCAGCCCGCTGAAACCGGTCCCCGGCGATCCCGGCTGGCCGCTGATCGGCAATACACTGAGCAGCATGCGCGACCCCATCGGTATGATGCGTGGACGCTACGATCGCTACGGGCCGGTGTCCTGGACCTCCCTGTTCGGGCTGCGCATGGTGCAGATGCTGGGACCGGACGCCAACCAGTTCGTGCTGCTCAACCGCGACAATCTGTTCTCCAACCACGGCGGCTGGGACTTCTTTATCGGCCCCTTCTTCCATCGCGGCATCATGCTGCTGGATTTCGAGGAGCACCGCTGGCACCGGCGCATCATGCAGCAGGCGTTCACCAAGCCGGCCCTGCAAGGCTATCTGGAGCGCATGGGGCCACGCATCGAGGACGGCCTGGCCACCTGGCCGGACGGGCCGGTCAGGGTCCTGCCCCGGGTCAAGCAACTGACCCTGGATCTGGCCACGGACGTGTTCATGGGCAGCGAGCTGGGGCCCCGCGCCGAGCGCATCAACCGGGCCTTCGTGGACACCGTGCGCGCCGGCACCGCCCTGCTGCGTTTCCCGGTGCCCGGCCTGCGCTGGTCGCGCGGGCTGCGCGGCCGGCGCGTGCTGGAGACCCTGTTCCGGGAGGCGATCCCGGCCAGGCGGGCCCGCCCGGGCAATGATCTGTTCAGCGCACTCTGCCTGGCCACCACCGAGGACGGCGAGCGTTTCTCCGACGAGGACGTGGTCAACCACATGATCTTCCTGATGATGGCCGCCCACGACACCACCACCATCACCCTCTCCAACCTGTTCTATCAGCTGGCGCGCCACCCGGAGTGGCAGGAGCGTTTGCGAGAGGAGAGCCGGGCTCTGGATAAGGAACGGCTGGATTTCGAGGATCTGGAAGCGCTGGGCGGCATCACCCTGGCGATGAAGGAAGCGCTGCGCCTGTGCGCGCCGGTGCCCTCGCTGCCCCGCCGCACGGTGCGCGACGTGGAGTACCAGGGCTACTACATTCCCAGCGGCACCTTCCTTACCGTGGTGCCCTACTTCACCCATTCCATGGAAGAGTACTGGCCGGACCCGGAGCGTTTCGACCCGGAGCGCTTCAGCGACCAGCGCCGGGAAGACAAGGTGCACCCGTTCGCCTGGGTGCCGTTCGGAGGCGGCGCGCACAAGTGCATCGGCCTGCATTTCGCGGACATGCAGGTGAAGGCGATCCTGCATCAAATTCTGCGGCGCTGGCGCTGGTCGGTGCCCGCCGGCTACGAAATGCCGGTGGACACCACCAGTCTGCCGGTGCCGAAGGATGGCCTGCCGGTAACGTTGACGCCGCTGTAGCCGTTATTCGCCGGACTGGGTGTCCGCCGGCACGATTTCCGCCTGGCGCAGGGTCACCACCTCCTCGGCGGAGGTGGGGTGGATGCCGATGGTGGCGTCGAAGTCCGCCTTGGTGGCGCCCATGCGGATCGCCACCGCGAACCCCTGGGTGATCTCCGCCGCTTCCTCGCCGGCCAGGTGCAGGCCCACCACCCGGTCGCTGGCATCGTCGACGATCAGCTTGATCAGCGTTCTCTCCTGGATGTCACCCAGGGAGTAGCGCATGGGCCGGAAGCTGGATCGGTAAACGCGCAGGGTGCCGAAGCGCTCCAGCGCCTCCTCCTCGGTGAGCCCCACGGTGCCGATATTGGGCGTGCCAAACACGGCGGTGGGAATATTCCGGTAGTCCAGCGGGCCCGCCGGTTTCTGCTCGGCGAACAGGTGCGCCGCCAGCCACATGCCCTCGGCCAGGGCCACCGGGGTCAACGGCACCCGGTCGATCACGTCGCCCAACGCGTGGACGCTTTTCATGGTCGTCTGGAAGTAGTCATCCACCCGCAACGCCCCGTTGTCGTTCAGCGCCGGGGTCTGGCCGTCGGCGAACAGGCCTTCCAGGTTGGCGTCGCGGCCGGTGGCGTAGAAGACCTCGTCGACGATCAGCTCGCCACCGCCCTTCAGGCTCAGGCTGCGTGAGCCGTCCGGGCGCGCCTCCACGGCGTCCACGTCGGTGTTGAAGTGCAGGTGCACGCCCTTGGCCGCCATGTGCTCGGCGACGAAGGCGCGAATGTCATGGTCAAAGCCGCGCAGGAACAGCTCGCGGCGATAAAGCTGGTGCACGGTGACGCCGAAACCATTGAGGATGGAGGCGAACTCGCTGGCGATGTAGCCGCCGCCCACCACCGCCACGGTCTTCGGCAGCGCCTCCAGATAGAACAGATCGTCGGAAATGCGCACATGCTCCTTGCCGGGAATGTCCGGCACGAAGGGCTTGCCGCCGGTGGCGATCAGGATGTGCTCGGCGGTCAGCGTCCGTTCGCCGTCCACGCTGACCCGGCCCGGCCCTTCCACGCGGCCGTGGCCCTCGAAGATGGTGACGCCGGCCTGATCCAGAATGCGGCGGTAGATGCCGTTGAGCCGTTCGATCTCGCGGCTCTTGTTGTCGCGCAGGGTGGCCCAGTCAAAGCGCCAATCGCCCAGCCGATAGCCGTAGTCCGCGGCCAGTTCCAGGTCTCCGGCGAAGCCGGCGCCGTAGGCGAACAGCTTCTTCGGCACGCAGCCCACATTGACGCAGGTGCCGCCGAAAAAGCGCTCTTCGATGATCGCCACCCGGGCGCCGTGGCCGGCGGCGGTGCGCGCCGCCCGCACACCGCCGGAACCGGCACCGATTACCACCAGATCGAACTGTTCCTCGGACACGGCTTGTCTTCTCCTTTATTTCGGTCGGGTTCAGGGGTCGCGGGCCGGGGTGATCGGGTCGCTGGCCGGGAAGGTTTCCTCCACCGCCTCGTCGACCCGGTTGCCGGCGCCGTCCACGTCGTTGGCGGCGGTGGCGCCGGCCCTCGCCTGCAAGTCCCCGGCGGACACGATGCCCACCAGGTGCCGTTGGTGGTCGAGCACCGGCATGCGCAGCACGCCCAGGCGGGCCATGCTGCGGGCCACATGGCCGCATTCCTCATCGTCAAAGCAATACCGCACCGTACGGGTCATGGCGTCCCGCACCCGCACGTCCGCCGCGGAATGGCCGGGCACCAGCACCCGCAACACGATATCGCGGTCGGTGAGCATGCCCATCAGACGGTCGTCACCGCTGAGCACCGGCAAGGCACCCACGTCACGGGACGCCATGCGGGTGGCCGCTTCGCTGACCGTGCAGCCGCCTTGAACGGTTTCGACCACGGGGGTCATCACTTCCTTTACTTGCATCATGTCTCTCCTGCTCCATGGAAAAGGTCGGCCCCTTCCTGGGGCCGGTGTCGCCAGGATACGTTTCCATCCCGGCCCGCGACAACGGCCGCGTCGATCAGGCGCCCACCCGGAAACGGGCCAGCGGCGCGTGCAGGCTGGGCCGGCCCTGGCGCAGGTACAGCCCCGGCTCAATGGGCGGCCACAGCTCTTCCAGCGGCAGGGAATCGCCGTTGGCGTTGACCATGCGGGCATGATGGCGGCGCAACTGGCGCGGCTCCCCCACCCCGCAGGCGTGGGCGATGGTTTCCACTTCCTTGACCAGGTTGGCGTGAAAATGCGCCACCCGCCGGCCCTTTTCGGCGGGCACCAGCCCGCGCTGCAGACGCGGGTTGTGGGTGGTGACGCCGGTGGGACAGGTGTTGCGGTTGCACTGCATGGCCTGGATGCAGCCCAGCGCGAACATGTAGCCCCGGGCGGACACGCAGAAATCGGCGCCCATGGCGATGGCCCAGGCCACCATGGACGGGGTGATCAGCTTGCCGGAGGCGATCACCCGGATGCGTTCCTGCAGGCCGAAGCCGTCGCGCAGGTCCACCACCAGCGGCAGCGACTCGGCCAGATTCAGGCCCACGTCGTCCATCAGCGACATGGGCGCGGCGCCGGTGCCGCCTTCGCCGCTGTCCACGGTGATAAAGTCCGGCGCGCTGTCCAGGCCGCGCTCGTGGATCGCCACGAACAGGTCCTCCAGCCACTGCCAGGAACCGATCACGGTCTTGATGCCGGTGGGCTTGCCGGTGACCTCGCGAACCCGGGCAATCAGGTCCAGCAGGTCGTCGGCGCCGCGCACGCCGGGCTGGCCGTTGGGGCTCACCGACGGCTGGCCCACCGGAATGCCGCGAATGCGGGCGATCTCCGGCGTCACCTTCTCGGCGGGCAGAATGCCGCCCTTGCCGGGCTTGGCGCCCTGGCTGAGCTTGATCTCGAACATCTTCACCTGGGGCAAGGCCGCCAGTTCCGCCAGCCGGTCGTCGCTGAGGTTGCCGTCGGCGTCGCGCACGCCGTAATAGGCGGTGCCGATCTGGAACACCACGTCGCCGCCGCCCTCCAGATGCATTTCGGTGAGACCGCCTTCGCCGGTGTTCAGCCAGCAGCCGGCGTGGCCGGCGCCCCGGGACAGAGCGCGCACCGCCGGCCGCGACAGCGCGCCGAAGCTCATCCCGGAAATATTGTGGAAGCTGCGCGCCACGTAGGGTTGCCGGGCGTGGGGCCCGATCATCAGCGGCAGGGTCTGGGCGGCGTCCTTTTCCAGGGTCGGATACGGCGTATTGAGAAAGATCACCCGGCCCGGCGCGTTCTGCTTGGTGGTACCGAACGCCACCGTATTGCTCAGGTCCTTGGCGGCGCGGTACACCCAGCTGCGCTGGGCCCGGTTGAACGGCAGCTCTTCCCGATCCATGGCGAAAAAGTACTGGCGGAAGAACTCGCCCAGGTGCTCGAAGAAGTAGCGGAACCGGCCGATCAGGGGGTAGTTGCGGCGGATGGCGTGGGACTTCTGCAGATAGCGGTCCTGGATCCACAGCACCACGGCGGTCACCGTCAGCGCGAACAACATCAACAGCAACCCGAACGCCAACCAGGTAGACAGATTCACCACCCAGGCGTGCAACCGATCCGACAGCATGCGTCCTCCTTAATCCTGCGGGCATGCTACCACTTTAACGGCGTCCCGGCGGCAGCGGAGGGTGAAGGGCGGCGGCCCGGGACGTAAAACCTGCTCACCCGAAACACTGAGACCCGGTCGCGATAACTGATACGAGACACCTAGCCCCACCCCGGTGACTGTGGTATCAAGACGGTTCGGAATCGGGCTGGACAATGATAATGACGATCACGGGGGTGATCGGCCCGGCGCGGGGACTGCTGCTGGCCGGGCTGGCACTGGGGCTGTCCGCGCACGTGGGGGCCGACAATATCTACAAATACCGGGGGGCGAACGGGGAAATCCTGTACACCGACCAGCCCCAGGACCGGGTTTCGGCCGGTTACACCCTGCTGTCGGTGCGCAAGGGCTGGAGCTATCGGCCCCAGCCGCTGTCCGAATTCCAGCGCAACCGCTACGACACCCTGATCCTGGCCAACGCCGGCCAGTTCGAGGTGGAACCGGCCCTGGTCAAGGCGGTGATTCACGCCGAGTCCCTGTTCGACCGTTACGCCGTGTCCCGGGTGGGTGCCCAGGGTCTGATGCAGCTGATGCCGGGCACCGCCGATTACCTGGACGTGACCAATCCCTTCGACGCCGCCGACAACATCCGGGGCGGCACCCGCTTCCTGGCCTATCTGCAGGACCGTTTCCCCTCCCTGGAGCAGGTGCTGGCCGCCTACAACGCCGGCGAGGGCAACGTGCGACGTTACGGCGGCATTCCGCCGTTCCCGGAGACCCGGGCCTATGTTCAGAAGGTCAAGGAACTGCGCTTGCGCTACCAGTTGGAGATGGCCGCGCCGGAGGCGGTGGCCAGCCGCTGACCCGGGCCCGCCCGGTGGCGGTCAGTGGCCGCCGGCGGGATCCAGCGACACGCCCAGCCAGGGGCCGTCGAATTCCAGGGGATAATGCCGCAGGCAGAACGCCGGGTTGTCCGGACAGCGGCCGTTGCGCAGCGAGAATGTCAGGCCGTGGCCGGGGCAGCGCAGCACCCCGTCGTGAAGCGTGCCGCGCTCCAGGGGGAAGTCCCCGTGGGGGCAGCGTCGCTGTACCAGCCAGGTTTCCCCTTCCTCATGGACGAGCAGCAGTTCGTGGCGGCCAATGGTGACCGGCAGGCGCAGGCCGTCGTAGAGGTCGAGGGTGCGGATCAGACGATGGAACATGGCGCTGACAAAAAAGCCCGGCGAACGCCGGGCTTTTTTTCCTCAGTGACCGTGCTTCTCGGCCAGATAGAACCAGGTGCCGAGCACCGAATCCGGGTTCAGGGACACGGAGTCGATGCCCTGCTCCATCAGCCACTTGGCCAGATCCGGATGGTCGGACGGCCCCTGGCCGCAGATGCCCACGTACTTCTTGCGGGCGTTGCAGGCGTCGATGGCCATCTTCAGCAGCGCCTTCACCGCCGGGTCCCGCTCATCGAACAGGTGGCTGATGATGCCGGAGTCCCGGTCCAGGCCCAGGGTCAGCTGGGTCAGGTCGTTGGAGCCGATGGAGAAGCCGTCGAAGTGCTTGAGGAACTCGTCGGCCAGCAGCGCGTTGGTGGGCAGCTCGCACATCATGATCACGCGCAGGCCGTTTTCGCCACGCTTCAGGCCGTTCTTGGCCAGCAGATCGATGACCTGCTCCGCTTCACCGGTGGTGCGCACGAAGGGCACCATGATTTCCACGTTGGTGAAGGCCATTTCATCGCGTACTTTCTTGAGCGCCCGGCATTCCAGCTCGAAGCAGTCGCGGAAGTTTTCGCTGATGTAACGGCTGGCGCCACGGAAGCCCAGCATCGGGTTTTCTTCGTCCGGCTCGTAGAGGCTGCCGCCGATCAGGTTGGCGTACTCGTTGGACTTGAAGTCGGACAGCCGCACGATCACTTTCTCCGGGAAGAAGGCGGCGGCCAGGGTGGAAATCCCCTCCACCAGTTTCTCCACGTAGAAGTCCACCGGATCGTCGTAGCCGGCGATGCGCTTGTCCGCCGCCTGCTGCACGTCGCGGGGCAGCTTGTCGTAGTTGAGCAGCGCCTTGGGGTGCACGCCGATCATGCGGTTGATGATGAACTCCAGGCGCGCCAGGCCCACGCCCTGGTTGGGCAGGGTGGCGAAATCGAAGGCCCGGTCCGGGTTGCCCACGTTCATCATGATCTTGAACGGCAGCTTGGGCATGGACTCGATGGAGTTGCGCTGGATGTCGAATTCCAGCTTGCCCTCGTAGATGTTGCCGGTGTCGCCCTCGGCGCAGGACACGGTCACTTCCTGGCCGTCGCTGAGCAGCTCGGTGGCGTCGCCACAGCCGACGATGGCCGGCACGCCCAGTTCACGGGCGATGATCGCCGCGTGGCAGGTGCGGCCGCCGCGGTTGGTGACGATGGCGGAGGCGCGCTTCATCACCGGTTCCCAGTCCGGGTCGGTCATGTCGGTGACCAGCACGTCGCCGGGCTGCACCCGGTCCATTTCCTTGATGCTGGAAACGATGCGCACCGGGCCGGCGCCGATGCGCTGACCGATGGCGCGGCCTTCCACCAGCACCTTGCCGGTCTGCTTGAGCAGGTAGCGCTCCATCACGGAGGCGTCGGAGCGGCTCTTCACCGTCTCCGGGCGGGCCTGCACGATGAACAGCTTGTTGGAGTCGCCGTCCAGCGCCCACTCGATGTCCATCGGCATGCCGTAGTGTTTTTCGATCTCGATGGCCTGGCGGGACAGGCTCTCCACCTGCTCGTCGGTGAGACAGAAACGCAGGCGGTCGGCCTGGGCCACGTCCACGGTCTGCACCGACTTACCGGCGCTGGCTTCGCTGCCGTAGACCATTTTCTGCAGCTTGCTGCCCAGGTTGCGGCGCAGAATGGAGGGCTTCTTGTTGAGCAGGGTCTTCTTGTGAACGTAGAACTCGTCCGGGTTCACGGCGCCCTGCACCACCATTTCACCGAGGCCGTAGGAGGCGGTGATGAACACCACGTCGCGGAAGCCGGATTCGGTGTCCAGGGTGAACATCACGCCGGCGGCGCCGGTCTCGGAGCGCACCATCTGCTGCACGCCGGCGGACAGTGCCACCAGCTTGTGGTCGAAGCCCTGGTGCACGCGGTAGCTGATGGCGCGGTCGTTGAACAGGGAGGCGAACACTTCCTTCACGGCCACCATCACATGGTCCAGGCCGCGAATGTTGAGGAAGGTTTCCTGCTGGCCGGCGAAGGACGCGTCCGGCAGGTCCTCGGCGGTGGCGGAGGAACGCACCGCCACCGGCAGTTCCGCGTTGCCCTCGCCCATCTGCTCGTAGGCGTCACGAATGGCGGCTTCCAGTTCCGGCTGGAACGGCGCGTCCACCACCCATTTGCGAATTTTCTCGCCGGTTTCCGCCAGGGCCACCACGTCTTCCACATCCAGCGCGCTCAGGGCGTCGTTGATCCGGGTGGTCAGATCGTTGTGCTCGAGGAAATCGCGGAACGCCTGCGCGGTGGTCGCGAACCCGCCCGGCACCGACACGCCGGCCGCCGCCAGGTTGCTGATCATCTCGCCAAGGGAGGCATTTTTGCCGCCGACGCGTTCCACGTCGTCCTTGCCCAGATCCTGAAACCAGACTACGTACTCCGCCAAGGGTCGTCTCCTTAAGTGTTGCTGGCCGTGGAACCCGGGAACGGTGTTGTGCACCGTGTTTCGGCGGTTCCCGGCTTTACCGGAATGAATCGAGGCGCCATTCTACCCAAAACCACGGCGCTTTGCCCGCCCGTATTGGCGAAACTGTAACGACGTTTGTTGAACCGCGGCGCGGCCTCGCCCTCGTGCCGCCGAGGAGCCTCAAGTCCATGAAAAGAACCGCTTTTTTCGTTTCCGACGGGACCGGTATTACCGCCGAGACGATCGGCCACAGTCTGCTCAGTCAATTCGGCAGTATAGAATTTGACCAGGTCACGATTCCCTATGTGCAGTCCGACGCGCTGGCCCACGAGGCGGTCAATCGCATCAACCGCGCCGCCGAGGACGACGGCGCCAAGCCGGTGGTGTTCTCCACCCTGGTGGACGGCCCGCAGCGTCAGATCCTGCATACCTGCAACGGCAAGGTGCTGGATCTGTTCACCGCCTTCCAGAAACCCCTGGAGGACGAGCTGGGCGTGTCCGCCAACCACAAGATCGGCCAGACCCACGCGATCCGCGACCAGCAGGCCTACCGGATCCGCATCAACGCGGTGCACTTCGCCCTCGACAACGACGACGGCGCCCGCACCCGGGCCTACGATCAGGCGGACCTGATCCTGGTGGGGGTTTCCCGCTCGGGCAAGACGCCCACCTGCCTCTATCTGGCGCTGCAGTTCGGCCTGTTCACCGCCAACTACCCGCTCACCGAGGACGACTTCGACGACCTGCGCCTGCCCGACGCCCTGGCGCCGCACCGTCACAAGCTGTTCGGTCTGACCATCAACGCGGACCGGCTCAGCGCCATCCGCAGCGAGCGCAAGGCCGGCAGCCGTTACGCCTCGCCGCGCCAGTGCGACATGGAAGTGCGCGCCCTGCAGGCGCTGTACAACAAGTTCAACATTCCCCACCTGGACGCCACCGAACTGTCCATCGAGGAAATCAGCACCCGCATTCTCGCCATGACCGGTCTGCAGCGGCGGCTGCAGTAGGCGGGGCTTAAATCACGAATCCTTCCATGAACTCGTTGACCGGCGTGGTCTCCAGCCGGTCCGCGTCGGCGCACAGCTCGAACAACGCCCGGGCCCGGCCCGCCGGGAAGCGGGTGGCCAGGTTGCGGCGGAATTTTTCCTCCAGCAGCGGAACGCCCTCCTCCCGCCGGCGCCGGTGGCCGATGGGGTATTCCACCGCCACCTTGTCGGTGTGCCCGCCGTCGCGGAAAAACACCTGCACGGCGTTGGCGATGGAGCGCTTGTCCGGGTCGTGGTAATCCCGGGAATAGTCCGGATCCTCCACCACCTCCATCTTTCCGCGCAGCTGGTCGATCAGCGGGTGCGCTTCGTGGAAGGCGTCCTCGTAATGCTCCGCGGTCAGGTCCCCGTACAGCAACGGCACCGCCGTCATGTACTGCAGGCAGTGGTCGCGGTCCGCCGGGTTCGACAGCGGGCCTTCCTTGGAGATGATGCGGATGGCGGAATCGTGGGTGGTGAGCACGATCCGGTCGATCTCCTCAATGCGATCACGGACCTGGGGATGCAGCCGCACCGCCGCCTCGCAGGCGGTCTGGGCGTGGAATTCCGCCGGGAAGCTGATCTTGAACAGAATGTTTTCCATCACGTAGCTGCCGAATTCCCGTTGAAAACGGAAGCGGCGCTCGCTCTCCGGCTTGAGCTTCTGGTCCTTGTTGGTCTTGGCGAACAGCACATCGTAGAAGCCCCACTGCGGCGCGCTGAGCGCCCCGGGGATGCCCATCTCGCCGCGCAGAGCAATGTCCGCCAGGCGCACCGCCCGGCTGGTGGCATCGCCGGCGGCCCAGGATTTGCGTGAGCCCGCGTTGGGCGCGTGCCGGTAGGTGCGCAGCGCCTGACCGTCCACCCAGGCATGGGAGACGGCGGACAGCAGCTGCTCCCGGTCGGCGCCCATCATTCTGGCCGCCACGGCGGTGGACGCCACCTTGACCAGCAGCACATGGTCGAGCCCCACCCGGTTGAAGGAATTCTCCAGGGCCAGCACGCCCTGGATTTCGTGGGCCATGACCATGGCCTCGAGCACGTCCTTCATTACCAGCGGCGCGCGGCCGTTGGCGAGCTGTTTCTGGGACAGATGGTCGGCCACCGCCAGGATCGCGCCGAGGTTGTCCGACGGGTGGCCCCACTCCGCCGCCAGCCAGGTGTCGTTGTAATCCAGCCAGCGCACGATGCAGCCGATGTCCCAGGCCGCCTTCACCGGGTCCAGCCGGTGTGGCGTGCCCGGTACCCGGGCGCCGTGGGGCACCACCGTGCCCTCCACCAGTGGCCCCAGGTGCTTGGTGCACTCGGGGAACCGCAACGCCAGCAGCCCGCAGCCCAGGGTATCCATCAGACAATGGCGGGCGGTGCGCCAGGCCTCCGGGGACGTCACCCGATAGTCGAGCACGTAGTCGACGATGGCCTGGATTTCCGGATCGTAATCCGGGCGTTGGTTCTGCTCCACGTTGCCGGTCATGGTGCCTCCTTGACGATGTGTTCGGTTGGCGGCGGAGCTATCGCGGCTAAAGTCGCTCCTACGTGAATTGCAGGCGCGACTTCAGTCGCGATCCGGCGGTGCTTACGACAGCACGTCGCCGGGCACGCGCACCCAGCCTTCCATCAACACCCGGGCACTGCGGCTCATGGTCGCCTTGGTCACCACCCAGCCGTCACCTTCCCGGCGGGCCTCGCCGCCCACCTTGAGGGTGCCGGAGGGGTGGCCGAAGCGCACCGCGTTGCGTTCACCGCCGCCGGCCGCCTCGCTCACCAGGGTGCCCGGAATCGCGGCGGCGGTGCCGATGGCCACCGCCGCCGTGCCCATCATGGCATGGTGCAGCTTGCCCATCGACAGGGCCCGCACCAGCAGATCGATGTCCCCGGCGGCCACGGTTTTGCCGCTGGACGCGGTGTAGGCCGCCGGCGGCGCCACGAACGCCACCTTCGGGGTGTGCTGGCGCTGTTCCGCTTCCTCCAGGGACTGAATCAGGCCCATGCGCAGGGCGCCGTGGGCGCGGATCGTTTCAAAGCGGGCCAGGGCCCGGGCGTCCTCGTTGATGTCGCCCTGCAGCTCGGTGCCGGTGTAGCCGATGTCCGCCGCGTTGACGAACACGGTGGGGATGCCGGCATTGATCATGGTCGCCTTGAGGGTGCCGATGCCCGGTACCTCCAGGTCGTCCACCGGATTGCCGGTGGGGAACAGAGCGCCCTCCCCGTCCGCCGGATCCAGGAACTCGATCCGGACCTCGGCGGCGGGAAAGGTGACGCCGTCCAGCTCGAAGTCGCCGGTTTCCTGGACCTGACCGTCGGTGATCGGGATGCGGGCGATGATGGTCTTCTCGATATTGGCCTGCCAGATGCGGATTTCCGCCTCGCCGTTATCCGGCACCCGGGCCGGGTCCACCAGCCCGTTGCTGATGGCGAAAGCCCCCACCGCGGCGGTCAGGTTGCCGCAGTTGCCGCTCCAGTCGATGAACGGCTTGTCGATGGACACCTGGCCGAACAGATAATCCACGTCGTGGCCTTCGCGGGCGCTGGCGGACAGAATCACCGTCTTGCTGGTGCTGGAGGTGGCGCCGCCCATGCCGTCGGTGTGCTTGCCGTAGGGGTCCGGGCTGCCGATCACCCGCAGCAACAGCCGGTCCCGGGCGGCGCCGGGCACCCGGGCGGCTTCCGGCAGATCGTCGAGCCGGAAGAACACGCCCTTGCTGGTGCCGCCACGCATATAGGTGGCGGGGATGCGGATTTGTGGTGCGTGGCTCATGGTTGTCTCGCTCGCTTCAGGCCGCGGAATCCGCCATGAATTCCTTGGCGAATTTCTGCAGGATGCCGCCGGCGGAATACACCGACACTTCCTCGGCGGTGTCCAGGCGGCAGATCACCGGCACCCGTTCCACCTCGCCGTTGGCGCGATGCACCACCAGGGTCAGGGTGGCGCGCGGGGCCGGCTCGCCTTCCACGTCGTAGACCTCGGTGCCGTCCAGGCCCAGGGTCTTGCGGGTGGTGCCGTCCTGGAACTGCAGGGGCATCACGCCCATGCCGATCAGGTTGGTGCGGTGGATGCGCTCGAAGCCTTCGGCGACGATCGCTTCCACCCCGGCCAGCGCCACGCCCTTGGCCGCCCAGTCCCGGGACGAGCCCTGGCCGTAGTCGGCGCCGGCGATGATGATCAGCGGCTGCTTGCGCTGCATGTAGGTTTCGATGGCTTCCCACATGCGCATCACCTCGCCGTCCGGTTCCACCCGCGCCAGGGAGCCCTGGATCACCTCGCCGTTCTCGTCCCGCACCATTTCGTTGAACAGCTTGGGATTGGCCAGGGTGGCCCGCTGGGCGGTCAGGTGGTCGCCGCGATGGGTGGCGTAGGAGTTAAAGTCCTCCTCCGGCAGCCCCATCTTGTGCAGGTAGGCGCCGGCGGCGCTGTCCAGCAGGATGGCGTTGGACGGCGACAGGTGGTCGGTGGTGATGTTGTCCGGCAGCACCGCCAGGGGCCGCATGCCCTTGAGCGCGCGCGCCTCGGCCATGGTGCCTTCCCAGTACGGCGGACGGCGGATGTAGGTGCTTTGCGGGCGCCAGTCATAGAGCGGACTGGCGGCGCGCTCGTCGCCGCCTTTCTTTTCGAACATGGGAATGTAGGTGGCGCGGAACTGATCCGGCTTGACGCTGGCCTTGACGATGGCATCGATCTCGCCGTCGTCGGGCCAGATGTCCTTGAGGTAAACCGGCCGGCCGTCCGGGTCGTGGCCGAGCGCGTCCTTCTCGATGTCGAAGCGGATGGTCCCGGCGATGGCATAGGCCACCACCAGCGGCGGCGAGGCCAGGAACGCCTGCTTGGCGTAGGGATGAATGCGGCCGTCGAAGTTACGGTTACCGGACAGCACCGCGGTGGCATACAGATCGCGGTCGATCACTTCCTGCTGGATCTTCGGATCCAGGGCACCGCTCATGCCGTTGCAGGTGGTGCAGGCGAACGCCACCACGTCGAAGCCCAGGGTTTGCAGCTCGGGCAGCAAATTGGCCGCTTCCAGATACATCTTCACGGTCTTGGAGCCCGGCGCCAGGGAAGACTTCACCCAGGGCTTGCGGAACAGACCGAGCCGGTTGGCGTTCCGCGCGATCAGACCGGCGGCGATCATATTGCGCGGGTTGCTGGTGTTGGTGCAGGAGGTGATGGCGGCGATGATCACCGCCCCGTCGGGCATTTCGCCTTCTTTCTCCTGCCATTCGCCGGCCACGCCCCGGTTGCGCAGCTCCGACACCGGCAGCAGCGCATGGGGGTTGGACGGGCCGGCCAGGTTGCGGCCGACGCTGGACAGGTCGAAGGTCAGCACCCGCTCGTACTCGGCGTCCTTCAGGTCGTCCGCCCACAGGCCGGTTTCCCGGGCGAACGCTTCCACCAGCGCCACCTGCTCGTCGTCACGGCCGGTGAGTTTCAGGTAATCGATGGTCTGGCCGTCGATAAAAAACATGCCGGCGGTGGCGCCGTATTCCGGCGTCATGTTGGCGATGGTGGCGCGGTCGCCCACGGACAGGCTGTCGGCGCCCTCGCCGTAGAATTCCAGGTAGGCACCCACCACCCGCTCGCGGCGCAGGAACTCGGTGATCGCCAGCACCATGTCGGTGCCGGTGATGCCCGGTTGCAGCTTGCCGGTGAGTTCCACGCCGACGATGTCGGGCAGACGCATCATGGACGGGTTGCCGAGCATCACGTTCTCGGCTTCCAGGCCGCCCACGCCCACGGAAATCACGCCCAGGGCGTCGACCATGGGGGTGTGGCTGTCGGTGCCCACGCAGGTGTCCGGAAACGCGACGCCGTCCTTGACCTGCACCACCGGCGACATCTTCTCCAGGTTGATCTGGTGCATGATGCCGTTGCCCGGCGGAATCACGTCCACGTTGTCGAAGGCGGTCTTGGTCCAGTTGATGAAGTGGAAGCGGTCCTCGTTGCGCCGCTCCTCCACCGCCCGGTTCTTCTCGAAGGCGCCCTCCTCGAAGCCCGGGTGTTCCACTGCCAGCGAGTGGTCGACGATCAGCTGGGTGGGCACCACCGGGTTGACCTGGGACGGGTCCCCGCCCTTCTCGGCGATGGCATCGCGCAGACCGGCCAGGTCCACCAGGGCGGTCTGGCCGAGGATGTCGTGGCACACCACCCGCGCCGGGTACCAGGGAAAGTCCAGGTCGCGCTTGCGCTCGATCAGCTGCTTGAGCGAATCGGTGAGCGCCGCCGGCTCGCAGCGGCGCACCAGTTGCTCGGCGAGAATGCGCGAGGTGTACGGCAGCTTGGCGTAGGCACCGGGCTGGATCGCCTCCACCGCCGCGCGGGTGTCGAAGTAATCCAGATCGGTGCCGGGAAGGCGTTTGCGGTATTCGCTGTTCATCTCAACCCCGCTCGGCAATCGGCGTCACCTTGCGCAGCTCCGGCCCGGTGTACTCGGCGCTGGGACGGATAATGCGGTTGTCCGAGCGCTGTTCGAATACATGGGCGGCCCAGCCGGTCAGGCGGCTCATCACGAAGATCGGCGTGAACAGCTTGGTGGGAATGTCCATGAAGTGGTAGGCGGAGGCGTGGAAGAAATCCGCGTTGCAGAACAGCTTCTTCTCGCGCCACATCACTTCCTCGCAGCGCACGGAAATGTTGTACAGGTTCTCGCCGTTCACGTCCCGGGACAGCTTCTCGGACCAGTGCTTGATGATGGCGTTGCGCGGGTCGGACTCGCGGTAGATCGCGTGGCCGAAGCCCATGATCTTTTCCTTGCGCTCGAGCATGCCGAGCATGCCTTTTTCCGCGTCGTCCGGATCCTTGAAGTTCTCGATCATTTCCATGGCCGCCTCGTTGGCTCCGCCGTGCAGCGGGCCGCGCAGGGTGCCGATGGCGCCGGTGATGCAGCTGTGCAGATCGCTGAGCGTGGACGCGCACACCCGGGCGGTGAAGGTGGAGGCGTTGAACTCGTGCTCCGCGTACAGGATCAGCGACACGTGCATGACGTTTTCGTGCAGCGCGTTGGGCTTCTCACCGCGCAGCAGGTGCAGGAAGTGGCCGCCGATGGAGTCGTCATCGGTTTCGGTTTCCACGCGCACGCCGTCATGGCTGTAGCGGTACCAGTAGCAGATGATGCTCGGGAACGCCGCCAGCAGACGGTCGGTGGCGTCTTCCTGCTGGTCGAAACTTTCCTCGGTTTCCAGGTTGCCGAGCATGGAGCAGCCGGTGCGCATCACGTCCATGGGATGGGCGTCCTTGGGGATCCGCTCCAGCACTTCCTTGAGCGGCTGGGGCAGACCGCGCAGACCCTTGAGCTTTTTCTTGTAGGCGTCCAGCTGAGCCTGGTCGGGCAGTTCGCCCTTCAGGATCAGATGGGCCACTTCCTCGAACTGGCAGTTCTCCGCCAGATCCTTGACGTCATAGCCACGGTAGGTCAGCCCGGAACCGCTTTTGCCCACGGTGGAAAGGGCCGTTTTGCCCGCTACCTGGCCGCGCAGGCCGGCGCCGCTGAGTTGCTTCTCTGCCATTGTCATCGTCCTCGTATTGCCGGTTCCGTTATTCTCCGCGCTGTTTGGCGAAGAGCTCGTCGAGTTTCTGTTCGTAGTCGTGGTAACCCAGGAAATCGTACAGGTCCATGCGCGTCTGCATCAGATCGACCACGTTTTTCTGGGTGCCTTCCTCGCGGATGGTCTGGTAGACCCGCAGCGCCGCCTGGTTCATGGCGCGGAACGCGGACAGCGGGTACAGGATCATGCCGGCGCCGGCGTCGCGCAGTTCCTCGCGGGTGAACAGCGGCGTGGCCCCGAATTCGGTGATGTTGGCCAGCAGCGGCGCGCCGCCCAGGCCCTCGGAAAACGCCCGGTAATCCTCCAGGGTGTGCACCGCCTCGGCGAAGATGCCGTCGGCGCCGGCTTCCAGGCAGGCGCGGGCCCGGTCCACCGCCGCGTCCAGCCCCTCCTTCTGGAACGCATCGGTGCGCGCGATGATGAAGAAGTCGTCGTCGGTGCGGGCGTCGGCGGCGGCCTTGATGCGGTCCACCATTTCTTCCTTGGAGACGATTTCCTTATTGGGCCGGTGGCCGCAGCGCTTCTGGGCCACCTGGTCCTCCAGGTGCACGGCGCCGGCGCCAGCGCGGATCATTTCCTTGATGCTGCGGCCGATGTTGAAGGCGCCGCCCCAGCCGGTGTCGATGTCCACCAGCAGCGGCACCTCCGAGGCGGCGCTGATGCGGCGCACGTCCTCAAGCACATCGTTCATGGTGGTCATGCCCAGGTCCGGCAAGCCGTAGGAGGCGTTGGCCACGCCGCCGCCGGACAGATAGATGGCGCGGTAGCCGACCTTCTCGGCCATGATCGCGGTGTAGGCATTGATGGTGCCCATGATCTGAAGCGGTTGTTCCTCCGCCAGGGCTTGCCGGAAACGGGCACCGGCGCTGGGGGTGCGGCTCATTGCGGATTCCTCTGTTGGGCCTGCTGTTCGATGTTTTCCCGTGCCCGGCCGATGTGCCGGCGCATCAGGAGTTCAGCCATTTCCGCGTCGCGGGACTCGATGGCCTCGACGATGCGGCGATGTTCGTGCAGGGCTTTCTGCGGCCGGTTGGCCGTGGTGCTGAACTGATAGCGGTACATCCGCACCAGGTGATACAGCTCGCCGATCAGCATGCGGATCAGCGTCTGATTGTGACTGCCCTGGATGATGCGATAGTGAAAGTCCAGGTCGAACTCGCGCTGAAAGTAGGCGGTGTCCTCGCGCAGGTCCTGTTGCTGCTCGTGCTGGGCCAGCAGTTGATAGAGGCCGGCCACCTCCTGATCGCCCATGCGCTCGGCGGCGAGCCGGGCGGCCTGCCCTTCCAGGGCCTCGCGCACGTAGTAGATTTCGATCAGATCGGTGAAGCTCAGGGACGCCACGCGGGTGCCCACGTGCACTTCCCGCTCCACCAGCTTGCGCGACTCCAGGCGGCGGATGGCCTCCCGCAGGGGGCCGCGGCTGACGCCGTAACGGCCGGCCAGGTCGGTCTCGCTGACCTTGCTGCCGGGGGCGATCACGCCGCGCACGATGTCGTCCTGAAGCCGGGCGAAGACCCGGTCGGCCAGGGTGCGTGCGCTGTCGTCGGCCAGCTGTTGCGTGGACTGTTGCATGGACCGCTGCATGGACCGTTCCGCCCGTCATTGTCGACAATGGAAAAGAATGCTCGGCACTTTACCTTCGAAAGCGGAATCTTTCAATGCGGATTGTCGACAATGGCGGAAGCGCCTCCGATGGCTTTGCCGCCCCCCGGAGCCGACGCTACACTACGCCCTCCCCGGCGCGCCGCGCCGGTGTCCACGCTCAGCGGAACCCGATGACCGACACGCAGCCCCTCGACGACGACCTTGACGGCCGCCGCCCCCATGCGGTGTTCATGGTGGACGGCCGGCCCATGGCCCTGGGCACGCCGGCCCGCACCCTGCGCGCCGGTGACCCGGACGCCCTGCGCGCCCTGCCCGGCCGGATCCAGCGGGCCCTGCAAGAAGACTGTGTGTTCGCCTGCGGGCTGCTGCCCTACGACGCCGGGCCGGCCCTGCACGGTCTGCCCGGCGGCGGCGCCGACACCGTGGTGCATCTGTTCCGCGCCCCGCCGCGCCCGTTCCGGCCCGCCGTCGCCGACGAGTTCCAGCTTACCGCGCCGTTCCGCGCCGAGCAGGACGCCGCCGACTATCACCGGGCGCTGACCCGCATCCGCGACTATCTAAAAGCCGGCGATTGCTATCAGGTGAACTACGCCCAGCGCTTCCAGGCCCGCTGGCGGGGCGACCCGCTGGCCGCCTTCGCGCGCCTGCTGGCCGCCCACCCGGCGCCCCACGCCAGTTTCTTCCGAGACGGCGACGAGGCGGTGTTCGGGGTGTCGCCGGAGCGGTTTCTGAGCATCGATGGCGGGCGGGTGCGCACGGAACCGATCAAGGGCTCCCGCCCCCGGGGCCGGGACGAGGCCGAGGACCGGGCCCTCGGCGAGGCGCTGCGCCGCCACCCCAAGGACCGGGCCGAGAATCTGATGATCGTGGATCTGCTGCGCAATGATCTGGGCGCCTTCTGCACCGCCGGCTCGATCCGCGTGGACCCGCTGTTCGAGCTGCGCCGCTTCAGCAATGTGCAGCATCTGGTGTCCACGGTGACCGGCACCCTGCGTCCGGACGTGACGCCGCTGGGCGCCCTGCTCAGCGCTTTCCCCGGTGGCAGCATCACCGGCGCGCCCAAGAAGCGGGCCATGGAAATCATCGCCGAGCTGGAGCCGCACCCGCGCGGTGCCTACTGCGGCAGCCTGTTCTGGCAGGACCGGGACGGCCGCTTCGACAGCACCATTCTGATCCGCACCTTGCAGACCGACGGCGACCGCCTCTATTGCCATGGCGGTGGCGGCATCGTCTACGACTCCGATCCGGAAGAGGAATACGAGGAGAGCTGGTTCAAAGTGCGCAAGCTGATGGAGGCGCTGTCCTTATCACCACCGTAGGAGCGGCTTCGGCCGCTCCTACGAATAACAGAGGGGTTACAGAGGCAGGTCGCGCTGGCTGGCCTTGACGATCTCTTTCTTCAGGTCGTCATAGCTGTGCACCGCCGGGAACTGGGGGAATTCCGCGATCACATTGTCCGGGGCGTGGAACAGGATGCCCTGGTCCGCTTCGCTGAGCATGGTGGTGTCGTTGTAGGAGTCACCGGCGGCGATAATGCGGTAGTTCAGGGTGTGCAGGGCTTTCACGGAGGCCCGTTTGGGGTCCTTCTGGCGCAGCAGATAGTCGGTGATGCGGCCGTTGTCGTCCACCGCCAGCTTGTGGCAGAACAGGGTCGGCGAGCCCAGCTTGCGCATCAGCGGGCGGGCGAACTCGTAGAAGGTGTCCGACAGAATGATCAGCTGGAAATGCTCGCGGGCCCACTCCACGAAGTCCACCGCGCCGTCCAGGGGTTCCAGGGTGTCGATCACCTTCTGGATGTCCGGCAGGCCGTAGCCGTGCTGGTCGAGGATGCCGAGCCGCATTTTCATCAGCTCGTCGTAGTCCGGGATGTCCCGGGTGGTGGCGCGCAGTTCGTCGATGCCGGTGCGCTCGGCGAAGTTGATCCAGATTTCCGGAATCAGCACCCCTTCCAGGTCCAGACAAAGCAATTCCACGGTGATCCCCTTAAACGGTCAATGCTCGGTAATCGGTAAGTGCCCGGTAAAGGCGCGCACAATGTAGCCGCGCCCCGGTGGCTTTGCAACGGCGCCCGGCGCGGCCGTCAGCGGCTGGGCAGCTCCAGGTCCGCGAACAGCGCCTCGCGCTCCTCGCGGCTGCCGGCCTGCACGGCGGCGTCGATGCGCTCGCGGGTCAGATGCGGCGCGAAGGTCTGCAGGAATTCGTACATGAAGCCACGCAGGAAGGTGCCCTTGCGGAAGCCGATGCGGGTGGTGCTGGGCTCGAACAGATGGCCGGCGTCCAGGTTCACCAGCCCTTTGTCCTGCACCGGGTCCACCGCCATATGGGCGACGATACCCACGCCCATGCCCAGCTTCACATAGGTCTTGATCACGTCGGCGTCGGCGGCGGTGAACACCACCCGGGGCTCGAGCCCCTCCTTGGCGAAGGCGTCGTCCAGTTTGCTGCGGCCGGTGAAGCCGAACACATAGGTGACCAGCGGGTATTCCGCCAGGGCCGCCAGGGTCAGCGGTTTCACCTCCGTCAGGGGGTGCCCTTCCGGCACCACCACGGTACGGTTCCAGCGGTAGCAGGGCATCATGATCAGGTCGGTGAAATGCTCCAGCGCCTCGGTGGCGATGGCGAAGTCGACGCTGCCGTCGGCGGCCATTTCCGCGATCTGCATGGGCGTGCCCTGGTTCATGTGCAGGGACACGTCCGGAAAACGGCGGGTGAACTGCTGGATCACCGGCGGCAGCGCGTAACGGGCCTGGGTGTGGGTGGTGGCGATGCTCAGATCGCCCTTGGTCTCGTCACGGAATTCCTGGGCCACCCGCTTGATCGATTCGGTCTGCTGCAGGATCTCGCCGGCAATCCGCAGAATGGCCTCGCCGGCCGGGGTGATGTGGGTCAGGTGCTTGCCGCTGCGGGCGAAGATTTCCACGCCCAGCTCGTCCTCGAGCATGCGGATCTGCTTGCTGATGCCGGGCTGGGAGGTATACAGGGCCTGAGCCGTGGCCGAGACATTGAGGTCGTGGCGCGCCACTTCCCAAATATAGCGGAGTTGCTGCAGCTTCATTAACGCTCCTTGCCGGAGACGCCCCACCCGCGGGGTCGCCAAGGGTTCCGGACCCGGGCTCGGTTATAAAAATGCGGGCGATTATGCGTTCCAAGCATAGTAGCACGTGAAGAGGCTGGCAATGCCGGGCCCCGGCGACCGCGCGGTTATTGGCCGGATTCGCGACGCGGGTTGGAAATGCCGTGGGGCACATGGCCGGCGGCCACATGACGGCTGGCGGATTCGCAGTGGCCCTGCTGGTCATCGAAGAACACGTCGGCGCCGAAGGCGCGCAGGAACTCACCCTTGGGCAGCCCGCCCAGAAACAGGCTTTCGTCGATGCGGATGCCCCAGCTGCGCAGGGTGCGCACCACCCGCTCGTGGGCCGGCGCCGAGCGGGCGGTGACCAGGGCGGTGCGGATCGGGCAGCGATCCGGGGTGAACTCCCGCTGAATCTGATGCAGCGCTTCCAGAAACCCCCGGAACGGGCCGTCGCTGAGCGGCTGGCGGGCGGCGCTCTTCTCGTTGGCGGCGAACGCCTCCAGGCCGTCGCTTTGAAAGACCTGCTCGGACTCGTCGGAGAACAGCACGGCGTCGCCGTCGAAGGCGATGCGCAACACCGAGTCGGTGGGGTCCAGGCTGCCGCGGGACAGAATGGTGGCGGCGGCGAAACCGGCGTCCAGGGCCCGCCGCACATCCTCCGCGTGGGTGGACAGAAACACATGGGCGCCGAACGCCGGCACGTAGCGGTGCGGGCTCTCGCCGCCGGCGAAGGCGGCGCGGGTGATGGGCAGGCCGTAGTGCTCGATGGAATTGAACACGCGCAGGCCGGTGTCGGAGCTGTTGCGCGACAGCAGGATCACTTCCACCCGGCCGCGCCCCTCCTCCATCTCATTGATGGCCAGCAGCTTCTTGACCAGGGCGAAGGCGTCGCCGGGGGCCAGCACGTCGTCCTCGTGGGCGACCTGGTAATCCTGAAAGGCATCCAGCCCTTGCTGCTCGAACACCTGGTGGCTGTCGCTGAGATCAAACAGCGCCCGGGAGCTGATCGCCACCACCAATTTGCCATCGAAGGAAACCGGCATAATCGATCCGTCCGTTGCTAAGGCGCCCAGTATCCCCGTTCACCGGGCAAACCACAATTCACCGGCACCGCCGTGACCCGCCGTGGCGCGGTTACACGATTGCATCATAAAGCCGCCATTCCCGGGCGCGGCGGCGGTTGTCCAGGGCAAAAATGTGACATACAGTTTCAAGCGGATCGGTAGTCCGGCGATCCGCACCGCCAATCACTCAAGGGGAAAGGGAGTCATCCATGGCCGCTAATAAGGTAAGAGACCGCCTCGACGAATTGCAGGGTCAGATCCGCAAGCTCGCCGAGCGCTTCGATCAGGAACGGGACAAGCAGATCGCGCAGATGGAAACCCAGCTGGAAAAGGCCCGCAAACGGGTCAATGAAGAAATGCAGCGCCGCCGCGAACGCCTCAACCGGCTGGAAAAACTGCAGGCGGAGTACCGGGAGAAAGCCACCTCCTCGGTACAGCGGCAGGTGGACCGGGCCCGCAAGGCGGTGGACGACGCCCGCCAGCGCGTGGATGACTCCGAGGCCCGCAAGCGTTTTCTGGAAACCGAGGTGCGGGTGCTCAAGGCCACCGCCAAGCAGGCCAACAGCCTGGCCAAGGTGATCAACCAGTATCAGAAGGATCTGGAAAAACGCGCCCGCGATATCGAGAAGAAGGTGACCCCGAAGAAAGCCACGGCGAAGAAAGCGGCCGCCAAGAAGAGCACGGCGAAGAAGAGCGCGGCCAAAAAAGCCACCGCCAAAAAGACGGCCGCCAAGAAGTCCGCCGCTGGCAAAAGCCCCGCCAAGAAGGCCACCGCCAAAAAAGCCGCCAGCAAAAAAGCCACCGCTCGCAAGGCGGCGCCCAAGAAAGCGGCAAGCTCCGGCGCTTCCTCCACGGCCAGCGGCACGCCCTCCCCGTCCTCGGACACCGGTACGAACTGAGCCGGGCTTCGCGGAACGCCCCAACGAAAACGGGCCGCCCAGGGGCGGCCCGTTTTTTCATGGGCGACGGCGGCGGAGTTCAGGTCGCCGGCCGCAGATCCAGCAGCAGCGATTCGAAATAGGCCACCACCGGCTGGCGGTGTTCCCGGTCCATGGCCGGAATGCCTTTTTCCACGGACGACGCGGACGCTTTCTTGATGGTCGCGCGGGCGCCGGCCACCAGGCCCCGGTTGATGCGGCCCAGCTCCAGATTGCCCACGGTCTTGTCCAGATAGTTCTCGATGGCGCCGGCGCTGATGCCGTCCATCACTTCCACCAGATGCTTCATTTCGCCCTGGCCGTCGGCGAACTCCTGGAATACCAGGCTGGCGCGCTCCGCCAGGGCCGGGGTCAGCGGGTAACCGATGAACACCTGACCGTCCTTCTCCAGACGCAAGGCCGAGAAGTGCGCGGCCAGGGCCTGCTGCTCCTCGACACTGGTCTTGCGCATCAGCCGCCCGGCCAGGCCGTGGGCCGCCTTGCTGATGACCTTCATGGCGCCGAGGATCACATTGACCGCCGGGCCCTTGGCGTTCACCGCGTCGATGGGGCCGGTGAAATAGGTGTGCAGGACCTCGTCGAGAAATGGATCCATGATCGCGTCGAGGCTGTCCACGTGATTGCGACCGGGTTCCCGGGCGGTGGCGTCGATAAAGGCGTCGATGCGGTCACGCAGGGTATCGGAGGCCGGAAAGGCCACGTACAGGGAGGTTTGGCTCATAATTCTGAGTCGGCTTCACTGCGAAAACGGAGGCGCGATGATACTGCATGGTCGCTCGCGCCTCGCCGCTTTCGAGACTGGCGGGCGCGTCTGTAGAGCCAGTGCTCGCCAGCACCGCCAGGTCGCCGCTGCAGCCGCTTCCGCGGGAGCGCGTCGGGGCGGCTTGCGCCGCGATCAGGCCGACAACCGGGTGCGCCACTGGCCGATCACGCCCTGCAGCCGGCCGGCGGCGGCCAGCACCGCCGGGTTCTGATCGTCCTCCAATTGCAGCCGCGCCAGATCCTGGCGGTTGCGCTCCGCCGGCGTCAGCCGGCGCCGTTCCTCGCCACGGTCAAAGCCGCCGCAGTCCTCCGCCAACTGATGAATGGCGGCCAGATCCACCTTCGGCGCCACGTCCGGCGGCAGGCAATCGAGCAGCACCGCCATACGGATGCTGGCCTCGCTGCTGTCCACCTGCCCCTGCAACAGGGCACGGCTCAGCACGTCCAGGCTGTCCACCAGCTCACGGTAACGGGCCGTCTGGCGGGCCCGTTCCTGGCGGCGCGCCATCCAGCGCCACGCCAGACCGCCCAGGGCGGCGCCGATGGCCAGCCCGACCAGTACCGCGAGAATCAGTTTCCAAACCATGGGGTCTCTCCTGCCGCAGAGCGATTGAATTGCCGGTTCAGTGCCGCCATTGTACGCCACAGGGCGGCGGCGACCCATCAAGGCGACCACCGACACGGTAGCAGCGACCACAAAACGCGGCCTTGGTCGCGATCTGGAGACGACGTTTGAATTTCCAATGGCCCGCCGGGCTGGCGCCGCTGATCGGCGCCGTGGAACCCTGGCTGCCGGCACTCACCGTGATCGGCGTGATCATGGCGCTGGCGTCGATGCTGGCGATCCCCTGGCTGGTGGTGCGCATGCCGGTGGACTATTTCCACCAGCCGTCGCGACCGGTGCGCTATCGCGGGCCACTGGCCTGGGGACTGTGGGTGATCCGCAACGCCCTGGCGTTGGTGCTGCTGGCCGCCGGGGTCCTGATGCTGGTGCTGCCCGGCCAGGGCATTCTGACCATTCTGATCGCGCTGATGGTCAGCACCTTCCCGGGGAAATACCGGTTGGAACGCGCTATCATGCGCCGCCCCGGCGTACTGCGCTCGGTGAACTGGATCCGGCGCCGCTACCGTCGCCCGCCCCTCAATCCGCCGAGTGATGCCCCGCCGGGCGATCACCAAGTAAGGGACCCTGATGCCGATTGAAAGCCCCGCCATTCACTGGCTCGACGATCATCTGCTGCTGCTCGACCAGCGCCGCCTGCCCGCCCACACCGAGTGGCTGGACGTGCGTGACGCCGCCGGCGCCGCCGACGCCATTCGCCAGATGGCGGTGCGCGGCGCGCCGGCCATCGGCATCACCGCCGCCTATGGCCTGGCCCTGGAAGCGTTGCGACTGGGCCCCGGCGCCAGCGCCGCGCGGCTGGCGCCGGCGTTGGAAGTCCTGGCCGCCAGCCGGCCCACGGCGGTGAACCTGTTCTGGGCCCTGGACCGGCTGCGCGCCCGCTTCGACGGCGAGCCCGGCGCCGCCCTGGGCAAACGGCTGGTGCGCGAGGCGGAACGCATCCACCAGGACGACCAGGCCGCCAACCAGCGCCTCGGCGAACTGGGCGCCGCCCTGCTGCCGCCCAACGCCTCCCTTTATACCCACTGCAACACCGGCGCCCTGGCCACCGGTGGCCACGGCACCGCCCTGGGCATCGTGCGCTCCGCCTGGCGCAACGGCCACCTGAAGGCGGTGTTCGCCGGCGAAACCCGGCCCTGGCTGCAGGGCGCCCGCCTGACCGCCTGGGAACTGATGCAGGAAAACATTCCGGTGACCCTGGTGGCGGACAGCGCCGCCGGCCTGCTGATGGCCCGCGGCCAGGTGGACGCGGTGGTGGTGGGTGCCGACCGCATCGCCGCCAACGGCGACACCGCCAACAAGATCGGCACCTACAATCTCGCGGTGCTGGCCCGGCATCATCGCCTGCCGTTCATCGTGGCGGCGCCGGATTCCACCCTGGACCCGGCCATGGAAAACGGCGCCGGCATCGTGATCGAGGAACGGGACCCGGACGAGGTGCGCCGCTTTGGCGGCACCGCCATGGCGCCGGACGGCTGCCCGGTCTACAACCCGGCCTTCGACGTGACCCCGGCGGAACTGATCACCGCCATCGTCACCGAGAGCGGCGTGATCCGGTCCCCGGACCGGCAGGCCCTGGCCGACCATTTCGCGCGGAGACCGTCATGACCGAACGCCCCTACTCCACCAGCGCCTACCGGGAGGCGGCCCGCACCCTGGCCGCCACCGGCCGCCGGCTCTATCAGCACGGCTGGTCGCCGGCCACCAGCAGCAATTACTCCCTGCGCCTGAACGCCGGCCACGCGGCGATCACCCGCTCCGGCCGCGACAAGGGCCTGCTGCAGGAAACCGACATCATGGTGGTGGACCTGGACGGCCGCCCGGTGGGCGACGGCAAGCCGTCGGCGGAGACCCTGCTGCACACCGGCCTGTACCGCCGCGACCCGGCCATCGGCGCGGTGCTGCACACCCACAGCCACGCCGCCACCGTGCTGACCATGCACTGGCCCGCCGACCACCTGACCCTGGAAGGCTATGAGCTGCTCAAGGCCCTGGACGGTGTGCAAACCCACGACACCCGGCTTACCATTCCGGTGTTCGACAACAGCCAGGACATCGCCGCCCTGGCCGCGGACGTGGACCGCCAGCTGGACGCCGGGCACATCACCCACGCCTATCTGATCCGTGGCCACGGCCTTTACACCTGGGCGGCGGACATGACCGCCTGTTACCGGCAGCTGGAAGCCCTGGAAACCCTGCTGGCGGTGGAGCTGGACCGCCGCCGGCTGGGCTGACCCGGACCGCGACCTGAACGAGGACCGCTATGAGCAACCTGAAGATCTACCGCGACGGCCACCCGGAAAGCCCGGAGATGATCGTCAACGACAAGCTGGCCATGGCCGAGGAACTGAACAAGGTCGGCGTGCGCTACGAGCAATGGGACGCCAACGCCGAACTGGCCGACCAGCCCACCCAGGAACAGGTGATCGAAGCCTACAAGGACGACATCGAGCGGCTGATGCGCGAGGAAGGCTACCAGACCGTGGACGTGGTCAGCATGACCCCGGACCACCCCCAGAAGGACGCGGCGCGGGTCAAGTTCCTGGACGAGCACCGCCACGGCGAGGACGAGGTACGCTTCTTCGTGGACGGCCAGGGCCTGTTCACCCTGCACATCGGCGAGCGCGTCTACGAGGTGCTGTGCAGCAAGGGCGACCTGATCTCGGTGCCGGCCAATACCCCGCACTGGTTCGACATGGGGCCCAACCCGCGCTTCACCGCCATCCGTCTGTTCAACAACCCGGACGGCTGGGTCGCCCACTTCACCGGCGATGACATCGCCCTGCGCTTCAACCGCCTGGAAAACTGAACCGGCCGATGACCATCAACGCGATTCTCACCGACATTGAAGGCACCACCAGCAGCATCGCCTTCGTCAAGGACGTGCTGTTCCCCTACGCCGACCGGCAGATGGAAGCGTTTCTGGAACGCCACTGGGACGACCCGACGGTGGCCGCCGCCGTGGGCGAGGCCGCCGACCAGGCCGGCGAAGCGCTGGACACGCCGGCGCGGGCCGCCCGGGTGCTGCGCCGCTGGATCGCCGAGGACCGCAAGATCACGCCGCTGAAAACGCTGCAGGGGCTGATCTGGCGGGCCGGCTACGAGCAGGGCGATTACCGTGCCCACCTGTACCCGGACAGCGCCCCCCGGCTGCGCCAATGGCACCACGCCGGGCTGCCGCTGTACGTCTATTCCTCCGGCTCCATCGCCGCCCAGAAGCTGTTCTTCGGCTACTCCGAGGCGGGGGACCTGACGCCGCTGTTCAGTGGTTTCTTCGACACCACCAGCGGCGGCAAGAAAGAAGCGGACAGCTACCGCGTGATCCAGAAGGCCATCGGCCAGCCGGCGGAAACCATTCTGTTTTTGTCGGACGTGGAAGCGGAGCTGGACGCGGCCCGCGCCGCCGGCCTGCGCACGGTGCTGCTGGACCGGGACGGGGTCATCGACGCCAGCGCCCACCCGAAAGTCTCGTCGTTCGATCAGATCGACCCCACCGCCCTTTAGCTCAGCCGCCGGCCACGCAACGGTAAATCACGAACTTCTCGTTCCGGGCCAGGATGTCGGCCCGGCCGAACAGTTTCGCCAGCGGTCGCCGGTACGGCAGATGCCGGTTGGCCACCACCCGCAGCTCGCCGCCGGGCGCCAGATGGCGGTGGGCATGGCGAAACAGGGTGCGCGCCACCCGGTCGTCCACCGCATGGCCCCGGTGGAACGGCGGATTGAGCAGAATCCGGTCGAACGCCTCCTCCACCCCGTCCAGCCCGTGCCCGAGATGGAAACGGTGCCCGTGCTCCGCGCCGAACAGTGCCTCGGCGTTGTGCCGGGCGCTGTCCACCGCCAACGACGACACATCGCAGAAGGTGACCCGCGCGTCCGGATTGTCCGCCGCCAGGCTCAGTCCCAGCACGCCGTTGCCACAGCCCAGGTCCGCCGCCGGGCCGGTCACGTCCCGGGGCAGATGCTGCAGCAGAAAGCGCGCGCCGATGTCCAGATGGCGGCGCCCGAACACGCCGGGCCCGGCGCTCAGCGTCCAGCCCCGCGCCGGCAGCGACACCGTGGCCGGCTCCGGCATCGGCGCCAGCGCCTCGCCCGGGGCGCCGGCCCGGAATACCCGCGCTTTTTTCCAGCCCAGGCCGGCCTTGGTCTCGCCCAGGTAGCGTTCCATCAGCGGCACCAGCTGCGGCGGCAGGTGCTTGTCCATGCCCGCCGCCAGGATCGGCGTGCCGGCGGGCAGCCAGCCGGCCAGCCAGGCCAGTTGCCCTTCCAATAAGGACAGGCTTTTGGGCAGACGCAGCAGCACCTGGTGCGGCGCTTCCGGCGGCGTTTGCCAGGGCCACAGCCAATGCGCCGGATCCAGCGGTCGCCGGTTGTCCTCGCCGTTGGCCAGCGCCGCCCGCCGCGCCACCCAATCGTCGCCGGCGCTCCAGGTCGGGCCCCGTTCGCCGGCGCCCAGCCACAGCGCACCGCACTGGTCGTTGATCACCAAAGTGCGCGCGCCCGCCGCTTCCTCATCGAGCAGCCGCAGCAAATAGCGGTCGGCGCCGTCGAAGGCCTGCAGGGTATCGCCGCGCTGGCGGGGCCAGCGGCGCAGGACCAGGTCACCAAGGCGGGTTTCAGGCATGGCGGGCGTCTCCGGGGCTGTCGAGGGGGCCGGCATTGTGCCCGTTGGGGGGCGGGCTGGCCAGAATATCGGCAGTTGATTCAAGGTGAGGTTTAAAACGGTGGTATTCTGAAATTTCGCTGCTAGAATACGCCGCACATTCGGAGTATAGCTCAGCCTGGTAGAGCACTACGTTCGGGACGTAGGGGTCGCAGGTTCGAATCCTGCTACTCCGACCAAATTAAAAAGCCGGCCCTCGCAAGAAGGCCGGCTTTTTTTTGTTCGTCGCTTTTTTGCGGGAAATTTCCCTCCAGCCGGGGGCGCGCCTCAGGGCGCGACGCCCTTCCGGGAACGCCGCGAGTACCCGCAAGCGGGCCCGGC
>NZ_JADDOL010000015.1 GCF_016906305.1 Alloalcanivorax marinus
GGGTAACTGGAAATCTCATCGTCTTCATGGTCTTAATTTCGGGGGGAAGGTCACATCACCATCGATGGTTTGTCCGCCGGCAGTAAACAGGTGCCCCATGGCCACAATGGGAATATCCACTCCGAGTTCCTCACGTTTCTGCTCAGCGAAGGCGGCGACTTCGGCGTAATGAGACCGGATCCCCGCAAGTAGTTTCCGCTCCTTGTCCTCGACACTCTCACCCGCCTCCGCCACCCGGATATCCCTGTCCCGGAGGTAGGGCACGGCGCAAACAATCAGCTCCGGAGCGTTCAGCTCACTGCGGAGCACCAGCACTTCGTCTTCCAGGGACTCAGAGCTATTGCCGACCACGTGGACATTCAGCGCTTTGAGCAGCTCCCTGGGGGCATTGAGGAAGGAAGGCGAATCGTGGTTGCCCGCGATGACGACAACATGCCGGCAGGATGAGGCAGCCACCCGGCACAGGAACCGATAATAGAGCTCCTGGGCACGATTGCTCGGAGCGCTGGTGTCAAAGACATCACCTGCCACGAGCAGTGCATCGATTTCGCTTTTCTGAATCGACTCAGCCAGCCAGGTAAGAAAATTCTCGAACTCCTCATACCGCTTTCTGCCGTAAAGGGTGCGGCCGATGTGCCAGTCGGATGTGTGGAGGATTTTCATTGAGCCTCCACCGCTGTCTGTGGTTCCTCAATAGGCTCTTCAGTCACGCCGATACTTTGAAGTAACGCGGCATACTGATCAGGGTCCTTTTCCTTAATCTTCCGCAAGATGAAATTTGCTGTGGTCTTCATCTCAGGAACATCGATAGGTAAAACACTTCGTTCAAATACACCCGCCAAATGGGAAAACTCATTATTGATACGATCCGTAAGTGATGCGGCCAAGGCATCATCTCCAAAAAACCGCGTTAACTTGTCATCTTTCTCCACGGCATTTGGATATTTGTAGTACAAGAATGCCTCAAGAAACTTACGGGCATTGTTCCCAAAGTTGTAGTAGCAATCATGATTTTCATCACTCTCGATCTGTGCGTGGGCACATTTATAAATTTGATGAAACAAGAAATTGAACTCAGTAACATAGTCCTTAAGGTATCGAGGCATCAACGTGATGTTGCTGGTCTGATTCGTTCGCGTAATGATGAGAAATTGAGATTTATTTTTGTTCATCGCACCAGGAAGCCGCTTAAGATACTTCAGAAAATCCAGGTTGTGAGTCGATATAAATAACTGCTTAAAGCGGTCGCGTTCTTTTTCCTCCTCGCCATCTTCATATTTCTCCGGGGTTACAATCTCTGCATTAATAAGGCTGTAGACAAAAAATATATGGTTTGCATCAAGACTGGATATGGGATCATCAATCCAGATGATAGGCTGATTACCTTTAGTCTCGATATCATCAAGCTTTGCCATGAAGTAACAAAAAGCTATCAGGCTACATTCACCCTCACTTAGGTGGAATGCCTGCTTGCCGTTGCGTGTTACTTCAAACCGGTATCCCGATGAAGTATCTCCGGGATTTTCTTCAATGGCTCTGAGTGAAAGGGACTGGTGGCCGAAGAAGTTATTCAAATAGTCGTTAACCCGGTCAGCACCCTTGCTTTCATCTTTCAGTTGGGCCTTCAGTTCACTGATCTTTGCTCGTTTTGTATCAAGCTTTTCCTTTGCAGAGTTCTTAGCTTCCTCCGCTTTTTCCATTGCCTTATTCAGCACGTCAATGGCTGTGCATTCTTCTTCATATTTTATGTCGTTAACGAATGTATGAACTTCATGAAGGCGGAGTGAAGCGCGCGCTTCCGATTGATCCTCGCTCAGCGAAGCAGTGAGCTCATTTGATTTTTTCCTGAGCTGTTCAAATGAATCTCTAACCGAATTCAAAGAATCCTCAACGGACTCAGGTTCATCAAATGTTAGAGGAGTGAAGATTTCATTTTTCCGTTTTTCGGCCTGTTCTTTAATAGAATCCAAGCTTTCACAATAAGCAGCGGATTTAGCTGACAACTGTTCTGAAAGCGAATCCAAATCCATGGTGAAGTTAGAATAGAAATCCGAATTCTTGATTTTCAGTAGACTGGGAAGTCGTGACCTCTCACGTTCAATCGATCCAAGCAGGTTATCCAGCGCTTGCCGAAGCTCTTCAGACTCCTGATTGAAATGCTTGTCCAGTTTTTCCCATAAATCTTTCGGTAGGTCGCTACCACAAAATGCGCACTTGTCTCTTTTCCCTTGATGATGCTCGCGACCAGTCCTCACCCATGTCGCCAATGCAGCATCGTTTAGTAATTCCTGAATCGGGTCAGATGCCTGAATCTTTTTTTCAATTAAATCTTTAGCCTTTGATACTATCGCGGAATATTGAAGGTTAAAGGATGATGATTCTGGGATTTCCGGCTTGGGTTCTTCTCTGAGAAGGTCATGAAATTGGTCTACCTGTTCATCAGTAAGCGGGGAATAAGTATCTCTGGTAACAGTAGCGATATCTGCTTTAATTTTGGGAACATTGTAGTTGGCATCGCCAAACGATTTGTTGTGCTTAATTCCCGAGCCTGCCTTATTGGCTTTATCCCGTAACTTTGTCTCCAATTCTGTCGATTTATCGCCATGGGATTTTTTGGCTTTTTTGAACTCATCCTCAGCACCAAGGAGGTCACCAAGCAGACCTGATTTATCCTCTTCGCTTCCGAGTTCAGCTTCATGCTTTTCTATCTCTTCCTCAAGCTTGGCATTATCTTCTCCCAATATGGCGAACGAGTTTATGGCCTGCTCGTCATCAACGATGAAATGCAGATTATCTCTGACAAAATCTTCATTAAAAACCCGAACCACTTGGCCATGGCTATTCAATGAGTTTTGCGTGGCATTGGTGCCGCCATTGAAAGATAGCTGAAATTCAGGCGAGCTATATTTTTCGGAGACTGAACCGGTTTCGAGAGCCCTAAAAATCCGTGATAAAGTTGTTTTTCCGGAGTAGTTTCGGCCATATAAAATGTTGATCTTTCTAAATTCAGCAACATTATTGCCTTCATCCCTTACAGATGAAGCCCATCGAAAGTCCTGAAAGACCGCCATGTCTTTGATCGATTCTATTCTCTTTACCTCGCCGCTCATCTCGTCCCCCCTAATTTTTTTGTTCTTGCCTGATAAACGTCACCTCAAAGGCCTTGCTAGACCGAAACTGCTGCAACCGGTTGGCAAACGCGAAGACTTCATTCATCTCGTAGTGCTGAAAGATGTCCAGCCCTCGATCCAGTGAAATCTTCCAGCCGTGATCTGTAACGATATGACGGGCGTGAATGGTGCCGCTTTCATCAAACTCCCAGGTGAAGTCGATGCCCACGGTGCGAGCGGATTCCTGGATCTTTTCAAAACTCTCGTCTTGTAGGTCACCCTTGAACTCGTCCCGGACGGTGACGAGGTGAACCGCCACTTCATCTTCCTCGGCCTTGTTCTTCACGATGGCTTCGAGAAACTCCATGAAATTTCGGACCTGGTAGAAAAGCCGGATGTAGGGGTCTGTGACGGTGATCTTGCTGGCGCCTTTCAGGTATGCGCCAAACAAGCCGTCGAATGAGATGCCTTTTTGGTTCTCCTGGAAGGTCAGGTGTTTTTCCTCCAGCGCAGGCTCAGGGGCGCGGGGCTCTTTGGGCTCGCCACCTTTAACGTCTACTGCTGGCTCGGGCTCTAATCCCCCGTCATCAGGAGTAGACACTGTCTGATGGTAGTAACCCGGATACTCTTCTTCCTCAAGTGTGGTGACCAACGTTTCCTGGCCCTGCTGATCCTGATAGGAAAATCGGACTTCGCCGTAAGTAGTATCAATCCGCTGTAACTGGTCCTTGACCCGCTTGCGCCCCTCGATGGCAAAACGCAGCACTTCTTCAACCTCATCCCTGGTTGCTCCGCCCTGGGGAAACAGGATCTTCATCAAGCCGGAAAAGGTCTTGTTGATACCGTCCCGGTCACGGGTCGAGATATCAGAAGAAAGGGTAAAGTGCTCCCGGTACTGATCGGAATAATCGTAGTTCCGCATCGAGCGCAGGATTTCTGCAAGGTAGTCCACCACGAAGCCATAGCCGTCGGAGAACATCTCGCCCCGGATGATATCGACCTCCCACCCGGGGATGTAGAAGTGGATTCGGTCCAGAAAGGCAGAATCGTAGAACTTGTCCGGCAGTTCATCGAACAGGTCTGAATGCTTCAGCATGTAAGGAACAGTGTGCCGGGTGTTCCCCACGAACACCATGGACGCCTCGGCGCCCAGGGTTTCCACTCCCCGGGAGAAGGACTTGTTGGCCATGTAGTTCTTCATGATGTCGACCAGTGCTTTATCGACGCGTTTCTGCTTGCCGGCGAATTCGTCGAAGGCCACGCAATCCCAGTAGCCCACCAGGCCGATTTTGCCGCTGGAGTTGTTCACAAACAGCTTGGGTACAGTGACCTCACCACCGGATACCAGGATCCCATGGGGCGAGAATTCGGAGTAAACGTGGGATTTACCCGTCCCCTTGGGGCCAAGTTCAATCAGGTTGTAGTTCCGCTCGCAGAACGGAATCAATCGGACCAGTTGCGTCAGCTTGCTGCGCCGTCCGAACATCTCCGGGTTAAAGCCGATACTCTGTATCAGCAGGTCAATCCACTCATCGGTGCTGAACTGCTGCCGCGCGGCAACGTAGGCGTCGTAGTCGAAGTGGGATAGCTGAATCGGTTTGAGGGTGGACAGAATCCAGGGGCTGACGTTCTGGTCTTCAGAAAATACGTATTCGATATCCGCAATGCACCAGACGCCGCTTACCAGCAGTTTGGGGTGGGCCTTCACGGTCCCAGAATCCACCAATACCTTCTTGATTCCCAGGTTGGAAAACTGCGCCTCGTAGGCATCCGTCTTCTCATTCAGGGCCACGCTGATCTTATCGATAACCTTGTAGCGCCCCTTTTCCTTGATATTCGAGCGCACCAGTCCGGCCTCGTTGCGGTGGACATAGTGCTTGGCCAGAATCTCCTTGACCGTCTCGATACCGGTCTGAATCGTAGGCTCGTCGTTAGTGGCGCAGTATTGGCCGAGCAGATACTCGAGCACATATGAGGGCACGATGGCGTTGCCTTTGACCGTTTTCACCAGGTCTTTGCGCACTACCAACCCGGGGAAGTGTTGGTTGATCTTTTGGTCAAGCGTGCTCATTGGCTATAACCCTTAAAAATCAAAATCGCTGGTAAAGGACCGCCGCATCAAATACCTGAGCGACTTGTATTCCTTGTAGTGGGACGTACCGGCATGCTGTTCTTCCAGGCGCAGAAAGACCTCCTCGCCGTTGGCCTCATCCGCCTTGCGGCTCAGCACGAAGCGCACCTGAAGCTCTCGCTCGCGGGGGTTCTCCGAGGTCAGGTCAAACGACAGCTCGTGACTATCCGAGATCAACTCCCCCGCTTGGGTGTAAATCCCGGCCCGCAGGTGGCGAGGTTGAACCTTCTCGGTAACCGGCCCGGACTGATACAAGGTGACCGCCAGTTGGCCGGAAGTGATCACCGAGCTGGCCCCACGCAGGATGTCCACCTCAACGGCGCTGACATCACTCTGTCGCTTCTTGTTAACCTTCAGGACCGGAATCACAACCTCCTGAAGGGATGCGCCGCCATGCACAAAGCGGCTGCCAGAGCCTTTAAGGCGCAGCCGGTTGATGGACTTGGGAATCTGCACTTCCATATCGCCATCCAGCCCAAGCTGCTCAGACGAGAAGTAGTGGAACGCCGGAGAGGCGGACAGCCCCTTACCCAGCACGAACCGACGGTCCCGGTAGCGAATATCATCGCCAGAAACGGCGTCGCCCAGGAAGTCACTCTCATCCAGCTCACGGTTCTGGTAAATAAAGCCATGGTCAGCGGTGATCAGCAGGTTATTGGCGTTGGCCGCCGTGAGCTTCTTGATCAGGCGTATGAGATCCGCCAGGGTCTGTTCCGCCGCTTCAAAGGCCTGCCCCTCTGAATGCATCTTGTCGCCAGTGTGATCGATGCGGTTGTGGTAGATGTACAGCACATCATTACCCTTGAGCAGATCACGGCTGTCGTCCCGGTTGAGCTGCATAAAATCCTCCGCCTTGACGGCCTGGCCCCGCCCATCCAGGGCGGCCTGCAGGATTTTGGTACGGTTGACCGTACCCTGTGAGCTTTGGCCATCCACCAGTACCGTACCGGTGTCGTTGTCGGCGATCGCCAAGGACTTGTTGGGCAGCAGCGCCGCCATACCGAGCTGGGTATAGCTGGGCAGGGTCGAGAGAGCCGGCTCGAGGTCCGCGCTGTAGCGATCTTCCTGCCGGATAAGGCCCAGCAGCTCGTCACCAATCTCGTAGCGCATGGCGTCGGAAATGATCACACAGATCCGTTTGTCCTTACGCAGGTACGGGCGAACCCAGTGCTCGAAAAAGGCCTTTTGCTGAACGACCGGATAGGCCTCCCAGCGCGGCGCGGCGTCCACGTGAACCTGGAAGCCATCGCCCAGCTTGAGCAGGTAGTTGTTGGAATACAGGTTCTCCACCTGCTCACTGAGCTCGCCCATCAACGATGCCTGGCCGGACATGCGCACATGGTAGGTAAACTTGCGGTAGAGCTGATCCAGCTGATACCAGGAGCGGCTGTATCGCTGAACGCCGTCGGAGAGGCTGTCCATGGTGAGACGAGCCTCACCCAGTATTTGGACAAAACGGGCCGCAAACTCAATGGCTTCATACAGGTGGCGGAACTCCCCGTACCAATGGCCCTGGCGCCGCTGCCGCACCCACAGCGCCACATCGCCGCTGGTAACTGTGCGGCTAACCACCGCCCGCACCAGGTCACTGATAATCTTCTGGTCGATTAGCCGGAAGTAGTCCAGCTCAACCAGGTCCCGGAAGTCCCGCTTACCCAGATCCTGCTCAATGCCCAGCACCTCGGCACACTCGGCAGACAGGGTTTCAAACCCCTGCTCGAACTGCCGGCTGTCTTTCCAGCGCTTGAGGAACACCAGCGCGTCGCCGGTCAGTTTGACCTCGCCATCGGTACCCATGGCGTAGCAGGACTTGAACAGCTCAATCACGAAGTCGCGAAGGCTGGGTTCACTGGCCTCGTAGCCGTAAAAACGGGTCAGTTGCTCCCACAGGAAGCTGTCCAGACCGCAACGCTCAATCAGCCGGATGCCATCATCGCGCCCTTCCGCCAGTTGCTGCAGCAGGGTTTCAACCACCGAGTCCATACGGGGCTCACTACCGGCACAGACAGCCAGCATCTTCAGGCGCAGCTGACGATCGGAATCGGGGGAGCTCGGCTCCAGCCATTTCCTCAATGCTTCCCTACGCTTGATAGCCTGAAAGAATTCAACGTGAGCCTCTACTACTTCTGCACGTTGAAAATCCAATTCGAGTTCGGACAGCCAGATAGCCACCTGGTCAGTCCGGAACTCGCCGTGGGCCAGCTGTACGTCCAGCAACCAGTTGTCCAGATCCTCTGGTTGCGGCCCCTCCTTGTACAGCAAGAATTTCTGTTCCGGTGACTCCCGCAGGATGCGATATTTCAGGCCGTACTCGTTGTTCGCGATTTCCAGTTTCTCCACGTCCGGGATGGAAACCGCCTCGAAGTCACCGCGCAGCTCGTGTTTGGTGTCGTACCAAAACACGATTCGGTGCTTATCGAACAGTCGGCTAAGAGCCTGGCTAATACGGTCACTCATTGGCTTAACCCAGTAATCTTCTTTAAAGCTTCGGCGAATTTCGGATAGTTCGCCTTCACCCCGTCATCGAGATCGATTTCCACCTGCTCGGTGGCCAGGGGGTAGAGCACATCCCGCTCGTAGTCATCTAGCTCGGCGAGGATTTTGTTGATCTTCTCGATCTCTTTCAGGGCCTTGGTCTTATCACCCTGGGAGGTCCCGGCGCTGATACTGACGGCCTCCAGATGGTTCTTCCGGGCTTGCAGCTTCTCGTCTTTGAAATCCCGCAGGTACTCCAACACCGTGCCTACGGTGTGAGGCTGGTAGCGGTGCATGTAGATCAACGCGTTGAATGAGCCCTTGGGTGAGGAGAACAACCAGTAGATGGGGCGCTTTTTGTAACGGCGCACGTGGTCGTTGTAGAAGTCCTTCAGGAAGTACTTGCGGATGTCCTGACCCAGTGCCTGCTCGACAAAGTGGAGGTTTTCGTCATAGTGCTCCTCGCCAAAGGCGATGCGCAGGAATTCACGGAAGCGCTCGGTGATGTCATCGGTGAACCAGTCGCCATCGAGCATGGGGATGACATTGTCATCGTCCGCCGGGAAGATCGGCTCAGGAACCCGCTTCAGATAATCCTCGATGGTCTCGCCCTGATTGGCTAGTATCAGCCCCGGTTTGTCCAGCGCGTAACGGCCCAACATGCAGCCCACCGCGTAGGAGACCAGCTCGCGCATGGTGTCGGCCAGAAGCAGCGCCTCCAACTCTTCCTCACTTTTGTTGCTGCCGTAGCGGTAATGGGGGTTGCAGGTCAGAGTGATCTCCTCCAGGGGTACACCTGGTGTCAACTCGTCCTGCAGGCCGTAGGCCTCGATAAAAATGCGGTTGTTATCTTCCTCCAACCGCTGCATTTCCAATGTAATCTCGTGCCAGTGGGCGCGAAGTTTTTGATACGTAGCTTTTAGCGATACATTAAAGTATGCGCGACACAATAACGGTGACTCGGTAAAATCCCAGGAAATTTCGTAAAAATTCCAATCTGAACGAGAAATATCGATCAGCCTCGAAATCGGAAAATTATCTCTGCATTTATCAATCAGCATAGCTTTGGGTATGAAAGGAATTCGACCTAAGCTAGTGATTCGAAAGTCCAAAGTTGGACTTAGGGCTTCCAACAAACGAAACACGACTTTGCTATTTAGAAGGCCAAGTATAACTAAAGCGTCATTTTCATCTGAAAAAATCGAAGGCGCCGTCGAGTCATAAGTCATGCCCTCCTCATAATATCGGAGCGCAAAACGCCCCGAGCTAACACGACTCCAGCTTAAACCTGGTTTAAAAAAGTAAGACTTCCCCCGCACGGGAGCTCCATTATAGTTCAATGGAAGGCCATGGAACTGATGAATGTCTTTTCCGTCATGTTCCCAATTAACGACGTGATCGCGATTTCCAAACCACTTTCTAAATTCTCCTCCCTTTCGATGAGCAAACCATTTGAAGCCTTGCGCGCCCCCTTGTTTCTTGGAGCGACAGAATTTTTGATCAGAAATCTCCTGCCATCTGCGAAGGAAACGTTCGTTATCTCCAGTGTTTATACCCTCCCTTATGTCGCCGTGATCGGATAACGAGTCATGAGTCTCGAAAACGCTGAGCATTGTTGGGGATAGCCAGTATGCAATCGCCCCCCCCGGAATCTTTTTAAAATCGGCCGGTGTAGCCATATAAAGACAACTACCTACACCGTGTTCAGTCTTGATTCCGCCACTATTGCTCATCGTTGTTCTCCAAACCTTGCCCTTGGACTGACGTATCAATTTGCTGCCAGTCGTCCGCAATCTTCTTCCAATCCACCTCGCGCTCGACCGTCTCGCCGTCGCTGTCCTGACCTGACCAAACGGCCCAAAAATCAGGATCATCCGATTTTGGTCGATGATGCTCAGGAAGTTGGTTCATCTGCACCAGTACAGGCAGTTCCGAGGCCCAGACTAACCTTGTGCCGTGCTTGGAGTGGCCGCTATGAAAACTCCAGATCAGGTGTTGGACAATGCTCATTCGTCTCCTCCTGCCGGAAGCACTTTTCGGCTATGCTCGATCGAGAACCCATCCGGCACTGGCTTGAAGGGCTGTGCGGGCGAGCGGTGGCTACTTTGAAATTGGCGCAAAGCTTTCACATCAATTTCACCGATGACGCAATAGTCGGTCACACCGCCCTTGACCCGCAGCAAATCGCGTTTCCAGCTGTTTTTAAAGGGCGCTCGGATTCGGCTATCCCCGTACTGTCGGTCGTTGCATTGGATGATGTAGGCATGGATGTCCAGGGCGGCGGACTCTACAAGCGCATTAAAGGTTTCGGTGTCCTGGTTCCATTCTGGTACAAATAGGGTATCTACTTTGCCCCGCAGGGCCGCGCGATAGCTGATGTTGGTCAATTCGCTGCACACCAGCAGGGCAAAGTGGAAGTCGCCGTGGCGTATAATGGGCGGAATACCCTTGCTCCAGAGTGATCCTGGCTTCATCTCCGCGCCGGCTAGCCGCTTCAGCTCCGCCTCTTCGTGCAAGGCGGGGCGCTGTTTGTCTTGCCGGTAGATCATGATAGAGGGAAAGCCCAGACCATCATGGGACAGAGCTGCCCACACCTGATTGCGCACCCGTGACTTACCTGCATGGAGGTACTCAATACCTGTAATCAGCGAAATGCCTCGACCTTGCAGCTTGCGGGCGATTCGCATAAACCAGTGCGCGGGAAGCGCCAGCTCCGGCAGGATAAGGTAACGACTATGCCGGGGTTGAGCGATTACACTGTCGAGCAAGTGGCATAGCCGGGCATAACGGCCAGCATCGGGGTCCGGCATGCGCGTGACGGCTGCCGCCCAGCTTTCGATCCGCGTCTGCCAGCTGGAGACGGCGATATTGTATTTGCAAGGCTCAGCCCCATCGGGAATCTGTAGCACACCGTTCTTGTCGAAACGGGGTGTTTTGTCGCCGAGACTGAAGCCGCGCAAGGCCAGAACCACGCTGCGCAGGGCGGCTTGCCCTTGTTCGGTGTAGGCGTCTTTGTACAGCACGAAAAGTTCCGCCAAATTGAAGGGGCGGGTGGCAAACAGCAGCCCATATGGAAGTCCCTTCATTTTTATCCACTTTGCCAGTCGCTGGCTGCCTTCCACTGCTGTACCAGGCAACAGCTCTGAGCCTTGAGCACAATTGAGCACGGTTTTCTTGGCGGGAATTCCGCGTTGCGCGATCATCTCCTTGGGTAACCCCATAAAACGGAACGGCATATGTGCCAGGTCAAAGGAGAAAAGCCGTGCATGCTGCGACTGAAAGGCTTTCGCCGACACGGGCCAGGAGAGCATGGTTTCGACATCAAGCGTAGGGTGGCAATCCGCCATCTGCGCCTCCCATGCCTGCCGGCCCGCCCTGGACAAGCGTGGAGGAAAGGCCGCCGTGATACTTTCGCGAATGGTGGAAAATTGCTTTTCCTTCCAGCAGGCGATGATCTCAGCCTCGGATGGCGCGTTGGCAGATGGGCAGGCCTTTATCTCAACATCACAATGTTCACCGACTTGCTGGCAAAGGCGTTCCAGCGCGTCGATGATTCTGCGTAGATCGCCGAAATCCTCACACGCTGTTGCTAATCGAATCACTCGCGGCAAATAAACAGCCAAATCGAAAAACTGAGGCAGCACCAAAACATGTTGAATAAAGGCACGAAAGAAAGCCCGGCGATGCGCTTGCCAGGCATCGGGATGTAAGTCCCGCTCATACGCCTCGAAGTCGCGTAGCTTGATGGCGAAGCTGGCGCGCCTCATGGTCAACGCATCGGCCTTACGTAAGTTGTCGGCGGCCTCCCCATCGCTTTGTGTGGCAGCTAGAAGGTCAGTGCTAACATGGCCGGCAGACCGAGGTAATCGGGGCATCGCCCGCCATTCGCTGGCGCGCTCGTGAATCTGGTGTGCAATGGCATCAACCAGCGTTTTGCCAGGCTCGTCAGCCAGCATGAACACCTTGTTTTTAGCATTGGCGAAATAGATCCTACTTTTGTTTTCGCCCTTTTTCAGGTAATCAGGCTGAAAGCGGATTCGGCTCTGCTCCCGGGTGTCCACCCAGCCCAGCTTTCCGCCGGAGCGTGCAAACAGCCACTCCCAAAGCTCAACCGTGGAGCGAAACCCAGCGCCGTTTTCCATGACCAAAAGAATGTCATCCACATAGCGACCGTAATACAGTGGAGCAACCTGTCGTTCGATGATACGGTCCAGTTCGATCAGTGCCACATTGGCCACTACAGCAGAGGCGGGCAACCCGACCGGCAATCCTTTTCCAAGAGGCGTTGCCTCGGCCCATGCCTGCAACGCACGGATAAACAGGCGGTGGAGCTTCGCTTGTTCTTCATTGAGTTCCAGGTTCAGAACAGTCGCCAGGAACTCTGGATCCAGCATAAAGCCAGGATTTAGCTCGTGATAGAAGGAGCTGACATCGGCCGTAAGTGCAACAATTTGTTTGCCCTCATCCAACGCAGTGCGCATGGTGGAGATGCCTTGATCACGCCAGTCGCGAAACGGTTTCAGATAGGGCGCGAACGAACCCAAAGACAATGGGTTGATGCGTTTTCCGTCCTGTGTGCGCCGCAAGCGGTTGCCATAGGCGCAACCTGTTAGCTTAGCGTCAAACAGATGACCGACCTCCATCATCCACAAAGTGGACAACACGTGGAAATCCATACTGCACTGCGCCATTACACGAAACTCGGCGACAGGTTTCTCCGGTTTCTTTTGGCCCGCCAGCAAAGTACAAGCGTGCTCCCATTCATCGGCGGGAGATGAGAAGATCAAACCGATACCATGTACTTCCCGGTATTTTTGCCAAGGTGACATATCCACTGATTTCGTGGCCAGTGTCCAACTGCCCAGGAACTCCGAAGAAGTAGCCCAGGATTCGTCGTCGCCATTATATTGCGTCTGCAGCGCAGCTAGATTCTCATAGAGGTTTTCCTCGTAGTCTGCGATAACATCAAGGGACGCATGCGAAGAGTAATACAGGTCGACTTTTGCCTTTTTATAGGAAAGTCCGAAGCTTTCTAGGCTAATCATGTCGAACGACCCTGCTCAATAGCCTGAGCCATCATGGCCATCTTCTCAGCTTCCGAATTGCCATCGACCAATCGGAGAAACGCGCCTCTATAGTTCGGCTTATGGGCGTTCTCAAGTACGAAAGCAGTCGTTGAAACTACTTCTCCACCGATGCTGTCAAAGGCTCGCGCACCCAGATGGGCCATCGACAAAATAGTGTGCTGATTGAGAATGCGGCCGCGCAAAGCTTCAAAGGAAGACAGAAACATCCAGCTCTGCATCGTGATCATGGCGACAGCGCCGCCAGTTACCGCCATATCCAGATTACGTTCTATGAACATGGCAAACAGGTCGGACTTGCTCTTTGGGTAGTTCTCCTTGGCCCAGGCGCCAAGCCGCCCATTCATACCCTTGCCGCCCATATAGGGGGGGTTGGCGACGACCACCGCGTAGCGCGGGCTCAAGGCTTCGGCCATACGCAGTACTTCCAGTACTTTGCTGTGCGTGTCGGCCAGGAACAGGTTGCCCCCCAGGTTCTTTGTCTCCAGCTCGGCCAGCACGTCAGCCACGTTGGTAAGCTTGGGCAAGATCAGGGAGCCGAAGTTGTCAGCCTCCTCGAACTGTTGCAAGGTTTCACGTAAGCCCTGGGTGAACAGGTCGCGGCCCACGGTGCTCATGTACTCTTCCAGTTCATCCGGAGTGAAGCTAACTTTTTTCAACATGCAGATGTTGGGCTTGATGCCTTTGTTGAAAAAACGCCGCTGACGCGCCCGGGCTTTCATGGTCAGAGCGAAGGCGGCCAGTTCGCCGGCGCGTTCATCCAGCTCAATACCGTAAAGGTTGTGTGTCAGGATCTTTTCCGGGATTTCGGACGGCTCGTAGCCTTCTTCTTCGTAAATGGCATAGAGGAGATCGAAAGCATAGGTCAGCATATGGCCGGATCCGCAGGCTGGGTCGCAAACCTTGAGCTTTTCCGGGCCTTCGATTTTCAGAAAATCGGCCTCAGCCTCGCCCGGAGGAATGTAATATTCCATCTGATCCACCAAAGCTGAATTCGGTCTGTTAAGCATCCACAAGCGGCCGAGCGAGTTATCCACCAGGTATCGCACAATCCAGTGGGGCGTGAAAAGCTGGGTGGCGGCGGGGATATTGGCCGGTTTGATTTTCTGATTCTTCTTCAGCGCCTCGAATACTTGATCCTTTTTCTCGGATATATAGAACTGGTACAACCAGCCAATTACCTCGACATCCTCACAGGCAACCGGCGTCATGGCCTCGCGAGTGTAGGCCAGAATTGAGTTGCCGGAGAGCAGGTCATCCGGCATTAGCAGCTCGGTGTAGTCGTCGATACGCTCGAACAGGAACGGCATGGCGCTGTACCAATAGTTACAGGCGGCTACGACCAGTAAGCGATAGGCTTCCCCTTGGGGATCCTGGCTGGGCATTTTGCCATCGAGCAGGGCGAAGACCCGTTTTCGGGTATTTTCCACGACCATCTCTTCATCGATATGGCCCATCTTGGCATCCGCCAGGATCTCGGGCTGAAACTGCCCCTCGGCGGGCGAGACCACGCCGATGCGGTTATATCGGTTCACGTCCATAAACCGCAGGGCTACGAGCCGGTTAAACCAGATATAGGCCACCCGCTCGACAACCTGCTCTTTACCCTGCTCGGCTATCGCCTCTTCAAGCTTTTTGATGGCCGATGGGCTTTCCCGCCGGGCGGGGCTTTCTTCGGCCAATACCAGCTTTAGCTTGGCGCCGACCTGTTCAATCAGGCTGCGGCGGGCGAACTGGGCGAATTTTCTGAGTTTTGCGGTTTCCATCGATTCATGCCTTGCTTTTGATCGTGACCGAGCGATATACGCTGACGCATAAATGAGCGTATATATTTACGCCGAGCGCATAAATTAACGCGCGCGCTTGTAAATAGCTCCTTTACGCTCGCCTATTTGCTCGATTTCTCCCCTTTTCTTCAATCTGGCCAACAACTTGTAGGCTTGGTCCGGGCTGATATGGCACAGCTCAACCACGTCAGCACGCTTGATGCTGCCGTGCGTATCAATAAAGCTCATGACCATCTGCTGTTGCTGGATAGGATCAAACCCCGCCTGGCGTACATAAGCGGCTTTTTGCCCCGCCCCCCGGTATACCTTGGCGCTCAGGGTGTAGGTGCGGCCCTTGCCGGTGCCGTGGGCTTCCACCATGCCGGCTTCCACCAGTTTTTCCAGGGTACCCCGGACCACGGTTTCGGGCTTCTGCACGGATTTGGCCAGGTCCGCCGTTCTTAAACGCCGCTCATTGCGCAGCCGGGACAGGATAATCAGGCTGTCGATGGGCATGGCGGCGCCGGTCTGTTCCTCACGCTCGACGATCATGCGCAGGAATTCGGCGTCCGCGTCCGCTGCGCTCATGCGCACGGAGACGGTGTGAGCGGACGACATGGAGTAGTCGGGGGCGGTGCGCCCGTAGCGGAGCATACCCTCGAAGATCCGGTCGATGCCTCGGCCCGTGCGTTCGGCCAGGCCGATGCGCTTGATAATGTCAGCCAGCAAGGGGTTACGGGAGCGAGGGTCAGCCACCAGCAGGTTGTCCAGATTAACGCCCTCCACAAAACCACCGGGATTGCTGATGCTCAGGCCGTCGTCGTCCAGTTTGACGTGTACGGCGCCCAGGGCGCTGTAGTCGCGGTGAACCAGGGCGTTCACAAAGGCTTCCCGGAAGGCCCGGCGGTCGAAGTTGGGGATCGGCACGCGAAACAGCCCGACCTGAATCTCCTCTTCCTCCACCCGGGCCCGGAACAGCACTTCGACCTCTTCAAAGGTTTCCAGCAGCGGTTTGCGGTAGAACTCATTGACTAGGACATCGGTACCGCGCAGCACCTGGAAGGCTACCTCGTGGGAGGGCAGGTGTTGCCGGAGCTGCATTTCGTTCCCCAGCAGCAGCAAACCAGCCACGGTGGGATGGCGCCGACCTCCCACGCTCACGGTCAGTCCCAGGGCGCCGTCCAGCTCATCGTCCGCCAGGGGCATCAGGCTCTGGTCACCGCCGTACTTCTTGATGGCGTTGCGGATGCGGATGCGCTGAATCGGATCCAGGTCCTCTACAGCGAGGTTTTCCACCGGCAAGGCTGAGGGGTCCGTTACTCCCAGGCTGGACTGGCGCTGAACAAACTCATGGGGGTAGAAGGGCACGGCCTCCGGAGTGCCATCCATTCTCAGGCGCCGACGTTGCAGCAGACCATCCGAAGTGGACACCAGCTGCCGGGACTTGGGCACCTGTATTCTGCCAATAGGTTGCCCTTCCAGCTCCAGGGCCTCAACACGCACAGCCAGCGAGGGGATGGTCTTGTTGGCTATCAGGGCGGGCAGGCCGGCGAGGTTGCGGTGATTGGCATGCAGCCCGGTTGGGGTGCCATCATCTTCAACGCCCAGGAACAGGTCGCCGCCCTCGGTGTTGGCCAGGGCCACCACCGCAGCTACCAGATCTCGGTCCGGCAGGCCTTTAACGTCGCTCTTGAATTCAACGGCAAGGCTTTCGCCCCCCTGAATAATTGTCTGGATTTCCTGTTCGGCTTCGTGCATGGCTATCCCCAACATCGACCGATTAGACGGTTCGGCACGCTTAGATCTGGACCTTGCGGCCTTGCTGGACTTCAGCCAGCAGGGCCTCGCGCAGGGCACTCAGATACCGATCCACATCACCCTCGTCGGCCAACCAAGCCTTATCGAACGTGACACGTAGGTTGCGAGTGTGAACGTAGTCGGCTGCCGATTCCTTGACCTGGTGAGACCGGCCCCCATTTTCCCCATCACCCTGCCTGCCCGGAGGCTGCTGGGAATCGTCTGACGGTGCTGACCTCTGATTGGCCAGCGCCACCATTTTGCCCAGCAGCTTCTGGTAACCCTCTTCTTCAAAGTACCGTGTCCGGTCCTTGATCACGGCAATCAGGTGCTCCTGCCCGATGTAATCGAACAAATCCCGGAACGGTTTGTTGAGCTCATCCTGACGCGGCTCCGGCAGGGTCTGATACTCGTCCATACTTTGCATGCGCTTCTGCATGGTCTTTAGCGACGCTTCTGCCTGAGCTCGAGTTTGCTGCACTTTCTCATCGATGCGCTCCTGCAGGCTATCCAGTTGGCCCTTGAGCTGCTGAATGCGATTCCCTTTGTAGCAGTTGGGGTCGTTCAGGATGGTGCGGATCTGATCGATCTCGTCCCCGGACACGTAGATGAAGTTGGGCTCCTGACTCTGCAGGAAGGACCGAGCCTGGTTGTAGATGTCTTTCTGTGAGCCGCCCATAAACCTGCGGATGGGATCGATGACATCCTCTTTCAGGCCCAGCAGCTGGTCTTCCTGCTTGCCCAATTCCGTCAGGTGCCAGGTGTAGGGCTTCCCGGCAACCTCTTTCAGCGTCTCCAGGGCAGGTTTCAAGGCATTGAGGAACGGGTACTGGTCGACCTGTGCTACCCGCCGATCCAGGTCGTGGTACATGTCCTGAAAGGCTTCGCCGGCCTCTTTACCCAGAGCCTTGGCTTCGCTGCTGCGGGGCGGACTGTCGAAGAAGTCTTCGTAGAATGACTTGAGGGCTCGGACCTGAGAGGCGGTGAACTCAATCTGTGGTTCCAGCACCACGTTGCCGTGGCCGTGGGTGTTACGCAGGGCGCGCTCCAGCTCGCTGTCCTCTAGGATATTCGCGTCGAGACGAACTTCCACCTTGCCACGGGCACACAGGTTGGCCAGGGTGCAGAGAATAGCGGCGTAATACCAGCCGTAGGGTTTGCGTTCGAACTTCTCCAGCAGGCTCTTGAGGGTGGTGCGGACACCGCCCCGGTTGTTGCTCTGAATGAACGCCAGCACTTCCTGCTCGGATTCAGCCAGGGTCGTGGCGTCGTTACCGAAAAGACCATCGTCTGTACGGTTGAGGCAATTGCTAACGTCATTTTCCGTGTAGGAGACGCCACGCAACATGCGGAGGTTCGGGTAAGCCCGTGAAATCAGCTCATGGAAGCCCCGAATAATACGGGTCTGGGGGTCCTCATTCGCGACCTCCACATCGGCCCCGCCAATGAGTAACTTGGACTTGCCGATGAGGGTCTGAACCTGCTGCCGGAGCCTGGCTTCACGCTCACGATTCTGGAAGCCCTTGTCATTCAGGATCCGCTTTACGGCTTCCTGCTGGGTAACGGAAATATTCTGCTTGATGTACTTCTCGGTGCGCTTGAACATGAGCAGATCGCGCACCAGGCGCTCGTCCGACGGCATGAGCACAAACAGCTCGTCCGCCTTGTAGGTTGAGGCAGTACGGAGCATTTGCTCGTTGTCGGTGTGCTCATGGAACGGGCTGATGACATTGATGGAAAGCTCGTATTCACGCCCATGCAGTCGATCATCCAGTTTGCGCGAATAGGAGTAGTCCTGCCCCTGGTTTTGGGAGGAACCGGCGTCATAGCGGATCTTGCGCTGCTTGATGACAAAGTCGAAAACGATCTTTTCCAACTCGTCCGCAACGTCCGATGATTCAACCTCTGTGTTCTTGATCTCCTGTTCGACGTCCTTTTCCTCGTCCGTCAGGTACTCGTACTGGTCGCCGTTGCGCTGTATGTAGGTCTGTTGCTCCAGAAGACTCAGGGCTTCCTCGACCTTAGTACGAAGTGCCGGCAGATCCTGATCGAAGGCATCCAGCATCAGCACGCAGAGGTTGCGCACCGTGGGCTTGAATTCCTTGACATATTTGACCAGAAACAGGGCCTTCAGCAGCCGGATGGCGAAGGCATTATCGAGGTGGTTCTCGGCCTGAATAATCGCCCGCTGTATTTGTGATTTCAGTGCGGAGCGGATGCCTTCAAACATCAGGTCAAAGGTGGCCAGCTGGCCCACCTCATGGTTGCCGATGTGGATAGCCACCTGCTGAAAAACCCCCAGCATGGAGCGCTCGCCGACGGAACTGTGTTTACCCTCGAAGGCGTTGTGCTGCGACAGGTTTTGGATCGCTGATTGAAATAGCGCGAACTGGTAGGGGACGAAGGGGTAGCTGTGGATGAAGTGGTCCCTGTCCCGGAAGTTCCGGTAGGTGGCCGATCCATCCGCGAAGTCAAAGAGGGTTTTGAAGTTATTCGCCTGTGCGTGATAAACGTCCGACAGCTGATTGACACCTTCTTCGGTCTTGGTCAGCAGGCGCTTCTGGATAACTTCCGCCACATCAGCGCTGGACAGCTTCATACGGTTATTGAAGCGCGCCTGAATTTTCGAGAAATCATTACCTTTCTTTTTACCCATTTCGCCCACAACGTCTTTCATCTCTTCCTGCGCGGTGACGATAATCCAGGCCCTGCCCCGACACTTGGTAGCGAGGCTCTCGGCAATGGTTTGCAGGTTGGTCATCAGCTTGGTGTTGTCGGCAATGTACTGGCCGACCTCGTCCACAAAGAAGTTCAGGCGGAACTCTTTGTGGCCACCCTCTTTTGCCTGCTTCTCGATATAGGCATTCACATTGTCCGCGAAGTCTTCAATCGAGACTCGGTATTCGCTGCGGTACTTGTCCAGAATGCCCGCTGCCGACTGCGGGTCGCCACCGGTCACAGCGGCGTAGGCTTGGGCAATATTCGGGCCTTCCAGAAGGGCTTGCTCCCGGCCTTTCTGCCAGGGGCGGCCGGCGATGGTCTCGTACTCGGCTTTGAATTGTTCGTACAGGCCACGGCCGTCCAGATCGCGCTCAAACTGGGCAATGTGCCCTTGTTTGCCGTAGTAGCCGCACATTTCGTCGAAGACTTTAACGAACACGGCCAGAAGCGCATCAATCTGGGTTTTGCTGATGACATCGGCTTTCTGGTCGATGTTGAACAGAATGCTCTTCGCCGGTATCGAGACAGCTCGCTTCAGGTCGCCCCGGAGAATTTCATTCTCGCTGCACTTGGGAAGGAACAGATCCAGGGTTGTAGCACCGTCCATCTCACGGTCTTCAAGCAGAAGGGCCAGCATCTTAAGCAGGTGTGACTTACCCGAGCCGAAGAAGCCGGATACCCATACCCCGTTCGCCCCTTCGTAGTTGTTATAGGCGTCCAGGAACTCTTCGAGGCGCTTCTCGACTTCGTTGGTCAGTACGTATTCTTCAATTTCGAGGCGAAGACTGGCTTCATCGTCGGCTTTGATAACGCCTTCGATGGGGCGGTCAACAGGCTTTAGAAAAATATTCTTCAATGTCATTGTACTTTCCCTTAATGATTACGCCTCGAATCGTATCGTCCGCTCAGGCTTCGTAATGAAAGATGTTGAACGCACGGTAGTACTTGTCGTCATGCAGCCTGCCGAAAAGATCCAGCGATGCGCCGGTTTCCAGCGAGTGGGTATAGGAGCCCGGGAAGAACATCACCGTTGGCTGGTCTTTGGCGGTGCTCTGTAAGTTGTTGAGCACGTTGTGGGAGCGTATGTAGGGGAAGACCTCGCCCACCCCTGAGAGAAACAGCACATCAAACTCAACGGACTGCAGTTTTGCCGCAATAGCGGGCACCAAATGGGCTTCCGGGTCCAGCACTCCCTGTAGCAGTTCCTTCAGCTGATCCTTTGAGACCGTGGGCTCGAGCTCCAACACCTGCTCCCAGATGTCTCTTTCTTTCAAAATATCGACGGCCAGGTCGTACAGATTGATACTCAGGATCCGGATGCCCGCCTGCTCCAGTCGGTTAACCAACTGCCGCTGAAGACGCTCCATTTCGAGCGCTTCTTTAGGCCGGTAGGGACAGATGAAGAAAGGCACTTCATTACCCAGTCCCTGTTTGTTCAGAAATCGCTGGCCGGAAACCACGCTGAACAGGTGCTGTAGTCGCTCCTGCATCGGCATTTTGGCAATGTCCTTTCTCAAGCTGACATCCCCCTGATATCGGATTCATAGACTGGGAAGTAGAAAAACTCGTCAGGATTGTTCTGACACAGCAACTCAACCAGCCTGGGGCTTAGCAGTATTGCGTTTATGGTTTTGTCCTTAGCTAACAACCCTGCCTCCCGCAGCATTCTGAACAGGACCTGCCGCAATTTATCGCGCGTTGAGGCGCTGGCATTATCCAGTTCGTCATGCCATTCCGATTTACGGTTATAGAAGGCATCGAAATCCTCAAAACTGAGATCCAGCTTCATCGCGACAAACCGTTCGTGTAGTACTTCCACCGCAAAGTCCGCGATAAAGCGGTAAAGGCGACACACGGAAACCCACAGGAGGTGTGCCTGGTCCTGGTGGTTTGCCTCGGCCAGGAAAGTGAGTTCGCTTTCGGTCAACGTTTTCAGGCGTGCAATCGCCTCTCTACAGGTGCGCTTTGCCGTGCTTTCCGTTCTGGCCTGTAGCAGGTTGTCATGCAGCGCTTGAGCACGCACCTCATCCCAGTCACGGAGCGACAGGTACAGCTCGGCCAGCTTCACCGATTCGCGGTGATACAGGCTGCCGGACGTGAAGGAGATGCGATACCGGCCTTGGGTCATTCGGAACGCTCACCCTTGCTCGTCTCGGCGGCGCCACCGCCCTTGACCCACTCGTCTACTTCGACTTTTTTGAACTTCCAAAACCGCCCCATGCGGTGGGCGGGCATTGCGTGCTTGTCGATCCAGCGGTACACGGTGTCATTGCTGACACCGAGGTGCTTGCCTATTTCGTCTACGGATAACCAGCGATCTTCCATCTCGGCCATGTTTTCGCTTCCTATGGGCGATGGTGTTGCCACCTTATCTGAGGCGGCACGGTCTCATGGGCGGAACAGCCCTACACTACATTGACTGATCAATATATAGAGGTACCACGCTGCATTCAACCGATTTGACCCGGATAGACCAGCAAAGAACGGCATATATAGCCACCTGAAATCTGGGCGATCCCATCAATAGCCCCACGCAATCAACACCTGCGGTGTGAGCGGCATGCCTTTTACCGCCAACAGCCCTCCTCGCTTGAGGGGCTTGCACTCCCGCTGGCAGCCTCCTTCAGTCCACCGAGGTGCTCCTCCAGATCTTTCAGGAGGCGTTCGCTTTTCCGCACGATTCGACAAAGCTCCGCCTGGTTGGCATTGAGCCTTCGCAACATCTCAAAACCGGTCTCAGTCTCCATGATGAGCGGTTGCTCCCAATCCTGGGCCCGCGTGAAGGCCGGTTTGTGATAGCGGAACCGACCTTCTTTGCGGATGTACTCACTGAACACTGATCGTCCCTCGCCGCTCTTCTGCTGGACGAAGCGATTGTAGTACCAGGACAACTCCAGCTTTCTTTTCCGGAGTCGGACGCGGCAGCCGAAGTGCCCGGGATAGCCGGGTGTCTGGTCGGTACGATGCGCGACGTTGTGGGACCAGAAGTGATCACAGAGCCGCTGCGCCAGATAGCGGTACCTCGCTTGCTCCACGTCCGCTTGCTGGTGAATCGCCGTCAGAAACTGACGGCATTGCGTTATGGCGGCTTTGATACCACGTTGGTGGTTCACATTTTGGGCTCGGCTGACCGCCTCCCACTCTTCGCAGATTTCCTGGTGGGTCATTCGTTTGCTCATGGCTGGCTCCTCGCTATGGATTTGCCAACAATCGTAAGCAACTGAGTGCTTGAAGCTGCCATGCGCTTTTGCCTTTTTCGGACGAAAAGACAGAGTTGGAGGCAGACTCCTTCCTTCAAGCCATGGGACCTTTCCAATTCCTGTCCACGTAACTACCTGATTTGGGACTTTGCCGCTGCGCTCCCACACTCCATGAAATAGCTCGCATGGGCTGAAGGGTCCGCGTTCCATTATTTATTTGGGACCCTGGCTTACCACCTCAGTGACAACACCGGTATACAGTGGCGTTACTTCCTCGGGGTACTTACAAGGGGCTTGGAAGAGACCTTTTGGAGCACCGGTGTGATGCAGGCACGTCCCGTGAAATAACAGGGTCTCGAAATGAGCCTTTAGGAGGCTGTCTTGATCACGCACATTGCTGACTTTCACATGTGAAAGTCAGCCCGCATTACCGCTCCATGAAATGATGCTGTGACGATGACAGGTACCGGCGGCTGTTCATATTTCAACCAGAATTTCTTAAAAAACCGTCGATATTTATGATGACGAGCCCCAGGCATATGAAAATTTTCCTTATATTCAAAGGCTTATGAATTTTTCCCTCTTGCGCCCAAAATGGCCAATTACAGAGTTCTGCCCCAGGTCCTCGATTACTCACAATTACTCCTGACATGACACAACGCATCAGGAGTACCGAATGAAACGCCAGTATTACAGCGAGACCAACGAGCGCTTGCTCACCTACGAAGAAGTTTGCGCCGTCACTCAGCTTTCCCAAGCCACACTGCGACGTTATGTCCAGTCGGGGCGCTTTCCTGCTCCCATAAAGCCCAACCCCAGTGGCCGAGCCGTCAGGTTCCGGATCCAGGATGTTAGAAACTGGCTGGATCGGTTGTGACGGAGGGGCAAATGAAATTTCAATTGAGAGACTCTGGCCTGTACTGCTTCAGCTCTGATGAATGGCAAAGAGTTGGTGGATGGATTGAGGTTATTGCCAGAACCCGACTCTCCAACAAGAAGCACGGTCACGGTGCGCTGCTGCAGTGGAAAAATATGGACAACGTCCTGCTCCGCGAGGTGGTTTACGCGCGTAACCTGAACGGTGATAACGCCCGGCAGATAAGAGAGCTGTTGGTGGACACCGGCTATCCGCTCGAACCCGGCAATGTCAGTTGGGCACGATTACAACGGTACTTGCTTGAGGAGATGGCAAAGGCGCCGCCGGCCACAACCGTCGACCGTACCGGTTGGCATGGCCCGGTGTTCGCGACGAGCAGCTGGACGGCAGGTCAGGCGGATGAGCAGCACCACTTTGTCGGGCAGCTATCGACCTCACCGTTGCTCCAGGAAAGCGGGTCTCTTCAAGATTGGCAGAATCAAGTGGGGAAGCTCTGTGACGGCAACCCGCTGGCGATCCTCAGCGTCGGGGTAGCGCTCGCGGCACCCCTGCTAAAGCATGCGGAGCTTGAAAATGGGGCCTTTCACTTGGTTGGTAATAGCTCCACGGGGAAAACGACGTTGCTGCAGGTGGCCGCGAGTGTTTGTGGAGCTCCAACGTTCGTGAGGAACTGGGTAGCGACAGCCAATGGCTTGGCAGCCGTCGCTGCTGAGCACAACGACATGTTGTTAGCGTTGGACGAAATTGGCCTGGCTCGTCCGGAAGATGTGGATGTGGCGACGTATCATATAATGACTGGCGCCAGTAAGCTGCGTGCGAATATATCAGGGGACCTTGCTGCACAAACGCACTGGCGAATGCTAGCGTTAAGTACCGGTGAGGTATGGCTGTCGGAAGTGTTTCAGGAAATAGGGAAGTCGGTTAAAGCCGGCCAGGAGAACCGACTTGTCGAGATCCCGATTTTTGGAAAATTTGGAGCCTTTGATGATTTGCACGGATCCAAAAGTGCCCAAGAGTTCGTGGACGCGTTGAAAAGCCGCACCAGGCACTACCACGGCACACTGTTCCGGCATTGGCTCGAGCGTCTTACAGAAGATGTGGATGACTTGCCCGACTACATCCAGAGTGAGGTTGCCCGGTTGACGGAGCAGTGGAAGACCCCTCATATGGCCTCGCAAGTTGTCCGGGTGATCAGACGGTTCGCACTTATCACCGCTGCACTGTGCCTGGCCTGTCGGAACTATCTCCTTCCTTGGACGGAAGCGGAGTCGGTTCGAGCAGTACACCAAGTAGTTGGAGCTTGGCTTCGGAGCCGGGGTCACATCTTCAATTCGGAGGAGCACCGCATTTTGGCTCGCCTTCGCGATGCCATTTACAAATGGAATCACCGTCTCGTTGACATAGAACGGGGCGATTACGGAAGAGCAATTGGTCTGCGACGTAAAGTGGCCGGTGAGACGCAGTGGCTGATACCCAAAAATACTCTTATCAAGGAGCTTGGCCTTCGTAGTCGATACACTCGGGAAATTGAGCCGCTTATCCAGAGAGATTTCATGGAAACCAATGAGCAGAGCCGTGGCACCATGAAAATCAAGCTGCGGGATCGATCGGAGCGCTTTTTCGCCCTGTGGCCTGATCGGATCAGGGCCTATTGGGATTCGTTACCGGACGGAGATGGGTTGTCCCAGTTTCCCACTTTTCCCAGTGAAGTTTCGGAGGTGGTGGAGAATGAGCGATAAAACCTTCAGTCCACCTTCGGAAGAGATGCGTACCAAACTACTCGCTCGTTCGGGACAGTGTGAGCGGCTGGTCCGGGAGTCGGACCGTCGAGCGATTACGGGTGTCAGTCGGACGCAGTGGTGGACTTTGGAAAGAAAGCGAGTGGCTCCGGCACGGCTCAAGTTGGGCTGCAACTCGGTGGCGTGGCGGCTATCGGATCTGTTGGCCTGGATCGAGCAACAAGGGGCCTGATCTGGCCCCTTTACTCTCCAGAGCTGACTTCACCTCTCACGATGGGCGCCAGCCACTCGCAGAGCGCCTCGTGAGCCTCTTTTCGTTCTTCAAAATACGCATGCTTGTTATAGACCCGGTCCGTCCGGTTGCCGGGTAGCTGATTCAGACAGCGCTGAGCCAGATTGTCATCAAAGCCGAGTTTCCCCAGCTTGGTTCTGGCCGTACCCCGTAGATCGTGGACGCGGCGCTTGTCGAATGAGAAGAGTTTTTTCTCAAAGAGCTTCTTGAGCGCATGGTTCAGCGTGTTTTCACACACATGCGGAGTCCGTGCCTTTTTACTGATCCTGCGAGCTGGAAACACCCAATCACTACCGCAGGAACGTACCTTCAGCTCATTCAGCCATTCCACGGCGGGCTCTGCCAGAGGGATATCGATGGCCCTTCTCTTTTTGGTCCTTTCCTCGGGCAGGTACCAGATACGGCTCTCCAGATCGAATTCCGACCAAGGCGCTGCCAGAAGCTCCATTTTTCTCGTACAGGTCGCAATCAACAAAGCACAGGCCAGGTAGTTTTCACGGCTGAACTGCGCCGGAATCACCCGGAGTTTGCTGAAGAACTCGGTGACTTCATCTTCATTCATTGGGTAGTTGGCGGCCTTCTCCTCCCCGCCGGCGTCCCTGGGACGGAATGGCGAGGCCGGATTGAACCTGGTGACGTCCAGTTTGATGCCATGATCAAACAGATTCCTCAACAGACGCATCAAGTCATTTGAGAGGGTCGGGCGGGGCTTATTGTCGTCATAGCCATTGGCCACGTCGCGCAGGATTTCACTGATATCCACTGGCCGGATCTTTTCCAGCTCCACCTTCCCGATGCGCCAGGCGACCTCACGCTCGTACAGGCTCTTCTCTTTATGGTGAGACGCGATTTCTCGTTTGCGAAGCTCGTAGTAGTCCGCGTACAGGTCATTGAGCGTTTTGAAGGGGTTTTGGTTGACCTTCTGCCGCTCCTGAACCGGGTCAGCCCCCTCACGTTTGATCGCCAACCTCAGCTTCGCCGCCTCATCACGGGCGTCGGCCAATGACCAGTCGTCCACCTTGCCGATGGTGTATTCGCGCCGGAGCTTGGTAGCTGGGGTGGTATAGCGCAGCATCCAGTAGGCATCTCCGCGCTTCGGGGTCATGAGGTAGAGACCATTGCCATCGGCATGCCGCACGGATGGCTTCTCTTTGATCAGTTTCTTGACGGTCTTGTCGTATAGCTTGCCCACTTTCCTGCCTTAAAAAATTGGGGAGTACAATCTCGCCGACATAATATAGCGAGAAAATACTCCCCAATCTACTACCCATCACTACCCAAACTTGGCAGAACTTACACGAACACTATGAGCGTCGAAATTACATAACTATTTGATTTATAATGCAATCAAGAACAACGTCGAACACCCAAGAACATCATTCAATGTTCTGCACCTGCTCGCGCATCTGCTCGATCAGCACCTTCAGTTCCACCGCGGCGGCGGTGGTTTCCGCGTCCACGGATTTGGAGGCCAGGGTGTTGGCTTCCCGGTTCAGTTCCTGCATCAGGAAGTCCAGGCGCCGGCCCACCGGGCCGCCCTTGGTGACCACCCGGCGCACCTCGGCCACGTGGGTCACCAGGCGGTCCAGTTCCTCGTCCACATCCATCTTCTGGGCGGCCAGCACCAGTTCCTGTTCCAGGCGGTCCGGGTCGGGGCTGTCCACCGCGTCCTGGACGCGCTGTTTGAGGCGCTCGCGCAGGGCGTCACGGATCGCCGGCAGCGCCTGACGGACCCGCTCCACTTCCTGTTCCACCCGGTCCAGGCGGTCGAGGATCATCTTGCCCAGTTGTTCGCCTTCCCGTTCGCGGGTTTCCAGCAGGGCGTCCAGGGCCTGGTCGAGCAGTTCCAGGGCGGCGGCCTCCAGGGCGTCGCCGTCGATCTGGCGGGCGCTGAGCACGCCGGGGAACTGCAGCACTTCCAGGGGGTTCACCTGACCGGCGTGCAGCACCAGGTCGCCGACCCGGCGGGCGGCCTCGGAGAGGCGCTTGACCAGGGGCTCGTTGAGTTCCAGCTCGGCGTCGGTGGCGTCGGGCTGGTAGCGCAGGGTGATATCGACCTTGCCGCGGCCGAGGCGCTGGCGGCAGCGTTCCCGGGTGGCGTTCTCCAGGCCGCGCAGGGCGTCGGGCAGCCGTGGCATCAGTTCCAGGTAGCGGTGGTTCACCGAGCGGAGTTCCCAGGCCAGTTCGGCGCCCTGGAGGTGGCGGTCGGCGCGGGCAAAGGCGGTCATGCTACGGATCATGGGGTTCCCCGTGGTCTGGTTGCGGATGGGTGGGTCGGGTGCAATGGAGGTCGGCTGAGCCCGACAGTGTACCGGTTCACACCGTCGCTGACATGGCCCGTCACGGTGGCCCGGCCGGCGCGCCGGCGGTGGCGCCTCGCACAGGGTGGCGGGGGTTCGCTACAATGGTGGTCTTTTCATCCATCAAGGAGTTTTCATGCGCCCTTCCGGCCGACAGCCTGACCAGATGCGCGAAGTGTCCTTCGTGCGCGATTTCACCATGCACGCCGAAGGTTCGGTGCTGGTGACCTTCGGTAACACCAAGGTGCTGTGCACCGCGTCCGTGGAGGACGGTGTGCCGCGCTTCCTGAAAGGCAAGGGTCAGGGCTGGATCACCGCCGAGTACGGCATGTTGCCCCGGGCCACCCACACCCGGTCCGGCCGGGAGGCGGCGCGCGGCAAGCAGGGCGGGCGCACCCTGGAGATTCAGCGCCTGATCGGCCGTTCGCTGCGCGCGGCGGTGGATCTCAAGAAGCTGGGCGAGAACACCATTTTCCTGGATTGCGACGTGCTGCAGGCCGACGGCGGCACCCGCACGGCGGCCATTTCCGGGGCCTGCGTGGCGCTGGTGGATGCCTTCACCACGCTGCTGGAGCGCAAACGCATCAAGGAAGACCCGCTCAACGGGCTGATCGCCTCCGTGTCGGTGGGCCTGTACAAGGGCGAGCCGGTGCTGGATCTGGATTATGATGAAGATTCCAACGCCGACACGGACATGAACGTGGTGATGACCCAGCATGGCGGTTTCGTGGAAATCCAGGGCACCGCCGAGGGCGATGAGCCGTTCACCCGGCAGCAGTCCGATACCCTGCTGGGGCTGGCCGAGAAGGGCATCGCCGAGATCGTTCAGAAGCAACAGGCCGTGCTCGGCTGGTGAGCCGGGGGGAGACACCCATGAAGAACTACAAGAAGCACTTTCTGCGCTTCGCCGAGGAGCGTCAGGCACTGAAGTTCGGTGAGTTCACGCTCAAGTCGGGGCGCATCAGCCCCTACTTCTTCAATGCCGGCACTTTCTACACCGGCGAGGCGCTGGCGCGCCTGGGCCGCTACTACGCCGACGCCATCGTCGAGTCCGGCATCGAATTCGACATGCTGTTCGGCCCCGCCTACAAGGGCATCCCGCTGGTGGCGGCGGTGTCCGTGGCGCTGGCGGAACACCATGGCCGGGACCTGCCCTGGGCCTTTAACCGCAAGGAGGCCAAGGACCATGGCGAGGGCGGCTGGCTGGTGGGCGCGCCCCTGCGGGGCCGGGCCCTGGTGATCGACGACGTGATCACCGCCGGCACCGCCATCCGCGAGGTGGCGGGCCTGTTCGAGAAGACCGAGGCCAGCATCGCCGGGGTGTTCGTGGCGGTGGACCGCCAGGAGCGCGGGCGCGGCGAGCTGTCCGCCATCCAGGAGGTGCAGGACACCCTGGGCGTGCCGGTGCGCAGCATCGTCAGCATGACCGACATCATCGGCTGGCTGGAGGAGCAGGCCGACCGCGAGGCGGACCGGGCGGCCATGCAGGCCTACCGGGACGAATACGGAGTGGCCGGCGCGTGAAACGGGCGGCGGTGCTGTGGCTGCTGCCGGTGCTGTGGTGGCCGGCCCTGTCGCCGGCGGCGCCGGCCCGTCCGGACCCGGAGGCCGGCACGGTGATGTACCGCCACACCACCCCGGACGGCAACATCGCCATCAGCGCCACCCTCAGCCAGCAGGCGATCTTCGCCGGTTACCAGGTGCTCGACCACAACGGTCGGGTGCTCAAGGAGGTGGCGCCGGCGCCGCCGGAGGCACAGGCGCGCCGGCGTCAGGAGTTGGCGCAGCGGCAACAGGCGGAGCGCCAGGCCCGGCAGGACGAGGAATTGCGGCGTCTGTACGCCGGCCCGGAGGACGCGGTGCGCGCCCGCGAGCGGCAGGTGGATGCCCTGGAGCTGAAAATCGGCTACGCCCGCAACACCCTGGTGCAGCTGGAAAACAAGCGCGACGAGGAAATCCGTAACGCGGCGCGGGCGGAACGGGCCGGCCGCGATGTGCCGGACGGCACCCGCGAGGCCATCGAGCGCTACAATCGCCAGATCGCCGACACCCGCGAGGAGATGGCCGCCCACCACCAGGACATCGAGGCGGTGCGCGCCCAGTACGAGCCGATCATCGAGCGGCTGCGCCAGTTGGAAGCCGGCGGCCGCTCATCCCCCACTCCGTAGGAACGCCGTTCGGCCGCTCCCGCGGAAAAACGGGGTTATTCCCGGAACACGGTGGGCGCCAGCAGCGCCCATTGCTCCGGCCAGTCCTGGCCCGGGCGAATGCGAAAGCCGGACCGCACGAACTGGGCGATGCGCCCTTCCACCACCGCCATCAGCAGGTTGGCGGTCACCGTGGGCGTGGCCCGGGTGCGTTTGTCTTCCTTGAACTCGGCGTCGCGCACCACCTGTTTGATCTGGCTCTCCACCCGGTCGTAGAACTGCTGGATGCGGCGGTGCAGCCGCTCGTTCTCGCCGGTCAGGGCGTCGCCGGTGAGCAGCCGGGTGATGCCCGGATTGCGCTCGGTGAAGCCCAGGATCAGGGTCAGGATCTGCTCCACCTGCATCAGCGCGTGGCCTTCGCCGGTGATGCGGTTGATGCGCGAGAAGATCGCGTCCTCGATGAAGTCGATCAATCCCTCGAACATCTTCGCCTTGCTGGGAAAATGCCGATACAGGGCGGCTTCCGATACCCCCACTTCCCGCGCCAGCCCGGCGGTGGTGATGCGCCCGCCGGGCTCGGCCTCCAGCATGTGTGCCAGGGCCTGCAGGATTTGCTCCTTTCTGGATGGTTTGTTCTCGGTCATGCGGTGCTTCCCTTTTCCCCCCGGGTGGCAATCGCGGCTGAAGCCGCTCCTACAAAACGGTTCGCGCCCTCGTAGGAGCGGCTTCAGCCGCGATTCCGTCGTGTCCCGATTCAATGTTTGCTGATCAGCGTCCCCACGCCTTTGTCGGTCAGGATCTCCAGCAGCACCGCGTGGGCCACGCGGCCGTCGATAATGTGCGAGGTGCGCACGCCGTTCTCCACCGCCTCCAGGGCACAGCGGATCTTCGGCAGCATGCCGCCGTGGATGGTGCCGTCCTTGATCAGGGCATTGACCCGCTCGGCGGTGAGGCCGGTGAGTACCTGCCCTTCCTTGTCCTTGAGCCCGGCCACGTTGGTGAGCAGGATCAGTTTTTCGGCGCGCAGGACCTCGGCCACCTTGCCGGCCACCAGGTCGGCGTTGATGTTGTAGCTGACGCCCTGGTCGTCCACGCCGATGGGCGCGATCACCGGGATGAAGTCACTACCGCCGAGGAGGTCCAGCACCTTGGTGTCGATGCCGCGTACTTCGCCCACATGGCCGATGTCGATGATCTCGGAGGTGTTCAGTTCCGGGTTGTCGGCGTCCAGGTTCTTGAGCAGCATCTTGCTGGCCCGGATCAGCCGGCCGTCCTTGCCGGTCAGGCCCACCGCCTGCCCGCCGTTGTGCTGGATCAGGTTGACGATGTCCTTGTTGACCAGGCCGCCCAGCACCATCTGCACCACGTCCATGGTTTCCTGGTCGGTGACGCGCATGCCCTGCACGAACTTGCTTTCCTTGCCGAGCCGGGCCAGCAGATCGCCGATCTGCGGGCCGCCGCCGTGCACGATCACCGGATTGATGCCCACCTGCTTCATCATCACCACGTCGCGGGCGAAGCTGTTTTTCAGCTCGTCGTTTTCCATGGCGTTGCCGCCGTACTTGATCACTACGGTGGTGCCGGAGAAGCGCTGAATATAGGGCAGCGCTTCAATCAGAACGCGGGCGGTTTCCTGGGCGCTCTTGGTGTCCATGTGGTTACTCCAACCATCCAATCAAAAAGGCAGTTCCAGGGCGGCGAAGGCCCGGGCACTGTCGCCGCTCTGCAACGACAGAATCTCCAGCAGCCGGGCGGCGGCATAGAACCCGTCGTCGAACCCGAACCAGCGATCGGCGAAGCATATATGCCCGTCGCCGTCGCCGGCCAGCGGTGCCCCGCTTTCCCGCAGCCGCGCCTTCAGTGCCGTGATGCCGGCCTCCGGCGCGATCACCGGCCGGCCGCCCAATTGGCGTACCGGCGTCGAGAGGGCACCGCCGCATTCTACGTCGAACAGCACGTCGCTGCCCGGATTCCGGCTCAGCACATCCCGGGCCAGCAGCAATAGTACCCGGCGCGGGTCCACGGTGGTGCCGTCCGCGGCCACCACCGTCAGGCGGGTGCCGTCGGCGTTCCAGGCCAGCCCCAGGTCCGCGCCGGCCGCGGGCACCGCCGCCGCCAGCCCGGCGTCGTCCGCCCGCTGTACCGTGCAGCCCAGTTCCTGGAACAGCGCCTCGGCGCCCGGGTCCGGCGCTTCGATCACCACCTTCATGGGGCGCGCCAGCACGATGTCGTCGCCCAGGTCGCGCCAATAGCGCGGCGCCGGGTCGCGGGTTTCCCGTTCGCCGTGGCCCTGGTCCAGGCGGCCTTCGCGCAGGCGCTGGCCGAGGGCGGAGAGGGCGTCGCCGGTCAGGGTGGCGCCTTCCAGCCGCACTTCCAGGGTGGGGCCGTCGGTGTTGCCGCCCAGGTACAGGCCGCTCTGCGACTCCAGCACCTCGGTGGCGTAGTACAGCACGGGGCGGGGGGCGACGCCCAGGTCCAGAATCGGCCGGCCGCTGGCCAGCAGGCCCGCCGCCAGGGCCTCGTACAGAGCCTCGTACAGGAGGGCATCGCCGGGCCCATCCGGGTGGTACGGTGCCCGGGCCAGAAACAGCGCGGGCTGGCCCACGGCCCCGGCCTCGGTGCCGATGGCCCGGCCCAGGTGGCGCAGGGCCTCGGCGTCCAGTCCCGGGCCGCCCAGATGGTCGGCGCGGAACAGGTCTTCGTCGAGCTCAGGGCCCGGCGGGGGAGCCGGCCGGGCCGGCACGCTGGCCGGGGGCGGGTCGGGCCGTTTCGCCCTGGTCGGTGTGGTCGGCGTGGCGCTGGGTTTGCCGGCGGGCGCCGCCGGCGGTGGCGCGCGGCGGCGTCGCAGCACCAGCGCCAGGGCCGTGCCCAACAGAATCAATGCGGCGACGCCGCCCGCCGGCAGCAGCAGGGCGGCCCAGGCCGGCATCGCGGGGGGCACCGCCACGGTCAGGCGGAACGGGCCGCTTTGCGCGCGCGAGCGGGGGGCCGATTCGCCGGCATCGGCGCCGTGCCGGAGCACGGTCAGGCCATCCTGTTCCAGGGTCAGGGTGGCGCCGGCGGGGAGTTGGCGGGCGCTGTCGGCGAGCCAGCGGTCCAGGGCGTGTTCCAGAATCAGTGCGCCACCGGGCCCGGCGCGGGCCAGCAGCAGGGCCGGTTGGGTGCCGCCCCGGGATGACAGGGTGGTGTCGCCCTGCTCCGCCAACTGACGCAGCAGGTCCTGCAACACATAGGAAAGACCCGGGTCCAGGGCGGCGGCGGTGGGCACCAGCAGCAGGCGGCGGCCCTGGTCGTCCGGGCCGTCCTCGACCAGGCGGTCGCCGGCGAGGGCATCACGGGCCCGGGGGGTGCGCGCCTGCTCGTCCAGGTGACGCCGGTCCCGTGCGATCAGGCCGCCCAGCGACGCCGCCCGCTCCTTTACCTGGACGCTGGCGGCGTCGGCCGCCTGCTGCTGGGCCCGCAGCTGAAGATAATGGTCCAGCCCCCCGGCGGCGGCACCGACCAACAGCGCCGCGACCAACAGCAGCGGCGCCGGCCCGCTGAACGGGTTCTTGCTGTGCGCCATGCTCCCCCCTTTTATTTGTTTCTTCGCGGCCGGGCGGCGTTCCGCTGAAGCCGCGATGGGCGCTCCCCAGCGCCCGGTACTCGCTTATTGCCGGCCGCTGTGGCCGAAGCCGCCCTCGCCCCGTTCGGTGTCGGTAAAAGCGTCCACCCGACGCAGGGCCACCTGCATCACCGGCACCACCACCAGCTGGGCGATGCGCTCGCCGGGCTCCACGGTGAAGGTGTCCCGTCCCCGATTCCAGCAGGACACCATCAGCTGACCCTGGTAGTCGGAGTCGATCAGGCCGACCAGGTTGCCCAGCACGATGCCGTGCTTATGGCCCAGCCCGGAGCGCGGCAGAATCAGCCCGGCGTAAGCCGGGTCGGCGATGTGAATCGCCAGGCCGGTGGGCAGCAGGGTGGTGTCGCCGGGCGCCAGGGTCAGCGGAGCGTCCACCATGGCGCGCAGGTCGAGACCGGCGGAACCGGTGGTGGCGTATTCGGGCAGCGGAAAATCCCGGCCCAGGCGCGGGTCGAGCAGGCGGTATTGCAGTTCCACGGTGTCGGGGCACTCCGGTTCAAAGGGCGGGGCCGGCGGCGCCGGCGCATTAAACCGCTACTTTACCACCGGGTGCCCGGGTTTGCAGAGGTCGACCAAGGGAGTGGTGGCGGGGCCTCAGCTGTGGCGGATGGCGATCAGCTCGATCAGCTGCTTGGCGATCTGCGCCTTGGACGCCAGCGGCAGCACCTTGTGGCCATTGGGCCAGATCACGGTGAGGGCGTTGTTGTCGCTGTTGAAGCCCACGTCGCTGCCGGACACGTCGTTGGTGGCGATCATGTCCAGGTTCTTGTTCTTCAGCTTGCCCTGGGCGTACTCGATCACGTCCTGGGTCTCGGCGGCGAAGCCCACGGTGAAGGGGCGGTTGGCGTGGTCGGCCACGGCGGCGATGATGTCCGGGTTCTTCACCAGGGTCAGGTGAATCTCCTCGGTGGATTTCTTGATCTTGTGATCCGCGGTGACGGTGGGGCGGTAGTCGGCCACGGCGGCGGTGGCGATGAAGATGTCGCAGCCTTTTTCCACCGCGTCCAGGCTGGCCTGGTACATCTCCTCGGCGCGCACCACGTCAATGCGCTCCACCCGGTTGGGGGTGTCCAGCACCACCGGTCCGGCGATCAGGGTCACCCGGGCGCCGGCCTCGGCGGCGGCGGCGGCCAGGGCGAAGCCCATCTTCCCGGAGCTCTTGTTGGTCAGGTAGCGCACCGGGTCGATGGGCTCCCGGGTGGGCCCGGCGGTGATCACCACGTGGCGGCCGGTGAGCAGTTCATAATCGAACACATCCGCCGCCTGGCGGATGATCTCCTCCGGCTCCTGCATGCGACCCGGGCCCACTTCGCCACAGGCCTGGCCGCCGCTGCCGGGGCCGAAAATGTGCACGCCTTTTTCCTGCAGGATCAGCTGGTTTTTCTGGGTGGCCGGGTCCGCCCACATTTGCTGGTTCATGGCCGGCGCCACCGCCACCGGGGCGCCGGTGGCCAGACACAGGGTGCTGAGCAGGTCATTGCCGTGGCCGTAGGCCAGCCGCGCCAGGAAGTTGGCGGAGGCCGGGGCGATCAGTACCAGATCCGCCCAGCGGGCCAGCTCGATATGGCCCATGGCCGCCTCGGCGCGGGGGTCCAGCAGATCGGTGTGCACCGGATGCCCGGACAGGGCTTGCATGGTGAGCGGCGTGATGAACTCGCAGGCGCCCTGGGTCATGACCACGCGCACTTCGGCGCCGGCGTCCTGCAGGCGGCGCACCAGGTCGGCGCTCTTGTAGGCGGCGATGCCGCCGGTCACGCCGAGGAGGATTCGCTTGTTGACCAGTCGCTGCATGCTGTCATTCCGTACAGTATTTTAAGATTTGGCTTACACGGTGGGTAGCCGATGTCGTCTGCCGTGGCGGTGGCGGCTTTGGTGTAATGGGTGCCGCGGCGGTCGGAAACGGGCCGCGGCGTTCGGCAACCAGGGCCGCGGCGTTCAGAAACAGGACCGCGGCGTTCAGAAACAGGGCAATAGAGTAGCACCAGCGTTGGCGGGCCGCATCAGGGTAGCGGCGGGCGTGCCGCGAAAGGGAGGTAATATGGCGATCTGTGATTGGCCCAAGGAAGAGCGGCCGAGGGAAAAGCTGCTGGAGCGGGGGGCGGCGTCGCTGAGCGACGCTGAACTGCTGGCGATCTTTCTGCGCAGCGGCTCCCGGGGCCGTACCGCGGTGGACGTGGGCCGCGACCTGTTGAAGCGTACCGGCAGCCTGCGCGGCCTGCTGGATCTGCCGCCGGCGCGACTGGCGCAACTGCCGGGGATGCGTTCGGTGAACCGGCGGGCGCTGGTGCTGGGTGCGTTGGAACTGGGCAAGCGCTATCTGGCCACGGAGCTGAAGCGGGGCTTCAGCCTGGACAATCCGGAGCCGGCGGCGCGGCTGCTCACCGCGGAATTGCGCGGCGAGCCCCGGGAGGTGTTCGCGGTGTTGTTCCTGGACAACAAACATCGGGTGATCGGCTTCGAGAAGATGTTCTACGGCACCGTTGATGGCGCCGCGGTCTATCCCCGGGAGGTGGTGCGGCGGGCTCTGGAATACAACGCGGCCAGCGTGATCGTGGCGCACAACCACCCGTCCGGGGTGGCCGAGCCCAGCCAGGCGGACCGCGACGTCACCGACCGGCTGCGCAAGGCGCTGGATCTGGTGGACGTGCGGGTGCTGGATCATCTGGTGATCGGCGACGGCCATTGGGAGTCCTTCAGCCGGCGCGGTTGGGTCTGAACGCCACTCTTTGCTTGAACAACGGCCAATGGGATGGTATAAAACGCGCCTTTTCCGGGGCTGCCCCGCCCCAAAGTATGTTTCACGGGAGCAAGAATCATGTCCAAGGTTTGCCAGGTGACCGGCAAGCGGCCGGTGACGGGCCACAATGTGTCCCACTCCAACATCAAGACCAAGCGCCGCTTCGAGCCGAATCTCCACTACCACCGGTTCTGGGTGGAAAGCGAAAAGCGCTTCGTGCGCCTGCGGGTGTCCTCCAAGGGCATGCGCATCATCGACAAGAAGGGTATCGATACCGTACTGGCCGATATCCGCGCCCGTGGCGCACTGTAAGGAGAGCTGACAGATGGCATCCGGTCCGATTCGCGAAAAGATCCGTCTGGTGTCCTCCGAGGGCACTGGTCACTTTTACACCACCACCAAGAACAAGCGTCTGCATCCCGAGAAGATGGAGACCAAGAAGTTCGATCCGGTGGCACGTAAGCACGTGATCTACAAGGAAGCGAAGATCAAGTAACGCTTCCTGCTTCCCGCTGCCAGCCTGGCAAGGGGCATCTGAAAAACCCGCCGTGGGAGACCCGCGGCGGGTTTTTTCGTGTGTCTTGCGTTCAGCGGGGCCCCTGCCTTTTGTGGCCCGCATCCCGAAAGAAACAATAAATTTCATAACGTCACAAAGTGACGCTTCCCGTTTTCCCCCAAGTTGACCATATTTAAAGTGCGACGTGAGTTCCCGTTGAGGGAGCCATTAGCGCCTTTTGTCCGGCGATTTCGGACAGGGCCGACAACCGGTTGTCGCTCTGGAGGTACCGGTCATCGTTCGGTTATAACAGGTAACTCGTTGATTTATTGGGGGAGTGAAACATCTATGCAAATTCATCCTGTTGTGATCAGCATCACAAAATGCCTAGTATCCCTAAGGGAAGCGTCATTGATCGCACAAGAACGTGCCAAGGAGAGCTCACTATGAAATCGATCACTCATCTTCACTTCGGTCTCCAGAAGCTGGCGGTACGACTGTTTGGCGGTGTCTCCACCCGCGCCGACAAGCAGCGTGGGGTCAGCGCGCTGGAGTATATTGTTCTGGCGGCGGCGATCATCTTTATCGTCGGCATTTTGAGTACCAACACGACTGTTCAGACTACTGTGAAAGACGCGTTCGACAACCTGTTCAAAGACGCTGCGGGTACCGACGGTGGCGGCGGTGGTGGTACGACCTAAGACGTGGGCCGGGAGAGCCGCGGCTTCATCAATGTTGCCCGGACATAGGAGCCAGCGAGGGGCGGTGGCATTGGAATTCCTGATGCTCTTCCCCTTCGTGGTGGCCATGCTCTACGCCGCCGCCGTCTACGGCATCGTGTTCTTCAGCCAGTACCGGCTGCAGAACGTGGTGGACCGGTCGGTGGCCACGGCCCTGTACGTGGACCGTTCGGCCTATAGCGCCGATGAATTGGAAACCGAGGTTGAAGGCCGTGCCCGGAACGCGCTGACCGCCCTGCTGCAGCAGCAGCCGGAGCCGCTGGCGAGTATGGATCTGGACGGTGCTTCCTGTGGGGTGGAGGACGTTGGCGGCGTGACCATGTTGCATTGCCAGCTGACCTATAACTATGCGGAAAATCCCATCGTGCCGGTAATGAGTTTTGGCATGCTGGGCACGTTTCCCCCGGTACCGGCCACCCTGAACGCGGAGGCGCGCGCGGCCTTCTGACCTCCCCGATACGCTGTCGATGGACAGGGACGTTTTCGGAGGGGACATGGGATCGAAACTGCTGTACACCCTGCCGGCCCTGGGGTTGGCGCTGCTGGCCCTGGTGCTGGCCCTGTTCGGCCTGAGCCGCGAGCCGGACGCCGACGCCGTGCGCGAAGTGGCGGAGAGGCCGCCCGCCAGCGAGCAGGCGCCGACCTATCAATACTGGGTGGTCCGCCAGCCGGTGCCGGTGGGCGAGACGCTGACCGAGGACAAGCTTGGCGTGGTGTCTTCGTCCACGCCGATCCCGGAAGCGCTGGCCGCCGATCAGCCCGTGGCCGGCAAGGAAGTGAAGCGCTTCGCCCGCGCCGGCGAACTGCTGGGGCCCCAGCATCTGGCCGCCGGCGGCAACCTGCCCGCCAGCCTGCCCGAAGGGCACCGCGCCATCGCCATCGCCGTGGACAATGTGGTCAGCGCCGGTGGCCTGCTGCAGCCCGGCGACCGGGTGGACGTGGTCACCGCCTTCCGCCGTTCCGACAAGGACAACCCGGTGGCGCTGGTGATGCTGCGCGGAATCACCGTGCTGGCGGTGAAAGGCGCGCTCTCCGGCGCCGAGCAGAGCGACGACAACCGCCGTAACGAGACCGTGGTGCTGTCGGTTCCGGAAGAAAAAGTGTCCGCGCTGATGCTGGCCTCCTCCCAGGGTCAGGTTCGTCTGGCGGTGGTGGCCGGCGACGAACAGCCCGGGACCCCGGAGGCGGAGGAACAACAGCGCACCGCCGATATGACCCCGCCACCGTCGGACACCGCGCCCGCGATGCCCCGGGTGGCGGCCAGTGACGAGCCGGCTCCGGCGCAACCCTTCTACTTCGACGACTTCTTCCCCGAAACGCCCAAGGCGGCGGCACCGGCGGCGCGCCGTGCCTCGCCGGGCCGTCGGGTCCAGGTGTTCGAGGGCGCGGAAACAAGGAGCACCTATGTTCGCTAGCCGCGTACTGATCACCGCCGTGGCGCTGCTCTGCAGCCTGGCGGCGCAGGCCGAGCCCCTCACCGGCTCCACCCGCCTGGCGCCGGGCGACCAGAAGGTGCTGACCTTCCCGGCCCCGGTGACCAAGATCGCCACCTCCAACCCGGAGGTCGCCCGGCTGACGGTGAGTGGCGACCAGGAGGTGCTGCTCACCGCCCTGGCGGAAGGCACCTCGGAACTCACCGTCTGGCTGCGCAACCGGGAGGCCCCCCTGCGCAGCAGCGTGGCGGTGGCCACCACCCTCGGCGGCAGCCTGCCGTTCGGCACCCAGGTGCAGACCGACATCCGGGTGCTGGAGGTGAGCCGTTCCGAGCTCAACAGCCTGGGTGTCTACTACGCCAACCTGTTCAACGGCGGCGAGTCCGCGGTGGGCATCGCGCCGCCGGGTACCGGCTTCCGCGGCTTCTCCGGCGCCAGCGGCGCCCAGGCGCCGATCAGCAGCGACGGTTTCAACCTGTTCGGCATCGGCGGCAACTCCCTGACCATCATCAACGCTCTGGAAAGCGGCGGCTTCGCCTACACCCTGGCGGAACCTTCGCTGACCAGCCTGAGCGGCCAGAGCGCCTCCTTCCTGTCCGGGGGCGAATTTCCGGTGCCCACCCGCAGCGACAACGACGGCGTGCAGGTGGAATTCAAGGAGTTCGGCGTGGGCCTGAGCCTGACGCCCACCGTGATCAGTGGCGAACAGATCATTCTCAAGGTGGCGCCGGAGGTCAGCGAACTGGACTTCTCCGCCGGCGTGGAGACCGGTGGCGTGGCGGTGCCCGGGCTGCGCGTGCGCCGCGCCGAGACCACCGTGTCCCTGGCGCCGGGGGAGACCTTCATCATCAGCGGGCTGGTCAGCCGCAGCACCATCAACAGCAGCGACCGGGTCCCCGGGCTGGGCAACCTGCCGGTGCTGGGGGCGTTTTTTCGCTCCAGCCGGATCTCCCGGGACGACAAGGAACTGGTGATGGTGGTTACCCCCCACCTGGTGACGCCGCGCAAAGCCGGCCGGCCGCCGGTCACTCTGCCCGGCGGCGCCTACCACGAGAGCAGCACCGGCTGGCTGGACATGGCCACGGAACCGCGACGCGGCTCGCAACCCATTCGCCACGGAGTGAGCTGGTAGCCATGAGCGATAACGATATTGTTCTCTCCGTGATCGACGATCCGGGCATCAAGAGCTGGCTGGAGCGGGCGGTGGACGACCCCTTCCGCGTGGAGTTTGTAAGCCGCTCCGACGTGACCCGGGTATTGCGCCTGCTGGAAGCCACCACCGCCCACCTGGTGCTGGTGGAGGTGAGCGAAAGCGATCTGGATCAGTCCCTGGCGATCATCACCGCGCTGACCAGCGCCCGCCCCTGGGTCACCGTGATCACCGTGTGCGGCTACGCCAATCAGGAGCTGCTGCTGCAAAGCATGCGCGCCGGCGCCCGGGACTGTTTTCTGGCGGGCAACGACGCCGCCGAGATCCGTGATCGTCTGCGCCGGCATCAGCTGGTACGCACCGGCCACTACGGCGACGAGGCCCGTTCCTCGGTGAACAACCTGACCCTGGTGGCCGGCGCCGACGCCACCGTGGACACCCGCTTCCTGACCCAGAACCTGGCCATCGGCATGAACCGCCGGCATCCGCAGTGGCGCTGCCTGGCCATCGATACCCAGCCCCGGGAGCGGGGTGTGTTCTACCTGGAGGCCGGCAACGAGTTCACCCTGGAAAATCTGCTGGCCAGCCCGGAAACCCTGGACGAGACCCTGATCGAAACCGCCCTGGAGGAATACCGGCCGGGTCTGCGGCTGCTGTCCGGTGGCGGCGCGGTCGGCGAGCCCGTCGGTGACCGCAGCGCCGATCTGTTTATCGCTCTGAATCGCCTGATGCAGATGTTCGACCATGTGGTGGTCAATGTGGGCGTCATGCAAAGCCGTTACTGGGTTCGCGCCCTGGGCGTGCATGCCAGGCACCTGCTGGTGGGCATGCAGCCGCTGGTGGACCACGTGCACGCCGCCCGCACCCTGGTTCACGACTGGCGCTCCCATCTCGGCAAGGGCAGCGAATTGGGCCTGGTGGTGGACGGCTACGACAGCGCCGTACCGCCGGGCAAGGACGAGATCAGCGAGACCGTGCGCGCGCCGGTGTTCGCCACCCTGCCGATGGACTGGCGCCACCGCCTGATGGCGGTGAACTCCGGCCGGCCGATACTCGAACAGGCGCCGCGCTGCGCCTACAGCCGCCATCTTGGCGGGCTGCTCAACATCATGGACGGTGACGCGGACACGTCGCGAGGGCAGGGCCTGCTCACTCGCGTCCTGGGGAGATAAGCCGTGCCGGGCCGTATCGACCAGGAATATCAGCAGTTGAAGGAGCGCGCGCACCGCTGGGTGGTGGAGCGCCTCGACGAGGAAGGCATCGAGGTGGGCCGCGCCGAACGGGATGTGCTGGCGGAGTTCGTCAACCACCAGGTCGGCCAGTACATAACACAAAACCGGGTGCCCCTGTCGACACAGGACCTGAAGCAGCTGTCGCGGGACACTCTCTTTGAAGTGGTGGGTTTCGGCCCGCTGGAGCCGCTGCTGATGGACGAGCGCGTCAACGACATTCTGGTCAACGGCCCCGAGCATGTGTTCGTGGAGGTGGCCGGTATTCTTCAAAGAGCGCATACGCGTTTTATCAACGACGAACACGTGATCCGCGTGATCCGCCGCATGCTGGCGCCGCTCGGCCGTCGCCTGGACGAAGCGAGCCCCATGGTGGATGCCCGGCTGCCGGACGGCTCCCGGGTCAACGCCATCATTCCGCCGTTGGCGCTGGACGGGCCGTCCATCAGTATTCGTAAGTTCACCGGCAACCATCTGACCGCCCGACAATTGATCGAGGGCGGTTCCATGACCCAGGCCTGCCTGGACGTGCTGATCCGCGCCGTGGAGTCCCGCCGCAACATCATTATCAGTGGCGGTACCGGCACGGGTAAGACCACCATGCTCAACCTGATCAGCCAATACATTCCCCGCACCGAGCGCATCCTGACCATCGAGGACTCCGCCGAACTGGTGCTGCACCATCCCCATGTGGTGCGCCTGGAAACCCGCCCTGCCAACACCGAGGGCAAGGGGCGCATCTCGCCCCGGGAGCTGGTGGTCAATGCACTGCGGATGCGCCCGGACCGGATCATTCTCGGCGAAGTGCGCTCCGCGGAAATCATCGAACTGCTGCAGGCCATGAACACCGGCCACGAAGGTTCGATGAGCACCATCCACGCCAACAACACCCGCGATGCCCTGGTGCGCATCGAGACATTGCTGGCGGTGAGCGGCTACGACGCCAGCGAAAAAGCCATTGGCCGGCTGATCGGTTCCGCCCTCGACATCATCATCCAGTTGGTACGCCGCCCGGACGGCAAACGCATGGTAAGCGAGGTGGTGTCGCTGAGCCCCACCGACGCCGAGCCATACCACATGGATTACCTCTACCGGAGCCAGGATCATGAGTAGCCTCGCTCTGCTCGGCGCCGCGCAAACCCTGGCGGTACTGGCACTGCTGGTGCTGGCGGTGCAGGGGCTTTGGTTCCGTTATCGCACCCGGCGCCTGCTCAAGGAGAACGTGCGCCGCCGAATGGTCGACGCCGGCCCTATAAGCGATGACGCTATTGCCCGGGTGAAGCTCACTGCCCTGGAGCAGGTGCTTTTGCGTGCCGATATTCGAATACCACGCCAGCAATTGGTTCTAGTTGGTATTCTGATACTGATCTTTCTGTCCGTCGTTGTTGCACTTAAAGGTTTCCTGGTTGCTCTTATTACGGCAGGGCTTCTGGTTGTGACTCTTTGGATGTATTGGCGTTTCCGGTTCCAACAACAGAGGCGTCGTATCTATGAAGAGCTGCCATCAATCATTGATTCGGTGCTGCGATATATGAGCGCAGGGCGTTCCCTGGAAAACGCTTTGGTAGAAGCCTTTCGTGATGCACCACCGGTTTTCGAGCCCCTGAATTTCCGATTGCGCAGCGCGGTGGAAGCCGGTCGTGATTACACCGGTCTTTTCGAAGACTTCGCGCTTTTATACCGTGTTCCATCATTGGTTCTCATTTCAATTGCCTTGCGTACGGCGGCGCGCTTTGGCTCCTCCATCCAGCCGGTCTTCAGGCAAGTTTCGGAGTCCCTGCGTTCTCAGCAGGAGATACGCCGTGAATTCATGGCCGCGACCGCCGAGATACGCTTTACCGCCGCCGCCTTCGCGCTACTCCCCATGGGGTTGGCCGCCTATATGATCTTGATGAACGATAATTACGCCGAAGTCTTGCTGGATACCTCTACCGGTAATTGGATGCTGGCTATCGCGGGTGGCCTTCAGACTTTGGGGGTGGTATTGATCTGGCGAATGATTCAGGGGGTGGGCCGTGACTAGCCTATGGTTTTTGGCCGCAGGACTGCTCGCAATTCTGGCCATTTGGGTTGCTTTGTTTATGTCCCCCCGTTGGGCGCGGAAGGCTAGAATTCATACGCGGCTGCAACATCCCGGAGAAAGCGAGGAGGAGAGGTCTTCCTTCTGGCTGACGCGCATGGCTGACCGACTAACCGAATCGGGGCTTGCCAAAGAAGATTTCAGAGAAATCCGTGAAGCGTTCGCTGCTACCGGCCGGTCACGGGAGCAAGCCCAGATTCTTTATCTTATATTCTGCTGGATGCTCCCGGTCTTCGTTATATTGCTTGGGTTCTTGGCCTTCGGGCCTTTGGGGGGAATGTTGATGGCGGCGGCGGGTTTTGTGTTGCCCCGTCGGACGATTCGCTCAATGGGTAGGAATGCCGAAAAGCGCCAGAATCATGAAGCCGTTGAGCTCTGTCATATGACGAGAATGCTGATGGAAGCGGGGCTCTCTCTTGAGCGGGTTCTTCGTCTTATCGCCACGCAGGCGAGGCCGATGCTGCCGATGCTGTCCGCCAGATTGGATCGATTCAATCGAATGATGGAATCAGGAGCGGAGCGTACCAAAGCCTTGGAGGAACTTGGAGAGAATCGAAGGATACCAGTCCTGAGAAGCTATGTTGTGCTTATGAAGCAGAGCAGCCAGCTTGGTTCCGGCGTATCCGAAAGTCTCGATCAGATTATCACTGAGGCTCAAACCACTGAAAGAAACCGTATCCGGGAAGAGACAAACAGCATTGGGGCCAAGATGACCGTCATAATGATGACGTTTATGTTGCCGGCGTTGTTTATATTGATCGGCGGCCCGGCGGTCATCTCTATTGCCGACGCGTTGGCGAAATAAACGATAGAAGGGAGTGAAGGGATGCGAGCTATCATTTTTGGAATAACGGCGGCGTTGCTCGCGACCGGTTGCGCTTATCATCCGCCGGCCTCCGGGGAACGGGTGAACGGTGCGCCGGCGGAACTCACCTGCAATGGGAAAATACAGCCCGAGGAGCAGGTTCAGTTGGATCGCGTTGACACACTCATGGCGCGAGAACACAACCATGCGGCGCTTGCACAACTTGAAGCGCGCAAAATGTCGACCGTGGATCATTGGGTGCGCTACGGTCAGCTTCAGGCATCCACCGGTCGTCTTGATGAGGCGGAACGTATTTTTCGAGGCCTTGTAGCTCAATGCGAAAGCGGCCAAGGCCATCATGGTCTTGGGATGGTGCTGCTAAAAAAAGACGACGTGATGGAGGCGCTGAAACACCTTGAAAAAGCACGAGAATTAACACCTGCCTCAGCGCAGGTTCGAAATGACTATGGATACGTTCTCTTGATGGTAGGTCGCTACCAGGATGCTTCGTATGAGTTACGAACGTCTATGGAACTGGGCGATGGGCAGGGGCCGGTTCGGCAGAACCTTGCGGTGGCTTATCTGTTGACTGAAAACTGGGCGGGTCTTCAATGGATGACCCAGGAGTACGATTTCAATGGTGAGGAGCGGGCCTACGCCGAGCGCCTTGCCGCGACGTTCAGGAGCGTGCAATGAAAATATTAATCTGCATGATTTTGATGATCCCGATTGCGGCGCTGGCAAATGGTCCCTCTTCGCCAGAGTATGGGATAGCGGGTGTGGTGGTGGCCGAAACTCCCCGAACTGATACTGAAAAGGCGCTTGACCAACAGCGATCATCAATTTCCTCTGAAAGCAGTGAGATCGCTGCGCCGTTATATGTGGATAGTCAGAAGCGTCTGGCGGAAAGCTTTCGGACCCCGATTCCGGAAAGTTTTGGTATACAGACCCGCGACGAGGAATAGTATGCGCCGACAGCGAGGAGTTCTGGCTTTCGCGACCCCTCTGCTCATCGTCCTGATTGTTATCCTGGCGACGATGGCTATGGACGGAGCGCGCCTTTATTCCTTGCGCCAGGAAATGCAAAGCCAGGTCAACGCGGCGGCGCTTGCAGCCGCGGATTCGGCGAAAAGTTGTGGTGGCAGTTCCATCACTGCCGCAGGAATCCGTCAGCGTGCGCTGATCGCCGCCAGGGCTCAGGGCTACGACGGCGCCGACGACGACCTTTTGATTACCGCGGGCTTGATCAAGGATGGCGAAGACAGTGGAACACTGGCATTCCATGAGACGGCCTTGATCGAGCAAACGAACGCGGTAATGGTGAGATATCAAAGAGAAGAGCCCATATCGGCATTGCTGCCCAGGGAGCTGTTGGGCGCGGTGACAATTGATGTGAACGCTGCCGCCAGAAAGGAAGTGATTGCCACGATCAGTGCGTCTGGAGGCACGGCGGGGATTGACGGGGGCTTGTTGGGTGGGTTGCTGGGCGCTGTGTTGGGGCAGCCGGGTTATACCCTTGATCCCACCAGCTTAAGTAGTCTTCGAAGTACGACGGTTAAACTTGGCAACCTGCTTCAGGTCCTGCAGGTTGATAAGGTGACCGACATTCTTCCGCTTGGTGGCGAAGATCTGGCTAATGCTTTGCGGGAGGTAGGTGGTATAACAGCACCGGTGGCCAATGTCCTGGATGACCTCGCTAGTGCTAGCGGTATTGAGGCAATTCAGGTTTCCGACATCATCAGCGTGGTGGGAGGTTCCTCCGTCCCGGAGAGCAGTGAGTTTCCACTTTATGATGTAGTCATCAGCTTGGTTCTGAATTTGGCGGAACAGCAACAGGCCGGGCCCGATGGCATTCTGGCTTTGCCTGTGAATGTGGATCTTAGTTTGCCCGCCGTGGCGGACATCAGCGCGGTGGTGGGTTTGCATGTTGGAGAGCCCTCAACCGTGGCCATAGGGCCGGCACGACGGGGATTGGATGGTGACTGGCGTACGCGTTTCTACGCGCCTGACATTACTCTTCTTGTGGATGCCACGGTCAATGTACTTTCACTCCCTGGTGTCTCCGTGGGCGTTGCGGACATCAGTTTACCTCTGGCGGTAAATGCCGGTGGCGGTAACGGCGCCTTTACCTCCGCCCTGTGCGCACGGGGAACCGATAACGATGTTTTTATGGGGATACAACTCAACCGATCAGTCGCACGTATCGCTTCTGGCCGGATTGATCCGGCCACCGGGGCGGCGGTCACGGAGCCGGTGGAGATTGAGCTGCTGAACTTGTTGCCGTTGCTGTCCGTTCTTTCCGTGGAAGCGGAGATTGAAGGGGAAGTGCCGGGGGTCAGCGAGAATGTAATCCTGGATCCGGAATATCCTTTGTATTGTGATGATAAGGGTTGCGCCGAGGTAGCATTCGAGGATTACGGGCAGGGCCTCTCCGGCCTGGATTTGGATATCGATGTCAGCGATACCAAACTTCTTGAGTTGCCGTTGGGTTGGCTTCTCAATCCTCTTCTTAACGGTCTCACGGGTCTTTTGGATGGTGTGGTTTCTCTGCTCGCCACGGCTTTGATCAACCCGCTCCTGGAAACTCTTGGCCTGGGTTTGGGCAGTATGTCCGTAATGGTTTCGAACGCGAATCAGCAGAATATTCAACTGATCGAGAATGTCGCCATTGTGGAGCTGAGGGCTGAACTCTAGTCGTGTGGTCGTCGGGTAACAACAAGCTTCATTTATTCAAGAGAGAAGTTATGCGCAGGCAGAAGGGCGCCTTGATGGTGGTCACGCCGCTTTTGATGGTGTTGATCGTAATGCTGGGGGTGATGGCGCTGGATGGCGCCCGATTGATGTCGCTACAGAAGGAACTGCAGAGTCAGGCGAATGCCGCCGCCACGGCGGCGGCCGGTGGTGTGCAAGCTTGTGGTGGAGCGGGGCAGGCGGCGATGGTCAATGCGGCAACCGTTGCGGCCAAAGCGCAGGGCTTCGATGAAGCGGCCTCCAGCATGGCGGTGCGGACCGGGGTCGTGGAAGCAGATGGGGCGAAAGTCCTCTCCTTCAAGCCGGAAGATAATTATCTGCTTACGAACGGCGTGTCGGTGCATATCGAGAGGCAAGAGCCGATCAGCCGGCTTTTGCCCGAAAGCGTCTTCGGCACCGTCAACTTGACCGCGGATGCCGCGGCGCGCAAGGAGGTCTACGCGACCTTCTATACGGAATCTTTTACGGCTCAGTTATCCACCGCGGGTTCGCCGCTGCTAGAGCCCATCTTCCAGTATGTTCTTGGTGATAATCAGCTGAACTTGCGTGCGCTGTCTCTCGAACAGTTGGCGGCAACGGTGGGGGATCTCGAGGATATCGTTGGCTATATTGCGGAAGAGACCCATTTGGGGCTGGATGAGGTGCTCGGGTCGGAGGTGCCTGCCTATGTCGTCGTCGGTGCGCTCAAGGCGGTGGATGGGCTGGCCTACGATGCGGCGGGGTTACTGGATGACATTATCGCCACGCCCGGTATCGATACCAATGTGAAATTGCAGGATGTGGTGGGTGTGCTCGGTGAGAGTGCCGTGGACTCCGGTGCAAGGGTGCCGTTGCTGGAGGTGGTGTCGTCGCTGATCTTCAATCTTGCCCAACAGCCGCCTTTAAATGGCGTGATTGAGTTGAATCTTGATGGACTCACCGGTGCGCTGGGGTTGGATGAGAACATCAAGCTGGAACTGGCCCTGGAGATCGACAACACCCCGAAGCCGGTGGTGGCGCCGGCCCGTATGATGGAGGGTGAGGACGGTCTTGAGTGGATGGGTACGGTCACGGGGGCCGATATCCGGTTGCGATTGGATATCCTGTTGGATTTGGGAGGCGCGGCATTTACGCCATTGCGGCTACGCGTACCCATTGAGCTTTCCACGGGAGCCACTCGCGCCAAGCTGGTCGGCGCCCGTTGTGCGGCGGGAACTCAAAACGAGGTGGGCTTCGATTTTGAGGTGGAACGCAGTGCGCTGACCCTGAGTACCATGAAGGGCGACGGTTACAATGGTATTGAAGTATTGCTGCTCGGTGCCGAGGAACCACCGGATGATATTTGCTTTCCCGCGATTGCTGACTGGGCCTGCCCGGTGGAGAGGGAAGGAGTGAATTGGAATTATAAGTACAGCGGGTTGTTGGGGGAGGATTACGGGGACTGTTGTTACCCGCCGATTGAGGCCTGTGGTCGCGGTCTGCTGGATGTGCAGATCGATTCCTCGCCGGTTACCGGTCGGTCAGTGGTGAGCACGCCTTTGTATTTCGACGACTTGCCTCTGAATCAGTTTGACGCGCAGACCAAGGAAGTGCGTGGCGACACCGGTGACGTGCTGGCCAGCAGCGTTAATGGGCTACTGGAAGGCATCGAGGTTACTCACGCCAGCCTGGCTTGCTTGCCTTTGGGGGATGCCCTGAATTTCACGCTGGATGTTCTGCGTCCGGCCATCAACGGCGTGCTGGAACCCCTCTCGCAATACCTGATCGGGCCTTTGCTGCAAACGCTGGGCGTCGATCTGGCTACGGCTCAAGTGCATGTTATCGCCGCGGATCAGCCGGCCGTGGAGCTACTCGAATACTGCGGCCCGGACGGCTGTTGAGCCGACCGGGCCGCTTTCGGATCAGGCGCGGGCCGGGGTGACCCGGTAGCCTTTCAGCGTGCGCACGAAATCCTGCAGGGCGTGGATGCCGGAGGCTTCCGCGTCGCGGCACCATTGCGCCAGGGAGTCGAGCATTTCCGCCGAGCTGTGGCTGGTCTGGCTCCAGATTTCCTGCAGGCGCAGGCGATAATCGTAGATGGTGGCCAGGGTGGCGTTGTGTTCGGTGAGCGTGCTCAGCCGCTTGGTGTGGCGCACCTTGAAGAAGCGCTGGTCGCGGTGCAGCAGGGCGGCGGCGCGGTTGTAGAGGCCACGGGTGGCGTCGCAGGCGCGGGCCTTTTCCTGCTCGAACACGGGTTTGATCACTTCGCGGCGGTAGTGAGCCATCACCTGGAAGCGGTGCTGCACCAGGGCGCGCAGGGTGTCCAGGTCCACGGTGTGCTTGTCGCGGGCGACCACCGGCTTGGGCGCCACCTTTTTCACCTTGGCCAGCCGCAGCACCTCGAAGGTGCGGATCCAGGCCCAGCCCAGGTCGAACTCGAAGCGCCGCACGGAGAGCTTGGCGGAGTTCGGGTAGGTGTGGTGGTTGTTGTGCAGCTCCTCGCCGCCGATCAGGATGCCCCAGGGCAGCACGTTGCGGGAGGCGTCGCTGCATTCGAAGTTGCGGTAGCCCCAGTAGTGGCCGATGCCGTTGATGATGCCGGCGGCGGTGATCGGAATCCACATCATCTGCACGGCCCAGACGGTGATGCCGGCTACGCCGAACAGGGCCACATTGATCAGCCCCATGAGGGTGATGCCGAGCACGCTGTACTTCTGGTAGAGGTTGCGTTCGAGCCAGTCGTCCGGACAGCCGCCGCCGTATTTGTCCAGGGTTTCCTGGTTGACGGCTTCCGCCTGGTAGAGCTCGGCGCCTTCCCGCAGCACCTTGCGCAGGCCCAGGACCTGCGGGCTGTGCGGGTCTTCCTCGCCGTCGCAGCGAGCGTGGTGCTTGCGGTGGATAGCGGTCCAGGCGCGGGTGCCCATGCCGGTGGTCATCCACAGCCAGAACCGGAAGAAGTGCTTCAGGGCCGGATGCAGGTCCAGAGCGCGGTGGGCGGAATAGCGGTGCAGGTACACGGTCACGCTGACGATGGTTACGTGGGTCAGCGCCAGGGTGATCAGCACCAGGGTCCAGGGGCCGGGCGAGAGCAGGCCGCCGGAAAGGAAGTTAAGTACGTCGTTCATGGGGATGCGTATCGTTGTGGTGACTAGCGGGTCATCAGCAGATGACCCAGGGAGTGTACCCGAGCCTGCCAGCCCGGTGCCAGATAAACCGTACCGACCGGCTCGAAGATCAGGGCCGGGCCGTCGAGCTGCTGATCCGGCGCCAGATCCTCTCTACGGTAGACCGGCACCGGTGCCGACAGTTCCGGCAGGCGGGCGTGCCAGGCCGGCGCGCCGGCGCCGCCGGCCAGGGCCGCCGGGGCCGGGGAGCGGGCGGTCGCCTGGCAGCGCACGCGCACGTTGACGCGCCGCACCGGCAGGACGAGCCGGTGGCCATAGCGCTGCTCGTGGAGGGCATGGAAAGCAACCTCGCAGGCCGCCGGGTCGCCTTCCCAGGCCAGCGCCAGGGTGGAGGACTGGCCCTGGTAGCACAGATCCAGGCTCACGGTGGTCTCGATGTCCGTTTCGGCCACGCCTTCGGCGGCCAGTTCGGCGCGGCCGCGCCGGTCCAGGGCCCGGGCCAGGGCGTCCACGGTGTCCGCGCCGGCCTCCGCCGGCAGGGCCTGGATCAGCTCCCGTTTACGCGGCGCGTACACCAGCCCCTCGGCGGACAGCACCCCGGCGCGCACCGGCACCACTGCCCGCGCCATGCCCAGGTTCTCCGCCAGGGCGCAGACGTGCAGCCCGCCGGCGCCGCCGAAGCTGACCAGGGTGAAATCCGCCGGATCGAAGCCCTTCTGGATGGAAATCACCCGCAGGGCCTGGCTCATGTGCTCGTTGGCCAGGTCGATAATGCCCCGGGCCGCCGCGTCCGGGTCCAGCCCCAACGGCGCCGCCAGCCGCGCCACCGCCGCGCGGGCGGCGTTCACGTCCAGTTGCAGGCTGCCGCCCAGGGCGAATTCCGGTTGCAGCCGTCCCAGCACCAGATTGGCGTCGGTGACGGTGGGCGCCTGGCCGCCGCGCCCGTAGCAGGCCGGGCCCGGGTCGGCGCCGGCGGATTGCGGCCCCACGTGCAACAGGCCGGCGTCGTCCACCCGCGCCAGGGAGCCGCCGCCGGCGCCGATGGTGTGCATGTCCACCATCGGCACCGCCACCGGGTAGGGGCCGATGCGCCCGTCCCGGGTCAGGCGCACGTCGCCGTCCAGCAGCGCCACGTCGGTGGAGGTGCCGCCCATGTCGAAGGTCATCAGATGGTCCCGGCCCAGGTCCCGGGCCAGCCGCCGCGCGGCGTTGAGGCCGCCGGCGGGGCCGGAGAGCAGCAGATTCACGGCGCGGTCGGCGGCCTGGTCGGCGGCCACGGTGCCGCCGTGGGACTGCATGATGGCCAGGGGCGCCGGTCGGGTGTGCTCGGACAGCCGGTTCAGATAATGCCGCAGGCGGGGCGCCAGCCAGGCGTTCAGCCAGGTGGCCAGGCCGCGCTCGTACTCGCCCCGGGTGGGCAGCACCTGGCTGGACAAGCTGACGGGAAAGCCGGCGGCCTCCAGGGCCCGGCCCAGGCGGGTTTCGTGCTCGTCGTTGAGGTAGGAGAACAGCAGGCTGACCGCCACGGATTCGGGTTTGTGGGCGCTCACTCGCGCCACAAGGTCCTGAATATGGGCTTCCTCCAGCGGCGTCACGGTCTCGCCGCCGGCGCCCAGGCGGGCGTCCACGCCCTCCGTCGGGGTGTCGTGGAGGGCGGTGCGGGGTGCCGCCGGCGTCAGGTTGTACAGCTCCGGGCGGTTCTGACGGCCGATCAGGGGCACGTCCTCCAGGCCCCGGTTGGTGACCAGCACGGTGCGCGCGCCCTTGCCTTCCAGGGCCGCGTTGGTGGCCACGGTGGTGCCGTGCACGATGATCAGCTCGCCGGTGGCCAGGGCGGCCTCCAGGCCCAGCTCCCGGATGCCCCGCAGGATCGCGTCCTCCGGCGCGGACGGCGTGGACAGCACCTTGTGAATGCGTGGCTCGCCCTCCCCCAGCAGCACGAAATCCGTGAAGGTGCCGCCGGTGTCCACGCCCAACCAGTACGCCATGGTGTCTCCGTGTTCCGTGTCCACTACAATGCGCACTCATACTAATGTGCCCGGCGGGTGCATGCACTCGCCCGCGACCCCGGATGCCTTGCCCGACCATGCCTGAACTGCCCGAAGTGGAAACCACCCGGCGCGGCATCGAGCCCTATGTGGCCGGCCGCGTGCTGACCGCCGTCACCGTTCGTGAACCGCGCCTGCGCTGGCCGGTGGACGCCCGGGTGGGCGACCTGCGTGACCGCCCGATCCGTGCCCTGCGACGCCGCGCCAAGTACCTTTTGATGGATCTGGGCGATCTGGAACTGGGCATCCATCTGGGCATGTCCGGCACCCTGCGGGTGGTCGAAGGGGACACGCCCCTGCGCAAACACGACCATGTGGATCTGCACCTGGATTCCGGCCGGCTGCTGCGGTTCAACGACCCGCGCCGGTTCGGCGCGGTGCTCTATCTGGGCGAAGGGCTGAGTCACCCGCTGCTGGCCAATCTGGGCCCGGAACCCCTGGAGGACGCCTTCGACGGCGACTGGCTGTACGCCCGCAGCCGGGGCCGCAAGGTGTCGGTGAAGAGCTTTATCATGGACAACGCCACGGTGGTCGGGGTGGGCAACATCTACGCCCAGGAAAGCCTGTTCCTGGCCGGTATCCATCCGTCCCGCCCGGCCGGTCGCATCAGCCTGGCCCGCTACCAGCGCCTGGCCCTGTCGATTCGCGCGGTGCTGGCCAAGGCCATCGAGGCCGGCGGCACCACCCTGCGGGACTTCACCCGCGCCGACGGTCAGCCGGGCTACTTCGCCCAGCAACTGCGGGTTTACGGCCGGGCCGGGCAGCCCTGCCCGCAGTGCGGCGCCCCGTTGCGCGGCGGCCGCCACGGCCAGCGCAGCACCGTGTTCTGCGCCGCCTGCCAGCGCTAGGGCGTCGTATTGCCGCTCTCATGACAAAGCTGTAGATTGTGAAGTGCATGTCGGAAGAAAAATGTCTTAGAAACGACAATAGGTTGGGAACGAAAACAACCGTATTACATTAACAAGCCTCCGGTGGACGCCATTGGCGTGCCGGGGCCCATCGGCGATGCCCATCGACGATGCAGAGCAAGAGGGGAACCACCATGAAGCGAGCTTTGCGCCTGGTCGCCGCCACCGCCCTCGCCTCGACGTTGTCGCTCGGCGGGCCGGCTCAGGCCCGTGAGATGGAGATGGACGGCGCCCGCCCGTCGGCGCTGGCCATGTTCGGCGATGCCTTGATCGTACGCCCGGTGATGACCGTGGCCACCGTGGGCGCCGCCGCCGTCTGGCTGGTGACGCTGCCGTTCAGCGCGATCGGCGGTAATACCGGCGAGGCCGCCGAGACCCTGGTGAAGGACCCCGCCGCCACCGCCTTCGTGCGCTGCCTGGGCTGTACCCCACGGCAACACGAACGTCTGCGCGCCGAGAAACGGGTGGCGCAAGCCAACGACGAGTAATCCGACCGCGCCTTCAGCCGCGATCCACCCGGATCAAAAAAGCCCCGCCTTGCTTCCGCAAGGCGGGGCTTTTTCATGGTGGTGGAACCAGGGCGGGCCGGGCCCGCCGTTCCGGTCAGTGGGTCACCGCCCCGTGTTCGCCGTCGTCGTGGCCTTCGTCGCGGCCCAGCAGCATGTACATGGCCGGCACCACGAACAGGGTGAACAGGGTACCGATGGTCATGCCGGCGGCCACCACCAGGCCGATGGCGAAGCGGGCGCCGCCGCCGGGGCCACTGGCGATCAGCAGCGGTACCATGGCCAGCACCAGCGCCGCGGTGGTCATCAGCACCGGCCGCAGCCGCACGGCGGCGGCGTGTTCGATGGCGCGGCGCTTGCTCATGCCCTCGTCCTGCATCTTGTTGGCGAACTCCACGATCAGGATCCCGTGTTTCGATATCACGCCGATCAGGGTCACCAGGCCCACCTGGGTGTAGATGTTCAGGGTGGTCAGGCCCAGGCTCACGAAGATCATGGCCCCGCACACCGACATGGGCACGGTGATCAGCATGATGATCGGGTCACGCCAGGACTCGAACTGGGCGGCCAGCACCAGATAGATCACGATCAGCGCGAAGAAGAAGGTAATGATCAGGTCGCTGCCTTCTTTCTTGAACTGACGGGACTGGCCGGAATAATCCACCGAGTAGCCCGGCGGCAGGGTTTCCGCCGCGGCCCGTTCCAGCGTGCCGAGCGCCTCGCCCAGGGTGACGCCGGGCCGTTGTACCCCGGAGATGGTCACCGCGTTCAGCTGTTGGAAGCGCTTCAGCTGCTGGGGCTGCACGGTTTCCTCCAGGCTGATCACCGTGGCCAGCGGCACCAGGTCACCGGCGCCGGTGCGCACGTAATACTGCTTGAGCTGCTCCGGCGTCAGCCGGCCGCTGCGCTCCACCTGGGGAATCACCTTGTAGGAGCGGTTCTCCAGGGAGAAGCGGTTGGCGTAGCCGCCGGCCAGCATGGCGCCCATTTCCTGGGCCAGCTGCTGCATGGTGATGCCCAGGCTGGCGGCCTTCTCCCGGTCGATGACGATGTTGTAGCGCGGCTTGTCGATCTTCAGGTCCGAGTCCATGAAGATGAACTTGTTGCTGGCCCGGGCCTTGGCCAGCACCTCGTTGGCGAACTCCTGCAGGTTCTCGGTGGGCTCGGTGGTGCCGATCACGAACTCCACCGGCAGCATGCCGCCGGCGGTGGGCAGGGAGGGCGGCACGAACGAGGCCACCTGCAGGCCGGCGATGCTGTTGATCTTCTCGGACAGCTCGGTGTTGGCTTCCGCGGTGGTCTGGTCGCGCTCGTTCCAGCTTTTCAGCACGAAGCCGGCCAGCGCCGTGTTGGACGCGGCGGTGCCGGCACCGCCGCCGATGCCGTTGAGCAGAAACACATTGCCCACCGAGGGCATGCTGTCGGCAATCTGATTGAACTCCCGGGTAAAGGGCTCCAGATAATCCAGCGTCACGTAGGGGTCGGCGGTGGACGAGGTCAGCACGAAGCCCTGGTCCTCCGCCGGCTCCAGCTCACTGGGCGAAGTGACGAACAGGAAGTAGCAGGACACCAGGATCACCAGGCCGAACACATAGATCACCGGCCGGTCGTTGAGGGCGCCGTGCAGGCGCCGCTCGTAGCCTCTCTCCAGCTTCTCGAAGTTGCGGTTCAGCCACCGTTCGAAGCGGTGGCCTTCCCGGTTCGGGTCGTGGGGCTTGAGGATCTTGGCGGCCATCATCGGCGACAGGGTCAGCGCCACGATGCCGGAGAGCAGCACGGCGCCGGCCAGGGAGAAGGCGAACTCCACGAACAGGGTACCGGTGAGCCCGCCCATGAAACCGATGGGCAGGTACACCGCCACCAGCGTGGTGGTCATCGCCACCACCGGCCAGGCCAGTTCCCGGGCCCCCTTGATGGCGGCGTCGAACGGTGACAGGCCCTCCTCCACGTGCCGGTGCACGTTCTCCAGCACGATGATGGCGTCGTCCACCACGATGCCGATGGCGAGCACCATGGCCAGCAGAGTCAGCAGGTTGATGGAAAAGCCCATCAACAGCATCAGGAACAGGGCGCCCACCATGGACAGTGGCACCGCGATGGCCGGGATCAACACCGAGCGCAGAGAGCCCAGGAACAGGTAGATCACCAGGATCACGATCAGCACCGCTTCCACCAGGGTCTTCACCACCTCGTCGATGGAGTCCTGGATGTACTCGGTGCCGTCGTAGGGAATGTCGCCGCTCATGCCTTCCGGCAGCTGCGGGAAGATCTGGTTCTCCAGGACCTTGCGCACTTCCGCGATCACGTCCAGGGCGTTGGCGTCGGTGGCCACTTCCACGCCGATAAAGGTGGCCTGCTTGCCGTTGAAGGTCACCGACGACTGATAGGACTCCGAGCCCAGCTCCACGTCCGCCACGTCGCCGAGGCGGACGATGGCGTTGCCTTCGGAACGGATGATCAGACGCTCGAACTGCTCCGCGGAGTTCAGATCGGTGCCGGCCTTCAGGTCCAGGGCCACGTTGGTGCCCTTGGTGCTGCCCACCGCGGCCAGCACGTTCTGCTGTTGCAGGGCGCCGTACACGTCCGAGGGCGTCACGCCCAGGGCGGCCATGCGCTCCGCCTTGAGCCAGGCGCGCATGGCGAAGGTGCGGTCGCCGAGCACGCGGGCGCGCTGCACGCCGGGAATGGTGGCCAGCTTGGGCTGCACCTCGCGGACGATGTAATCGGTGATCTGGTTGTTGTCGAGAATCTCCGAGGAGAACGACAGGTACATGGAGGCGATGTCCTCGCCCACCGCCAGTTCGATGGTCGGGTCCTCGGACTCCTGCGGCAGCTCGCTGCGCATCTTGTTGACCTTGGCCACGATCTGCGTGAGCGCCTCGTTGGGGTCGGCGCCCAGGCGGATGTAGGCCTGGATCGAGGACGCGCCCTGCAGCGAGGTGGAGACCAGATAATCGATGCCCTCGGCGGAGGCGATTTCCTGTTCCAGGGGCGTGGTGATAAAGCCCTGGATCAGGTCCGCGTCGGCGCCGGTGTAGACCGTGGTCACGGTGACCACGGCGTTTTCCATTTCCGGATACTGGCGCACGTTCAGCTCCGTGGCGGCGCGCAGGCCGAGCAGGAAGATGAACAGGCTGACCACGCTGGCCAGCACCGGTTTATTGATGAAAATATCCGTGAATTTCATGGGTGGCCTCAGCTGTTACCCGGCGTCGGCGTCGGGTCCGCGGACGGCTGCACATCGTTTTCGATGGTCACCTTGGCGTCGTTGCGCAGTTTCAGCAGCCCGCTGGTGGCCACCACCTCGCCGGGCTTGAGCCCGTCCACCACGGCCACCAGGTCGCCGCGCTGGCGGCCCAGTTTCACGAAGCGTTTCTTGACGATCTTCTGCGGTTCGCCGTCGCTCTCGCCGGTGGCTTGCTCGCCGTTGTTGCCGGTGTCGGCGTCCTGCAGCACGAACACGGCGTTGCCGTAGGGCGCGTAGCTGATCGCGGTGCGCGGCACCACCACCACCTCTTCCGCCTGGGGCAGCTGAATGTCCACTTTGGCGAACATGCCCGGGCGCAGCTTGCGGTCCGCGTTCTCGAAACGGGCCTGAATGTTCACGTTGCGGGTGGCCGCGTCCACGCCCGGCTCGATGGCGCTGATTTCGCCCTCGAAGGTCTGGTCCGGGAAGGCATCCAGCCGTACCCGCACCTTGAGCCCCTGCTCCACCTTGCTGAGCTCCTGCTCCGGCAGGGAGAAGTCCACGAAGATCGGCTCAAGCTGGGTCAGGCTCACCACCGGGGTGCCGGGCTGCAGATACTGGCCCAGGTCCACCTGGCGAATGCCCAGACGGCCGTCGAAGGGCGCGCGCACGGTTTTGTAGTTGAGCTGTTCCTGCTGGGCCTGGGCCTGGGCCATGGACTGGTCGCGCTGGGCGCGGCGGTTGTCCAGCTCGGACTTGGAAATGCTGCCCTGTTTGAACAGACGCTCGTAGCGGTCGAATTCCTGTCGGGACAGCCGGGCGGTGGCCTGCAGCGCATTCAGCTGGGCACGGTCGGCGGCGGATTCCAGGGTCACCAGCACATCGCCTTTCTTGACCGTGTCACCGGACTCGAACTCGATCTTCTGCACCTCGCCGGCCACCTGGCTGGTCACGTCCACGCCGTTCACCGCGTTGACCGTGCCCACCGCTTCCAGCATCAGCGCCCAACTGTCCGGGCGTGCTTCATAGGTGGAGACGGCGGCGGCGGGCTGCGGCATGTTGTCGAAGAACTCGTTCATCTTCATGCCGACGAAAGCCTTGAAGCCGAAGATCAACCCGAACACGACGGCCAGGATGATCAGCATGATCACCATGCGCTTGCTGATAATGCGCTTACTCATTGGTCTGGACCCCTGATGAAAGGCGGTGTTTTTAATGGTTGTGCCTGTAAGGGTGCTGCTTGCGGGCCTGCCGGTGGGGGGACGTCGTTCCCTGGAGGTCGGTGTTATTCCCTTACAACGTAAAATCTGACCGCGAGCATACGACAGCGTGGCGGGATATTAAACCAGCCGTTCGAACAGACGTTCCAGAACGGTATCCAGATGGCGCAGGCCCAGCGCCGTGCACGCGGCCTGATCAACGTTCTCGACCAGCAACCCTTGCGCCCGGAATGGCGCCAGCGCGTCCTGAATGGTCGCCGCCGTCTCGCCGCTGCGGGCCGCCAGGGCGTCGACGCTCACACCGTCGAGCAACCGCAAACCGTTGAGCAGCGCCTCCTGAAGCGGCGCTTCGATGTCCGTTTCGTGACGGCGGGCCGTCGCCGGGTCGGCCAGGTAGTGGGCCGGCAGACGGGTTTTCTGATAGCGCAGCCGGCGGTCCGGCAGGGTCAGTTTGCCGTGGGCGCCGGCGCCGATGCCCAGATAATCCCCGAAGCGCCAATAATTCAGATTATGACGGCACGCCCTGCCGGGCCGGGCGAACGCCGATACTTCATAGCGCCGGAACCCGGCCTCGGCGAGCAGGGCGAAACCGGCCTCCTCGGTATCGGCCCGGTCATCGCCGTCGGGCTGCGTCGGCGGCGCCCGGTAAAAGGCGGTGTTGGGTTCGATGGTGAGCTCGTACCAGCTCAGATGGGTCGGTTCCAATGCCAGCGCGGCGCGCAGGTCGTCCAGGGCCTGGCCGGTGGTCTGGCCGGGCAGGGCATGCATCAGGTCCAGATTGAAATTGTCGAAGCCGGCGGCCCGCGCCTCCCGCACCGCCGCCCGGGCCTCGTCGGGACCGTGAATGCGCCCCAGTGCTTGCAGATGGGCCGGCTGAAAGCTCTGTACGCCGATGGACAGGCGGTTGATGCCGGCCTCGCGGAAGCCGGCGAAGCGGCCCGCCTCCAGGGTGCCGGGGTTGGCTTCCAGGGTGATTTCCGCGTCGTCGGCCAGGGGCAGGCGCTCACGCAGGCCGGCGAACAGGTCCCGGTAAAAGCGCGCGCTCATCAGGCTGGGCGTGCCGCCGCCGATAAACACCGTTTCCACCGGCCGGCCCGCTAATTGGAACCGGGCCAGGTCCTGGTCCAGGTCCGCCAGCAGCGCGTTCAGATACGCCGGCTCCGGCGGGTCCCCCTCGTGGGAATTGAAGTCGCAATAGGGACACTTGCGCACGCACCAGGGCACATGGATATAGAGGCTGAGTGGTGGTGCTGCGGCCATGGTGTTTCCGGGCTGAGTGCGGTGGTCGGCGCCGGTAGGAGCGATCGTTCGACCACGAAACGCGATCGCGGTCGAACGACCGCTCCTACGGGGTGGGTAGAAAAGCGTTCAGCCGGGCGATCAGTTCCGCCATGGCCCGGCCGCGATGGCTGATGCGATTTTTCTCCGCCGGGTCCAGCTCGGCGGCGGTCTTGCCCAGGTCCGGCAGCAGGAAGTAGGGGTCATAGCCGAAGCCGTGTTCGCCCCGGGGTTCCAGCACGATCTCGCCCTCCCAGCTGCCCTGGCAGATCAGCGGCGTGGGGTCCTCGGCGTGCCGCATCAGCACCAGCACCGCCTGGTAGCGGGCGGTGCGCGGGGCCTCCGGCAGGTCACCCAGCATCTCCACCAGCAAGGCGTTGTTCTTGGCGTCGCTGGCGTCGGCGCCGGAGAAGCGGGCGGAATAAATGCCCGGGGCGCCGTTGAGGGCGTCCACTTCCAGCCCGGAGTCGTCGGCGATGGCCGGCAGGCCGGTGACGCGGGCGGCGTTGCGCGCCTTGAGGATGGCGTTCTCCACGAAGGTGAGGCCGGTTTCCTCGGCCTCGGGCACGTCGAAATCGCTCTGCGGTACCACGTCATGGTCCAGCGGCGCGAGCAGGGCGCGCATCTCTTCGAGTTTCTTGCGGTTGCCGGAAGCCAGCACCAGGGTCGCCATGGTTCTCTCTCCGCGATCAGCGGGTGACACGGTAGACGGCGATCTCGCCGAACAGATTGGGCCAGGCCCGGGTCAGCGCGCCGCTGCGGTGGTGCCGGTTGACCACGGTGCGCTCGATGATACGAATATCGTTGCGCTGACAATGAACCTGGAAATCCTTCACCGTGCACAGGTGAATGTTGGGGGTGTCGTACCATTCGTAGGGCAGCGCCGAGGACACCGGCATGCGGCCCTTGAAGCCCAGATAGGCGCGCACCCGCCAATGGCCGAAATTGGGGAAGGTGATGATCGCCTCGCGGCCGACGCGCAGCATCTCATCGAGAATCGCGTCCGGGCGCAGCACCGCCTGCAGGGCCTGGGTCATGATCACGTAGTCGAAGCGCTCGCTCTGGAAATTACCCAGCCCTTTGTCCAGATCCTGCTCGATCACATTGACGCCTTTCTCGAAGCAGGCGGCGATATTGTCCTGGTCGATCTCCAGACCATAGCCGTTGACGTCGCGCTCCTCGCGCAAGGAGGCCAGCAGGGACCCGTCGCCGCAGCCCAGGTCGAGCACCGTGGCGCCGCGCGGAATCCAGTCGCTGATCAGGCGCAGGTCGTCCCGGCGGGCCGCCGCGCCGCGGGCATTGGCGTCAAGCAGAGCTTCAGGCATGGGCGCTCACCTCGTCCGCCACCCGGCCCAGATAGGCGCCGAACAGCTTGGTGTATTCCGGAATCGGCAGCAGGAAGGCGTCGTGGCCCTTGGGCGTGTCGATCTCCGCGTAGCTCACGTCGCGGCCGGCCTGCACCAGGGCGTTGACGATCTCGCGGCTGCGCTCCGGCGCGAACCGCCAGTCGGAGTTGAACGACATCACCAGGAACTTGCAGCGGGTCTGTTCCATGGCCTTTTCCAGGGAATGCTCGTAGTCCCGGGCCGGGTCGAAGTAGTCCAGCGCCTTGGTCATCAACAGATAGGTGTTGGCGTCGAAGTTGCGCGAGAAGGTCTCGCCCTGATGACGCAGATAGGATTCCACCTGGAACTCCACGTCGAAGCCGAAGTGGAAACGCCCGGAGCGCAGATCCCGCCCGAACTTCATGCGCATGGCATCGTCGCTCAGGTAGGTGATGTGGCCGACCATGCGCGCCAGGATCAGACCCTGGCGCGGGTAGGTGTCGTGCAGATAGTAGCGCCCGCCGTGAAAGTTCGGATCGGTGAGGATCGACTGCCTCGCCACTTCGTTGAAGGCGATGTTCTGCGCGGACAATTTGGGCGCGCCGGCGATCACCACGGAATGACGCAGGCGGTCCGGGAAGTCGATGGCCCACTGCATGGCCTGCATGCCGCCCAGGCTGCCGCCCACCACCGCCGCCCACTGGTGGACGCCCAGGGCGTCCGCCAGGCGGGTCTGGCTTTTCACCCAGTCCTTCACCGTCATCATCGGGAAATCCGGGCCCCACAGCTCGCCGGTCTCCGGATTGCGGGACAGCGGGCCGCTGGAGCCGTGGCAGCCGCCCAGATTGTTCGGGCACACCACGAAGAAGCGGTCGGTGTCGATGGGCTTGCCCGGGCCGATGCAGCTGTCCCACCAGCCGGGCCGCTTGTCGTCGGCGCCGTGATAGCCGGCGGCGTGGTGATGGCCGGACAGGGCGTGGCAGATCAGGATGGCGTTGGACGCCTCCGCGTTGAGGGTGCCGTAGGTTTCGTACACCAGATCGTAGGCGGGCAGTACGCGGCCGCATTCCAGCTCCAGCGGCTGGTCCACATGCAGGGTCTGGGGTTCGACCAGGCCCACGGAGTCCGGGGGAATCGATTCGGGCATTTCGGCTAACCATCCAAAGGTGGGCAAAGTCTATCGGCCACCCCCCGACCGTGCAACGCGGACGGCTTGTTCGGCGTGGTGCGTCTTTTGCAGTTTTTTAGGCGCCGTTGCCGTGCCGGCGCCCCGGAAAGGTCTAGCATGGGGCCTCATGCACGCAACAGGAGTACGTCATGAACACCCAAGCCTTGAACGGTAAGCGGGTGGCGATTCTCGCCACCGACGGTTTCGAGGAATCCGAATTGTCCGTGCCCAAGGCCTCCCTGGCCGGTCACGGTGTCGATGTGGACGTGGTGGCGCCGGAAGGGAAAGCCGACGGCATCCGCGCCTGGGCGGAAACCGACTGGGGCGACACCTACGAGGTGTCACGCACCCTGGATCAGGCCAAGGCCGCCGATTACCACGCCCTGGTGCTGCCCGGCGGCCTGTTCAATCCGGACGCCCTGCGGCTCGACGAGGACGCGCTCAAGTTCGTGCGCGCCTTCTTCGAAAGCGGCAAGCCGGTGGCGGCCATCTGCCACGCGCCCTGGATACTGATCAACGCCGGCGTGGTGGAAGGCCGCAAGATGACCTCCGTGCCGTCCGTGTCCCAGGACCTGAAAAACGCCGGCGCGCACTGGGAAGACAGCGAGGTGGTGGTGGACAACGGTCTGGTCACCAGCCGCACCCCCAAGGATCTGGACGCCTTCTGCAAGCGTCTGGAAGAAGAACTGGCCGAAGGCCGCCATTCCGGTCAGCACAGCTGAACCGGCCCGCCGGACCGGGGCCCTGCCCCGGCCCGCGCCCGGCCACTCAGAAGAACGGGCTGAAGGAGCGCTGGTCGTCCCGCCGCTCGGCCCGCACGCTGGTATCCAGGACGCGGTGAACGCGTTCGCGCTCCGGTTCCGAGTCCACGTCCACCATCAGCAGGTAGAAGCCACGGCGAATGTCCTTCAGATAGGGTTTCAGATGCCGGTTGTTCTGGGAGATGCCCCACATGCCGCCGGTCCAGGCGCCGTGGGCGCCGAAGAACAGCACGCACAGCACCACGCCGAGGAAGCCGATCTGCACGCCCCACGGATCGATGCCACTGAGCGCCCAACCCACCAGCAGGCCCAGCCCGCCGCCGACCAGCGCGCCATAGAAGCCATTGGTCATCAGATTGGTGTCTTCCCAGGGCGTGGTGGCGTGGACGCCCTCGGCCCGCAGCTGGCCGTTGTCGCGGGTCACCACATGGGTGCGGTTGTCGCCGATGCCGGCGCGTTTGAGACCATTCAGAGCAACCTTCACCTGATCCAGGCTGCGTACGAGGTAATACACTCTGTACATGGTGATATCCTCCTTGAGAGCCTCTGACCTCCTGGTTCCACGATGGTCCGGGGGGCGAAGGGGAACAAGGGGTTTTTCAAGGTTTTAAGAGGGAAGGATTCAAGGGGAAACGATGAGCAACCCGACGACCCGGGTGAGGGCCGGCGAGGACCACGCGCCTCTGTCCCGGCTGTATGCCCTGGTGGCCAACGATGAGGACGCGCGCACCTGTACCGACATCAGCGAGGAGGCCTGCCGGGAAGTGCCCGGCAACTTCTTCAAAATTATTCTGGCCAACCTGCTTTCCAAGATCGGCGACTTGCTGATCAATCCCAAAACGGTACTGGCCTGGCTGATCGGCGCGGTGGGCGCGCCCGCCGCCCTGGCCGGCGCCCTGGTGCCGATCCGCGAGTCCGGCTCGCTGATTCCGCAGCTGCTGATCGGCGCCTGGGTGCGCCGCCACCCGGTACGCAAGGGGTTCTGGGCCCTGGGGGCGGTGCTGCAGGGGCTGTGCGTGCTGGGCATGGCGCTGGCGGTCTGGCACTGGCGGGGCCTGGCCGCCGGGCTGGCGATTGTCGGCCTGCTGGTGATCTTCAGTCTGGGCCGGGGCTTCTGCTCGGTGGCCATGAAGGACGTGCAGGGCAAGTGCATTCCCAAGTCCCGCCGTGGCCGCCTGACCGGCCTGGCCTCCACCCTGTCCGGGCTGGCGACCCTGGCGGTGGGGGTGCTGCTGTTCGGCCGCGACCAGGAGCCGGGCCTGCTGTTCTATTCCGTGCTGCTGGCGGCGGCGGGGCTGGCCTGGTGGCTGGCGGCGGCGGTATTCGCCAGCGTCGACGAGTTCAAGGGCGAGACCGCCGGGGGCGGCCACGCCCTGCGGGAGGCCCTGGCCAGCCTCAATCTGCTGGTTACCGACGCGCCTTTCCGCGACTTCGTCATCACCCGGGCCCTGCTCATGGCCTCCGCCCTGGGCTCGCCGTTTCTGGTGGTGCTGGCCCAGAAACAGGGCCAGGGGGCGGCGCTGCTGGGCGGCTTTCTGGTGGCGTCCAGTCTGGCCAGCACCCTCAGCGCCAGTGTCTGGGGCTACATGGCCGACGCCTCCAGCCGCCAGGTGATGATGCGCGGCGGCGGCCTGGCGGCCCTGGTCTGTCTGGGGGTGGCGGCGGTGGCGCTGCTGGCGCCGGAGGCCGGGTGGCTGGCGGCGTTTTATCCGGTGGCTTTCTTCGTGCTGTCGGTGGCCCACTCCGGGGTGCGCATCGGCCGCAAGACCTACCTGGTGGACATGGCCGGCGGCACCAAGCGCACCGACTACACGGCGGTCAGCAACACGGTGATCGGCGTGCTGCTGCTGGTGGTGGGCGGCATCAGCACCGGCGTTTCGGTGGTCGGCGCCCAATGGGCGCTGGTGTTCCTGGGCCTCATGGGTGCCCTCGGCACCTTCTGGTCCTGGCGGCTGAAAGAGGTGTGATCTAGAAAATCGGCCAGAACCACACCGCCGCGGCCAGGGCGGCGATCATCGCCGCCAGCCCCAATACCGCCAGCACCCCGTCGTGGGCGGCCAGCGCCAGGGCGTACAGCAGAATGATCAGCGCCGGGATGGCGGCCGCGAACGGCACCAGTTCCAGGGGAATCATGGCCATCGCCAGCAGCAGACAGGCCAGCGCCCCCACCCGGTTGAAGGGCCACCGCGTCAGCCAGGCCAGCCGGGGTTTGAGCAGGCGGTCCAGGCGTTCGGTCCAGGGCCGGGCCTTGTCGACCATGGCGCGGAAGCGATCACGGTCGAAATCCACCCGCCGCAGCCGGGCCGGCAACCAGGGGACGCGACGGCCGACCACCAGCTGGCCGGCCACCAATACGATCAGAAGTGCGCACAGGGTGGGCACGCCGGGAAGGGCGCCGGTGGGCAGCACCACGATCAGCGCCGGCACCAGCAACAACGGCCCGAAACCGCGCCCCTGCATGGTGTCCACCAGCGTCACCAGCGATAACCGGCGGGTGTCCGGCCGGTCGGCCAGTTCCTGAAGAATGTCGGTAAGGCCCAGGGCCGGTTCGGAATCGCGCACGGGATCCTCCTTGATGCGCCGCCGCTGAGGCGATCCAGGGTGACGCAATCGCCCCCGCGACGGCCAGCGGCGGAACAGAGGATTTACCTTTTATAACGTTCTTGTGTAAATTCCAGCGCTCTTAATAAAAAACCATGTTGGAGGGATCCCAATGAAAAAATCACTTTTGCTTGCCACCACCGCCGCCCTGGCCTTCTCGCCGCTGGCGGTTCAGGCCGATACGGGTTTTCTGGTCGGGGCGTCCGTCGCCCGGGATCAGAGCAACGCGGACGACTTTTTCGAGGACGCGGTGAACAACGTGGCTGACGCCGACTCCGCGGACGCGGAAATGGGCGGGGATGTGTACGTGGGCCTGGCGGCCAACGAGATCTTCACCTTCCGGTTCGGTTACCGGAAATTCGGCGACGCGGAAGCCGATGTGCTGGGTGGCATCGGTAAGTTCGAGGTGGAGACCGACGGTTTCTACGTGGCCGCCGACGCCATGTTCCCCCTGACCCCGTCGTTCTACGTGGGCGGTACCCTGGGGATCCAGGACGCGGACATCACCTTCCGGGTGCGAGGGCCGGGCGGCTCCGACAGCATGGACGACGACGCCCGGGACTTTTTCTACGGCCTGCGGGCGGCCTGGCTGCTGAGCGAACAGGCCGGGGTGACCGCCTCCTACAGCCGTTACGCCTTCGAGGCGGACGATGTCAGCGAGGACCTGGAATACGACAGCCTGGCCGTGGGCCTGGAATACCGCTTCTAAAGCGTTCTAGGGGACCTTCTCGAAGAGCAGGTCCCAAACGCCGTGGCCCAGACCGGCGCCACGGCGTTCGAATTTGGTCTCCGGCCGCCACGCCGGCCGTTCCGCGAACCGCCCGGCCCCGGCCCGGTTTTCAAAACCGGACGCCCCGGCCATCACTTCCATCATGTGCTCGGCGTAGTTTTCCCAGTCCGTGGCCATGTGCAGCACCCCGCCGGGGCGCAGCTTGCGGCCCACCAGCGCCACCCAGTCCGGTTGCACGATGCGCCGTTTGTGGTGCTTCTTCTTGTGCCAGGGATCGGGAAAGTACAGCTGCACCCGCTCCAGGCTGCCGTCGGGAATGCACAGCTTGAGAATATCCACCGCGTCGTCGCAGTAGCTGCGCACATTGCCCAGCCCGCGCTGTTCGATCTCGATCAGCAGCGCGCCCACGCCGGGGCGGTGCACCTCGATGCCGATAAAATCCTTGTCCGGCTCCGCCTCGGCCATGGCCGCCAGGGAGGCGCCCATGCCGTAGCCGATCTCCAGCACCCGGGGCGCGTCCCGCCCGAACACCGCCACCGGGTCCAGCGGACCCTGGTCCCGCTCCAGGCCGAAACGCGGCCACAGGGTGTCCAGGGCGCGGCGCTGGCCGGCGGTGAGGCGGCCCTCGCGCAGCACGAAGCTGCGCACCCGGCGCATCACCTTGCCGGTTTCCGGGTCCTTGTCCTGGTGCAGAAAATCGAGCATGTCGTGCGAATCCTTGGTTCGAGGCTCAGGACACCAGGCCTTCGGAAGGCGAGGACGGGTTGGCGAAGGCGCGCTTGGGCATGCGCCCGGCCAGCAGGCCCTCGCGGCCGGCTTCGATGGCTTTTTTCATGGCGCTGGCCATCAGCACCGGGTTGCGGGCATGGGCGATGGCGGAGTTCATCAGGATGCCGTCGCAGCCCAGCTCCATGGCCAGGGTGGCGTCGCTGGGCGTGCCCACGCCGGCGTCGACGATGATCGGCACCTTGGCTTCTTCCATGATCAGCAGAAGGTTGTGCGGGTTGAGTACGCCGAGGCCGGAGCCGATCAGCGAGCCCAGCGGCATCACCGACACGCAGCCCATGTCTTCCAGCTCGCGGGCCACGATCGGGTCGTCGTTGGTGTAGACCATCACGTCGAAGCCGTCGTCCACCAGCTGTTGGGCAGCGCGCACGGTGTGGGCGATGTTCGGGTACAGGGTTTTCTGGTCGCCCAGCACTTCCAGTTTCACCAGCTTGTGGCCGTCCAGCAGTTCCCGGGCCAGCTTGCAGGTGCGCACCGCGTCCTCGGCGTTAAAGCAGCCGGCGGTATTGGGCAGGATGGTGTACTTGTCCGGGGTGACGAAGTCGAGCAGATTGGGCTCGCCGGGCTCCTGGCCCAGGTTGGTGCGGCGCACCGCCACGGTGACGATCTCCGCGCCGCTGGCCTCCACGGCCTGGCGGGTTTCCTCGAAGTCCTTGTATTTGCCGGTGCCGATCAGCAGCCGGGACTGGTAGGTTTTGCCTGCGATGTGAAGCGGGTCGGACATGGTGGTTTCCAGCGTTGGGTCGGTGATTCGGTGGTGTTCATTGTGGCGGGCGCGCGCCCGGTGTTCCCGGCGTTGTGGTTGTCCATTCTATCAGGCCGTGCCCGCCATCCCTGGCGCGGCGCCGTGCCAATCCGAGCGCCCGGCCCGGACTTCCTGTCCGGTCGTTCGCACGCTGCGAAGCGGTGCTTCGGTCGTGCTCACCCACCCCCGATGGCGTGCACGATTTCCACCACGTCGCCGTCGTAGAGGCGGTGCTGGCCGTGTTCGCTCTTGGGCACGATGTCCCGGTTCACCTCCACCGCCAGCCTGCGGCCCTGCAGCTGCAGTTGGGCCACCAGATCCGCGACGGTGGTGCCTTCCAGGGTCATGGGGTCGCCGTTGACGGTCAGGGAAGTCATGGTCGTGCTCGCTATCCGTGGGTGAAGGTCAGCGTGGGTGCGTGTCAGCCGTGGGCGCGCCACAGGGACCAGGCCAGCCACAGCCAGCCCACGATCAGGGCGGTGCCGCCCAGCGGTGTGATCGCGCCGAGCCATTTCTGGCCGCTCAGCACCAGCGCGTAAAGGCTGCCGCTGAACACCAGGGTGCCGGCGAACAGAATCCAGCCGGCGGTCACCGCGCCGGCGCCGGCCTGGCGCGCCAGCAGGCCCACCAGCAGCAGTGCCAGCGCGTGATAGAAATGATACTGGCTGGCGGTGCTCCAGACGTCGAGCATGGCCGCGTCGACGCGGTTTTTCAGCCCGTGGGCGCCGAACGCCCCGAGCGTGACCGCCAGGGCGCCATTCAGGGCACCCAGCACAAGCAGGTATTTCATGGTCACCGGTGTGTTGGTCCGTGGAGACCCGATTGTACTGGAAATCGGTCCACGACGGGCGCCCTTCAACCCCGGGTTCGCGGATAAAAAAAGCCCCGGCAGGGGGGCGCCAGGGCAAGGGGTAGTCGGCTTCGCGGTATCGCCTCAGGCGGCGATGGCGTTGCGAAGTTTCTTCAGCGCGTTGTTTTCAAGCTGGCGGATCCGCTCGGCGGAGACGCCATATTCATCGGCCAGTTCCTGCAGGGTGGCCTTCTGGTCGGCCAGCCAGCGACGCTCGAGAATGTCGCGGCTGCGTTCGTCCAGGGTCATGATCGCGGAACCCAGCTGGCGGGAGCTGCGTTCCTGGTAATCTTCCTCGGCGACCAGATCCGCCGGGTCGCTGTTGTCGCTGTGCAGGTAGGCCGCCGGCGACGGAATGGCGTTGTCCTCGTCGTCGTTGGTGGGGCCGTCGAAGCTGGCATCGAAGGCGCCGAGGCGGCCTTCCATTTCCTTCACCTGGGCCGGGGTCACGCCCAGATCGTCGGCCACCCGCTGCGCTTCCTCGGTGGTCAGACGGCCGAGGCGCTTTTTCTGGCCGCGCAGGTTGAAGAACAGCTTGCGCTGGGCCTTGGTGGTGGCGACTTTGACGATGCGCCAGTTCTTGATCACGTATTCGTGAATCTCGGCCTTGATCCAGTGCACCGCGAAGCTCACCAGGCGCACGCCTTTGTTCGGATCAAACCGTTTCACCGCCTTCATCAGGCCCACGTTGCCTTCCTGGATCAGGTCCCCCAGGGGCAGGCCGTAGCCGGTGTAACTGCGGGCGATGTGCACCACGAAGCGGAGGTGGGCCAGCACCATGTTACGGGCGGCGTCCAGGTCCTCTTCAAAATACAACCGCTCGGCCAGCTGACGTTCCTCGTCGACGCTGAGCACCGGCACCGAGTTGACCGCGCGGATGTAGGCATCCAGGTCGTCGCCCGGAACCGCCAGCGGCAACGCCTGGACCTGTTGCAGTTGTTGGGTGGTCATTTCCCTTCTCCCTGTTTGGAATGGGATGGATATTAGCACTCGGGTTATAGGAGTGCTAATAGCCGGAATAGTTCCCCGCCATTCGTTTTGCCAATGGTGGCGCCGGGACCAGCATCCACCGGCGAGGGCACGGTCGGGTTGACGCCCGTCAACCTGTACGCGTCAACGGTGGACTCTGGATCCCGGGAGGAATTCCCACTGTAGGGGAAAAGGGCGCGGGGAAAGGGTAAAGAAACGAAAAAGCCGCCCGGGCGGGCGGCCTCAGAATTGCGGCTCGATGTCTCCCAGGTGCCGGCTGACCGCCAGCCAGGCGCCGAGCAGGCCCAGGGTGCCGCTGAACAACGGCAACACCAGCACGGTGGACGGGTTCATGCCGGTAAGCGAGTGCTCACTCTCATAGAGGCGCAGCAGTTCGTCGATGGGGCCGCCCAGCCACCACAGGGCAACGCTGATCAGAATCAGCGCCAGCACGCCGCCGGCGAAGCCGACGCAGAAACCGCTGTACAGGAAAGGCCGGCGCACGAAGCCGTCGGTGCCGCCGACGATCTTGATCACCACGATCTCCTCCCGGCGGCTCTCGATGGCCAGCCGAACGGTGTTCACCACCACCAGCACCACCGCCAGGGCGAGCCCCAGGGTGAGCACGCTGATCATGCGGTCGCCCAGCTCGATGATGGCGTGCAGACGGCGCACCCAGGCCACGTCCAGCTGGGCGTTGTCCACCTCGGGCAGGTTGTCCAGGCGGCGTTGCAGGGCCTCCACCTGACCCGGCGCCACGTCCTTCGGATACACCACGATCAGCGGCGGCAGCGGGTTGTCCGGCAGCGCCTCCAGCACGTCGCCGAAACCGGACAGGGATTTGAATTCCTCCAGGGCCTGGCCCCGGGTGATCACCTCGGTGCGGGCCACCGTGTCGAAGCCGTCCCACTCCCGGGCCAGGGCGCGCTGGCGCTCCTCGGCGGTGTCCAGCTTCAGAAACACGGACAGGTGGGCCTGGCCGTCCCAGCCCTTGGTGATGGCGCGGGCGTTGTCCATCAGCACCGCCAGCCCGGCGGGCAGCGCCAGGGCGATGGCGATCACCAGCACCGTCATCAGCGCGGCGGTGGGCGCCCGGGCCATGCGGCCCAGGGCGTCCCACAGGGAATCCCGGTGATGCTGGCGCCAGGCGGTAAGGCGGTCGCCCACGGAGGTGCGCGCGCTGCGCGCGCCGGCGGGGCGGCGCTGACGGGGTGGGCGGGTGTTACGGGCCACGGCGGTCCTCCCGGGGGCGGGCGTAAAGGGCCAGGTCCTGGTCGCGCTGGGACACCCCTTCCTCGCCGTCGTGAATCAGGCGGCCCTCGCGCAGGGTCAGCAGGCGGTGCCGGTAGCGGGCGATCAGCGACAGGTCGTGGGTGGCGATCAGCACCGCCACGCCGACCCGGGCGAAGTCATGGAACAGGTCCATGATCTCGGCGCTGAGCGCCGGGTCCAGGTTGCCGGTGGGCTCGTCGGCGAGCAGCAGCGGCGGCTTGTTGACCACCGCCCGGGCGATGCCGATGCGCTGCTGTTCACCGCCGGAAAGCATGATCGGGTTGAGCTTTTCCTTGTCCAGCAGACCGACCTTGTCCAGGGCGGCGCGCACCCGCTTGCCGATGTCGGCGCGGGCAAAGCCGGCGATCACCAGCGGCAGGGCCACGTTGTCGAACACACTGCGGTCGAACAGCAGCTGATGGTTCTGGTGCACCATGCCGATCTTGCGGCGCAGGAAGGGAATATGGCGGCTGCCCACGCCGGTCAGGTTCTGGCCTTCCACGAACACCTGACCCTGGGTGGGGCGCTCGATCATCATGATCAGCTTCAGCAAGGTGGACTTGCCCGCCCCGGAGTGCCCGGTCAGGAAGGTCAGTTGCCCGGCGGGTAGCTCGAAGCTGATCTGCCGCAGGGCGTCCTTGCCGTTCGGGTAGCGTTTGCCGACCCGGTCGAATTTGATCATGTAGGTCCTTTGGACAGTTGAAAGTTACAAGTTAAAAGTTACAACGCGAGGCAATGACGTAGCGCTCTCAAACGTTTCGGCTCCGCGCCGCGAGCGGGCGCGGGCACAGGCTTTCCGACCCGGTCGCCATCCCCCGCGCCTTGTAACTTTTAACTTTCAACTTGTAACTCACCCGGCCACATCCTCGAACAGCGCCTGCACGAACTCCTCGGCGTTGAAGGGGCGCAGGTCCTCCAGCCGTTCGCCCACGCCGATAAAGCGGATCGGCAGGCCGGTGCGTTTGGCCAGAGCGAACAGGATACCGCCTTTGGCGGTGCCGTCGAGCTTGGTCAGCACCAGGCCGGTGACGCCGGCGGTGTCGCGGAATTCCTGGGCCTGGTTGATGGCGTTCTGGCCGGTGCCGGCATCCAGCACCAGCAGCACCTCATGGGGCGCCTCCGGGGACAGCTTCTTCATCACACGGGTCACCTTGGAGAGCTCCTCCATCAGGTTGCCGCGGGTGTGCAGGCGCCCGGCGGTGTCGGCGATCAGCACGTCGGCGCCCCGGGACTGGGCCGCCTGCACCGCGTCATAGACCACGCTGGCGGAGTCGGCGCCGGTATGCTGGGCCACCACCGGAATGTCGTTGCGTTCACCCCATACCTGCAATTGCTCCACGGCGGCGGCGCGGAAGGTATCGCCGGCGGCCAGCATCACGCTGCGGCCCTCGGCCTTGAAGCGGCAGGCCAGCTTGCCGATGGTGGTGGTCTTGCCGACCCCGTTCACGCCCACCATCAGAATCACGTAGGGCTTCTTCGAGGTGTCGATTTCCAGCGGGCGGTCCACCGGCACCAGCAGATTGCGCAGTTCTTCCTGCAGGGCTTCATAGAGGGCGTCGGCGTCCACCAGTTCCTGGCGGCCGACCCGTTCGGTGAGATTGCCGATGATGGTGTCGGTGGCTTCCACGCCCACGTCCGCCACCAGCAGCTGGGTTTCGATCTCCTCGAAGATCTCGTCGTCGATCTCCTTGGCGCCCACCAGCAGGTCCGCCAGGCCCTTGCCCAGGTTCTTGCTGGTCTTGCTCATGCCCTGCTTCATGCGCGACCAGAAGCCGCCGCCTTCGCCGGCGGGCTCCGGAGCGGGGGCCGCCGCCGGCTGCTCGGCCGGCGCCGGCGGGGTGGCCGGTTCGGCGCGCACGGGTTCGGGCGGGGCCGGCTCGGAGGGCGCGGGCTCGGCGGGGGCCGGTTCCGGTGACCCGGGTTGCGCCGGCGTGTCGCTATCGGGCTCCGAGCGGTCGCTGGACGGCGCCGGCTCCGGCTTGTCCTCGGGCTTGCGCCGGAACATGCGCGAGAAGAAGCCGCCTTTCTGCGCTTCTTCGTTGCGATCGTCGTCGCGGGCGTCGTCGTTCATCGGGTCGGATCCTGTGGGGTCGAATGCGGGGCGGTCGGTATCCTACCACCGCCGGGCGGCGCGAAAAAACGCCGCGCGCACGGCACGGCCGGCCGGCGCGCGGTACGAACGGTCAGTGCGCCCCGGCCGGCGCCCCCTGGCCGGCCACGCCACGGCGGATAATGAACACCAGCGGCACCATGCACAGGAAAAGAATCGCCATGAATTTGAACACGTCCAGGTAGCCCAGCATGCTGGCCTGGTTGAGCAGGTCCTGATACAGCATACCGTGGCTGGCCAGGTCGCCGGCGCCGGTGGCCTGGCCGATTTGATGAATCTGGTCCTGGTAGGCCGGGTTGTAGGGCGTGATCTCCTCCGCCAGCCGCGACTGATGGAACTGGCTGCGCCGGGCCAGCAGGGTGGTGGCCAGCGAGATGCCGATGCTGCCGCCCAGGTTACGGGCCAGATTGATGATCGCCGAGGCGTCGTTGGATTTCTCCATGGGCAGGCCGTCGTAGGCGGCGGTGCTGATCGGAATGAACAGGAAACCCAGCGCCGAGGCCTGCAGCACCCGGGCCAGCATGATGGTGTTGTAGTCCGCCTCCAGACTGAAGCCGGTCATGGTGTACAGCCCGATGCCGCTGACCAGGAAGCCGAAGCCGATCAGGTAGCGGGTCTGCACCTTGCCCACCAGCCGCCCCACCAGAGGCATCAGGCAGATGATGGCGATGCCGCCGGGGGTCAGTACCAGGCCCGCCTGGGTGGCGGTGTAGCCCATCAGTTCCTGCACATAGAGCGGCAGCACCGCGGTGCTGGCCAGCAGCACGAAGCCCAGGATCATCATGAACAGGTTGGCCACCGCGAAGTTGCGGTTGCGGAACAGGTGCACATCGACGATCGGGTCCTTGTCGTACCACTCCCAGATCAGGAAGGCGATCAGCCCCACCGCCGCCAGGCAGGTCATGGCCAGAATAAAGCCGGAGTGCCACCAGTCGTCCTGCTGGCCCCGGTCGAGCATGATCTGCAGGGCGCCCAGGCCCACCACCAGCAGGCTGAAGCCGATCAGGTCCACCCGGGGCCGTTTGCCACCGCGCTTGTGGCGCGCTTCCTTCATGTAATCCGGGTCGCGGATCAGCGCCTGCACCAGGGGAATCAGAATCAGCCCCACCGGCAGGTTGATCAGAAACACCCAGCGCCAGGAGAAATGGTCGGTGATCCAGCCGCCCAGGGTGGGCCCGATGGCCGGCGCGAACACCACGGCGATGCCGTACATGGCGAAGGCCATGCCGCGCTTGGCCGGCGGAAAGGCGTCCGACAGGATCGCCTGGGACACCGGCTGCAGGCCGCCGCCGGTGATGCCCTGCAAGCAGCGGAACAGGATCAGCGTGCCCAGGGTGGGCGCCAGCCCGCAGGCCAGGGAGGTGAGCGTGAAGCCGGCGATGCAGATCATGAAGAAGCGCTTGCGGCCGAGTACGTTGGACAGCCAGCCGCTGATCGGCAGCACCACCGCGTTGGTCACGGTGTAGGAAGTAAGCACCCAGGTGGCTTCATCCTGGGTGGCGGACAGCCCGCCGGCGATGTGCAGCAGGGCCACGTTGGCGATGGAGATGTCGAGCACCTCCATGAAGGCGGCGATGGCCACCACCGGGGCGATCACCCAGGGGCTCACGTTCTTGCGCGCCCCCGGGGTGCCGGCGCGGGCGGAATCAACGGCCATGACGGTTCTCCTCGTGGGCGCCGGACTCAGGAGGCGCGGTCATCGCCGCCCCGGTTGGCGGCCACGATCTCGGCGATCAGCGCGTCCACCTCGCTCTGGTCGCGCCGGTACACGCCGGTTTCGAAGCGGGCGCCGGACACCGGCGCCTCGGCCAGGGTGCGGCCGTCCCGGTCGCGGGTTTCCACGGTGACTTCCATGGACAGTCCCACCCGCAGCGGGAAATCGCGCAGGTCGTCGCCGTCCAGGCGGATGCGCACCGGCACCCGCTGCACCACCTTGATCCAGTTGCCGGTGGCGTTCTGCGCCGGCAGCAGCGCGAAGGCATTGCCGGTGCCGGCGGCCAGCCCGGCCACCTTGCCGTGGTAGACGTGGTCGTCGCCGTACAGGTCGGCGGTCAGTTCCACCGGCTGGCCGATGCGCACGTGGGTGAGCTCGGTTTCCTTGTAGTTGGCGTCCACCCACACCTGGTCCAGGGGCACCACCGCCATCAGCTTGCCGCCGGGCTGCACCTCCTGGCCCACCTGTACGCCGCGCTGGGCCACGTAGCCGTCGGTGGGCGCCAGAATGCGGGTGCGCTGCAGGCGCAGCCAGGCCTGGCGCAGCTCCGCTTCCGCGCGCAGCACCTGGGGATGATCCTCCAGGGTGGTGCCGGCCACCGCGGCGCGGCTGGCGGCCAGTTGATGGAGGGCTTCCTGATAGGAGGCGCGGGCGGTTTCCAGCTCGGTCTCCGCGTGCTGGAAGTCCTGAGTGGAGATTCCGCGCACCTGCTTGAGCTCCCGGGCCCGCTGATAGTCGCGGCGGGCCTGCTCCAGGGAGGCCTTGCGCAGGGTCACGGTGGCGTCCAGCTGGTCGGCCTGGTCGAACAGCCGGCGCACCTCGCGCACGGTCTGCGCCAGGTTGGCCTTGGCCTGTGCCAGGGCCACGCGGGCGTCGGTGTCATCCAGGGTGACCAGCAGATCGCCGGCGGCCACCCGGTCGGTGTCCTCGGCGTGGATCGACACCACGGTGCCGTTCACCTGGGGCGAGACGCTGACCACGTTGCCGCCCACGTAGGCGTCCTCGGTGGTGATGTGGAAGCGGCCCCACAGCAGCCAGTAGGCCAGGTAGCCGGCGGCGGCGATCACCACCACCAGAGCGAGAATCAGGAGCAGGCGTTTGCGTTTGCCGCCGTTATTGTCGTCGGGGTTGTCATTGTTGGCGGGGCTGTCGCCGGACGGTTGAGGCGCGGTGTGGTCCGGGTGGGTGGAGGTGTCGTGCTCGGCCATGAAAGGTCTCCGGCGTTCAGGGGGCGGTCGGCGCGGCGGCCGTCCGGTCGTTCCGTTCGGGGGTGGCGCTCCACCAGCCGCCGCCCAGGGCGTGGTAGAGCGCGGCGGTGTCCACGTAGCGCTGGCGCACCGCGTCGATGCGCGACAACAGCGCCTGGTTGTAGCGTTGCTCGGCGCTGAGCACGTCCAGATAGCCGGCGGCGCCGGCCCGGTACTGCTTGCGCACCAGCGCCAGGCTGTCGCGGTTGGCTTCCAGGGAGTGGTCGCGGGCGCTGAGGCCTTCGGCGTCGCGCTGGATCGCGTCGAGCACGTCGGCCACCTGCACGAAGGCGCCCAGCACGGTGTCCCGGTAACGGGCGTATTCCGCTTCCCAGGCGGCCTGGGCGGCCTTTTTATTGGCGCGCAGGGTGCCGCCATGGAACAGCGGCGCGGTGAGATCGGCGCCCAGGCTCCAGACCTTGGCGGCGGGCTCGAACAGGGCGTCGCCGTGGTTGGCCACGGAGCCCAGGCTGGCGGTGAGATTCAGGTTGGGATAGAGGCGCGCGGTGGCCAGGCCCACCTGGGCGTTGGCGGCGTGCAGTTGTTCTTCCGCCGCCAGGATGTCGGGGCGCTGGCGCACCAGTTCCGAGGGCAGGCTGACCGGCAACTCCGCCGGCAGATTCAGGTCCGCCAGTGACAGCGGCGGTGCCCGGAAGGTGGCCGGGTCGGCGCCCACCAGCCGGGCCAGGGCATGCTCGGTGGTGGCCAGATCGTGGCGCAGGGTGGGCAGTTGCGCCTGGCTGTCGGCCAGCTGCGCGCGGGCGCGCAACACGTCGGCAAAGGCCACCGAGCCGGCCTGTTCCTGCTCGCTCAGCAGCTGCGCCTGGTCTCGCTGCAGGCGCACGATGGCCTCGCTGGCGGCGAGCCGGTCGCGCAGGGCGGCCAGCCGCACCGTGGTCACCACCACATTGTCCACCAGGGTCAGCATGCTGCCGCGCAGCAGGTTTTGCGCGTACGCCACCTGGGCCGCCTGGGCTTCGGTCTCCCGGTCCGAGGCGCCGAACAGGTCCAGGTCGTAGCTCAACGCCAAGCGCGCCTCGTAGAGGTTGAAGACGTTGTTGAACATGGGGTTGTCCTGGCCGATCTGCGCGCCGTTGGAGCGCTGGCGGGTGGCACCGCCGGACAGGTCCAGGTCGGGCAGGTCCGAGCCGGACACCGCCTCCAGTTGATGGGCGGCCTGGCGCAGGCTGGCCTGACTGGCGCGCAGCGACGGGCTGTTCTCCATCGCCTGGCGGATCAGCGCGTCCAGCGCCGGGGATCCGAACAGCCGGTACCAGTCGGCGGCGATGGGTGCGCTCTCGTTGAACCGCTGGGCGCCGCCGCCGGGGCCGTCGGTGCGGGCGGTCTCGCCGGCCGGCGCGCGCACCTGGTAATCGTCGGCCAGCTCGTCCGCCGGCGATTGGAAGTCCGGGCCCACCGCGCAGGCGCCCAGCGTCAGCGCCAGCAGCGCGACCAGCGTCGGGCGCCGCCAGCGGCGAACGGGGATAAGGGATCGGGGCATGGAACGCCTCCCAATGAAGTCGGGCAACATTCTTGAACAGTCCAATGACAAAATCAATCGATTGAATTAATATTGGCCTTTTCACGCCACCGGAACCGAGCATGGCCAAGCCCGGCACCGGGCCCGCCCCGGGCCCTGAATCCGTCCCCTCCGCGGGGTCTGCCCGCGGCGAATCCGCGCGCAGCGAAGCCACCCGCAAGCGGCTGGTCGACGCCGGCCTGCGCCTGTTCAGCCGCCAGGGCTTCGACGCGGTCAGTACCCGGGCCCTGGCGAATGCCGCCAAGGCCAACCAGGCCGCCATTCCTTACCACTTTCAATCCAAGGAAGGGCTCTACCGGGCGGTGGCCTGGCGCATCGTGGAAACCGTGCGTCCGGCCATGGAGCCCGCCGTGCTGGAGGTGCGCGCCCGTCACGCCGGCGGCGTCACCGACCTGGCCCGGGCCCGCGAGGACGTAGCGTTGCTGGTGGGTGCCCTGCTCGAGAAGATCCTCACTCAGCGTGACAAATACGAGGTCGGCTACTTTCTGTTGCGCGAACAGATGCAGCCCACCGCCGCCATGGACATCCTCTACGACGAACTGATCCTGCCGGTGCACGAACTGCTGGCGCGTTTGGTGGGGCCGCTGCGCGGCAAGCCGGAAACCGACCCGGATGTGATCATCGAAGTGCAGGCGTTGTACGGCGAGGCCATCGTCTTCGGCGTGCACCGCACCACCCTGATCCGTCGCCTGGGGGTGAAGCGCCTGGACGACGATCACCTGGCGCGCATCACCCGGGTGGTGCGTGAAACCCTGTTGCGTCAGTTCCCTTTGTCTTGAGCCGCGGGCGCTTTCTCTAAGCCACCGACCTCTAAGCCACCGACGCCGGAACCTTACCGGCGTGCGGTCAGTCCTACCGGGTTATGGCCGCCGACGGCTCGCGTTGGCGGGGGCTAACCATCATAATCGCCGGTTCCCTGACCCCGGTCGTTCAGAGGAAAGCGCATGAAAAAACTGTGGATCGCCCTGGCATTGAGCCTGGTCGCGATGGCCGCGCGGGCCGACCTGCCCACCCATGAATTTCAGCTCGACAATGGCTTGAAGGTACTGGTGCGCGAGGACCACCGCGCGCCGGTGATCACCGTGATGATCTGGTTCAAGGCCGGCAGCATCGACGAGGCGCCCTACGAAACCGGCGTCGCCCATCTGCTCGAGCACATGATGTTCCGCAACAGCAAGCACCTGGCCCCGGGGGAATTCGCCCGGCTGGTGGCGCGCTATGGCGGCGCCAACAACGCCTTCACCAGCTACGATTACACCGCCTATTTCCAGCAGTACGAGGCGTCGCGCCTGCCGCTGGCCCTGGAGCTGGAAGCCGAGCGGCTCAAGAATCTGCGCATCGAGGACGACGATTTTTATCGCGAGCTGCAGGTGGTGATGGAAGAGCGCCGCCAGCGCACCGACGACCAGCCGTTCGCCCTGGCCCAGGAGAAATTCCAGGCGGTGGCGCGGCCCGGCACCGGTTACGCCCACCCGATCATCGGCTGGCGCGATCAACTGGCCCAGCTCAAGCCGGAGCAAGCGCGCAGCTGGTACCAGCGCTTCTACGTGCCTGGCAACGCCACCCTGGTGATCGCCGGTGATGTGACCGAAGCCCGGGCGCGGCCGCTGGTGGAAAAATTCTTCGGCGACATGCCCGCCGGAGAAATGCCGCCCCGTCCCAAGCCGACCCTGAATCCGCCCGCCGGCGAACGCCGCATGACCCTGCACCTGCCGGTGCGGGTGCCGGCGCTGTTCATGCAATACAACGTGCCGTCGCTGACCACCGCCGAGGACCCGGCCACCTTCTACGCCCTGACCATGCTGGCCGGGGTGCTGGACGGTGGTCTCAGCGCCCGGGTGGAAAGCCACCTGGTGCGCGGCCAGCGCCTGGCCGCCGGCGCCGGCGCCAGTTACGACGGCCTGCAGCGCGGCAACGGTACCTTCAGTTTCTCCGCCTCGCCCAACCCGGGCGTCAGTCTGGAGCAGCTCGAACAGGGCTTCCTGGCGGTTGTGAGCAAGATCGCCGAACAGCCGCCCAGCGCCGAGGAAATGGACCGGGTGCGCGCCGGTGTGCTGGCCGGGCAGGTGTTCCAGCGCGATTCGGTGATGGGCCAGGCCATGGAACTGGGCCGCCTGTCGGTGCTGGGCGTGGACTGGCGCCTGGCCGAACGCTTCGACGAAAACCTGGAGAAAGTCACCCCGGAGCAGGTGCAACAGGCCGCCCGCGACTGGCTGGTGGCCGAGCGCGGCGCCGTGGCCCGGGTGTTCCCGCCGGACGCGCCCGCCGAGGCGCCGCAATCCACTCGCCAGGAGGCGTCGCAATGATCGTCTGGAAACCCTTCGCCGCCGCTCTGTGCGCCCTGGCCCTGGCCGGCTGCGCCAGCTTTCCCACTACCGCCGCCCGGGTCGATCAGGCCAAGCCGGCGGCCCCGGAACTGACCATTCAGTCCTGGACCACCGCGCAGGGCGCGAAAGTCCTGTTCGTGCCCTCCGACGCCCTGCCCATGCTGGACGTGCGCCTGGTGATGAACGCCGGCGGCGCCCGCGACGGCGACCAGCCGGGGCTGGCGTCCATGACCAGCGCGCTGCTCGGCGAAGGCGCCGAGGGCCTGAGCGTGGACGACATCGCCCGGGGCTTCGAGGACCGGGGCGCCAGCTTCTCCACCGGCAGCTACCAGGACATGGGCGTGATCAGCCTGCGCACCCTGTCGCGGCCGGAATGGCGGGACGACGCGGTGAACCTGCTGGCCCGGGTGATCGGCGCCCCCAGTTTTCCCCAGGGCGCCCTGGACCGGGTTCGCACCCGCGCCCTGCAGGGGCTGAAGATGGATCGCCAGGTGCCCGGGCCCCAGGTGGAAAAAGCCTTTCAGCGGGTAGTGTTCGGTGACCACCCCTACGGCCACGCGGACGACGGCACCCTGGAGAGCCTGCCGGGCATCACCCGCGACGACGTGAGCCGCTTCTACCAGCGCTATTACGCCGCCGGCAACGCGGTCATCGCCCTGGTCGGCGACGTCCGCCGCGAGCAGGCGGAAGCCATCGCCGCGCGTCTCAGCGAGGCGCTGCCGGAAGGCGGCCCGGCGACGCCGCTGCCCCGCGCCGAACGCCTCACCGAGCGCACCGTGGAGCACATCGACTTCCCTTCCAACCAGACCCACATTCTGATCGGTAACCAGGCCACCTGGCGGGGCAACCCGGACCATGTGGCGCTGTACGTGGGCAACTACATCCTCGGCGGCGGCGGTTTCGCCTCCCTGCTCACCCAGCAGGTGCGCGAGGAGCACGGCTATGTGTACGGCGTGTCCAGTTACTTCCAGCCGATGGCCGGCGGCGGACCGTTCCGCCTGCAGCTGCAGACCGCCAACGACAACGCCGACCAGGCCCTGGCGCTGACCATGGGCATCCTGCGCGACTTCATCGCCGACGGCCCCACCCAGGAACAGCTGGACAACGCCAAGGCCAACATTCTTGGCCGCCGGGCACTGGAAACCGCCGACAACAGCGATATCATCGGCCAGCTTGGCGCCATCGGTTTCTACGACCTGCCGCTGGATTACCTCCAGCGCTTCAACGAGCAGGTCGAAGCGGTCACGGTGGCGGACATTCGCAACGCGTTTCAGCGTGCCCTGGACGCCGACAAGCTGGCCATCGTCAGCATCGGCCCGCGCGCGCCGGACGTGCCGCAAGGCGCACAGGATGAAATCCAGGGGCAAAACCAGTAAGGGCCAGGTTCGCATCATCGGTGGCGAGCACCGCGGGCACCGGCTGCACTTCGTGGATCAGCGCGGCGACCTGCGGCCGTCCTCGGACCGCATGCGGGAAACCCTGTTCAACTGGCTGCAGGCGGACGTGCCCGGCGCCCGGGTGCTGGACCTGTTCGCCGGCTCCGGCGCCCTGGGCGCCGAGGCCCTCAGCCGGGGCGCGCAACGGGCGGTGCTGGTGGAGCGCAAACGCGAGCGCTGCGCCGACCTGAGCCGGCAGTTGGAGCCGCTGTTCGGCGAACGCCTGCGGGTGCAGTGCGCCGACGCGCTCAAATGGCTGCCGCGTTGCGCGGAACGGTTTGACCTGGTGTTCATCGACCCGCCCTATGATCTGGGGCTGGCGGCGCCGGCCTGCGCGGCCCTGGAAGACCTGGGCCTGCTCGCCGACGACGCCCTGATCTACGTGGAGTCCCGCCGTCAGGCGGACGCCCCGGCGGCGCCGGAAAGCTGGGAGCTGATACGGGAAAAAGACGGCGGCGACGTGCGTGCGCGGCTGTATAGAAAGCAAACGACGACAAGTTAAAAGTTGAAAGTTAAAAGTTAAAACGCGGGTAACGCCGTGCCGGGTCACTGCCGTGCTCGCGTCCGAAGCCGCCCTTTTAACTTTTAACTTTAAACTTTGAACTGTTTTTTGGAGGTCCATCTTGAGTCTTGCCATAGGCGCGGTGATCGTCGGCCTGGTGTTGCTGATCTGGAGTGCCGATCGTTTCGTGGACGGGGCGTCCGCCACCGCCCGCCACGCCGGTATGCCGACCCTGCTGATCGGCATGCTGGTGATCGGCTTCGGTACCTCCGCGCCGGAGATGGTGGTGTCGGCGCTGGCCTCGCTGGACGGCAATCCCGGGTTGGCGTTGGGCAATGCCTATGGCTCCAACATCACCAATATCGCTTTGATTCTCGGGCTCACCGCCGTGATCAGCCCGATCGCGGTGCACTCCACGGTGCTGCGCCGGGAGTTGCCGGTGCTGGCGGTGATCACTCTGGTGTCCGGCTACCAGCTGCTGGATGGCCAGGTGAGCTTCCGTGACGCCCTGGTGCTGTTGGCGGTGTTCGCCGGGCTGATGGGCTGGTCCGTTTACCAGGGCATGAGCGGCAAGGGCGACCCCCTGGGTGGCGAGGTGGGAGCCGGGCAGGAAGCTGAGCCCATGCCCCTGGGCAAGGCCCTGTTCTGGCTGCTGCTGGGGCTGGTGCTGCTGGTGGTCAGTTCGCGGCTGCTGGTGTGGGGCGCGGTGACCATCGCCACCTCCCTGGGGGTCAGTGATCTGATCATCGGCCTCACCGTGGTGGCGGTGGGCACCTCCCTGCCGGAACTGGCCTCCAGCCTGGCGGCGATTCGCAAGAACGAACACGATCTGGCGCTGGGCAATGTGCTAGGCTCGAACCTGTTCAACACCCTGGCGGTGGTGGGCATTGCCGGCGCCATCACGCCGGTGCCCACGGAGCCCGCGTTGCTGTATCGGGACTGGGTGGTGATGGCGGTCCTGACCCTGGCCCTGTTTGTGTTTGGCTACGGCTTCCGGGGCGCCGGCAGCGGCCGCATCAACCGCCTGGAAGGCGGCGTGCTGGTGGCCGCCTATCTGGGCTACACCGGTTATCTGATTTTCACCCTGGTGGTGGCCGCCGGCGCGGCCGCCTGAGCGGTTGCGCAAGCCGGCCGCGCGGATAAGGAGAACCAATGCGTTCGCCGCTTGAACAAAAGTCCTTCCTGGCCTTGTTGCTGGTGGTGAGCATCGGCTTCCTGTGGCTGCTGAAGCCGTTCTTCGCGCCGATTTTCTGGGCCTGCGCGGCGGCGCTGATTTTCTTCCCGATGCAGAAGAAACTGCTGACCAAATGGCCCGGCCGGCACAGCCTGGCGGCCCTGGCCACCCTGCTGGTATGCACGGTGCTGGTGGTGATTCCGGTGCTGGCGGTGGCGACTTCCTTCGTCACCGAGGGCGTGGCCACCTACCAGAAACTGCAGCAAGGCAATCTGGACCCGCAGAAATACATCGACACCTTCCGCACCGGTTTCCCCTCCGCTTACCACCTGCTGGAACGGGCCGGCGTGGAATTCGGCAACCTGGGCCAGCAACTGATCGAAGGCATCAAGAGCGCCGGCCAGTTTCTCGGCAAGCGTGCCCTGGCGGTGGGCCAGAACACCTTCCAGTTCTTCATCGACCTGGGCCTGATGCTCTACCTCACCTTCTTCCTGCTGCGCGACGGCCCCAAGCTGGTGAACATGCTGATCCGGGCGCTGCCCCTGGGCGATGACCGGGAGCGGCTGCTGTTCAAGAAATTCGCGGAAATCACCCGCGCCACCATCAAGGGCAATCTGGTGGTGGCGGCGGTGCAGGGCTTTCTTGGCGGCCTGATTTTCTGGTTTCTCGGCATCCCGGCGGCGGTGCTGTGGGGCGTGGCCATGGCGTTGCTGTCCCTGATTCCGGCGGTGGGCGCCAGCCTGATCTGGCTGCCGGTGGCGCTCTATCTGTATGCCGTGGGCGAGATCGGCGACGCGGTGATTCTGACCCTGTTCGGTGCCCTGGTGATCGGCCTGGTGGACAATCTTCTGCGCCCAATTCTGGTTGGCCGGGATACCAAATTGCCCGATTATGTGGTGCTCTATTCGACGCTGGGCGGCCTGGCGCTGTTCGGCATCACCGGGTTCGCCCTGGGCCCGCTGATGGCCGGCCTGTTCGTGGCGTTCTGGCAGATCTTCATCCAGGAATTCAACACGGAACCGCCGCCGGACCAGGCCGGTCCCAATGAACAACAGCCCAATGAACAACAGTAAGAACAGGGACGCAATCCCGGGAGAACAACCATGAATCTGTTCTATGTCATGCCCATCGTGGTGGCGGCCGCCGTGGCCAGCAGCTGCGGCGACGACGAGGACGGCGGCTTCGGGGGCTCACTGCGTTCCGACGCCTCGGTGTTCTATTACAACCAGATCACCAGTAATGGCGCCGACGACCAGAGCACCCTGACCGCCGATGTCACCCTCTCCGGGGACGACAGTGATAGCGTATCCGGCGTGGGCTATTCCCGGGATGATGAAGGCCCGGAGTTGCGGGTTCGTATCGACGAGGGCAACGACAACGACGACAACAGCGTTTCCCTGGAGGGCGTGAACGGCAGCGGCGGCCGCCTGTTCCGTGCCCGGGTGAACCTGGCCAACAACAGTAACTACACCGCAGTGTCCTACGGCGATACCAGCTTTAATTCCACCGGGGTGGCGATTTTCGAGCAGGACGGCAGCGACGTGGATTCCGGCGCGCGCTTCCGGGTTATCAACACGGTGAACCCGGAAGATTTCAATGCCACCGGTTTTTCTCTGCGTTACAACGATGCGGGCACCGGTACATACTTTGCCACCGGTTTGCGTTTGGGGCAGGCCACCGAATATCAGAGCACCAATGCCGGCAGCCTCAATCTGGTGGTGGCGCGGACCGGCGTCAATCCGGAGGAGCGGTTCGCCCGGGTGGATTGCTCACTCAGCGGTTCCCGCACCTATGATGTGATCCTGGCCTCCGAGGACCCGTTGAATCCGCCGCTCAGCGAGAACGAGGCGGACGGCGCCCTGGTGCTCTATTGTCATCCCCAAGAACGAAATTGAGCGCAACAATTCCCGTCATTGTGTTTCCCGCGCCAGCGGTTAGCATGGCCCGGATCCGTTAGCCGGGGGAAAAGTCTTGCCCGCCATCCATACCCGTGAGCCGGCGCTGGTGCTGCGCGCCGGCGCCCAGGCGCGCCAGCACCTGCTTGACCATGGCCTGCGCGCCGACGACGTGGACATCGTGCCCGGCGCCGCCGGCGGCCCCAAGGCGGTGGGCCTGGCCGGCCTGGACCGGGCCGTGTTCGGTGACTTCCTGCCCCGGGCGCCGCGCCCGCGCACCCTGATCGGCGCCTCCATCGGCAGCTGGCGGTTCGCCGCCGTGGCCGGGGCCCGGGATGGGCGCGATGCCGCCCACCGCCTGGCGCGGCTGGCCGATCTCTATACCTCCCAGCGGTTTCCCAAGGGCGTCACGCCCCGGGAGGTGTCCCGCCGTTGCGAAAAGATGCTGGCGGACCTGCTCGCCGACAGCGACGACCGCATCCTCACCAACCCGGACTACCGGCTGGTGGTGGTGGTGATCCGCAGCCGCCGCCTGATCAGCGGCGACCGGCCCCTGGGTCTGGGCCTGGGGCTGGCCGGGGTGATCGGCGGCAACCTGCTCAGCCGCCGGACCCTGGCCGCCTTCATGGAGCGCGGGCTGGCCTACACCGGCGAGCCGGAACTGCCCCTGGACGCCCTGCGCGACTTCGCCACCCATGCCATTCCTCTGGACGTGCAGAACCTGCGCGCCCTGCTACTGGCCAGCGCCGCCATTCCCATGGTGCTGGAAGGGGTGCGCGACATTCCCGGCGCGCCGCCGGGGGTCTACCGGGACGGCGGCCTGCTCGACTACCACCTGGATCTGCCCTACCGCAGCGACGGCCTGGTGCTCTATCCGCATTTCACCGACCGGGTGATCCCGGGCTGGTTCGACAAGCCGCTGCGCTGGCGCAACGGCGACCCGGGCCGGCTGGCGCGCACCCTGCTGGTGGCGCCGTCGGCGGACTATCTGGCCCGGCTGCCCCACGGCAAGCTGCCGGACCGCACCGATTTCAAGCGGTACCAGGGCGACGACCCGGGCCGCGAGCGCACCTGGCGCCGGGCCATCGACGAGAGCCGCCGGCTGGGTGACGAATTTCTCGAACTGGTGGAAAAGGGCGTGGCTGACCGGCTTCGGCCGCTGGCCGGTGACCGGCGCCGCTGAGACGCATCTGGCCCGGAGGTTGCATCGTCGGCCACCTTCGACCTGTTGTTTTCCAAGAACCCTGGAGCCCGCTATGTCTTCCTCCGACGACGATTACCCGCTGAGCGCGGTGCCGGCGTCCCAGCGCAAGGGCCTGCTGTCCACCTCGGTGGTGCTGCTCGGCTTTACCTTTTTCACCGCCACCATGTGGGCCGGCGGCAACCTGGGCACGGCGTTCTCGTTCCCGGATCTGCTGCTGGTGATCCTGGTCGGCAACCTGCTGCTGGGCGCCTACGCGGCGGCATTGGCCTTTATCGCCTGCCGCAGCGGCCTGAACACCGTGCTGATGGGGCGCTATTGCTTCGGTGAGAAGGGCAGCAAGCTGTCCGACTGCCTGCTCGGCTTCACCCAGATCGGCTGGTACGCCTGGGGCACCGCCACCATCGCCATCGCCCTGGTGCGGATGACGCCGCTGCCGGCCTGGCTGGAGCTGCCGCTGATGGTGGTCTTCGGGTTCGGCTTCTGCCTCACCGCCCTGGTCGGCTACCGGGGGCTGGACTGGCTGTCCCGGTTCGCGGTGCCGGCCATGCTGCTGTTCATCGGTGTCAGCCTCTATCAGGGGCTGGTGGACGTGGGCGGCCTGACCGCCCTGAGCGAGCGCGCCGGCGGAGGCGACATGGGCTTCGCCGCCGCCATCACCGTGGTGATCGGCACCTTCGTCAGCGGCGGCACCATGGCCACCAACTGGAGCCGCTTCGCCCGCAGCGGGCGGGTGGCGGTGATCGCGACCCTGGCGGCGTTCTTTCTCGGCAACGGCCTGATGGTGCTGGTGGGCGCCGTGGGCACGCTGATCTATCAGCAATCCGACATCGTCGACGTGATGATCACCCAGGGCTTCCTGGTGCTGGCCCTGCTGATGCTGTTTCTCAACATCTGGACCACCCAGGACAACACCATCTACAACTTCTCGGTGGCCGGCTGCAATCTGCTGCGCACCGAGCGGCGCCGGCTGGTGACCCTGTCCGGGGCGGCCATCGGCACCCTGCTGGCGGTGTTCGGCATGTACGACCTGCTGGTGCCGTTCCTGATTTTGCTGGGCACCTTTCTGCCGCCCCTGGGCGGCGTGATCATGGCCGACTTCTGGGTGCGCTTCCGCGGCCGCTATCCGGATCTGGAACGGACCGAGCTGCCGGCGTTCCAGTGGTCCGGATTGTGTGCCTACGGTCTCGGCGCCCTGGCCGCCTGGGCCTCGCCGGTGCTGCCGCCAGTGGTGGGCGTGGCGGTGGCGTTCGCCGCCCACGCGCTGCTGTCCCGGTGGTGGCCGGCCCGCGACCCCTTGGCCGAGTCGCGCTGAGCCCGTCCACCCGGATTATCCAGGGTAAGGGTGTGCTACCCTGGCGCACCCTTTTCACCCGGGGCCGGTTGCCCGTTGGCGCGCCGGTCCGCCGATGGCAATGCGAGCCGTGCAGTCCGACAACTCTTCCCTGACCCGTCAAATCTGGCAGCAGACCTGGCCCATGACCCTGGGCGTGATGTCGCTGCTGGGCTTCAATCTGGTGGACAGCGTGTTCGTGGCCCGGTTGGGCACCGAGCCCCTGGCCGCTCAGTCGTTTACCTTCCCGTTGGTGTTTCTCACCATCGGCGTGCAGGTGGGCATGGGCATCGCCATCGCGGCACTGATCTCGCGGGCCATCGGCGCCGGCCAGGAACACCGGGCCGGGCGGCTGGGCGTGCTGGTGCTCACCGGCGGCGGCGCGGTGATGGCGGTGCTGCTGTTTCTGCTGTGGGCCCTGCAGGACCCGGCCTTCGCGCTGCTCGGCGCCAGTGAGCGCATCCGCGAGGTGATCCGGCCGTTCTGGAACGTGCAGGTGCTCGCCTCCTGGACCGGCGCCATGGCCTACTTCGGCTACAGCCTGTTCCGCGCCCACGGCAACACCCGCTTCCCCGGCTCCATGATGGTGATCACCAGCCTGGTGAACCTGGTGCTGGACCCGCTGCTGATCTTCGGCCTGGGCCCGGTGCCGGCCCTGGGCCTGGAAGGGGCGGCCTGGGCCTCGCTGGCGGCGTTCGCCATCGGCGGCGTGATCACCGCGGTGTATCTGCGCGGCCGCGGCTGGCTGGAGCGGGACGGCGTGCTGGCGGAGGTGCGGGCCTCCGCCGGGCCCTTCGCGCACATCGCCGGGCCGGCCATGGTCAGCCAGTTGATGCCGCCGCTGGCGGCCATGCTGGCCACCGGTCTGGTGGCGCGGCTGGGCGAATCGGCGGTGGCCGCCTGGGGGCTGACCAGTCGTTTGGAAAGCTTCTCCATCGTGCTGGTGCTGGGCATGACCATGGCGCTGCCGCCCTGGCTGGGCCGCTGCTACGGCGCCGGGCGCTGGCAGGAGGTGCAGCGGGTGATGGCCGCCGCCGCGCGCATGGTGGTGATCTGGCAGGTGGTGTTGGGCCTGCTGGCGGCCCTGTTCGCCGCGCCGCTGGCGGCGCTGCTGGTGGAGAGCCCGGCGGTGCGCGAAGCGCTCACCCAACTGATCCGCTTTCTGCCGCCCAGCTACGGGCTGCTGGGGGTGTGCATGCTGGTGGTGTCGGCCAGCAATGCCCTGGGCTGGCCGTGGCGAGCCATGATGATTTCCTTCCTGCGGCTGTTCGCCTGCTATTTGCCGCTGCTGTGGCTGGGCGCCTGGCTGGGCGGCCTCACCGGCCTGGCCATCGGCGCCGGTTGCGGCAATCTGCTGGCCGGCGTGATGGCCTGGACGTTCTATAAGAAGGGCCTGCGCCGGCATCTGCCGGCGGCCTGATCGCGGCCGAACGACCGCGATGCCATTCAGGCGCTGCGCAGGTGATGCGCGTGGTAGCGCAGGTGGTCGTCGATAAAGCTGGCGATAAAGAAATAGGAGTGGTCGTAACCCGGCCGCATCTGCAGGGTCAGGCCGATGCCGGCGTCCTGGCAGGCCGCTTCCAGGGCCTCCGGACGCAGCTGGCCGTCCTGGTAGAAGTTGTCCGCGTCGCCCTGGTCCACCTTGATCTCGTCCACCCGGGCCCCGGCGGCGATCAGCTCGCAGGCATCCCATGCCTTCCAGCTTTCCCGGTCGTCGCCCAGGTAGCCGCCGAACGCCTTCTCGCCCCAGGGGCATTGGGTGGGGTTGGCGATGGGCGCGAACGCGGACACCGAGGTATAACGGTCCGGATTCTTGAGCGCGCAGATCAGAGCGCCGTGGCCGCCCATGGAATGCCCGCTGATCGCCTCGCGGCCATTCAGCGGGAAGTGTTCGCGCACCAACGCCGGCAACTCCTCGGTGACGTAGTCGTACATCCGGTAGTGCTTGTTCCAGGGCGCCTGTTCCGCGTTCAGGTAGAAGCCGGCGCCGGAGCCGAAATCGTAGCTGTCGTGCTCGCCGGGCAGGTCGGTGCCGCGCGGGCTGGTGTCCGGGCACACGAACGCCAGCCCCAGCTCCGCCGCCACCCGCTGGGCGCCGGCCTTCTGGGTGAAGTTCTCGTCGGTGCAGGTCAGGCCGGACAGCCACCACAGCAGCGGCACGTCCCGTTCCTCCGCCGCCGCCGGCAGGAAAATGGCGAACACCATCTCGCAGCCCAGCACCTTGCTGTGGTGCTTGTAGCGCTTGAGCCAGCCGCCAAAAGATTTGTTGGCCGAGACGAGTTCCAGTTGATCAGACGTTGTCATGGCGGATCCTTTTGTCGTGTTCGATGGGCGGGCGGCGGCCTTTGGCCGCGATACAGGATGAAGGATACAGGGTGGAGGGATGGCACCGTGCCGGCCCCTGTATCCTTCATCCTGTATCGCAGCCACAGGCTGCTGGTCTCAGTACAGAATGACGGAGCGGATGCTTTTGCCTTCGTGCATCAGATCGAACGCCTTGTTGATGTCATCCAACGGCATGGTGTGGGTGACGAATTCGTCGATCTTGATCTCGCCCTTCATGTAACGATCCACGTAGCCGGGCAGCTCGGTGCGGCCCTTCACGCCGCCGAAGGCGGAGCCTTTCCAGACCCGGCCGGTGACCAGCTGGAACGGGCGGGTGGAGATTTCCTCGCCGGCGCCGGCCACGCCGATGATGATGGATTCGCCCCAGCCCTTGTGGCAGCACTCCAGAGCGGAGCGCATCACGTTGACGTTGCCGATGCACTCGAAGGAATAGTCCACGCCGCCATCGGTGAGCTCGACGATCACTTCCTGGATCGAATTGCTGTATTTGGTGGGGTTGATGAAGTCGGTGGCGCCGAACTGGCGGGCCATCTTCTCTTTGTCGTCGTTGATGTCGATGGCGATGATGCGCTCCGCCTTGGCCATCACCGCGCCCTGGATCACCGACAGGCCGATGCCGCCCATGCCGAACACCGCCACCGTGGAGCCGGGCTCCACCTTGGCGGTGTTGAGCACCGCGCCGATGCCGGTGGTGACACCGCAGCCGAGCAGGCAGATCTTGTCCAGCGGCGCTTCCTTGCTGACCTTGGCCAGGGACACTTCCGGCACCACGGTGTACTCGGAGAAGGTGCTGGTGCCCATATAGTGGTGCAGCATCTTGCCGTTATGGGAGAAGCGGCTGGTGCTGTCGGGCATCAGGCCCTGGCCCTGGGTGGCGCGCACCGCGGAGCACAGGTTGGTTTTGCCGGACAGGCAGAACTTGCACTTGCCGCACTCGGCGGTGTACAGCGGGATCACGTGGTCGCCGGGCTTGACGCTGGTGACGCCCTCGCCCACTTCCTGCACGATGCCCGCGCCCTCATGGCCGAAAATGGACGGGAACAGCCCTTCAGGGTCCTTGCCGGACAGGGTGTAGGCGTCGGTGTGGCAGACGCCGGTGGCGACGATTTGCACCAGCACTTCACCGGCCTTGGGGCCGGCCACGTCCACTTCCTCGATGACCAGCGGCTTGCCCGCTTCCCAGGCTACGGCGGCTCTTGATTTCATGGTGTTCTCCGTTTGTGTCTATATCGCGTTGGTGCCCATGGTAGAGCAGCGCCGGGCCCCGGATTAAGGCATCATGGCGCAATAGATTATTGCTCAGGAGCAACAATGCAGCATTGGGACCGGATCGAGGCCTTCGTGGAGGTGGTACGGCACGAATCCTTCGCCGGCGCCGCCCGCGCCCTGGGTGTCTCCAGTTCCCATGTGAGCCGGCTGGTGGCGCGGCTGGAAACGGAGCTGGGCACCCAGCTGCTCTACCGCACCACCCGGCGGCTGGGCCTCACCGACGCCGGCGCGGTCTATTACGAGCACTGCGCCCAGCTGTTCGACGGCTTCCAGGAAGCGCTCACCGCCATCAGCGACTATCAACAGCAGCCCAAGGGCGTGCTTAAGCTGACCTGCGCCACCACCTTCGGCGAGAAATTCATCGCCCCGGTGGTCAACGATTTCCTGGTTGCCCACCCACAGCTGTCGGTACGCATGGACTTCACCAACCGCCGGGTGGACATCGTCGACGAAGGCTTCGACGTGGCGATCCGCACCGGCGCCCTGCCCGATTCCACGTTGATCGCCCGCAAGCTCTGCCCGCGCCGGGAATACGTGGTGGGCTCGCCGGCCTACTTCGAGCGCCACCCGCGCCCACACACCCTGGGGGAACTGGTCGGCCACAACTGCCTGCTCGGGTCCACCGAGCACTGGGCGTTCGACATCGACGGCCAGCACCGCGCCTGGCGGGTGCAGGGCAACTGGCGGGCCAACTCCGGGCTGGCGCTGCTGGACGCCGCCGCCAAGGGGCTGGGGCTGGTGCAATTGCCGGATTATTACGTGGCGCCGGGCCTGGCGGACGGCAGCCTGGTGTCGGTGCTGGACCAGTACGGCTGTGGCCATACCGCCGTCTGGGTGGTCTATCCGCGCCACCGGCATCTGTCGCCGAAGGTGCGGCAGTTCGTGGACTTTCTGGTGGCGGCCATGGCGGATCGCGGCTGACGCTGGCGGGCCTTGAAAGCCGCTTCACCCGCCGTCAGGTACAACGGTGTTGATGGATTACGGCAAGGAGAGATCATGGCTAAGGCGAACATTCCGGCCCTGGGGCTGGGCACCTTCCGGCTCAAGGGCGAGGAGCTGATGGGCAGCATCCACACCGCCCTGGACCTGGGCTATCGGCACATCGATACCGCCCAGATGTACGACAACGAGGAAACCGTGGGCGCCGCCCTGGACGCCCACGACGTGCCTCGGGATGAGGTGTTTCTCACCACCAAGATCTGGCACGACCGGCTGCGCCATGACGACCTGCTGAAAAGCCTGCAGCAAAGCGTCAACCGGCTGCGCACCGACGCCGTGGATCTGGCCCTGATCCACTGGCCCAGCCCCGACGACGAAGTGCCCATGGACGAATACATCGGTGCCCTGGCGGAAGCCAAGGCGAGCGGTCTGGCGCGCCATGTCGGCGTGTCCAACTTCACCGTGGACCAGCTGGAAAAGGCCCTCAGCGTGCCCGGCGGCGAGCACATCGTCACCAACCAGATCGAGGTGCACCCGTTCCTGACCAACCGCAAGGTGGTGGACGCGGTGAAACGCGCCAACCTGACCGTCACCGCCTACATGCCGTTGGCGGTGGGCAAGGTGATGGAGGACGACACCCTGAAACGGCTGGCCGGCAAGTACGACGTGACCCCGGCTCAGTTGGTGCTGGCCTGGCTGCACCAGAAGGACATCGTGGTGATCCCGTCGTCCACCCAGGAAGCGCACCTGAAGGCCAACAAGGCGGCCCTGGACCTGACCCTGGACGACGACGACATCGCCACCATCGAAAGCCTGGACCGGGGTGAGCGCATCGCCGATCCGGACTTCGCGCCCGCCTGGGACTGAGCCCGCGCGGGTAACCCGCTCCGCATCGACCTCCCTGGCCGGGTTCACGCAAAAAGTGTGAACCCGGTCCAAAACTTGTGCGCGGGCCCACGCCGTGGTACCTGTTTTTGCCTATGTCCGGGTTTTCAGGAGACCACGGGATGGCGACCCCCACGGATCGCGCCGCTACCTTGCCCCACGACCTGTTTCGCGCCGACCAGCTGCCCGAGGCGGACCGTTTTCCGGTCTGGCGGGAGAGCGTGCGCCCGCTGTTCGATTCCCTGCCGGCCACGCCGGAACGGTTCGACGCCTGGGTGGAAAGCTACGACCTGCGCGAAGTGTTCATGGCCCGCTGCGGCTTTTCGCCGCTCACCTTCCAGCGCCGTGCCGGTGACACCGCCGACGGCGGCGACCACTGGCTGGTGCAGCTCTATCTGCAGGGCGGTTACCTCGGTCACAACGGCGGTCGTCCGGTGCGGGTCGGGCGCGGCGACATCGGTCTGCTGGACCTGGGGCGCGCCCTGGAGACCCGGGCGCCGGCCTCCCAGGTGCTGTCGGTGGTGATCCCGCGGGACGTATTCCGTGCCCTGGTGCCCACCGCCACGCCCCGGCACGGCACGGTGCTGGCCGCCGGCCGCCCGGTGACCACCATCCTGACCCACCACCTGACCACGGTCTGGAACAGCCTGCCCGAACTGACCGTGGAGGACCTGGAGGGGGTCAACCGCACCCTGGTGGGCGCGGTGGCCGGAGCCTTCGCCGGCGCCGGCGCGGGGGAAGCGTCCCGGGAGGCGCTGGCCCGGGCCGGCCTGGACGCCATGCTCGCCTGGATTCGCGATCACCTGGACCAGGACCTGACGCCGGAGCGGCTGTGCCGCCGGTTCGGCTGCTCGCGCACCACGCTCTATCGCCTGTTCCAACCCCTGGGCGGCGTCGCCGCCTACGTGCGCGAACAGCGTCTGCTGCGCTGCTACCGGGACCTGCGCCGCGCGGCGGTGACCGGTGAAAAGGTGGTGGACGTGGCGGTGCGCTGGGGGTTCGACAGCCAGAGCCACTTCTGCCGGCTGTTCCGGCGCGCCTTCGCCATGACCCCCAGCGACGTGATCGACCAGGCCCTGGCGCAGCCCGCCGACGGGGTCGACCTGGCCGGGCTGGCCAGCCCCGCCTTCCATCACTGGCTGCGTCACCTTTGATCGGGACGCACGGACAACGGATTCGGGACGGTCGGGCAAGCGTCGTTGCCGGCGCCTGATGCAAAATGATGCGGTGACTGTTTTTGAGCCTGCAAGGGTTGTGAGCAACGCTCTCTGATGGACGGTCACCGGCGCCGGCACCGCTTAACCGTCGCGTCGCCCACCGGGGGGGAGGGCGGCGGGGCGGGCGGCCGGACCGATCGCCGCTCAGTCCGCCCCGGGCGCCGACAGGTGGCGCTCCAGGAACCGCAGCCCCGCCTTCTCCGCGCCGCCGCCGAACAGGAAGGTGGCCACATGGCCCCGCCCTTTCAGCAGATACAATTCCGTGTCCACGCCGTTGGCCCGCAGGGCGTTATAAAAATCCACCGCGTGATCCTCCGGCACGGTGCGGTCCCAGGTGCCGTGATACAGAAATACCGGCGGCGTGTTCGGCGTCACCGAGGTCACCGGCGAGGCGTCGGCGTGGACCGCCGGGATCGCCTCGCGCTCGCCGCCCAGAAATTGCGGCACCAGCTCGCCGCCCTTGAATTTGCGCAGGTCGCTGGGCGTGCCACCGGCCACCACCGCCTTCGGCCGCGTCACCGGGCCGCCGTAGGGCGGGTTCAACGGGTTGTCCGGATCGCTGGCCACGGTGGCCAGCAGCGCCACCAGGTGGGCGCCGGAGGAATAGCCCCAGGCGCCCACCCGGGCCCGGTCGATGCCGTACTCGTCGGCGTGCACGTGCAGCCAGCGCATGGCCATTTGCAGGTCCTGCAGCTGCGCCGGAAAGGTGTAGGCCGGGGCAAAGCGGTATTCGATGTTCACCGCCACCAGGCCGTGCTCCGCCAGCCAGCGGGACAGGTCCGCCATGTCCGCCGGCGAGCGCCGCGCCCAGCCGCCGCCGTGCACCACCAGCACCGCCGGATAGCGGCCCTCGGCCCGGGGGCGGTAGACGCTGGCGTGCAGGGCCCGGGGCCAGTCGTCCGGGGTATAGACGCGGTCGCGGATCTCGGTGATCGGGCCGCTGTCGGGCAGCGCCGCCGGCTCACCGGCGGGGGCGCCGAGATGACGGACACAGCCGCCCAGAGCCAGTAGCAACAGAGCGGGGAGAAGCAGACGCATGGCGTTATCCTTGGCGTTTCCGGCCGTGGGCAAAACGCCATGCTGGCCCGGCCCGGATCAAGGCCGGGTGACGGTCAATCCAGGAAGGTGGGGTCGTCCACGATCATGCCCAGGCTGAGCGCCCCCGGGCCGATGTTCACCGCGCCGGTGAGCCCCATGGTGCTGAGCAGCAGCGCCACGTCGTGGTCGCGGGCCGCCGCCGCCAGTTTGTCGAAGCCGGGCATCTGGCGAATGCGGCTTTCATCGCCGGCGTAGCTGACGCAGATCACCGGCGCGGTGAGGCCGCGCTCGATGCAGCGCACCGCGTGGCGGAAGATCGCCTCCACCCCGGCGTCGAAGCCGCGCATCTTGGCCACCGGAAAGGTTTCGTCCTGACGCGCGCACAGCACCGGCTTGATGTCCAGGGCGTTGCCGAGAATGGCGCCGGCCCAGCTCACGCTTTTGTCGCCGCGCTTCTTGGCCCGTTTGTGCAGGTAGTAGATGTCGGGCACCACCGCGTAGCCGGTGGCCTGGCTGGCCAGCACCTCCACGCTCTGGCGAATCTCGGTGATCTTCATGCCGGACTCGATCAGGCGCACGGTTTCCGCCGCCAGGGCGCCCTGGCCGGCGAACAGCGTCTGGCTGTCGGTGACGCGCAGGGCGAACGGGCCTTCCACGCCGGCGCGTTTGCGGATCGGCTTGTACTCGCGGAGGATGGCGTGGGACGCCTCGGTGGCGTTGGCGAAAATCGGGCTGCGGCTTTTCGGCACGGTCTGCACCAGGGCGTAGTCGAAATCCAGCACCACCCGCTCCAGGAAAAGCGCCTTGATCTGCTCCATGGTGAACGGCACGGATTCGGCGTCGTGGGCTTTTTCCGCCACTTCGGTGGCATAGAACTGGCGGGTGCGCTGTGGGTCCCGGTCGTCGACGATCACCTGATCGCCCAGCCGGATCGAGACCGGCAATACCAACAAACCGTATTCGTCGATAAAGGACTTGGGCAGGTCGCAGCCGGAGTCCACCACCAGGCCGATTCGCATCGTTATTATCCCCCGAGGTGTTTGAATTGAGTCTAACCAAAAACCGGGGGGCTGCAACTGACTTGCGGCAAACGCACGGCGCGCCGAAGCGCGCCGTCGGAGATCAAAGACCCAGGTTGTCGAGCACGCGCAGGATCGGCGTGGCCTGGTTCATGGTGTAGAAGTGCAGGCCCGGCGCGCCCATGGCCAGCAGCCGCTCGCACAGGCGGGTGACCACTTCCTCGCCGAACGCCTTCACCGCCGCTTCGTCGTCCTGCAGGTCGGTGAGGCGGCCGCGCAGCCAGCGTGGAATGTCGGCGCCGCAGTTGTCCGAAAAGCGGAACAGGTTGGCCACGTTGAGGATCGGCATGATGCCCGGGTAGACCGGCGCGTCACAGCCGCGCCGACGCAGCTCGTCCATGTAATAGCCGTAGGCGTCGGCGTTGTAGAAATACTGGGTGATGCCGCTGTCGGCGCCGGCCGCCACTTTTCGTTTGAAGTGGTCGATGTCGTCGCCGAAGCTGCGCGACTGCGGATGGTTCTCCGGGTAGGCGGCCACTTCCAGATGAAAGTGATCGCCGGTCTCGGCGCGGATCAGCGCCACCAGGTCGTCGGCGTACTTCACTTCGCTTTGCGCGTAGCCCATGCCGGAGGGCAGGTCGCCGCGCAGGGCGACGATGCGGGTCACGCCCTTTTCCTTGTAGCCGTTCACCAGTTCCATGATCTCGTCACGGCTCTGGCCGATGCAGCTCAGGTGCGGGGCGGTGTCCGGGTGCTGCTCGCGCAGCAGGTCCACCATCTGTTTGGTGTAATCCCGGGTGGAGCCGCCGGCGCCGAAGGTGCAGGAAAAGAACTCCGGTTTCTTGACCAGCAGTTTTTGCTGGGTGTTCAGCAGTTTCTCCCGGCCCTGTTCGGTTTTGGGCGGAAAGAATTCGAAGCTGATGCGTTTCATAGAAGACTCGCTTCGCGAGGCGTGCACGCCAGCACGCAACACGCTGGCACGCTCTGTTGGCGTGTAGGCGTGTCAGCGTGGCGCGTGCAAGCGTTAGTATTTGTAGTGGTCGGGCTTGAACGGGCCGTCGGTGCCCACGCCGATGTAGTCGGCCTGGTCCTGGGTCAGTTTGGTGATCACGCCACCGAAGCCCTGCACCATGTACTTGGCCACTTCCTCGTCGAGATGCTTGGGCAGCACTTCCACCTTGAGCATCTTTTCCTTCACCGTGTCGGAATGGCCGGCGAAGCCCTGATCGAACAGGTACATCTGCGCCAGCACCTGGTTGGCGAAGGAGCCGTCCATGATGCGGCTGGGGTGGCCGGTGGCGTTGCCCAGGTTGACCAGGCGGCCCTCGGAGAGCAGCAGCAGGAAGTCGGCGTTCTTCTTGTCGCGCCACACTTTATGCACCTGCGGTTTCACCTCTTCCCATTCCCAGGTCTTGCGCATGAAGGCGGTGTCCACTTCGTTGTCGAAGTGGCCGATGTTGCAGACCACGGCGCCTTTTTTCAGCGCCTTGAGCATATTGGCGTCGCACACGTTCAGGTTGCCGGTGGTGGTCACCAGCAGGTCGGTGTTGCCCAGCAGCACCTTGTCGATGGACGCTTCGCTGCCATCATTGATGCCGTCCTTGTAGGCGCTCACCACCTCGAAGCCGTCCATGCAGGCTTGCATGGCGCAGATCGGATCGATCTCGGTGATCTTCACGATCATGCCTTCCTGGCGCAGGGACTGGGCGGAACCCTTGCCCACGTCGCCGTAGCCCACCACCAGCGCTTTCTTGCCGGACAGCAGGTGGTCGGTGGCGCGTTTGATGGCGTCGTTGAGCGAGTGACGGCAACCGTACTTGTTGTCGTTCTTGCTCTTGGTGACCGAGTCGTTCACGTTCACCGCCGGCACTTTCAGGGTGCCTTTCTTGAGCATGTCGTAGAGACGGTGCACGCCGGTGGTGGTTTCCTCGGTGATGCCGTGGATGTTGTCCAGCATTTCCGGGTAGGTGTCGTGGATGTAGGCGGTCAGGTCGCCGCCGTCGTCCAGGATCATGTTGGCGTCCCACAGCTTGCCGTCGCCGTCGCGGCAGGTCTGCTCGATGCACCACATGTACTCTTCCTCGGTCTCGCCCTTCCAGGCGAACACCGGCACGCCGGCGGCGGCGATGGCGGCGGCGGCATGGTCCTGGGTGGAGAAGATGTTGCAGGAGGACCAGCGCACTTCCGCGCCCAGCGCCTTGAGGGTTTCGATCAGCACCGCGGTCTGGATGGTCATGTGGATGCAGCCGATGATGCGGGCGCCTTTCAGCGGCTGCTCGGCGCGGTATTTTTCCCGGATCGCCATCAGCGCCGGCATTTCGGTTTCCGCGATCTCGATTTCCGAACGGCCCCATTTGGCCAGGGAAATGTCCGCGACTTTGTAGTCCTGCAACGCGTCTGCTTTTGCGTTCATTGCTTTCTCCGCTTGCACGCAACACGCTTGCACGCATCACGCTAATAAAAACATCGTCAGCTTAACCGGCGGATCAATGCCGCGAGTTGAGCAAACACCTTGTCGATGGGCTCTCGAAGTAAGCTGATATCGAGATACCCGAGCTCTGAAGCAATCAGAGCCTGCGTTTCCAGTTCGAAAAGCGAACCTCTGGCGATATGGAGAAAGCGACGCAGATCCGCATCACTTCCCCGTCCATACCCTTCCGCGATATTGGAAGGGATGCTCAGCGCGGCGCGCTGCATTTGTTGAGTCAGTACGAATCTTTCCTCAAGAGGAAAGGTTCTCGTGATCTCGTGAGTGGCCAGAACCAGCGTAATGGCTGATTGCCACACTCGAAGCTCCTTATAACGTCGATGCATGGCTCCTCCCTGAGCCTTGTTTTGATCTTTTCTGGCGTGCGCCCCGAAGGGGCGGCGTGCCGCGTGTCGCGTGCTAGCGGTTTACAATGCCGCCTTCAGCGCCTCGGCCTTGTCGGTGTTTTCCCAGCTGAAGCCTTCCCGGCCGAAGTGGCCGTAGCTGGCGGTGGGCCGGTAGATCGGCCGGCGCAGGTCGAGCATCTCGATGATGCCGCGCGGGCGCAGGTCGAAGTGCTCACGCACCAGGGCGGCGATCTGGTCGTCGGGCAGCTTGCCGGTGCCGAAGGTGTTCACCGAAATGGAAGTGGGTTCGGCCACGCCGATGGCATAGCTCACCTGGATTTCGCACTTGCTGGCCAGGCCGGCGGCGACGATGTTCTTGGCCACGTAGCGGCCGGCGTAGGCCGCGGAGCGGTCCACCTTGGAGGGGTCCTTGCCGGAGAAGGCGCCGCCGCCGTGGCGGGCCATGCCGCCGTAGGTGTCGACGATGATCTTGCGGCCGGTGAGACCGCAGTCGCCCATCGGGCCGCCGATCACGAAATTGCCGGTGGGGTTGATGTGGTAGAGCGTCTTGTCGTGCAGCCACTCGGCGGGCAGCACCGGTTTGATGATCTCTTCCATCACCGCTTCACGCAGCTCAGGCAGCTTGATGTCCGGGGAATGCTGGGTGGACAGCACCACCGCTTCCACCGCCACCGGCTTGCCGTTTTCGTAGCGCAGGGTGACCTGGCTCTTGGCGTCCGGGCGCAGCCAGTTGAGGCGGCCGTTCTTGCGCAGCTCCGCCTGGCGTTCCACCAGCCGGTGGGAGAAATAGATCGGAGCCGGCATCAGGGTGTCGGTCTCGTCGGTGGCGTAGCCGAACATCAGGCCCTGGTCCCCGGCGCCCTGTTCCTTGTTGTCCGCTTCGTCCACGCCCATGGCGATGTCCGCGGACTGTTTGCCGATGCCGTTGAGCACCGCGCAGCTGGCGCCGTCGAAGCCCACGTCGGAGCTGTCGTAGCCGATGTCCAGGATCACCTTGCGGACGATGTCTTCCAGTTCCACATAGGTGTTGGTCCGGACTTCGCCGGCGACGATCGCCATGCCGGTTTTGACCAGCGTTTCCACCGCCACGCGGGCGTGGGGGTCGTCGGCGATGATGGCGTCCAGCACCGCGTCCGAGATCTGGTCGGCCATTTTGTCCGGATGGCCTTCGGAGACCGACTCGGAGGTAAAGATGGAATACTCACTCATAAAGGGGTCTCCCGTGATTCGATTGAGCGTTTTTGACCTTGTGGCCACGAGTTGCAAGTTGAAAGTTAAAAGTTGAAAGGGCGGCTTCGAGCGCGGGCACGGCACAGGGCTGGCAAGGCGTCGCTCGCGTTTTAACTTTTAACTTGTAACTTTCAACTGCTCTTTTCAAAACTTCTTACCTGCACCTGAAAACCATTGCGCATGGCCAGAAACAGGCTCTCGCGCAGGCTCAGACCGGCCCGGCCGGCCCAGGCCACCAGATCGGCTTCGTCGAAGCCGAGCCAGAAATCGCCGCAGGCGTCCACCGCCCAGCGTTGATCGTGACGGCATAAATCAGTGACCACCAGCACGCCGCCCTCGTTCAGCTGAGTCGCCGCCGCCTTGAGGGCGCTGGCCGGCGAGGGCAGGTGGTGCAGCACCATATTGAGTACCACCGCGTCCACCGCCGGTAGGCGCTCGCCGTCCTGGGGCCACTCGCCGGCCACCAGGGTCACATTGTCCAATTGCGCCTCGCGCACCCGGCGCCGGGCCAGGGCCAGCATGGCCTCGCTGTTGTCCAGCGCCAGCACCTGCTCGAAACGGGCCGCCAGCGGTGTCAGAAAGCGGCCGTCGCCGGGGCCGATCTCCAGGGCGCGCCGCGCCGGAGCGCCGGCCAGGGCCCGGTCGAGCAGCTCGCAGGCCTGCTCGGCGTACTGATCGTAGTCGGCGATCAGCTCCTGCTGACGCGGCAGATCGTCCGCGTGGCGGGCGAAAAACGCCCGGCTCTGCGCCGCCCGCTGGGCCTGCACCCCGGCCAGTCGCTCGGCGGTGCCGGTATCCAGCAGCGTCTCGTCCAACTCCTCGAACAAGGCGCCGTGCAGCTTTTCGGTGGGCGCCTGGGGCGGCGGCAGCCGCCGCCGGTAGAAAATCGAGTTGCCCTCGCGACGCTTCTCCACCAGCCCGGCCTGGGCCAGCACCTTGAGGTGATGGCTCATGCCGGACTGCTTGATGGCCATGATCTCGCCCAGCTCCAGCACGCCGAAGCTGTTCTGCCCCAGCACTCGCAGCACCTCCAGACGCAACGGATCGCCGGCCGCCTTGAGGAAGGCGGCCAGGGTGTCCAGGGGCTGTTCCAGCGGTGCCGCATCGGTGGTCATAAAGCGCGAGTCTAATGGAAGCGGAAGTCTGCATCAAAGTTTATTGATATAGGTATGGTCGCAGCGTGAGGGCCGCCTGGAACGGCCAGGGTTTGCCCCCATCCCGGGCTTCGGCGACAATAGCGCCCCCTTTTCCCAGCGCTGTTCAAAAATCATCCAGGAGACGTGCATGTCCTCTGCTCCCGCTGCCCGTGATCTCGCCAACGCCATCCGTGCCCTCAGCATGGACGCGGTTCAGAAAGCCAACAGTGGCCACCCCGGTGCGCCCATGGGTATGGCGGACATCGCCGAGGTCCTCTGGCGCGGGTTCCTGAAGCACAACCCGGCCAACCCGCAGTGGGCCGACCGGGACCGCTTCGTGCTGTCCAACGGCCACGGCTCCATGCTGCTCTACAGCCTGCTGCACCTGACCGGTTACGACGTCAGTCTGGACGACATCAAGAATTTCCGTCAGCTCGGCAGCCCCACCGCCGGCCACCCGGAATACGGCGACGCGCCGGGCATCGAGACCACCACCGGCCCGCTGGGCCAGGGCTTCGCCAACGCCGTGGGCATGGCCCTGGCGGAAAAGATGCTGGCCGCCCAGTTCAACCGCGACGGCCATGAGATCGTCGATCACAACACCTTCTGCTTCCTGGGTGACGGTTGCATGATGGAGGGCATCTCCCACGAAGCGGCGTCCCTGGCCGGCACCCTGGGCCTGGGCAAGCTGGTGGCCTTCTACGACGACAACGGCATCTCCATCGACGGCGAGGTGGAAGGCTGGTTCACCGACGATACCGTGGCCCGCTTCCGGGCCTACGGCTGGCACGTGATCCCCAATGTGGACGGCCACAGCCCCCAGGAAGTGAAACTGGCGGTGGAGAACGCGCTGAAGAAGAGCGATCAGCCGACCCTGATCTGCTGCAAAACCGTGATCGGCTTCGGCAGCCCCAACAAGCAGGGCAAGGAAGAGTCCCACGGCGCCGCCCTGGGCGAAGAGGAAATCACCTTGACCCGGGATGCCCTGGGCTGGCACCACGGCCCCTTCGAGGTGCCGGACGATATCTACCAGGCCTGGAATGCCCGCGCCGCCGGCGCCCAGGCGGAGGCCGACTGGCAGGCCCGCTTCGAGGCCTACCGCGCCGAGCACCCGGAGCTGGCCGACGAGTTCCTGCGCCGCCTGGCCGGTGAGCTGCCGGCCACCTTCGAGCAGCAGGCCGACGATTTCATCGCCCAATGCCAGCAGGCCATGGACAAGGTGGCCACCCGCAAGGCCAGCGAACAGGCCCTCAACGCCTACGGCCCCGGTCTGCCGGAACTGACCGGCGGCTCCGCCGACCTGGGCGGTTCCAACAACACCGTGTGGAAAGGCTGTAAATCGATCACCGCCGGTGACGCCAACGGCAACTATATCCATTACGGCGTGCGCGAGTTCGGCATGACCGCGATCATGAACGGCCTGTGCCTGCACGGCGGCGTGCGCCCCTATGGCGGCACCTTCCTGACCTTCATGGAATACGCTCGCAACGCGGTGCGCATGGCGGCGCTGATGCACCAGCCGAACATTCTGGTCTACACCCACGACTCCATCGGCCTGGGCGAGGACGGCCCCACCCACCAGCCCATCGAGCAGATCGCCAACCTGCGCATGACGCCGAACCTGAGCACCTGGCGGCCCTGCGACACGGTGGAAACCGCGGTGGCCTGGAAACACGCCATCCAGCGTGACGACGGCCCCACGGCGCTGATCTTCTCCCGCCAGGGCCTGCCCTGCCAGGAGCGCGACGATGCCGTGCTCGGCAATGTGGCCAAGGGCGGCTATACCCTGCTGCAGACCGGCGAGGGCCAGCCGGAGGCGATCATCATCGCCACCGGCTCCGAGGTGGAGCTGGCGGTGGACGCCGCCCGCGCTCTCGGCGAGCAGGGCCGTAACGTGCGGGTGGTGTCCATGCCCAGCGTCGACGCCTTCCTGTCGCAAAGCGCCGACTACCAGGAGCAGGTGCTGCCCTCCGCGGTGCGTGCCCGGGTGGCGGTGGAAGCGGCCATCGTCGATTACTGGTACCGCTTCGTGGGCCTGGACGGCAAGGTGGTCGGCATGCACGGCTACGGCGCCTCGGCGCCCGCCGGTGACCTCTACAAGCACTTCAACATCACCGCCGAGGCCGTGCAGCAGGCGGTGGACAGTCTCCTCTGAACCGCACCGCGGAGGCGGGGCCCATGATCAACGTGGCAATCAACGGCTACGGCCGTATCGGCCGGTCGTTCGTGCGTGCCCTGGCCGAGCGCGAGGCCGCCGGCGAGCGGCCGCCGTTTCGCCTGGTGGCGATCAACGACCCGGGCCGCGCCGAGGACCTGCTGTACCTGACCCGCTATGACACCACCCACGGTCGCCTGGCGGCGCCGGTGACCCTGGAGGACGGCTGCCTGCGCATCGGCGGGCAGGCGCCCCGGCTGTTCAGCGAGAGGCGCCCGGAAGACCTGCCCTGGGGCGAGCTGGGCGTGGACCTGGTGCTGGAATGCTCCGGCCATTTCCGTGGCCATGCCGACGCCGGCCGCCACCTGAGCGCCGGCGCCGGCCGGGTGATCATCGGCGCGGTGCCCTTCGACCGGGCCGACCAGACCATCGTCTACGGCGTCAATCACCGGGACCTGGACCAGGGCAGCCGGGTGCTGTCGGCGGCCTCCTGCACCACCCATTGCGTCGCGCCGTTGCTGGCGGCCCTGGACCGGGAGTTCGGCGTGCGCCAGGCGCTGATGAAGGAAATCCACGCCTATACCTCGGACCAGACCCTGCTCGACCACGTGCACCGGGACCCGCGCCGGGGCCGGGCCGGGGCGCAGAACATCATTCCCACCACCAGCAGCGCCATCAAGGCGGTGCAGGCGGTGCTGCCGGCGCTGGCGGGCCGCATCGACGGTCACTCCATTCGCGTGCCCACGCTCAACGTGGCGATGGTGGAGCTGACCCTGCTGCTGGAGCGCACCCCGACCCCCGGCGACCTGAACCCCTGGCTGCGGGGCCTGTCCCAGGAACAACCGGAACTGATTGGTTACAATGACGAGCCGCTGGTCAGCGTGGACTTCAACCATCGGCCGGAATCCGCCGTGATCGACGCCACCCAGACCCGGGTGCAGGGCGACATGGTGCAGGTGGTGGCTTGGTACGACAACGAGTGGGGGTACGCCAACCGCCTGCTCGATTGGGTGGCTTATATTGCCGCTGGCACGCAACACGCTTCACGCTGACACGCGGGAGCGCCGCCGGTGGCACGGGTAAAGTTTTGGCGTGCAAGCGTGCAAGCGTGTTACGTGGAGCGTGCCAGCGTTTTTCCAACGAGGTAAGAGGAATCATGAATTTCAAACGCATGACCGACCTGGATCTGCAAGGGAAACGGGTGCTGATCCGCGAAGACCTGAACGTGCCGGTCAAGGACGGCAAGGTGACCAGCGATGCCCGCATCCGCGCCTCGTTGCCGACCATCGAGCAGGCGCTGAACGCCGGCGCCCGGGTCATGCTGCTCTCCCACCTGGGCCGCCCCACCGAGGGTGAGTACGAAGAGCAGTACTCGCTGAAGCCGGTGGCCGAGCACCTGAGCGAACTGCTGGGCCGCCCGGTGCCCCTGGTCAAGGACTGGCTCGACGGCGTGGACGTGGAGCCGGGCCAGGTGGTGCTGTGCGAGAACGTGCGCTTTATCAAGGGCGAGAAGAAGGACGACGAGGCGCTGGCCAAAAAGATGGCCGCCCTGTGCGACGTCTACGTGATGGACGCCTTCGGCACCGCCCACCGCGCCCAGGCCTCCACCCACGGCGTGGCCCGGTTCGCGCCGGTGGCCGCGGCCGGCCCGCTGCTGGCCAATGAGCTGGACGCGCTCAGCAAGGCGCTGCTGGAACCGGCCAAGCCGCTGGTGGCCATCGTTGGCGGCTCCAAGGTGTCCACCAAGCTGGAGGTGCTGGACGCCCTGGCTGACAAGGTGGACCAGTTGATCGTCGGCGGCGGCATCGCCAACACCTTCCTGGCCGCCGCCGGCCATCCGGTGGGCAAGTCGCTGTGCGAGCACGACCTGATCCCGGCGGCGAAAAAGCTGGCCGAGAAGGTCCACATTCCGCTGCCGGTGGATGTGGTGGTGGCCAAGGAATTCGCGGAATCCGCCGAAGCCACCACCAAGGCGGTGAACGAGGTGGCCGACGACGACCTGATTCTGGACGTGGGCCCGCAGACCGCCCATGTGTTCGCGGCCCTGATGAAGGAAGCCCGCACCATCGTCTGGAACGGCCCGGTGGGCGTGTTCGAATTCGACCAGTTCGGTGAAGGCACCAAGGAACTGGCGGAAGCCATCGCCGACAGCGAGGCGTTTTCCATCGCCGGCGGCGGCGATACCCTGGCGGCGGTGGACAAGTACGGCATCGCCGACCGCATCAGCTACATCTCCACCGGCGGCGGCGCCTTCCTGGAATTCGTGGAAGGCAAGACCCTGCCGGCGGTGGCGGTCCTCGAGGAACGGGCGAAAGACTAGACGCTTGCACGCACCACGCTAACACGCACCACGCAAAGCGTGCCGGCGTGAAGCGTGACGCGTGCAAGCGACAACGTAATGGACGCAGTCAAAGCGGTGCGTACCACCGCAAACGGTTAATCGGAGGGAAAACACCATGGCACTGATCAGCATGCGTCAATTGCTGGACCACGCCGCCGAGCGAGGCTACGGCGTGCCGGCGTTCAACGTGAACAACCTGGAACAGATGCGCGCCATCATGGAGGCCGCCGACCAGACCAATTCCCCGGTGATCGTGCAGGCCAGCGCCGGCGCCCGCAAATACGCCGGCGCGCCTTTCCTGCGCCATCTGATCCTGGCCGCCGTGGAGGAGTTTCCGCATATTCCAGTGGTGATGCACCAGGACCACGGCACCAGCCCCTCGGTGTGTCAGCGCTCCATCCAGCTGGGCTTCTCCTCGGTGATGATGGACGGCTCCCTGGGCGAGGACGGCAAAACCCCCACCGAGTACGACTACAACGTGGAAGTGACCCGCCGCACCGTGGAAATGGCGCACGCCTGCGGCGTGTCCGTGGAAGGCGAGCTGGGCTGTCTGGGCTCCCTGGAATCCGGCCAGGCCGGTGAGGAAGACGGCATCGGCGCCTCCGGCACCCTGACCCACGAACAGATGCTCACCGACCCGGAAGAAGCGGCGGAGTTCGTCAAGGCTACCAAGGTGGACGCCCTGGCCATCGCCATCGGCACCAGCCACGGCGCCTACAAGTTTACCCGGCCGCCCACCGGCGACATCCTCGCCATCGAGCAGATCAAGGCGATCCACGCGCGCATCCCGGACACCCACCTGGTGATGCACGGCTCGTCCTCGGTGCCCCAGGACTGGCTGAAGATCATCAACGAGTACGGCGGCGAGATCCCGGAAACCTACGGCGTGCCCGTGGAAGAGATCCAGGAAGGCATCAAGCACGGCGTGCGCAAGGTCAACATCGACACCGACCTGCGGTTGGCCTCCACCGGCGCCATCCGCCGCTTCCTGGCCAACAACACCGCCGAGTTCGACCCGCGCAAATACCTGAAGGAATCGGTGGCCGCCATGCGCGACATCTGCGTGGCCCGTTACGAGGCCTTTGGCACCGCCGGCAACGCGGACAAGATCAAGCCGATCAATCTGGAAGAGATGTTCCAGCGCTACGAAACCGGCGAACTGGACCCCCGCGTCAAGTAAATCCCCGCCCCACCCGACAAGACCGGGCCGGCTACCGCCGGCCCGGTCTTGTTATTACTCCGCTGATCTGTAACTCTTTGCCCCCGACCACGGCGGACCCCAGGAGTAACAGCATGAGCGGAACGACGGACAAAGCCGGCGCCGACACCCCCGGCCAGCGCGGCCCCGTGGACCACGAACGCCGCGAGCAGATCCTGGCGGTGGCCGACGACCTGTTCAAGGCACACGGTTACCGCAAGACCTCGGTCACCGACATCGCCCGGGAGATCGGCGTGTCGGGGGCCTATCTGTACAAGTTCTTCAACTCCAAGCAGGCCATTGGCGAGGCGGTGTGCGCCCGTGCCCTGGCGTCCATGGACGACGCCCTGCGCGCGGTGGTGGAGCGCGACCAGCCCGCCACCCGGCGGCTCCGTGATCTGCTGCAGACGCTGCTGCAGGAGGGTCTGCGGCTGTTCCTGAAGGAGCGGCGCCTGCACGACATCGTGGTGGTGTCCATTGAAAACCAGTGGGCGGTCACCGAGGAGCACAACCAGGTGGTGTACGACGCCATTCAGCGCATCGTGTCCGATGGTCGCGAAAGCGGTGAGTTCGAACGCAAGACCCCCCTCGACGAAGTGTGCACCGCGATCCGCGTCACCGCCGCCGCCTACGCCCACCCGGTGCTGCTGAGCCGGCTCGGCAACACCGACGAGATGGAAGCCAAACTGTCCGCGGTCACCAATCTGATCCTGCGCAGCCTGGCGCCCTGAGCCGATACCGGGCGGCTATGGCGGCGATAGTTTTTACCTCGAAGGTTATAAGTTGACAGAACTGTAACTTGTAACCATACTGGCACCATCAAGCGTGGGAGGCCAGACACAGAGCGGTCCCGCCACGCGAAGGGAAACTCCCGAATTTGCGAGGTAAGGACCATGAAGAAAGCACTGATGATTCCGTTCGCCGTTGCCGCCCTGAGCGCCGCCCCCCTGAGCTTCGCCCAGGCCAACGACTACCTGGCCCAGCGCCAGAACCTGGACAGCCCGGCGCACATCCAGGCCATCGCCCGGCAGGCCATAGCCCAGGGCGAACAGGCCCGCGCCAATAGTCAGATCCAGGGCCACACCCAGGGCCAGGGCCGCGATTACCTGGCCGAGCGCCAGGACCTGGACCAGGGTGCCGCCATCGTTGACGCCTACCGCGACCTTCAGGCCCAGCAGGCCGTGGTGAAAGCGGAAGGCAACCCGGAAGGCACCCGCGCCGACTACCTGGATGAGCGCCGCAGCCTGGACAACCAGGATCACATCCAGCGGGTGCTGTTCGGTCAAAGCTGATTCGAGTGCGCTGATTCGAATTGCGACTTCGAGGCGGATTGCGCCTCCGGGTTTTACCCCCCCCCTCGCCCCGGCCCCCCGCCGGGGCTTTTTTTATGAATCACGGGCCGCCCTTTTTCTTCCAGGCGTCGTGCGCCTATGATCAGGGTCCGATGGATTGACTGAAGCCACCATGCCGTTTCCTTTTACCCGCGACGAAATCCTGCAGCACTGGCAGCCCCTTAACTGGGAAGCCTTCGACCCCCTGGATGAAAGTTCGCGGCGCTATGCCCGCTATTACGGCATCGATTTCGACGCCCGCCTGCCGGAACTGCAGCACGGGTTCGGTTACTTCGAGGCCGCCGGCCATACCATCAGCGTGCACGCCTGGCGGCCGCCGGCGCCGCGCGGCACGGTGCTGATCTGCCACGGCTACTTCGACCACGTGGGCCTGTACCGCCACGTGATCGGCCATGTGCTGCAACTGGGCTACGCGGTGCTGGCCTACGACCTGCCGGGGCACGGCCTGAGTTCCGGCCCACGCGCCGCCATCGACGACTTCCGCATCTACCGGGAGGTGCTGGAGCAGTGCCTGTCCCTGGCGGCCAACCACTTTCCCCGTCCCTGGAACGTGATCGGGCAGAGCACCGGCGGGGCCATCGTCATGGATTACCTGGTCCACCACGGGTTCGACCGGGACGACAATCCGTTCGCCAACATCATTCTGCTGGCGCCCTTGGTGCGGCCGTTCAAATGGGGCACCGCCCGCTGGCTGCACACCCTGGTGAAGCCCTTCGCGCGCTCCATCAAGCGGGTGTTCACGGTCAACTCCGGCGATCCGGATTTCCTCGATTTCCTGGAGAACAAGGATCCATTGCAGGACCGGCGCTTGCCGGCGCTCTGGGTCACCGCGCTGAAGCGCTGGCTGCCCGGCTTCGAAGCGGCGGACCGGGTCAAGATTTCCCCGGTGGTGATTCAGGGCGACCAGGACGAAACCGTGGACTGGCGCTATAACCTGAAGGTGATCCGTGCCAAATTCGAGGACCCGGACATTCATATGCTGCCCGGCGCGCGTCACCATCTGGCCAACGAGCGGGATGAATTCCGGCGCAAGATTTTCGCCATCATCGACCGTTACCTGGGCTGAACCGCCCACGGGAGGGAGCGCCATGAAAACCATCACCGGAACCGCCCTGGCCGCCGCCTTGCTGGCCGCCTTCACGCTGTGGGCGCCGGCCCTGGCCGTCGCCGACGACGCCCTCGACGACAATGTGCGCCAGCGCCAGCAGTTCGATCGGGAGCGGGTGGAGGACCTGCGCGAGCGCACCCGCGACCAGACCCGGGAGCACCGCCAGATCATGCGCGAGCGCATCGACCGCATCGATCAGGACGCCCGCCAGCGCAACGACCGGCTTCGCGAACAGTCACAGCGGCCGTTTGCTGCCCCGGGCTCTGTAAAAGAACATTAATTTCGGTGGGCCGGGAGCCCGCTTTCACTTAAAAATTGCGTATTCCGCACCATGTTATGCGATACATTGTCATGGCCCGGTCACTTATACTGAACCGGGCACGACAAACATCGTGACACCGCCGTGCAGTAGCCGAGGGAACGACGAACCGCCTTCGGAATATCGGAAGGAACTATTCAGGCTTCTGAAAGCCGAGGCTAAGGAGAGGACCATGAAAAAGACTTTGCTTGTATCCGCTATCTTGTCCGTTTCCGGTGCGCTGATGGCACCGGCCGCTCTGGCGCAGAACACCAACATCGACCGCCAGGAACACATCAGCAAGGAATACCAGAAGGCCATGGAGAATGAGCGCCAGGCCGAGGAAATGAACAAGGCGGGCGATCCGGAATACCGCCAGGAGCGCAAGAACATCGACTCGCAGGAAAACATCAGCGAGGAGTACCGCAAGGCCATGGAAAACGAGCGTGAGGCCGCCGAGCGCAAGGGTTCCGGCATGCAGAACGAGGCCCGCCAGCACCTGGAAGAGCGCAAGAACATCGACTCCCAGGAGCACATCAGCGAGGAATATCGCAAAACCATGCAGAACGAGAAGAAATAACCTTTCTTCTCCACCTGAAAGGGGCCCCGCGGGGCACTGCTGTCCCACAGTTGAAGGGACATAAAGAAAAAGCCTGAACCACCCGG
>NZ_JADDOL010000016.1 GCF_016906305.1 Alloalcanivorax marinus
GCGTAATCTGATGAAATCTCATCGATCAGATGGTGCTAACTTGGGGGAAAGGTCAAGTGCGATTCGGGCGGAGGCCGCGGGCGGACTCCGGTTCATCCCTGAACGCCTGTTATTAATAGTCAGTATGCTGATCTATTGGCGGAAGCTGACCGCTCCAATGAGGATCAAGAGCAATTGTTGTGCCAGCCCCAGGCCCGCCAATGTCCGACTTTTTTGTATACTAGAGCACTTTATTGGTGCTATTGCACCGCTTTGATTCATATGGCGGGTCGGTTGCCCGCCTTTTTACCGCGCCGGCAGGCCGGCGGCGTTTAAAGTTTCAAAAGCCGCTTGGCGTTGTCGCGGCACACCTTGGCGCGCACTTCGTCGCTCATCGGCGCATCGTCGATAAAGCGGGTGGCCAGCTCCGTGGATTCGTAGGGGTAGTCCACGGAGAACAGCACGCCGTCCTCGCCCATCTCGCCGATGGCCGCCATCAGGGTCGGCGCCGAGCACACCCCGGACGTGGTGATCACGATATTGCGGCCGAAATACTCGGACGGTGCCCGCTCCAGCGTCACGCCCTGGGCGTACACCGGGAAGCGGCTGTCGAAACGCCAGCGCATGAACGGCAGCCCCTCGCCCATATGGCCGAGGATGATTTTCAGGTTCGGGAAGCGATCAAAGACACCGCCGAACAGCAGCCGCAGGGCGTGGGTGCCGGTTTCCACGCCCCAGCCCCACACGGCGCCGGCCAGTTCCGGATGGCCGCGCATGGAGTCCACTTCCTTCCAGGGATTGATCGGGTGCAGATACAGCGGCACGTCCAGGTCCTGCATGCGTTCCCAGAAAGCGTCGTAGGCCGGATCGTCGTAATAGACGCCGTTGGTATGGCCGTTCACCAGTGACCCCTTGAAGCCCAGTTCGCGCACCGCGTATTCCAATTCATCGGCGGCCGCCGCCGGGTCCTGCATGGCCAGGGTGGCGAAGCCGGCAAAGCGGTCGCCGTGGGGGGCGATGCGGTCGGCCAGATAGTCGTTGTTTTCCCGGGCGCGGCGAATCGCCCGTTGGGTGTCGGCTTCCGCCTGCACGCTCGGGCCGGACTGGGACAGCACCACGGTTTCGATGCCGTGGCGATCCATTTCTTCCAGCCGCAGCTGGTCGAAGTCGTCCAGTCGGGCGGCCAGTTCCCGCTGATCCGCCGATTCGATCTTGTCGAAGAACATGGCGGTGTATTCCTGGAAGCCCGGCGCCATGAAATGTTCTTCCAGGGCGATTTTCTTGATCGTGGTCATGGGGTCGTTCCCGCTTGCTTGAGATGGTCGAGGAAATCGGCGGTGTCGATCACATCGCCGTACTTGCCGTTGATGTCGAACAGGTTGGCCTCGTGGGGCGCCGGGTGGCGGTCGCCGACGGCGTCGCGCAACACCATCACGCGGAAGCCGTGTTGCAGGCCGTCCACCGCCGAGGCGCGAATGCAGCCGCTGGTGGAGCAGCCCACCAGCACCAGGGTGTCCACGCCCAGGGCGGTGAGCGTGGCGGCCAGGGAAGTGCCGAAGAAGGCGCTGGCGTATTGCTTGGTGATCACCAGCTCGTCGTCGAGGGGCAGCACCTGTTCGCAGAATTCCGCCAGCGGATTGCCGTTCACCATGGCTTTCATCACCGGCGCTTTCTTTACCCAGACGCCGCCGTCCAGGAACCGGCCGGGCTGATAGCGGATGTTGGTGTGGATTACTGGCAGGCCGGCGTCGCGGGCGGCGGCCAGGGCACGGGCGGCCGGGGGCAGGGCGGCCACCACGCCGGGGGCGTACAGATCGGCGCCGTCGGTGGTGTAGGCCTTCATGAAATCGATGCTGATCAACGCCGGGCGCCGGCCGAAGCCGATGCGCGTGTCCCAGACGCCGGCGTAGTTGTCGCTGGCGGAGGTCATGACGCCTTTGCCTCCGGGGTCGGGTAGCGGCCGCTCAGCAGGGCGCCGGCACCGGGCACCACGGGCTCCAGGCCAAGCCGGTCGAGCATGCCGCGTACCGTGCACACGGCGGTGGACACCACCGGAACGCCGAGCGCGTCCTCCACGGTCTGGATCGCCGGCAGCGAGGGCATCTGCACGCAGGCGGACAGCACCACCGCGTCCACGCCGCTGGTCTTCAGCTCGGCCACGTCCTCGATCAGTTTGAGCGGGTCGCGGCGGCCCACTTCCAGGTTGTCGGGAATTTCAAAGCAGCGCCAGTCAGTGACCTGCACGCCTTCGTGCTCGATGTAGGCCACCACTTTTTCGGTGAGCGGTTTCATGTAGGGCGCCAGCAGGGCCACTTTCCTGGCGCCCAGAATGTGCAGCCCTTCGACCAGCGCGCCGGCGGAGGTCATCACCGGCGCGTCGCAGTGATTTTCCCGGGCGGCCTGGCGCAGCTCTTCCTCGGTCTGGCGGTGGTAGCCCAGCCCCTGGGCCATGATCGCCACCAGGCAGGCGGTGCTCATCACGTCCACCCGGGCGTCGGCCAGCTCGGCGGCGCAGCGCACGCCCTGGGCGTTCATGGCTTTCAGCTCCTCCGGGGTCACCTTGTGCATGCGCATGCGGCTGGAATGGAAGGTGAAGCGCTCCGGGAAGCGGCTTTCCCGGGCGCGCAGCATGGCCGGGATTTCCGTTTCCATGGTGGTGTTGGAGCTGGGGACGATCTGTCCGATGCGATAGGGGGTCATGGCGTGGGTCCTCTTCTTATACGGGCCGTTGTACCCGGGGCGGTTAAAGCGGCTGATCGAGCAATTCGGAGAGGGCGCGGAAGAAACCTTCCAGATCGTCCCAGGGGATCATGTGCCCGGCGTCCGGCGCGCGGCTGATGCGCAGGTCCGGCAGTTGCTCGCGCAACTCCGCTTCGTCCTCGGGCAGGATCACATCGCCCCGGCCGGCCACCATCAGGCCGGTGCGGATACCGGTCAGGGCGGGCAGATCGGCGTGCACGTCGTCCTGGTGAAAGCCGTCGTAGCTGGTGCGAATGGCGCGCAGGTCGCAGGTGTGCAGCCACTCCGCGCGCAGGCGCAGCTGCTCCTCGCTCCAGGTGGCGCAGTAGTGGCGCATGCGCTCCGCGTCGATGCCCTGCTGGCATTCCCGAATGGAGTCCTCATACCAGGGCCAGGCGCTGGGGTAGGCCCGGCGGCCCGGGCCGGAGACCGGCGGGTCCACCATGATCAGGTGCGCGATACGGCTGTCCGCGCCGCCTCGCTTCACGGCGCGGATGCCGTGGCGGCCGCCCATGGAATGGCCGACCAGGATTACCTGGTGCAGGTCCTGGGCGCGGATCAGGGCCAGCACGTCGTCGGCGCAGGCGTCCAGGCCGTAGTCCAGATGTTCGCCGCTCTCCGACAGGCCACGGCCACGCACGTCCAGCACCCAGGTGTCGAAGTGCCGGCCCAGGCGTTCCGCCACGAAACCCCAGGTCACCGCCGGGCTGGTGATGCCGGGCACCAGCAGCAGGGCCGGGCCGTGGCCGCCGTAACGCAGTACGTGCTGGCGGATACCGTTGGCGTGGACATGGCGCCCGTACAGAAAGGTGGTGCCGGTCATGGACTGCTCCTGATTATTCCGCGATTGCTCGCAATATATATCAGTATACTTCCTAATTTCAAGGAAGAGTCCGGCGCCAGATTTCTCTATAAGTTATTGTATTTTATAGTTTTATCCATTGTTGGCGGCTTTTCGTGTCCGGCTAATAGTCAGTGTGCTTCCCAAATGACAAGACCCGGACGGAAAACGGCGCGGCTCGGCTCAGGTGGGATGGAACACGGCGCGGCCCAGGTGATTGTTGGCGCTCACCAGGCGCATCAGCATCATGATGAAGGCGTTCTGGTCTTCCGGCGGCAGCGGTGCCAGCAGCTTGTCCTGGGCGCGGCGCATGCTGTCGTACATCCGCCGGGTGATGCGCTCGCCTTCCTCGGTGAGGCGGCTGAGCTTCATGCGGCGATCGCGCTGGCTGGGGTGGCGGCTGACCAGGCCACGTTTTTCCAGGCGGCGCAGGATGTCGGCGGCGTTGCTGCGGTCGATGCCCACTTCCTGGGCCAGGGAGATCTGATCAATGTCCGGATGCTCGCGCAGCTCGGTGAGCACGCCGTACTGCACCGGGGTCAGGTCGAATTCCTCGCATTCGCTGAGGAACATGGCGTAGTGGATCTGGTTGAGCCGGCGGATCAGAAAACCGGCCCGGCTCCATAGCGGCATGGTTTCCGAATCCAGTGGCAGTGGATTCATGGGGGCGCTGTCTTGCTTCTTCATTACCCGGATTTCCTCCGATGATGGTGGCCGGCGAAGGCGCCGGCAGGGGCGGTCGGACGGACCGCCCGGTCTCTGGGCTTGCAAATATTGCCTATTTTTCAATCCGTCGTCGAACCGCCGGCCCGGTCGGCGCCGTGATCGCCCATTTGGCCCGCCGCCCCGGGACGTTTATCATAGGCGCCCCTTTCTCCCCGCACGCTTTCGCAGGAGCGGCTGACCATGTTCACAGGCATCATTGAGGCCCAGGGCCATATCGCGGCGCTGCTGCCCGACAACGGCGACGTGACCTTGCGCATCCAGAGCGCGGAACTGGACTTCGGCGACGTCAAGCTGGGCGATTCCATCGCCGTCAACGGCGTCTGTCTGACGGTCACCGCCCTGAGCGGCGGCGACAGCTTCAGCGCCGACGTGTCCGGCGAGACCCTGTCGCTGACGTCCCTGAAGCAGCTCAAGGCCGGCAGCCGGGTGAACCTGGAGAAGGCGATGACGCCGTCCACCCGCATGGGCGGCCACCTGGTCAGCGGCCATGTGGACGGTCTCGGCACGGTCCGGTCCCTGACCCGGGACGCACGCTCCGTGCGCATCGACATCGAGGCGCCGGCGGAGCTGGCCCGCTACATCGCCCAGAAGGGCTCGATCACCGTGGACGGCATCAGCCTGACGGTGAACAGCGTGGACGGCGCGGTGTTCTCCCTGAACATCATTCCCCACACCCAGCAGGTCACCACCATCCAGGATTGGGCGGTGGGGACGCCAGTGAATCTGGAAGTTGATATTATTGCGCGCTATCTGGAGCGGTTGCTGCTCGGCGAGCGCGCCGCCCAGGCCGGCTCCCAGGGCATTTCCATGGCGTTTCTGGCCGAGCACGGTTTTCTGAACGGCGTCTGACCCGGGGTCGGACGCGGACAAAGGCAGCTACATGCAACTCAACAGTATTGAAGAACTGATCGAGGACATCCGTCAGGGCAAGATGGTGATCCTGATGGACGACGAGGACCGGGAAAACGAGGGCGACCTGGTGATGGCCGCCGAGCACGTGACCCCGGAAGCGATCAATTTCATGGCCAAATACGGTCGCGGCCTGATCTGCATGCCCATGTCCCGGGCCCGTTGCGAGCAGCTCGATCTGCCGCTGATGGTGCGCGCCAACGGCAGCGGCTTCGGCACCAAGTTCACGGTCTCCATCGAGGCCCGCGAAGGCGTCACCACCGGCATTTCCGCCGCCGATCGGGCGCGCACCGTGCAGGCCGCGGTGGCCCGTGACGCCAAGGCATCGGACATCGTCCAGCCCGGCCACATTTTTCCGCTGATGGCGGAGCCCGGTGGCGTGCTGCGCCGCGCCGGCCACACCGAGGCGGCCTGCGACCTGGCGGTGATGGCCGGCTGTGAAGCCGCCGGCGTGATCTGCGAGGTAATGAACGAAGACGGGTCCATGGCGCGCCGCCCGGACCTGGAGGCGTTCGCCGAGCAGCACGGCATCAAGATCGGCACCATCGCCGACCTGATTCAGTACCGGGCGCTCAACGAGCAGACCATCGAGCAGGTTTCCGAGCACCCGCTGGACACCTGGTACGGTGAGTTCCGGCTGGTGGCCTTCAACGACACCGTGGACGGGCACCTGCACGTGGCGCTGGTGAAGGGCGAGATCCGGGAAGACAAGGAGGTGCTGGTGCGGGTGCATCAGGTGGACCCGCTGCGCGATCTGATGAGCGCCAAGCTGGACGGCCGCACCGGCTGGAACATGCACCGGGTGCTGGAAGCCCTGTCCGAGGCGGAGGCCGGCGTGGTGATCCTGCTGGCCCAGGACGAGGACGCGGAGCCCACCCTCAACCGCCTGCGGGCGTTCTTCGAGGGGCAGACCCAGGCGCCCAAGGGGCAGTCCCGGGCCTACCGCAATATCGGTACCGGCTCGCAGATTCTCAAGGCACTGGGTGTGCGCAAGATGCGCCTGCTCAGCTCGCCGATGCGCTTTAACGCGCTCTCCGGCTTCGGCCTGGAGATTACCGAATACGTGGAAGCGGACAGCTGACAGAGACGGCACTCGCGCGCCGCGCGGGCCAAAAAAGGAAACACGACATGCACGACATCAAGACCTTCGAAGGCACCCTGAACAACGTGGGCGGCCGTTACGCCCTGGTGGTGACCCGTTTCAACAGCTTCGTGGTGGAAGCCCTGCTGGCCGGCGCGGTGGATGCCCTGGTGCGCCACGGTGTGAGCCGTGACGACATCGAAATCATCCGCGTGCCCGGTGCCTGGGAACTGCCGGTGGCGGTGAAGAACCTGCTGGCCAAGCGCGACTACGACGCGGTGGTGGCGCTGGGCGCGGTGATCCGTGGCGGCACCGCCCATTTCGAATACGTGGCCGGCGAAGCGGCCAAGGGCCTGGCGGCGGTCCAGAACGACTCCGGCGTGCCGGTGGCGTTCGGCGTGCTGACCGTGGACAGCATCGAACAGGCCATTGAGCGCAGCGGTACCAAAGCCGGCAACAAAGGCGCGGAAGCCGCCCTGTCCGCGCTGGAAATGGTTTCCCTGCTCAAGGCGCTTTGATGACCGTTCCGTCTTCCCCCTCCGCGCGCCGCAAGGCGCGCCGTTACGCTCTGCAGGCGCTGTATCAATGGCAGCTGGCCGGCAGCGCGCTGAGCGACATCGAGGCGCAGTTCCTGGCCACCAACGATATGGAAAAGGTGGACCGCGTCTATTTCCACGACCTGCTGCACGGCGTGCCGGGTCAGGTCGGTGAACTGGACGAGGCGCTGCGGCCGTTTCTGGACCGCCGCGTGGAGGAACTCTCCCAGGTGGAGAAAGCCCTGCTGCGACTGGGCGCCTTCGAGCTCAAGGAGCGCCTGGACGTGCCCTACCGGGTGGTGATCAACGAGGGCATCGAGCTGGCCAAGGTGTTCGGCGCCGAGGATTCCTTCAAATACGTCAACGGCGTGCTCGACAAGCTGGCGCGGCGCCTGCGCTCCGCGGAAACCGCCCATCGCCGCCGTGAGCCGGACAATACGGATCAGGACAGCGGCGACCGGGACGGCGGCGACGCCTGAGCCGCCCGGGAGCGGGCCATGGATGAATTCTCCCTGATCGAACGCTACTTTCGCCGTTCCGGTGGCCCGGGCGGCGAAGGCGTGCTGCTGGGCCCCGGCGACGACGCCGCGCTGCTGGCCCCGCCCGCCGGCGAACAGCTGGTGATGACCCTGGACACCAGCATTGCCGGTCGCCACTTCCCCGAGGATCTGCCCGCCTTCGAGACCGGTCACCGCTGTCTGGCGGTGAACCTGTCCGACCTGTACGCCATGGGCGCCCGCCCGCTCTGGTTTCTGCTGTCGTTGACCCTGCCCCGGGTGGAGGAAGCCTGGCTGGCGGAGTTCAGCCGGGGCCTGTTCGCCCTGGCGGACCGGGCCGGCATCGAGCTGGTGGGCGGGGACATCACCCGGGGCCCGCTGAGCGTGGCGATTCAGGCCACCGGCGCGGTGCGCGCCGACCGGGTGCTGCGCCGCGACGGCGCCCTGCCGGGGCAGGTGCTGGCGGTGGGTGGCGTGCCCGGCCTGGGCGGGCTGGGGTTGCGTCACTGGCAGGCCGGTCGCCGGGATTCGTTCAGCGCCCGCCATTTCGCCGCCCCGGACCTGGACCTGACCCTGGGCCAGCGCCTGGCCGGCCGCGCCGGCGCCTGCATCGACATCTCCGACGGCCTGCTCCAGGACCTGGGCCATGTGCTCAAGGCCAGCGGCGGGCTGGGCGCGGTGATCGACACCGCGGCGCTGCCGGTGAACGAGGAACTGGCCGCCCTGGACGCGGACGATCGGTTGGCGCTGCAGCTGTCCGGCGGCGACGACTACCGGCTGCTGTTCACCTGGCCCGCCGACGAGCCCCTGCCGGAGGGCACCGTTGCCATCGGCCGCATTACCGGCCCCGGCCCGGTGCGCCTGCGCGACCCGGACGGCACCGAGCGCCCCGCCGACATCCCCGGCTGGCGCCATTTTTCGTAGAAACGCCGCTCCTGCAATAGCCGCACGGAATCCAACCAAGGAAACGCCCTATGCATCCGGAATCCTTTCTCGTCCTGCTGGCCCAGGGCCTGGGCGCCGGTCTTTCCCCCTGGGCGCCGGGCACGGTGGCCTCGTTGCTGTTTCTGCTGCTCTGGTGGCCGTTGGCGAGGCTTTCCCGGCCGCGCTATCTGCTGGTGGTGTTGCTGGTGGCGGTGGCCGGCGTGCCGCTCTGCGGGCTGGCGTCCGGGACGCTGGGCGTCCATGACGCGGCCTCGGTGGTCTGGGACGAGCTGGGTGGGTTGCTGCTGGCCCTGGCGGTGGTGCCCCGGCATCCGGGCTGGGGCCTGGCGGGCTTCGCGGCGTTCCGTTTCTTCGATGTGCTCAAGCCGGGCCCGGTGGGCTGGGTGGACCTGCACCTGAACGGGGGGCTCGGCATCGTGCTGGACGATCTGGTGGCGGGCGGGCTGGCCCTGGTGGTGCTGTGGTTGATGGTATGGGGGCGCGGCAGGGGCGGTTTTAGCCGAGATGGCCATACAGATTGATCGCGGCTAAAGCGGATTGCCACCCAGCCGCTCCTGCTAAACCGGACTGTCGTCATGGCTACCACCGCCGTTGTGGCGGAACGCCGCCGCCCGCTCTACAACGGCGCCTGCCGCTAAGCGGACTCAGGCCCGGTGGGGCAGGGCGCTTTCCAGCCGCTTGAGGCGTTCGCGCACGCTGGCCTCGATGCCGGCGGCGTCCAGGCCGTGCTGGGCCAGCAGCTCGTCGCGCTTGCCGTGATGGATAAAGTGGTCCGGCAGCCCCAGATTGAGCACCGGCACCGCCAGGCCCTCGTCCAGCACCAGTTCGTTCACCGCCGAGCCGGCGCCGCCCATGCGTTGATGGTCTTCCAGGGTCACCAGCAGGCTGTGGCGGGCGGCGGCGTCCAGCACCGCCTCGCGGTCCAGGGGTTTCACCCAGCGCATGTCGATGACGGTGGCGTCCAGCTTCTCCGCCGCCTCCCGGGCCGCCGGCACCAGGGCGCCGAAGGCGAGCAGGGCGGCCGGGCCCTTGCCCTGGCGCAGGGTGCGGCTCTCGCCCACCGGCAGGGCGGTCATGGCGTACTGAATGGCGGCGCCGGGGCCGGTGCCGCGCGGGTAGCGCACCGCCGCCGGGCCCTCATGCAGCCAGGCGGTGTAGAGCAACTGGCGGCACTCGTTTTCGTCGGAGGGCGCCGCCACGATCATATTGGGCACGGTGCGCAGGTAGGCCAGATCGAACACGCCGCCGTGGGTGGCGCCGTCCTCGCCCACCAGGCCGGCCCGGTCCAGGCCGAAGGTCACGTCCAGGTTCTGCAGGGCCACGTCGTGGATCAGCTGATCGTAGGCGCGCTGCAGGAAGGTGGAGTAGATCGCCACCACCGGCTTGCGGCCCTCGCAGGCCATGCCGCCGGCCAGGGTCACCGCGTGCTGCTCGCAGATCGCCACGTCGTGGTAGCGGTCCGGGAAGCGACGGGCGAAGTCCACCATGCCGGAGCCTTCACACATGGCCGGGGTGATGCCGATCAGCCGTTCATCCTTCTCCGCCAGGTCGCACAGCCAGTCGCCGAACACCTGCTGGTACTTGGGCCCCTTGGGCGCCGCCGGTTTGGCCACCTGGACCTTGGGTTTGGGCTCGATCTTGTTGATCGCGTGGTAGCCCACCGGGTCCGCCTCGGCGGGGCCGAAGCCCTTGCCCTTGGTGGTGTAGACGTGCAGCAGCTGCGGGCCTTCCAGGTCGCGCATGGTGGCCAGGGTGGCGGTGAGCTCGTCCAGGTCGTGGCCGTCGATGGGACCGATGTAGTTGAAGCCGATGGCCTCGAACAGCATGTCCGGGCTCACCATGTTCTTCATGCTCTCTTCGGTGCGGCGCGCGAAGTCCCAGGCGGCCGGCATGGCGGAGAGCACCTTCTTGCCGCCCTCGCGCAGGGCGATATAGGTCTTGGAGGCCCAGATGCGGGCGAAGTAGTTGGCCAGCCCGCCCACGTTGTGGCCGATGGACATGGTGTTGTCGTTGAGCACCACCAGCAGGTTGGCGCGGGTGTGGGCGGCGTGGCTGAGCGCCTCGAAGGCCTGGCCGGCGGTCATGGCGCCGTCGCCGATCACCGCCACCGTGCGGCGCTTCTCGCCGGCGTTTTCGGCGCCCAGGGCCATGCCCAGGGCGGCGCTGATGGAGGTGGAGGAGTGGCCCACGCCGAAGGTGTCGTACTCGGATTCACCGCGCTTGGGGAAGCCGGACGGTCCGCCCTGCTGACGCACCTTGAGCAGGTCGTCGCGGCGGCCGGTAAGAATCTTGTGCGGGTAGCACTGGTGGCCCACGTCCCAGACCAGCCGGTCGTGGGGCGTCTCGAACAGGTAATGCAGCGCCAGGGTCAGCTCCACCACGCCCAGGCCGGCACCGAAGTGGCCGCCGCTGCGGCCCACCGCGTAAAGCAGGTAGGCGCGCAATTCGTCGGCCAGCCGCTCCAGTTGCGCCTCCGGCAGCTGGCGCAGGTCCGCCGGCGCCGCGATGCGGTCCAGCAGTGGCGTGTTCGGGCGGGTCAACGGAATGTCGGTGAACGTCTTTGGCATGGATTCGAGCCTGAATCAGTCAGCGGCGGCATGACAAGGGCGAAGTATAACGGTCACGGCCGGGGTGCGTCAGTGGCCGCGCCGTCAGTGCGTGCGCTGCACGATAAAGTCCGCCAATTGTTGCAGAGGCCGGGCGGCGGCGCCGTAGCCGTCCAGGGCGGCGAGGGCCTGCTCGCACAGGGCCTGGGCCCGTTGGCGGCTGGCGTCCAGGCCGAGCAGGGCCGGGAAGGTGCTTTTACCGTGTTTTTCATCGGAGCGGCTGGGCTTGCCCAGCTGATCGGTGTCGGCGGTGACGTCGAGAATGTCGTCCTGAATCTGGAAGGCCAGGCCGATGGCGTCGCCGAAGGCGATCAGGGCGGCTTCCAGGTCGGCGTCGGCGCGCTCCGCCGCGTGGTAGCCGAGCAGCAGGCTGGCGGTGATCAGGCGCCCGGTCTTCAGGTAGTGCATGCGTTCCAGGGCGGCCAGGTCCTGCAGGCGGCCGTGGGCGGCCATGTCCAGCATCTGGCCGGCGGCCATGCCGGTGCCGCCGGCGGCCCGGCACAGCACCCGCACCATGGCCACCCGGGCGGCGTCGGAGTAGTCGCCGCTGCCGGCCAGCAGATCGAAGGCCAGGGTGTGCAGGGTGTCGCCGGCGAGAATCGCGGTGGCCTCGTCGAAGGCCCGGTGGCAGGTGGGTTTGCCGCGCCGCAGGTCGTCGTCGTCCATGGCGGGCAGGTCATCGTGAACCAGGGAGTAGGCGTGGATCGCTTCCACCGCCACCGCCGCCACGTCGGCGCGCTCCGGCTCGCCGCCGGCCAGCCGGCAGGCGGCGTACACCAGCATCGGGCGGATGCGCTTGCCGCCATTCAGCGCCGCGTAGCGCATCGCCTCGGCCAGCCGCGGGCTGGCGCTGGTGGCCGGGTCCGGCAGCAGGCGCTGCAGCGCCGCCTGGAGCCGGGCGCGGGCTTCGTCGGCGAACGGCTCGAGCCGGTTCGGGTCACTGTTCATCGCGGTCTTCGAACGGCGCGGGCTCCGCGTTCGGGTCCTGGTCGAGCAGAATGCGCACCTTCTGCTCGGCCCGGGTCAGGGCCTGCTGGCATTCGCGGGTCAGCTTGACCCCCTGTTCGAAGGCCGCCAGCGATTCCTCCAGGGTCAGGTCACCGGACTCCATCCGCTCCACCAGGGCTTCCAGGCTGTCCAGGGCTTCTTCCAACTGCGGGGCTTTACTGGCCATGGGTCTCTCTCTCGGAATGCGGCGCAACAGTACTGGAGCGCCGTGGGGCGGTCAATCCGGCGGGGGTTCCGGTGCTAGGCGCCCGGGAGCCCGGCGTACTTCTTGGCGCCGATGCCGGGCTCGTACCATGCGGCCCGGTCTTCCCAGAAAATGTGGTCGTTGGGGTCCATATCCGGGGACTGATCCAGGCCGCCGGCGGGGATTACCGCCACGTCGCTGCCCCGACTCAGGTGGGGCACCATGCTGCCGCACTCACTGCAGAACGCCCGGGAGAAGGACTTCGCTTCGGGCAGGTCAAAACGCCGCACCAGGTCCTCGCCGCTGAGCCATTCCAGGCTGTCCGCGGGGGCCATCAGGTTGGCGGCGTGGGCGGTGCCGCTGAAGCGCCGGCAGCGGGAGCAGTGGCAGAGGTGAAACTGATGAAAAGGGCCATGGATCCGGTAACGCACCTTGCCACACAGGCAACCGCCATCATGGGTACTCATGGGCAAAATCCTCATTCCAAAAGGGTCTAACCACGGCCTTCCGCCGGGGTGCCGGGCCACCTATAGTGAAATGCCCGCCGGGTCGTCGCAAGCGGCTTCTTCCTCTGATCTCCTTATATCTATGGCGTTTCGCTTGCGGTGCCGGCGGGGTCTCAATGCTGCATTGTTTTACCTTTGCGCGCTTGGCGTCCGCCCCGCGCCCTTCCTAGACTGACCCGGAACGTTTCAAAAACACGGCCGCAGGACGCGGTCCGTCCGTCGACGACGAAGGAGTGCATCATGAGCGACGAACATTTTCCGCCGCAGCACCAACAGCACCAGCCGGGCCAGGAACACCGCATGGACCCGGAACCGAAATACATCCGTGACGATTACCGGGGCGCCGACAAGCTGAGTGGCCGGGTGGCGCTGATCACCGGCGGCGACAGCGGCATCGGCCGCGCCGTGGCGCTGCATTTCGCCCGCGAGGGCGCGGACTGCGCGCTGGTCTATCTGGACGAGGAAACCGACGCCGAGGACACCGCCCGGCTGGTCCGCGAGGAGGGCCGCCGTTGCCTGACCCTGCGCGGCGACGTGGGCGACCCGGACTTTTGTGAGGAGTCGGTGCGACGCACAGTGGAGGAACTGGGCGGCCTCAACGTGCTGGTTCTCAACGCCGCCGAGCAGTACGACTGGAAGCGCATCACCGAACTGGAAAACGACCAGTTGGAGCGTACCTTCCGCACCAATGTGTTCAGCCATTTCTACCTGACCAAGGCGGCGCTGCCTCACCTGGAGGAAGGCGACAGCATCATTTCCACCTCCTCGATCAATGCCTTCAAGGGCAACGACACCCTGCTGGACTACACCGCCACCAAGGGGGCGGTGCAAGCGCTGGTGCGGTCGTTTTCCGGCGCCTTGCTGGAGCGCGGCGTGCGCGTCAACGCGGTGGCACCGGGGCCGATCTGGACGCCGCTGATCCCGGCCAGCTTCGACGCCGACAAGGTGGCGCAGTTCGGCGGTCAGGTGCCGATGAACCGGGCCGGCCAGCCCTGCGAGGTGGCGCCGGCTTATGTGTACCTGGCCAGCAATGACGCCAGTTACATCACCGGCCAGACCATCCACGTCAACGGCGGCGCCGTTCTCAACACCTGACCGGGCTCAACCGCGAAACGGGTGCTAGACTACGCGCCCATGAAACTGATCCTCGCCCCCATGGAGGGCCTGGCGGACTACTGGGTCCGTCAGGCCCTCACCGCCTCCGCCCGCTACGACTGGTGTGTCAGCGAATTCGTCCGCGTCAGCGGCGAAGTGCTGCCGCCGCGCGTCTTTTATCGCTGGTGCCCGGAGCTGCGCCACGGCGCCCGCACCCTGGCGGGGACGCCGGTGCATTTGCAATTGCTCGGCTCCGACCCGGCCTGCGTGGCGGACAACGCGGCGCGGGCGGTGGAGCTGGGGGCGCCGGCCATCGACCTGAACTTCGGCTGCCCGGCGAAAACCGTGAACCGCCATCGCGGCGGCGCCGTGCTGCTGGACGAACCGGAGCTGGTGCACGCGGTCACCGCCGCCGTGCGTGCCGCCGTGCCGGCGGCGGTGCCGGTGTCGGTGAAGATGCGCCTGGGCAATGCCGATGACGGCCGGGCTCTGGACAACGCGGTGGCGGTGCAGGACGCCGGCGCCGCCTGGCTGACCGTGCACGGGCGCACCAAGCGCCAGGGCTACCGGCCGCCGGCCTACTGGGATCGCATCGGCGATATTCGCCGGGCGGTGGCCCTGCCGGTGATCGCCAATGGCGAGATCTGGACCCGCGAGGACGCCCGCCGCTGCCAGCGCGAGAGCGGCTGTGACGATCTGATGCTGGGCCGGGGCGCGGTGGCCGATCCGCTGCTCTGCCGGGAAGTGCGTGGTGGCCCGGCGGCGGGTTGGGACGAGGTGCTGGCGGTGCTTTGCCGGTTCGCCGATGCCATCGTCGACACCGGCACCGACGCCCAGCTGTGCGGTCGGGTCAAACAATGGCTCAGCTATTCCCGACGCCGCTGGCCGGAAGCCGGCCCCCTGCTGGAATCCGTGAAACGGGAAACCCGTCTTGCCCCTCTGACCGCCGCGCTGTACCGCGCCGCCGGTACCCAGCCGGCCTGAGCCCGCGCCGCCCCTCCCCTGCGTTCGACTAAAGTCATACTGTGGCCGCTCGCGCCTTTGTTTAGTCTCTGCGGCAAGACTCGCAAGAGTTTTTCAGTCAGTACGCAGAGGGGTAGACCAATGAAAGAAGAAAATGCCCGCGCCTACTGGGCCGCCAACGTCCGGTTGATTCTGAGTTACCTGGTTGTCTGGTTCGTCGTGTCCTACGGTTGCGGCATCCTGCTCGCGGATGCGCTCAACAACATTCAGTTCTTCGGTTTCAAACTGGGCTTCTGGTTCGCTCAACAAGGCTCGATCTATGTGTTCCTGGCGCTGATCATCATGTACGCGCGCTCGATGAACAAACTGGATCGCAAATTCGACGTCCACGAAGAGTAATAAAAAGAGGACCGGAAAAATGGATGTTCAACTTCTGACTTATCTGTTTGTGGGCGGGTCGTTCGCGCTGTACATCGGCATTGCGATCTGGTCCCGGGCGGGTTCCACCAAAGAGTTCTATGTGGCCGGTGGCGGCGTGTCGCCGCTGGCCAACGGCGCGGCCACCGCCGCGGACTGGATGTCGGCGGCATCCTTTATCTCCATGGCGGGGATCATCGCCTTCGCCGGTTACGATGCGTCGGTTTACCTGATGGGGTGGACCGGCGGCTATGTGTTGCTGGCCATGCTGCTGGCGCCCTATCTGCGTAAGTTCGGCAAGTTCACCGTGCCGGACTTTATCGGCGACCGTTACTATTCCAACGTGGCCCGCACCGTGGCGGTGATCTGCGTGATCTTCGTTTCGTTCACCTACGTGGCCGGGCAAATGCGCGGCGTCGGCATCGTGTTCGCCCGCTTCCTGGAAGTGGATGTGAACGTGGGCGTGATCATCGGCATGGCGATCGTGTTCTTCTATGCGGTGCTGGGTGGCATGAAAGGCATCACCTACACCCAGGTGGCGCAGTACTGCGTGCTGATCTTCGCCTTCCTGGTGCCGGCGGTGTTCCTGTCCATCATGATGACCGGCCATGTGCTGCCGCAGACCGGCTTCGGCGCCACGGTACTCGATGCCGCCGGCAACGACACCGGCGTATACCTGCTCGACCGGCTGGATCAGATCGTTCAGGACCTGGGCTTCGGCGCCTATACCGACGGCTCCAAGAGCACCATCGATGTGTTCTTCATCACCGCCGCCCTGATGTGCGGTACCGCCGGTCTGCCCCACGTGATCGTGCGCTTCTTCACCGTGCCGACGGTACGCGACGCACGCATCAGCGCCGGCTGGGCCCTGTTCTTTATCGCTCTGCTGTACACCACCGCGCCGGCGGTGGGCGCCTTCGCGCGCACCAACCTGATCGAGACCGTCAACAACACCGAGTACCAGGAGCTGCCCGGCTGGTTCTATAACTGGGAAAACTCCGGTCTGATCGGCTGGCTGGACAAGAACAACGACGGCCGCGTGCAGATGGCCGCCGGCGACCCCTTCAAGGGCGCGCCGACCTTCGCGGGCAGCCGTGAGGAAGCCACCGGCGACGTGGGTCAGCGGGTGATCACCAACGCGCCCACCGACAACGCCTCCGAGATCTACGTGGACCGGGACATCATGGTGCTCGCCAACCCGGAAATCGGCAATCTGCCGGCCTGGGTGATCGCCCTGGTGGCCGCCGGTGGCGTGGCCGCGGCGCTGTCCACGGCGGCCGGGCTGTTGCTGGTGATCTCCTCGGCGGTGTCCCACGACCTGCTCAAGAAGACGCTCAAGCCGGACATCAGCGAGAAGCAGGAGCTGTTGGCCGCGCGGCTGGCGGCGGTGGTGGCGATCATCATCGCCGGCTACTTCGGCATCAATCCACCGGGCTTCGTGGCGCAGGTGGTCGCCTTCGCGTTCGGCCTGGCGGCGGCCAGCTTCTTCCCGGTGATTCTCATGGGCATCTTCTACAAGCGCATGAACAAGGAAGGGGCGATCGCCGGCATGGCCGTGGGCCTGGCCTTCACCTTCTGCTACATCGTTTACTTCAAGTTCGTGTCGCCGGAGCTGAACACCGCGGACAACTGGCTGTTCGGGGTGTCACCTGAGGGCATCGGTACCGTGGGCATGATCCTCAACTTTATCGTCGCCCTGGTGGTGTCCCGCGTGACCGCGCCGCCGCCGGAGCACATCCAGCATATCGTCGAGGACATCCGTGTACCGCGCGGCGCCGGAGCGGCCCAGGCCCACTGACGCCCGCCACGGTAAACGGAGTAAACTGAAATCGGGGTGGCGCGTGGCGCCGCCCCGATTGCCGTTTGGACACCGGTGCATCGCCATGATCGACGTGGATTTCGAGCAACTGCCGTTCTCCCTGCTGGAGGACGAGCACCGCGAGCGTCTCAAGGCGGCCATGGAAATGGCCTTCTTCGAGGCCGGGCAGGTGTTGCTGGAAGCACGCCGGCCCGCCGATTACGTGTACGTGGTGCACAAGGGCGCGGTGCTGGAGCTGGACCCCACCCTGCCGGCGGACGCCGGCCGGCTCGGGGTCTACACCGCCGGCGATGTGTTTGGCGCGCTGAGCGTGCTGAACGGCCGCAGCCGGTACCGGTTCGTCACCGAGGAAGAAACCCTCTGCTATCTGATTCCCGCCGCTCTGTTCAAAACCCTGTGCGATGAACAGCCGGCGTTCGCCGACTATTTCCGTCAGCGCCTGGCCAGCAAGAACCGCCTGCTCGCCGAGCGCCGCGAGGGCGGCGTCACCATGGCCGGTTTCATGCTCGCCAACGTGCACCAGTGCATGCGCGAGCCGCTGGTGCTGCCCAGCGGGGGCACCGTGCAGCAGGCGGTGGCGGCGCTCAATGAACGGCAGGCGGACAGTCTGCTGGTGGAGCGGGACGGCCATGTCGGCGTGATCACCAAAACCGACCTGCTGCGCGGGCTGGTGGACGAAGGGCTGACGCCGGCCTCGCCGGCCCTGTCCCTGGCCACCTTCCGGCTGGTCAAGGTGCCGCCGGACGAATACCTGTTCGCCGCCCTGGTCAGCATGACCCGCCATGAGGTGGAGCGGGTGGTGGTCATGGAAGGGCGCAAGCCGGTGGGGGTGGTGGAGCTCACCGATGTGCTCAGCTTCTTCTCCAGCCGCTCCTATGTGGTGGGGCTGGAAGTGGAGCGCGCCGACAACCTGCAGGCGCTGTCGCTGGCCAGCGCGCGCCTGCCGGAGCTGGTGCGGGCGCTGATGGCCCAGGGCGTGAAGATGCGTTTCGCCATGGACCTGCTGGCCGCGCTCAATGGCCGCATCATCAGCAAGGCGTTCCAATTCGTGGTGCCGGAGGCCCATCAGGAACACGGCTGCCTGCTGGTGTTGGGCAGTGAAGGGCGCGGTGAGCAGATTCTCAAGACCGACCAGGACAACGCCCTGATCCTCGACGACGCCGCGCACTGGCCGGAGCGCGACGAACACATGCGCCGTTTCACGGAAACCCTGCTGACCCTGGGCTACCCCCGTTGCCCCGGCAATATCATGGTGTCCAACCCGGAATGGGTGGGGTCGCTGTCGGACTGGCGCGAGAAGGTGTCGCGCTGGGCCGGCCAGGGCGACGACGCGGCGATGATGAACCTGGCGATTCTGATCGACGCCCATCCGGTGGCCGGCCGGGCGGAACTGGTGGAGTCGCTGCGCGAGACCCTGTTCCAGCGCTGCAGCGGCGACCAGATCCTGCTGTCCCGGTTCGCCCGGCCGTCGCTGAAGTTCGCCACCCCGCTGAACTGGTTCGGCGCCCTGAAAAAGCCCGACCAGGGCATCGACATCAAGAAGGGCGGCCTGTTTCCGGTGGTGCACGGGGTGCGCGCCATGAGCCTGGAGCATCGGGTGCGGGACACCGGCACCCTGGCGCGGCTCAACCGGCTGGTGGACGCGGGCCAGATGGACGCGGGCTTCGCCGAGGAACTGGGCGAGGCCATGGCCCTGTTCGCGGAACTGCGCCTGCGCCAGCAACTGGCCCGTCTGGAAGGCGAGGGCGGCCAGGACCCGGCGGGGTTGCCCGGCAATCAACTGCTGGTGGACCGGCTTTCCGCCCTGGAGCGGGACCTGCTGCGCGAATCCCTGCAGGTGGTCAACGAATTCAAGAAGCGTTTGTCCCGGCGCTTTCATCTGGAGTATTGAGCGATCCGGAGTATCGATGTGCTGAAAAGACTGGTACAGAAACGGCGCCACGGCAGCGGGCCCTACGGTCATTTGTTCCGCACGCCCAATGGCCGGGAGCTGATGGCCCTGGATTGCGAGACCACCGGGCTGGACCCGCGCCGGGCGGAGCTGGTGTCGGTGGCGGCGGTACCGATCCGCGAAGGCCGGGTGCGCGCCGGCGCCGCCCTGGAGCTGCACCTGGCGCCGCCGGCCAGCCTCAGCGGGGACTCGATCCGCATCCACCGCCTGCGTGGCGTGGACCTGGAACAGGGGGTGACCGTCGACCACGCCCTGGAGCAACTGCTGGCGTTCATCGGCAACCGGCCGCTGGTGGGCTGGTGCCTGGACTTCGACCTGGCGGTGATCAATCGTTACCTGCGGCCGGCGCTGGGCTTTGACCTGCCCAACCCGGTGGTGGAGCTGTCCGATCTGTACCGCAAGCGCGAACGCTACCGCAGCCCGGACGCGCTGCCGGACCTGCGCTTCGAGCGCGTGGCCGGCAAACTGGGGGTGCCGGTGATCGGCCGGCACACCGCCCGCGGCGACGCCACCACGGCGGCGCTGATGTATCTGAAACTGAACCCCGCCGTCGCCGACCAATAAGGAGAATCCTCATGGCGTACCTGCAAGGCGTGCTGTTGCTGCTGGGCCTGACGCTGGTCCTGTTCGCCTACGGACATTACATTCATCGCACCGGCGACTGGGGCGGCGTGCTGCGTTTCTGGACCCGGGGCATGACACTCTCGGTGGTGGAGTTCAAGATTCAGCGCGCCGGCCTGTTGGTGCTGATCCTGGCGGTGGTGGTACGGTTCTGTCAGGTTCTGTTTCAGTGGTGATCCCTTGCTGAGTCTATGGCAGCTCGGCCTGCTGGCCCTGTTGTATGTGATGGTGCTGTTCGTGATCGCCTGGTGGGGCGACCGTGCCGAGCGGCGCGGCCTGCCGGTGGTCAACAACGCCTGGACCTACAGCCTGGGGCTGGGGGTGTACTGCACCTCCTGGACGTTCTACGGGGCGGTGGGCGAGGCGGCCCACAGTGGCTGGACCTACCTGCCCATTTATCTGGGCCCGATTCTCACCATGCTGCTGGGTGGGGAGCTGATCTACAAACTGGTGTCGGTGGGCAAGCAGCACCACATCACCTCCATCGCCGACTTCCTGGCGGCGCGCTACGGCAAGTCCCGGCAACTGGCGGTGCTGGTCACGGTGGTGGCCATCGTCGGCGTGCTGCCTTACATCGCCTTGCAGCTCAAGGCCGTGACCCTGTCCTTCGAACATGTGGTGGGCATCAACGCCACGCCGCCGCTGGACATCGCCCTGGCGGTGTCCGCCCTGATGGCGGTGTTCACCCTGCTGTTCGGCACCCGCCATATCGACGCCACCGAGCACCAGTCCGGGCTGATGCTGGCGGTCAGCTTCGAGTCCTTTATCAAGCTGGTGGCGTTCGTGATCATCGGCCTGTTCTGCCTGTTCGTGGTGTTCAACGGTCCTCTGGATCTGTGGCGCAACATGATGGCCTCGCCGCGGATTCGCGGCACCTTTGAACCGGCGCTGTTCTCGCAGAACTTCGTCACCGCGCTGCTGCTGTCGATGCTGGCGATTCTCTGCCTGCCCCGGCAGTTCCACGCCGGGGTGGTGGAGAACAACGACCTGCAGCATTTGCGCAAGGCGCGCTGGCTGATGCCGCTCTATCTGGGCTTGTTCGCCCTGTTCGTATTGCCGATCGTGGCCGCCGGCCTGCTCACCCAGTCCCACGGCGGGCCGGCGGACATGTACATGCTGTCGCTGCCCATGGCCACGGGCAACAACGGCATGATGCTGCTGGCCTTTATCGGCGGCATCGCCGCGGCCACCGGCATGGTGATCATGTCGACCATGGCCCTGGCGATCATGCTCACCAACGAGGTGCTGATGCCGGCCTGGGTGCAGTATCGGATCCAGGGCGACGAGGAGCTCTCCGACCTGAGCAATCAGGTGCGTCTGCTGCGGCGGCTGAGCATCGTGGTGCTGCTGGCGCTGGCCTTTCTGTTCCACATTCTGATCGACCGTTTCGAGGGCCTGGCGCGCATCGGTTTGTTGTCGTTCGCGGCGGTGGCGCAGCTGGCGCCGGCGCTGCTGGGCGGCCTGTACTGGCGGCGCGGCCATCAGAGCGGCGCCTTTGTCGGCCTGATCCTCGGTTTCCTGGTCTGGTTCTATTGCCTGCTGCTGCCGCTGGTGCTGCCGGTGAGCTGGGTGGACTACCTCAACCAGAGCGGGCTGCTGGGCCTGGGCATTCTGCGGCCCTATGCTCTGTTCGGTATCGAGGGCCTGGAACCGCTCACCCACGGGGTGTTCTGGAGCCTGAGTCTGAACCTGCTGGCCTATGTGTCGTTCTCCCGCCGCGCCCGGCACAGTCCGCTGGACGAAACCCAGGCCACCCGCTTCGTCGATACCCCCACCGACTGGTGGCGGGAGGGCATGGGCCACCCGCTGATCACCACCGGTGAACTGCTGCAGGTGTGCGAGCGGGGGCTGGGTCACCCCCGGGCCCGGCCGCTGTTCTTCGATTATCTGCACCGGCGTCAGATCTCCGAGGACCCGTCGCTGCCGGCGCCGCTGCATCTGGTGCGCTATGTGGAGCGCCTGCTGGCCGGCGCCATGGGCGCCTCCACCGCGCGCATCGTGATGGGCTCGCTGCTCAGCAAGCAGAGCGTGCGCCGCGACGACATGGTGCGGATCATGGACGAGGCGTCCCAGCTGATTCAGTTCAACCATCAGCTGCTGCGCACCACCATCGAGACCATCAGCCAGGGCATCTGCGTGGTGGACCGGGACCTGAACATCGTCGCCTGGAACCAGGCCTACGTGGCCCTGTTCGGCTACCCGGAAGGTTTTATCCGGCTGGGCCGGCCCATCGAGGAGGTCTACCGGCACAACGCGGAGCGCGGCTTCTACGACGGCCGTGATCTGGATGAGGACGTGCGCAAGCGCGTGCAGCTGCTGCGCGAGGGCAGTGCCCACCGCTTCGAGCGGGAGCTGCCCAACGGCGTGATCGTCGAGGTGCGCGGTAACCCCATGGAAGGCGGCGGCTTCGTCAGTACCTATATGGACATCACCGAGCGTAAGCGCGACGAGATCGCCCTGCGTCAGATCAATGAGAACCTGGAGCAGATGGTCTCCGAGCGCACCCGGCGTCTGTCCGAGGTGAACAGCCAGCTGGAGCAGGCCAACGAGGGCAAGACCCGCTTTCTGGCCGCCGCCGGCCACGACCTGATGCAGCCGCTCAACGCCGCCCAGCTGTTCGCCTCCTCCCTGGCCCAGCGGCTCGGCCAGCGCGGCGACGAGTTTGGCTATGAAAGGCAGGTGCTGGGCCATATCGACAGCTCCCTGCGCGCCGCCGAGCAGATCATCTCGGCGTTGCTGGAAATCAGCCGCCTGGACACCGGCACCATGCAGGCCCATCCCTCGGTGGTGGCGGTGCGCCCGCTGATGGAACAGCTTGGCGAGGAATTCAGTGTGCTGGCCCGGGCCGAAGGGCTGGATCTGCACACCGTGTTCAGCGACCTGCGGGTGCGCACCGACGAGGCGTTGCTGCGGCGGGTGCTGCAGAATCTGCTGTCCAACGCGGTGCGCTACACCGAGCGGGGGCGGGTGCTGTTCGGCTGCCGCCGGCGGGGCGACACCCTGCGCATCGAAATCTGGGACACCGGCCCGGGCATCCCGGAGGATCAGCACACCCGGGTGTTCCATGAGTTCATGCGGTTGCCGCAGCAGGGGCGCCGGCAGGTGAAGGGCCTGGGCCTGGGGCTGGCCATCGCCGACCGCATCTGCCGGCTGCTCGGGCATCGCATCACGGTGGACTCCTGGCCCGGGCGGGGCACGGTGTTTTCCGTCTATGTGCCCCTGGCCGGGGCGGAGGCGCCACCGGCCCTCCCGGCGGCGCCCGCGCCGGCGGTGGAGGACCGCCGCCATCTGGCCGGTACCCGGGTGTTCTGCGTGGACAACGACCCGGGGCTGCTGGCCAGCCTGGAGGCGCTGCTGCGCGCCCTGGGCTGCGACCCGGTCACCGCCCGCTCCCGGGAGGAAGCCCTGCGCCGGGCCGCCGGCGCCCCGGAACCGGATCTGCTGCTGGTGGATTATCAACTGGATGACGGCGAGAACGGCTTCCAGGTGATCGAGGCGTTGGACGGTTACTGGGAAGAGGTGGTCCCGGCGGTGCTGATCACCGCCGACCGGCGCGTGGAGATCCGCGCGGAGGCCGAGGAGCGGGGCGTGGGCTTTCTGCAGAAGCCGGTCAGCGAGGAAGCCATTCTGCGTGTGCTGCGGGGGCTGTAGCCCCCCGGGCTCATTCCAGCCCGGGGGGCTCGATGGCCAGGTCCTTGAGCGCCAGCACCGCCTGGGTGCGGTTGCGCACGCCGAGCTTGCGGAAAATGGCGGTCATGTGCGCCTTCACGGTGGCCTCGGACACCTCCAGTTCGTAGGCGATCACCTTGTTCTGCATGCCTTCCATCAGCATGCCCATGACGCGGAACTGTTGCGGCGTGAGCTGGGTGATACGCTCGCGCATGCCGGCGAACTCTCCCGGGTCCGGCGGCGCGTGCCGGCGGGCGTACTCCGGCACCCAGCGTTCGCCGCCGATGATCCGGGACAGGGCCCGGGTCATGGCGTCCACCGAGGCGGATTTGGGGATGAAGCCGTCGGCGCCGAACTGCAGGGAGCGCTGCACCACTTCCACCGCTTCGTTGGCGGAGATCACCACCAGCGGTACCTTGCGATACAGCTCGCGCAGATAGATCAGGCCGGAAAAGCCATGGGTGCCGGGCATATGCAGATCGAGCAGGATCAGATCGAAGGGCACCTGGTCCTCGCCCAGTTTTTCCAGGGCGGCCAGGGAGTCGGCTTCGACAATGTCGGCGCGCGCGAAACTGACGTCCACGGCCTGGCGCAGAGCGGCGCGAAATAAGGGATGGTCGTCGGCGATCAGTATTTTCATTATTGGGGCCTGTGACTCGTTATCCCGCCAGTATACACGGCCAGGACCCGGCTGCCGCGCCCTTGACCGGCATCCGGCGGAGGTCGGCGCCGGGCAAAAAAACGGAGCAAAAAAAAAGAGGAGGGCCCCTCCCGGAGGAAGGGCACCGTGGAAACTCTCCAGAGCCGTTAACAATGTCGGTGCAAGGCAAGGTTCACCGGTACGTGGCGGTTTCCCGGGCCGCCGCGAAAGTGGTTGTACTATGGCTAAAATCCAGGGGCGCCTGAATTAGACCTTGGTCGACGCCTGGCGCACCCATAAAAAAAGCGGAGCCCGGGGGCTCCGCTTTCGGTGTTCGCACCGAACCAACCGGAGGATCAGTCCAGGTCGGCGGGGTAAACGCCGTTTTCGTCGTGGACTTCCTTGCCGCTCAGCGGGGGGGTGAAGGCGCAGGCCACCACCATGTCTTCGTTCTCGCCACCGTAGAGATAGTGCTCGTCGTGCTGGTCGAGCAGATAAATGGTGCCGGGGGTGAGTTCGTGCACATCCCCGCTCTCGACCATCTCGATTTTGCCCTTGCCGGAAATCACATAGACGGATTCCCAGTGGTTGGCGTATTTGATGTGGGTTTTGGTGCCCTTGAAGATGGTGGTGATGTTGAAGGAATGGCCCATGCCATCTTCCTTCAGGGACAGGCGCACGGACTGCCAGTTGCCGTTCTCGGCGACCACGCGACGTTCCGTTTTTTCAGCTTCCGCCAGGGTACGAACAATCATCTGGACCTCCAAAGGATTGGAATAAAGGGAAAGGGATAAAAAACCGGCCGCCGGGAAGGCGGCCGGTGTCGGCGTTTTGAATCAGCCCGCCAGGCTGGAAACGGAGTGCGCGTCGCCCCGTTTGATCCGGTCTTTCATGACTTCGGCCACGCTTTCCTTGAGGATGTCCATGGCTTCGTTCAGCTCGTCCTCGGACACGGTCAGCGGACACAGGGTCTTGATCACCTGGTCGTCGGCGCCGGAGGTTTCGATCACCAGCTTGCGACGGAAGGCCGCCTTGGTGATTTCCTCGGCCAGCTGGCCGTCGCGGCACACCAGGCCCTGCATCATGCCGCGGCCGTTCAGGTAGAACCAGTGATCCTCGTAGGCGCCGGCGATATCGCGGAAGCGCTCGGTGATCAGGTCGCCTTTCTTCTGCACTTCCTTGGCGAAGGTGTCATCGCTCCAGAAGTGGGCCAGTGCCTTGGCGGCGGTGGCGAAGGCCAGGTTGTGGCCCCGGAAGGTGCCGTTGTGCTCGCCCGGTTTCCACTGGTCCAGCTCCGGCTTGAGCAGCACCACCGCGAACGGCAGGCCGTAGCCGCTCAGGGACTTGGACAGGGTGATGATGTCCGGCTTGATGCCCACGTTGTCGAAGCTGAAGAAGGTACCGGTACGGCCACAGCCGGCCTGGATGTCATCCAGGATCAGCAGCATGTCGTGCTTGCGGCAGACCCGTTCCAGGTTGCGCAGCCACTCGAAGCTGGCCGCGTTGATGCCGCCCTCACCCTGCACGGTTTCCACGATCACCGCGGCGGGATGGTCGACGCCGCTGGAGGAGTCGCAGAGTACCTTGTCCAGGTATTCGGTGGTGTCGAAGGCATCACCCAGATAGCCGTCGTAGGGCATCACGCTGACGCCGCCCATGGTCACGCCGGCCACGCCACGGTGGTGGCTGTTGCCGGTGGTGGACAGGGCGCCCAGGCTGACGCCGTGGAAGCCGTTGGTGAAGCTGATGATGTTCTCGCGGCCCTTGATGTTGCGGGCGATCTTCAGCGCCGCTTCCACGGCGTTGGTGCCGGTGGGGCCGGTGAACTGCACCACATGGTCCATTTCACGGGGCTTGAGAATGTACTCGTCCAGCGCTTCCAGGAAGTCACGCTTGGCCACGGTGTGCATGTCCAGGCCGTGAACGATCTTGTCGTTCTGGATGTATTCCAGCAGCACTTCCTTGAGCACCGGGTTGTTGTGCCCGTAGTTCAGGGTGCCGGCGCCGGCCAGAAAGTCCAGGTAGCGATTACCTTCCTCGTCGTACAGATAGCTGCCCTGGGCCTTGTCGAATACCACCGGGAAGCTGCGTGCGTAACTCTGTACCTCGGATTCGATATTCTCAAAAATTTCCGTATCCATGGCTTGTCTACCTCTCTTTCGCTGTCTGGTCGGATTCAGTCGATTCAGTATTCAGGCGTTCTTCGCGTTCAGGCGTCGTCCCGGTTGAACGGGCCGATCCGCAGAAGGTGTTCATCGTTGTGCTGCCCGGCGAAGTGGATGCGCGAGTCGAACAGGATGAACTCCTCGGTGGGCATCCGCCGCTCATAGGCGAAGCTGCGGAACATGCCCCAGGATGCTTCATTATCCGGGGTGATGGTGGTGTCGATGAACTGCACGTCCCGGCTCTCGTCCCGCTCGATCAGGTTGGCCAGCATGCGCTTCGCCAGACCGTGACCGCGGGCCTTGGCGTGCACCGCCACCTGCCACACGAACAGGGTGTTCTGCTGTTTGGGCGGGATGTAGCCGGAAATAAAACCCACCAGTTCGCCGTCCATCTCGGCCGCCACGGAGGTGTCCGCGAAGTGCGTGCACTGCAGCAGGTTGCAGTACACGGAGTTCTCGTCCAGCGGCTTGCACTCGGCGATCAGCTTGTGCACGCGTGGGCCGTCCTGACTTTCAGGCTTGCGCAGAATGATCTCTTTTTTGATGTCGGCGGGGGTCGAGGCCCCTTTTTGATCGTCTGATGGCATTCGGTTCACTTCCGGTCAGGTTGATAGGATGAAGAGTCGCGACGCCGGCGCTGGCCGTCGCCGTTGGGCTGGATGCGGTCGATGGCGCCCAGATCCAGCACCGGCGAGGCGTCGATGTCGCCGGCGTTCATCATCGCCGCGACACGCTGCAGCGAGCTGAGAATCAACGACTGCTCCCAGTCCTCGAGCCGCTCGAAGCGGGCCATGAACTCGTCCTGAAGCGGCGTCGGGGCCCGCTCCATGATGTCGCGGCCGGCCGTGGTCAAATAAGCATAGACCCGCCGTTTGTCCCGTTCACCCCTTTTGCGCTCGATCAAGCCGCGCTTCTCGAGGCGATCGAGGATGGTGGTCACGGTGGCCTGGCTGACCGACACCTCCGTGGCGATGTCCCCCATGGTCATCTCACCCCGCGAGGCAATCGCCTGCAGGATCAGCAGCTGGGGCGCCGTGAGGCCGGCGACCTTGCTCAGCTTGCGCGAGTAAAGGTCGGTGGCGCGGATGATTTGGCGTAGAGCAATCAGCACTTCGTCGTGTCGGGCCATGGTCGTTAATTCTCTGGATAACAAACTAATATGACCGTGTCGCGTCAGCGTCATTTTGATGTAAAAACAGGTTTTACATTTGCTTTTCGGCTGCAGAGCAACGGCATGGCCGAGCGATTCCTTGCGAATAGTGGTAGGCTAGTTTAGAGATATAATATTTAGATGTCAAAGTACTTATGTCCGCTGGGGTAGTAGAGATCCATGAACAACGCCTTCAAGGGGCTGCTGACCGCGCTGGCCGCGTTTGATCGCGTCATCGGTGTGGTCGAGCGGCTGGTCATCGGCGGCACCGTGCTGTTGATGGCGCTGCTGATGAGTGTCCATGTGGTGGGGCAACTGGTGTTCGACCGGGGCATCCCCGGCACCTATGAAGTCACCGAAATGCTGATCGTGGTGATGACCTTCGTGGGCGTCAGCTACGCCGCCCGCCATGCCCGTCACATCCGGATGTCCGCGCTTTACGAGCAGCTGAGGGGCCGCGCCCGCAAGGGGCTGTTGATGCTGATCTGCCTGGGCACGGCGGCGCTGATGTTCTATTTCGCCTGGAAGTCCGGCCAGTACGTGATCGACATCCACGACCGGGGCCGGGTCAGCTCGTCCCTGGGCCTGCCCATGTGGATCGTCTACCTGGCACTGCCCGCCGGGTTCGGCCTGGCCGGCATCCAGTACCTGCTGACCCTGGCCCGCAACGCCCTGTCACCGGGTATCTGGCGCTCGTTCAACGAACGGGAAACCTATTCGGATACGCCGGTGCACGGCGGGGAAATGGGAGGGGCCGGCGATGACCGTGTCTGAATCGCGAACCGGCCGGAGGGCGCCCACATGCTGATCGCCCTGGTTCTGATCATGCTGGTCCTGCTGCTGCTGGGCTATCCGATGATGGTGCCGCTGGCGGTGGGCACCCTGTTCATGATGTTCTCCGGGCTGACCTTCTTCGGCCCCGAGCAGGCGGTGACCTGGATGATCACCGGCGTGGGCAGCTGGGTGCTGGCGGCGGTGCCCATGTTCATCTTCGCCGCCGACATCCTCACCAAGGGGCACACCGCCAACCGTCTGCTGGACCTGGTGGACTCGTTCAGCCGCCACTGGCGCGGCGGGCTGCCGATCACCACGGCGGCGGGTTGCGCGGTGTTCGGCGCGGTGTCCGGCTCCACCCAGGCCACCGTGGTCGCCATGGGGGGGCCGATGCGGCCGCGCCTGCTGGCCAAGGGCTACTCGGACAGCTTCGCGCTGGCGCTGATCATCAATGCCAGCGACATCGCTTTGCTGATCCCGCCCAGCATCGGCTTCATCGTCTACGGCGTGGTGATGGGCACCTCCATCGGTGACCTGTTTCTGGCCGGCATTCTGCCGGGCATCCTGATTCTGCTGATGTTCGCCGCCTACTGCTGGGTCGGCGCGCGTGTCCAGGGCATCGAGCCGGAGCCGCGGGCCAGCTGGGCGGAACGTTTCAAGGCCCTGCGCGGCGCCATCCTGCCGCTGGGCTTCCCGGTGCTGGTGGTGGGCGGCATCTATCTGGGCTTTTTCAGCGCCGTGGAGGCTTCCGCCGTGGCGGTGGCCTACGCCCTGTTGCTGGAAGTGGTGATCTACCGGAAAGTGAGCCTCCGCGATCTGGGCGGTCTGGCCCTGTCCTCGGGGATGATCACCGCGGTGGTGTTCATTCTGGTGGCCATCGGCGCCGCCTTTTCACACACCCTGGGCACCGCCGGCATACCGGAACAGGTGCTCGGCCCCGCCATCGAGGCCATCGGCGATAACAAAACGGCGGCCCTGGCACTGATCGCGGTGGCGTTCTTTATCGGTTGCATGTTCGTGGATCCGATCGTGGTGATCCTGATCCTGGTGCCGATCTTCAAGCCGCTGGTGCAGTCCGCCGGGCTGGATCCGGTCCATGTGGGCGTGATCGTGACCCTGCAGGCGGCCATCGGCTCGGCCACGCCGCCGTTCGGCTGCGACATCTTCACCGCCATCGCCGTGTTCCGCCGGCCCTATCTGGAAGTGATTCGCGGCACGCCGCCGTTCATTTTGATCCTGATGCTGGCCACGGTGATTCTGGTCGCCTACCCGCAGATTTCCCTGTGGCTGCCGTCCCTGGGCAGTCCGTGATCGCGGGCCCATCAAAAAGCCCGGCGCCAGGCCGGGCTTTTTGAGGGAGCGGTCGGGTCGGCGGGTCAGGATTGATCGCCGGCCTGGTCGAACGCCTGGAGCAGGGTATCCAGGGCCCGCTGGCCGCGCTCGCCGACTTCGTCGATATAGATCTGGCGTACCGGCCGGGCCTGTTCGCGGAAGGCCTCGCGCTGGGCGTCGTTCAGTTCGATGATCTCGATGTCGCTGTCCTTGCGGATCGCCTTGAGCCGCTTCTTGTTGAAGCCGGTCTGCAGCTCGTGGCCTTCACGCACCAGTTTACCGACCACCTTGTCGACCATGGCCCGGCGCTCCCCGGAGAGGCCGTCGTACCATTGCTCGTTGCCCATCAGGGTCGCCACGAACTGGGATTGGCGGGCGAAGATCATGTACTGCTGCACCTCGTAGAACCCCATCTCCTGATGGGCGAACACCGGCTGGATATTGGCCTCCGCCTGGCCCTGCTGCAGGGCACTGTACAGCTCGCCGTAGGCGATGGTGGTGGGGGCCGCGCCGTAGGCCTGGTAGGTGGCGCGCAGCAGGCTGTTGTCCATCACGCGGATCTTCAGGCCCTTCATGTCCGCCGGCTCGCGGATGGCCCGGTTGGCGGTCCACACCTGGTAGCCCTCGGGCAGCTCGGCCAGCGGTACCAGGTCGCGCTGGCGGAACGATTGCTGCCAGGCGTCGCTTTTCAGAAAGGCGTCGGAGTTCAGTACCCGGGCGGTGCGCCACTCATCGGCGGGCATCACGAAGTTCAGGTTGAGCAGCTGGCTTTCCGGCACCGTGCCGCCCAGGGCGCCGGAGCCGAACGCCATCTGGATGGCGCCATTCTGCACCGCGTCGTAGAGCGCGGTGTAGGTGGAGCCCCAGGTCCCGTAGGGCAGCAGTTGCACGGTGATGTCGCCGTCGCTGCGTTTCTCGATCAGTTCCTTGAAGCGCTCCGCGTAGCGGTGCTGGACGCTGCCTTCGATCTCTTCCAGGCCGAGGCGCCAGGTTTCCGCCGTGGCGCCGGCGCTGAACGCCATCAGCAAGAGCGCCGCGGCGGCGCCCATGAGTCGTGGGATTCTCATGAAACTCCTTGGTGTTGGCATGCGGGATCAACTCACTACATGGCATCGCGGGAAGCCTGTCAAGCGCGCTCCGGTTCGCTTTTGCCCGGTTCAGGCTGGCGGCGGGCGGGTCTTAATGCCACCATACTCGCGGCGTCGGCCGGTGGCGGCGCCCGCGCGCCGGCCACCCGTGATGAATCCGAATTGAAGATCTGAGAGAAAGAGGAAGCGGTCTTGTTCAAGCGTTGCCTGAAGGCGGGAATCTGGGTGCTGTTGCTGACCATGAGCGCCATGGCGGGCGCCCAGTCGGAACCCGCCGACCCCCGTCCGGAGTCGGAGAGCGAGATCGAGAAGGGCCCGGTGATCTCCCAGTTCCGCGAGAACTGGATTCTCGGTGAGCTGCGCGCCATCCGTCAGGACATGATGGAATACCGCAACGACATGAACCGCATCGTCACCGACCGCGAACTGGAGGTGGCGGACAAGGCCATGGGTTACGCCACCAACACGGTGACCTACTTCTTCTATCTGATCGCCGGTGCCGCCTCGATCCTGGCCCTGGTGGGCTGGTCCACCATCCGTGACCTGAAGGACAACATCCGGGTTTACGCCGAGAAGGAGATGTCCCGGCTGACGGTGGAGTACGAGTCGCGGCTGGCGGACCTGGAGCAGGAGCTGCGCCAGAAATCCCGCACCATCGCCGAGAACCAGGAAGAGATCGAGCGCACCAACGAGATCCATAGCCTGTGGCTGAAAGCCACCAAGGAAGGCAGCTACAAGGAGAAGATCGAGCTCTACGACCGGATCCTGGAGCTGCGCCCGGACGATCCGGAGGCGCTGGCCTGGAAAGCCGACGCCGCCCTGGAGCTGGGCGAGCAGCGCTGGGCCCTGAGCCTGTGCGACCGGGTGCTGGAGGTGGACGAGGACAACGCCCACGCCCTCTACCAGCGGGCCTGCGCCTGGGCCGGCCTGGGCGAGAACGACAATGCCCTGCGCGACCTGCAACAGGCGGTGAACATTTCCGAGGCCCTGCGGCGTCACGCCCGGGCGGAAGAAATGTTCGTGCCGTTGCGCGATCTGGAGCGCTTCCAGGAAGTGGTGGGCCGTCCCGAGGACGACCCGGAGTCGCTGCTGTAGGCGGCCGGAACGCCCTGTTTACCCTGCTATGGGCGGGCCCGGATTGATAGACCGGGCCTGTCACCGCCATTGCCAAACCCCGCCCGCCGGAAGGTCTATTTGTGCGGGTGATTCTGCTACACTTCGCGTCCCTGTGTGATCGGGCGATGACAATCAGGTTGCCATTTCATTCACCTGATCGGCGTCATGATGCGCCGCCGTCGTCCCTACGGAGATTCCCATGAAGCGCGATAGTGGTGCAGATACCACCAAATCCATGCCCGATGTGGCGACCAATTCCATGGTGGACCACCTTCACAGCACCCTGGACTGGGTCGGCATGAGCGAGATACATCTGCCCGCCCGGATCAGCGACACCCTGGCCGGCGAACGGCCGGTGAGCACCTCCATCCAGGCCTACGTGAGCCTGTCCAATCCGGACGCCAAGGGCATTCACATGTCCCGGCTGTACCTGATGCTGGAGGAGACGTTCGGGGACCACTCGGTGAGCGCTCACTCCATCGAGACGCTGCTGGATAACTTCCTGGATACCCACGACGGCCTCAGCGACAAGGCCTTCGTGCAGTTCGATTTTGAATACTCCATGCGCCGCCCGGCCCTGAAGAGCAGCTACGCCGGCTGGAAGAGCTACCCGGTGACCATCAAGGCCACCAAGGCGCCGGACGGCCTGCGCATCGAGCTGGCCGTGGAAGTGCCGTACTCCTCCACCTGCCCCTGCTCCGCGGCTCTGGCCCGGCAGTTGATTCAGGAGCAGTTCCGCGAGGACTTCGGCAAGGACAGCCAGGTGGACGTGGACAAGGTGTTCGAATGGCTGGGCACCGAGGAAGGCATCATGGCCACGCCGCACAGCCAGCGCTCCGTGGCCCAGGTGCGGGTGCTGCTGGATGCCGGCTGTGACGAGGCGTTCCCGATCACCGCGCTGATCGACACCATCGAGGGCGCCCTGAAGACGCCGGTGCAGACCGCCGTGAAGCGGGTGGACGAGCAGGAGTTCGCCAAGCTCAACGGTCAGAACCTGATGTTCTGCGAGGACGCCGCCCGGCGCCTCAAGCAGGCCCTGGACCCGCAGCCGTGCTATCAGGATTTCTGGCTGCGCGTGAATCACCTGGAAAGCCTGCACGCCCACAACGCCGTGGCGATCGTCACCAAACAGGTGGATGGCGGCTATCTGCCGATTCCCTGATTCATCGCCCGCACACCGGCCATAAAAAAGCCGCGCTCTTCAGCGCGGCTTTTTTGTGCCCGCGGTCGCGGGTGGCGGGTTCAGAACCTGCCGTTCAGACCCACGCCGATGTTGTTGATCTCATCGCCGCCGCTGTCCACCGCGCGCAGATACTCCACGCTCAGGAACACCACGTCGGTGAGACTGATGTCGGCGCCCAGGCCCAGGGACAGGCCGCTGTAGTTGTCGCCGCTGGAGCCGCCGTCGGGGTAGTCAACGGTGGTTTCCACGCGGGTCAGCCCGATCAGGCCGTAGGGGCGCACCGGCAGGGTATTGGGGAACTGGCCACGGAAATAGGCGCCGTAGTAGCGGTCGATTTCCACGTCAACGCCACCGCCCAGGCTGTCGTCGCCGATGCCCAGGCCCAGGCGCAGCTCGCCGCCCAGGGTTTCGTTGCGATTGATCCAGCTGCCGAACTTGAATTGCAGAGCGGAGGGATCGGCGCTGCCGCCGTGATCGGGATTGATGTCCGCGCTGACGTAATCCAGGCCGGCGTAGCCCGCCGCCAGTACCGGGGCGGACAGAACGGAAAAGGGCAGGGCAAGGCCAGCGGCCAACAGCCATCGTTTCATGGGAGACTCCGAGTTCCACTGCTTTGAGGACGAGACTCATTGTAGTGAAAAGCGGTGCCCATGGCGACGCGGCAAGAGGGGCGACGCGGTGTATCGCGGCTAAAGCCGCTCCTACAACAATATCGTAGGAGCGGCTTTAGCCGCGATCAGGCCGACGATCAATGCTCGTGATCGTGGTCGCCGTCTTCCCCGCCGTGGTCATGGGCCGCCACGGTGCCGGTCCAGGCCAGCCCGGTGGGGGCGAAGTCCAGATCCACGGTGTCCACCGACAGCGCTTCCAGATCGACGATGTGCAGGGCCCGTGCCGCCGGGTCGCTGACGAACGCCTGGTCACCGCTGCCGCTCACCGCCAGCGTCGGCGCCGGGCCGGCACCGGGAACCGTGTCGAGCAGGGCCAGGGCGGCGCGGTGGGACCAGTCAGAGGTCTCCAGCACGTGCAGGTCGCCCTCGCTGTCCAGCACCAGCAGATGCTCACCGTGAGCGTCGAACGCCTGGGCCTTCGGTGCCACCGGGGCGCCGCCGCCGTCCACGGCGCCGTCCCGCCAGTCCACCTGGGTGGCGGTGCCCGCCTCCGGGTCGATGGCGTACAGGTTGCCATCCGGGTAGGACACGCCGATCAGCGCTTCCACGTCCGGGTGGCCCAGCACCGTGGCGATTCGCTCCGGCACCGCCACCTTGGCGTCGTGGAAATGGTCGCCGTGCAGTTCCGCCACCAGCACCCCGTCCTGGCAACCGAAGACACTGTAGACGCCGTGGCTGGCGGCGCCGTGCAGGCCCGGGCAGGCGGTGGCCAGCTCGCCCTCGCCGTGGAAATGATCGCCGTGCAGTTCGAACACCGTGACGCCGTCCGCCGGGCCGCCGCTGGTGGCGGCATGGCTGGCCAGCACCAGCCCCTCCTGGGGCTCGGCCACGCCGTGGTGGGCGGTGTCCAGGGTCTGGGACGCCAGCACGCCACCGTCGGTGAGGCTTTCGTCGCTGAACAGCTGGAAGCGGCTCATCTGCGCGGTGGCACTGTCGCCGTCAAAGTAGAGGGCGGCGTGTTCACCGTTGACCCGGTAGTGGGTGGGGGCCACGCCGTTCAGGGTGAAGCCGAGCATGGACGGCGCGTCTTCGTGCACGTGGTCGTCGTGCAGATGGATGCCGCTGTCCAGGAATTCCACCTGATCGTTGTCGCGCTGCACGATGACCGCGTAGCGGCCTTCGGGGCTGGTGTAGACGCCGGTGGCCGGGTGCACCAGGGCGAAATCGTTGATCGTTTCGCCGCTTTCCAGGTCGTGCACATAGACCCTTGAGTTGGCGCCGTCGGCGTGGGTGAACACCAGCCGGCCGGCGGCTTCGCCGTGTTCATGCTCGTGATCGTGGTCGTCGCCGGGCAGCTCGGTGCTGCCGGTGTCGTTGTTACAGGCGGCAAGCAGCACCGAGGCCGCCAGCAGGGCGGCGCCGGTGGGAGAAAAATAGCGTTTCATCGTGGTCTCCGAATTCGTTTTTCAGTGGATCGCGTCAAAAGGTCATGCGCACGCCGGCGGTCAGGTTGCGACCGGGTTCCGGGACGGTGCGCGCCAGGAAGGACGCGTGGTTCCACACTTCCTCGCCGAGCAGATTGCTGGCCCGCAGGAAGACGTTGTATTGGGGTTGGCCGGTGAAGGTGTAGCTCACCGTGGCATTGAGCATGTCGTGGCCCGGGGTGCGGGTCTCGAAAGCGGCGATGTCGTCCTGGGCGAACACCCGGTAGAACTCCACTTCGCCGTCGAACGCGCGCCAGAAGGTGTTCACCCGGGCGCCCAGACGGTGGGCCGGGATGCGCGGCAGGCTGTCGCCGCCGTCCTTGAACTCCCCGCGTACCGTGTCGCCGAACAGGGTGGTGGAGAAGCGTTCGGTCCACTGGTAGGTGGCCTCGGCCTCGGCGCCGGTGAATTCCACGTCCGCCTGGCTGTACTTGATCAGGCGGAATTCCTCGATCTGATCCAGGGTGCGGGCATAGACGTAGTCGTTCACCCGGTTGTGGAACAGGCCCAGGTCGAAGGTCAGGTCGCCACTCACCTTGCGCAGGTTGATGCCGGCGTTGTAGGAGGTCTCGGTCTCCAGACCGGCGTCGTTGCCGGCGCCGCCGCAGGTGAAGCTATCGGCGAGCAGGCCGCACTCATAGGTGTTGGTGGCCAGATGCACGCCGCGCGCGTAGACCTCCTGGGCCTGGGGCAGCCGCTCGGAACGGGCCAGGGACACGGACACGTTGTAGTCCGGGCGGAATGCCCAGGTCAGCGCCGTGGACAGGGAGGTGGCGGACTCGCTGTAGGAAGGCAGCGGCCGGTCGGCGTCGTCCGGGTCCAGCTTCTGATGTTCGAAGCGGGCGCCGGCTTCCAACTGCCAGCGCTCGTTGAAGCGGTAACGTTCCACGGCGAACACCGCCGCGGTGCGGGTGTCGGTTTTCGGTACCACCGCTTCCTCGCCGCTGGTCTCGATCTGGCCGTCGGTGATCTGGGTGCCGAAGGTACCGCGCCAGCCGAGGATCGGCGCGTGCTCCGCTTCCACCCGGGCGTCCACGCCCCGGTGCCGGAAGGTGGTGCCGATCACGTCTTCCTCGATCTCGTGGTGGCGATAGTCGGTGTGGCTGGCGCGCAGGCGTACCGCCTCGATGCCGGCCACCGGCTGCCGGTATTCGCCGCGCAGGTCCACCCGGCGGCTGTCCAGGTCCACGAACGGGGCCTCGTGGGCACCGTGTTCGTGGTCGTGCTCTTCCTCGGCGCACTCCAGGGTGGCGCCGTTGGCGGTGCAGCCCTCGAACTCGTGGCTGTGACCGGGCAGGCCGTACTGGTCGCCCCGATAGGAGTAGGCCAGACCCAGGTAGCCCCGGTCGCCGATCCAGGACAGGCCGACGCTGCCGTTGTTGCTTTCCGCCCAGGTGCCGTCGATGGTCGGATCGGTGAAGCCGTTGACCTCGTAGTCGTCCGCGTCCCGGCGGGCGCCTTCCACGTGCAGGGCCAGGTTTTCACCGGCGCGGGTGGTCAGGCCGAAGGCGGCGGCGGCTTCATCGGCCACGGTGTTGCCGCGACCCTCGAAGAACCCTTCCACCGGTCCGTCCGGCATGCGGGTGGGAATCTTGTTGTCGAGCACATTGACCACGCCGCCGATGGCGCCGCCGCCGTAGAGCAGGGTGGACGGGCCGCGCAGCACTTCCACCTTGCGGCTGAGCATGGGCTCCACGGTGGTGGCGTGGTCCGGCGAGATGGCGGACATGTCGAACAGCTGGGCACCGTCGGACAGCACGCTGACCCGGGGCGCGGTCTGGCCGCGAATCACCGGCCGGCTGCTGCCGCCGCCGAAGGTGTCGGAATGCACGCCGGGCAGGCCGTTGAGGGTGTCGCCCAGGGTCGCTTCGCTTTGCTGGAACAGCAGTTCGTCTTCCAGCAGGTCGTAGGACGCCGGGGTCAGATTGGCGTCGCTGCCCAGGGGCAGGGCGGACACTTCCACCGCGTCGAGGCGGTTTTCGTTGGAGTCAGCGGGCTGGGCAAACGCCACGGGCCCGCCCACGGCGGCCAGGGTGGCGGCCGCCATGGGGAAAATTACGCGTTTCATGGTCTCTCCTGGATACAGGCACGGCCGGGGCGTTACGCCTGGACGGTCCGTGTGAACAACATCAAAGGGTCGTGATCAGGAGAAAACCGGTGGGGCGCGGGCGGGGTGCACCCGGGGGCGCGGAAGATCGGGGGCGCCCACCGGATAAGGGACGGTGAGCGGGGGGGTGAAGCGTGCCGGCGGCAGATCGGCCACCGGCGAGCAGGCCAGGCCGTGGCCGTGCAGCGCCTGACAGTCCTGCTGAGCGACCGGGCCGTGGCCATGGCCGTCGAGAATGTGGCTGGGGCCATGCCAGACCACCAGGGTCTGCGCCACCAGCAGCAGGGCGGCGAGCAGCAGATGACGACGCAGGCGGCGCTCAGTCATGGTCGGTCTCGCGGCCGGGGACCGGGTCGAACCCGCCCGGGTGCCAGGGGTGGCATTTGCAAAGCCGCCGGGCCGCCAGGGCGCTGCCGCGCAGGCTGCCATGGGTCTCCACCGCCTGCCGGGCGTACTCCGAGCAGGTCGGATAGAAGCGGCACTGGTTGCCCACCCAGGGGCTGAGCACCAGTTGGTAAAACCGCAGACCGGCAAGCAAAACGGGTTTCACGGCGACATCCGCAGACGGAGGTGAATTCAACGGCGCATCATAAACCGAACACTATAACAAAAACCAGCACGGCCCCCGCCCGCTTTCCGCCCGGCGCCGGCCTCAGCCCCGGGTCCAGCGGGTGCCTTCGCGGGTGTCCTCGAGCTGGACGCCGGCGTTCTTGAGCTGGTCGCGGATCTCGTCGGCGCGGGCGAAATCCCGGTCTTTCTTGGCCTGATTGCGCTCTTCCACCAGGGCATCGATGGTGGCGCTGTCCAGCTCATCCTCGCCGCCGCCCTGTTTGTTCTGGAACCAGCCGGTGGGGTCGGCCGCGAGCAGACCCAGCAGGCCGGCGCCGGCCAGCAGTTCCGCCTTCAGGGCCGGTTTGTCGTCCGGCTCCGCCTTGTTCAGGCGGGCGGCCACCGCGTGCAGGGCGCTGATCGCCTCGGCGGTGTTCAGATCGTCGAGCAGGGCGGTGACCACCGGGTGGTCATCGGGCAGCCGGTAGTCCGGATCGGCGCGCACGATACGGCCCCGGCCCAGCAGGGCGTAGTAGAGCGAGTCCAGGCTGCTGCGGGCCTGCTCCAGCAGCTCCACGGAAAAATTCAGCGGCGAGCGGTAGTGGCTGGACAGCAGCGCGAAGCGCAGCACCTCACCGGGGTAATGCTGGAGCAGATCGCGCACCAGCCGGAAGTTGCCCAGGGACTTGGACATCTTCTCGCCGTCGATATTGATGTAGCCGTTGTGCATCCAGTAGCGCACGTACTCGGTGCCGTGGGCGCAGCAACCCTGGGCGATCTCGTTTTCGTGGTGCGGGAAGATCAGGTCCTGGCCACCGCCGTGGATGTCGATCACATCGCCCAGATGACGGTGGATCATGGCCGAGCATTCGATGTGCCAGCCCGGGCGGCCGCGCCCCCAGGGCGAGTCCCAGCCGGGCTGGTCGGCCTCGCTGGGCTTCCACAGCACGAAGTCGCCCGGATGGCGTTTGTAGTCCGCCACTTCCACCCGGGCCCCGGCCAGCATGTCTTCCAGGTTGCGCCCGGAGAGCTTGCCGTAGTCGGGCATGGACTCCACCGCGAACAGCACGTGGCCCTGGGACTCGTAGGCGTGGCCCTTGGCGATCAGCGTTTCGATCATGGCGATCATGTCGCCGATATGATCGGTGGCCAGCGGGGTGATCGACGGCTCCAGCGCCCCCAGGGCGGCCATGTCCTCGCGGAAGGCGGCGGTGAAGCGGCCGGTCAGGGCTTCCATGGATTCGCCGGTGTCGGCGCAGGCGTTGATGATCTTGTCGTCGATGTCGGTGATGTTGCGGGCGTAGACCACCTTGGGATACAGCCGTGCCAGCAGCCGATAGAGCACGTCGAACACCACCACCGGGCGGGCGTTGCCGATGTGGACGTAGTTATAGACCGTGGGTCCGCACACATAGAGCGTCACGCGCTCCGGATCCAGCGGCTGGAAAACGTCCTTCTGCCCGGTGAGGGTGTTGTGCAGTGTCAGCATGGAACAGGCACTTCGTCCGTGGTCAGTTTTTATAAAGGTCCGCCGGGTCGATCAGCGGCGTTTTGTCGATGGTGGCGCGGTCGCCGTCGAGCTTCCAGTAAAAGCAGTCCCGGCGCCCGGTGTGGCAGGCCGGGCCGGTTTGTTCCACCCGCGCCAGCAGCACGTCGCCGTCGCAGTCCGCGCGCAGTTCGCGCAGGGTCTGTACCTGGCCGGAGGATTCCCCCTTGCGCCACAGAGTGCGCCGCGAGCGCGAGTAATAACAGACCCGGCCGGTACGCAGGGTTTCCTCGATGGCCTCCCGGTTCATCCAGGCGAACATCAGCACCTCGCCGGTGTCGTGTTGCTGGGCGATCACCGGAATCAGGCCGGCGTCGTTGTACGCCAGATCATCCAGCGCCTCGCCCAGCGATACGCTGAACCCTTCCGCCTGCTGCTCGTTCTCTTTGAACATCGTGCCTCCTGCCTGGCCGCCGCAGGAGCGACGACATCGGGGCCGTCAGATCGGTGCGCGGGTGGCCTGGGCCAGCTGTTCCACCGCCTCTTCCAGGGACAGCTCCTCGGTGTCCTTGGAGCCCAGGCTGCGAATCGCCACCTTGCGCTCCTGGGCTTCCTTCTCGCCGACCACCCAGATGCGCGGGGTCTTGGTGCGGGAATGCTCGCGCACCTTGAAGCCGATTTTCTCGTTGCGGGTATCCAGCTCCGCCGGAATGCCCTTGGCCTTGAGCAGCGCCACCGCCTCGGCGGCGTAATCGTCCACCGCGTTGGTGATGGTGCACACCGCCACCGGAGTGGGCGCCATCCACAGCGGCAGATGGCCGGCGGTGGATTCGATCAGAATGCCCAGGAAGCGCTCCAGGGAGCCCAGCACCGCACGGTGCAGCATCACCGGACGCTGGCGGGAGCCGTCCTCGGCCACGTATTCCGCGTCCAGGCGCTCGGGCAGCACGAAGTCCACCTGCAGGGTGCCGCACTGCCAGTCCCGCCCGATCGCATCGCGCAGCACGAACTCCAGTTTCGGCCCGTAGAAGGCACCTTCGCCCGGGTTCAGTTCGCATTCCAGGCCCAGGGATTCCACCGCGTCGCGCAGCGCCGCCTCGGCCTTGTCCCAGGTCTCGTCGGAACCGGCCCGCTTCTCCGGACGGTCGGAGAACTTGATGCGGAATTCCTGAAAGCCGAAGTCCTCGTAGACCTCGCGCAGCATCTGGATGAAGGTGGCGGTTTCCGGATTGACCTGGGCTTCGGTGCAGAAGATGTGGGCGTCGTCCTGGCTGAACGAACGCGCCCGCATCAGCCCGTGCAGGGCGCCGTGGGCCTCGTTACGGAACAGGGCGGTGAACTCGCCCAGGCGAATCGGCAGGTCCCGGTAGCTTTTGATGCCCTGGTTGAAGATCTGCACGTGGCCGGGGCAGTTCATCGGCTTGATGGCCATTTCCCGGTGGTCGTGGGTGCAGACGGTGAACATGTCGTCGCCATATTTGTCCCAGTGGCCGGACTTCTCCCACAGGATGCGGTCCATCATCTGCGGCGTGGACACTTCCTCGTAGCCGTATTTGACCATCTTGTCGCGGATGTAGTTTTCCAGGTTCTTGCGCAGTCGCCAGCCCTTGGGGTGCCAGAACATGCTGCCCACCGCTTCCTGCTGGATATGGAACAGGCCCATCTCCCGGGCCAGTTTGCGGTGGTCCCGCTTTTCCGCTTCCTCAAGCTGCTTGAGGTAGACGTTGAGTTCCTTCTTGTCCCGCCAGGCGGTGCCGTAGACGCGCTGCAGCTGGGCGTTGTCGGCGTTGCCGCGCCAGTAGGCGCCGGCCACCTTCATCAGCTTGAAGCCGTCGCCGAGCTTGCTGGTGGAGGGCAGGTGCGGGCCCCGGCACAGGTCGATGAACTCGCCCTGGCGGTACAGGGATACTTCCTGGTCGGCGGGCAGCTCACGGATGATTTCCGCCTTGAAGTCCTCGCCCTTATCCAGGAAGAAACGGACCGCCTCGTCCCGGTCCCAGACCTCCCGGCGGATGTCCTCGTTGCGGCGGACGATCTCCTGCATGCGCTTCTCGATGGCCTGCAGGTCTTCCGGCGTGAACGGGGCCTCCCGGTGGAAGTCGTAATAGAAACCGTTCTCGATGGTCGGCCCGATGGTCACCTGAGTATCGGGAAACAGCTCCTGGACCGCCTCCGCCATCACATGGGCGGCGTCATGGCGAATCAGCTCCAGGGCGTCTTCATGGTCCCGGGTGATGATTTCCACTTCGGTCCCGTCGGTGAGCGGCAGATAGACGTCGGTCAGGCGCCCGTTGGCCTTCACGGCCAGCGCCTGCTTGGCGAGTTTCTTGCTGATCCGCTCGGCGATCTCCAGGGCGGAGGCCGGCTGATCAAACTCCAGGGTTGCCCCGTCGGGCAGTCGGTATTGCGCGCTCATGAATGAAATGGGATCCGAGGCTGAGGGTTGCAGAACCGGAGAATGGTAGGCAATCGCCCCCCGCCGTTCAAGCGAGCACGCTTTACCGTTACGACAGCCTGTGCCTATGCTTGGCGCCAACGTCCAAGGAATCGACGCGATGAGCAAGCTGGAACGGGTGCCCGGCACCCAGTTGCCGCCGCTGTTGCGGGTGGCCCGTCAGATCAATGCGCAGAGCGATCTGGCGCCGCTCACCCGTACCGTTTTGGAGGAGGCGCTGGAGCTGGCCCGCGCCGAGGCCGGCGTGCTCTGGTTGCGGCGGGACGACAACCGGGAAGAGTGGCTGGAGTGCGCCCGCCAGGCCACTGCCGGCGAGGCCGGCAGCGTCGGGCCCGGCCCGGACCAGCCGCGCCTGCCGCTGGACGACGCCCACCGGGGGCACCCGGCGGCGCGGGTGGTGCACGGCGGCGAAATGCTGCACCTGACCGACCCGGCGGCGCTGTCCGACGACGACCGGTCGCGGCTGGTGCCCGGGCTGGTGACCCGGGTGGTGTCCCTGTTGCTGGTGCCGTTGACCAACCATGAGAACCGGGTGGTGGGCGTGCTGCAGCTGGTCAACGCCCGGGGCGAAAGTGGGCCGGGCCCGTTCCCGGCGCGCACCCGCACGCTGCTGGGGGCGCTCGGCGGCTATGCCGGCATCGCCCTCAACAATCTGCTGCTGGTGCAGGAACTGAAGGACCTGCTGGACGCCTTCGTGCGGGTGTTCGCCCGGGCCATCGACGCCAAAAGCTCGCACACCAGCGCGCACTGCGAGCGGGTGCCACTTCTGACCGAATTGCTGGCCCGCGCCGCCTGCGACGACGGCGGTACCTTCGCGGACTTCCAGCTCGACGAGGACGAGTGGTACGAGCTGCGGGTGGCCGCCTGGCTGCACGATTGCGGCAAGCTGGCGATCCCCGATTCGGTGCTCGACAAGGCCACCAAGCTGCACGGCCTGCACGACCGTATCGAACTGGTGGCGGCGCGGTTTTCGGCCCTGCGCGCGAACATCGAACGCCGCTACGAGCGGGAGTCGCTCAGCGATCCGGCCCGGGAGCCGGAACACCGGCGTCGCCTGGAGAAGGACATCGCCGACCTGGAATCCGATCTGGCCTTTCTGGAGCGCATTAACAAGGGCGGCGAGGCCATGGCCGCCGCCGACAAGGCGCGGGTGCGACGCATCGCCGAACAGCCCTGGACCGACGCCCACGGCCAGACCCGGCCGCTGCTCACCGAGGACGAGGTGGACAACCTGTGCATCACCCGGGGCACGCTCACCGACCGGGAGCGGGAGATCATCAACGGGCACATGGACGTGACCCTGGAGATGCTGGAATCGCTGCCGTTCCCGCGCAATCTGCGGCGGGTGCCGGAGTATGCCGGCGGCCATCACGAACGCATGGACGGCAGCGGTTTTCCCCGTGGTCTGACCCGCGAGCAGATGTCGATCCCGGCGCGCATCATGGCCATCGCCGATGTGTTCGAGGCCCTCACCGCCCGTGAACGCCCCTACAAAATCCCCCTGAAAATTTCCGAGGCGCTGGGCATCATGCAGCGCATGCGCGACAATCGGCACCTCGATCCCGACCTCTACCGGCTGTTCCTCGATGCCGGGGTGTGGCGTGACTACGCCCGCGTCGCCCTGGACCCGGAGCAGCTGGACGTGGTCGATCCCGCGCCTTTCCGTTAACGGACCCGAACAGTAATGTCATCAAACGCTGAAACGGCGACGATGCCGGCGTGGCTGGTATGGATGCTGGCCACCGCCTGCGGTCTGATCGTCGCCAATATCTATTACACCCAGCCCCTGGTGGGCCCGATCGCCGAATCCCTGTCCCTGTCGCCGGCCGCCGCCGGCCTGATCGTGACCATGACCCAGGTGGGCTATGGCGTGGGCCTGCTGCTGATCGTGCCGCTGGGGGATCTGATCGAGAACCGCCGCCTGGTGATCTCGGTGATCCTGCTGGCCGCCGTGGCGCTGGTGGGGGCCCTGTTCGCCCGCCAGGCCACCCTGTTCCTGACCGCCGCCCTGTTCGTCGGCTTCGGATCGGTGGCGGTGCAGATTCTGGTGCCCTACGCCGCCCACCTGGCCCCGGCGGCGCGCCGCGGGCAGGTGGTGGGGACGGTGATGAGCGGCCTGATGCTCGGCATCATGCTGGCGCGACCGGTGGCCAGCGCGCTCACCGAGGCGTTCGGCTGGCAGGCGGTGTTCGTGCTGTCCTCGCTGCTGATGGTGGTGCTCAGCCTGGTGCTGGCGCGGGTCATGCCGCAACGGCGACCGACGGCGGCGCTGGGCTACGGCGGCTTGCTGCTGTCCATGGGGCGGCTGGTGCGCACCACGCCGATCCTGCGCCGGCGGGCCCTCTATCAGGCTTTTCTGTTCGCTGCCTTCAGCGTGTTCTGGACGGCGGTGCCGCTGCTGCTGGCCAGCCCGGTGTACGGCTTTTCCCAGGGCGACATCGCTCTGTTCGGCCTGGCCGGCGTGGCCGGGGCGGTGGCCGCGCCAATCGCCGGCCGGCTCGCCGACCGCGGGCTGACCCGTCCGGCCACGGTGACGGCGATGCTGATTGCCAGCGGCGCCTTCCTGCTCACCCTGATCGCCGAGCCAGGCACGGCGTTGGCGGTGGCACTGCTGGTGGTGGCGGCGGTGGTGCTGGATTTCGGTGTGTCCGCCAACGTGGTGCTGGGGCAGCGCGCCATCTACAGCCTGGGCGACAGCTACCGGGGCCGCCTCAACGGTCTGTACATGGCCACCTTCTTCACCGGCGGGGCGATCGGTTCGGCCCTGGGCGGCTGGTCCCAGGCCCACGGCGGCTGGGGACTGACCGGCTGGATCGGCGCCGCCCTGCCGCTGCTGGCGTTGCTGTACTTCCTGACCGAACTGGCGTTCGGCGTGCCCGAGCCGTTATGGATGGAAGGCGGTGAGGCGGAGGCCGGGGCCGGACGCTAGCGCCCTAAAGCGTCGCCACCCGGCCCTGGTCGCTCATGTAGGCCACCCGGTTGCGGCCGGCGCCCTTGGCCTGATAGAGCGCCTCGTCGGCGCACTTGATCAGGGTGGTGGCGTCGGCGGCCCGCTCGCCGGCGCACACCACCCCGACGCTGATGGTGACCACCTGACTGACCCGCGAGCCGCTGTGGGGCAGGCCCAGCTGTTCGATGCGGGTGCGCATCCGTTCGGCGAACACCAGGGCGTCCTTGAGACTGGTGTTGGCCAGCACCACCATGAACTCCTCGCCGCCGTAGCGGGCCACGAAGTCCTTGTCGCCCTGGGTCAGGGCGCGCGGAATGGAGGCCACCGTCTTCAGGCATTCGTCGCCGGCCTGGTGCCCGTAGGTGTCGTTGTACTGCTTGAAAAAATCGATATCGAACAGCAGCACCGAGGCGCGCTCGCCGGCACCGCCCCGGCCGAACCCGTGCAGCAGTTCGTCCAGCCGGGCCTCCATGCCGCGCCGGTTCAGGCAGCCGGTGAGGCCGTCCACGGTGGCCTGGCTCTCCAGTACGCGGTTGGCGGAGTGCAACTCGTCACGGTGCTGGAACAGCACGTTCTCGGACAGGAAATGCTGCCGCAGCAGGCGCTCGTAAATGTACTGCCCGAACAGGCTCATGCTGGCGCTGGCCAGGGACAGCAGCAGCAACACCAGCGACAGTTCCAGGCCGATGTGCGGGCTGGCGCGCAGACTGGCGGCCAGCGCCGCGATCAGCGCCACGCTGCCGGCCACCGCTCCGTAGAACGGAACCCGCAGCAGCACCGACATCAGCAGGATCGCCAGCGGGGTCTGCAGGAACAGGCTGAATCCGAGCGGGTGATTCACCGCCACGCCCATCCAGTCGCCGGTGAGGGCCACCGCGAAGGCCAGGGCCAGGCTCACCGTATGCAGCCAGCGCCGCCACTCCGACCGCCGCGCCACCAGAATGGTGGCCACCGCCAGCATCGCGCACAGCAGCCGGGGCCGCCAGGTGCGCGCCGCCACCTCCGGTGAGATGTAGCATTCCAGCGCCAGCGCCAGCGCCAGCAGCAGGATGACATTGAGCGCCGCCCAGGGCGCCACGGTGGCGACGCTGTTGCGGAAGAACTCGGCGAAATCCCGCTCCAGTGGACCCGGCAGGCGCAGGTGCCAGGGCAGGCGCAGATCGCTGCCGCTGGGCAAAACGCTGATCCGTTGCGATTCGTCTTTCAAGGTGTGTTCCATCCCCCCGACGCGGCCCCGCGGCCCGTCGCGACAAGCGGGTAAAAAAGACGGAAGTAGAGTAACAGCAAAGGTGCTCCGAATGCTTCCCTGGCGCGCCCTATGGGCGGCGGCCCCGGCGTCAGTCCAGCAGCCCCAGCAGGGCGCGCTGACGGGCCGGGGTGAGCCGCCGGAAGCGTTGCAGCAGCACCTGCTCCTCGCGGCCCACCGGGATGGCGTGCTGCCCGGTGGTCTCCACCGTGGGCCAGTTGGCCAGGCTGTGCTGTATTCGGGCGACGATCTCCGCGTTCATGCTGCGGTGATTGCGCGCCGCGGTTTCCGTGATGCGACCGCGCATGCCCGACGGAAACCGCACCACGAACTTCTCCGCCTGGCTGCTTGCGTCCTGCTTCATAGTCCCCACCGACCTGAAAAAAAGAAGGGACCAAAATACGCACTTTTTTTCATCCGGGCGAGTGGCAAAGCGCCATGATCTGCCGGGACAGTGACGGAGTTAACAGGGGGCGGTGCTATACTCGTCCGGTTTTCCGGTTTTCGTCGAGCTCCTTCATGAACATCGCCAGCGCCGATCTCAATCTGCTCAAGTACCTGGATGTGCTTCTGCGCGAAAAGAACGTGACCCGCGCCGCCGAGCAATTGGGCATCACCCAGCCGGCCATGAGCAACAGCCTCAAGCGGCTGCGGCTGATGTTCGGCGACCCGCTGCTGATTCGCACCAGCGAAGGCATGACCGCCACCGACCGGGCCCAGGAGCTGCAGCCGCTGGTACGGCAGCTGATCGCCCAGGCGGAGTCCCTGTTCACGCCGGAGGACGGCTTCCGGCCGGCGGAAAGCCGCCGGGTGTTCCGCATCATGACCAGCGATTACGCCGAGGGCACCCTGGTGCCGCACATCGTGCGCCGGCTGCGCGAGGAGGCGCCCGAGGTGGTGCTGGATTTCGTCACCCCGTCGGACGTGAGCTACCCGGACATGGAGCAGGGGCGGGTGGACATGGCCATCAACCGCTTCAACGAGATCCCCGGCTCCTTCCACCAGGTGACGCTGTGGCGGGACGCCTTCTCCTGCCTGCTCAACCGGGACAACCCCATCGCCCGCCATTTCGACCTGGACAGCTACCTGTCCGCCCAGCACATCTGGGTGTCCAAGACCGGTTTCGGGGTGGGTTTCGGCATGAACCCGGAAAAGCTCGGCGGCCTGGGCTGGATCGACCATGCCCTGCAGCGGCTGGGCCGCAGCCGCAAGATCACCATCTTTACCCGCCACTATCAGATGCCCGGTCTGCTGGCCATGAACAACGACCTGGTGGCCACGCTGCCCAGCCGGGTGGCGCGCATGCAGGCGCAGAACCCGCAGCTGATCATCAAACCGCCGCCGTTCGAGATTCCCGAGTTCGAACTGAAAATGGCCTGGTCGCCGCTGCTGCATCACAACGCCGCCCACCGCTGGCTGCGCCGGCTGATTCAGGAAGAAGCGGAACGGATTCTGGCGGAAGACCCCTGACGCCGGCCTAAAAGACCGACGAGCCGGTGAGCCAGCCGCCCTTGGCCAGGCGCGGATTGTCCTCGCCGGCCTCGGCGATGGCGCCCTTGCCCACGCCCTCGAAGGCGCGCACCCGGAACCGTTTGCCCGGTGCCTCCCGGGCCAGTTCCCCGGCGATGTGTTCGGCCAGGTTCTCCACCGTGGAATCGCAATCCACCAGGTAGCAGTGGTCCTCCGGAATCACCAGCTCGAAGTGGCCCTGGGGGGCGTCGTAGCGGAACCGGTGATGCGGCGTTTCCTCCACGTAATAGGTGCCTTCCAGGTCTTCCCGCGTGCCGATGTAGATGTCTTCCCAGCGGTCCGCCCAGAGCTTTTCCCAATAGCGGCTGCGGCGGCCGTTCTCGAAAATCTCAATGCCGGAACGGTGGCCGTGGGCGATGCGCTGGCAGTTGCCGTCGTGCTTCTTGAGGCCGTGGGAGTAGTGGTAGAAAGGCGCGGTGCCGGTGTCCTGCTCGCGCAGGATCACGTGGATCTCGCTGACGTTGTCCGGCACCGCGTCGCGGATCAGGTCCATCAGGTAGAGGGTGACGCCGGCCTTGCTGATCTCATGGCCGGGCAGTTCCAGCACGCCTCCGGCGGGGGTCACCATGCGGATTTCCCCGGCCAGGTACCGCCAGGTCAGGGCCAGATGGCCGTCGTCCCGGGTGTGAAGATCGAGCTGATCGTTGTCGGCGGGCACCAGCAGCCGATGGTCGACGCGCTCGTCCACGGTGTGTTTGACGGTTTTCTTGATGCGTCCGAAATCGAACACCATGCCCTGGGCATCCAGATCGCCGGACAGCTCCAGGTCGACGATCCAGGACTCCCCCACCATGCCGCGTTTGGCGTGCAGATAGGAGAAGTCCACCACGGTCAGGTTTTCGACGAACAGGGTGGCCATAAGCTCTTCATTGAAAGGGGTTGCAAGCAGGGCGGCCATTATAGTCGCAGCGATGCTCCGGTCTCACCCCGGGTTTTGTAAATTGCCGTTCCCGCATGGTCATGGTGTGACCCGGAACACGCATCGACGTGAAGGCCGCCGTGTTCTATGGTTGGGCCTTTCACGCCAGAGGCCGGAGAGAACGAGCATGAGCGAGACCATCTTTTCCAAGATCATCGACCGGGAGATTCCCGCCGACATCGTCTACGAGGACGATCAGTGCCTGGCCTTCAAGGACATCAATCCGCAGGCGCCCACCCATTTTCTGGTGATTCCGCGCAAGCCGATCCCCAAGCTGTCCGACGCCGACCAGGAGGACAAGGAACTGCTCGGCCATCTGCTGCTGGTGGCCGGCCAGGTGGCCCGCGAACAGGGGCTCGAGGATTTCCGGCTCAACGTCAACAACGGCGCCGGCGCCAGCCAGACCGTTTTCCACCTGCACGTGCACGTACTGGGCGGGCGCCCGTTCTCCTGGCCCCCGGGCTGAACTCGCGACGCGTCGACGGGTCTCAGAGCACGGCCCGGGTCGTCCCGGCCCGGGTCCGAAGGACGACCACCCCGAACAATAAAAAAGGAGTGTACCCATGAAACGCCTGCTGATTTCCGCCCTGGCCCTGTGCCTGGCCGGCCCGGCCCTGGCCGTGGCGCCGGAAAACCCGGAACGGATCAACGGCATGATCGCCGAGCTGGAGTCCCTGCACGCCAGCGGCCAGGCCCTGAAGAAGGGCTACGACCCCGCCGACGAGAGTGCCCTGAAAACCTGCCGCGCCGAGCACGGCGCGCTCCACGAGCAGGCGGTGGCCCTGCGCGACCGCGCCGCCAAGCTGCCGCAGCTGGCCTACCGGGTCAATCTGACCATGGCCGCCAGCGCCGCCGCCGATTGCGTGGCCTGTGACCAGGGCGCCGACCGGTGCGACGCGGTGGCCCCGGCCCTGGCCCGCACCCGTCAGCAGATGGAAACCCCCGCCGCCAAGCCGCAATAAAGGAAGGCGCCGCGCGGCCTGCGTCGCGCGGCGCCTTCCGCTATGCTCAAGCTTCTGTTATCACGCCGGGAGCCGCCATGGCCCGCTGGATCGAACCGGTCATCCTGGAAGGCGATCGGGTCACGCTGGAGCCGCTGACGGCGGCCCACGCCGACGACCTGATCGACGCCTGCCAGGATGGCGAACTCTGGAAACTCTGGTTTACCTTCGCGCCGTCCCCGGACCGGGTGGCGGCCTACATTGATGCCGCTTTGGCCGGCCGTGATCAGGGCGATCTGCCGTTCGCGGTGCGCCACAAAGCCAGCGGCCGGGTGATTGGCAGCACCCGCTTTTTCCGCGTCGACGAGGACCATCGCCGCCTGGAGCTGGGGCACACCTGGTACGCCGCCGCCCACCAGCGCACCGGCGTCAACACGGAGTGCAAATGGCTGTTGCTGCGCCACGCCTTTGAAACCCTGGACGCCATCGCCGTGGAGTTCCGCACCCACTGGCACAACCGCGCCTCCCGGGCGGCCATCGCCCGGCTCGGCGCCAAGCAGGACGGCGTGCTGCGCAACCACACGGTGAGCGAGGACGGCGTCTACCGGGACACGGTGGTGTTCTCGATCATCAATCAGGAATGGCCGGCGGTGCGCCAGAATCTGCGCTTTCTGATGGCGCGGGGCGGGCCGTGAACTACTTCGCCCATCTGGCCCTGGCCCAGCCCACCGCCGAATCCAAGGTGGGCAATCTGCTCGGCGATTTCATGCGCGGCGTGCGCGAGGAGGCCTTGCCCGAGCCGGTGCGGCGCGGCCTGCTCAATCACCGGCTGGTGGACCGGGTCACCGACGACCACCCGCCGGTGCGCCACAGCCGGCGGCTGTTCGCCGCGCCCCGGCGGCGCTTCGCCGGGGTCGCCCTGGACGTGCTGTTCGATCATTTTCTGGTGCGTCACTGGGACCGCTTCCACGATGAGCCCCTGCACCGGGCCATCGACCGGGACTACCGCCTGCTGGGCGAAGGGCGGGCACTGATGCCGGTGCCCATGCGGGCGGTGGTGGAGCGCATGGTGGCCCAGGACTGGGTGCGCCATTACGCCGAACTGGACACGGTGGGGCGGGCGCTGGACCGCATCGCCGCCCGGGTGCGCTTCGCCAACCGGTTCCAGGGCTGCCAGGCGGATATCGAGTGCCACTACGAGCGTCTGGAGGCGGTGTTCCTGGACCTCTACCCCGGTCTGCAGCGCACCGTGGCCGAGCAGGCCCTGGAGCGGGCGCCCTTTACAGGGGATTGATGCCCAGCAGCTTCATGCTTTCCCGGTAGAGTTTTTCGCCGCTGGCCTTGTTGCGCGCCCGCGGTGACCGGGCGGCCGGGCCCTTGGCGTCGAAATAGCCGCCGGTGACGCCGTTGTAGCGGTCGTCCAGGGCCAGGCTCACCGGCAGGCGCGCGGCGTTTTCCGGGGTGGTCAGGGTGGGGCGGATGGCTTTCATCAGCAGTTCCGGCGTGTACCGGAAAATCGGCGTGTCCACGCCGCCCGGGTGCAGCGCGTTACTGGTGATGTCCTGGGCGGCCAGGCGCTGGGCCAGCACGTCGCTGAACAGAATATTGGCCAGCTTGGACTGCCCGTAGGCGTCCAGCATCAGATAGGGCCGGCGCCCGCGCCAGGTGCCCGGGTTGATGCGCCCCAGCCAGTGGGCCACCGAGGCCACATGCACCACCCGCGCGCCGGGACGCTGCTGCAGCAGCGGCAGCAGCAGATGGGTGAGCAGCACCGGCGCCAGGTAATTGACCCCGAACTGCATCTCGAAGCCGTCGGCGGTGAACTGCTGCCGGCGCGGCACCACGCCGGCGTTGTTGATCAGCACGTCCAGGCCGTCCAGTTCGTCGTTGAGCTGGCCGGCCACGCCGCGCACCCGGTTCAGGTCCGCCAGATCCAGGCTCACCACCCGTACCCGGGCGTCCGGGCTGTTGTGCTTGATGCGTGCCAGGGCCGCCTGCCCCTTGGCCCGGTCGCGGCAGGCGAGAATCACTTCCGCGCCGCGGGCCGCCAGTTGCTCGGCGGTGCACAAACCAATGCCGGAATTGCCACCGGTGATCAGAACCCGTTTGCTCATGGTGCGGCTGTCTCCTGGAAAGAGGGAGGTTCGATCCTAGCAAATTCGCGGTGATCGCCGGGGCCTGAACGCCGCCGGCCCCCTGTCAGTGGGGCAAGGTGGCCAGCCACTGCTCGATGGCGTCCACCACCGCCGGCCAGTGGCGGCCCTGCAAAAGCAGGTGCGGGCCGTCGGCGAAGTATCGATAATCGCCCCGTTCGCCCAGGTGCTGGTTCAGCCGCCGGATGCCGATGGCCGGCACCGAGGTGTCCTCACCGCCGTACAGCACCAGGGTGGGGCGGGTCAGCCCGGGTGCCGCGTCGCTGGCGCTGTCCGCCAGCTTGATCAGCCCCCAGTAGGCGTCCATGCGCACCCGGCGCATCACCTGGGGGTCGTCCGCCAGGCGCCGGGCGGCGGCGGGCGCCAGCCGGGGGTCGTCCGGCGGGCGCGACACGTTCAGTTTGTAGCCCGGCGCCAGGGTGGCGGCGGTGGCGATCAGAACGTTCCAGCCGTAGCGCAGTCGAATGCCTTCGCGCACTGCCGGCGCGGCCAGAATCAGGCCGTCCACCGGCAGCTCCGGGTGGCGCGCCGCCACCAGGATGGCCACGGCGCCGCCCAGGCTTTCGCCGAGCAGATAGAGGGGCTGGTCCGGGTGCTGGCGGGCCGCCCGCCGCACCAGGTCGGCGGCGTCCGCCACCAGCCGCTGCTCGCCGGCCCAGCGGCCATCCAGGAGAGTGCGGTCGCCGAAGCCGGCCTGGTCGAAGGCGTACACGGTGTAGCCGGCGTCGGCCAGGGCCGGCGCCGCCAGATTGAAGGCGTCGTCGTGGTCGCCGAAACTGTGCAGAGCGACCAGCACGGCCCGCGGCGGGCCCTCGGCGGACCAGATCCGGGGTTCCGGCGGAGGCGGCGCGGGGACCGTGGCGCAGGCGGAAAGGGCGAACGGCATCAACAGACAAACCAGGAATCGCGATGACATCGACAAAGTATGCCGACATCGAGGTGAAGGGCGGGTTCAGAACCCAACCGGCGCGCCGGCTCCGGGCGGCCGCCGCGTTGCTGGCCGTGCTGGCGGTGGCGGCGCCGTGGCCGGCGACGGCGCAGCATCCCCCCGCCGAAGCGTTCAAGGAAACCACCACGGTCACCGCCACCGCCTACAATTCCCTGGAGGGCCAGGGCGGCGGCAACGACCACAGCGTGGCCGCCTGGGGCGATACCCTGGTGCCCGGCATGAAGGCCATCGCCGTGTCCCGGGACCTGATCGGCGCCGGCCTGGATTACGGCACTCCGGTGCGCATCGAGGGCCTGGACGGAGTCTGGTACGTGCGCGACAAGATGCACAGCCGCTGGCAGAACAAGATCGACATCTACATGGGCGAGGACCTGGACGCGGCCCGCGATTGGGGCCGCCGCCGGGTGGTGATCCACTGGGGCGAGGAATAGCCGCGCCGGTCAGCGGCTCAGCCGGCGCATCAGCTCCCGGGTGACCCAGCGCGGCGCCAGTTTTTCCAGTAACACCGTGACCCGGAACGGCAGGCCCACCGGGGTGTGGACCTTGCCGCTGTCCAGCGCCTGTTCCGCCGCCCGGGCGACGTCGTCGGCGTTCAGCTTGACCCCCATGCGGTCCACCACCGCCGCCCGGTAGCGCTGGCCGGTGACCATCGGCGTGTTCACGAACGGCGGCATCAGATCCTGCACCACGATGCCGTGCCGCCGCCATTCCAGATTGAGCGCCTCGGTGAGGCCGCGCACCGCGAACTTGGAGGCGGAATACACCGCCAGGTCCGGCACGCCGTACAGGGCCGAGGCGGAGCTCATGTTCAGCACCCGGGGCCGGGTCGACCGCTTGAGGTGAGGCAGGCACGCCAGGCTCATGTGCAGCACCCCTTTCACGTTGATGTCCAGGGTGCGGTGGTGGTTCAGCAGGGACACCTCTTCCACCGGTCCCATATGCAGCAGCCCGGCGCTGTTGAACAGCACGTCCAGGCCGCCGGCCTGGGCGGCGAAGGCGTCGGCGGCGGCCCGGCAGGCGGCCGGATCGGTCACGTCCACCGCCTGGAACCAGGTGTCGGCGCCCAGTTCGGCGTGCACCGAGCGCAGGGCATTGTCGTTGACGTCCACCAGCCCCACCTGCCAGCCCCGGGCGTGGAAGCGCTGGGCGGTGGCCAGGCCGATGCCGCTGGCGGCGCCGGTGATCAGAATGCGGTTCATGGGCGTGCCTCCCCGTGGAAATGGCCGGCCAGGAAATCGCGGATCGAGGTCAGCGCCCGGTCCGCGTCGGCCAGCACCCCGGCGTGCAGCTGGAACACATGCCAGCGACCCGCGAACCGTTGGTAGCGGCCCTCGGTGTCCGCCCGGTCCAGGGCGTCGGCCAGCCGTTCGCTGTCGGCGCCGAGAATCTCGTCGCCGCCGCACTGGATCAGCAGCGGCGGCAGCCCGTTCAGATCGCCCAGCAGCGGCGACACCTCCGGCCGGTCCCGGCGCTCGCCGGCGTAGGCCCGGGCGGCGAAATCCAGCCAGGCGCGGCTGAGCATGGCCTCGCCGGCCACGTGCTCCGGCGTGTGCGCCAGGGTCAGATCCAGCCACGGCGACAGCAGCACGCCGGCCGCCGGCAACGGCAGCGCGCCACCGTCCCGGAGGTGCTGCAGGAACGCCAGGCTCAGGCCGCCGCCGGCGGAATCGCCGGCCACCGCCAGCCGCTCCGGCCGGTGGCCGTGGTCCAGCAGCGCCCGGTACACCGCCAGGGTGTCGTCCAGGGCCGCCGGGCTGGGATGCTCCGGCGCCAGCCGGTAGTCCACCACCATCACGGTGGCGTCCAGCGCCTTCGCCAGCCGGGTGGTCAGGGCCCGGTGGGTGGCCGGGCCGCCGGCGATGTAGCCGCCGCCGTGCAGGTACAGCACGGTGCCGGCGCGGCCCTGGCCCACCACCTCCACCGGCACCCCGGCGAAACGGGTCGGGTGCCGGGGCACGCCCCGGGCGGGCAGGGTGGCCCGCGCCACGGTGGCCAGCCAGCGCCGCTGCAGCGACACCGGCGCCCGCGCCTGGAAGGCGGGGCTCAGCAGGCTTTTCAGGGCGCCGCGCAGGGTGGCGGCGATCAGGCGTTGCGACGGCCCCGGGGCCTCGCCGCCGTTTTCACGGATACAACTCATAATCGCGGGGATCCAATCGTCGGGTGCGGCGCCGGTACTGGAAGGTGAAACCGGGCCAGTTGTTGGTGTTCTTGCCGCTGGCGGTCTTGTACCAGCTCTCGCAGCCGCGCTCCCAGACGGTATCGCGCAGCCGCCGCTGCAGGTCCCGGTTGAAGCGGTCCTGCACGCCGGCGGACACCTCCAGCCGATCCACGCCGGGCCGTTCCAGGATTTCCAGGGCACTCAGCACATAGGCGATCTGCGACTCCAGCATGTAGACGATGGAGTTGTGGCCCAGGTTGGTGTTGGGGCCGTACAGCATGAATAGATTGGGGAAACCGCTCACGCTGATGCCCAGGTAGGCCTCGGCGCCGTCCCGCCAGGCCTGGTTGAGGTCGCGGCCCTGGCGGCCGGTGATGGTCATGGGCGCCAGAAAATCCGTGGCCTGGAAGCCGGTGCCCAGGATCAGCACCTGGGCGTCGTGATGCCGTCCCCGGGCGTCCACCACCCCGGTTTCGTCCACCGCCGTCACGCCGCCGGCGTGCACCTCGATACCGTGGCGCTCGATGGCCTGGAAATAGTCATTGGAGATCAGGATGCGTTTGCAGCCCATGGGGTAGTCCGGCGTCAGGGTGTCGCGCAGGGCCGGGTCGCTGATGGTGCGCCGCAGGTAACGCCGGAACAGCCACTCGTAGACCCGCATCACCCCCTGCAGGGCGGTGAAACCCAGCACCCGGCTCTCGTTCTGCGCGTAGATGCGCGCCCGGTCCAGGCGCTGCAGCACCGGAAAGCGCCGCATCAGGGCGTGCTCCAGGGCGGAATAGGGCCGGTCCGGTTTGGGAATCACATAGGCGGCGGAACGCTGGAACAGCTTTACCCGGGCCGCCACCCGCGCCACCTCCGGCACGAACTGGATGGCGCTGGCCCCGGTGCCCACCACCGCCACGGTCTTGCCGGCCAGATCCACGTCGTGGTCCCAGCGGGCGCTGTGGAAGGCGGCGTCCTGAAAACGATCCAGGCCGGGCAGCCGGGGCCAGGCGGGCCGGTTCAGCTGGCCGGTGGCGGTGATCAAGGCGCGGGCGGTGAGCGGGCCGTCGGCGGTGTCGATGTGCCAGAGGTTGTCGCTTTCGTCGAAACGGGCGCCGCGCACTTCACAGTGAAAACGCAGATGCGGCGCCAGGTCATGGTCGCGCACGCACTGCTGAAGGTAGTCGAGGATCTCCGCCTGGGGCGCGAAACGCCGCGACCAGTCGAACTTGCGGGAGAACGAAAAGGAATACAGGTGCGAGGGCACGTCGCAGGCGGCGCCGGGGTAGGTGTTGTCCCGCCAGGCGCCGCCCACGCCGTCGGCTTTTTCGAGAATCACCAGGGAATGGCGGCCGCGTTTTTTCAGTTCGATGGCCATGCCCAGCCCGCCAAAGCCGGCGCCGATGATGGCCACCTGAAAGTCCGGTTGCATAGAAAGGCCCCTGCCAGATAACCGGCTGCTGGAGAAACCTCACTGTAGCCCGCCCGCCGGCGCCGGGGCATGACCGGAACGCTCGGCGCGGGGGCCGCCCGGGTCAGGTTGGGTCGTTTGGGGTCAGCGCAGCGGCCCTGTATGCGCGCAGCGGCGTTATATCAGCGCAGCGGCCCTTTACCTCAGCGCAGCGGCACCGTGTCCGGCAGCCGGAATTCGCCGCGCTGATCGAAGTTCAGCGGAAAGGCCAGGCCCTTGACCCGGGCGGTGCCCTTGATGCGGTAGTCCAGCGGTGCGCCCGGCTCCTGCTGCAAGCCCTTCAGCTTGCCCAGGGTCTGCATCAGGCTGGTGGTGATGCGGGTGCTCACCAGGGCGTCGCCCATGGCCGGCAAGGTCACGTCGTCGCCGGTCAGGCCGCGGGCCAGCTTCTCACCGTTGACGAACAGCTCGTAATCCAGACTTTTTAGCGTCAGGTCGCGGTCGTTGGGGTTGCGCGCGCGCAGCACCACCTGCCACTGTTGCTCAAACACGCTGACCTGCTCCAGGCGGAGACTGGACAGGTTCACCTCCGGGGCTTCCAGCCCGGTGAGGGTCTGGCAGGCGCCGAGCAGGGCAAGCAGGCCCAGCACGCCGATTCGAGCCAGAGTTCGCATAGAGTTCTCCCATTCACGCTGTTTTAAACACACAGGCCCGCAGCGGATCATACCCGAGCCGGGCCGCGATGCCAGGAAGCCCGTCATGGCCCAGGTGAGCATAGAATGCCGGCAAGGCGACATTGCCGCGCAGACCGACATGGACGCGGTGGTCAACGCCGCCAACGCGCAATTGCGCACCGGCGGCGGCGTGGCCGGCGCCCTGCACCGGGCCGCCGGGCCGGGGCTGGCCGAGGAATGCGCGCCGATGGCGCCGATCCGCCCCGGCCAGGCCGTGATCAGCGGCGGCCATGGCCTGCCCAACCGTTATGTGATCCACTGCCTGGGGCCAGTGTACGGTCGGGACGAGCCCGCCGAGCGGTTGCTGGCGGACTGCTACCGCAACGCCCTGCGGCTGGCGGAGCGGGAGGGGCTGGAGAGCCTGGCCTTCCCGGCCCTGTCCACCGGTGCCTTCGGGTATCCGCTGGAGGACGCGGCGCGCTGCGCGGTGTCCACGGTGGTGGCGGAAAGCGCCGCCCTGACCCGGGTCAAACGGATCCGTTTCGTGCTGTTCGACGCCGCCGCCCTGGCGGCCCATCGTACCGTGCTCGATGCCCTGACCCGCTGAAACACGACGCCGGGCCTTGAAAAGCGCCCGCCGCAGTGCAATCCATAGCGGTGTTTGATACCACCAGCCGAAGGAAGCGCCGATGACCGCAGTCTGGCCCCGGGCGGACGAACTGGGTCTGCTCACCGATCTCTACGAACTGAACATGGCCCAGGCCTACCACCTGGACCACCGGCGGGGCGAGGCGGTGTTCAGCCTGTTCTACCGGGTGTTGCCCGGCCAGCGTAATTTCGCCGTGGCCTGTGGCCAGGAGCACGCCGCCCGGCTGATCAGCGAGTTGCGCTTTCCCGAGGAGCAGGTGCGCCGCCTGGCGCCGCTGGGTTTCCGCGATGAATTCCTGGACTGGCTGGCCGGCTTCCGCTTCAGCGGCGAGGTGCGCGCGCTGCCGGAGGGCTCCCTGGTGTTCCCCCAGGAGCCGCTGCTGGAACTGCGCGCCCCGGTGGCGGAAGGGCAGCTGCTGGAAAGCCTGCTGATGAATTACGTCAACCTGGAAACCCTGCTCGCCTCCAAGGCGGCGCGGGTGGTGCTGGCCGCCGGCGACGCCCCGGTGCTGGACTTCGGCATGCGCCGCATGCACGGCCTGGAGGCCGCCTGGCGCAGCGTGCGGGCTTACCGGGTGGCGGGCATCCAGGCCACCAGCAATGTGCTGGGCGGGCTCACCTTCGACCTGCCGCTGCGCGGCACCATGGCCCACTCCTACATCCAGTCGTTCGACGACGAGACCGAGGCGTTCCGGCGTTATGCCCGGGACTACCCGGGCACCACCCTGCTGATCGACACCTACGACGCCCTGGCCGCCACCGACAAGGTGATCGGGCTGGTGCGCGACGAGGGCCTGGACGTGGGCGCGCTGCGCATCGATTCCGGTGATCTGGCGGCGCTGGCCCGGGCGGTGCGCGACAAGCTGGACGGCGCCGGCCTGTCGCGTATCCGCGTGGTGGTCAGCGGCGGCCTGGACGAATGGAAGGTGGCCGATCTGGTGGCCGGCGGCGCCCCCATCGACGGCTTCGGCGTGGGCACCGAAATGGGTTCGGTGGCGGACGCGCCGTCCCTGGATTTCGCCTACAAACTCACCGAGTACGACGGCCGGCCGCGCCTCAAGGCGTCGCCGGGCAAGCCGGTCTATCCTGGCGCCAAGCAGGTCTGGCGGCAGTACGACGGCGAGGGTCGGCTGGTGGGTGACGAGATCACCGCCGCCGACGAGGAACGCCACGGCGAGCCGCTGCTGCGCACCGTGGTGGCCGACGGCGCGCCGGTGGTGCCGCCGCCGGACCCGGACGCCGCCCGCGAGCGCCTGCGCCGGGAACTGGCCTCCCTGCCGGCGGCGCTGCGCGGCACCGCCCGCGCCGACGCGCCCTACCCGGTGAGTTTCAGCGACGCCCTGGAAGACCTGCGCAAGCGCACCCTGGACCGGCTGCCCTGAGCGGCGCCCTCAGGGCCGCGTCCAGGGCGCCACCAGAGGGCGCTCCGGGCGGTGCCGCCGGTCCGCCGGCAGCGCCGCCCGCTCCGGCAGCCAGCGCGCCACGTAGTCACCGTGAGGGTCGTAGCGCTCCGCCTGGCTCAGCACATTGAACCAGCGGTGGCCGCGGGGATCGTTGCCGACCCCGGCCAGATAGGCCCAGTTGCCCCAATTGCTGGCCGGGTCGTAATCGATCAGGCAGGCCTCGAACCAGGCGGCGCCCAGCCGCCAGTCCTGGGCCAGTTCATGGACCAGAAAGCTGGCCAGATTCTGGCGCAGCCGGTTGGAGACGAAGCCGGTGGCGCTCAGCTCCCGCAGGCCGGCGTCGATCAGCGGCACCCCGGTACGGCCGTCGCGCCAGGCCCGCCAGCGCGCGTCGTCGGGCCGGCAGGCCGGCGGCTGGTCGCGCAGACCCCGCCGCCGGAACAGGGCCCCGCCGTGGCGGTACAGCACCCAGCGAAAATACTCCCGCCAGAGCAGCTCGAAGCGCAGCCAGTAGGTATTGTCGTCGCCGCCGTGCAGGGCCTCGAAGCGCAGGGTCTCGTGATAGACCCGGCGGGCGGACAGGGCGCCGCTGGCCAGCCACGGCGACAGCTTGCTGGAGTCGTCGGCGCGCAGCAGGCCGTTGCGGGTGGCTTTGTAGTGGCGCAGGGCGCGCCAGCGCCACAGATAGGTGTGCAGGTGGCGCTGGCCGGCGGCCTCGCCGCCACGGAACACCATCACCGCCCGGGGATCGTGCCCGGCGGGTCCCGGCGCCACCGCCGTGCCGCGCGCGCCGGCGGGCACCGGCGGCAGCCGTGACGGCGCCGGCCGGGGCGGCTCCACCCGGGCGTGGCTCTCCACCTGCCGGCGGAAGGCGCTGAAGGTGTCCGGCAGGGCGTCCACCGCGAACGGCAACGCCGCCGCGTCCAGCAGGCCGCCCTCCTCGATCTCCCGCAGCGGGCACGGCAGCAAGGTGGCCAGCCGCGCCACCTGGTCGCTTTCCTCGCTGCCCGGTTCCCGGCCCACCACCACCCGGTCCACCGCGAAGCACCGGCAAAGGTCCGGCAGCGCCTGCTCCGGCGCCGCCTCCACCACCAGCAGATCGCTGCCCCGGGCGCGCAGGGCGTCGCCCAGGGCGCGCAGGGTTTCGCGCAGAAACCGGTCCCGGTGCGGGCCCCGACGCGGCAGGCCCCCCGGACCGTCGGCCGGGTCCGGCGCCAGGCAGAACACCGGCAGCAGTCGCGGATCCCGGGCCGCCTCCGCCAGGGTGCGCTGATCGTCCAGACGCAGATCCCGGCGCAGCCACAGCAGCGTGGTCATCGGCGGCGCCTCCGGCAGCGTTCTGAGCAGTACACCACCCGGTCCCAGTCGCGGGCCCACTTGCGCCGCCAGCGGAACGGCCGGCCGCACACCGGGCAGGTCTTCTCGGGCAGGGTGGCTTTGTGGTGGCTCACCAGGGAATGTCCTTGCCGTCCCAGGCCAGGAAGCGGCCGCTGTCCGCCTCGCCGGCGCCGTCGATCAGGCCCAGCAGCCGCTCCGCGGCGAAGTCCGGGGTAAACAGCTTTCCCTCCGGCACATTGCGCTGAAACGGGCGTGACAGGGCGGTGTCCACGGTGCCCGGATGCAGCGCCAGCACGATCAGACCCGGCGCCCGGCGCCGCGCTTCCACCGCGAAGGTGCGGATAAACTGATTCTGGGCCGCCTTGGAGGCCCGGTAGGCGTACCAGCCGCCGAGCCGGTTGTCGGCGATGCTGCCGACCCGCGCGGACAGGGAGGCGAACACCGCCCGTTGGCCACCACGCAGCAGCGGCAGGCCGTGTTTGGCCAGCAGCATGGGCGCGCTGGCGTTGAGCGCGAAGGCGCGGGCCAGGGCGGCGCCGTCCAGATCCTCCAAACGCTTCTCCGGCGCCAGCCCGTGGGCCTCGTCGTGCAACACGCCGGCGCAGTGAATCAGACTGTCCAGCGGCTCGCCGGCCCCGGCCACCCGCTCCATCAACGCGGCGATGTCCTGTTCCCGGGTCAGATCCGCCGCCACCGGGATCAGCCGCTGCTCTCCATGAGCCACCGGCGCCCGGCCCTCGCCCGGCCGCCGGCTGACCGCGAACACGGTATCCCCGGCCTCCAGGCAGCGCCGCGTCAGCGCACCACCGATCCCGCCGCTGGCGCCGGTGATCAAACGGACTTTCCCCATACCGCCTTCCTCGCTCCATGGAAACCCGGCCAGCCTAACCACGCCCGCGCCCAGACCCCGTGAACACCCGCCCCACCCGCCCCAACCACGGAGCCGCGCGGCCTCTACCGAGGGTTCAACCTTTGTTTGCAAAGCACCCCCGAATTTTTCACGACGGAATCACCATTCTCCGGGCACACTGTCCCCATGACGAAGGACCAGTCCACGCCGCCGCTGATCGTGCCCACGGACCAGGGCCTGTACTGCGCCGCCGGCGACTTCCACATTGATCCCTGGCGCCCGGTCCCCCGGGCGGTGCTCACCCACGCCCACGCCGACCACGCGCGCACCGGCAGCCAGCGCTACTTCGCCCAGGCCGACGGCGTGCCCCTGCTGCGCCACCGGCTCGGCAACCAGGATTTCGAACCCCTCGACTACGGCGAGCGGCGCCGCTTCGGCGCGGTACGCGTCAGTCTGCATTCCGCCGGCCACGTGCTGGGTTCCTCCCAGGTGCGGGTGGAGCACGACGACGGCCGGGTCTGGGTGTTCACCGGCGACTTCAAACGGGACGCCGACCCCACCTGCGCGCCCTTCGAGGTGGTGCCCTGCGACACCCTGATCACCGAAGCCACCTTCGCGCTGCCCTGCTACCGCTGGCCGCCGGTGGAGCGGGTCGGCGAGCGCATCCACCACTGGTGGTCGGCGCACCCGGACCGGCCCTGCGTTCTGTTCACCTACGCCCTGGGCAAGGCCCAGCGGGTGCTGGCGGCGCTGACCGCGCACACCGATCGCACCGTCCACCTGCACGGCGCCATGGTGCCGTTGACCGAACTGTACCGGCGGGCCGGGGTGACCATGCTGCCCACCGAGCCGGTGTCCGCGCTGCCGCGCGGCCACGACTTCAGCGGCGCGCTGATCCTGGCGCCACCCTCCGCCGCCGGCAGCCCCTGGATGCGCCGCTTCAAGAATGCCAGCACCGGCTTCGCCTCCGGCTGGATGCGCATTCGCGGCAACCGTCGCCGGCGCGGCTACGATTACGGCTTCGAACTGAGCGACCATGCCGACTGGCCGGCGCTGCTGCGAACCGTCCGCGACTGCGGCGCGCGCACCGTGCTCACCACCCACGGCCGCAGCGACGAGCTGGTGCGTTACCTCCGCGAAGTGGAGGGCGTGGATGCCCGCGCCCTGAGCACCCTGTACGGCGGGGAGGACGACTGATGCAGGCCTTCGCCGCCCTGTTCGCCGAGCTGGACGCCACCACTCGCACCCGCGTCAAGCTGGACGCAATGAAAGACTACTTCGAGCAGGTCGGGCCCACGGACGGCGCCTGGGCGGTGTACGTGCTCACCGGCCGGCGCATGAAGCGCCTGATCGGCGCGCGCAAGCTGCGCGACTGGCTCGGCGAGGCCAGCGGCCTGCCGGACTGGCTGGTGGAGGAGACCTACCAGCACGTGGGCGATCTGGCGGAAACCGTCAGCCTGCTCATGGACGACGGCGAGGACCGCCCGGCGGTGGAAGGCAGTCTGGCCGAGTGGGTGGAAGAGGGCGTGCTGGCCCTGCGCGGCCTGGACGAGCAGGACCAGAAGGCCCGGGTGCTGGCCCATTGGCGGCGGCTGCCCCGGTCCGCCTGTTTTCTCTACAACAAGCTGCTCACCGGCAGCCTGCGGGTGGGCGTGTCCCGGGGTCTGGTGGAGCGCGCCCTGGCGGAGCTGAGCGACCGGCCCCGGGCGCTGATCGCCCGCCGGCTGATGGGCGAGTTCGAACCGTCCGCCGATTTCTACCGCCACCTGCTCAGCGAGGAACGGCGCGAGGAGCGTGACGGCCAGCCCTACCCGTTCTTCCTCGCCTCGCCGCTGGAAAGTGAGCCGCCCAGCCTGGGACCGCTCACCGACTGGCAGGCGGAATGGAAGTGGGACGGCATCCGCGCCCAGCTGATCGCCCGGCCGGCGGACGCCGAGCCCAATCAGGTGTGGCTGTGGTCGCGGGGCGAGGAACCCATGGCCGGGCGTTTCCCGGAGGTGGAGGCCGCCGCCGGGGCGCTGCCGGAGGTGGTGCTGGACGGCGAACTGGTGGCCTGGAAGGACGGCGTGCTGCCGTTCTCCGAGATGCAACGGCGTATCCAGCGCAAGAAGGTCGGCGACAAACTGCTGCGCGAGGTGCCGGTGGCGTTTCTGGCCTACGATCTGCTTGAGTACCAGGGCCGCGACTGGCGGGCACGGCCGCTCAGCGAACGGCGCGCCGCCCTGGAAACGCTGATCGCGGACACCGACGCGCCGGCCCTGAAGCTCAGCCCCACGGTAAGGGCGGACGACTGGGCGGCGCTGGCGGCCCTGCGCGAGAACAGCCGCGCACACCGCGTCGAGGGCCTGATGCTGAAGCGCGCCGACAGCCCCTACCGCAGCGGCCGGGTGCGCGGCGACTGGTGGAAGTGGAAGCTCGATCCGCTGACCCTGGACGCGGTGCTGCTCTATGCCCAGCCCGGCCACGGCCGCCGCGCCAACCTGTACACCGACTACACCCTGGCGGTGCCGGACGGCGACAGCTATGTACCCATCGCCAAGGCCTACTCCGGCCTCACCGACCAGGAAATCGGCCAGTTGGACCGCTGGATCCGCCGCAACACGGTGGAGAAGTTCGGCCCGGTGCGCTCCCTGCGCCCGCACCAGGTGTTCGAGATCGCCTTCGAGGGCATTCAGCCGTCGTCGCGGCACAAGTCCGGCATTGCCCTGCGCTTCCCGCGCATCGCCCGCTGGCGCCAGGATCTGACCCCGGACCAGGCGGACAGCCTGACCCAGGTGAAGGAGCTGCTGAATGCCTTCGGCAGCTGACGGCCTGGCCCGCGTCGACGCCTGGTTCGCGGAACAGGGCTGGACGCCGGCGCCGTTTCAGCGCCGCGCCTGGGCGGCGTTCCGTCAGGGCCGCTCCGGGCTGATCCACTCGCCCACCGGCTCCGGCAAATCCCTGGCCGCCTGGCTGGGACCGGTGTCCCGGGCGCTGGAGAGTGACGACGGCCAGGCCGGCCTGCGGGTGCTGTGGATCACGCCGCTGCGCGCCCTGGCCGCCGACACCGCCGAGAATCTGCGCGCCGCCTTGGACGGTGTGGGCCTGGACTGGAAAGTGGAAACCCGCACCGGCGACACCGGCGCCGCCGCCCGCGCCCGCCAGCGCAAACGCCTGCCGGAGGCGCTGATCACCACCCCGGAAAGCCTGTCGCTGCTGCTCTCCTACAAACAGGCGGCGGACCGCTTTCGTCACCTGGACGCGGTGATCGTGGACGAATGGCACGAACTGCTGGGCAGCAAGCGCGGTGTGCAGCTGGAGCTGTGCCTGGCCTGGCTGCGCGCCCGCCGGCCCGGCCTGCCGGTGTGGGGGCTGTCAGCCACCCTGGGCAATCTGGACGAAGCCCTGGCGGTGTTGCTGGGCCCGCACGCGGACGCCGGCGAACGCATCGCCGGCGACAGCGCCAAGACCCTCACCGTGCGTGGCCTGTGCCCGGAGCGGCTGGACCGCTTTCCCTGGGCCGGCCATTTGGGCCTGTCGCAGCTCCAGCCGGTGATTGACTATCTGGAGCAGGGGCGGAGCGCGCTGCTGTTCACCAACACCCGCTCCCAGGCGGAACTGTGGTTCGAGGCGCTGGCGAAAAACAAGCTGGAGTGGATCACCGAAATCGGCCTGCACCACGGCTCCATCGACCGGCCCCTGCGGCAGAAGCTGGAGCAGGGCCTGCGCGAGGGCGCCTTCCGCTGCGTGGTGTGCACCTCCAGCCTGGATCTGGGTGTGGATTTCTCGCCGGTGGACCGGGTGGTGCAGGTGGGCAGCCCCAAGGGCGTGGCGCGGCTGATGCAGCGCGCCGGCCGCTCCGGCCACAGGCCCGGGGCCGACAGCGAAATCCTCTGTGTGCCCAGCCACGCCTTTGAGCTGGTGGAAATCGCCGCCGCCCGCCGCGCCTGGGCCGCCGGCCGGGTGGAGGCGCGCCGCCCGCTGACCCTGTGTCTGGACGTGCTGGTCCAGCATCTGGTGACCCTGGCGGTGGGCGACGGCTTCGAGCCCGGCGCCGCCCTGGCCGAGGCCCGCGCCACCCACGCCTTCGCCGCGCTCACCGATGAACAGTTCCAGTGGTGCCTGGACTTCATCACCCGGGGCGGCCCGGTGCTGGAACATTACCCTCAGTTCCAGCGGGTGGTGGAAGAGGGCGGCCGCTACCGGGTCACCGACCAGGGGCTGGCCCGTCGCCACCGCATGTCCGTGGGCACCATCACCAGCGACTATCAGATGCGGGTGAAATTCCTGCGCGGCCCGGGCCTGGGCACCATCGAGGAAAGCTTTATCGCCCGCCTCAAACCCGGCGACGCCTTCCTGTTTTCCGGGCGCGCCCTGGAGCTGGTGAAAGTGCGCGACATGATCGCCTATGTGCGCGCCGCCAAGGGCCGCCGGTCCCTGGTGCCGCGCTGGCAGGGCGGGCGGCTGCCGCTGTCCACGGAGCTGGCGGACACGGTGCTGGAGATCCTCGAGGAGGTGGCCGGCGGTGACTACCGGGACCCGGAGGTGCAGGCGATCCGGTCGATCCTGGAAACCCAGCTGGACCAGTCGGCGCTGCCGTCCCGGCACCGGCTGCTGATCGAGCGCAGCCGCTCCCGGGAGGGCACCCACCTGTTCCTGTTTCCGTTCGCCGGGCGCCTGGCCCACGAGGGGCTGGCGGCGCTGCTGGCCTGGCGCCTCGGCCAGCGGCTGCCGGCCACCTTCTCGATCTCGGTGAACGATTACGGGCTGGAACTGCTCACCGCCAGCGCCCTGCCGGCGCTGACCGACGCGGACTGGCGCGCCCTGCTGTCGCCGGAGCGGCTGGTGGAGGACGTGCTGGCCGCGCTCAACGCCAGCGAACTGGCCCGGCGCCGGTTCCGCGATATCGCCCGCATCAGCGGCCTGGTGTTCCAGGGCTACCCGGGCAAGGGCAAAACCGGCAAGCAGCTGCAGGCCTCCAGCGGCCTGCTCTACGACACCCTGGACCGCTACGACCCGGGCCACCGTCTGCTCGATCAGGCGCGCCGGGAAGTGCTGGAAAGCCAGCTGGAACTGGGCCGCCTGCGCGCCGTGCTGGAGCGGGTGGCGGACCAGGCTCTGTGCCTCACCGAGCCGGAGCGCTTCACGCCGCTGGCGTTTCCACTGTGGGTGGAGCGCCTGCGCAACCGGCTCAGCACGGAAAGCTGGCGGGACCGGGTGGCGCGCATGACCGAGCGCTTGGAGAAACACGCCGACCGGCGCGCGGGGGGCGGATGAGCGACGTTCTGACGCTGCCCCTGGCCGGCGAAACCGTGCTGCTGCATGGCGACCGGGCACTGTATTACCCGGCGGAGCGGGCGCTGCTGGTGGCCGACACTCACTTCGGCAAGGGCGCTTTTCTGCGCCGCCAGGGGCTGGCGGTGCCCGGCGGCGGCAGCGCCGCCGATCTGGACCGGCTGAGCGCCCTGATCGGCCATTTCCGGCCAGAGCGGCTGATCGTGCTGGGGGATTTCTTCCATCACCGGCCGCGGCCCGGCGAACCGTTTCTGGCGGCCTGGCCGCGCTGGCGGGCGGCGCACCCGACGCTGACGCCGGAGGTGGTGATCGGCAACCACGACCGGCACGCGGAGGGGTTGGACCTGGATTTGATCTGGCATGACGAGCTGGATCTGGGGCCGTTCCGATTGCGCCACGACCCGGAGCCGGTGGCCGGCCGTCACGTGCTGGGCGGCCACCTGCACCCGGCCTACCGGCTGCGCGGCGCCGGCGACGGGGTGCGCGCGCCGGTGTTCTGGCTGCGCGAGGCGGTCACCGTGCTGCCCGCCTTCGGCGGCCTCACCGGCGGCTGGGCGGTGCGCCCCGGCCGGGGTGAGCGGGTGGTGCTGGCCCTGGACGGCGGGCTCTACCCGCTGCCCGCCGCGCCCCTATAGGGTGTCGGTAAGCAGAATGCCCAGGCTGAAGCGGGTCTCGTAGTCGTCGTAGTTGATCAGGGAGTCGCCGTAGCCGGTGAACACCTGCACCAGCCCCTTGAAGCGCTCGTTGATGGGGAAGGAGTAATTGACGCGGCCGGCGCCCTTGTTGTCCGAGCGCAGGTTGTTACGCACCATCAGCTCGACCACATGGTTGCCGAAGGCCCGCGCCACTTCCAGCTCGAAGTGCCCCATGTACTTTTCGATGTCCGGGTTGTTGTCGCCGCGTGGGTCCAGCGGATAGTCCTTGTCGTCCTCGGGAATCCGGTACCAGGGCATCAGCGACACATAGTACGGGCCGATCTGGGAGATATGCCGCAGGTAGAGCCGGTTCCAGCTGCGCGAGGTGGGCTCGTCCTCACCGTTGGAATCGTGGCGGAAGCCGAACGCCAGCAGTTCGCTCTGCACCGGGCCCAGTTTCCAGTCCACCGGTTTGGCCAGGAAGATTTCCGGGGTGAAATTGATTTCCCGGAACGGGCTCGACTCGCTCTTGTTGTAGGCCTGCCAGAAGAACACCCCGGTAAACGCCATGTACAGGGTGCTGCCGTCCCAGAAATCGCTGTACAGAGGTGCCTTCAGGGAAATCTGGAATTTGACCTCCTTGGAATCCAGCTCCTGGCCCCGGCGGTCCGGGTCGTTCCACTTGGGGTTGGACCAGTGGCTGTAGGGCAGCAGGTAATTGCGCCGGTGCGGCGTGATCACGAAGGGGTTGTCCTGGCTGGAGCGTTCCAGGGCCAGCCGGGTGCGCAGGGCGTCCTCGTGGGGCGAGCGTTGCTCGGGCCGGGGCGCGTCATCCAGGCACCAGGCGCGCAATTGTTCGGCGGTGACGTCGTCGCCCACGGTGCGCGCGGCGCGCAGCAGGCATTCGTTCTGTTCCTGCAGGCGGGCGGTGGCCGGATCCTCCGCCGGGGAGACCGGGGCGCTGCTCTCGGCGGCGAAGGCCGGCGCCGCCAGGCAACACAGCAAAGCGAGAAGCGGGCGGGGCATAGGGGGCATCCTTGGCAAGGGGGTCAGAGCGCGCGCAGTTCGTCGTCGTCCAGGGGGCGCGCTTCTTCTTCCAGCATCACCGGAATGCCGTCGCGCACCGGGTAGGCCAGCCCGCTGGCCTTGCATTTCAATTCGGCGCGTTGCTCGTCGTAGATCAACGGCGCCTTGCTCACCGGACAGACCAGAATGTCCAGCAGATTGGGGTCGATCATGGGGCGGTACTCCTGTCGGGAGCCCGAGAATAACGGGGCTCTGGGGGCGGACTATACCAGTGTTGTCGGACAAAAGTGATTTCAAACGCTTGTTTGACTTACGGGTCACAAATAGTTGTGGGCAGCGGCTCGGGGGCACGGCTAACATTTCCGTCCTGACGATGGACCCGCCCCCGCCCGCTGCCTCTGTCACAGCCCGTTCCGGGGCCGGTTTTCCCACTTAACGACGACTCATTCCCGGGAGACCAGATCATGCCCGAGTACAAAGCTCCCCTGCGCGATATGCGCTTCGTGCTCAACGAAGTGCTGGACCTGGATGGCCATTACGCCAAGCTGGGTCTGGAAGAGGTGAACAGCGAACTGCTCAATGCCTTTCTCGAGGAAGGCGCCAAATTCTCCGAGAACGAACTGGCTCCCCTGAACCGGTCCGGCGACGAGGAAGGCTGCCACTTCGAGGACGGCGTGGTGACCACGCCGAAGGGCTTCAAGGAGGCCTACGCCAAGTACGTGGAAGGCGGCTGGCCGGCCATCAACGGCGATCCGGAATTCGGCGGCCAGGGCCTGCCGGGCTCCGCCAGCATCGCCATTTCCGAAATGACCGGCACCGCCAACTGGTCCTGGAGCATGTATCCGGGCCTGTCCCACGGCGCCGTGGCCACCATCGAGGAGCACGGCACCGACGAGCAGAAGAACGCCTATCTGCCCAAGCTGACCAGCGGTGAATGGACCGGCACCATGTGTCTGACCGAGCCGCACTGCGGTTCCGACCTGGGCATCCTGAAAACCAAGGCCGAGCCCAACGCCGACGGCAGCTACAGCATCACCGGCACCAAGATCTTCATCTCCGCCGGCGAGCACGACATGGCCGAGAACATCGTGCACATCGTGCTGGCGCGTCTTCCCGATGCGCCCAAAGGCACCAAGGGCATTTCCCTGTTCATCGTGCCCAAGTTCCTCACCGACGGCAGCGGCGCCGTGGGCGAGCGCAACGCCGTGGCCTGCGGCTCCATCGAGCACAAGATGGGCATCAAGGCCTCCGCCACCTGCGTGATGAACTTCGACGGCGCCACCGGTTACCTGATCGGCCCGGAAAATAAAGGCCTGAACTGCATGTTCACCTTTATGAACTTCGCCCGCCTGGGCACCGCCATCCAGGGCGTGGCCCACGCCGAGCTGGGCTTCCAGGGCGGTCTGGCCTACGCGAAGGAGCGGCTCGCCATGCGCAGCCTGTCCGGCCCGAAAAACCCGGACGGCCCGGCGGACCCGATCATCGTGCATCCGGACGTGCGCCGCATGCTGCTCACCTCCAAGGCCTTCGCCGAAGGCGGCCGCGCGCTGGTCTACCTGTGCGCCCAGCTCGGTGACCAGGTGAAACTGGCCCGGGACGACGCCGAGCGTGAGCAGGCCCACGACCTGATGGCGCTGCTCACCCCGATCGCCAAGGCGTTCGTTACCGAGGTGGGCCTGGAAGCGGCCAACCATGGCGTGCAGATCTACGGCGGCCACGGTTTCATCCGCGAGTGGGGCATGGAGCAGAACGTGCGCGACGCGCGCATCTCCACCCTCTACGAAGGCACCACCGGCATCCAGGCGCTGGACCTGCTGGGCCGCAAGGTGATGATGACCCAGGGCCAGGCCCTGCGGAACTTCACCAAGATCGTGCACAAGTTCTGCGAAGCCCACGCCGACAACGGTGAGCTCAAGGAGCTGATCGACCCGGTGGCCCACTACAACCGCGAGTGGGGCGAGCTGACCCAGGCGATCGCCATGCAGGCCATGCAGAACCCGGACTACGTGGGCGCCGCCTCGGTGGACTACCTGATGTACTCCGGCTACGTGACCCTCGCCTACCTGTGGGCGCGGATGGCCGCCAAGGCCCAGGAGCAACTGGCCGCCGGTACCGGCGACGAGGACTTCTACAAGGCCAAGATCAGCACCGCCCGCTTCTACATGAAGCGCATCCTGCCGCGCGCGGCGGGTCACAAGGGCGCCATCGAAGGCGGTCTCGACTGCCTGATGGAACTGGACCAGGAACACTTCGCGTTCTGATCCGGCCTGCTTCGGCATGACCCTGAAAAAGCCCCGCTTCGGCGGGGCTTTTTTGTGGCTTATACTGCGTTCATGTTGCGTACTTTTCTCTGGCGCGGTCTGGCACTGCTTTGCGTGGCCCTGGGGCTGATCGGCGTGGTGGTGCCGGGCATGCCGACCACCGTGTTCATGTTGATCGCCGCCTGGGCGGGCACCCGGGGCTGGCCGCGTCTGGAACACTGGCTGCTCAATCACCCCCGCTTCGGCCCGCCCATCGTGCTGTGGCGGGAGCAGGGCGCCATGTCGCGCCGCGCCAAATGCGCCGCTTCCACGGTGATGCTGATCAGCGTGGTGCTGATCGCCCTTTCCGGCGCGCCGAACAGCGTGAAAATCGGCGTGCCGCTGTTTCTTTGCGGGCTGCTGCTGTGGATGTGGCGCCGCCCGGAACCCACCGTTGAGGATGAACGGCGGGTCACAAATAAACGTTTACGCCCCGTTCGCCGCGACTAAACTAGGCTCCCGCAACCGCCACGTTTCGGGAGATTGTTCATGGCTACCTACAAAGCGCCGTTGGAAGACATGCGTTTCATTTTGAACGATGTATTTCAGGCTGACCGTTTGTGGGCGTCCATGCCCGCCACCGCCGAGGTCACCCGCGATCTGTCCGACGCGATTCTGGATGAAGCGGGCAAAATGGTGGAAAACCTGCTCTTTCCGTTGAACCGCGACGGCGATGAAGAAGGCTGTCACTTCGACAACGGGCAGGTCACCACGCCGAAAGGTTTCAAGGAAGCGTTCAAAACCTACGCCGAAAACGGCTGGACCGCGTTCTCCGGCAATCCGGAATTCGGTGGCCAGGGCATGCCCAAATCCCTGGCGGTGCTGTTCGAGGAAATGATGCACAGCGCCAACTCCTCATTCGCGCTTTATCCGGCGCTGACCAACGGCGCCACCCTGTGTCTGGATGCCCACGCCAGCGACGAACTCAAACAGGCCTACCTGCCCAAGCTGTACAGCGGCGAGTGGAGCGGCACCATGTGCCTCACCGAACCGCACAGCGGCACCGACCTGGGCATCATGCGCACCAAGGCCGTGCCCAACGACGACGGCTCCTACAATATTTCCGGCACCAAGATTTTTATCACCGGCGGTGAACACGACCTGGTGGACAACATCATCCACCTGGTGCTCGCCAAACTGCCCGATGCCCCCGCCGGTTCCAAGGGCATTTCCCTGTTCCTGGTGCCCAAGTTCCTGCCCGACGCGGACGGCAACCCGGGTGAACGCAACGGCGTGGCCGCCGGCTCCATCGAACACAAGATGGGCATCAAGGGTTCCGCCACCTGCGTAATGAACTTCGACGACGCCAAAGGCTGGATCATCGGCGAGCCCAACCAGGGGCTGGCCGCCATGTTCACCATGATGAACTACGAGCGTCTGTCCATCGGCATTCAGGGCCTGGGCCTGGGCGAGGTGAGCTACCAGAGCGCCGCCGATTACGCCCGCGAGCGCCTGCAGGGCCGCGCCGCCACCGGTGTCCAGAACGAAGGCGGCAACGCCGACCCGATCATCGTGCACGGCGACGTGCGCCGCATGCTGCTGACCATGCGCGCCCTGAACGAGGGCGGCCGCGCCCTGTCCACCTACGTGGGCATGGAACTGGACAAGGCCAAGTTCTCCGAAAACGACGCCGAGCAGAAAGCGGCCCAGGACCGGGTGGCGCTGCTCACCCCCATCGCCAAGGCGTTTTTCACCGACCGCGGCTTCGACACCACGGTGATCGGCCAGCAGGTGTTCGGCGGCCACGGTTACGTGCGCGAGTGGGGCATGGAACAGTTCGTGCGCGACTGCCGCATCTCGCAAATCTACGAAGGCACCAACGGCATTCAGGCGCTGGATCTGGCGGGCCGCAAGGTGACCCGCAACGGCGGCAAGTACGTGGACGCCTTCCTGGCCGACGTGCGCGGCTGGATCGATGACAACGCCAACGAGCAGGGGCTGGACAGCATCCGCGAACGGCTGGTGGCCGCCGTGGACCTGCTGGAAAGCACCACCGCCGAACTGTTGCGCCAGGCCGGCGACGACCCGGACATGGTCAACGCCAGCGCGGTGGAGTATCTCGACCTGTTCGGCTATGTCACCTACGCCTGGCTGTGGGCGCGCATGATGGTCACCGCCGCGCAACGGGACGACGACTTCGGCCGCGCCAAGCTCACCGTGGGGCGTTTCTACTTCGAGCGTCTGCTGCCCCGCGCCGGCGCCCTGGCGGAACAGATCAAGGCCGGCCCGGCCACCCTGATGAGCCTGGACCAGGACCTGTTCTGAACCGACAACTCCGACCCTCTGAAGAAGCGGCCTCCGGGCCGCTTTTTTTGTTCTTTATCCCGCCCCATGGGACGAAATCACTGACATAAACCCTGTCATCCCCGGGTCACCGCTCTGCAACAGGCGGCCACTACCGTACCGGCTTCGTTTGGTCCCTTTACCGATAATGACCGGGAGAAAAAACGGTGAGCAGTCGTCCCAGGTGGCGCCACGCAGGCGTGGCCCCGTTAAGCTTGTTGGCCGTCGCCGCGCTGAGCGGCTGCGGCGGTGATACCGATACCGTCTATCGTGATCGGGCAGTGGATGTGCCCTATGTGGAGGATCTGTCCGGCGCGGAATCGTTCACCGCCAACGTGATCGCGCCACCGGAGGACGCCGAGGCGCAGTTCGCGCCGGCCACCCCGCCCACCGTGTCCGGCACCACCGCCCGGGAAACCGTGCCCACCGAGATCACCGACTTCCACCGCTACGCGGTGAACCGGGATCTGACGATCACCCGGGGCCGGCTCAACCACACCCGCGACGAAGCCATTATCAGCGCCGAGTTCAATCTCGGCGACAGCCTGTCGCTGGTGCCGGTGACCCGCTCGCGGGGGCAGTTCTCCTTCGAGCGCACCACCACCTCGGCCAATCACGCCATCGACAACGGCGACAACCTGATCCTGGCGGTGAACGCGGATCCCTACAGCATGACCCAGGGCTGGAACAGCGGCCTGATCAAGAAGGATGGGGTTACCTACACCGGCTTCTCCGATCGCAACGAAGATCTGATCGTGGTCTACCAGGACGGCCGCGCCGATATTCTGCGGGACGTACCCACCTTCACACTCAACCTCTATCAGGACGGCAGCGCCCTGGGTGAGCTGGGCACGGTGCACTACTTCGACAACGCCACCCAGGTGAACACCGGCTTCAGCCGGGGCAACGGCGAGGTGGAACTGTACCTGGCGGAAAGTTACCGGGGCACCGTGGACCTGACCGGTCGCTCCGCCGCGCTGGTGAAGGCGGAAGCCAACGGCATCAGCGTGGTGACCCTGGAACACGGCGGCATCAGTGCCCAGCTGCCGCCGCTGAGTGGCACCGTGGTGGGCCGCGTCGAGGACCGCGACGGCTATGTGATCCCCGCCGGCCACGCCCTGCTGGTGGACGACGGCGCTCTGAACAGCGGCGCCCGGGTGGACATCCGCTATGAAACCGACGACCCGGACTGGGCCGAGGTGAAAAGCGCCCTGGGCGCCGGCTTTGGTCGGGGCCTGCTGGTGGAGAACGGCCAGCTTGGCGACAACCAGAACGAGAACGCGATCAGCGGCCGCACCGCCTTCGGCGTGCGCGCCGACGGCAGCTATTTCTTCCTGGTGGTGGACAAGCCGGTGGGCTCGCTCACCGACGGCATCACCGAAACCAAGCTGGGCCAGTTGATGATCGCCTACGGCGCCGACCGCGCCATCAATCTGGACGGCGGCGGCTCCACCACGCTGGCGGCGCGCCTGCCCGGCGAACGCTACACCTATCTGCTCAATACCCCGTCCGATGGCGGCGAGCGCGTCACCGCCACCAAGTGGGGGCTGGCGCTCAACACCGAGCGGGCCCGCGCGGCCAGCGACGCGGTGGCGGTCTACCCGCGCACCATTACCCTGATGGCCGGTTCCACCTACCGGCGCTTCAAGGGCGTGGGCTATGACGCCGGGTCCTGGGAGCGCGGCGGCGAGGTGCCGGAATACGGCATCAGCGACGCCGGCCTGGGTCTGATCGACGCCCGCACCGGTGCCTTCCGGGCCGGTGACGGTAACCACGAAGGCTATGTGGTGGTGCAAGTCGGGGACCGTAAAGGCGTGGCCCGGGTCCGCGTCACCGCGGAACTGGACGAGATCCGTTTCGCCAGCGCCGCCATCGCCGTGGACAGTGGCGCCACCGTGGCGCTGCAACCGCAACTGATCAGCCAGGGCGAGGCGGTGACCTTCTCCGCCGAGGCGCTGGCGTATCAGGTGGACGACGCCGCCCTGTGCCAGGTGAACGCCGACACCGGCGAGGTCACCACCGCCCCGGTGCAGGGCCGCCAGTGCACGGTCACCGTCAGCGCCGCTGGCAAGAGCGCCGCGCTCACCATCAATATCGGCGTGGCGCCGGAGATCGTCGCCGATTTCGAGGGCGACGTGAGCATGTTCCAGGCCGCCGGCGCGCGCCATCGCCGGGTGGAGATCGAGCGCGTCCAGGACCAGGTGTTCGACGGCGCCCATTCCATGGCGTTGCGCTGGGAGGCCAACCCGGACCAGCCCGGCACCTTCGGTGCCTACCTCACCGACCCCGGCGGTGTCACCGAACTGCCGGGCTATCCGAAATACCTGGGCGTGAACGTGTACATTCCCGATGAACTGGCCGGCAAGGTCTGGTGGGTGCGGGGCAGCCTCAAGGACGCGGACGGCAAGACCGTCACCATCAACTACAACAACGACGGCGAGCAGCTGCCGGAGCGCGGCTGGCACTTTATGAAGGCCAGCATCGGCAGCGGCTACCGCGAGCCGCTGACCTTTTATCAGCCGTTCCGCTTCCTGGTGTTGAAAACCGCCGAGCGCATCGATTCCCAGGTGGTGCTCGATAACTTCACCGCCATCTACAGCGACGACACCGACCTGGCCGGCCCGGGCGTCACCGCCACGCCGGCGTCCGGCGATACCGTGGACAGCGCCGACCCGCTGATCGCCCTGCAGGTGAACGACGCGTCCGGCGTGGACTTCGCGGCCAGCCAACTGACCCTGGACGGTCGTGACGTGTCCGCCGACCTGACCAACAACGGCAGCGACCGGATCCGCTATCAGGCCGCCGGCCTGGATGACGGCTGGCACCGGGTGGACTACCGCCTGTTCGACATCAACGGCAACGTCACCGCCGGCAATTACCTGTTCAATGTGGTCACCGGCGCGCCCCGTCTCTATATCGACAGCGACAACGTCCAGCTCTACCCGGGCGGCACGTTCAGCATCCCGATCCGCGCGGTGGGTGCCGGGGCGTTCAATGACCTGTCCCTGACTCTGGACTACGACAGCACCAAAGCCACCATGACCGTGGAAGACGGGGACCTCACCGCCACCGGCGTCAGCGAGACCAGTGGCCGCTGGCAGGGCCGGTTCACCGGCTTCAGCGACGCCACCGGCGTGGTCGCCTACCTGAACCTGCGGGTACGCGATTACATTCAGAACACCTTCGTGTCGGTGGTGGTGAACGGCACCCTGGACGGTGACACCTTCCATCACCCGGTGGTGCGCAAGGAAGTGGGCAGCCGTTACCGCCTGCTCACCGACTGGGGCATCGAAGGGGAAAGCACGCGGATGCTGGTGGTGGATCAGGCCGGCAATCCGGCGCCCGGCGTGACCCTGGAAACCTTCCGCTATAACAGCGGCACCGATCAGATCAGCGATGTCACGGTGCTCGGCGACACCGATGCGGAGGGCCGGCTGAACGTCACCCTGCCGGCCGCCGCCGGCACCCAATCGCTGCTGTTCCGCGCCTACAACGGCCAGGGTTCCTCGCTGATGACCGACGTGCGGGCGCTGGTCGAGCGGCTCGGCGAGACGCCGCGCTACGTGTTCCTCACCCCCGGCCGGGACGCCACCGCCATGAACGTGGCCTGGTTCACCGCCAGCACCGTGACCGACTCCCGGGTGCGCTTCGGCGTTGGCGGCCTGGATCGCGAGATCACCGGCGAATCGCGCATCGTGCCGTTCTTCTACGGCAGCGAAGCCGGCGTGGTGCGCGTGCACCGGGCCACCCTGGACGGCTTGCGGGCCGGTACCGACTATCAGTATCGGGTGGGCGCCGACGGGGCCATGAGTGAGACTTTCCGGTTCGCCACTGACGACGGCGACGACCGGGTGCGCATCCATCTGTTCGGCGACACCCAGACGGTGTCCAACGACAACCTGTTCAACGGCAGTGGTCTGGTCACCGAGCTGTACCGGAAGATGCAGGCCCAGTTGCCGGACGGCGACCTGATTCTGCACGTGGGCGACTTCACCGAGGACCTGACCGACTACCGGCTGGTGCGGCTGTTCTTCGAGGCGCTGGAAGGCGACGACATGCTGGCCTCCCATCCGTTCGTGCCGGCCCAGGGCAACCACGAGGTCTACAACGAAGGCGCCGAGAAGTTCGCCGACCTGATCCCGCTACCGGGCAATGACAGCGGTCTGCCGGCGCCCTATGACGACGCGGTCTACAGCTTCGATCGCGGCCCGGCGCACATCGCCGTGATCACCTCGGAGCTGCAAAGCGAGGCGGACTGGCCGGTGATGATGGACTGGCTGCGCCGCGACATGAACGCCAGCGACGCCACCTGGAAGATCCTGATGGTGCACCGCCCGCCGTACAACGGCAACGCCGCCTCCGGCAACGGCCGTTCCCAGGCCTATATTCCGGCGGTGGTGGATGAAACCGGCATCGACCTGGTGCTCTCCGGCCACGACCACATGTACTCGCGCAGTCTGCCGCTGACCGCCGGCAAGCCGGCACCGGGCGGCGCCACCTATCTGATCGCCGGCTCCGACTCCGCCAAGTACTACGACAACAACGGCGGCGGCATCGCCCTGCTCGCCGACGTGCTGTTCGACGACAACGTCAATACCTACACCACCCTGGACATTCAGGGCGAGGCCATGCATGTGCTGACCCGCACCCTGGACGGCACCGTGGTGGACGACGTCACCCTGCACCCGCGCACCGACCGCTGAGGAGAGCCGCGATGAAACTGAGAAACGCTTTGCCGATCACGCTGCTCGCCGCCGCCCTGGCGGCCTGCGGTGGCGACGACGACACCCGCTATGTGGACCGGGACGACCCGACGCCGGTGGAGTACATGCCGGTGGACGGCTACGTGCTGGGCTTCTGGGTGATGGACGCCCAGGACGACTGCGACGGCCCCTGCATCAATGACCATTCGCCCTACGGCGATCCGCTGTACGGACTGGACGCCGACGATCAGCCGGCGGCGCCGACCCTGGCCGACGGCGGTGAGGTGGCGCGCGTGGCGGTGTTCGCCGACGACTACCGCCTGGCCACCCGCGACACCGGCTCGCTGAACAACAGCGTGATCGGCGAACGGTTCACCCTGCACCTGCGCGCCCGCACCGATCAGGCCGATGCGGTACCGGTGCTGGCGCTGGCCGGCGAGGGCGGCACCGCGCTGCGCATCAGCCTGGCCCGCGACCGCCTGCTGGTGGAGCTGCCGTCGCAGAACCGCCGGCTGCTCACCGCTCTGGACGCGGGCGACGGCTGGCGGGAAATCCAGCTGGCCGCCGACGGCCAGCGGGTGACGCTGGCGGTGGACTGCGACACCGTGGAAGGGTTCGACGTGGCGCCGGGCCAGCCGGTGCTGAGCAGTGGCACGCTGGGCGCCGTGGTCGGCGCGGGCTTTACCGGCGCGGTGGATCTGGTGCGGATCAGCCGGCGGGACGAGGGCAATCTGTTCTGCGCGGAATAATCGCCCGCCCCGGCAACAACAACGCGGCCTCCGGGCCGCGTTTTTTTATGCGGGCACGGTGATCCAGCTGAGCAGGCCCGCCGGGTCTTCTTCCACCCCGAACGCCAGGCTGTCACCGGCGCGCCAGTCCGCGGACAGTCCGGTGAGCAGCCGGATCCGGTCGCCTTCCAGGGCGGCGTCCTGAAAATAGAAACGCCGGCCGGTGAGCGGGTAGAGCGCCTTGAACAGGCTCTCCTTCACCGAAAACGTGAGGGTGACGCGGCGGGCCAGGTCCTGCCCGGACAGGCCGGTCAGGGTGTCGCGCTCCGCCGGGGTCAGCAGCTCGTCGCGCAGCCGCGCCGCCCGCGCCGGCGCCAGCCAGCGCTCCCGGTCCAGGCCCAGGCCCCGCCACTGGCGGGCGTCGCCGGTGAGCGCGGCGGCCTCGCCGTGGGAATGGGTGATGGCGCCCACCGCCCCGGCCGGCCAGCGCGGCGCCCGGTCATCGCCGGTGCCGGGCACCGCGTCCAGGCCCGGTGCCCGGCGCAGGGCGGCGCGGGCGCATACCCGGCCGGCCAGGTACTCGGCGCGGCGTTTGGCCACCGCCCGCCCCAGCCCGGCGGGCAGCGGAATGCCGGCCTGCTCGAAGGCCTGCTCGGCGAACGCCTCGGGGTGGTAGCGGCAGCGCGCCAGCACCAGGCCGGGGCCCCGGGCAAGGGTTTCCAGATCGTGCAGGCAAGGGGGCAGAGCGATGTCGGACATGGCGCCTAGAATAGTGCGCCCGTGGCGTGGCGGCCAGCGGCCCCCGTTGCGCCCGGTGCCTGGATAGTGCTAAACCCGGTGTTCCGTTTTTCTTCGCCGTTATCGCACAAGGAGTCCAACATGCTGCGCCTCAACGTGATCATCGCCAGTACCCGCCCCGGCCGGGTGGGGTCCGCCGTGGGCACCTGGTTCTATGAGCTGGCCCGCCACCACGGCAATTTCGACGCCCGCTGGGTGGACCTGGCGGACTTCAACCTGCCGGTGTTCGACGAGCCCTATCACCCCCGCCAGCAGAACTACCAGCACGAACACACCAAGCGCTGGGCGGCCAGTGTGGCCGAGGCGGACGCCTATGTGCTGGTGGTGCCGGAGTACAATTTCGGGCCCACCCCGGCGCTGCTGAACGCGCTCAACTACGTCTACCACGAGTGGAACTACAAGCCGGCGGCCTTCGTCAGCTACGGCGGCATCTCCGGCGGCATGCGTTCCGTGGAGGCCACCAAACCGACCCTGACGACCTTGAAAATGATGCCGCTGATCGAGCAGGTGGCGGTGCCCATGGTCCAGGAGCAGCTGGAGGACGGCACCTTCAAGGCCAAGGACGTCCAGGAGAAGTCCGCCATCGCCATGCTTGACGAGCTGAAGCGCTGGGCCGACGCCCTCAGGCCGATGCGCGGCTGAATCAACAACAGCTGAATCAATAAAAAAACGGGAGAGCTTCATGAAACGCACCTACCTGATTACCGGTGCCACCAAGGGCATCGGCCGCGCCACCGCCGAGCGGCTGGCCGCCGCCGGCCACGGCGTGGTGGGCATTGCCCGCCAGGGCGACGACCCGGACTTTCCGGGCACCCTGGTCAGCGCCGACCTGGGTGACCGGGACCAGGCCGAGGCGGTGTTCAGCGACCTGGCCGGTCGCTTCGACTTCGACGGCCTGGTCAACAACGTGGGCATGATCAAGCCCCAGGCCCTGGGCGAGATCGATCTGGACACCTTCGACGCCATCCACGCCCTGCATCTGCACCCGGCCATCCAGGCCAGCCAGGCGCTGCTGCCGGGCATGAAAGAACGGGGCTGGGGCCGCATCGTCAATGTCTCCAGCCTGACCATCTTCGGCCTGCCCGGGCGCACCGCCTACGGCAGCGCCAAGGCGGCCATGGTCAACTTCACCCGCACCTGGGCCCTGGAGCTGGCGCGCACCGGCATCACCGTCAACGCCATCGCCCCGGGCCCCATCGAGACCGAACTGTTCCGCGCCAACAACCCCGAGGGCAGCGACCGGGAAGCCGCCTACCTGGCCATGGTGCCCATGGACCGACTCGGCGAGCCCCGCGAAATCGCCGCCACCCTGGAATTCATGCTCGGCGAGGACAGCGGCTACATGACCGGCCAGACGATCTGCGTGGACGGCGGCGCTTCCGTCGGGCGGGCCGCGTTTTGAGCGGGCGTTGGGCGGCATTGCGTGACCTGCTGAGCGCGCCGGCCACGGTCACCGCGCCCCACGATCTGACGGCCTGGACCCGGGGCTGGGCGGCGCTGTCGGCGGAGCAGGACGACCCGGTGGCCCTGGCCCTGCACGGCGGCTTCGCCGCCGACCGGGTGGGCTGGGCGTTCGCCGCCGGCTACCAGGCGGCCCTGCGCCGGCTGCTGGCGAACTTCGGCCTGGCGCCCGACCACGGCGCCCGCCTGGCCCTGTGCGCCACCGAGGAGGGCGGCAACCGGCCCCGGGACATCGCCACCACCCTGCGCGCGGACGGCGACGGCTGGCGGCTGGACGGCGCCAAAAGCTGGATCACCCTGGGGCCGGTGTGCGATGAACTGCTGGTGGTGGCGCGGCTAGCGCGGGAGGACGACCGCCCGGCGTTGAAAGTGGCGCGGGTGCCCGCCGGCGCCGACGGCGTACGCCTGCAGGACAAACCGCCGCTGGCCTTCGTGCCGGAGATTCCCCACACCGCCGCCACCTTCGAGGCGGTGGCCGTGCCCGGGGACGCGCTGCTGGACGGTGACGGCTACGACACCGTGGTGAAACCCTTCCGCACCGTGGAGGACACCTTTATCGCCCTGGCGGTGCAGAGCTGGCTGCTGCGCGAAGCCCGGGCGCGCGGCTGGCCGGCGGACTTCGCGGAAGCGCTGACCGCCAGCCTGGTGACCCTGGCCACCCTCAGCGATCGGCCCGCCGACGACCCGATCACCCATCTGGCCCTGGCCGGTGCCCTGGCCCGCACCCAGAGTCTCTACCAGCAAGCGGACGGCCTCTGGGACGGCGAGACCGACGCCGCCGCCGACCGCTGGCGCCGCGACCGGCCCCTGTTCCAGGTGGCCGGCAAGGCTCGCGCGCTGCGCGCCCAACGGGCCTGGGAACGGCTCTGACCGCCAGGAACGGCGGTTCGACCGCGCGTGGGTGGGTGTTAGCGCAACGGCGTGGCTTGAAAGAAACCGGCGTTTTGAGGGGCGGTGATGTCCAGTACCCGGCCTTCCTGGTCCTGGTGGACCGCCTGGTCGGCGCCTACCGGCGTGCCATCATCTCGCCGCGCCGCGCGGTCCCCGACCGGGTTGAACCACCAGGACACCGGCCGGCCCGCCTTGAAGCGCACCCGCAGCCGGGTGCCTTCGGGATACGACAGCGTGCCCAGGGCAAAGGCTTCGTCCAGGGTGCCTTCGGCGCGCACCGGTCGATGTTCCGCATCCAGGTAGACGCGCCCCTGGAGCACGGCGCCGGCCACCGGCACCGCCTCGCCCTTGGGCATGTCCACCAGCCAACGATCCGGGTCCCGGTGGCCGTTGGCGTACATCGTGCCTTGCGAGGCCCGCAGGGCACTGGCCGCGGGTAATGGTGCGCCGTCCAGCCGGTTGCCGGCGGCCAGCACGCAACCGCTGACCCACTCCGGGGTGCCGTCACGATCCAGGTCCGCGGTCAGCGGTTGGTCGCCGGCGCAGTGCCAGCCACCCCACGCCTGATCACCGGCCAGCGTCATGCGTAGCCGTTGCGGGTAGTAGTGCCGGCCCTCCTCGCCCAGGTACAGAAAACGCCGCACCGCCGACGCCTGGAATCCGTAGGCCGACACCGGTGTAGGGAAGGCCGCCCGCTCAAAACTCTCCAGCCGGTCTTTTTCCTTCAACACCAGCTTGCTGCCGGCGGGCATGTCGATGCCGGCCACCCGCGCCGGCGCTTCCAGAGTCACCTGCAGGGCCGCCTGCTGCCGTACCCCGGAGACCAGCGCCCACAGGCCCAACGCCTGCCAGGCCACATAGGGCACGAACAAAACGCCCAGCCCCGCCGACAGCCACATCGCGGCGCGCCGGTGCCGCTGGCGCCAGCGCCGCGCCCGCGGGTGGAGCCGCACCGTCAGCCAGAACAACGCCAGCGCCGCCCCGGCCAGCATCGACAGCGTCAGCAGGCCGAGAAAAAGCGGAGAAAAAGAGGCGACCGGAATCACAGCGTCCATCCATCGACGAAGGGGCGCCCGTTATAACAGGGGTGCCGCCGGCGCCGCCAGGAACCGCCGGGCAAAACGGTCATTGCCGGCACCGGTGGTGCGAGGGATAGTCAGGTTTTCGCTTCGACGAGGATCAATCGATGACTTGCTATGCCGTGGCCCTGATCGACTTCACCGACCCGGGCTGGATCAAGGACTACGTGGCCGGGGTCACGCCCATGGTGGAACGGGCCGGCGGCCGCTATCTGGCGCGCACCGGCGCGGTGGACCAACTGGAAGGGGAGGGCACGCCGCCGCAGACCTTTCTGATCATCGAGTTCCCGTCCCGGGAAGTGGCCGAAGGCTTTTACCGGAGCGAACAATACGCGCCGTTCAAGGCGGCCCGGCAACAGGGGTCGGTGGGCCCCTTCTTCCTGGTGGAGGGTATTGACGGTTCCACCGCGCCGGCCTGATGCACGGCGGGCTCCGGTCCCGTTCCGGCCTGGTCATTTTCTGGTAAGGAGCGATCAATGAAACGATCGGCGAAGCCGGCCCCCGCGGCCCGGCAGGAGTGCCGCCATGACACCCCGGTGCAGGTCGGCGAGGACCTGTGGCTGGTGGATGGCCCGGTGGTGGACTTCTACCGGCTCTCCTATCCCACCCGCGCGGTGATCGTGCGTCTGCCCGACGGCGGGCTCTGGGTGTGGTCGCCGGTGCCCCTGACCGACGCGCTGCGGGCCTTCGTCGACGGACTCGGGCCAGTGCGCTATCTGGTCAGCCCCAACAAGCTGCACCATCTGTACCTGGCGCAATGGCAGCGGGCCTGGCCGGACGCCGAGCTCTGGGGCCCGGCCTCCACCCGCCGTAAGCGGCCCGATCTGACCTTCACCGGTACCCTGGACGACACTCCGCCGGCGGCCTGGGCCGGCACCCTGGATCAGATCTGGCTGCGCGAGGCCCTGTTTCTCGACGAAGTGGTGTTCTTCCACCGCCCGTCGCGCACGGCGATTCTGGCGGACTTCAGCGAGGCGTTCAGCGACGATTTCCTGCGCCGTCACTGGAAGCCCTGGCAGCGTTGGATCGCGCGGCTCTGGGGCATCACCGAACGGCCCGGCAAGGCGCCCCTGGAAGTACGGCTGAGTATCCTGCGCCGCCGACGTGCCCGCGCCCGGGTGCGGCAAATGCTTGCCTGGCGGCCGGAAAAGGTGATCATGGCGCACGGCGTTTGGCGCGCCGACAACGGCACCGCCTATCTGCGCCAGGTTTTCTCCTGGTTGGGGGTTTAGGGCCGGACCCGCTTGGGCGGTGACGCCCGTTTTCTTCGTCTTTTGTTTTTGAGCCGCCTTATTGTTCGGCTCGTGGCTACAGGGAGTTTTTATGAGCCAGGTTTCCAGCATCATGGCCGGTCTGCGACAAAGCAGCCCGGGGCAGAATGAGTTTTATCAGGCCGTGGAAGAGGTACTGGAGGTATTGACCCCGGTGCTGGACGCCGAGCCGCGCTACCACAACGAGGGCGTGCTGGAGCGCCTGGTGGAGCCGGAGCGCCAGATTCTGTTCCGGGTGGCCTGGGTCGATGACGCCGGCGTGGTGCGGGTCAACAAAGGCTACCGCGTCCAGTTCAACTCGGCGCTGGGCCCCTATAAGGGTGGCCTGCGTTTTCACCCCAGCGTGAACAGCGGCATCATCAAATTCCTCGGCTTCGAGCAGATCTTCAAGAACGCCCTCACCGGCCTGCCCCTGGGCGGCGGCAAAGGCGGCTCGGACTTCAACCCGAAAGGCCACTCCCCGCGCGAAATCATGGCGTTCTGCCAGGCCTTCATGACCGCGCTGCACCGCCACATCGGCGCCACCCTGGATGTGCCCGCCGGGGATATCGGTGTGGGCCAACGGGAAATCGGCTACCTCTATGGCCAGTACCGGCGGCTGAGTGGCCGCTTCGAGGGCGTGCTCACCGGCAAGTCGCCGGGCTGGGGCGGTTCCCTGGGTCGCAAGGAAGCCACCGGTTACGGCTGCGTGTATTTCGCCGAGAACATGCTCGCGGAGAAAGGGGAGACGCTGAAAGGCAAGCGCTGCCTGGTGTCCGGCGCCGGCAATGTGGCGCTCTATACCCTGGAGAAACTGACGGAACTGGGCGCCCGGCCGATCACCTGCTCCGACTCCAGCGGCACCCTGATCCACCCCGCCGGGCTCGATGTGCCGCTGCTGAAGACCCTCAAGGAACAGCAGCGCGCGCCGCTGGCGACCTACCTGGACAGCCACGGGGACGCCCGCTTTGTTCCGGCGGAGGCCTACGAAAACGGTGGCTCGGCGGTCTGGCAACAGCCCGGCGATCTGGCCTTCCCCTGCGCCACCCAGAACGAACTGACCGGCGCCGACGCGGAGGGCCTGCTCGCCAACGGCGTGCGCGGCGTGTGCGAAGGCGCCAATATGCCCTGCACCCGCGAAGCGATTTCCCTGTTTCTTCGCGCCGGCATTCAGTACGGCCCCGGCAAGGCCGCCAACGCCGGCGGCGTCGCCGTCAGTCAGCTGGAAATGCAGCAGAACGCCGCCATGGCCCGCTGGCCCGCGGAGCAGGTGGACCGTACCCTGCGCGCCATCATGAGCGACATCCACCGCCGCGCCAGCGACACCGCCCGGGAATTCGACGCGCCGGGCAACCTGGTCCTGGGCGCCAACATCGCCGGCTTCCGCCGTGTCGCCGACGCCATGATCGACCAGGGCGTGTTCTGAACGGCGACGCTATCAGGCTGGCTTGCTTTATCTTTTTATTGGGCTATGGTCGAGCGTTGAGTTCATTCATGGTTCGAGGCACGCCGTGATTATCCGCCGCATTTTTCTGACTGTTTCCCCCACCTTCCTCCCCTAAGCCGGACGGGTCCGCCCGTCCGGCGTTTCGTGCTTTATCCATATCGTTAATTTCCAATCAGGAGATGTGCTGATGGCGCCCCTGTGTGCGCGACGCCGCCTGCCCGGTTTATCGGCGAAGGCGCGCGGCTACCTGTCCGTTCGCGGATGGTGGATGTTGTCCCCGTCGTTGCTCGGCGGTTTGTTGGCAAGAATGGAACAAAGAAGGGACCGGCGGGACCGCGCGATGATCGCGGACATCGACACCCGGGTCTGGATCATCGACCTGGACCACGGCGGCGAGATGGACTTCGTCCTGGTGGAACCCGCCCGCGCGAAGCCCAACCGCCGCCTGATCTCCATCCTCTCGCCCTTCGGCGAGGCGCTGTTTGGCGCCCGCGTGGGCGACATGGTGCACCCCAGATTTCTCGGCCACGAATACAGTGTCCTGATCAAACGAGTGGAACCCTGGCGGGAGTCGGATCATGAGTAAGGAAAGAGAAAAGAAAAAAGCGAAGAAAACGCTGAAGGAAAAACGCAGAGATAAGAAGGAGAGAAAGTAGCGGGATGAAGGATGAGCTTGGCGCCAGGGAGGGCGGCCGGCTTATTTCAAACCGTACCGCCAAACCTGTTTAAGTCGCTCAACCGTGTGAGACCACTTGGCGGTCGTAGGCTTGCAAACGGAATTCTGGTTGCCGAACAGCCCGGTTTCCGTAAACGCCTGGCTGGCGGGAACGGCCAGCTCCCATCGGATCGGCACGACGTACTCGGTGGTCTCCTCGGGTTCAGAAGCCAGAGCCTTGTAATCAACGGTGCTCTGAAGCTCCGTCAGGGGCGTCCCCTCTACAATAAACTCGGCCAAAGGCATGCGCTCACCGGTAACGATACCCACGCCAACATAGCCTGTTTTGGGGATGTTGACCCAGACACGGTCGCCTTCCGACAGCATACAGAGCGTATTGGAATACCAGGTGCCACCGCCAGCGCTGATGAAGCCGTAGCGGCGAGCATCGTCCCAGTCCCGGCGAAAGTCGGTACCGAACGAGACGTAGAACTCCCCGTTCCAAGGCTGGCGCACCCCTCGCGTATTAGCGAGATGCTGCGTCTCCTGCGGGTCGATCATCCAGGCACGGGACAAATAGCGCTGGTCGCCGTCACTGAAGGCGGAGAAAAAGACCGCGTTGATACCGACACCATGGCGGTTGTTCAGGTAATTGATGATCCGCTCCGAACTGGCATCCAGCTCGGACGCCACGATCACCATCTGGTGGGATTCATTCAGGCTCACCTCGGAAAGCGGCAGACCAAAGCGCGCCTGGAAAGCGGCATCGAGACTGGAGTTCGGCAACTGGTGACGGTGGGCGAAATCCACATAGCAATCCACCAGATCCGAATCTTCCAGGGTCTCCACCCAGGAGGCATAGTCGATGGCCTGGGCCACCACATCGCGGGGTGTCTTGTCCCGCTTCAGCTCAATGATGATCACGCTGCCATTGGCATCCAGGGCCAGCAGGTCGATGCGCTTGTCGAAGGCGGTGCGGACCTGACGACCGATCAGAAGCCAGTCGGCATTGAGAATGGAAACATCCCGGACGATCAACTCTTCCAGCTGGTTCTCATCATCCAGCCGAGCGGTGCTGAGGCGTCGTGGTGCGGCGATCTCATTTCCCGTAGCCGGGTTGACGCGCCAAATACCCTGTTGGATGGCCATGTTTCCTCCCCTGACTCTTTGATGAAGGGTGTGTAATGGCTTCTGGTAGTCGCTATCGAATGTGGTGGGCCCACCAGGACTTGAACCTGGAACCAACGGATTATGAGTCCGCTGCTCTAACCAATTGAGCTATAGGCCCGCTGAGCGGTCTGGCTGTCTTTAAAAGGAGGGCGTGTGTCTTTTGTGTGTCTGTCTCTACGTCCTTGTGGCGCCTTTCCGGCGCTTCTTATAAAACGGCCCGGGCGGGGTTGCCGTCCGGGCCGGTAGTTATAAACCAGCTTACATGTCCGCGTCCAGGAAACTGCGGAGGTGCTCGCTGCGCGAGGGGTGGCGCAGCTTGCGCAGGGCCTTGGCCTCGATCTGACGGATCCGCTCCCGGGTCACGTCGAACTGCTTGCCGACTTCTTCCAGGGTGTGGTCCGTGTTCATGTCGATGCCGAAGCGCATGCGCAGCACCTTGGCTTCCCGGGCGGTGAGGTTGGCCAGCACTTCCCGGGTGGCTTCTTCCAGGCCCAGGGAGGTGGCGGAGTCCACCGGGGAGTCCATGTTGCCGTCCTCGATAAAGTCGCCCAGGCTGGAGTCCTCGTCGTCGCCGATGGGGGTCTCCATGGAGATCGGTTCCTTGGCGATCTTGAGCACCTTGCGCACTTTGTCTTCCGGCATTTCCAGGCGCTGGCCCAGTTCTTCCGGGGTCGGTTCGCGGCCCATTTCCTGGAGCATCTGGCGCTGCACGCGGTTGATCTTGTTGATCGTCTCTATCATGTGCACCGGAATCCGGATGGTGCGGGCCTGGTCCGCGATGGAGCGGGTGATGGCCTGCCGGATCCACCAGGTGGCATAGGTGGAGAACTTGTAACCGCGACGGTATTCGAACTTGTCCACCGCCTTCATCAGGCCGATGTTGCCTTCCTGGATCAGGTCCAGGAACTGCAGGCCCCGGTTGGTGTACTTCTTGGCAATGGAGATCACCAGACGCAGGTTGGCCTCGACCATTTCCTTCTTGGCGCGGCGGGCCTTGGCTTCACCGATGGAGATGCGGCGGTTGATCTCCTTGATGTCCGCCACCGGCAGGCCGACGATCTCTTCCAGCGTGCTGATCTTGCGCTGGTTGCGCTGGATGTCTTCCTTCATCAGCGACAGCTTGTCGCCGTAGTCCTTGGCTTTCTTGCCCTTGAGCTGGCTGTCCACCCAGTCGGTGTTGGTTTCGTTGCCCGGGAACACCTTGATGAAGTCGCGGCGCGGCATGCCGGCGCGGCGGATCGCCAGGGTCATGATCTGGCGCTCGAACTTGCGGGTGGTGTCCAGGTGGTTACGGGCGGCGTTGAGCAGCTCGTCGTAAATGCGCGGCACCAGCTTGAACAGGGTGAAGTGCTCGGCCAGGGCTTCCTGGGCCTTGGCGGTGCTGGCGTGGTCGCGGCCGTTGCGCTTCAGTGAGCGCAGGGCTTTTTCCTGGCGCTTGCGCAGTTCCGCGAAGCGCTCGGCGGCCAGTACCGGATCCAGACCACCCTCGTCTTCCTCGGAGTCGTCGTCGGATTCCTTGTCGTCGGACTCCTCGTCGTCGTCCTCGTCTTCCTTCTCTTTTTCCTTGGCGGCGGCCTCTTCATCCTTTTTCTTCTGGCTGAAGCGGGGTTCCTTGTTGGCGTTGGTCGCCGCGGCGCCGTCGTCGTCCGGGTCCAGGTAGCCGGCGATCACGTCGGTGAGCTTGCGCTCCTCGTCGACGATGCGCTGGTATTCATCGAGCACCATGTCCACCGCGCCGGGCCAGTAGGCCAGGGCGTGCATGACTTCGCGGGTGCCTTCCTCGATGCGCTTGGCGATCTCGATTTCGCCTTCGCGGGTGAGCAGCTCCACGGTGCCCATTTCGCGCATGTACATGCGCACCGGGTCGGTGGTGCGGCCGGGCTCGTTCTCCACCGAGGCGAGCACGGCGGCGGCTTCCTCGGCGGCCATCTCGTCGGTGCTTTCGGCACTCTCGTCCATCATGATCTGATCGGCATCGGTGGCTTTCTCGACCACGGAAATGCCCATGTCGTTGATCATCTGGATGATGTCTTCCACCTGATCCGTGTCCGTGATGGACTCGGGCAGATGGTCGTTCACCTCGGCGTAGGTCAGGTAACCCTGTTCCTTGCCCAGCGCGATCAACTGCTTCAGCTGTGATTGCTGCTGTTTTTGAGTGCTCATGCGTAAAGCCCGTAGGTTGACGAGGTGTCTTGGGGAAACGGCGTATTATACGTGGATATGGGGGTCGGAGCCAGTTTGTACAAGGTGGTGTGCGTGTCCCGGCATGGCCCCGGCGGCGCGCCGGGGGGCCGGCTCAGCGGTCCCGGGCCGAGGCTTCGCGGGCCCGGTGCCGGGCGTCGGCCAGGGCGCGGATCAGCTCCGCCAGCCGCGCCACGTCTGGATCGGGGCGGCGCTGCTCTTCTTCAAGGGCCTGCTCCAGGGCCAGGGTGTGCAGGTGCTGCAGGGCGTCTTCCCAGTAGAGGCGCGCCACCCGGGCGTCCATGGGCGGTTTGAGCGCCTCGCGGAGCAGCGTGGACAGGTCCTCGCCCTGGTCCAGGGCCATCGCCGCGCCCAGCAGGGCGGCCGGCGCGCCGCCCTGGTCCCGGGCGGTGTGGGCCACCTGGATCAGCAGGTCCTTCTGTGCCAGTTGCAGCCGGTCGAGCCCTTCCGGCAGCGGGTGCTCTTCCAGCACCTGGGGGTGCGAGAGCAGCACCAGCACCAGCCGTTCCACCAGGGTCAGGCCGCCGCCGGCGGGGCGCGCCGGGCGGCGGGGCCGGGCGGCCGGGGCCGGCTGGCCGTAGTCGTCCGGCGGGCCGTCCCAGTCCGGTGGCGGGCCCGGGTCGTGATCCGGGGGCGGCGCGTCCCAGGGGGCCGCCTCCGGCTCCCGGCGCGGTGCCGGTGCTTCGGCGGCGGTGCGCCGGCCGGGCAGGCTCTCGCGCAGCTTTTCCAGGGACGCCCGCTCCAGGCGGGTGAGCCGGGCCAGCTCTTCCTCGAGCAGCGCCCGGTACACCGGCCCCGCCGGCTTGTCCAGGAAGGGCAGAGCCAGCCGGGCCAGACGCGCGCGGCCGTCCACGGTATTCAGATCCAGTCCCTCGGACAGGTGCCGGAACAGGTAGGTGGCCAGGGTATCCGCCTTGTCAGTAAGCGCTAACAACGCCTCCGGGCCCTGGGCGCGCACCAGGGTGTCCGGGTCCTCCCCTTCCGGCAGGAACAGGAAGCGGGCCTGTTTGCCGTCGTCCAGGGCCGGCAGGGCGGATTCCAGGGCCCGCCAGGCGGCGCGCCGGCCGGCGTTGTCGCCGTCGAAGCAGAACACCACCTCGTTGACCTGCCGGAACAGGGTGTGGCAATGGTCCTCGCTGGTGGCGGTACCCAGGGTGGCCACCGCGTTGGGCACGCCGTGCTGGGCCAGGGCGATCACGTCCATATAGCCTTCCACCACATACAGGCGGTCGGTCTTGTCCCGGCTCTGGCGCCACTCCCACAGGCCGTACAGCTCCTTGCCCTTGTGGAACACCGGGGTTTCCGGGCTGTTCAGGTATTTCGGCTTGCCGTCGCCGAGCACCCGGCCGCCGAAACCGATGGTGCGGCCTCGGCTGTCGCGGATCGGAAACTGGATGCGGTCGCGGAACTTGTCGTAGGTGCGGCCACTGTCTTCCTTGCGCACCAGCAGGCCGGCGGTGAGGGCCTGTTCGATGCCCTCGTTGTCCAGGCTCAGACCCTGGCTCAGGTTGTCGTAGCCCGGCGGCGCGAAGCCCAGGCCGTAGCGGGCGGCGATCTCGCCGGTGAGGCCACGGCCCTTCAGGTACTGCACCGCCTTCTGCCGGTCCGGGGCGCTCTTGAGCTGCTGGCGGTAGAAGCGTTCCGCCCGGGTGAGCAGGTCGTAGAGGGTCTGCAGCCGGTCCCGTTTGGCCCTTTCCTTGCGCGCGTCGTGGCCTTCCTCGCGGGGAATCTCCATGCCGGCGCGGGTGGCCAGCTGCTCCACCGCCTCGGGAAAGTTGAGGTGGTCGTACTCCATCAGGAAGCCCACCGCGTTGCCGGAGGCGCCGCAGCCGAAGCAGTAGTAGAATTGCTTGTCCGGGGCCACCGTGAAGGACGGCGTTTTTTCCTGGTGGAAGGGGCAACAGGCGGAATAGTTGCGGCCGGTCTTCTTCAGCGGCACACGGGCGTCGATCAACGCCACCAGATCGGTGCGAGCGAGAAGATCCTGGATGAAGTGTTCGGGAATGCGGCCGGCCATGGAAGGAAATCTTCCTCGCAGTGTCGCGCCGGATCAAGCAATGGCGCGGGCCAGCGCTAGCTCAGGCGTTGTTTGACCTTGCCGCTGACGGCACCGATGTCGGCGCGGCCCTGCAGTCGCGGCTTGAGCTCGCCCATCACCTTGCCCATGTCCTGCATGCCGGCGGCGCCGGTGCTGGCGATGGCGTCGTCGATCAGGGCATCGATTTCGGCGTCGGTGAGCGGGGTGGGCAGAAATTCCTGGAGCACCGCCATTTCCGCTTCCTCGGTCTCGGCCAGATCGTTCCGGCCGGCGTCGCGGTATTGCTGGGCGGCGTCCTTGCGCTGCTTGATCTGCTTATCGAGCAGCGCAAGGATGCGCGCGTCGTCCAACTCGATGCGTTCGTCCACCTCGACCTGCTTGATCGCGGCGGTGGCCATCCGCAGGGTGCCCAGACGGGCTTTGTCCCGGGCGCGCATGGCGTCCTTGACGGCGGCGTTGAGTTGGTCCTTGAGCGCGCTCATTACGGCAGCGGTCACACGCCGGGCGGGCGCCCGGCGACAACCTTAGTACAGGCGCTTACGCGCCAGCTGTTCGCGCTGGAGCTTCTTCAGGTGACGCTTTACAGCGGCGGCACGCTTGCGCTTACGCTCCTGAGTGGGCTTCTCGTAGTTCTCGCGACGACGGACTTCGGAGAGCACACCGGCTTTTTCGCAGGAACGCTTGAAACGGCGCAGGGCCACGTCGAAGGGTTCGCCTTCTTTCACTTTCACCTGAGGCATGAAGTATCACCTACCTTGAATATTGCGGTTAATTGGAGCTGCCGGGGCTCAGGTGTCCCTCGGGCAACCGGTCGGCCACCCGGGCAGCAGGGCGCGAATTCTACCTGAGCGCGGAGCAAATGCAAAGCCGGGGCCGGAGCGGTATCATGCGCGCCCCGGCCGGGCATCGCGTCCGGACCGGTGAAACGGGAGCAAAAATGCGCGTATTGGGCATCGAATCCAGCTGCGACGAGACCGGCGTGGCCCTCTATGACACCGAGCGCGGCCTGCTCGGCCAGGCCCTGTTCAGCCAGATCGACATGCACGCCGCCTACGGGGGCGTGGTGCCGGAACTGGCCAGCCGCGACCATGTGCGCCGCCTGCTGCCGCTGATTCGCCAGGTGCTGAGCGAGGCGGGTTGCGGCCCGGAGCAGGTGGACGGTGTCGCCTTCACCGCCGGCCCGGGGCTGGCCGGCGCGCTGCTGGTGGGCGCCGGCGTGGGCCGGGCCCTGGCCTATGGCTGGGGCGTGCCGGCGGTGCCGGTGCATCATATGGAAGGCCACCTGCTGGCGCCGTTGTTGGAAGACGATGGCCCGGAGTTCCCGTTCGTGGCGCTGCTGGTCAGCGGCGGCCACTCGCTGCTGCTGGACGCCCGTGCCCTGGGCGACTACCGGCCCCTGGGTGAGTCCGTGGACGACGCCGCCGGCGAGGCCTTCGACAAGGTCGCCAAGATGATGGGCCTGGGCTACCCCGGCGGGCCGCGGGTGGCCGCCCTGGCGGAGAAGGGCCAGCCTGGCCGTTTCCGCTTCCCCCGGCCGATGACCGACCGGCCCGGCCTGGATATGAGCTTTTCGGGGCTCAAGACCTTCACCCTGAACACCATCAACGACCTGGGCGGCGCCGAGGCGCTGTCCGATCAGGACCGGGCTGACATCGCCCTGGCGTTCCAGGACGCGGCGGTGGATACCCTAGTGATCAAATGCCGGCGGGCCATGGAGCAGACCGGCGGCGAACGGTTGGTGGTGGCCGGCGGTGTCAGCGCCAACCGCGCCCTGCGCGAGAAGCTGGACGCGGCCATGGCCAAACGGGGCGTGCGGGTGTTCTATCCGGGGCTGGCCTACTGCACCGACAATGGCGCCATGATCGCCTACGCCGGCGCCCTGCGCCTGGCCGCCGGCGAGCGCAGCGGCCTGCCCATCGCCGTGCGCCCGCGCTGGCCGCTGGCGGAGCTGGCTAGCCTTTCTTCCTGAACCCCAGCTCTTCGCCGCTGAGCAGCTTGGCCAGATTGGTGCGGTGGCGGAAGATCATGATCGCGGTCAGCGCCACCATCGGCCAGAACGCCGCCGGCAGCCAGAACCACAGGCTGATGGGCGCCGCCACGAAGGCGCTCAGCGACGCCACCGAGGAAATCCGCGTCACCGCGAACACCGCCAGCCAGACGGCGCCGGCCACCAGACCGGTGGGCCAGTGCAGCGGAAACAGCAGGCCGAAGGCGGTGGCCACGCCCTTGCCGCCGCGGAACTGGAAGAACACCGGGAACAGATGGCCGAGGAAGGCGCAGAAGCCCACCAGGGCGGCGCCGAAGGCGTTCATGCCGAGGCCGTAGGCCACCGCCACCGGAACCGTACCCTTCAGCACATCGCCCAGCAGCGTCAGCGCGGCGGCGGGCTTGCCGCCGATGCGCAGCACATTGGTGGCGCCCGGGTTGCTGGAGCCCTGGGTGCGCGGATCCGGATAGCCGAACAGCCGGCACACCAGAATGGCGCTGGAAATCGAACCCAGCAGATAAGCGGCCGCGCACAAAGGCAGCAGCCAGACTCCGCTTTCCTGTAATGCTAAGGTGTCCACCGGCTATAATCCCGCTACGAAATCCCGGGGCATTATCAAGGACCAGCATGGACATCGTCTATATCAGCGACCTGAAGGTCGACACGGTGATCGGCATCTACGACTGGGAACGCCGCATCCGCCAGACCGTCAGTCTCGACCTGGAAATGGCCACCGACATCCGTCGCGCCGCCGCCAGCGATCACATCGACGACGCGCTCAACTACAAGGCCATCGGCAAACGCATCATCCAGTATATCGGCGACAGCGACTTCCAACTGGTGGAGACCCTGGCGGAACGGGTGGCGGAACTGGTGCGCGACGAGTTCGGCGTCAGCTGGCTGAAGCTGCGCCTGAGCAAGCCCGGCGCCCTGCGCGGTTCCCGGGACGTGGGCGTGATCATCGAGCGGGGGGAGCGGTCCTGATGCCCACGGTCTATCTGAGCCTCGGTTCCAACATCGACCGCGACCACAATATCCACTCCGGCCTGGACCAGCTGGCCGCCGAATTCGGCGCCCTGGGCCTCAGCCCGGTGTACGAAAGCGAAGCGGTGGGGTTCAGCGGCGACGCCTTCTACAATCTGGTGGCGTCCCTGGACACGGACCTGCCGGTGGGCGAGTTGGCTGAGCGCCTGCGCGCCATCGAACGGGCCCACGGCCGGGTGCGCGGCGAAAAGAAATTCGCCAGCCGCACCCTGGACATCGACATCCTTACCTATGGCGACCTCACCGGCGATATCGACGGTGTGGAGCTGCCCCGCGGCGAGATCCTCAAGCACGCCTTCGTGCTGCGCCCGCTGGCCGACCTGGCCCCCACCGCCGAGCACCCGGTGCTGAAGCGCACCTACGCGGCGCTGCTCGAGGACTATCGCTTCCCCGAACAGCGCCTGTGGCAGGTGCCGTTCGTCTGGCCTTGAGCGGGCTCGGCAGACCGGCTCAGAAGGGCGCGAATATCGGGCCGATGGCCTCCGTGACCCACTGCTCGAATTCCTCGCAGGTGTAATGGGTGCCCACGCCGTTCAGGGTGATCAGAATGTCATCGGGCTCCACCACGGTCAGGTTCAGGCTGGTGCCCTCGCCGCCTTGCAAGGTGAGGTCGCCCTGGGTCGGGCAGAGCTGGAAGAAAAACGGGGTGATCGGTGCGTGGGTGGTCAGGGTGATGGAGCCCCCGGTCAGACCCACCTGGCCGGAAAGCTCCATGACCGGGCCCGTGCCTTGGTCAGACAGTCGCTGGGTGTAGTCTTTCAGCACCCAGTTAAAATCTCCGCCTTGCAGTTCGCTGTTTTCATCGATATCAACCAAATAGCCCAGGGTGCCGTTCACGTTCTCGAAATTCGGGCTTTCCAGGCCGCTCTCAAAATTGACCGGCATAGCACCGTCGAAGTGAAAGACGATGCGGCCATTCAGTTCACTCTGAGGGTTCTCGTCCACGATTGAGACACGATAGTCGTCGGCCTCGATCAGGCTGGGTGGGGACTCCCGGTCATCGCTGGAATATTCGATACTCAGCGCGCCGTCCACGATGATGCGATTGTTCGGGCCGTTTTCCTCCACAACGCAGTCGTTCGCCGTCAATCGCACCGGGCGTCCTTGTTCATCCTTGACCACCGAGCCTTGTCCGCTCAGACAGTCGCTCCCGTCCATTAGATAATTCACCGGCGAGAAAAACGTCTCCGGGCCAAAAACCAGAAAACCATTCAGCACCAGAATGTCACCGGTGACCCGGGCCGCATTGTTTTCGGTGAAAACCAGTGCGCCGGCGGACGCCTCCGGTTCCGGGTCGGGTCGATAGTTGTCGTCCTCGCAGGCGGACAGCAGTGCGGACGCGGCGAGCAGCGCCGCCATGGCGTGGTGTTTTTTGAGTTTCATTTCGAGTCGCCCCCCTAAGAGCGTGGACCCGACCGGACCTTGCCACCCTGGCTCGGTCCTGACCGGGTTTGGTGGTGGTGATCAGTGATTGATAAAGGCCAGGTATTCGTCGCAGGTGCGTTCCGGCTGGGCCACGCCGTTAACGGACACCACGATGTGGTCCTCGCCATTGAAGGTGGCGCTGGTGTAGCTGCCGTCGGCGGCGGTGAGCGTCAACGTGCCGGACACCGCGCAGGACGAACCGGACGGACGGCGCAGGCCGTCGCTGCCGGTGTCCACGGTCAGGTAGCGGTCGCTGTCCGGCAGACTGATGCCGCCGTTCATGATCTGGATGATGTCGGTGCCGCTCACCGAGCTCTGGACCTGGAAGTCCTGGAAGGACAACTCCACGATTTTGTCGCTGGAAAGAAGTGCCTGGAATTTGTAGCGCCCGTTGGCCAAATAGCTCGGTGGCGATGAGATGGGACCGGGAAAATCAATGGTGCCGTCGAATTCGACAATTTGGTGAACATTGCCAAAGGAAAGCTCTTCAGAGAATTCTTCCATGGAGAGCTTTACCAAATTCCCAGCATCATCGTATCCGTAGTTCACTACGCCGGTGTTAAGCGAGTAGGCGCCCGGGCCATAACTGAGTTTGCAATCGTTGTAGGCCGTGCTGACAGCTCGATCATTGCTATCGGTTTGCACCAGCATGTCGCCGCTGCCCTCGTCGTTGCCGAAATGGCACGAGCCGGTAAAGGCTTGATCAGCAAGCTGAGGCCAATAGTTAATGATCTTTGGCGCGGCGAAATAGCTTTCGGTGGATTGGTTAAGCGCCACCGGGGCGCTAGTTTCGGTAACGGTGGGTTCGCCCGGTTCCGGATCCGGGCGGTAGTTGTCCTCTTCACAGGCGGTGAGCAATACGGACGCGCACAGCACGACGGGCACGCCCCAGCGGATCGCCGGAGCGCGGCGGTAAGAATAAAGTCTCATTTTTCCCTATCCCAAGGCAATTTTTTCTTAAATTTAAAGCAATGGAGGCAATTAAAATTGCCAGGAAGAGCTTATAGAAGCGGAAAAGCGAAGGGAAAGAAATTTCGAGAGAATACACAACAATTTGTGTATTGAAAGAAGTTGTGAAGTTGATCTTGCTGCGAACCCCCTAAATCGTGCGAGCGCGTCGACAACAAATGTGCAGCGTGCGTACTTATGTGGCGCTGCGCCCGCACTTTGATCTTATAGCAATTTTTTTTGCTAAAACAAGTAGGAAGTAAGGGTCTAAAAGTTAATTTATTCAACAGGTTGGAGGTGGCGTCTGGCACTTTGAGTTTGATCGTGTTGAACTTTTTGCGCTGGGCTGTAAGTATCATTTGTCTTTCGCTTACCTGAAGCGAGCCATAATTTATAAAGGGTATCCGGATTATCTGGTTGGTATGCGAGAGAGAAAGGTGGCCGACAAAC
>NZ_JADDOL010000017.1 GCF_016906305.1 Alloalcanivorax marinus
CCAGACCCAACCCATTGGGGGTTGAGTCCGGATAGGAGAGACGGTATCTACGGCGAACTGTTTTTTTGTAGGAGCGACTTCAGTCGCGATCAGAACTTTCCTACAACGCCGTACGCCATTACTTACATCGCAACGCCCGGATCTCCTCTTCCTTCCCGCCCCTGTGCCGCCCATCCTGGCCACAAGCCTGACCAGCCAGGGAACCCGCCATGTCGGAGGATCGCACCCCCTACCGCCCCCGTACGCCCGGCCCCACGGAGACCTGGGTGGACCGCCTGTTGGAGCACAGCCGCGCGGAGCTGGCCCGCCTGCCGCTGGACACCGACCTGGACGGCACCCACCTCACCGCGGTGCTGCGCCTCACCGGCCTGGACCGTTTCCAGCTGGCGCGGCTGCTCGGCGTCGACCTGGCCACCCTGGAACGCTGGGAGCGCGGCGTCGGCGTCCCCCACGCCGCCGCCCGCACGGTGTTGCTGGTGGGCCTGAGCTTCCCGGAGGTGCTGAGGGCCTTCTTCCTGACCCACAATTAAATTTTTGCGCTCTTTTCTATTGATTCGCCAGCCGTGCAGAGCGAACCTTTGCGAATCAAGCAAAGAAATCACCAAGAAGAGGAGAGTGGTATGGACATTGGGGCGGGTTTGAAGCGGCAGCGGCTGGCCCGGGGGGCCACCTTGAAGCAGATCGCCGATCTGTGCGGTACCGACGCCGGCAATTTGTCCCGGGTGGAGCGCAATATCCAGGACGTGAGCTTTCAGCGGCTATCGCGTATTTGCGCCGCCATGGAGCTGCGGGTGGTGGACTTCCTGAGCCAGGTGGAGCATTGGGAAAACGCCACCACCCTGCCGCCGAGCGCACTCACCAAACGCCTGCGCGCGATGATGCGGCTGTTCGGCGCGGTGTCCCGGCGCGACCAGATGCTGCTGCTGGCCCTGGCGCGGGGCATGGCCCGCGGCGGGGTCGACCACAAGCCCCGCGGGCGCCGTCGCGGGCCGCCGCTGGCCTGAGCGGCGGGCCCGCCCGGCTCAGTGCCGGGTGGCGAGCATGGCGATGGCCGCCAGCGCCTCCGGGTCCCGTTCCTTGAGCCGGTTGGCGATGCCGTGCTGGAAGAAGTACCGGAAGTCCGGTTCGTCCTGGGCCGCCAGCAGGCAGTCGTCGCCGGGCAACACCGGGGTCTGGGTGACCCGGTCCTCGTCCGCCACCATGGCGCTGGCGTGGCCATCGGGAAACAGCCGCCAGCTCACCACTTCCATCAGACTCAGGGTCTCGAACTGGTCCTCGGAGAACACCGCGTGGGTGCCGATGGTGTCCGGGATTTCCTGCACGCCGGTCTTGCCGAAGAACGCCACCGCCTCGTCCAGCTCGCGCACCTTGTGGGGCGGCGCCTCGCGGAACAGGTAATCGCTGCCCGGCAACCGGTAGCCTTCCCAGCGGCCGTTGAGCGGGTCGGCCAGGTCCGGGGCGGTCACCAGTTGCTTGAGCCAGGGCACCACGGCCACGGTGTCGCCGTTGTCCAGGCGGGCCCAGGCCAGGATCTTGATCGAGAACAGGGTGTCGGGGTGCTGGTCGTTGGCATAGAGCAATTCCATGCCGTCGTACTCGGGAGAGAGTCGAAGAATCGGCGGAGAGGGATCCCGCCGTCGGGGGATGAACGGCAACACGTTGTTGCCGCGAGGGTCACGCCGGTTTGCCATAAGCGCCTCCGCGTACGCCGCTGATTTCACAGTAGACGCACAGCGAAAAGCGCGCAAGCCCTGATCGCGGCTAAAGCCGCTCCCACAGGAGCGTGCAGGAGCGGCTTTAGCCGCGATCAGCCGTTCAACCGCGCTCCAACCTTCAAACAAACAACCCGACGCATGCCAGCACCGGCAGCCCCACCGCCAGGGGCACCGCCAGGCGCGGCCGGTACGGCAACAAGAACACCAGCGGCAGCCCGGCCAGGGTCACCATGCCCAAGGTCATGGAGAGGCCCAAGGCGGTGGGCCAGCGGTACAGGCAGCCGGCCATCATCAGCACCAGCAGCGCCCAGCCCAGCACCCGGAACACCCGCAGGCGGCGCTCGTCGGGTTTGGCGCCCAGCATGGCCTCGTGGTGGCGTTTCATGGCCAGCGCCAGGGCGGTGAGGCCGGCGTAGCCCAGGGATCCGATCAACGGCAGCACGGTCATGAGGCGGTCTCCCCCTCGGGCAGGGCGCGGGCGGCTCGCGCCGCCCGGGCCGGTTTGCGCACCGGCCGGTGGCCGGCCAGCCGCCACAGGGCGTAGCCGGCGCCGGCGGCGATCACCAGGCAGACCAGATCGAAACTGGCCAGGGCGCCGTGGCGCCAGGCGATGGCGCTGAACAGGTGGCTGTGGGTGGTGGCCAGGTTGACCAGGGGCACCGCCAGCCACAGCAGGGCCAGCGCCGCCAGTTGTTCCATCCAGCCCCGCCGGTGCGGGCGCACCAGGGCGTGCAGCAGGGTGGCCAGCCAGGTCAGGAAGAACACGCGGATTTCCCAGCTCTCGCGGCCGGCCAGATCGGCGGGCAGCAGCCGGTTGGCGATGAAGTAGCCGGCCATGGCGGTCATCAGGCCGGTGATCGCGGCCATGTTCAGGCCGTTCACCAGGCGCAGGTTGAAGCCCGGTTCGCGGCCGCGCAGTTGCTGGGTGCGCTTGGACACCCACAGCAGCATGCCGGTCACCGCCATGGCCGAGCCGACCACGCCGAACAGGAAGAACAGCCAGCGGGTGGCCGGGTCGGCGAAGCGCGCCAGATGCAGGTTCACCAGCAGGTTGTAAATGCGCGCCGAGGCGCCGTCGTCGTACAGGCCCGGCTTGGTGTCCAGCAGGTTGCCGCCACCGTCGAACACCAGGGCGGGGTTGCCGCCCCGGCGCCGGTCGGTGATCGCCGGTTCCTTGCCGGTGCTGATCTCGATGCGCGCGTTGTCCCGGTTCGGCCAGCTCACGCTGATGCGCTGGGCGGGCTGCCCGAAGGTGGCTTCGGCCTGATTCACCAGGGGCTGGATGGCGTCCACCATGGCCGCCGGCGTACCGCCGGTGGCGGCCGCCTCCTGGCGGGGAAAGACGTCGTTGAAAAAGCCGCGCCAGCCCTCCTCGTAGGCCGCGTTCATGCCCCAGGGCATCAGCATCACCATGAAGATCAGCAGGCCCGAATAGGTGATCATGAAATGAAAAGGCAGCGCCAGCACGGCGGTGGCGTTGTGCGCGTCCAGCCAGGAGCGCTGGCCCTTGCCCGGCCGGAAGGTGAAGAAGTCCTTGAAGATCTTCTTGTGGGTGATCACGCCGCTGACGATCGCCACCAGCATCATCATGGTGGCCACGCACACCAGCCAGCGGGCCCAGATGCGTGGCACCCCGTAGAGCTCGAAATGGAAGCGGTACAGGAAATCACCGCCCCGGCTGGCGCGGGGTTCCAGGATCTCGCCGCTGCCGGCGTCCATTTCCACCCGCTCGCCGCGCCGGCGCCCGCCGCCCTCGGCGGCCTCCGGGGTGTCCGGCTGCCAGCGCAGCTCGGCCACCGGAGAGCGGTCATGGGGCAGAATAATGTCCCAGGCGCGGGCGTCCGGCGCGGTCGCGCCCAGGGTCGCCCAGGCCAGCTCCGGCGTGGCCTCCGAGGCCACCGACTGGTGCAGCTCCGGGGCCATCCAGAAGGAAATCTCGTCGCGGAAATAGGCGCTGGTGCCGGTGATGAAAATGGCCACCAGCAGCCAGCCCAGCAGCAGGCCGCTCCAGGTGTGCAGCCAGGCCATGGATTGTCGCAGACCGCCCTTCATGCGCCCCCCAGCCAGGCCAGCGCGGCGCACAGCGCCGCCGGAATCAGAATGCCGCCCCAGGCCCGGGCCACGCTGCGGGTGCCGAACGCCCACAGCACCGCTCCGGTGTAGATCAGAAAGGAGAGCAGGGTGCCGGTGAGCACCGCATCCGCCCGCGCCATCGGCAACCACAGGGCCAGGGCGGCGGTGGCCGCCGCCGCCAGGGCATAACCGCCGAACACTGCGACCACGGCACGCAGGGCCATGCCCAGGCGCGGCGAGCCGGCGAGCCGTTGGGAAGAAAGTTTGGACATGGCATCCCCGACGCCAGGATTAAATAAGAATCGTTATTATCCGCATATAAGAAGGGGATGCAATAAAGGATACGATCTTTACCGTCGTCTCTTGCCTGGGTACCGATGTAGGAGCGGCTTCAGCCGCCATCCGCCGTCAGGCGGCCTGCTCCAAGGTTGCCTCATCCCGCCGCGCCGTCGCGGGCAACGGCTGCCGCAACCGCCAACGCAGACGCAGCGACAGCAGCACGGCGGCGGTGGTCAGGCCGGCCACCAGTCCGATCCAGAAGCCCGCCGGCCCCATGGCCGGCACCCACAGGTCGGTGAGGCCCAGCACATAGCCCAGCGGCAGCCCCACGCCCCAGTAGGCGACCAGGGTCATCACCATCGGCCAGGCGGTGTCCTCGAAGCCGCGCAGGCAGCCGTTGGCGCTCACTTGCACGGCGTCGGAGATCTGGTAGAGGCCGGCGAACAGCAGCAGGTGGCCGGCCAGCTGGATAACCCGCGCGTTGTCGGTGTAGATGTACGGAATCCAGGCCCGGGTCAGCACCAGCAGCAGGCCGGCGCCGAGGCCGATGGCGGCGGTCACCAGCAGGGCGCAGCGCACCGCCGCCATCAGGGCCTCCCGATCACCGCCGCCCCGGGCGCGGCCCACCCGCACGGTGGCGGCGATGGCGAAGCTCAGCGGCAGCATGAACACCAGCGACGTGAAGTTGAGCGCCACCTGATGGCCGGCCACCACCTCCGGGCCCAGCCGGCTGATCAGCAGGGCGATCACCGAGAAGATGCTGACCTCGAAGAAAATCGACAGCCCCACCGGCAGGCCCAGCCGCAGCAGATAACCCAGGCTGGCCGGCTCCCAATGGCGCTGGCGCAGGGTCAGCCGCGCCGGACGGTAGATCGGGTGGCGCTTGATGTAGCCGCCCATCATCAGCGCCATGGACCACATCACCAGGCTGGTGGCCCAGCCGCAGCCGACACCGCCCAGGGCGGGCAGGCCCAGCTTGCCGTAAATCAGCAGGTAGTTGGCGGGGATATTGATCAGCAGCCCGGCCACGCTGATCAGCAGCACCGGCCGGGTGTGGTTCATGGCCTCGGTGTAGCTGCGCAGGGCCAGCAGCACGGCGGCGCCGGGCATGCCCCAGCTGAGCGCGTCCAGGTAGCCCTGGGCCAGCGGGCGGATGGCCGGGTCCACGTCCATCAGGTGCAGCACCGGCGCCATGGCGCGCAGAATCAGGGCGCACAGCAGCCCCAGCCCCAACGCCAGCCACAGCCCCTGCTGGGCCAGCGGGTTGACCCGGTGGTAAGCTGCGCCGCCGAGATGGCGGGCCAGCACCGGGGTGGCGCTGGTCAGCACGCCGGTCATGAACAGAAACAGCGGTACCCAGATGCTGGCGCCCACCGCCACCGCCGCCAGATCGGCGGCGCTGACCCGGCCCGCCATCACGGTGTCCACGAAGCCGTTGGCGGTCTGCGCCAACTGGCCGCCGAGGATCGGCAGGGCGAGACGAAGCTGCGCGAGGTATTCACGACGATGCAAGGACATGGTGAACCAGGGTCGGGGCACGGGGCGGCTACCATACCGCAAAGCGGCGCGCCGGTGCACCGCGCCGGGGACCTGGAAGCGCTGTTCCTGGACACCTTTCACAGCGACTTCGCCACGGTGCTGGAGGGCGGCTTCGAGGAACCGGTGTATCTGCCCGGCAGGCCCCATCGCATTCGCTATACCCGCGACTATTTTCGCAGCGCGTTGCACGAGGTGGCGCACTGGTGCGTGGCCGGGCCCCGCCGGCGGACGCTGGAGGATTACGGCTACTGGTACGCGCCGGACGGCCGCGATGCCGCCCAGCAGGCCCGTTTCCTCACCGTGGAAGTGCGGCCCCAGGCGTTCGAGGCCCTGTTCTGCGCCGCCTGCGGACATCCTTTTCGCGTGTCCCTGGACAACCTGGACGGCGACCCCGGTGACGCGGACCGCTTCGCCGCGCAAGTGCGCGCGCTCGCCCACACCCTTATCGACCAGGGGCTCCCCCAACGCCCCCGCCAATGGGTCGCCGCCCTGGAACGCCATTACCCCAGCGCCCGCCGCCCCCTCGCCGACCGCCTGGACGCCGTCTTTCCACCGACCCCCTGAACCCGCACGCGTGCGCCTGAACGCCGTGCCGCCTTCATCGCGGCTGAAGCCGCTCCTACAAAACCGAACACCACCCCGCACACACCTCCACGGTAGGAGCGACTTCAGTCGCGATATCCCCCCCAACCGCCACACCCCCCATCACCACCCACGGTCCCGAACGCTTGCCACCCATCAGGCGCTGCTTTATATTGTCGATATTGATAATTATTCCTATTTGTATTCGCAATTTCATGGCTGCCACCACCCTCAATGCCGTCCGCAGCGCCGATGTCGGTGCGCTTTACAACGACCATGCCCACTGGCTGTTCGGCTGGCTGCGTGGCCGCCTGGGCGGCAACAACGCGGACGCCGCCGATCTGGTGCAGGACACCTATGTCCGCCTGATCGACTCCGGCCGTTACCCGCCGCCGGGAGAGGGCCGGGCCTTTCTGGCCCGCATCGCCGGCGGTCTGGTGATCGACCTGCACCGGCGCCGTCGCCTGGAAAGCGCCTACCTGGAGGCGCTGGCCGCCCGCCCGGCGCCGGCGGCGCCCTCCGAGGAAGAGCGCGCCCTGGTGCTGGATCTGCTGGTGCGCATCGATCAGGTGCTGGACCGGTTGCCGGGCCGGGTCAGCCAGGCGTTCCTGTTGTCGCGCTTCGAGGGCCTGACCTATGCGGCGGTGGCGGAGCGGCTCGGCGTGTCCCAGGCGGCGGTGCGCAAGTACATGCTCAAGGCCACCCAGGCCTGCCTGCTGGCGCTGGACGCGCCATGAGTGAGGCGTCCCATTCGCTGGGGCGTTACGCCCATCGCCACGGCCTGGAAACGGCCCGGCTGGAGGCGGCCCTGGACTGGCAGGTGAGCCTGTGGTCCGGCGACCCGGACGAGGGCCTGCGGCGGGACTGGGCCGCCTGGCTGGCCGCCCATCCCGGCAACCAGCGGGCCTGGGCCCAGGTGGAACGGCTCGCCGGCCGGCTCGGCGAGGTGCCCCAGGACGTGGGCCGCCATTCCCTGGCCCGGCGCGGTCCCCACCTGGGACGCCGGCAGGTGCTCGGCGCTCTGGCGCTGCTGGGCGTGGGCGCGCTCACCGCCCGGGGCGGCTGGGTGCAGCGCTCCCTGGCGGACTGCCGGGTGGGCCCCGGCGAGCAGCGGCGGTTGACCCTGCCGGACGGTTCCGGGTTGATGCTCAATACCGCCAGCGCGGTGAACCTGGCGTTCAACGGTGAGCGCCGGTTGCGGGTATTGCCGGGCAGTGAGGTCGCCCTGGACAGCCGCCGCGCCGTCGCCGGCCCGCTGCGGGTGGAAATGGCGGAAAGGCGCCTGGACGTCAGCCACGGCCAGGTGGTGCTGCGGGATTATGGCGAGCGCTTGGCGGTGTCGGTGCTCGCCGGGCGAGTCAGCGTGGGGTCCGCGGCGGCCACCCTGGGGGCCGGCGAAGCAGCCTGGCTCTCCGCGGATGGACTGCAACGCTTTCCGTTGGACCGGGACGCGGCGCTGGACTGGACCCGGGGCGTGCTGCGCGCCGACCGGCAACCGCTGGGGGATTTTCTCGCCGAGCTGGGCCGCTACCGCCACGGCCTGCTGTATTGCGACGACGCGGTGGCCGGCCTGGTGGTGTCCGGGGCCTTTTCGGTACCCGACACCGACTACGCCCTGGAATCCCTGGCCCAGGCGCTGCCCATCGCCGTGCATTACCGCACCCCCTGGCTGGTGCGCGTGTCCGCCGCCTGAAAAAAATCCCATCTGGCCGTAGCACTTTTCCGATCTCGTTCGGGGTACCTGTAAAGCACCGGACTTCTCACCCGTAAAAATTCACCCCTGCAAAGGATCGGAGAATGAAGCGTTCTTCCCCGTCACGGCGCCGTCTGCCCGCCGCCGGACTCAGCCTTGCCCTGTTCGCCACCAGCCTGGCGCCGCTGCCGGCGCTGGCCGCCGAAGCCCGCGATTACCGGATTGAAGCGGGGCGCCTGGACAGCGCCCTGAGCCGCTACGCCAGCGAAGCCGGCGTGACCCTGGTGATCGACGGCCGTCTCACCGACGGCAAGACCACCGCCGGCCTGGACGGCCGCTACCGGACCCGCGCCGGCCTGGACGCGCTGCTCGCCGGCAGTGGCCTGGAAGCGGTGCGCCAGCCCAACGGCAGCTATCGGCTGCGGCCGCGTCCGGACAGCACCAGCGCGGAGCACCGCCTGACCCAGATCAACGTGACCTCCGCCTCGGCCTCCGGCCGGGAAGTGGACGTGGTCAACGCGCCGGCCAGCATTTCGGTGATCGGCCAGGAGGAACTGAAAGGCAAATCCTACCGGGACATCACCGAGGCGCTGCAGGACGTGCCCGGCGTGTACGTGGACGACGGCCCGTCCGGCAAGGGCGGCACCGAGGAAATCTCGATCCGTGGCATGGACAGCAAATACACCCTGATCCTGGTGGACGGCCGCCCGCAGGGCTCCGGCCAGTCCTATTACAACGGCTTCGGCAGCGGCGCCGAGTACGGCTGGCTGCCGCCGATCTCCGCCATCGAACGCATCGAGGTGATCCGCGGCCCGATGTCGTCCCTGTATGGCTCCGACGCCCTGGGCGGGGTGATCAACGTGATCACCAAGAAGACCCCGGACCAGTGGGGCGGCAACCTGACCCTGGAGCGCACCCACCAGGAAAGCCACGACTCCGGCGACTACCAGCAGCAGCGCTATTACCTGAGCGGCCCGCTGGTGGCCGACACCCTGGGCTTCACGGTCAGCGGCTCACGCTACCTGCGCGACGAGGATGAGATCGAAAGCGGCTACCGTCAGTTCGACCGGGACAACACCACCGCGCGCCTCACCTGGACGCCGGTGGAAAACCAGTCCCTGTCCCTGGAGGCCGGTTACTCCACCCAGGAAACCGAAGGCACCGCCGTCAACACCGGCTCCGACTCCGAGCTCTACACGGTGCGCCGCCATCAGGCCATCAACCACGACATTCTCTGGAACGGCAACATCGACACCCAGAGCTGGGTGCAGCGCGAGGAGCTGGAAAACCAGACCCAGAACGCCCTGTACGAACGGGTCACCGCCAACACCGCCACCGCCGTGCCGATCGGCGACCATGTGCTGACCGTGGGCGGCCAGTACCGCGAACAGAAAACCGAGAACCCCACCCGCGCCATCGGCGAACCGAATCTGGAACGCTGGGACATGGCGCTGTTCGCCGAGGACCAGTGGTTCGTCACCGATCCGCTGGCGCTGACCGCCGGCCTGCGCTGGGTGGACGACGAAAACTACGGCAGCGAAGCGGTGCCCCGGGCCTACGCGGTCTATAACGTCAACCCGGCGTTCACCGTGAAAGGCGGCGTCAGCGCCGGCTATCGCACGCCGGATCTCAAGCAGGGCGATTCCAACTGGGTGGAAGGCGGCGGCGGCCGGTCCGTGGACGGCGGCGACATCGGCAACGACGATCTCAAGCCGGAGAAGAGCCTGACCTACGAACTGGGTGCTCACTGGCAGGCCTATAACGGCGTGGAAGCCTCCGTCACCGTGTTCCACACCGACTACGACGACAAAATCGAGAAGCCGATCATCTGTGACCGCATCGACGGCACCGACGTCACCTGTCTCTATCAGGGCTACGACTACGAGAAGCTCTACCGGTACACCAACGTGGACGAAGCCCGCATCCGCGGCGCCGAAGTGACCTTCGCCTTTCCGATCGGCTACCGGGTGTCGGTGAACACCAACTACACCTTCACCGACAGCGAGCAGCTGTCCGGCGACAACGAAGGCAACCCGCTCAATGACCAGCCCCGTCACCGCGCCAACATCGGCGTGGACTGGCGCGCCAACGACATCACCCGGCTGTGGGCCAAGGCCCGCTACAAGGGCCGCGCGGAGCAGGTGGCCGGGCGCGGCGGCCTCACCGAGGAATACCCCAGCTACACCCTGGTGGACACCGGCGTGGTCTACGGCCTGACCGACATCGTGGACGTCTATGCCAGCGTGCAGAACGTGTTCGACAAGACCGTGGGCAACGACAACTTCGGTCGCATCCTGGACGGTCGTCGCTACAGCGCGGGGATTTCGGTGAACTTCTGAGGGTAGGGCATCGCGACTGAAGTCTCTCCTACAAGGAAGCGGTGTAGGAGCGACTTCAGTCGCGAAGGTTCTATCGAAGCATGTGCAGAAAATGCATGTGCTTCTCGTACTGATCCAACACGTCACTGATCACCTGCTCCCGGGTGAAGCCCATCAGGTCGTAGTCCTGACCGCCTTCGCGCAGAAACACATCGGCGCGGAAATACTGATCCGTATCCGCGTGCCGCTTGGAGTGATCCAGCTGACGCATGGTGATCGACGGCCGCGCGTAACCGCGCACACGCACGCCATAGATAAAGTCGGTTTCCTGGGCATGGCTGACCACCAGGGTGGCGCGGTCATCGCTCTCGCGGACTTCCACCTCCAGGCCGTGGCCGCGCAGTTCATCGGCCACCGCGTTCAGCGCCGGGGTCGCCACCTCGCGCACGAACTGCAGCACCCGGGCCCGGTTGGGGAAGCTCACCATGCCGCGCAGGCGGGTTTTCCAGCCGCCGGTCACCGGCGTGTGGCCCACATGGATGGTGGCCGGCGCGGTGCCCAGGTTGGTCTGGAAGCTCAGGCGGCGGATGCCCTCGATGCGCAGCGAACGCAGCAGGCCGAAACAGGCCAGCAGCAGCACCAGCGCGAACGGCAGGGCGGAAGCGATGGTGGCGGCCTGCAGCGCGCCGAGCCCGCCGGCCAGCATCAGCGCGATGGCCACGATGCCCTCGGAGCTGGCCCAGAAAATACGCTGCCACAGCGGCGTGTCGTCGTGGCCGCCGGAGGCCAGCATGTCCACCACCATGGAGCCGGAGTCCGAGGAGGTGACGAAGAACACCACCACCATCAGGGTGGCCACCCCGGAAATAAAGCCGGACCAGGGGAACTGCTCCAGGAAGTGGAACAGCGCCACCGCCTTGTCGTTGTCCACCTGGGCGGCCAGCTCCGGATAGGTGCCGTCCAGAATCATCTGGATGGCGGTGTCACCGAACACGGTCATCCAGAACAGGGTGAAGCCCGCCGGCACCAGCATCACGCCCAGGGCGAATTCGCGGATGGTGCGGCCCCGGGACACCCGGGCGATGAACATGCCCACGAACGGCGACCAGGAAATCCACCAGCCCCAGTAAAACAGGGTCCAGCCGCCCATCCACTCCTGGGGCCCGTTCTCCGCCTTGGGCTGATAGGTGTAGAGATTGAAGGTCATGTTGACCAGCTCGGACAGGTAGGCGCCCAGGTTCTGCACATAGGCCTTGAGCAGGAACACCGTGGGGCCCAGCGCCAGCACGAACAGCAGCAGCAGGAAGGCGAGGCCCAGGTTGAGCTCCGAGAGACGGCGGATGCCGCCGTCCAGGCCGGTGACCACGGAGATCGTGGCCAGGCCGGTGATGCCGATGATCAGCCCGGTCTGAACCCATTCGTTTTTGGGAATGCCGAACAGATAGGTGAGGCCGGCGTTGACCTGTTCCACCCCGAAGCCCAGGGAGGTGGCCACGCCGAACACGGTGCCGACCACGGCGAACACATCCACCGCGTGGCCCATGGGGCCGTAGATTTTCTTGCCGATCAGCGGGTACAGCGCCGAGCGCAGGGTCAGCGGCAGATTATGGCGGAAGCTGAAATACGCCAGGATCAGACCGACGATGGCGTAGATCGACCAGGCGTGCAGCCCCCAATGGAAGAAGGTGGCGCGCATCGCCTCCTTGGCGGCGGCGATGGTGCCGGGGTCCGCCAGCGGCGGATCACTGAAATGCAGCACCGGTTCGGCCACGCCGAAGAACATCAGGCCGATGCCCATGCCCGCCGAGAACAGCATGGCGAACCAGGAGGTGTAGCTGTAATCCGGTTCCGAGTGATCCTTGCCGAGCTTGATGTCGCCGTAGCGGCTGATCGCCAGGAAAAACACCAGCGAAATCAGAATCGCCACGGTCAGGATGTAGAACCAGCCCGCTTCGGAAATGATCCAGTCCTTGATGTCGGTGAAGAACGTCTCCGCGGTTTTCGGGAGGATCACCGAGAACAGCACCAGGGCGGCGATGATCGCCACCGAGGAGAAGAAAACGGGCGGGTTGATCAGAACCTTGGGCCGGCTTTCCTGGACGGCGGCGTCCGGGGAAGCGGGGTCCGGGGCTTGCGCCATGTGGGGCTCTCCTTATCCATGGGCCGAAGTGAGGCAATCCCGAGAGGCTAACATAGCTTGTTCGTGAGAAAAGCGTGAACCGGGGGCGGTGGATCGCGGCTGAAGCCGCTCCTACAGGGCGTTTTCGAAGTCGTAGGAGCGGCTTCAGCCGCGATCTCAGAGCCGCCCGGCGCGCTTGAGCTGCTGATAGGCCTGGCCGAGCCGTTCGGCCAGATTGGCCGGGGTGGCGGCCACCAGATGGGCGCCGGCATGGCGCAAACGCAGATGCAGGTCGCGGCGCTGTTCGTGCTCGCGGGCGTCGGCGGCCACCCGCAGCGCGTCGTCCAGGTCCGTCACCGTCGTCTGGCGCAGGGCGGCCTGCTCGGGCAGTTCCATGTCCGCCACCATCACCAGATGCCGATGGCCGAGCAGGCGCACGGCGGTGAGCAGGTCGTCCGCGTCCTCCGGTTGCACCCGGCTGATGATCACCACCAGCGCGCGACGGGTCCAGCGCCCCTGGAACTGCCGCGCCGCCTGGCTGAAATCGCTGGCCCGGTCCGCCGGCTGCACATCGTGGAAGCCGCGCAGCAGGCTCTGGATGCCGTGCTGGCCGTGCACCGGATCCAGCCAGCGCGGTTGCTCCCCGGAGAACAGCAGGGCGCCGGTGCGGTCGCCCTGACGCAGCGCCGACCAGGCCAGCAAGAGGGCGGCGTTGAGGCCGTGGTCGAAGGCGGTCAGGCCGCCGATGGGCAGCGCCATGCGGCGGCCGCCGTCGAGCAGCACCCACACGGTCTGGTTCTGCTCGTCCTGGTAATGGCGGGTGATCAGCCGGCGGCGCCGGGCGGTGGCCTTCCAGTCGATGCGGCGCGGGCTGTCACCGGGCTGGTAGTCACGCAGTTCGTGGAATTCCAGCCCCTCGCCCTGGCGCGGCTGCACCCGGTTGCCGAAGCGGCTGCGGCTGCGATCCACCGCCAGGGCGGCGCGGGAGATCGGCGAGAAGTCCGGGTACACCGGCACCGCCCGGTCGGCGGCGATGCGCCGGCGCGCTTCCCACAACCGGCGCGGCGACGGCAGCCACAGCTCGATGGGGCCGAACCGCACGGTGCCGCGCCGGCTGGGGCGATAGGGATAGTGGATCTCCACCTGGCGGTGGCCGGGCACCAGATCCAGGGCCCGGGGCAGGCCGGTGTGGATATCGTCGTCCGGGTGATGGTCCGCCACCAGCCAGCGCTCGGCGACCCCGCCGGTGTCCAGGGTCAGGGTCACGGTTTGCGGCACGCCCACGGACAGCGCCGCCGGCAGACGCCGGCTGGCCGCCGGCGTGGGCCGCCGCCGCAGCCGCAGCAGGTCGTCCAGGGCCCACACCGCCAGCAGCCCGCCGAGCAGCGCCCAGACCAGCAGCAACGGCAAGGCCAGGGGCGCCGCCCAGAACCGCGCCAGCAGCGGCAGGGCGCCCAGGGCGGCCCAGCCGAGCAGGGCCTGGATCAGCCGCGCGCCGGGTCTCATTGCCGCGGCGCCTCCACCTGTTCGAGAAGCTGCTCGAGCAGGGACTCCACGGTCTGGCCTTCGATGTCCGCGTCCACGCCCAGGCGCAGCCGGTGGCGCAGTACCGGCGCCGCCACCTGCTTGACGTCGTCGGGAATGACGAAGTCGCGGCCGGCCAGCAGCGCCTGGGTCTTGGCGGTGCGCGCCAGGGCGATGCTGGCCCGCGGGCCGCCGCCCTGCACCAGGCTGGGGTGGTCGCGGGTGGCGCGCACCAGCCGCAGAATGTAGTCCACCAGGGCGCGGTCCAGGATCACCGCGTTCGCCTGGCGGCCCAGGGCCAGAATGCCCTCGGCGTTGGCCTCCGGCGTGAGCTGGGCGGCGTCCAGACTGTCCGGCAGGCGGCCGTCCAGCACCATTTCCATCATCCGCGCCTCGTCCTCGTGGCTCGGGTAGTCGATCAGGATCTTGAACAGGAAGCGGTCCAGCTCCGCCTCCGGCAGCGGGTAGGTGCCTTCCTGGTCCAGCGGGTTCTGGGTGGCCAGCACCACGAACGGCGGCGCCAGGTCGAAGCTTTCGCCCTCGATGGTGATGCGGCGTTCCTGCATCACCTCCAGCAGGGCGGCCTGGGTCTTGGCCGGCGCCCGGTTGATCTCGTCGGCGAGCAGCAGGTTGGTGAACGCCGGTCCCTTGCGCACCCGGAAGTCGCCGGTCTGGCTGTCGAACAGCACATGACCGGTGACGTCCGAGGGCATCAGGTCCGGGGTGAACTGGATGCGCTGGAAGTCCAGCTCCAGCACCCGCGCCAGGCTGCGCGCCAGCAGCGTCTTGCCGAGCCCGGGCACGCCTTCGATCAGCACGTGGCCGCCGGTGATCAGGGCGATCATCACCTGCCGGGTGATGGCCGGCTGGCCGATCAGCACCTGGTTGAGTTGCGCTTCGATACGGCCGGCCAGGGCGGTGGCCTGTTCCGGGGTCATTTCACCGGGGACGTCGGTGGTCATAGTCGGCTCCTGATCTGTTGCAATACGGCCACCCGGCGGATCCAGCCGGGGCGGTCCACCGGCGAGGCGTCGAGCGCCTCGCGCAGGTCGTGGTCGGGCAGCGCCAGCCGCTCGGCGGCCAGCGCCAGGGCCCGTTCCGGGTCCGGGTGCAGCAGGGCCAGCCGGCGTCGGGCGGCCTCGCGCAGCGGCGCCAGCAGGGTTTCGCCCTGGCCGGTGCGCCAATAAAAGTGGCCCAGGGCGCGCAGGTGCCCCAGGTAGTCGGTGGTGTCCGGGGCCGGCGGGCGCCACAGCGGGCCGGGGCGCGGCAGGCGCCGCCACAGCCACAGGGCCAGGGCCAGTACCAGCGCCAGGATCGGCGGCCAGGCGTGCTCCCACAGCCACAGGGGCAGGGGCGGCATGTCGATGCCCTGCACGAACCACACCGGGCCGCCGCCGGCGGTCAGGTGGCGCAGCAGCCAGGCGTGGTCGAAATAATGCAGGTGATCGTTGTCCCATAGCTCCAGGCCGGTGGTGGCGGTGACCCGGCCTTCGCCCATCGCCACCTGCACCAGCTTGAGCCCCTGGTCGTTGTCCGCCAGTACCGTGTAGCGCAGGCCCTCGCCGCCCTGATAGCCGAGCACCAGGGGATTGTCGATGCGCAGCCGGCGGGGCAGGCCGTCGAAGTCCCGGGTCAGCGCCGGCGCCGCCCGGGGCGGTGCCTCGCAGGTCAGCCGTTCGCACTGGCGGAGGGTTTCCTCGTCGTCGTTGCCCAGGCAGTACTCCAGGAACAGGCTTTCCATGGGCTCGAAGCGGCCCAGCAGCTCGGCCATCGGATTGTCGTCGTCCAGATCCTTTTCGGGCAGCCGGCGGACGTTGATGCCCACCTGCTCCAGCAGCGGATCGGCCCGCTCCCGGTCCTCGTCCCGGTCGCCGTACACCGGCCGCGCGGCCACCACCAGATGGCCGCCGGCGGCCACCCAGGCAAGCAATTCCTCGATGCGGTCGCGGCCGAGATCGCCCCGGTACGGGTCCATGATCAGGGTGGTGTCGGTGGCCGGCAGCGGAAACAGGGCACGGGTGCTGAACACCCGGCGAGTGTCATGGTGCCATTCTTCCAGCAGGGTGCGCGCCGCCAGGTAGGGGTCCCGGGCGGCGGCCTCCGGGTAGGCCGGGGCCATGTAGCGCACCGGTTCGGTGGCCTGGTAATAGCCCACCACCAGCGCCGCCACCAGCACCACGAAGAGTACCGTCCAGCGTTTCATCGCGGGCCTCCGGCGAGCGGCGGACGCAGCGCCCGCCAGCGTGCCATCAGCTCACGCACGGCCTGCTCGTCGCTGGGGCGGTGGGCCCAGGCGGTGCGGGTCCAGGCGTTGATCAGGGCGCTCAGCCAGGCAATCACCGGTGCCCCGTCCAGTTCACGCTGGTAAGCGCGCAGGCAGTCCTGTTCGGTGGCACCGGCGGTGAGCGGCAGCGGGCGGTAGTGGAACAGGGTCACCAGGCCGTCACGCAGCAACAGCGCCAGGGCGGCGCGCACGTCGCCGCGGGCCAGTTCCTGGTCCAGGGCCTGTTCCAGGTCCGCGGGCAGGCTCTCCGCGCGGGTGTCCAGCCCGGCCACGCGCACCGGCATCACCGGTTTGCCGTCCGGTCCGCGGCCGCCGACGCCGGGCAGATAGCGGCGCACCATCATCAGGATCACCACCAGCAGCAGGGCCAGCAGCAGGTAGCCCAGGCCGGTGATCAGCCCGTCGGGCACATGGAGCGGGTCCCGGCCGCCGCCGTCCGGTTCCTGGTCCAGCAGACGGCGCAGCAGGTCCTGCCACCAGCTGTCGCCGTCGTCGTCGCGCAGGGATTCGCGCAGGCGCCGGTCCTGACGCTCCTCGAAGGGCATGAAGGTGTCCGAGGCGAGCAGGTCGATGGCTTGCTGTTTGGGGTCGGCTTGATGGGCGGTGCCGTTATCGCGACTGAAGTCGCTCCTACAAGGTTGATGTAGGAGCGACTTCAGTCGCGATTCGGCCTGGCCGGGTGGTGGGGCCTGCGCTTCCACCGGGTGCGGGGCGGCGCCGCACAGCGCCAGCAACACCAGCAGTGCCGCGCCACCGGCACGGCGGCGGCGCTCGCCGATGCGGGTCAGCCCCAGCTGCAGGTCCCAGCCTTCCAGCCAGGTGCGCTGGTTGAGATAAAGGGCAAAGGAAGTGGCCACGTAGAGCGGCTCGGTGACCATCAGCACCAGGTACCAGGCCAGGTTCACGAAGCCCCACTGCAAATGGCTTTGTTCCTGGAACCAGACGCTCCACTCCAGATTGAACTGCCAGGGCACCAGGGTCATGGCCAGCACCACCAGGGCCACGGTCATGGCATGTTCCAGGCCCAGCACGGTGAAGGTGAGGGTGCCGGCGCGCTGGCCCGGCGGGCGCAGCATCACGGCGATGCGCCCGGACACCTGGGCGCCCCGGGTGCCCTCCAATTGCCAGACACCGGTCAGGAATCCCCGGGACGGGCTGAAGCGGCGCCAGGTGAGTTGCGCGGCCAGACCGTTGAGCCCGTATTGGGGAAAGGCGCGCAGCAGGGCCAGCGGACCCGGATAGTCGTCGAACAGGGCGCGGCTGTAGAACGCCAGCAGGGGGCGTTCCCAGAGCGGCTTGAGCCACCAGAACAGCAACAGCGGCCAGACGCTGCGGGTGGCGGCGGCGTAGCCGGCCAGCAGCGCGAACGGCACGGCGGTGAACACCAGCCACACCAGGGAGGCCTGGCGCCACCAGCGCCGGTAGAAGCGGGTGCCCAGGTCCACCGCCTGCCAGCTGGAGCGGGGGGCGAGCCGGGCATTGAGCCTATTCAGATCCATCACGGCTTCCTTGCGGCGCCACCGAGCGGCCCCCCAGCAACAGATACAGCAGCACCAGGGCCCAGCACACCGCGCCCACGGTGTACTTGATCTGCGGATCCAGCTCCCGGGACGACCAGAACGCCTCGATAAAGGCGGCGGCCACCAGCAGGAAAAACACCCCGTACATCACCGGCAGGCATTCCCGGGCGGCGCGGCGGATGGCGTCCACCCGGCCCCAGGAGCCCGGCGCCAGCACCGCCCAGCCCAGCCGCAGGCCGGCGCCCCCGGCCAGGCAGATGGCGGTCAGCTCCGGCGCGCCATGGGCGATCACGAAGGTAAAGAACGGTTGCGAGGCGCCGGCCAGGCTCAGGTGGGCGGCGGCGGCGCCGAAGAAGCTGCCGTTGAACAGCATGGCGAGCAGGGCGCCGACGCCCAGCAGCAAGCCGCCGGCGAAGGTGCGGAAGGCGATGCCGATGTTGTTGTAGATGTAGTAGCCGAACATCATCACGTCGTCGGCCCGGTCACGGGTGCCGGTGTCGCGCAGATCCGGGTGGTACATTTCTTCCAGGTCGGCCACCTGGTCCGGCCCCACCACCGTGTGCACCAGTTCCGGATCGTACTGGATCAGGCCCCAGACCAGCAGCGCCGACAGCACGAAGGCGGCGCTGCTGATCAGGTGCCAGCGCCACTGCCGGCGCACCGCCTGGGGAAAGCCGGCGGCGAAGAACGCCGCCAGGCGCGGCAACAGCGGTGTGCGATGGCGGTAGAGCTGGCGGTGGGCGCGCAGCATCAGATCGTTGAGGTAATCCTGCAGGGCCAGGCTGTAGCCGCGTTCCCGGGCCAGCGCCAGTTGATGGCAAAGGCTCTGATAATCGCCGGCGAAATCGGCGGCGGCGCTGCCTGGCCGGCGGGTTTTTTCCAGGGTCTTGAGGGTCGCCTCCAGGCGCTCCCAAAGCGGCCGGTAACGCTGCTCGAACTGGCTCTGCCTCATCGCGCCGCTCCCTGATCGGATTCCCGGGCCGGGTCGGCGCCGGCGGGGCCGCCGAGCACATGGCGGGCCACCCGGCGCAGTTTTTCCAGCGCCGCCGGCGCCGGCTGCTCCGGGTAGGCGAGCCTTGCCAGTTCCTGCTGGCGTTGCTCGGAGAGCGCCGGCGCCCGTTCGCTGAAGGCCAGCAGCACCAGCTGGTCCTCCCGGTCCAGGGGCCAGTCCGGCGCTTCGCCGGCGCCGGCCTCCCGGGTCCGGATGGCCGGCGGCGCCGGCAGATGGATCACCAGGGTGTCGGCGGCCAGATCACCGAGCCGTTGCTGGCGCGGCGAGATCAGCATCACCACGAAGCCGGTGAGATAGAAGATCGGAAACAGATCGGCGGTGCGCAGCAGATTGCGCACCAGGCTGCCGTTGAAGGTGAGCGGCGCGCCGTTGCCATGCACCACCGCCAGCTTCACCGCCCGCTTGCCGGGGGTGCGGCCCTGCCAGAACATTTCGAAGAACACCGGGTAGAACCATTCCAGCAAAAACATGAGCAGCAGGTAGAGACCGTAGCCGTGGCCGCCGAACAGCATCAGCGGAATCGACAGCACCAGCAGCACCAGCCCGCGCAGGGCCAGGTCGATGCCGTAGGCCAGCGCCCGTGGCAGCGGGCCGGCCAGCGAGAGAGAAAGACGGGCCCCCTCCGGCGTATCGATGTGCAGCTGGTCGTCAATCCGCACGGCCGCCCCGGCGGATCAACTGCATGGCGGCCAGGAACATCACCACCGTCAGTGACACCTGAACGATGGCCAGGGTGCGCTGGGGCGGCGGGTTCAGGCATTGCAGCACATAGCCGCAGAAATAGAACAGCAGCAGAAAACACAGCCAGGTGAGCGAGCGCGGATGCAGGGTGATCGGCGCCACCATCATCAGCAGCAGCGGCAGGTACAGCACCAGCGCCATGATCACCGACGCGGCCAGCGGCGCGTTCGGCGGCGTGAACCAGAATTGCGCGGCGATGCCGAGCAGCAATAGCAGCAGGTAGCAGCCCCGTAACACAAAACCCAGCATATTCGTCCTTAACGTTATCGCGCCTACATGTGTGCCTATAAAGGGCGGCCGATCTTGCGTGCCAGCTCCGCCAGGCGTTTCCCCAGGGCCCGGGCAATGGCGTTTTCGTCGTCCGTGGTGGCCGGGTCGCCGCGCTCGCCGGCCACGTGGCTGGCGCCGTAGGGCGTGCCACCGCCGGTGGTGCGCATCAGCGCGGTTTCCGAGTAGGGCACCCCGGCCAGCACCATGCCATGGTGCAGCAACGGCAACATCATCGACAGCAGGGTGCTCTCCTGCCCCCCGTGCAGGCTGCCGCTGGAGGTGAACACCCCCGCCGGCCGGCCGATCAGGCCGCCGGCCATCCACAGGTCACCGCTCTGGTCGAGAAAATACTTGAGCGGCGCCGCCATGTTGCCGAAGCGGGTGGGCGAGCCCAGTGCCAGCCCGGCGCAGCCGGCCAGGTCGTCCTGGGTGGCGAAGGGCGCGCCGCTGTCGGGCACCGGCGGGGCGGTGGCCTCATGGCTGGCGGACACCGGCGCCACCGTGCGCAGCCGCGCCTCCAGGCCGCCGGCTTCCACGCCACGGGCCACCTGGCGGGCGAGATTGGCCACCGCGCCGGTACGGCTGTAATAAAGAATCAAAATATAATCGGACATGATTTCCCCGCGCGGGCCGTTACAACAGGGCCTGGACGTTTTCCGGCGGGCGCCCCAGCACGGCCCGCTGGCCCTTGACCACCACCGGACGTTCCAGCAATTTCGGATAACGCGCCAGGGCCTGGATCACTGTTTCGTCATCGGCGTCCGGGCTCAGGCCCGCTTCCTGGTAGTCGGCTTCCTTGACGCGCACCAGTTCATGGGCGCTGGAGAGACCCAGTTTACGGACCAGGTCGCGCAGGGTGTCGGCGTCCGGGGGCGTGTCCAGATATTTGATCACGCGTGGCTCGATGCCGGCGTCTTCCAGCAGCGCCAGGGTCTGGCGGGATTTGGAGCAACGCGGGTTATGGTAGATGGTGTACTGTGCCATGGTTCGACGCCGTTGTTTGCCAGGATGCAGGGCATTGTACGGCACCGACCGCCACCGGCAAGCCGGGGCGATGCCGATAGGAAGAGGAAGTGGACGACAGGGTGAAAACCGACCAGAACGATGCGCCCGTGATTCCGTTCCGCGCCCGCGCGGAATCGGTATGGGCGTTCCTGAAATTACTGCGCCGCCAGTTCGTGGACGACGGTTGCCCCGCCGCCGCGGCGGCGCTGACCTATACCACGCTGTTCGCCATCGTGCCGATCATGACGGTGATGTTCGCGGTGATTGCCTCGATTCCGGCGCTCAACGAACGGGGGCTGGTGATCCAGAAATGGGCGTTCGAGTATTTCGTGCCGTCCGCCGGCAATCAGATTCTCGGTTACCTGGCCACCTTTACCCAGCAGGCCACCAACCTGACCGGGCCCGGCGTGGTGATGCTGATCATTACCTCGGTGCTGATGCTGCGCACCGTGGAGCAGGCGCTCAACCGCATCTGGCGGCTGCCCAAGGCGCGCAAGGGCATGGTCAGCCTGATGACTTACTGGGCGGTGCTGTCCCTGGGGCCGCTGCTGCTGGGCGCGGGCCTGGGCATCTCCTCCTACCTGACCTCGGTGTCGCTGATCAGCGATACGGTGGCCTACCTGGGCGGCGTGCGGGTCTGGCTGTCGGTGCTGCCGTTCTTCTTTACCTTCGCCATGCTGGCGTTGCTCTATATCGTGGTGCCGAACACCTCGGTGCCGTTCCGGCAGGGACTGCTGGGGGCGGCGGTGGCGGCCTTGCTGTTCGAGCTGGCCAAGGCGGCGTTCGCCCAGTTCATCAAGCATGCGCCCAACTACCAGGTAGTGTACGGCGCCTTCGCGGCGGTTCCGCTGTTCCTGCTGTGGATTTATATTTCCTGGATTCTGGTGCTGCTGGGCGCCGAGCTGGTGCGCACCCTGGTGGTGTTCCAGGAACACCGCCGCAAGGTGCCGCGCACTCAGGCGCTGCTGCGGCTGCTGCGGGTGTTCTGGGAACGCCAGCGGCACGGCCGGGTGCTGCGCAGCAACGAGGTCCGTCAGGTGATGCACGAGTCCGGCGTCACGCACTGGGACGAGTTCCGCAATCTGCTGCAGGACTGCAAGCTGATCAAGCGCACCGAGGAGGGCGGCTATGTGCTGACCCGGGACCTGCGCCGGCTGACCCTGTCCCAGCTGCTGGCCATGGTGCCCTGGCCGGCGGAGCAGCAGTTGCGCGTCAACGCCCACGGCAAGGAGCCCTGGGAAGCGACCCTGAAACAGCGCTGCGACGAAGCGCGGCGCGGCCTGCACCGGCCCCTGGAGTTCAATCTGGAAGCCCTGTTCGAGAACCGGGTCGACGAGTTCCCCACCAACGAAGGCGAAAAACAAAATGAATAACAAAGCCGTGATAGCCCGGCAGGTGACTGTCCGGGGGCGGGTGCAGGGCGTGTATTTTCGCGCTTCCACCCAACAGCAGGCGCGCCGCCTGGGCGTGGCCGGCTGGGTCCGCAACCTACCCGATGGCCGGGTGGAAGCCTGGTTGGAAGGGGCGGATGACGCGGTGGAAGCCCTGATGACGTGGATGCGCGAAGGGCCGGAGCAGGCCGAGGTCACCGGCCTGTGCGTGTGCGAGGTGGCACCGCGATCCCTGAACGATTTCGAGGTCGATGCATGAAGCAGGTGGAACTGGTCAATGGGCATCTCCGCTTTCCGGCGCTGCTGACCGGCGACGGCGAGCCGGTGATTCTGCTGCACGGGTTTCCCGACACCCATGAAAACTGGGCGGTGCAGATGAAGCTGCTGGCGGACGCCGGCTACACCTGCGTGGCGCCGGCCCTGCGCGGCTACGCGCCGTCCTGCCAGCCCGGCAGCGGCGACTATTCCCTGCACGCGGCGGTGGACGACCTGCTGGTGTTCGCCAACCAGCTCGGTGGCCGGGTGCATCTGATCGGCCACGACTGGGGCGCGGCGGTGGGCTACCTGGCCTGCGCGCGCTACCCGGAATCCTTCTGTACGTTCAGTGCCCTGGCGATCCCGCCGCTCAAGCGGCTGCCCAAGGCCCTGCTCAAGGTGCCCGAGCAGATCAAACTGAGCGGCTACATGCAGTTCTTCCAGCTGCCGGTGGCGCCGGAAGCCTGGCTCAAGCGCGACGGCCTGAGCGGCGTGGACACCCTCTGGCACCGCTGGTCCCCGGACTGGGACCCGGGCCTGTACCTGGACAACGCCCGCCACACCCTGGGCGAACCCGGCGTGCTGGCCGGCGCCCTGGGCTGGTACCGGCACCTGATCCGCCTGTGGCGCAAGGAGCAGCGGGAAGTGCAGGAATGGCTGGCCCTGGACGTGCGCGTGCCCACCCAGGTGCTGATGGGCGAGAACGACGGCTGCATGAGCCCCAAGCTGCTGGACCACTGCCTCAACAACGACGACTTTCCCGCCGGCCTCTACGTGGAGCGGCTGGAAGCCGCCGGCCATTTCCTGCACCTGGAGCGGCCGGAAACCGTGGCCGAGCTGCTGATCGCCCACCTCAAGCGCGGTGAGTGCCTGGTCTGATCCCCCCGCTGCCCGGGTTTCATTCTCGACGGATCGCGGGGCAAGGCACTCAATTCGTTTCAGGCCCTGGCGAAAGCCCGTGCCAGAGGTTTGCCGGAGGCCTCCTGATGCCAGGCGGGCAAGGGTCGGCTATAATGCGCGCCCCCGATCCCAGCAGTCAGGAGTACCCCGCATGACGGTGATTCGCCAGGACGATCTGATTCAGAGCGTCGCCGACGCCCTGCAGTACATTTCCTACTACCATCCGGTGGATTTCATTCGTGGCGTCAAGGAAGCCTACGAAAAGGAAGAGAGCAAGGCGGCCAAGGACGCCATGGCGCAGATTCTGGTGAACTCACGCATGTCCGCCATGGGGCACCGGCCGATCTGTCAGGACACCGGCATTGTCACCGTGTTCGCCAAGGTGGGCATGAATGTGACCTTTGAAGGCGACATGTCGTTGGACGACATGATCAACGAGGGGGTGCGCCGCGCCTACAACCATCCGGACAACGTGCTGCGCGCCTCGGTGCTGGCGGACCCGGACGGCAAGCGCGCCAACACCAAGGACAACACCCCGGCGGTGATCAACTACTCCATCGTCCCCGGTGACACCCTGGAAATCGACGTGGCGGCCAAGGGCGGCGGCTCCGAGGCGAAATCCAAGTTCGCCATGCTCAACCCGTCCGACTCGGTGGTGGACTGGGTGCTTGAGCAGGTGCCGAAAATGGGCGCCGGCTGGTGCCCGCCGGGCATGCTCGGCATTGGCATCGGCGGCACCGCCGAAAAGGCCATGCTGCTGGCCAAGGAATCCCTGATGGACCCCATCGACATCCACGAGCTGCAGGCCCGGGGGGCGCAAACCCGCGCCGAGGAACTGCGCCTGGAGCTGTACGAGAAGGTCAACGCGCTGGGCATCGGCGCCCAGGGCCTGGGTGGCCTGACCACGGTGCTGGACGTGAAGGTGGCGGATTATCCCACCCACGCGGCCAACAAACCGGTGGCGATCATCCCCAACTGCGCGGCCACCCGACACGCCCACTTCGTGCTGGACGGCAGCGGCCCGGCGGACCTGAAGGCCCCGGACCTGGAAGAATGGCCGGACATCGCCTGGGGCAACGACGAGGGCGCCAAGCGCGTCAATCTCGACACGGTGACCCCGGAAGAAGTGCAAACCTGGCAGCCCGGCGACACCCTGTTGCTGTCCGGCAAGCTGCTCACCGGCCGTGACGCCGCCCACAAGCGCATGGTGGACATGATCGCCAAGGGCGAGGAGCTGCCGGTGGACTTCACCAACCGCTTTATCTACTACGTGGGTCCGGTGGATCCGGTGGGCGACGAAGTGGTGGGCCCGGCCGGCCCGACCACCGCCACCCGCATGGACAAGTTCACCCGCACCATGCTGGAGAAGACCGGCCTGATCGGCATGGTCGGCAAGGCCGAGCGCGGCGACACCGCCATCGAGGCGATCCGCGACAACAAGGCGGTCTATCTGATGGCCGTGGGCGGCGCCGCCTATCTGGTGTCCAAGGCGATCCGCAAGTCCCGCGTGGCCGCCTTCGAGGACCTGGGCATGGAAGCCATCTACGAGTTCGAGGTGGAAGACATGCCGGTCACCGTGGCGGTGGATTCCACCGGCGAATCGGTGCACAAAACCGGCCCGGTGATCTGGAAAAAGAAAATCGCCGAGTCCGCCTGACCCCGCCTTCCCCGGGCCGTCGTCCTGACGGCCGGGGAACCAAACCCGCCGCTTGTGTTCCTAGAGCAGCGGGGATCACCGGACCCGCCGCCCGGGTCAGGGTCCGGTGCCATCGTTTTCGCTTTCCGTCGTCAAGTGGCTGTTCATGAAACGACGCTCGCCGTTTTGGCTTTTGATTGTGGGTGTGGGAAGTCTGGTGTTGTCCGGTTGCGCTTCCCTGATGGAATCCGGCGCCTCGCTGCTGGGCCGTGAACCGGTGCCGGCCCGGGTGGCCGGCCTGCCGCTCGGTGACCTGGCCACGCTGGGCATCGACGACGGCGTCTGCGCGGAGCTGGCGGAGGCCCGCCGCCAGGACCGGCGGGTGAGCGGCCGGTGGCTGCGCGAGGACGCGCTGCCGGCCTGTGCCCGCCGTATCGAGGCGGCCCGCGAGGCGCGTCGCTACGACCAGGAACTGGACCGGCTGGTGGAACAGGCCTGGCAGGCCGAGCAGGCCGCCGAGCGTGAGCGGGCCCGCCAACGGGCCGAGCAGCGGCGGGTGCGCGAGGCCATGGAGGCGGCCCGCCGCGACGCCGAGGCGCGCCAGGAGGCCAACCGCAAGGAGGACAACCGGTCGCGGCTGCGCGAGCGGCTCGCCGACGCCCACATCCTCTCCATTCTCGAGAACGTGCCCGACCAGCCTTTGGCGTTTTCCCTGGGCCAGCCTTCCGAGCGCACCCTGAAGAATTTTCTCGCCTGCCTGGAGGTCGGTTACCCCAATCAGGGTTACCAGGTGGACCGCCAGGGCGACGACCTGACGGTGACCGCCCTGCAGGCGGACATGCTGCGCGGCGACGTGGACATCCGCGCCCATTTCGTCAATGTCTGGGACACCTGGATGCTGGAGTCCCTGCGCGTGGCGGAGATGACCGCCGACACGCCCCGGGACCGTTTCATGCTGGCGCAGAACCTGATGGCCGGGCCCTGCTACGGCATTGATGAACTGCTCTGGCGTGGTAACGACGACGGGGACCATCGCGGCTGAAGCCGCTCCTGCTACATTGATGCACCTGTAGGAGCGACTTCAGTGGCGATCCGCGTCACCCGTTCAGGAAGTCCCCGACCACCCGATAGCTCTCCGCGCAGGCCTCCGGCACCAGGTCCTCCAGATTCAACCAGGCATGGATCATGTCCGGGAACGGCTGATGCCGGGCCGGTACCCCGGCGGCGCGGAGCCGCTCCACGTAGGCCACGCCCTCGTCGCGCAGCGGGCAGAAGCCGGCGGTGAGCACCAGGGTCGCCGGCAGCCGCTCGCTGATCGGCCCGTGCAGGGGCGAGGCGTTCCGGCGCCGTACCGGGTCCGGCGCGGCACCGTCCTGGAAATAGTGGTCGAAATACCAGTGGATGCGCGAGGTCTCCAGCAGATAGCCGCGTCCGTTTTCAGCCACCGAAGGGTGATCCAGGGTGTAGTCCAGGCTGGGATAGATCAGCGCCTGTTTGTGGACACGCAGGTCCGGATCGTCCTGGGCCAGGGCACTGACGGTGGCGGCCAGGGCGCCGCCGCCGGAGTCGCCCACCAGGTTCAGGGTCCGCGTGACCCGGCGCCCGTGGCGGTCCAGCACCGGCCACAGGTGGCGGGCCACCGCCAGGCAATCCTCCAGGCCCAGCGGATAGGGGCACTCCGGCGCCAGCCGGTATTCCACCGACACCACCAGATGGCCACTGGTCTTCGCCAGCCGCCGGACGATGGGGTCGTAGACGCTGACGCCGCCGGCCATGTGACCGCCGCCGTGCAGAAACAGGGTCACCGGTTTTTCCCGGTCCGGCGCCGGATCGTAAAGCCGCACCGGCACCGGGTAGGCGCCGGTGGGGATCATCGTGTCCCGTACCCAGGGCAGGTCGGGCCCCCGCGCCACCAGGGTGGCGGTCATCGACGCCATGCTCTCGCGCACCGTCACCGGGGTGGCCTCCACGCCGCGGGCGGCCTGGTCGGCGAGCAGCCGGTTGAGCCGTTCCAGCCAGTCGGCCAGGGCCGGGTGCGGCTGGTCGGCTTTCAGCGCGCCGGGGGGCGTCAACATTGAAACAGCACCAGGGCCTCGCCGTCGCAAAGCAGGCGGCCGTCCTCGCCGAGACAGCGGGTTTCCAGATTCACCAGCGCCTTGTCCTGGCGCAGGCGGGTCACCGCCACGCTGGCGGTCAGCGCTTCGCCGGGGCGGCCGTGGCCGTGGAAGCGCATGCTCTGCTTCAGATAATTGGTGCCGTGGCCGGGCAGTTCCTCCCCCAGCAGGTAGGAGAACAGCGCGGCGATCAGCGGTTCCGGCACCGTTTCCCAGTCGCCGTCGAATTCCGCCAGCCGGCACCATTCGGCGATATCGTCGTCCAGGTAGCGGCGGGTCACCTCGGCGCGGTCGCCGGGCTTGAGGGCGTTGAAGCGGGGCAGTGTCATCGGCGGGCCTCCTGGTTCGCGTCCCGGTTCAGTTTGAGGCGGCAGCGGCCCTCCAGGCAGGCCTGACCGGATGCGTTTTCCACCCGGGTGATCAGTTCCAGCCGGTCGTCCGCCGGCGGCGCGACGATGTCCAGGTGCACGGTGAGCGGTTCATCGGCGAACGCCGGGTTCGGGAACATCAGGTCCTGGCTCTCCAGCTCGGCGCCCGGGTAGTTGTGCGCGATCAGGCCGCGCACCGCGGTGAACAGCAGCATGCCGTGGGACACGGTGGCGCCGAAGCGGGTGCCGGCGGCGAAATCCGGGTCCACGTGGATCGGGTTGTGGTCGCCGCTGAGCGCGGCGAAGCGGTCGAAGTGCGCCTGTTCCAGCACCTGCTCGTATTCGATGCCGCCAATCTCCTGTTCGTGCGCTTGGCCGTGGTGGCCGTTGTCATCGCGCATCACGCAACTCCTGTTTGGTGACTTTGCCCAGGGCATTGCGGGGCAGGGCGTCCATCCGCTGAAAGACCTTGGGCACTTTATAGCCCGCCAGGCGCTCGCGGCAAAACGCGCGCAGCGTGTCCTCGCCGGGGTCCTCGGCGCCGTCGCGCAGCCCGTAGCAGGCCTTGCCCACCTCGCCCCATTTTTCATCCGGTATGCCGATCACCGCCACTTCCGCCAGGGCCGGGTGCTGTTCGAGCACCTTTTCCACCTCGGCGGGGTAGACGTTCTCGCCACCGGAAATGTACATGTCCTTCCAGCGGTCGACGATGTAGTAGCAGCCGTCCTCATCGCAACGGGCCACGTCGCCACTGTGCAGCCAGCCGTCGGCGCGGATCGCCTCGGCGGTGGCGTCCGGCCGGTTCCAGTAGCCGGGGGTGATATTGGGGCCGCGAATCAGCAGCTCGCCGGCCTCGCCCCGGGGCACGTCGTGGCCGTCGCGGTCGACGATGCGTACCTCGGTGAGCAGTTGCGGGCGGCCCACGGAGCCGATCTTGTCGATCACCCGTTCTTCGTCCAGCAGAAACACGGTGGGCCCGGTTTCGGTCATGCCCATGCCGGTGCGCACACAAATGCCCTGGTCCACGTAGCGCTGCGCCACCGGCAGCGACAGCGGCGCGCCGCCACAGCCCCAGGAACGCACGCCCTTAAGGCGCTCGCCGCTGAAATCCGGATGCTCCAGCAGGGCCTGGTAGACCGCCGGCACGCCGAAGAAGATCGTGGCTCTCTGTTCCAATACCCGCAGGGCCTGGTCCGGGTCGAAGGCGCGGGCCACCAGCACGCAGCCGCCGGCCAGAAACACCGCCGAGGAATACAGGTTGATGCCGGCGGTATGGAACAGGGGCAGCACGTTGAGCAGCACGTCGCGGCCGGTGAGGTCCACCGCCAGGCCGATGTTCAGGTAGTTGGCCATCATCATGCGGAAGGTCTGGATCACGCCCTTGGGCCGGCCGGTGGTGCCCGAGGTATAGAGCAGGTACCAGGGCGTGTCCGGGTCCTTGTCCGGGTGGGCGTTCAGATCCGGCTGTACCGCCGCCAGATCCCGATGGTAGTCGTGCTGGCCGTCGGCGGCCCCGTCCAGGGCCACCAGGGTCAGTGCCGGGTGCTGGTCCGCCAGGGTGGCGGCGGCCTCGGCGAACTCGCCGCCGAAGATCAGCGCCCCGGGCGCGCAGTCCTCCACCAGCACGGTCAGTTCCGGCACCGCCAGCCGCCAGTTCAGCGGCACCAGGATCAGGCCGGCCTTGGCGCAGCCGAACAGCATGGCGAAGAATTCCGCGCGGCTGTGGCCCAGGAAGGCGAGCCGGTCGCCTTCCTGGAGGCCCCATTGTTCCCGGGCGGCGGCGGCCAGCCGCGCGGCCCGCTCGTTGAAGCGCGCATAATCGTAGCGTTCGCCGCTTTGCAGATCTTCCAGCGCCGGGCGGTCCGGCGTCACCCGCGCCCGGTGGGCAAGCAGGTCGAACATCTCCATTTTTTTCTCCCGCGCGTTGTCGTTATTCGTGGGTGCTTGATCGCGGTCGAAGCGACCGCTCCTACGGTGGGGAGCGGTCGTTTCGAGCGCGCCATCAATCGTTGATTTCCGACCAGTCGAACCGGGTGATGCGGTTGCTGATCAACGAGAACACGTAGACGTCACCGCCGCCCACGGCCACCTGCTCGGTGTCGAACAGACCGCCGGGGCGGGTGCCCAGATCACGGTCCAGCCAGTGGCCCTGGTAGGCCGGGCTGATCACGCCGGCGCCGTCGGGGCTGTAGTCGTCCGGGTTGGCCCAGGCCCGCGCCACCATGTTGAAGCCGTCGGCCACCACCAGGGCGTCCTGGGCGGCGTCGTAGGCGAGACCAGCGGGCAGGAACAGGCGCTGCGGGTCCAGGTCGTCCGGGTGGTCGTAGGTGCCGCCACCCAGGCCGACCTGGCCGATCAGGGCGCCGTTGGCCGGGTTCAGCGCCTGGATGCGCTGGTTGCGGCGGTCGGTGACATAGACCCGGTCGTCCAGGGCGAGCACGCTGCCGATCTGGTCGAAGGTGCCCGGCGCGCCCTGTTCGAAGAAGTCCGGGCCCAGGCTCCAGTTCTCGCCCAGGTCGTTGCCCTTGGAACTGTCCACGCCGCCGGCGTACCAGTTGCCGTCCAGGGTGCCGCTGCCGCTGTCGTAGTCGAAACGCCACACGTAATTGTCGAAGCTGGTGATGTAGACCGCGTGCTCGTCGCCGCCCTGGGTGACGTTCACCGACACCGGGTAGTTGGTGTTGCTGGTGGACAGGCCGATTTCCGGCACCGGCAGGCCGCCGGTGCGGTAGCTCAGGTTGAACAGCTCTTCCAGGTTGCCGTCGGCGTCGTAGATGCGCAGGCTGGCGTCGCCGGTGTAGGGCCAGGGCAGGGTGGCGTCGGCGCCCACCAGCACCGCCACGCCTTCGCCGATGTTGCTGTCGGTGAAGGTGGCGATGCCGGTGACCCCGTAGCTGATGTTGGTGCCCGGGAAGCGGCCCTGATAGTTGCCGCTGCTGTCGTACATGTTGATGCGGGTGTTGGGCGTGTCGCTCACCAGCAGGCGGTTCTTGTTGCCCAGCCAGGCCATGCCGCTGGCGGAGTGCAGCTGGCCGGCCAGGGTGCGCGGGTGGCCCCAGAATTCATTGTTGGACACGGTGCCGACGCCGGCGGACACGGAGCAGCGCAGCAGGGTGGTGCCGCTGGAGTTGGTCCAGCATTTCTTGATGCGGTTGTTGCCGGAGTCGCTGACCAGATGCACCCGGGCGTTGCTGTAGTAGTAGCCCCAGGAATAGATGTTTTCCCGATAGAAAGTACCGTCGGCGCGGATCACCGGCACCAGATCGTTGGGCAGCTGGAAGGCTTCGTCCTCGGTGCCGGCGCTGGTGGGCGCGCGCATTTCCACCTGATGGATGCCCAGGCGGCCATAGATCCAGGCGGCGGAGGCGTCGCTGCTTTTGCTGGTGCGGTAGCGCACCGGGTTGGCGTCGCTGGTGCTGGCCAGGTTGCTGAAGCGCAGGATGCGGCCGCTGTAGGTGTCCGCCACGTAGAGGTTGCCGTCCAGGTCGGTGCGCAGCCCGCGCGGGCGCTTCAGGTGGTCGGCGCTGCCGCCGTCGCGGAAGCGACCGATCATGTCGTCCAGGGTGAGCTGGCCGGTGGCGGTGTTGACGCGGAAAATCTTGATGCGGTTATTGCCGTTGTCGGCCACGTACAGGTAGGTGGCGCCGTTGTCCGGCGAGGTGTAGTAGGTCATCCCCTGGGGGATGCGGAAGCCGTCGCGCTTGGCCGGTTCGCCGGCGTAGTCGTCGTAGTAGGTGGAGTCGGTGCCGTAGTCCTTGTCCACGCCACGGATGCGCGGGCCGGCGCCCACGTAGCGGCCGCTGCCGTCCTGGTGGCCCAGGGTCTGGATCAGCGTCACCTGGTAGCCGTTGTCCGGGTCGATGCCGAACGCCTTGACCCGATGGTTGAATTCATCGGACACATAGATAAAGCCCTGCGGCGTGATGGTCATGTTGCGCGGCAGGTACAGGTCCTCGCCGCCGCCGTGGCCGGGCTGGCCGATGGAGGTGACGTATTCGAAGCCGCCGGCGCTGCCGGTCACGGTGCGGAAAAAATGAATCTGCTGGCGGCCCACGTCGTTGACATAGAGGCCGGCCAGACGATCGTCGTCCGCCTCGCTTTTCGACAGGAAAGCGATGCCCAGGGGCGCGCGGATTTGCGGTACCGAGGAGGCCGGGCTGTCGGCGGCCAGGGTGGTGTCGGCGTCGTCCAGGCGGCCCACCAGGGCGCCGTTCAGATTCAGCACCTTGATTTCATGGTTGCCCATGTCCGCCACATAGACCCGGGCGCCGCTGGCGCCGCCGCTCAGGGAGTCGCGGTCATAGGTGACGGTGGTGGGGGTATTGAACTGGTAGCGCTGCTGCACCGGCTCGCCGGTGAGCTCCGTGGAGCGGTCCTCGTCGGCGAAGGTATCGAACGCGCCCGCGGTGAGGGGCAGCGCGGTGAAGGGCAGGGCGCCGAGTAGCAGCGCGCCGGCCAGGGCTTTTGTTTTCATGATGCTCTCCCGTTGATTGTTGTTTTGCTTGCCGGCCGCCGGCGGCCGCCCCAAACGGCGGCCGGCGGTCGGGTTGTGCCGAGAAAATCGCTATTTTTTCAGAAAGGCGGCCATGCCCCGGTCCGCCTCGTCGCTTTCGATCTGTTCCAGAAAATGCCGGTATTCGGCCTCCAGGCCGGCGGCCACGGTGGCCCGGTCGGGGCGCGTCAGGGCCAGGGTGCGGCCCACGCTGCCGGGTTTGGCGTCGCGGATTGTCTCCGCCACCGCCCGCGCCGTGGCGCCGGTGTCCTCGGCGCGGTACTGCACCAGACCCAGCCGGTGGGCCTCGTCCGCGTCCAGACGGCGGTTGGTGAGCTGAATGTCCAGCGCCCGGGCCCGGCCGATGCGCTCCGGCATCAGCGCGGTCCAGCCGCCGTCCGGGCTGAAGCCCACCACCGTGTACCAGGGCGCGAAGCTGGCCCGGTCGCCGGCCACGGCGATGTCGCAGGCCAGCACCAGGCCCAGGGAGCCGCCGGTGACCAGGCCGTGCACCGCCACCACCGTGGGCACCGGCAGATCGAGCAGATCCAGCAGCGTGGCGTTGAGGGTGCCGACCACCTTCTCCGCGTAGGCGCGGCGCTGGTCCCGGGGCGTTTCATGGAAGCCGGCCACGTCGCCGCCGCTGGAAAAGGAACGGCCTTCGGCGTCCAGAATCAGCACCGCCGCGTCGCTGTCGCGGACCCGCGCCAACTGTTCACGGATCGCGTCCAGCAGCTCCGGCACCAGGGCGTTGTGGCGGTGCGGCCGGTTCAGGGTGAGCCGGGCGATGCGTTCCTCGATGCGCAGGGTGGCGGCGCTCATGGGTTTTTCTCCGGGCCTTCCAGGGTCAGGCCATTGCGGAACAGGTCGGAGATGGTGGCGACGATCTCGTCGAACGACACGTCCCGATCCCACAGCGCGTAGCGCAGACCGAGAAAGTTGGACATGCCCATCAGTGCCCACACCCGCACCTCGTTATTGCCGGCGCGGATTTCGCCCTTGCGGGTGGCGTCGGCCAGCATGCGCAGATAGCCGCGCCCGAAGGCTTCGTAGTATTCGCGGTAGATCGACTCGTCCACGAACTGGGCCTCCTGCAGCACCCGGTACAGGGAGGGGTGCTCGAACAGATACTGCAGGAAGGCGCGCAGACCTTTTTCCTCCGCCTGCAGCCGGTCGCCGGCATCGACGATCTCGGCGGCCAGATGGGCGCGCACCTGATGGCCCATGTCGCGCACCAGCTCGCGGAGAATTTCCTCCTTGCCGGCGAAGTAGGTGTAGAAGGTGCCCTGGGCGACGCCGGCGGCGCGGGTGATGTCGCTGATGCCGGCGCGGTGGTAGCCGAGGGTGCCGAAGGTGTCCTCCGCGGCCTTCAGGATGCGCGCCCGGGTGCGGGCGCCGCGGGCGGTCTTGGGTGCCCCGGGGCCGGCCTGGGCGGCGTCGTCGGCGGGGTCCGGAGTGGCGGTTTTGAGCGAGGCGGTACGGGTCATGGGAGCCGTCTTTTGTTCTTTGAAAGTTGAATCGGTATTCAACTAAATTAGGTTTGGCGGGTCATTCTGTCAACCATGAAGACCTTACCGGGACGCCGGAAGAGCGCCCGGAAAGACGTCGGGAAACCCGTTTTGTACTGTTTTTTCAGGGGTTGGCGCCTTTCCAGGGTGGCGCGGAGTGGAATATTCCACGATTGTGGAATTTTTTCCGCCAAACTCTTGCGGAAAGGTGAATCAGTTGTCATATTGTTGGCGCACGCTTTCCAAAGAACAGCAAAACAACAACTCGCGGCCACCGGCCGGAACAAGAACAGCAAGAATCGAGAAGAAGGAGAAATCCTATGAAGCGTCTGATTACCGCCACGGCCTTCACGCTCACCGCCCTGGCCGCCGCGCCCCTGGCCCAGGCCGCCGACTCCATCCGCATCGCCCACGTCACCGGCTTCACCGGTCCGCTGTCCGCCTACGCGGAGCAGCTCAGCGTGGGTCTGGAAATGGGCTTCGAGTACGCCACCGACGGCAGCATGGAGATCGAAGGCCGCAAGATCGAGATCATCGACAAGGACACCCAGCTGGACCCGGCCCGGGCCCGCTCCCTGGTGGAGGAAGCCTACGCCGAGGACGACGCCCAGATCGTGGTGGGCCCGGTTTCCTCCGGCGTGGCCCTGGCCACCCTGCCGATCGCCGAGCAGTACGAGCGCATCATCATGCCCGAGGGCGTGGCCGACGCCATCACCGGCGCGGACTGGAACCGCTATGTGTTCCGGGTCGGCCGCAACTCCTCCCAGGACGCGGTCTCCAACGCGGTGGCCCTGGGTGAGCCCGGCGTCTGCGTGGCCACCATCGCCCAGGACTATGCCTTCGGTCGCGACGGCGTGGCCGCCTACAAGGAAGCGATGGAAGGTCAGGGCGGTAAAGTGGTGCACGAGGAATACCTGCCCACCGACGCCACCGACTTCACCGCCGCCGCCCAGCGCCTGTTCAACGCGCTCAAGGACCGGGACGGTTGCGAGCAGGGCAAATACATCTTCGCCATCTGGGCCGGCAGCGCCAACCCGCTGAGCCGCATCCAGGACCTGCAGCCGGAGCGTTTCGGCATCAAGCTGGCCACCGGCGGCAACATTCTGCCGGCGCTGGTGAGCTACTCCGAATTCCCGGGCATGGAAGGCGCCGGTTTCTACTACTTCGAGTCGCCCAAGAACAAGATCAACGACTGGTTCGTGAAGGAGCACTTCAAGCGCTTCGACGCGGCCCCGGACTTCTTCACCGCCCAGGGTTTCTCCCAGGCCATGGCGATCACCGCGGCGATCCGCAAGAGCAAGGGTTCCACCGACACCGAGGACCTGATCAAGGCGTTCGAAGGGCTGGTGTTCGAGACTCCGAAAGGCAAGATGATCCTCCGCGACGAGGACCATCAGGCGCTGCAGGAGATGTACCACTTCCGCATCAAGGCCGAGGAGCGGGATGACTGGTTCGCCGACCGCACCGTCACCGCCGGCGTGCCGGAACTGGTGCGCACCATCGCCATCGATCAGATGAACATCCCGATCCGCAACAAGCGCTGAGACCAGGGGCGTGGCCCGGCCGGGCCACGCCACCGTCACCCGCCTTTTTCCGATCATACCGAGGGACCTCCCATGGCCTCCTTGCAACCCGAAACCGCCTCCCGTCCGGTGCTGGAAACCCGCGACCTGACCATCAATTTCGGCGGTCACGTGGCGGTCAATCAAGTGTCCTGCGCGTTTCACGCCGGCACCCTGACCTCCATCGTCGGGCCCAACGGCGCCGGCAAGACCACCTGGTTCAATCTGATTTCCGGGCAGCTGCCCGCGTCCGCCGGCAGCGTGCGGCTGTTCGACGAGGACATTACCCGACTGGGCGCCGCCGCCCGCGCCGACAAGGGCCTGGGCCGCGCTTTCCAGCTTACCAATCTGTTTCCCAATCTGACCGCGCTGGAGAACGTGCGCCTGGCGGTGGCGTCGCGCCATCGCATCGGTCATGTGTTCTGGCAGATGGCCAGCCGCCGCCGCGATCTCACCGACCGCGCCGCCGCCTATCTGGAACAGGTCAACCTGGGCCGTCGCGCCGACGATCTGGTGGCCAATCTGCCCCACGGCGACCAGCGCAAACTGGAAGTGGCGCTGATGCTGGCGCTGGAGCCGGAGGTGTTCATGTTCGATGAACCCACCGCCGGCATGAGCGTGGACGAAGTGCCGGTGATCCTGGATCTGATCGCCGACATCAAGAACAAGCAGAACAAGGTGATTCTGCTGGTGGAGCACAAGATGGACGTGGTGCGCTCGCTGTCCGACCGCATCGTGGTGCTGCACAACGGCGAACTGGTGGCCGACGGCGAACCCGCCGAGGTGATCGCCTCGCCCATCGTCCAGGAAGCCTACCTGGGCGCCACCGCCGACGACCCCGCCGAGGAAGCCTGATATGAGCGACCCGATTCTTTCCCTCACCGGCGTGCGCGCGGACATCGACCAGTACCACATTCTGCACGGCGTGGACCTGCGGGTGCCGAAGGGCGAGCTGACCGTGCTGCTGGGCCGCAACGGCGCCGGCAAGAGCACCACGCTGCGCACCATCATGGGCCTGACCACCGTGACCGGCGGTCAGGTGCGTTTTCGCGGCGAGGACATCACCGGCCAGCCGACGCCGCGCATCGCCCGCCAGGGCATCGCCTTCGTGCCCGAGAACATGGGCATCTTCAGCCTGCTGACGGTGCGCGAAAACATGGTGCTGGCGGCGGTCAGCGGGCCCATGGACGAACAGCGGCTGAACTGGATTTTTGAACTGTTCCCGCCCCTGAAAAAATTCTGGAACCGGCCGGCGGGCAATCTTTCCGGCGGCCAGAAGCAGATGCTGGCCATCGCCCGGGCGGTGATCGAGCCCCGCGAACTGCTGCTGGTGGACGAGCCCACCAAGGGGCTGGCACCGGCCATCATCAACGACCTGGCGGACGCCTTCGAGCAGCTCAAGCAACAGCAGGTCAGCATTCTGCTGGTGGAACAGAACTTCAACTTTTCCCGGCGTCTGGGCCAGTCCGTGGCGGTGATGAACGACGGCGGCGTGGTGTACGCCGGCCAGATGGCCGAGCTGGCCGACGACGAGGACCTGCAACAGGAGTTGCTGGGGCTCGGTCTGGGCGCGCATCAATAAGCGCGATCAACGAATAAGGAGAACACAGTCATGTCGGCGCACGACGAAATTCTCGAACCGCGGCCCCAGGGCGTCCTCGCCCGGTTCCGCGCGTTCCGCGAGAAACGGCCGCACCTGTTTCTGCTGGTGCTGATGATGCTGGTGGCGTTTTTCATGATGGACCCGCGCACCTGGGTGGTGCTGACCATCAGCGGCCTGGCCATGGGCGCCATGGTGTTTCTGATGGCCTCGGGCATGACCCTGACCTTTGGTCTGATGAACGTGCTCAATCTGGCCCACGGCGCCTTTATTTCCCTGGGTGCCTTCGCCGGCGCCACGGTGCTGGTGCACTGGCTCAACGCCAGCGCCGGCGAGTCGTCGCTGCTCGCCAACCTGGCGGCGGTGGTGCCGGCGCTGGGCTTCGCCCTGGCGGTGGCCGGGCTGGTCGGCCTGCTGTTCGAGCGGCTGGTGATCCGGCCGGTGTACGGCGATCACCTCAAGCAGATCCTGGTCACCGTGGGCGGTTCCATCATTCTGATGGAAATGATCCATGTGATCTGGGGGCCCAATGAGATTCCGGTGCCGCGCCCGGACGCGCTCACCGGCGCCTTTCTGCTACCCGAGTCCTGGCCGGTGATCGGCGGCGTGGCGCTGGAAAAATACCGGCTGATCGCGGTGATCCTGGGGCTGGCGGTGTACGGCATGATGACCTGGGTGATCGAACACACGCGCACCGGCATTCTGATCCGCGCCGGGGTCGAGGACCAGGAAATGGTGGAGGTGCACGGCTACCGCATCCGCCTGCTGTTCCTGGGCGTGTTCGTGGCCGGCTCGGCGCTGGCCGGGCTGGGCGGCGCCATGTGGGCCATGTACCGGGAGATCATTACCGCGCACATGGGCGACGAACTGATGATCTCGGTGATCGTGGTGATCATTCTCGGCGGGCTGGGTTCCATCAAGGGCTGCTTCTACGGCGCCGTGCTGGTGGGCCTGATCAATCTCTATGTGGGCTACCTGGAACCGCGTCTGGCGGCGGTGGCCACCGTGGGCCTGATGGTGGGCGTGCTGATGTGGCGTCCCCAGGGCCTGATTCCGGTCATCAAGGTTTGAGGGGCGCCCGGCTATGATGCAACGACTGCTTTCCGGCGATTACCCGCGCAGCCGCGCGCTCACCGTGCTGCTGCTGATCATCGGCGTGAGCCTGGCGCTGGGGCCGTTCCTGTTCCCCGGCGTGCGCGCCTTCTCCATGCTCGGCATGATCTGCGTGTTCATTATCGTGGTGGCGTCCTACGATCTGATGCTGGGTTATACCCACATCGTGTCGTTCGCGCACACCATGTTCTTCGGCATCGGCGCCTATGGGGTGGCCATGGCCACCGACGCCTTCGGCAGCGGCTACGGCGCGCTGCTGATCGGCATTGGCGGCGCCTTGCTGCTGTCCATTCTGCTGTCGCTGTTGCTGGGCCTGCTGTCGCTGCGGGTCAAGGCGATCTTCTTCGCCCTGGTGACCCTGGCGGTGGCGTTCGCCTTTCTCAGCCTGGTGACCCAGCTGTACAACCTGACCGGCGGCGAGGACGGCCTGGCCATGCGCGTGCCCCGGGAACTGGGGCCGGCGTTCCGGCCGTTCGACGAGCCCTGGGTGGGCTTCGATGTGGTGGGCTTTTTCACCGGCCTGTTCAGCGACCCGGCCGGTGCGTTCCAGAATGCGCTGTTCGATGTGCGCGTCAGCGGCAAGCACCTGATGTACTACGTGGCGTTCGTCAGCGCGGTGCTGGTGTTCCTGTTCCTGCTGCGCATGGTCAACTCGCCGTTCGGCCGGGTGCTGCAGGCGATCCGCGAGAACGAGTTCCGCGCCCAGGCCCTGGGCTACCGCACCGTGTTCTACCGCACCGCGGTGGTGATCGTGTCGGCGCTGCTGGCGACCCTGGCCGGGGTGCTGTTCGCGCTGATCAACCGTTACGTGAACCCGGAGAACACCCTCAACTTCGAGCTGATGGTGTTCATCCTGCTGATGTGCGTGATCGGTGGCATGGGCACCCTGTACGGCGCCGTGGTCGGCACCGCCGTGTTCCTGCTGGCGCAGAACTATCTGCAGGACCTGCTCAAGCTGCTGGCCGGCGGCGCCGAGCCGGGCAGCCTGCTGGAACATCTGGTGGGCCCGGACCGCTGGTTGCTGTGGTTCGGCCTGCTGTTCGTGCTCAGTGTGTATTTCTTCCCCACCGGCATCGTCGGCCAGCTGCGGCTGTGGGCGGCGCGTCGTCGCCAGCGCCGCGCCGGCGCCGGCCGGGTGGCGGACCAAGGAGAACAGCATCATGCGTCTTGAGGACCGTGTAGCGATCATTACCGGCGCCGGCCGTGGTATCGGCCGGGGAATCGCCGAACAGTACGCCCGGGAAGGGGCGCGGGTGGCGGTGGCGGATCTGGAAGCCGCCACCGCCGAGGACGCGGCGGCCGCGATTCGCGACGCCGGCGGCGAGGCCATCGCCGTGACCATGGACGTCACCGACGAGAACGCGGTGGACAGCGGCGTACAACGGGTGATCGACACCTGGGGCCGTCTCGACATCGCCATTGCCAACGCCGGGGTACAGCACATTGAAGCCCTCGACAAGCTGTCCCTGGCCGACTGGCGCAAGGTCACCGCCGTGCATCTGGACGGCGCCTTCCTGCTGACGCGGGCGGCGCTGCGCCATATGTACCAGGGCGGTGGCGGCACCGTGCTGTACATGGGCTCGGTGCATTCCCTGGAGGCGTCGCCGTTGAAGTCGCCCTACGTGGCCGCCAAGCACGCCCTGCTGGGGCTGTGCCGCTCGGTGGCCAAGGAGGGCGCCGCCCACGGCGTGCGCAGCCACATTATCTGTCCGGGGTTCGTGCGCACCCCGCTGGTGGAGAAGCAGATTCCGGAGCAGGCCCGGGAGCTGGGGATTTCCGAGGACGAGGTGGTGCGCAACGTGATGCTCAAGAACACCGTGGACGGGGAGTTCACCACCGTGGAGGACATTGCCCGGCTGGCCACCGATCTGGCGGCGTTTCCGTCGGCGGCGCTCACCGGCCAGTCCTTCGTGGTCAGCCACGGCTGGCACATGGGGTAGGGCGGTCGGAAAAAGTCCGGGGGCCGGTTCCATCCCTGGAACCTGGAGATCGATCAGGCCTTCGGAGGGGTCGCAGAAAAGGAAAACCTGAAGGGGCCCGCCGGACCACTGAATGTACTGTACAAAAGGACAGCAGTCAACGAAGCGAGCGAATTGGGCGAAGAAAGACGGGAGAGCCGTGCGCGCCGGGGGAGATCCCCGGCGTCTTTTTTGCTTCACGGCCGACCGCGATGGGGTTATTCCTGCTCGGGCAGGGTGATGTTCAGTTCCAGGATCTCGCAGCCGGACTCCCGGTCCAGCTGGATGTTGACCGCGTCCTGGTCCACCGGCACGTACTTGCGCACCACCATCAGCAGTTCTTCCTGCAGCTGCGGCAGATAGTCCGGGCCGCCGCGGGTGGCCCGTTCCCGGGCCACGATGATCTGCAGGCGTTCCTTGGCCACCGAGGCCGACTTTTCCTTCTTGGGCAGCAGATAGCTGAAAATGCTCATCGTTACCCTCCGAACAGACGGCCGAAGAGGCCTTTCTTGGCGCTGGTCAGGAACCGGTGCTCGCGTTCCTCGCCCAGGAAGCGGGCCACCGCGTCCTCGTAGGCCTGGCCGGCGTCGGAATCCGCGTCCAGGATCACCGGGGTGCCGCCGTTGCTGGCGTTCAGCACCGCCTGGGATTCCGGGATCACGCCCAGCAGATCGATGGCGAGAATCTCCTTCACGTCCTCGACGGACAGCATCTGCCCGGTTTCCACGCGCTGCGGGGAGTAGCGGGTCAGCAGCAGCCGGGCGGGGATGTCGCCTTCGCCCTGTTCCGCCTTGCGGGTCTTGCTGGAGAGGATGCCCAGAATACGGTCGGAATCGCGCACGCTGGACACTTCCGGGTTGGTCACCACCACCGCCTCGTCGGCGAAATAGGCGGCGGTGAGCGCGCCCTTCTCGATGCCCGCCGGGCTGTCGCAGATGATGTATTCCATGCCCATGTCCTTGAGGCCGTTGAGCACCTGCTCCACGCCTTCCAGGGTCAGGGCGTCCTTGTCGCGGGTCTGGGAGGCGGGAAGGATGAACAGGTCCTCCACGCGCTTGTCCTTGATCAGGCCCTGCTTGAGGTTGGCGTCGCCGCTGATCACATTGACCAGGTCGTACACCACGCGGCGTTCGCAGCCCATGATCAGGTCCAGGTTGCGCAGGCCCACGTCAAAATCGATCACCGTGGTTTTGTGGCCGCGCAGCGCCAGGCCGGTTGCCAGAGCCGCGCTGGTGGTGGTTTTGCCCACACCCCCCTTGCCGGATGTTACGACCACGATTTTTGTCACGATCTCGTCTCCTTGAATGAGTGTTCGCGGGGCGGCGTTACTTGCCGCTCAGCTCGACGAAGCGCATGGCGTCGCCGTCCAGAGTAATTTGCACCGCCTTGCGGCGTTGATTATCGGGCAGATCCTCGGCCACCCGGTAGTGGCCGGCGATGGACACCAGTTCCGCGTCCAGGTCCTGGCAGAAGATACGCGCCGAGGTGTCGCCGCGCACCCCGGCCAGGGCGCGCCCGCGCAGGGTGTTGTACACGTGGATATGGCCCTCGGCGAGCAATTCCGCGCCGGTACTCACCGGCGCCAGCACGATCAGGTCGCCGCGGCTGTAGATCTGCTGCCCGGAGCGCACCGGCTGCTCCACCAGCAGGGTCTCGGCGGCGGCCGCCGGCGCCGCCTCGCTGGCCGGGGCCGGTTCCGCCCGGGCCACGTCCCGGCCGCCGGCCAGGCTGATGCTGCCCAGGCCGAGCATGGCGGCGGTGTCGGCGTCCAGATGGGCGTTGCGGGCCAGCGCCACCAGATTCACGCCCAGCCCGCGCAGGGTGTCCACGGCGGACAGCAGCTCGATCTGATTGACGTCCTCGGGGGCGGCCACGTCGATCACCACCGGCGCGTCGCGCAGCCACTGGGCCGCGTCCTCGAGCCGGCGGCCCACTTCGCGGTGCAGGGTATTGGGGTCCAGGTCCTTGAGGTGCAGGACCGTCATCATCAGCATGCGGCCCTTGAATTCGAGAACCGCTTTTTCTTCGGAAGCCACTGTCATTGGAGGGTGTCTTGTACCGAATGGGTGGACGCCGGCGCGAAGCGCGGCGGCCGGCGACGGAACGGGAGAAGCCTAGTCGAAAGCGCGATCCGGTGAAAGTCGCGTGACAGAAGCGCTTTGTTAAATTTGGCGGCAATGGGACCGGATGGGCAGAAAAGCGCCCCGAATAAGAATAAAGGCGTAGGTCCGCGCCGCCGGCCGCCCACGAAAAAGGCCGCCCGAGGGCGGCCCGTTTCGTCACTCCGTGAGCGCGGGACCGGTCAGATCGGCCGCTCGGTGTGCATTTTCACTTCCTTCAGGTCCTTGTCGAAGGCATCGGTGAGCAGACAGTCGTAGCGCATTTCGTCGTACTCCAGGATCGCTTCCACCTTGTCGGACGGAATGATGCCCTGGGCGGCGGCGTCCTCGACCTTGGCGCGCAGGGTGTCGCCGTTGAGCTTGCCCTTGATGTCCGCCTTGTAGAACGCCTCGAAGTCCGCTTCCACCTCCAGCAGCTTGTTGTAGGTGGTTTCCACCCGGCCGATGCTGTCGTTGGGGTCCTGGGAAATGTAGGCGTTGGCGGCCAGGGCGTCGCGCACGCTGGTGGGGTTCATGATCTGCTCGCCCAGGGTGCGGATCAGGGCGTCGTCCGGCTTGTGCGCCAGACACGGACGGCCCACCGGGAAGAACAGACCCTTGAGCAGGCGCGCCACGCCATAGTTGCCGAAGTTGCGGCAGAAGTCCTCGATGGCGTCGTGGGCCTGGCTCAGGGAGCGGCGCAGCGCATAGGTGGCGTGGGCGTCGTTGGCCTCGTCCCGGGGCAGGGTGGCGTGGTACTTGAGGATCGCGCAGCTGATCAGCAGGTGGCTGTGCAGATCGCCGAGCCGCGCGGACACCATCTCGCGACGCTTGAGGTCGCCGCCCAGCAGGGCGAAGGCCACGTCCGACAGGCTCGCCAGCACCGCGCTGTAGCGGGTGATCAGGCGGTACCAGGGGGCGCTGAAGCTGTCCGCGTTGGCCGGGATGTCGGCCAGCTTGGAACCGGTCAGGCCGAGCACGATGCCCCGGCTGATGTTGCCCAGGGAGTGGCCGGCGTGCTTGAAGAACAGGTGCTCGAACTGCTTGAAGCCGCGGTCCTGGTCCTCGTCCTGGATCGCCTGCAGCTCATCGTACAGGTACGGATGGCAGCGCAGCGCGCCCTGGCCGAAGATCATCAGCGAGCGGGTCAGAATGTTGGCGCCTTCCACGGTGATCGCCACCGGGATCGACTGATAGGGCAGCGCCATGAAGTTGCGCGGGCCCATCTGCACGGCGCGGCCACTGGCGATGTCCATGCCGTTGTTGACCAGAATCCGCATCATTTCCGTGGAGTGGTACTTGGCCATGGCCGTGACCACCGAGATGGTGCCTTCCTCCAGGCCCCGGGTGACCAGGTGCCGGTAGGCTTCCAGGGTGTAGGACAGGCCGGCCACCTGGGCGGAGGCCTCCTGCACGCCCTCGAAATGGCCCACCGCCAGACCGAACTGGCGGCGGATGCGGGCGAAGGCACCGGTCATGCGGTAACCCATCTCGCCGCTGGCGGTGGCCAGCGCGGGCAGGGACACGCCCCGGCCGGCGCCCAGACATTCGATCAGCATGCGCCAGCCCTTGCCGGCCATTTCCTGGCCGCCGATGATGGCGTCCAGCGGCACGAACACGTCCTTGCCGTTGATCGGGCCGTTCATGAAGGGGGAGCCGCCCGGGTTGTGGCGGCGGCCGATTTCCACGCCTTCGGTGTCGGCGGGCAGCAGGGCACAGGTGATGCCGATTTCGTCCTTGTCGCCGATCAGGTGGTCCGGGTCATACAGCTTGAAGGCCAGCCCCACCACGGTGGCCACCGGGGCCAGGGTGATCCAGCGCTTGGCGAAGTTCAGGCTGATGCCCACCACTTCCTCGCCGTCCACGGTGCGCTTGCAGACCACGCCCTTGTCCGGGATGGCGCCGGCGTCGGAGCCGGCTTCCGGGCCGGTCAGGCCGAAGCAGGGGATTTCCTCGCCGGAGGACAGGCCGGGCAGCCAGCGCTGCTTCTGTTCCTCGGTGCCGTATTTGGCCAGCAGTTCGCCCGGGCCCAGGGAGTTCGGCACCATGGCGGTCACCGCCGTGGTCAGCGAACGGGTGGCGATCTTGCTCATGGTGCGGCTCTGCGCGTAGGGGCTGAAGTCGCGGCCGCCGTATTCCTTGGGAATGATCAGGCTGAAGAAGCCCTTGGTCTTGAGGAATTCCCACACTTCCTCGGGCAGATCCTTGAGCTCGTGGTAGATCTTCCACTCGTCGAGCATGTCGCAGAGCTCTTCCACCTCATTGTCGATGAAGGACTGCTCCTCTTCGGTGAGCTGGGTGAAGTTGGTCTTGGAGAAATCGTCCCAGTCCGGCTTGCCGCCGAACAGCTCCGCCTCGAACCAGGTGGCGCCGGCCTCGATGGCCTCGCGCTCGGTGTCGCCGATGGGCGGCATCATCTTGCCGAGCATATTGAACACCGGGCGGGCGATCAGCTTGCTGCGCAGGCCCGGGTGGTTGAGCACCAGCAGCACCGCGGCCAGCAGAATCAGCAGAATGGGATTGTACAACCAGGACGCCAGCAGGCCGCACAGCAGCCAGACGACGGCGAAGACCACGCTCCCGGTGGTCAACGTCAATTGCGCATAAAATATGGCCAACAAGGTGCCGGCCAAAATTACCAGGGCCAAAAGGCTCAGCATGGTCATCTCCTTTGCCAGGATGCGTGCTCGAGAGTGGATACCCTAAAAACGCTCTCTACCTTACCGTGACAGTATGTAGAGCGCGTGAACGTCTGTAACAGTGTACCCCTCCGCCACCGCTTTGCAGGCGCTTTAACAGTATTTAATCTGTTTATGGCCCCTTGGAATTCCGTACAATTGCCGCCAATCAAGGAAACCTTGAAAACCTACCTCTCGGCACAGGAGTCCACGGTGCAGGACAACGCTTCGATCATCGATGTCACCGAACAGAACATTCAGCAGTTGCTGGAGGGCTCGCGGCAGGTGCCGGTGCTGTTCGACTTCTGGGCGTCCTGGTGTCAGCCCTGCCAGCAAATGGCGCCGCTGCTGGAAAAGCTGGCCGGCGAATACCAGGGCAAGTTCGTGCTCGCCAAGGTCAACGCCGACGAGCAGCAGAACATCGCCGCCCAGTTCGGTGTGCGCAGCCTGCCGTCGCTGAAACTGGTCTATCAGGGTCAACTGGTCAGCGAACTGGACGGGGCCCAGACCGAGGGCGCCCTGCGCCGCTGGCTGGCGCCGGTGGTGGACCCGGACGCGGCCCAGGCGGAGCAGGAAGAGCAGTTTCTGGAGCAGGTGCGTCAGGCCATCGAGGCCGGCCACGGCGAACAGGCCGAGCAGGCCCTGCGGCAGACCCTGCAGGAGCAGCCGGACAAGCACGCGTTCCGCGCCCTGTTGGTGGAGTATCTGCTCGGCGAGGGCCGCTCCGACGAGGCGCAATCGGTGCTCGCCGAGGTGCTCGAGGACGTGGAGGAGCTGCGCCCGTTCCGCGCCCGCTTCGCGCTGCTGGACAAGCTGGACGGCGGCGGCGAGAGCCTGCGTGACCTGGCCGCGCGCATCGACAGCGACCCCACGCCCGCCGACCTGCACGCCTACGGCCTGCGCGCCGCCGCCGCCGGCCAGTTCGAGGCCGGCCTGCAGGCGCTGCTGACCCTGCTGCGTGATCATCCGGATTACCAGGACGGGGTGGCCCGCCAGGCCCTGCTGGAAGTGTTCGACTGTCTGCCCAAGGGCGACCCCATGGCCAGCCGCTACCGCCGCAAAATGTTCACCTATCTGCATTGAGGTTTGCCCGGGCCCGGGCGAATCGCGGCTGAAGCCGCTCCTACGGTGGTATTACCCCCCCCCCCCTGTAGGAGCGGCTTCAGCCGCGATCCCGCCTTTTAATGGCGCAGCCTCCCGCTCTTTTCGTGCTCAATATTGGTGCCCTTTAGCGCCTTTCTGCACTTGATGGGTGCGCTTTTGCCCGGTTTTCGTGCGACCAACGCCTGTTCACCCCGTCTTTCCCGGTATTTCGTTCTGGCCTGATTCTTGTATGCCCTTTCCCGGTGCAGAGCCGCCGGGGTGCTTCCCGGCGGTGCAATTCCGGCCGTTGTTCGGCCTCGAGGACCGGGAAACCAACCATGAAAATAATCTATCGCATGGCGGCGCTGACCGCCCTGATGCCGTCGGTGGCCCGCGCCGACACCCTGGACAAGAGCGATACCGCCTGGATCATCGCCGCCACCGCCCTGGTGCTGTTCATGACCCTGCCGGGGCTGAGCCTGTTCTACGGCGGCCTGGTGCGCGCCAAGAACGTGCTGTCGGTGCTGATGCAATGCTTCGCCATCGCCTGCGCGGTATCGCTGGTGTGGCTGATCGCCGGCTATTCCCTGGCGTTCGCCGACGGCGGCGCCGCCAACGCCTGGATCGGCGGGTTGCAGCATGCGTTTTTCGCCGGCATCGACCGGGACACCGTCTCCGGCACCCTGCCGCAGAGCCTGCACGGCCTGTTCCAGATGACCTTCGCCATCATTACCCCGGCACTGATCGTGGGCGCCTTCGCCGAGCGCATGCGCTTCGGCGCCATGCTGGCCTTTTCGGTGCTCTGGGTGCTGGGCGTGTACGTGCCGGTGTGCCATTGGGTATGGGGCGGCGGCTGGCTGGCGGAGCTGGGGCTGTACGATTTCGCCGGCGGCACCGTAGTGCACATCACCGCCGGCGTGGCGGCGCTGGTGGCGGCCATGGTGCTGGGCCGCCGCAAGGACTGGCCCGGCCAGGCCATGAAGCCGCACAACATGACCATGACGGTGATGGGCGCCGGCATGCTGTGGGTGGGCTGGTTCGGCTTCAACGGCGGCTCGGCGCTGGCCGCCGACGGCAACGCCGCCATGGCCATGCTGGTCACCCATATTTCCGCCGCCGCCGGTTCGCTGGTGTGGATCACCCTGGAGTACGTGAAGTTCGGCAAGCCGTCGGCCCTGGGCATCGCCACCGGCATGGTGGCCGGCCTGGGCACCATCACGCCGGCCTCCGGCTTCGTGGGGCCGGGCGGGGCGCTGATCATCGGCCTGGCCGCCGGCGTGGTGTGCTTCTATATGGTGCTGGTGGTCAAACAGAAATGGCGCATCGATGACTCCCTGGATGTGTTTCCGGTGCACGGCATCGGCGGCATGCTGGGCACGGTGCTGGCCGGCGTGTTCGCGTCCACCGGCCTGGGGGTATTCTCCGGCTACGGCTTCGCCAAGCCGGAATACGGCATGCTCGAACAGGTCGGCGTCCAGCTGCTGGGCGTGGTGGTGACGATCCTTTACACGGCGGCGATTACCTGGCTGCTGCTCAAGCTGGTGGGACTGTTCACGCCGCTGCGGGTGAGCGCCGAGGAGGAAAGCCAGGGCCTGGACATCGCGCTGCACGAGGAGCGTGGCTACGATCTATGAGCGACGGGCGCTTTTTTGGCGCTCTGAGACCATTGTCAGCCCCGGGGCCTTTCGATAAGGTACGGAAAAGTTTCGAACGCTCGTTTGAATTGCCCCGGGCGTCGAAGCGGCATTCAACCAAGGAGACAACAATGAGCGTGGAATTTCTGTCCGACGAATGGTTCGCGAAGGTAAAGGAAATCCGTGAATCCGCCGGCGACGTGCAGGCCCCCGCGGCGCTTGCCGATCTGGTCATCAACATCAATGTGAAAACCGACGACGGCGAGAAGCACCTGGCCCTGGTCGGCGGCATGATCGAGGAAGGCCAGCACGATGACGCCTCCACCACCCTGACCCTGCCCGCCGATCTGGCCAAGCGCATCTTCATCGAAGGTGACCAGTCCGCCGGCATGCAGGGCTTCATGAGCGGCCAGATCAAGGTCGACGGCGACATGAGCAAGCTGATGTCGCTGCAGTCCGCGCAGCCCACCGACGATCAGAAGCAGCTGATGAAGAAGATTCAGGAAGTGACCGCCTGATCCCGCTTCACCTCGGTGAATCGAAGACGCCCGCCTCGCGCGGGCGTTTTTTGTTGGGGGTGTTTTCCCGAACCCCTGATCGCGACTGAAGTCGCTGCTACTGCTCACCCCGGTCGTAGGAGCGACTTCAGTCGCGATCCGGCGTCAGCCGGTTGCGATTCTCCAGCCGCCCGTCGATGCGCACCACGTCGTGGGGCACCCGCTCCAGCCAGCCGCGCACGCTGCGGCCGCCCTGGTCCAGATAGTCGCGGATCGACGGCACCCAGCGCTCGCCGTGCAGCCCCAGGCAAAGCGGCTGCGGGCCCCGGTCGTCCTCGATCCGGCGCACCCGGCCCGGGTCCAGGCCGGCCAGCAGCAGGCCGGGCAGGGCGGCGGGCGGCGCCATCAGGTCGCAGGGCAGGCACAGCACCGGGCCGTCGCCGCAGGCCGCCAGGCCCGCCTCCAGCCCGGCCATGGGGCCGCAGTAGCCCTCGCGGCGGTCGCCCACCACGGTGTCGGCGCGCCGCCGATAGGCGTCCGCATGGCGGTTGGCGCTGATCACCACCGGCCCCGGCGGCGCCACCGCCGCCAGCAGGTGGTCCACCAGCGGCCGGCCGTCCACCTCCACCAGCCCCTTGTCGCGGCCGCCCATGCGCCGGCCTTCGCCGCCGGCCAGAATCAGCAGCGTGTAGAAAAGATCCATGCCGTCTTCCTGTTGAGGGGTCGTGCTATTGGGCGTGAACCGGGTTATCCGCTATCCTCTGCGCCCAGGCATCGCCAAGCCCGCAGCCGCACGAGACTCCCATTGAACAGCGCCCGCGACTATCTTAACGACATCGACCGTTTCGGTCGCTTGCTGCACGGCTACCGGCCGCGGGAACCCCAGTTGCGCATGGCCGACGCGGTGGCCGAGGCCATCGACAAGCGCGGCACCCTGCTGGTGGAGGCGGAGACCGGCACCGGCAAGACCCTGGCCTATTTGCTGCCGGCGCTGCTGTCCGATGGCCCCACGCTGGTGTCCACCGGCACCAAGAGCCTGCAGGATCAGCTGTTCTTCAAGGACCTGCCGATGGTGCTCAAGGCGCTGGGCCTGCCGCGTAAGGCGGCGCTGCTCAAGGGCCGGGCCAACTACCTGTGTCCCTACCGGCTGGAGCTGCACCAGGAAGAGGCCCGTTTTCTGACCCGGGAGACCGCCGAACAGCTGCAGATCGTGGCGCACTGGGCCCCGCGCACCCGCACCGGTGACATCGCCGAGCTGAAGCAACTGCCGGAGGACGCGCCGGTGTGGCCCTGGGTCACCAGCACCGCGGACAACTGCCTGGGCACCGAATGTCCGAAATACAGCGAATGCCCGTTGATGAACGCCCGCAAGGAGGCCCAGGAGGCGGACCTGGTGGTGGTCAACCATCACCTGTTCTTCGCCGACGCGGCGCTGCGCGGGGAGGGCGTGTCGGAACTGCTGCCCAGCGCCAATACGGTGATCTTCGACGAGGCCCACCAGCTGCCGGAGGTGGCGGCCAACTTCTTCGGCGATTCCCTGAGCACCCGCCAGGTGCAGGAGCTGGGGCGGGACGCGCTCTCCGAGGCGGCGCACTCGGCGCTGGATCTGGCGGAGCTGAACCAGCGCGTGTCCGCCCTGGACAAGGCCGGCCAGGACCTGCGCCTGAGCCTGGGCGAGCAGGAACGCCGCGCGCCCTGGTCCGAGGTGGCCGAGATCAGCGCCGTGCAAGAGGCCGGCGAGGCGCTGCTGGACGCGCTGATCGACCTGAACGATTTTCTCGAGCCCCAGGCGCGCTCCAGCCGGGGCCTGGAGTCCTGTGCCCGGCGCGCCGCCGAGCACGTGTTGACGCTGAAATCGATCCTCGACGCCAACGGCCCCAACCGGGTGTACTGGTTCGAGACTTTCCGCCGCACCGTGGTGCTGCACAGCACGCCGCTGTCGGTGGCCGCCCAGCTGCGCGCCCAGCGCGAGAAGCACCCCTGTGCCTGGGTGCTGACCTCCGCCACCCTGTCGGTGGCCGGCCGTTTCGAGCATCTGCAGAAGCGCCTGGGCCTGGACGAGGCGGATACCCTGCGGCTGGAAAGCCCCTTTGATTTCAAACGCCAGGCGGTGTTCTACGTGCCCGAGGGCCTGCCGGCGCCGTCCTCGCCGGACTACACCGCCAGCCTGACCCGGGCCATGATCCCGGTGATCCAGGCCGCCGAGGGCCGCACCTTCTTTCTGTTCACCAGCCACCGGGCGTTGCGCGAGGCGGCGGCGCTGCTGCGCGACGCCAAGCTGGATTACCCGCTGCTGGTGCAGGGCGAAGCCGGGCGCCGGGAACTGCTGGACGATTTCCGGCGTCTGGGGAATGCGGTGCTGCTTGGCACCAGCAGCTTCTGGGAAGGCATCGACGTGCGCGGCGAGGCGCTCAGTTGCGTGATCATCGACAAGCTGCCGTTCGGCTCGCCCGGGGACCCGGTGGCGGCGGCGCGCATCGAGCACATCAACCGCACCGGCGGCAACGCCTTCCGCGATTACCAGCTGCCCCAGGCGGTGCTGGCCCTGCGCCAGGGCGCCGGCCGGCTGATTCGCGACCCGGAGGACACCGGCCTGCTGGTGGTGGGCGACCCGCGCCTGGTCACCAAGGGCTACGGCAAACTGTTTCTGGACAGCCTGCCGGGCATGACCCGCACCCGCAAAGCGGAGGTGGTGCAGCGGTTCTTTCCGCACATCGCCAAACTGCAGGCGCAACGACTGCAATCATCGCAAACCGGCGAGGCGCCCGGCGCGTCCGCCCCGCAAGAGCAAACCAATGACGCACATTCTGGCCATTGAGACCGCCACCGACGCCTGTTCCGTGGCGCTGTACCGCGACGGCGAGGTGCTGGAGCGGTTTGAACCCGGTGCCCGCCGCCAGACCGAGCGGGTGCTGCCGCTGGTGGACGACCTGCTGGCGGAGGCCGGCGTCGGTCTGGGGGCCCTGGATGCGCTGGCGTTCGGCCAGGGGCCGGGCGCCTTCACCGGCGTGCGGGTGGCCACCTCGGTGATCCAGGGCCTGGCCTTCGCCCGCGATCTGCCGGTGGCCGGGGTGTCGACCCTGGCCGCCTGCGCCCTGGCCGCCTTCGACGCCCACCCCGACCGGCCGCGGGTGCTGGCGGCGTTCGACGCGCGCATGGGCGAGCTGTATCTGGGCGCCTATCAATGCCACGCCGATGGCGTGGAAACCCTGCTGGCGGACGGCCTGTTCGACCCGGACGACGTGCCGGCCCTGGACGGCGCGGACTGGCTGCTGGCCGGCTCCGGCGCGGTCTATCGGGAGCGGGTGGCGGCCCGGGTCACCCTGGCGGCGGTGGACGAGGCCGCCGCGCCGCGAGCCTCGGCGGTGGCCCGCCTGGCGGCGCCGCTGGTGGCCGCCGGCCTCACCGTGCCGGCGGAGCAGGCGCAACCGGTGTACCTGCGTGACCGCGTGGTTTGATATCGGCGCTGATCGCGGCTGAAGCCGCGATCAGGCCATGCTTGAGGAGAGAGGGACGATGATCGAGTGGGACCTGCCCAATGTGCATGAACTGGAAGTGGTGGTGGCACCGGAATCCATCGACGTGCTCGGCCATGTGAACAACACCGAGTACCTGCGCTACATGGAAAAGATCGCCTGGCAGCACACCCAGGTGCTGGGTCTGGGCTGGGACGAATACCAGCGCCTCAACCGCTGCATGGTGGCGCGCCATACCGAGGTGGACTATCTGGCGCCGGCCTACCAGGGCGAGAAGCTGCGCATCGGCACCTGGATCGTGGAAAACGACGAGCGCATCAGCATCACCCGCCGCTACCAGATCGTGCGCGACGCGGACGGCCTGACGCTGCTGCGCGGGCGCACCAAGTGGGTGTGCGTGGCCCTGGACTCGGGCAAGCCGCGACGGATGCCGCCGGAATTCCTGAGTGGCTACCAGGTCACCGCCCACGAATAAGGACCTCGCCGAATGGACAACTTTCAGGCGCTGATGCTGGCGCTGATTCAGGGACTGACGGAGTTTCTGCCGATCTCCAGCTCCGCCCATCTGATTCTGCCTTCCCAGGTGCTGGGCTGGCCGGACCAGGGGCTGGCGTTCGACGTGGCGGTGCATCTGGGTACGCTGCTGGCGGTGCTGGTCTATTACCGGCGGGATGTGTGGGCCATGACCCGGGGCGCCGGCCAGGGCCTGGTGGAACGGCGCGTCAATCCGGACCTGCGGCTGGGCCTGCTGGTGGTGCTGGCGACGATACCGGCGGTGGCGGCGGGCTTTCTGCTCAAGGATCTGATCGAGAACGAACTGCGCTCGGCGGCGGTGATCGCCACCACCACGGTGGTGTTCGGCGTCGCCCTGTGGCTGGCGGACATTTTGGGTGCCCGCCGGCGCGGCGTGGACCAGCTGGGCGTGGGCAGCGCGCTGCTGATCGGCCTGGCCCAGGCGGTGGCGCTGATCCCCGGCACCTCGCGCAGCGGCATCACCATCACCGCGGCGCTGGCCCTGGGCTTCCGCCGCGAGGACGCGGCGCGCTTCTCGTTCCTGCTGTCGATTCCGGTGATTCTCGGCGCCGGCCTGCTCAAGGCCAAGGACCTGCTGGAAAGCCGGGTGCCGGTGGATTGGGCGCACATGGCCCTGGGCGTGGTGGTGAGCGCCGTTACCGCCTATCTGACCATTCTGTTCTTCCTGCGCCTGCTGGATCGCATCGGCATGCTGCCGTTCATGCTCTACCGGCTGCTGCTGGGCGCCGTGCTGTTCCTCTGGTTCGTATGAGCGGTGGGTTGGGTCGTCTGCCCGGCGCCCCCGCCGGCGTCGGCGGTGAGCCGGTGGCGAGCGCGCAGGCGGCGCGGGAACGGGGGCTGGCCCTGGTGATCGGGCCCGCCGGCGAGGACGGCGCCCTGTCCCTGTGGGACCCGGCGGCCCGCGCTTTGCCGTTGAAAGTGGACTTCGTCGGCGGCCGTCAGGGCTACCGGCTGGCCGCCGAGCGCACCCGCCACGAGCGCTTGATCAAGGCCCTGGGCCGGCCGCTGGACGGCAAGGACCGGGTGCTGGATCTGACCGCCGGCCTGGGCCGGGACGCCGCCCTGATGGCCGCCGCCGGTTTCGACGTGACCCTGGTGGAGCGTCAACCGGTTTTGCACGGGCTGCTGGCGGATGGTCTGGCCCGGGCCGCCGACACCGATCTGGCCAGCCGCCTGACGCTGCTGCCGGCGGGGGAGGCGGCGGCGATGGACCTGCCCGCCCGGCCCTGGCACGCGGTGTATCTGGATCCCATGTTTCCGGCGCGGGGCAAGAGCGCGGCGGTGAAGCAGGACCTGCAATGGTTGCAGCTTTTGTGCGCCTATCCGGATGAGGCGGAGGAGGCCGCCCTGCTGGCCCGGGCCCGCGGGCTGGAGGCCCGCCGGGTGGTGGTGAAACGGCCGCGCAAGGCGCCGCCGCTGGCCGGCCTGGCGCCGCACCACAGCCACGAGGGCAAGACGGTACGCTTCGACGTTTATGGGCCGGCCTGATCGCGGCTGAAGCCGCTCTTACGGCCAGGGGGAGTGCCCGTAGGAGCGACTTCAGTCGCGATCGGCCAAGGCGTATGCCTATTTCCCCGCTTCGGTGCCCTTGGCCGGGTTGCCGTCCCGATGTTTTGCCTCTTCTTTTTCACGCTCGGCGGTTTTCGCCAGGGCTTCTTCCAACTGCGGCACCCGGGTGACGCGCTGAATCGCCTGGCTGATGTCCGGGCTGAGAATGCGGCGGGCCTCGTCGTCCAGGGCGCGCAGGTTGTCGCCGAAGTGCAACTGTTGAGTGTCGTCCAGCCACACCAGCCCGGTGTCGAGCAGCTGACGGATAAAGTTGCGCAGCACCACCTTGTCGAAGAACTCCGGTGAATTGAACTCGTAGAGCAGCGACAGGCGCTGGGCGGTGTGGTGGGCCAGATCGCCAAGCTGGTCGGTGGTCAGCTTGCCGTCGCCGTACTGCACCAGCAGCCGGATGGTCAGGTAGAACCGCTCCAGGGACGGCATCACCGTCTGCCCCAGATGGGCGAGCATGTCCGAGGCGTGGGTGTGGATGGCGGCGCCGTGCAGGCAGTGGTCCTCGCGGGTCACCAGGCCGTGGGCTTCCAGCACCGTGGCGATGCGTTCCACCGCCGCCGGCAGGTCCTCTTCCTCGCGCCAGTGCAGGAAGTACTCGTTGCGGAAGAACGGGTAGAGCAGGGTGATCATGCTCTGCAGGGTGTCCAGGCCGATGCTGCGGGCGTTCAGGAACAGGGAGCAGATCAGCCCCGGCAGGATGAACAGGTGCAGGCTGTTGTTGCGCACGTAGGCCATCTGCAGGGCGGTCTTGGGGTCGGTGGTGACCACGTCGCCCAGCGGGTGGGGCACGCGGATCAGGAATTCGTGCTCCAGGCCGTACTCGATGATGGTGTCCGGATCGGTCTCCGCCAGCCGCGCCTGCTCGCTGTAGGGCGCTTCGTCGAGCAGGTTGATATAGAGCTGCAGCTGCTGGCGCAGCTGCTGCAGGTCCATGGTGTGCTTGGGGGTGGCCAGCAGCGCCAGGCTGATCAGGTTCACCGGGTTGGCCACGGCGGCGGCGTTGATGCCGGTGACCACGTCACGGCCCAGATCGTCCACGGTACGTTTGAACCAGTCCGGGGTGTCGTGCACGCCCAGTTCTTCGTTGCGCCAGCCTTCCCGGTGGTCGTCCAGATGGTCCACCAGCTTGATCGGCTCGCCGAAGTTCACGTGCACCTGGCCGAAATGGCTGCGCAGCACCTTCAGGGATTTGACCAGCCGGAAGATCGATTCCTTTTTCTTCTTGCCGCCGCCCAGCTCGCCCATGTAGGTGCCGGCTTCGATGACTTTTTCATAGCCGATGTAGACCGGCACGAAGGCGATCGGCTTGCGCGCGTCGCGCAGGAAGCTGCGCACGGTCATCGCCAGCATGCCGGTACGCGGCGGCAGCATGCGGCCGCTGCGGCTGCGCCCGCCTTCCACGAAATACTCGATGGAGAAGCCGCGGGTGGTGATGCTGTGCAGGTACTCGTAGAACACCGCCGCGTAGAGCGGGTTGTCGCGGAAACTGCGGCGCATGAAAAAGGCGCCGCCCCGGCGCAGGATGGTGCCCACCACCGGCAGGTTCAGGTTGATGCCGGCGGCGATGTGCGGCGGCACCAGGCCGTTGCGATAGACCACGAAGCTGAGCAGCAGGTAATCGATGTGGCTGCGATGGCAGGGCACATAGATCACCTCGTGGTCGCGGGCCACCTGGGTCAGGTGATCCAGATTGTAGAGGCGGATGCCGTCGTAGAGCCGGTTCCACAGCCAGTTGAGGAACAGCTCCAGGGCGCGGATCACGGTGTGCGAATAATCGGCGGCGATCTCCATGGCGTAGCCGCGCGCTCGGGCCAGCACCTTGTCCTCGCTCTCGTTGTTCTCGGCGGCGGTGTGGGCGATGGCCTCGCGCACCGACGGGGCTTCCATGATGGCGTTGCTGAGCGTGCGCCGGTGGGACAGGTCGGGGCCGATGGCCGCTTCCTGCTGGCGGCGGAAGTGCACGCGCAGGATGCGCGAGGTCTTGCGCACCACCTGATCGTCGGAACGGCACTGGTCCATCACCTGGCGCAGGGACACCGGTGAGCTGAACTGCACGTACAGGGCGCGGCCCTGGGTGAGGATGATCAGGAATTTCTTGATCACACCCGGCGGCGCCCAGGTGTCGGAGAAGATGATTCGCCAGAGGGAGTTTTCCTTCTCCGGCTGGCGGCCCCAGAACACGGACACCGGCACAAGCTGCACGTCCAGCTCCGGATTCTGCTTGAGACCGGCCACCAGCCGCTGCAACCGCGCCGGCGTGATGGCGCGCCGCTGGCGGGCCACCGACATTTCCCGTTTATAAACGTGGAAATAGCTGCGCGAAAGATGCTGCTTGCCCAGGGTCAGGGAGGCCTTGGGCGCGCTCAGGCCGAGCCGCCGCGCCGCCTGATCGGCCACCGCCGCGTCCGCCACGGAGCGGTCGCGAAGCACGTACACCACCGGCTTATCCGGATCGAGCTGCAGCTCCTCCGGATCGCCGGGCAGGGCACGGATCCGCGTGCACAGGCGCATGAACGCGCGAATCAACAGAAAGAAGAGTCGGTCCAGTCCAAACCAGGGCGTCATAAGGCCAAAATCGCGGCAAATGGACCGCCGATTCTACACCCACGGGGTCGGACCGCGCTAACCGGTTGTTTTGCCGGGCTTCTGGTGCCCAGAAGGGCGGGCACGGCGCCTTGGCGGCTGGTTTTCAGGGTCAAAAATGAGAAAAAACCCCCGGAGAATCAATGCGTAACCGGGGTCTGACCCGGATCATCGCGGGCGTGCTACATTGCGGCGGGCTTTTGCCATTTCGTGGTGCGGGGAGGTGTGCGTGTCTGATCATTCGCCGGGGGGATCTGTCGGGGCCGTGGCCCGGCCCGTTACCGGCATACTTCTTATGGCCGCCGGTGTCGCCATCCTGCCGTTGATGGACGGTCTGGCCAAGCATCTGAGCCAGGTCTACCCGGTGCTGCAGGTGACCTGGGCCCGCTACCTGTTTCATTTTCTGTTGCTCGGCGGCTTGCTGCTTTGGCGGCTGCCCGTGCGCGCTCTGATTCCGAAGCATCCGGGTCTGCAGATGGTGCGCAGCGCTTTTCTGCTCGCCACCACGCTGTGCTATTTCGGCGCCATCGCCTACCTGCCGCTGGCCAATGCGCTGGCCATGGCGTTTCTCGGCCCCCTGGTGAGTACCGCCCTGGCGCCCTTTCTGCTCAGTGAACGCGCCGGCGCGCGCGGCTGGCTGGCGGTAGCGCTGGGTTTCGCCGGCACGCTGGTGGTGATCCGGCCCGGGTTCGGACACTTTCACTGGGCTTATTTGCTGGGGCTGGGCGCCGGCGTCAGCTACGGGCTCTATCAACTGACCACGCGCCGGCTGTCCGGCAGTGGCCGGCCCTCGGTGACGCTGTTCTACACGGCGGTGTTCGGGCTGGCGGTGCTGTCGCTGGTGGTGCCCTGGGTGTGGCGTTCCCCGGACCCGGGGGGCTGGGGCCTGATGCTGGTGATGGGTGCGGTGGGTGCGCTTGCCCACTTCCTGATCATCCGCGCGTTCGAACACGCGCCCGCGCCGATGCTGGCTCCGGTGAGCTATATGGAAATGGTCTCCGCGGTGACCATCGGTTGGCTGGTTTTCGGCGATTTTCCGGATGCCTGGACCTGGCTGGGCATTGCTCTCATCGTGACCAGCGGCCTTCTGCTTATTCTCCGGTCGGGGAGTGGTAAAGCCTGATTTTCAGGGGCAAAAAGGGCCGTTCAAGGCCCCATGCGCTTGCTTTTTCTAACGCAAACGCCGGTAAATCAAAGGGTTGGCGGGGTCCGACCCCGGTGGGTCAGTCCCTTGAAGTGACACGCCCTAATCCACTTTCCATTTGCTGAACATCTTGCGGACCAGGAAGGGCGTTAGCTTGAGGCTGGCGCCGAGCCACTGGCCGACGCCGGTGGGGAAGGCGAAGCGCAGGGCGTGGAGCAGGCCCTTGTAGGTGGCCTGGTCGAAGGGGTACCACCAGAGATTGCGTTTGGCGGGCAGCAGGTCCCAGTTGATCACCTTGGCGTTGGTCATTTCGAGCAGGCCTTCCGGGCCGTGGGTGCGGCCGATGCCGGATTCCTTCCAGCCGCCCCAGGGGGCTTCCGAGAGGCCGTGGGTGTAGAGGTGGTCGTTGACGGTGGTGACGCCGGTTTCCAGGCGGGCGGCCAGGGCGCGGCCTTTTTTGGTGTCCGTAGTCCAGATTGAGGAGGTCAGGGCCAGGTTGGAGCGGTTGGCTTTCTCGATGGCCTGCTCCGCGTTGGCGACCTTTTCCACGGCAATGATCGGCCCGAAGGTTTCCTCGCAGACGGTCAGCATGGTGTCGTTGACGCCGGTGAGCAGGGTGGCGGGGAAGAAGAAGCCTTGCTCCACGTCGCCCACCGCTTGGGACTGGGCTTCGATGCGGGCGCCCTTGGCGAGGGCGTCTTCCAGATGTTGCTGCACGGTTCGCAGTTGGCCTTCCGTGGTGAGGCTGCCCACGTCCACGTTGATCTCGTCGGTGGTCGGGCCATGGCGCAGGGCGCGGGTCTTCCTGGCCAGCAGCGCGACAAAATCGTCGTACAAGGGTTCTTCCACGTAGATGCGTTCCACGCCGCCGCAGCTTTGTCCGGCGTTCTGATAGCCGGCCCAGGCGGCGCCGTTGGTGGCCCGTTCCAGGTCGGCGTCGGCGAGCACGATCATGGGATCGTTGCCGCCCAGTTCCAGGGACACCGGTGTGAGGGTCTGCGCGGCCTGGGCCATGAGGGTTTTGCCGGCGGGCACGCTGCCGGTGAAGAACAATTTATCGATGCCGTTCTCGAAAAACGCCGTGGCCACCTTCGAACCGGAGCCCACCACATGCTGGAAAAGCCCGTCCGGCAGTTCGCCGGCGGCGACGATTCGCTCGATGGCGCGGCCCACCGCCGGGGTGGCCGCGGCCACTTTGAGCAGGACGGCGTTGCCGGCCATCAGTGCCATGGCCACTTCGCCGAACGGAATCGAAAGGGGGTAGTTCCAGGGGCTGATGATGCCCACCACGCCCAGCGGCAGATGCTCCACCGTGGTTCGCTTATTGGCGAACAACAAATGGCCGGCGGCGCGGCTTTTCGGTGACAGCAGCCGGCCGGCGTGCTTGCCGTACCAATTGCAGGCCAGGGCGCAGGGCAGCACCTCGGTGGCGAGCGCGTCCACCCGGGTCTTGCCGTTGGATTCGCTCACCGTGCGGGCCAGGTCCTCGGCCCGATCGACGATGTAGTCGCGCATCAAACGCAGATGGCGGGCGCGTTCCTTGAAGGACCTGGCCGCCCACTGCCGCTGTGCCGCGCGGGCCTGCGCCATGCGTTCGGGCAGGCCCGCCAGATCGGTCAGATTGAGTTCCGCCACGGCGGCGCCGGTGGCCGGATTGTAATCAGTAACGGTACCGGGGGTGGACTCGATCATGGGGGCTCCTGGCAAAGACTCTCAACGGCCCGATGAGAGCACAAAGCCCCCCCGCCGCAAATGGCGACACCGTCACCCCGCCCCGGCCTTCGGGTTGGACCAACTTAACTGTTTGATTTTTCTGTTGTTTTCCCTTTTCGGGCGTACGTTTAGGCGCTTAGAATGAGATTTTCGGGGTCGAAAAGCGGCGGCAAGGGTTCAGAGGGCGCGCTGTCAGAAGCGAATTTATCCCGGCAAAAAACGCCCGCCGAGGGCGCCGTGGGCTATGAGATCTCGAGAAAAGGTTTTTCAATCAGAGGGTTGGGGTGGTCCGACCCGAGCGAGGCGAGCGAGGGGTTATGGTGGAGCAGTATGGCGAGTGGTTGCCGTTGGCGGTGACGTGGGTGTTGGTGTGTACGTTGTTGAGCTTTCTGATCGCGCGGCATAAGGGGATGAAGCCGGTGGTGCCGACCGCGGCGGGGTTCGTGGCGGCGTTCATCCCTATCGTGGGGCTGATTTATTTGTTGGTGCTGGGGATGCGGGAGACATCCACGAAGTAGCTAAGCGGCGGCCAAAGGCCGTTTTTCCCTGCCCTTATCGTCCTTCAAGGCGCTCCTGACCCTCGAAAAAAACGGCAAAATACCTTGAGATCAATGGGTTACCGTGGTCCGACCCCGAGGAGGTTTTGGAGGAGGCGGTGGTAGATGTGGGTGAGGGTGTCCAGGTCGGCGATGTCGGTGTGTTCGTCCACTTTGTGGATGGTGGCGTTGACCGGGCCGAGTTCCACCACCTGGGCGCCGGTGGGGGCGATGAAGCGGCCGTCGCTGGTGCCGCCGGCGGTGGACAGTTCGGTGTCGCGGCCGGTGACGTCGCGGATCGCCGCCACGGTGGCGTCCACTAAAGCGCCCCGGTCGGTGAGGAAGGGCTGGCCGGAGAGCTTCCATTCGATTTGGTAGTCCAGGCCGTGCTTGTCCAGCACCGCCTCGGTGCGCCGGCGCAGTTCTTCCTCGGTGAGCTCGGTGGAGAAGCGGAAATTGAATACCACTTCGCAGGTGCCGGGGATCACGTTGGTGGCACCGGTGCCGGCGTTGATGTTGGAGATCTGAAAGCTGGTGGCCGGGAAGAAGTCGTTGCCCCGGTCCCATTCGGTGGCGGCCAGCTCCGCCAGGGCGGGGGCGGCGTCGTGCACCGGGTTGCGGGCCAGGTGCGGGTAGGCCACGTGGCCCTGCACGCCGTTCACGGTGAGCACGGCGCCCAGGGAGCCGCGCCGGCCGTTCTTGATCACGTCGCCCACGGCGTCGGTGGAGGAGGGTTCGCCCACCAGGCAGTAGTCGATGGCTTCGCCCCGGGCCTGCAGGGCCTCCACCACCTTCACGGTGCCGTTCACCGACGGGCCTTCCTCGTCGGCGGTGATCAGAAAGCCGATACTGCCGGCGTGGTCCGGGTGGGCGGCGACAAAGTCCTCCACCGCCACCATCATCGCCGCGATGGAGCCTTTCATGTCCGCCGCGCCCCGGCCGTAGAGCTGGCCGTTTTCCTCGGTGGGGGCGAAGGGGTCATGACGCCATTGCCGGACCGCGCCGGTGGGCACCACGTCGGTGTGGCCGGCGAACACGAACAGCGGGCCGGCGTCGCCACGCCGGGCCCACAGGTTACGCACTTCCTCGAACCACAGGGTTTCGCACCGGAACCCCAGCGCTTCCAGCTTTTCGATCATCCAGTCCTGACAGCCTTCATCCTCCGGCGTGACGGAGGGGCGGCGGATGAGTTCCTTGGCGTAATCCAGCGTTCGAGACATGAATCCGGCTCCAAGCTACAGGCTACAAGCTCCAGGCACGCAGACTTCCGGGGCCTGCTTGTGGCTTGAAGCTTGCAGCTCGTGGCGGCTCAGTTGTGTTTGTGCAGTTCTTCGTTGAGGGCGATGGCGCTTTTGTTGGTCTGGCACTGCACCGCGCCGTTCACGGAATTACGACGGAACAGCAGGTCGGATTGACCGGCCAGGTCGCGGGCCTTGACGGTGTCGGCCACGTCGCCGTTCTCATCCAGCACTTCCACCTTGGTGCCGGAGGTGATGTACAGGCCGGCTTCGATGGTGCAGCGGTCGCCCAGGGGGATGCCGGTGCCGGCGTTGGCGCCGAGCAGGCAGTTCTCGCCCAGGGAAATCACGATGTTGCCACCGCCGGACAGGGTGCCCATGGTGGAGGAGCTGCCGCCCAGGTCGGAGCCCTTGCCCACGAACACGCCGGCGGAAATACGGCCTTCGATCATGCCCGGGCCTTCGGTGCCGGCGTTGAAGTTGATAAAGCCTTCGTGCATGACGGTGGTGCCTTCGCCCACGTAGGCGCCCAGACGAACCCGCGCGGTGTCGGCGATGCGCACGCCGGCGGGCACCACGTAATCGGTCATCTTGGGAAACTTGTCGACGCTGTTCACTTCCAGCAGCTTGCCGTTGAGGCGCGCCAGCAGCTGCCGCTCGGGCAGTTCGTTCAGGTCGATGGCGCCCTCATTGGTCCAGGCCACGTTGGGCAGCAGCGGGAAGATGCCGCTGAGCACCACGCCGTTGGGTTTGACCAGACGGTGGGAAAGCAGGTGCAGCTTGAGGTAGGCCTCCGGGGTGGAGGCCGGCTCCGCGTCGGTTTCCAGGATGGTCAGCACCAGCGGCTGCTCGCTTTCCTGGAACGCCACCGCGTAGCTGGCTTCGTGCTCGAAGCCGGCGTCGCGCCATTCCCGGGCCAGATGCTGAACCTGACGGTGGGTCAGTTCCAGGGCGGCGTTACCGCCTTCGTAGCCTACTTCCTCGCGGATCACGTCCACCAGCTTCGGGTCCGGTTTCAGGTAGGGGTCCGGATAGAACACTTCCAGCCAGTGTTCGTCGCGGTTCTTGGTGCCGCAGCCCAGGGCCATTGCGAAAATCGTGCTCATGTCGTTCTCCTTTAGCGTGGCGCGCCCGGCGCCGGCGCTTACTGAATCAGTGTCTTCCACTCGTCGGCGTTGAAGCCGGCGCGCAGGTGGTCATCGGTTTGCAGGATCGGTCGCTTGATCAGGGACGGGTTGGCCAGGGCCTGTTCGGCGGCGGCATCGGCGTCCATGTTCTCGCGCACCTCGGGGTCCAGCTTGCGCCAGGTGGTGCCGCGACGGTTGATCACCGTGTCCCAGCCCAGTGCCGCGATCCATTGGCGCAGCGCCGGCTCGGGCACGCCGTCCTTACGATAGTCGTGAAAACGGTAGTCCACGCCCTGTTGGTCCAGCCAGGCGCGGGCCTTCTTCATGGTATCGCAGTTCTTGATGCCGTAGATGGTGATCGCCATGGTCACAGCCTCTCAATCAGGGCGCGGATGCGCCGCGCGCCTTCGATGCATTGGTCCAGCTCCGCCACCAGCGCCATGCGCACCCGGTTCTTGCCCGGGTTGCGGCCGTCCACGGTGCGCGACAGATAACGGCCGGGCAGCACGGTGACGTTTTCCTCCGCCTTGAGGCGGCGCGCGAAGGTTTCGTCGTCCACCGGCGTCTTCGGCCACAGGTAAAAGCCCGCGTCCGGGGCGGATACCTTAAGTGGCTCGCCCAGAATGTCCAGTACCGCCTTGAACTTCTCGTTGTAGAGCGCGCGGTTGGCCGCCACATGGGCCTCGTCGTTCCAGGCGGCGATGCTGGCCAGTTGGTGATGCACGGGCATGGCGCAGCCGTGGTAGGTGCGGTAGCGCAGAAAGCCGGCCAGCACATCGGCGTCGCCGGCCACGAAGCCGGAGCGCAGGCCGGGCAGGTTGGAGCGCTTGGACAGGGAGTGGAACACCACGCAGCGCCGGTAGTCGTGCCGGCCCATTTCCGCGCAGGCCTGCAGCAGTCCCGGCGGTGCCTTGTCGCGGTAGATTTCCGAGTAGCATTCGTCGGAGGCGATCACGAAGTCGAACTTGTCGGCGAGCTGGATCAGTGCCTTCAACTGGGCGGTGCTGAGCACGGCGCCGGTGGGGTTGCCCGGGCTGCAGATGAACAGCAGCCGGGTGCGTTTCCAGACCGCTTCGTCCACCGCGTCGAAGTCCGGTTGCAGGCCGCTGGCGGCGGTGCAGGGCAGGTACACCGGCTCGCCGCCGCCGAGAAAGGCGGCGCCTTCATAGATCTGATAGAAGGGGTTGGGCATCAGCACCAGAGGTTGCTGGTCCCGGTCGAGCAGCGCCTGGGCGAAGGCGAACAGGGCCTCCCGGGTGCCGTTCACCGGCAGCACCTGGCGGTCCGCGTCCACACCGCTGAGTTTGAAGCGGCGGGTCAGCCAGCCGGCGATGGCTTCGCGCAGTTCCGGCAGCCCGGCGGTGGCCGGGTATTTGGCGAGCAGGGCGGTGTTGTCGCGCAGCACCTGCTGCACGAAGTCCGGCGACGGGTGCTGCGGTTCGCCAATCGACAGGGCGATGTGCGGCTTGTCCGCCACCGGCAGGCCGGCGAACAGGGCGCCGAGTTTTTCAAACGGGTACGGATGCAACCGTTCCAGATCGGGATTCATGGTGGTCCTTGTCAGGGGCTAGATGGTGACGGAGAGGGCGTCGTCCTTGCTGCGATCGTCCAGTTCCTGAATCAGGGTGTCGCGCAGGCGCTCGCACAGCCGCGGGTCGGACACCGGCTGGCCGTCCAGGTCGGTGACGAAGAATACGTCCTCCGCCTTTTCCCCCAGGGTGGCGATGCGCGCGTTCTGCACCAGCAGCTCAAAGCGCACGAAGATACGGCCGATGTGCGCCAACAGGCCGGGCCGGTCCAGGGTCTGCACGTCGACCACGGTGCGGTCGTTGACGATGTCGTTGCTGATGGTGACCTGGGTGGGCACGTCGAAGTGCTTGTTGCGGCGCGGCATGCGCCGGCTCACCGTGGTGCCGAACTGCTCCGGGTGCTTGAGCGTCTCCGTGAGCGTCTTGCGGATGTGCTCGATGCGCGGCCAGTCGTCGCCGATCGGCGTGCCGTGTTCGTCGAGCACGATGTAGGTGTCCAGGCTGAAGCCGTCGGCGCTGGTGATAATGCGCGCGTCCATGATGGTCAGCCCCAGGCTGTCCAGGGCGTTCACGGTGGCGGCGAACAGGTTGCGGGTGTCCGGGGTGTAGATAAAGATCTGCGAGCCGCCTTCCGCCTGATTGCCCTGCTGGCCGGTTTCCGATTCGCGGATCAGCACCAGCGGGTCCCGGTCGTTGCTGCGCTCCAGCAGCGCCTCGGTGTGCCAGGCGATGTCCCAGGGCGTTTCGCGCAGGAAATACTCGTCGCCGATATTGGCCCACAGGGCCTCGATGGCCTTGATGTCGTGGTCGCGCTCGGCCAGCAGCTTGAGGGCTTCGTCGCGGGTCTCGTCGATCCAGTCCTGCTTGTCCTGGGGATTGTTGAGGCCACGGCGCAGGGCGCGTTTGGTTTCCAGATAAAGCTGGCGCAGCAGGGAGGCGCGCCAGGAATTCCACAGCGCCGGATTGGTGGCGTTGATGTCGGCCACCGTGAGCACGTACAGGTAATCCAGATGCACCAGGTCGCCCACGGTGCGGGCGAATTCGTGCACCACGTCCGGGTCGGAGATGTCCTTGCGCTGGGCGGTGACGCTCATGGTCAGGTGGTTGCGCACCAGCCAGGCCACCAGCTTGGCGTCCCAGGCGGTCAGACCGTGGCGCTGGCAGAAGGCGATGGCGTCGTCGGCGCCCAGTTCGGAGTGGTCGCCGCCACGGCCCTTGGCGATGTCGTGGTAGAGCCCCGCCACATAGAGCAGCTCCGGCTTGGGCAGGCGGTAGAACACCTCGCAGGCCACCGGGAAGGCGTCGCGCTGATCCTCGTAGCGGAAGCGGCGCATGTTCTTGACCACCAGCAGGGTGTGGGCGTCCACCGTGTAAATATGGAACAGGTCGTACTGCATCATGCCGACGATGCGCCCGAACTCCGGCAGGTACTTGCCGAGAATGCCGTAGCGCTTCATGCGGCGCAGCTGGGTGAACAGGGCATGGGGGCTGCGCAGCAGCTGCATGAACAGCGCGCTGTTGGCCTTGTTGTCGCGGAAGTCGTCGTCGATCAACCGCCGGCAATGGATCAGCTCGCGCACGGTGGCCGCGCGGATGCCCTTCAGGTCCGGGTTCTGGGCCATCAGCACGAAGGCTTCCAGCAGCGCCGAGGGGTGCTTGCGGAAGATGTCCGGCGCGCTCATTTCCAGGTAGTCGTTGCGCACCTGGAAGCGGCGGTTGAGCGGGCGCACCTTGTCCGGCTCGCCGGCGCGCAGGATCACCTCGTCGAACAGCTGCAGCAGCATGTCGTTGAGCACCGACAGGGCCAGGGCCGCCCGGTAGAACTCCTTCATGAACAGTTCCACCGCCAGATTGGCGTTGGAATCCTGGTGGCCCAGGCGCTCCGCCAACTGACGCTGATGATCGAACAGCAGGCGATTCTCGTTGCGGCCGGTGAGGCTGTGCAGCTGCCAGCGCACCCGCCACAGATAGTCCAGACAGCGGCTCACCGCGTCGAACTCGGTGCGCGTGATAAAGCCGGCTTCCACCAGGGCTTCCAGGCTGTCTCCTCCGAAATGGCGTTTCGCCACCCAGGCGATCATCTGCACGTCGCGCAGCCCGCCGGGGGCGTTTTTCAGGTCCGGCTCGAGGTTGTATTCGGTGTCGTTGTACTTGCGGTGCCGGGCGGTCTGCTCTTCCCATTTGGCGGCGAAGAAGCGGTCCGTGGGCCACATGCGGTCCGGGCCGGTGCGTTCGGAAAGCGCCTGGCGGACCCGGTCGTCGCCGGCCAGGGTGCGCGCCTCCATGATATTGGTGGCCACGGTGATGTCCTGGCCGGCGAGCGCCTCGCACTCATCCAGGGTGCGCACGCTGTGGCCGGTTTCCAGGCCGATGTCCCACAGGAAGGCGACGAAGCCCTCCAGGGCGGAGCAGGCGTCCCGGGCCGGCGTGGCGCGGAACAGCACCATCAGGTCCACGTCCGAGTGGGGGTGCAGCTCGCCACGGCCATAGCCGCCCACCGCCACCAGCGCCACGTCCTGGAAGCCGTCCAGTTCGAACAGGGACCAGGCGGCCACCAGCACCCGGTCCACCAGGCGGGCGCGCCCGTGCACCAGCTCGGCGATCGGTACCTGGTCGAAGGCCTGATCCAGGCGCGCCTGGCCCTCCTCGAGGAAGGCGCGGGCGCGCTGGCCGGGTTGCTCGCTGTCGCGCAGGGCGGCGAGCAGCTGGTCGGGGCTGAGCGGGGGCGTTAAATCCATGGCGGCGGCATTCGGTCCCAAATAACGACGTCCTTAATAAAGGTCGGTTTCTTCCTGGCGGGCGGTGAGCACTTCATAGCCGTCGGCGGTCACCGCCAGGGTGTGCTCCCACTGGGCGGACAGCTTGCGGTCCTTGGTGACCACGGTCCAGCCGTCCGGCAGCACCTTGTTGGCGGCCTTGCCGGCGTTGATCATCGGCTCGATGGTGAACACCATGCCTTCTTTCAGTTCGAGGCCGGTGCCGGGTTTGCCGTAATGCAGAACCTGGGGCTCCTCATGGAACACCTGACCGATGCCGTGGCCGCAGTATTCGCGCACCACCGAGAAGCGTTCCGCCTCGGCGTGCTTCTGGATGGCGTGGCCGATGTCGCCCAGGCGCACGCCCGGGCGCACCATGCGGATGCCGGTGAGCATGCACTCCCGGGTGGTCTCCACCAGACGGCGGGCCAGCACCGACGGCTCGCCCACATAGAACATCTTGCTGGTATCGCCGTGCCAGCCGTCCTTGATGACGGTGACGTCGATATTGATGATGTCGCCTTTCTTGAGCACCTTCTTGTCGCTGGGGATGCCGTGGCAGACCACGTGGTTCACGGAGGTACACACGGACTTGGGGAAGCCCCGGTAGCCCAGGCAGGCGGGGATGGCGTTCTGCTCGTTGACGATGTGGTCGTGGCAGATACGGTCCAGTTCCTCGGTGGTGACCCCGGGGCGCACGTGCTCGCCGATCAGATCCAGCACCTCGGCGGCCAGGCGGCCCGCCTCGCGCATTTTGGCGATGTCGTCCGGGGTTTTCAGCGTGACATTCATGGTGAAAAGGGAAACTCCAGCATTTTCAGTGGCTTGGGCGGCTGGAAAGCGGGCGGCGTCAGGGCGTGCCGGCGGCTTTTCCGTTGCCCGTGAAGGGGGGCTGTGGTATAAAGCGCGCGCCTTCCTCGATCCCGGCGGCCAGGGCGCCGCCAAACGGTGCGCCATTGTACCCGCTGGTTATCGGCGAAGGGAAATCACACACACGCTCCGGCACATGGCTCTGGGTGCCCCAGCGTCCTTCGGGACGCTCCTTCGGGAAGGGGGTTGAGTCATGGGGGGCGTGGAGGCCTAACCCAGGAGATAACCTAATGAGCGTAACCATGCGCGATATGCTGAAGGCAGGCGTGCACTTCGGCCACCAGACCCGTTACTGGAACCCGAAGATGAAGCCTTACATCTTCGGCGCACGCAACAAGATTCACATCATCAATCTGGAAAGCACCCTGCCGCTGTTCAACGACGCCATGGCGTTCCTGAACAAGCTGGCGGCCAGCAACAACAAGATCCTGTTCGTCGGCACCAAGCGCGCCGCGCAGAAAGCGGTCCGCGAGGAAGCGCAGCGCTGCGGCATGCCGTACGTGGATCACCGTTGGCTGGGCGGCATGCTGACCAACTGGAAGACCATCCGTCAGTCCATCAAGCGCTATCGCGACCTGGAAGCCCAGGAGCAGGACGGCACCCTCAACAAGCTGACCAAGAAAGAAGCGCTGATGCGTCACCGTGAGATGGAGAAGCTGGAACGCTCCATCGGCGGCATCAAGGACATGGGCGGCCTGCCGGACGCGCTGTTCGTGGTGGACGTGGACCATGAAGACATCGCCGTCCAGGAAGCCCGCAAGCTGGGTATCCCGGTGGTGGCTGTGGTCGACACCAACTCCAACCCGGACGACATCGATTACGTGATCCCGGGCAACGACGACGCCATCCGCGCCATCCACCTGTACGTGAAGGCAGCCGCCGACACCATCCTGGAAGGCCGCGAGTACGCCCAGACCCAGGGCGGCGGTGACAGCGAGTTCGTCGAAGTCGAGGACGCCCAGGCCGAGAACGAGCAGGCCGAAGGCTGATCACCCCCGGGGCGGGCCGAGCGGCCCGCCCCGACCGCATTCCCCGAATTCAAAGTTTCAAGAGGTAAGCATGGCTGCTGTAACTGCTGCAATGGTGAAAGAGCTCCGCGAGCGCACCGGTCTGGGCATGATGGAATGCAAGAACGCCCTGGTCGAAGCCGACGGTGACATCGAGAAGGCCATTGAGGATCTGCGCAAGTCCGGCCAGGCGAAAGCCGCCAAGAAAGCCGGTCGTACCGCCGCCGAGGGTGCCGTGGTAGTGGCCACCAGCGACGACAACAAGCGCGCCGTGATGGTGGAAATCAACTCCGAAACCGACTTCGTGGCCCGTGACGACAACTTCCTGGGCTTCTGCAACAAAGTGGCCGGCGCCGCGCTGGCCGCCGACGAAGTCGACGTGGCCAAGATCGCCGAGCTCAAGCTCGAGGACGGCAGCACCCTGGAAGAGGCCCGTCAGGCTCTGGTGCAGAAAATCGGTGAGAATATCCAGGTGCGTCGCGCCGTGCGTCTGAGCGCCGACGGCGTGGTCGGTTCCTACGTGCACGGTGGCAAGATCGGCGTGCTGGTGGCCCTGAACGGCGGCGACGCCGAGCTGGGCAAGGACGTGTCCATGCACGTGGCCGCGGTCAACCCGATGGTGGTCAAGTCCGACGAAGTGCCCGCCGAGGTGCTCGACAAGGAGCGCGAGATCATCCGCGCCCAGCCGGACATGGAAGGCAAGCCCGCCGAGATCGTCGAGAAGATGGTCGGTGGCCGCATCAACAAGTTCCTCAAGGAAGTGAGCCTCAACGATCAGCCGTTCGTTAAGGATCCCAACACCACCGTGGGCAAGCTGGTGAAAGACGCCGGCGCCGAAGTGGTGGCCTTTGAGCGCCTGGTGGTGGGCGAGGGCATCGAGAAAGAAGAAGTGGACTTCGCCGCTGAGGTAATGGCACAGGCGAAAGGCTGATCGCCTTCTGTGTCTGAAGTACGAAAAACGCCTTGTTGGCAGGACCAGCAAGGCGTTTTTTTCGACCGGTCGCCCGGCACCCGGTGGCGCACCCTTGGCGCGGGCGACCCCAAATGGTTTCATTAACCGCCGGAGCATCACCGGCGGTCGGACAAACGGCGGGTATTCATGAGTGGCGGAGAACAAGAGATGGCCAAGAGCAAGGAGCGCTCGCCGCGCTATAACCGTATTCTGCTCAAGCTGAGCGGTGAAGCGCTGGCGGGTGAAGAGGGGTTCGGCATCGACCCCCGGGTGCTGGACACCCTGTCCCTGGAGATCGGCCAGCTGGTGGGTATCGGCGTCCAGGTGGGCCTGGTGATCGGCGGCGGCAACCTGTTCCGTGGCGCCGCGCTGCAGACCGCCGGCCTGGACCGGGTGGCCGGCGATCACATGGGCATGCTGGCCACGGTGATGAACGGTCTGGCCATGCGCGACGCCCTGGAGCGCTCCAACATTCGTACCCGATTGATGTCAGCCATTCCCATGAGCGGCATCGTGGAGCATTATGACCACCGCAACGCCAACCGGCATCTCAAGAACGGCGAGGTGGTGATTTTCTGCGCCGGCACCGGCAATCCGTTCTTCACCACGGACTCCGCCGCCTGCCTGCGCGGCATCGAGATCAGCGCCGACGTGGTGCTCAAGGCCACCAAGGTGGATGGCGTGTACAACGACGATCCGGTGACCAATCCCCAGGCCGAGAAGTACGAACGGCTGACCTACGACGAGGTCATCGACCGCAAGCTCGGCGTCATGGACCTCACCGCGATCTGTCTGTGCCGCGACCACGACATGCCGTTGCGCGTGTTCAACATGAACAAGCAGGGTGCGCTGCTCAACCTGATGCTGGGCGGCAGCGAAGGGACCCTGGTGGAAGCCGCTAGAGAGGAATAAAGGTGATCGACGATATTCAGAAAGACGCCCAGTCGCGCATGAAGAAAAGCCTGGACGCGCTGGACGTGGCCCTCAAGAAAACCCGTACCGGCCGGGCCCATCCCAGCCTGCTGGACGGTCTCCACGTCAGCTACTACGGTTCCGACACGCCGCTGAACCAGGTGGCCAATATCTCCGTGGAGGAAGGCCGCACCCTGATCGTGTCGCCGTTCGACAAGAGCCTGGTGCCGGACGTGGAAAGAGCGATCATGACCTCCGACCTGGGGCTCAACCCGTCCACCGCCGGCACTGTGATCCGGCTGCCGCTGCCGCCGCTCACCGAGGAGACCCGCAAGGGCCTGGTGAAGCACGTGCGCGCCGAGGGCGAGCATGCCAAGGTGGCGATTCGCAATATCCGCCGTGACGCCAACGGCGACCTGAAGGATCTGCTCAAGGAGAAGGAAATCTCCGAGGACGAGGCCCGCCACGGCGAGGAACAGATCCAGCAGCTTACCGACAAGATGGTGGCTGAAGTGGACAAGATGCTGAAGGTCAAGGAAGAGGAGCTGATGACGGTGTAAGCGGACGGGGCGCCGCCCCTCCGGCCGTTGTCCGAATACAATCGAACGGTGACGTCGGGATGCCGCTGGTCGGCAGCCCGATCTTTTTTATGGACGATAAAAAACCCGACTCCTCCGCACCGGATATCGATAGCCACCAGGGCACGGTGCCCCGCCATGTGGCGATCATCATGGACGGCAATAATCGCTGGGCGCGTCGCCGCGGCCTGCCCGGCGCGGAGGGCCACCGTGCCGGCGAACGCACCCTGCAGAAGGTGATCCGCCGCGCCGCCCGCCAGGGCGTGGAGGTGGTCACCCTGTTCGCTTTCAGTTCCGAAAACTGGCGCCGCCCGGAGGACGAGGTCAATCACCTGATGGGCCTGTTCGTCAACGCCCTGGGACAGCGCGTCGATCAGTTGCACGACAACCGGGTGCGATTGCGCTTTATCGGCGACCGTTCCGCCTTCGAGCCGGCGCTGCGCGACGGCATGGCCGAAGCGGAGGCGCGCACCGCCGGCAACGACCGCATGACCGTGGTGGTGGCGGTCAATTACGGCGGCCAGTGGGATCTGGCCCAGGCCGCCGCCGCCCTGGCCCGGGAAGTGCGCGACGGCGGGCTGGACCCGGACCGCATCGACGCCGCCGCCCTGGACCGGCGGGTGTCCACCGCCGATCTGCCGCCGCTGGATCTGCTGATCCGCACCGGCGGTGAGCAGCGCCTGAGCAACTTCCTGCTGTGGCAGGCGGCCTACGCGGAACTCTACTTCACGCCGGCCCTGTGGCCGGATTTCGACGGCGACGAACTGGACGCCGCCCTGGCCGATTACGCCGGCCGGCAACGCCGGTTCGGCCGTTCCGGCGAACAGCTGGACGCCGACGGAGAAGCGGAATGCTGAAATTGCGGGTGATCACCGCCCTGGTGCTGCTGCCGGTGGTGCTGGGCGCCGTGTTCGGCCTGGAGCGCCTGCCGTTCGCCGTGGTCGCCGGGGCCTTTTTCCTGGTCGGCGGCTGGGAGTGGGCGGGCATGATCGGCCGGCTGAGCGTCCCCGGACGCCTGCTCTGGTGCCTGTCGCTGGCGGCACTGATGGTGGCCGCCGAGCTGTTCCGCCCGGCCTGGTTGTTCACCCTGCTGCCGCTGTGGTGGCTGCTGGCGCTGGTGGCGGTGCTCGGTTACCCGCGCAACGCCCGTTACTGGTTCCGCCCGGCGGTCATGGTGCCGGTGGGCTGGCTGGTGCTGGTGCCGTCCTGGATGGCGGTGGTGGAGCTGCAGGATCACGGTGCCCTGGGCCTGGCGGGCCCGTGGGCGCTGCTGTTCATTCTGGTCTGGGTGTGGGCGGCGGACACCGGCGCCTATTTCGCCGGCCGCGCGCTCGGCCGCCACAAGCTGGCGCCCAGGGTGAGCCCGGGCAAGACCGTGGAAGGCCTGGTCGGTGGCGTGCTGCTGGCGCTGCTGGTGGTGGCCGCGGTGTTCTACACCGGCTGGCTGGAGGCGCGGCTGCCGGCCCTGATGGTGGCGGCTTTGCTCACGGTGCTGGCGTCGGTGCTTGGTGATCTGTTCGAAAGCATGATCAAGCGCGAACGGGGCATCAAGGACAGCGGCACGGTGCTGCCGGGCCACGGTGGCATGCTGGACCGCATCGACAGCGTCACCGCCGCTTTGCCGGTGGCCCTGGCCGGCCTCAGCTGGTTCGACCTCCCCGGAGGCCAGCTTTGAGCGGGGAGACAGCAGCCCTGAGCGGGGATACAACTGCCTCCGAAGCGGTTACCATTCTCGGCGCCACCGGCAGCATCGGGCGCCAGACCCTGGACGTGCTGGCCCGGCACCCGCAACGCTACCGGGTGATCGGCCTCACCGCTGGCCACCGCTGGCGGGAACTGGCCGAGCAGTGCCTGACCTGGCGTCCGCGCTTCGCCGCCCTGGCCGACCCGGCGGCGGCGGAGGCCCTCCGGAACCATCTCCGGGAGGCCGGGTCAGACACCGAGGTCCTGGCCGGCCATGAGGGCGTGGCCCGGGTGGCCGCCCTGGACGAGGCGCACACCGTGGTGGCCGCCATCGTCGGCGCCGCCGGCGTGCGGCCGACCCTGGCGGCGGTGGAGGCGGGCAAGAAGATCCTGCTCGCCAACAAGGAGACCCTGGTGGTCACCGGCGCTCTGTTCATGGACGCGGTGCGCCGCCACGGCGCCACCCTGCTGCCGGTGGACTCGGAGCACAACGCCATCTTCCAGTGCCTGCCCCGTGAAGGGGTCGGCCCGGGGGTACGGCGTTTGCTGTTGACCGCGTCCGGCGGGCCCTTCCTGGGCTGGGATCGGACGCGACTGGAGGCGGTGACGCCGGAACAGGCGGTGCGCCACCCCAACTGGGACATGGGCCCGAAGATTTCCGTGGATTCCGCCACCCTGATGAACAAGGGGCTGGAGTTCATCGAGGCGTGCTGGCTGTTCGACGTGCCGCCGGCGCGCATCGACGTGGTGATTCACCCGCAGAGCGTGGTGCATTCCATGGTCGAATACCTGGACGGTTCGGTGCTCGCGCAGATGGGCACCCCGGACATGCGCACGCCCATCGCCTGCGCCCTGTCCTGGCCCGAGCGGCTGGAATCCGGTGCCCCGAGCCTGGATTTCCGGACCCTGGCCGGGCTCGATTTCCGGGCGCCGGACGACGCCGCCTTTCCCTGCCTGGGGCTGGCCCGCCAGGCGATGGAGGCGGGCGGCGCCGCCACCGCGGTGCTCAACGCCGCCAATGAAGAGGCGGTGGCCGCCTTTCTGGACCGGCGGCTGGGCTTCAACGGCATCCCGGCGGTGGTGCAGGACACCCTGGCCGGCCTGCCGGCCCCGGACTGCGCCGACGTGGACGCGGTCATGAACGTGGATAGCGAGGCCCGGGTTCTGGCCCGGCGCCTGATCAAAGAGTGGGCATGCTGACGCTGTTGGCCTTTGTCGTCACCATCGTGGTCATCGTGGCGTTCCATGAGTGGGGCCACTTTCTGGCCATGCGCGCCTTTGGCGTGCGCGTGCTCACGTTCTCCGTGGGCTTCGGCCCGCGCCTGGCGCGCTTCACCGACAAGAAGGGCACCGACTGGGTGATCAGCGCGATTCCCCTTGGGGGCTTCGTCAAGCCGCTGGACCGGCGCGATGGCGAGTTGCCCCCGGACGCCCGCGACGACGAGGAATTTTCCGGCAAACCGGCCTGGCAGCGGGTGATCACCTACGCCGCCGGTCCGGTGTTCAACTTTATTCTGGCGTTCCTGATCTATTGGCTGCTGATGATGTCCGTGGGCCAGCGCGACAGCCTGGCGGTGATCGGCCAGCCGGTGGCCCAGTCGCCCGCCGCCGAGGCCGGGTTCCAGGCCGGCGACCGCTGGCTGGCGGTGGACGGCCGCGAGGTGGAAGGCTGGCAGGACGTGATCAGCGCCCTGGTGCTGCACCTGGGCGAGGACGCGCCGGTGCCGGTGAAGGTGCGCGAGGCGGACGGCGACATCGCCACCCGCCCGCTGGACATGGGCCGCTGGTCCGCCGAGCCGGATCAGTCGCCGCTCACCGTGCTGGGATTGCGCCCGGCGGTGCAGATCGGCCGCATCGCCGAGGACAGCGGGGCGGTGCGCTCCGGGGTCCGGGTCGGCGATCTGGTGCTGACCACCAACGGCCAGCCGGTGGAAGGCTGGGGCGCCTGGCGTGAGCTGCTGCAGAACAGCGCCGGCCAGGCGCTGCCGGCCACCGTGCTGCGCGACGGCCGGGTGCTGGACCTGACTCTGTATCCGCAGCCGGTGGACTACCAGGGCACCACGGTGGGCCAGCTGGGCGTGGGTCCCGGCGGCCTGGTGGAACACACCTACGCGCCGGCCCAGGCGGTGGGCGCCGCCGCCGACCGGTTCGGCCAGCAGGTGAACGTTATCTGGGCCAGTGTGGTCAAGCTCTTCACCGGTCACTTGCCGCTGGACAGTCTCGGCGGCCCGGTGACCATTGCCCAGGTGGCGGGAGAAAGCGCCGCCGTGGGTTTTGCCAGCTTCCTGATGTTGCTGGCCTACCTGAGCATCACGCTCGGGATCATCAATTTGCTGCCCGTGCCCATGCTGGACGGTGGCTGGATACTCTTCGGCATCATTGAAATGATTCGCGGGCGCAGCCTGCCTGAGCGGTTTTTGACCACCGCGCAGGGCGTGGGGCTGACGCTGGTGGTCAGTTTCATGTTGTTGGCCATCTATAACGACCTGGTGCGACAGTTTTCATGAATTTCGCCGCAAACACCTCCCTGAGACGCCTGCTGGGCGCCACCCTGGTTATCGTCTGTTTCTGTATCTTCTTTCCGGCCCAGGCCCAGACCGAGGCCGGCCTGCCGTTCAAGGTCCGCGACATCCGTGTCGAGGGGCTGCAGCGGCTGCCGGTGGAGCGGGTCTACGCGGCCCTGCCGATCCAGGCCGGTGACACCATCGACCAGGCGGCGGTGCGCGAGGCGGTCAAACGCCTGTTCGCCACCGGCAACTACGAAAACGTGCAACTTGGCCGGGACGGCAACGACCTGGTGGTGGTGGTGGCCGAGAGGCCGAGCGTTGCCCGCATCGAGCTGGAGGGCAACAAGTCCATCGAGGAGGAAGACCTGCGCAAGGGCCTGACCCAGGCCGGCCTGGCCGAAGGCGAGGTGTTCCAGCGCTCCACCCTGGAGGCGATCTCCGGGGAGCTGGAGCGCCAGTACATCGCCCAGGGCCGCTACGGCGCCGACATCGAAACCGAGGTGACGCCGCTGCCGCGTAACCGGGTGGCTTTGAAGATCACCATCTACGAGGGCAAGGCGGCGCGCATCAGCGACATCAACATCGTCGGCAACACGCTGTTCAGCGACGAGGAGCTGCTGGACGGGTTCGAGCTGAGCCCGTCCCATTTCTGGTCGTTCATCAAGGGCGACGACAAGTATTCCCGCCAGCGCCTGGCCGGTGACCTGGAGCGCCTGCGGTCCTACTACCTGGACCGGGGCTATATCAATTTCTCCATTGAATCGACCCAGGTGTCGGTGACCCCGGACCGGGAGCGCGTGCTGATCACCGTCAACGTGGCCGAGGGCGAGCAGTTCCGCGTCAACGACGTGCAGCTGTCCGGCGATCTGGTGGTCGACGAGAAGGAGCTCAAGCCGCTGGTGGTGATCCAGAAAGGCCAGGTGTTCAGCCAGCAACTGGTCACCTACACCAGTGACCTGATCAAGCGCCGCCTCGGCAACGAGGGTTACACCTTCGCCGAAGTGCGTGGCGTGGAGCAGGAAACCGGCGACGGCGACACCGTGGACGTGACCTTCTACGTGGACCCGGGCCGTCGCGTGTACGTGAACCGCATCGGCTTCAGCGGCAACATCAAGACCGAGGACGAAGTGCTGCGCCGCGAGTTGCGCCAGTTCGAGGACGCGCCGGCCAACACCTCGCTGATCGATCTGTCCCGCGAGCGTCTGCAGCGTCTCGGCTATTTCTCCACCGTGGAAGCGGACACCGACCGGGTGCCCGGCGCCGACGACCTGGTCGACGTGAACTACGATGTGCAGGAGCAGCCGTCCGGGTCCATCGGCGCCAACGTGGGCTACTCCGATGCGTCCGGCGTGATCTTCGGCGCCAACATCAGCCAGAACAACTTCCGGGGCAACGGCAACCGGGTGTCGTTCTCCCTGAGCCGCAGTGACATCCGCGACTCCTACAGCTTCTCGCACTACAACCCCTACTACACCCTGGACGGCGTGAGCCGTGGCTTCAGCCTGTTCTATTCGAAGATCGACTTCGACGAAACCCGGCTGTCCTCCTACGCGGCGGACCGGGCCGGCGGCAACGTGACCTTCGGTTACCCGATCTCCGAGTACACCCGGCTGAACTTCGGCGGCGGCGTGGAGCAGACCAAGGTGCAGCGCGGTGACTACATCGCCGTGGCCATCGACGACTTCCTGGAGCGGGAAGGGGAGAAGTTCAACGAGTTCAAACTGAGCGCCTCCCTGCGCACCAGCACCCTGAACCGGGGCATCCTGCCCGACCGGGGCTGGGCCAGCACCTTCCGGCTGGAAGCCGCGGTGCCCGGCTCCGACTATCTGTTCTACAAGGCCAGCTGGGAAGGGGAGAAGTACTTCCCGATCACCAACAACTGGACCGTGCGCACCCGCGGTAACGTGGGCTACGGCGACGGCTACGGCGACGACCAGGGGCTGCCGTTCTTCGAGGCCTACTACGGTGGTGGCATCGGCTCGGTGCGCGGTTACGAGTCCCGCTCCCTGGGGCCGCGCTCGCCGGCGCTGTATTACGTCAACGAAGGCGTCAGCGATCCCGATCCGGACCCGATCGGTGGTAACCTGCTCACCGAAGCCAGCCTGGAGCTGATCTTCCCGACCCCGTTCGCGGCGGAATCGCGCAGCGTGCGCACCTTCCTGTTCGTGGACGCGGGCAATGTGTTCGAAACCAAGTTCGACAACGGGCTCGACGAGTTCGACACTCACGAACTGCGTGCTTCCGCCGGTATCGGCCTGAGCTGGCTGACCGCCATCGGTCCGCTGAGTTTCAACCTGGCCACGCCGCTCAACGACCAGTCCGGCGATGACACGGAAGTGTTCCAGTTCTCCCTGGGGCAAACCTTTTAGGAGTGAATGATGAAAAAAATATTGCTTGCCGCTTTGCTGATTGTTCCCGCCCTGGCCGCCGCCGAACAACGGATCGGCGTGGTTGATCCCATCGGCGCCCTGCAACAGGCGGATGAATTCCAGGACCGTTTCGGCAAACTGGAATCCTCCCTCAAGGACGAGCAGTCCCGCCTCGACCGCCTCGGCGGTGAAGTGGAAAAGCTGCGCGGTCGCCTGGAGAAAGAGGGCATGACCATGAGCGAGGATGAGCGTCAGGACCTGCAGACCCAGGGTCAGCAGAAAATGATCGAGCTGCAGAATCTGCGCCAGTCCGCCCAGCGCAAGCTGAACAAGGGCCAGCAGGAAATCCTGGAAGTGATGGAACCCAAGCTCAAGCAGGCGGTGGAAACCGTGGCCGAGCGGGAAAACCTGGATGTGGTGATGAACGCCCAGGCGGTGGTGTACGTGCAGTCCAACATGGACATCACCGACGCGGTCACCCAGCAACTGAATAAAATGAAGTAATCCGATGTCGGTGACTCTGGCTTTTCTCGCCGAGGAACTGGACGCCGAACTGCACGGCCCGGGGGACCTGACGGTCACCGGGCTCGGCACCCTGGCCTCCGCCCGTGGCGACCAGCTCAGCTTTCTGGCCAATCCGCGCTACCGCTCGCAGCTGGAAACCACCGGCGCGGCGGCGGTGCTGCTGCGCGCCGACCAGCTCGAGCATTGTCCGGTGGCGGCGCTGGTGGTGGCCGATCCCTACATGGCCTATGCCCGCATCAGCCGGCATTTCGACACCGCGCCGGCGCCGGCGCCGGGGGTGCACCCCTCGGCGGTGGTGGACCCGTCGGCCCGGGTGCCGGCGTCGGCCAGCGTCGGGCCCAATGTGGTGATCGAGGCGGAGGTGGTGATCGGCGAGGGCGTGGTGATCGGCGCCAACACGGTGATCGGCGCCCGCTGTGAGATCGGCGACGGCTGTCATATCTGGCCAAATGTTACAATTTACCATGGTGTCACCATCGGGCCGCGCTCTATCATACACGCCCATTGCGTGCTGGGCGCCGACGGTTTCGGCTTCGCGCCCGGTGCCGATGGCTGGACCAAGATCGCCCAGGTGGGCGGGGTTCGCATCGGCGCCGATGTGGAAATCGGCGCCGGCACCACCGTGGACCGGGGCGCCATCGACGACACCGTGATCGGCAATGGCGTGATTCTGGACAATCAGATCCAGGTGGCCCACAACGTGGTGATCGGCGATCACACCGCCATCGCCGGCAAGGTGGGCATCGCCGGCAGCACGCGCATCGGCGCCCAATGCCTGATCGGCGGCGCCGCCGGCCTCTCCGGTCATCTGGAAATCTGCGACCGGGTTCAGATTCTGGGCATGTCCCTGGTCTCCCGGTCGATCACCGAGCCGGGCACCTACGGTTCCGCGCTTCCGGTGGACAAGCAGGACCGCTATCGTCGTAACGTGGCCCGATTCCGGCATCTGGACGAACTGCACCGCCGGGTGCGTAAACTGGAGCGCGACGCCGGGGAATAGCGTCGCGCAGGCTCCTGTCTTTGGTTGGATAAAGAACATGATGGACATTCATGAGGTGAGGGAATACCTGCCTCACCGCTATCCCTTTTTGCTGGTCGACCGCGTGGTTTCCGTGGAGCCGGGCAAGCGTATCGAGGCGTACAAGAACGTCTCCATCAACGAGCCGTTCTTCAACGGGCACTTCCCCCAGGAACCGATCATGCCCGGCGTGCTGATCATCGAGGCGCTGGCCCAGGCCTCCGGGATCCTCGGCTTCGTCACCGAGAACAAGCGCCCGGCGGACGGCTTCATCTACCTGCTGGTGGGCACCGACAAGGCGCGCTTCAAGCGTCAGGTGGTGCCCGGCGACCGCCTGATGCTGCACTCCGAGTGGCTCACCCATCGCCGCAACATCGCCAAGTTTTCCTGCCACGCGGAAGTGGACGGCAAGCTGGTGGCGGCCTGTGACCTGCTGGTGGCCGAACAGCGAGTCTAGGGCCCGGCCCTATTGTCCCCGGGGCCGTCGCTAGAGGCGCTGGCCCCGGGGTATACTCGTCGCCTTTCCATCCTCATTCGCAACGCCAGGGCGGAACCCCGACCATGATTCATCCCACAGCCATCATCGACCCCAAAGCGGAACTGGCCGGCGACGTGGAAGTCGGTCCCTATTCCGTGATCGGCGCCCATGTGACCATCGGCGCGGGCACCGTGATCGGGCCGCACGTGGTGATCCAGGGGCCCACCACCATCGGCCGCAACAATCGCATCTTCCAGTTCGCCTCGGTGGGCGAGGAATGCCAGGACAAAAAGTACCGCGGTGAACCCACGCGCCTGGAAATCGGCGATAACAACGTGATCCGCGAGCACTGCACCCTGCACCGGGGCACCGTCCAGGACGAGGGCATCACCAGCCTGGGCGACAACAATCTGTTGATGGCCACGGTGCACGTGGCCCACGATTGCCGCATCGGCAGCGACAACATCATCGCCAACACCACCGGCATCGCCGGCCACGTGAAAATCGGCGACGGCGTGATCCTGGGCGGCATGACCGGCATTCACCAGTTCTGCCGCATCGGCTCCTTCGCCATGACCGCCGGCTGCAGCCTGGTGCTCAAGGACGTGCCCGCCTATGTAATGGTGGGCGGCAACCCGGCCTCGGCGCGCAGCATGAACTTCGAGGGCATGCGCCGGCGCGGCTGGGACGCGGACGTGATCGCCACCCTGCGACGCGCCTACAAAACCGTCTACCGCCGTGGTCTGACCCTGGAGCAGGCCATCGCCGAGCTGGCCCCCCAGCAGGACGGCTGCCCGCCGCTGGCCCTGTTCCTGGATTCCCTGCGCGCCTCGGAGCGCGGCATCACCCGCTGAGGTATCCACCATGGATGCCCCCGACGCCCCCCTGATTGCCCTGATCGCCGGTGAAGCCTCCGGCGATCTGCTGGGCGCCGGCCTGATCGAGGCGCTGCGCCGCCGCTGGCCGGCGGCCCGCTTTATCGGCGTGGGCGGTGAGCACATGGCCGCCGCCGGCCAGCACAGCCTGTTTCCCATGGAAAAGCTCTCGGTGATGGGCATCACCGAGGTGATCGGCCATCTGCCGGAACTGTTCCGGCTGCGCCGGCAACTGGTGGACGACCTGCTCGCCCGCCGCCCGGCGGTGGTGATCACCATCGATTCCCCGGATTTCACCCTGGGCGTGGCGAAACGGGTCCACGCCGCCGGTCTCAAGACGGTGCACTATGTGAGCCCGTCGGTGTGGGCCTGGCGCCAGGGGCGGGTCAAGGGCATCCGCCGGGACGTGGACCTGATGCTCACCCTGTTCCCCTTCGAGGCCCGCTTCTACGAAGAGCACGGCGTGCCGGTGGCGTTCGTGGGCCACCCCCTGGCGGACATGATCGAGCTGGAGGTGGACACCCTGGCGGCGCGCCGCGAGCTGGGGCTGGCGGAAGACGGCCGCATCCTGGCGGTGCTGCCGGGCAGCCGGGGCGGGGAAGTGGGGCAGCTGATGCCCGATTTCACCGACGCCATGCTCCGGCTGCACCGGCGCTATCCCGCGCTGCGCTTTGTGATCCCCGCCGCCAGCGCCGCCCGCCGGGCGCAGATCGACGCGGCCCTGGCCGGCACCGACCTGCCGGTGACGGTGGTGGACGGCCGGGGCCGCACGGTGATGGCCGCCGCCGACGCGGTGATGATGGCCTCGGGCACCGCCACCCTGGAGGGCCTGCTGCTGAAGAAGCCCATGGTGGTGGGCTACCGGCTCGGCGCCGTGACCTTCGCCATTGTCTCGCGGCTGGTGAAAAGCGACTATGTGGCCTTGCCCAATCTGCTGTGCCGCAAGCCCCTGGTGCCGGAACTGGTGCAGAAGGACCTGAGCGGCGCCGCCCTGGCGGACGCCGTGGCCGTCTGGCTGGACGATCCGGATGGGGTGGCGCGCCTGAAGGACGATTTCACCCGGGTCCACCAACAACTGCGCGGCGGCGCCAGCGAGAAAGCCGCCACGGCGGTGGCGGCGCTGCTTGAGGAGACGCCCCGATGAGCGGAGCCTTTGCCGGCCCTTTCGCCGAGTACGATCTGCCCGAGCCGTTCCGGCCCAGCGCCTTTGCCTGGCGCGCCGGCATGCAGCTGGCCGGCGTCGATGAGGTGGGCCGCGGGCCGCTGGTGGGCGCGGTGGTCACCGCCGCCGTGGTGCTGGACCCGGCGCGGCCCATCGACGGTCTGGCGGATTCCAAGACCCTGACGCCGCCCCGCCGCGAGGCGCTCGCCGACGCCATCCGCGAGCGCGCCCTGGGCTGGGCCCTGGGCCGCGCCGAACACCACGAGATCGACGAACTGAATATCTACCACGCTACCCATCTGGCCATGGTGCGGGCGGTGGAAGCCCTGGCCACCCAGGTGGACGCGGTGCTGGTGGACGGCAACCGCAGCCCGGTGTTCGCCTGCCCGGCGGAGGCGGTGGTCAAGGGCGACGGCCGGGTGCCGGCCATCGCCGCCGCCTCGATCCTGGCCAAGGTGGCCCGCGACGCGGAGATGGTGGCGCTGCACCAGCGCTACCCGCTGTACGGTTTCCACCGCCACAAGGGCTACGCCACCGCCGAGCATCTTTCGGCGCTGCGCGAACACGGTCCGCTGGCCGAGCACCGCCGCTCGTTCGCGCCGGTGGCCGCCTGTTTCGACGTCATTCACCCCACTGCCCGGGAGCCCGGCTTTGACTGAACCCCGCTTCGTCCATCTGCGCGTACACACCGATTACTCCCTGGTGGACGGGGTGGTGCGCGTCAAGGAGCTGATCAAGGCCTGCGGCACCCTGCGCATGCCGGCGGTGGCGGTCACCGACGAGAACAACCTGTTCGCCCTGATCAAGTTCTACTCCGGCGCCATGAACGCGGGCCTCAAGCCGATCATGGGCGCCGACCTGTGGGTGCAGGCGGACGACCCGGAGGACGAGCCGTACTATGTCTGCTGCCTGGTGCAGAACGAAGAGGGCTACCGCAACCTGACCCTGCTGATCAGCCGCGCCTGGCAGAGCAACCAGCACCGCGGGCGGGCGCTGATCCGCCGGGAATGGCTGCTTGAGCTCAACGAGGGGCTGATTCTGCTGTCCGGTGCCCGGGTCGGCGACGTGGGGCGGCTGTTGCTGGCCGGCAAGACCGACCAGGCCCGGGAGCGGGCGGCGGACTACCAGCGCGCCTTCGGCGACCGGTTCTACCTGGAGGTGCAGCGCACCGAACGGCCCGGCGACGAGGACTGCCTGCACGCCAGCGTGGCGCTGGCCACGGAACTGGGGCTGCCGGTGGTGGCCACCAACGACGTGCGCTTTATCCGGCCGGAGGACTTCGAGGCCCACGAGGCACGGGTCTGCATCCACGACGGCAACGCCCTGGACGACCCGCGCCGCCCGCGCAAGTACTCCGAGCAGCAGTACCTGAAAAGCGAGGAGGAGATGGCGGCGCTGTTTTCCGATCTCCCGGAAGCGCTGGAAAACAGCGTGGAGATCGCCCGCCGCTGCACCCTGGACATCCGCCTCGGCGAGAACTTCCTGCCGGAGTTCCCGATCCCCGAGGGGCTGACCATCGAGGAATACTTCGGCAAGGTGTCCCGGGAAGGTCTGGAGGAGCGCCTGGCGGTGCTGCTGGACCGCGCCGACCCGGACTACGACGCCAAACGCCAGCCCTACGATCAGCGCCTGCAGTTCGAGCTCGACATCATCAATCAGATGGGTTTCCCCGGTTACTTCCTGATCGTGGCGGACTTTATCCAGTGGGGTAAGCAGCACGAGGTCCCGGTGGGCCCGGGCCGGGGTTCCGGTGCCGGCTCCCTGGTGGCCTATGCCCTGGGCATCACCGATCTGGACCCCATCGAATACGACCTGCTGTTCGAACGGTTCCTCAACCCGGAACGGGTATCCATGCCCGACTTCGACGTGGACTTCTGCATGGAGAAGCGCGACCGGGTGATCAACTACGTGGCCGACAAGTACGGCCGCGACGCGGTGAGCCAGATCATCACCTTCGGCACCATGGCCGCCAAGGCGGTGGTGCGCGACGTGGCGCGGGTACAGGGCAAGCCCTATGGCATGGCCGACCGCCTCTCCAAGATGATTCCCGGCACCCCCGGCATGACCCTGGCCAAGGCCCTGGAGCAGGAAGACAACCTGCGCGAATTCCTGGAGGACGACGGCAACCCGGACAAGGAAGCGGTCAACGAGATCATGGAGATGGCCTTCAAGCTGGAGGGCCTGACCCGGAACGTGGGCAAGCACGCCGGTGGCGTGGTGATCGCCCCGGGCAAGCTCACCGACTTCGCGCCGCTGCACTGCGACGAGGAAGGCGACAACCTGGTCACCCAGTACGACAAGGACGATGTGGAAGCCGCCGGCCTGGTGAAGTTCGACTTCCTGGGTCTGAAGACGCTGACCATCATCGACTGGGCGGTGAAGGCCGCCAATGTGCGTCGGGCGCGGGAAGGGGAGGGCCCCCTGGAGATCGAGCGCATTCCGCTGGACGACAAACCCAGCTTCGATCTGCTCAAGAAGGGCGACACCACCGCCGTGTTCCAGCTGGAAAGTCAGGGCATGAAGGAGCTGATCAAGAAGCTCAAGCCCGACGTGTTCGAGGACATCATCGCGCTGGTGGCGCTGTACCGGCCGGGGCCGCTGGAATCCGGCATGGTCGACAACTTCATCAACCGGAAGCACGGCCGCGAGCCGCTGGCCTACCCGGACCCGCAGTACCAGCACGAATGGCTGGAGCCGATCCTCAAGCCCACCTACGGCGTGATCCTGTACCAGGAACAGGTGATGCAGATCGCCCAGGTGCTGGCCGGCTACACCCTGGGCGGCGCGGACATGCTGCGCCGCGCCATGGGTAAGAAGAAGCCCGAGGAGATGGCCAAGCAGCGCGAGATCTTCGAATCCGGCGCCAAGGACAAGGGCATCGACCCGGACCTGGCGATGAAGATCTTCGACCTGGTGGAGAAGTTCGCCGGCTACGGCTTCAACAAATCCCACTCCGCCGCCTACGCCCTGGTGGCCTACCAAACCGCCTGGCTCAAGGCCCATTACCCGGCGGAATTCATGGCCGCGGTGATCTCCGCGGATATGCAGAACACCGACAAGGTGGTGACCTTCATCGACGAGGCCAAGTCCATGGGCCTCAAGGTGCTGCCGCCGGACGTGAACTCCTGCGGCTACCGCTTCACGGTGAACCCGGAAGGCGACATCGTCTACGGTCTGGGCGCCATCAAGGGCCTGGGCGAGGGCCCCATCGACGCCATCGTCACCGCCCGGGGCGACAGCGGTGGTGACGCCGGCGCATCCGGCGAGAAGGCTTTCGAGGACCTGTTCGATTTCTGCCGCCGCATCGACCTGAAGAAGATCAACAAGCGTTCCCTGGAAGCCCTGGTGCGTGCCGGCGCCTTGGACAAGCTGGGCCCCAACCGCCACTTCAACGACCGCGCCGTGTTGATGGCCACCCTGCCGGACGCCATCGCCGCCGCCGAGCAGGACGCCCGCAACGAGGCCGCCGGCATGATGGACCTGTTCGGGGGCGGCGGCGACGACCACAGCGCCACCACCGAGGTGGCCTGGAAGCCGGCCCGGGACTGGAACGACGAGATCCGCCTCAACGGCGAACGCGACACCCTGGGCCTGTTCCTCACCGGCCACCCCATCGACCAGTTCGAGACCGAGGTGCGCCAGTTCGTCAGCAACCGGCTCAACGCGCTGCAGCCCACCGGCAAGGGCGAGGCCGCCACCGTGGCCGGGCTGGTGGTGGCGCTGCGCATCACCCGCAGCAAGCGCAGCGGCGAACGCATGGCGTTCGTCACCCTGGACGACAAAACCGGACGCCTGGAAGTGTCGGTGTTCGGCAAGACCTTCGCCCAGTACGGCGAGCGGGTGCAGAAGGACGCCCTGCTGGTGGTACGCGGCGGTGTGCGCATGGACGACTACACCGGTGGCTTCAATCTGGTGGCCGACGAGGTGATGGACATGCGCGAGGCGCGGGCCACCTTCGGCCGCCGCCTGCGCGTCAAGGTGCCGGTGGACGACAGCCTGCCGGCCACCCTCAACCGGACCCTGGCGCCGTACCGCGCCAACGGGCAGGGCGGCGGGCTGGCGGTGCTGCTCGACCTGAGCCACCGGGAAGCGGACGCGGCCCTGTTCCTCGGCGAGGACTGGCGCGTGATTCCGCACGAGTCCCTGGTGGACGACCTGCGCGGCCGCTATGGCGACGAGGCGGTGACGCTGGAATACTAGGCCGGCGCGGGATCGCGACTGAAGTCGCTCCTTGTGTCTCTCCGCAGGGAGATGATTAGCTACCATCCCCTGTCAGCCCG
>NZ_JADDOL010000018.1 GCF_016906305.1 Alloalcanivorax marinus
TTTGTCGGCCACCTTTCTCTCTCGCATACCAACCAGATAATCCGGATACCCTTTTATAAATGTGAATTTACCAAGGAAACCGACCCGCTGATGGCCCGTGTGCGGGACAGTTTCCTGGACGGCGGCGCCAAGGTGCGCCGTACCCTGGGCAACGCCATCGAGCGCGGCCAGTTGCCCGCCACCCTCAATATTGACCGGGCCATCACCCTGCTGCACGTGCAGATGACCGGTCTGCTCTACACCTGGCTGCTGCTGCCGGACAGCTTTGATCTGGACGCGGAGGCGGCGGACTTCGTGGATTGTTACCTGGCCAGTCTGCGCCAGTGTCCCACCCTGGCCGGGCGGACCGCCGCCCCCGCTTCCTGAAATCAAAACGCCATTTCAATTTATTTGACGACGCCGCCGGGGCATGCCACATTCTCCCGACATACCAATAAGTATGTCCGTCGGGCGTTCCGTTCCGGCGGGCCTCAGAACCACGCCGGAAACACCCGAGGAGAGCCCATGCTGCCCCTTTCCGACCGGGCCCAGGCCCTGCACGACCAGCTCGTTGCCTTCATGGACCAGCACATCTACCCCAACGAAGCGCTCTACGCGGAGCAGATCAACACCGGGGAGAACCGCTGGGCCCCGCCGCCCATCGTCAAGGCACTGAAGCAAAAGGCCAAGGCCGAGGGCCTGTGGAATCTGTTTCTGCCGGAAAGCGAGCACGGCGCCGGCCTGAGCAACTATGACTACGCGCACCTGTGCGAAATCATGGGCCGCAGCGGCATGGTGCCGCAGGTGTTCAACTGCGCGGCGCCGGACACCGGCAATATGGAAGTGCTGGCCCGGTACGGCAGCCCCGAGCAACAGGAACAATGGCTCAAGCCGCTGCTGGCCGGCGAGATCCGCTCCTGCTTTTCGATGACCGAACCGGCGGTGGCCTCCTCCGACGCCACCAACATTTGCACCGAGATCAAGCGTGACGGCGACGAGTACGTCATCAACGGCCGCAAATGGTGGTCTTCCGGCGCCATGTCCACCGATTGCAAGATCGCCATCGTGATGGGCAAGACCGACCCGCAAGCACCGCGCCACCAGCAACAGTCCCAGATTCTGGTGCCGCTGGATACCCCCGGCGTGACCATCGAACGTGCCCTGCACGTGTTCGGCTACGATCACGCTCCGAAGGGTCACGCGGAAATCGTCTACGACAACGTGAGGGTGCCCGCCGGCAACCTGATTCTCGGCGAGGGCCGCGGCTTCGAGATCGCCCAGGGCCGCCTGGGCCCGGGCCGTATCCACCACTGCATGCGCACCATCGGTCTGGCGGAGCGGGCCCTGGAAGCCATGTGCCAGCGGGTCGAGGCCCGCGAGGCCTTTGGCCGCAAGCTGTCCCAGTTTGATTCCATCCGCAAGGACATTGCCCGCTCCCGCCTGGAGATCGAACAAGCACGGCTGATGACGCTGAAAGCGGCGCACATGATGGACACCGTGGGCAACAAGGTGGCCCGTCAGGAAATCGCCATGATCAAGGTGATCGCCCCGGAAATGGCGCTCAAGGTGGTGGACCGCGCCATCCAGGTCCACGGTGCCCTGGGCGTGTGCCAGGACAGCTTCCTGGCCTCCGCCTGGGCCAACCTGCGCACCTTGCGCCTGGCCGACGGCCCGGACGAGGTGCACCTGGACACCATCGCCAAGCTCGAACTGGGCCGGTATCGGTAAAACCAAGGAGAACAACAATGAGCAAACTCTTTGATCTGACCGGCAAGGTCGCCCTGATCACCGGCTCCACCCGCGGCATCGGCAAGGCCATCGCCGAGGAAATGGCCCGCGCCGGCGCCAAGGTGGTGATCTCCAGCCGCAAGCCGGAGCCCTGCCACGAAGTGTGCGAGGCGATCAAGGCGGAAGGCGGCGAGGCCATCGCCGTGCCCTGTAACGTGGGCAAGAAAGACGACCTGATGAACCTGGTCGACGAAACCCTGGCCGCCTTCGGCAAAATCGATATTCTGGTGTGCAACGCCGCCACCAATCCGGTCTACGGTCCCACCGCCGAGCTTACCGACGAGGCCTGGGACAAGATCATGGACACCAACGTCAAGGGCACCTTCTGGCTGTGCAACCGGGTGCTGCCGGAGATGGACAAGAACGGCGGCGGCAATGTGGTGATCATTTCCAGCATCGCCGGCCTGCGCGGTAATACCGTGATTGGTACCTACGGCGTGTCCAAGGCCGCCGAGGCCGCCCTGGCCCGCAACCTGGCGGTGGAGTGGGGCCCGCGCAATATCCGTGTCAACGCCATCGCCCCGGGCCTGGTGCGCACCGACTTCGCCAAGGCGCTCACCGAGGACCCGGAACGCCGCAAGCGCGCCGAGGAGCGTACCCCGGTGCGCCGCATCGGCGAGCCGGTGGACATCGCCGGGGTGGCGCTGTTCCTGTCCAGCGCGGCCAGTGGCTATGTCACCGGTCAGACCATCGTGGCCGACGGCGGCGAAACGATCTGCTGATTGCGTGAGGTTCTTATGGAAGGTCAACCGGAGATCGTGCCGGTCCTGGACGCCCATCGCATCGACGAAAAGCGCCTGGCCGACTATCTTCAGCAACGGGACCTGCTCGACGGTCCCCTGACGGTGCGCCAGTTCCAGGGCGGCCAGTCCAACCCCACCTACCTGCTGGAAAGCGGCGCGCGGCGCTATGTGCTGCGCAAGAAGCCGCCGGGCAAGGTGCTGCCGTCCGCCCACCAGGTGGACCGGGAATACCGGGTGATGAAGGCGCTGGGCGAACACAGCCAGGTGCCGGTGCCGACCATGCACGTGCTGTGCGAGGACGACGAGGTGATCGGCACCAGCTTCTATGTCATGGATTTCGTGCCGGGCCGGGTCTATTCGCACCCGCAGCTGGAGAGCCTCGACAAGAACGATCGCACCCGACTCTACCAGGATAAGATCGACACCCTGGCGCGGCTGCACCGGGTCGACTACCAGGCCGCCGGGCTCGGCGATTTCGGTCGTCCCCAGGGCTATGTGACCCGCCAGGTGAAGCGCTGGAGCGCCCAGTACGAAGCGTCCAAGACCGATGAACTGCCGGCCATGGACAACCTGATGGCCTGGCTGGCGGACAACATTCCCGACGACGACAGCGCCGCCATCGCCCACGGTGACTTCCGCCTGGGCAACCTGCTGGTGGACAATCGGGAAGCGCGGGTGGTGGCGGTGCTGGACTGGGAACTGGCCACCATCGGTCACCCGCTGGCGGACCTGGCCTATTGCTGCCTGCCGTACCACATGCCCCACGGCGTCAACGGCGTGCGCGGACTGGATGGCCTGGATCTGAGTGCCCGTGGCATCCCCGACGAACGCACCCTGCTGGAGCGTTACTGTGAAGGGGCCGGCCGCGACGGCATCAACGACTGGCCGGTGTTCCTGGCGTTCGCCCTGTTCCGCTCGGCGGCGATTTTGCAGGGCGTCTACGCTCGCGCCCTGCAGGGCAACGCCAGCAACCGGGACGCGCTGGAGGTGGGCAAGCGCGCCGGCCTGATGGCCGAGCGCGGCTGGCAGATCGCCCGGGCGCATAAATAGCGAACCCCAACCGAGAGAGCCTCATGTCGAAAACGTTCCGCAAGATCCTGGTCACCAACGACGACGGCATCGACGCCCCCGGGCTGCGGGTGGCCGAAGCGGTGGCCGCCGAGCTCGCCGACGAGGTGTGGACGGTGGCGCCGGAGCACGACCAGAGCGGCGTGGGGCAGGGCATATCCCTGCACTCGCCACTGCGCGTCTACCACCACGGCGAACGGCGCTTCGCGGTGTCCGGCACGCCGGCGGACTGCGTCATGTTCGCCATGGCCGAATGGTTCGCCGAGGACCCGCCGGATCTGGTGCTCTCCGGCGTCAACTGCGGTGCCAACCTGAGCGATTCGGTGATGTATTCGGGCACCGTGGGCGCGGTGCTGGCGGCGGCCCATCTGGGGCTGCCGGGCATCGCCCTGAGCCAGGCCTTCGTGGGCGACCGGGAGGCCATCGATTACGCCCCCACCGAGCGCCACTCGGCGGCCCTGATCCGTGAACTGTGGGAGGCCGGCGCCGACCGGGACGGTTACCAGCGCGCCTGCTGGAACCTGAACTTCCCGGACCGGCCGGTGGCGGAACTGCGCGGCAGCCGGTTCACCCGCCAGATCGGCGGCGGCATCGCCGGCCCGCGGCTGGTGCACGGGACCGACGGACGGGGCCTGTCGTACCACTGGCTGGCGTTCGAGCGCCGGCCCGGCGCCATCGAGCACCCGCAGTCGGACGTGGTGGCCCTGCGCGACGGCTTCGTGTCGGTGATGCCGCTGCAGCCGACCCGCTGTGACGATGCCCTGGCGGACCGCTGCTGGGAGCAGGGGGAGCGGCCGCTGCCGTGAGCGTTGCGGCGGCGTCCGTTTTTCGAAACCATATTCCAAAATAATATTGACGGTCCCGGGAGGCCATGTCAGATTGACCGCTTGCCCCCGGTCCGGGCGCCGTTTTGCCGTGCCCGCCGACCGGTAATGCGATCGTTCATGGCCGTCCACGGCTATTTATACAACGATCCGTCAGCGATCCATACAGCTATTTATACAGCTATTTATACAACAAGGGCGCGGTCCGTCCGCGCCATGAAACGGTTCGACTTTTTAGGGAGAGTACAGGCATGTTCGATCGGCATTTTGCCGTCTGGCCGGATGGGGCCCCCCATCATCTGACCCTGCCGGAAACCAGCCTTTACGAGAATCTGGCGATTTCCGCCCTTCGCTACCCGAACGAGAACGCCATCATCTACTATGATCGGCCGATCACCTACCGGGCGCTGAAGGACGAGGTGGACGCGCTGGCCGGCCAGCTCGAGCACCTGGGCGTGGAAAAGGGGGACCGCGTGCTGCTCTTCATGCAGAACGCGCCCCAGTTCATCATCGGCTACTACGCGATCCTGCGCGCCAACGCCATCGTGGTGCCGATCAACCCGATGAACCGTACCGCCGAACTGGAGCACTATCTGGAAGACACCCAGGCGTCCGTCTGTCTGTGTGGCCAGGAAGTGTTCCCGCAGATCGAATCGCTGATCGGCCATGAGCGCCTGCGCCATGTGATCGTCGCCGCCTACGGCGAGTACGCCGCCGCCGACACCGATCTGGACCTGCCCGCGGAAGTGCGCGCCCCGGCCCAGCCGGTGAGCGGCGAGGGCGTGATCGGCTGGCGCGCCGCCCTGGACGACGGCTACCGCCCCGGCGAGCTGCTGGTGGGCGCCGACGATCTGGCGGTGTTCCCCTACAGTTCCGGCACCACCGGCGCGCCCAAGGGCTGCATGCACACCCACCGTTCGGTGATGGCCACCTGCGTGCACGGCGCCGCCTGGCGGCCCGGCGGCGGCCGCGAGGGCGTGACCCTGGCGACGCTGCCGTACTTCCACGTGACGGGCATGCAGGGCGCCATGAACAGCCCCATCTTCCAGGGCTCCTGCATCGTACTGATGACCCGCTGGGATCGCCGCACCGCGGCCAAGCTGATCGAGCGCTACCGGGTCACCAGCTGGACCAACATCGTCACCATGGCCATCGATCTGCTGTCCGACCCGGACGTGGAATCGTTCGACCTGTCCAGCCTGCAGAACATTGGCGGCGGCGGCGCGGCCATGCCCGAGGCGGTGTCCGACAAGCTGTTCAATCTCACCGGCCTGCGTTACATCGAAGGCTATGGCCTGTCCGAGACCATCGCCGCCACCCACATCAACCCGGCGGATCACCCCAAGAAGCAGTGCCTGGGCATCCCGGTGTTCGACACCGACTCGCGCATCATCAACGAGGAAACCGGCGAACAGCTGGGCGTGGGCGAGGTGGGGGAGATCGTGTCCCATGGCCCGCAGGTGTTCCAGGGCTACTGGAACCGTCCCGAGGAAACCAAGAAAGCCTTTATCGATCTGGACGGCAAGCGCTTCTTCCGCACCGGCGACATGGGCTACTACGACGAAGAGGGCTATTTCTTCATCGTCGACCGGGTCAAGCGGATGATCAACGCCTCCGGCTTTAAAGTTTGGCCGGCGGAGGTCGAAAGTCTGATGTACCGGCACCCGGCGATTCAGGAAAGCTGCGTGATTTCCGCGCCCCACGACCGCCGCGGCGAAACCGTCAAGGCCTGCGTGGTGCTGACCGCCGCCGAGAAAGGCAAGGTCAGCGAGGCGGACATCATCGACTGGTGCAAGGAACAGATGGCCGCCTACAAGGTGCCGCAGATCGTCGAATTCCGCGACGAACTGCCCCGCTCGCCCACCGGCAAGGTGATGTGGCGCGCGCTGCAGGAAGCGGAATGGGCGGCGCACCAGAAGCAGGCCTGATCACGGTCGCGTTTCCATAGCGAAACAGTGTTCCGAAATATTGACGCTGGCGGCCCCCGCTGCTAGCGTCAACGGCGGCTCTTCACGGGCCGTTTTTAATGACAAGAAAAACGAAATCGTATCAGCGCGCGGACCGGACGACGGGACTTCCGGAAGGGCCGTGCGCGGCGGTTTCATAACAACGAGGAGTTCAAGCCTTGGACGTGTTTTTGCAACAAGCACTCAACGGCCTGACGCTGGGCAGCATCTACGGGCTGGTGGCCCTGGGGCTGACCCTGGTCTACGGTATCCTGCACGTTCCCAACTTCGCCCATGGCGCCCTGTACATGGTGGGGGCCTACGTCAGTTATTTCATCATGGTCGAGCACGGCCTCAACTACTGGGTGGCCATGGCCGGCGCCGGGGTGGTGGTGGCGGTGCTGTCGGTGCTCTGCGAACGGCTGGTGTTCCATCCGCTCAGGCACGCGCCACCGATCCATGACAAGATCGCCGCCATCGGTATTCTGCTGTTCCTGGAAGCCGTGGTGCAGATGCACTGGGGCGCGGATTTCCGCCGCATGCCCACCCCCTACACCGAAATCTTCCACTTCGGTTCCCTGACCCTGCCGGCCCAGCGCCTGCTGATCATCGTCGGTGCCTTCTCGCTGATGGGCGCGCTGCACCTGTATCTGAAAAAGACCATGACCGGCTCCACCATCATCGCCATGGCGCAGAACCGGGAAGGCGCCTTCCTGGTCGGCATCGACGCCAACCGGGTGGCGATGATGACCTTCGCCATCGCCGGCTTCCTGGCGGCGGTGGGCGCCACCCTGTTCGCGCCGATCAACCTGGTGTACCCGGCCATGGGTCACCTGGTGATCATGAAGGCGTTCGTGATCATCATCCTGGGCGGCATGGGCAGCATCCCCGGCGCCATCGTCGGCGGCCTGATCATCGGCTTCGCCGAGGCGCTCGGCGGCTACTACCTGTCCGGCACCTACAAGGATCTGATCGCCTTCGTGTTGTTGGTGGCCATCCTGTCCATCAAACCCACCGGCCTGTTCACCAAGGGGGTGCGCTAATGGACCGCGTCTTGAATTTCCTCGCCAGCCCGGCCATGAAAATCGTGCTGCTGGCGGCGGGTATCCTGTTTCCGCTGGTGGCCAGCAGTGAATACCAGATCTACGTGATGGCACTGGCCTTTATCTGGGCCATCGCCGTGTACGGCCTGAACATCATCACCGGCTACTGCGGGCAGCTGAACCTGGCCCATGGCGGGTTCTTCGCCATCGGCGCCTACGCGGTGGGGCTGCTCACCGTGGACTACGGCTGGGCGTTCTGGCCGGCGTTCATCGCCGCCGGCGTGATCGGCGCGGTGCTCGGTTTCCTGGTGGGCATCGTGTCGCTGCGCCTGAAGGAGCATTACTTCGCCATTTTCACCCTGTGCGTGGGCTTCATCATTTATCTGCTGATCGAGAAGTGGGAAGAGCTGACCCACGGCACCCTGGGCGTGATCAGCATCGCGCCGCCGGAAGGGTTCGGCCTGGTGGATTTCACCGAGACCATTCCGTTCTACTACCTGGTGCTGTTCTTCCTGGTGCTGGCGATCTGGCTGATCAGCCGCATCTCCCGCTCCCTGGTGGGGCGCACCTTCCTGGCGATCCGCATCAGCGACGATCTGGCCCAGTCCCTGGGCATCAACCTGATGCGCAACAAGGTGCTGGCGTTCGTGCTGTCCACCACCTATGCCGGTCTGGCCGGCGCGCTGCTGGCCGGCGTGGTGCGGTTCATCGGCCCGGATCTGGCCGAGATCACCCACACCTTCGACGTCATCACCTACCTGCTGGTGGGCGGCATCGGCACCCTGATGGGGCCGCTGGTGGGCACCCTGCTGATCACCTGGATCACCCAGGCGGTGCAATCCTTCGAGGAGTACCGGATGATCGTGTTCGGGCCGCTGTTGGTGGTGCTGGTGATCTTCATGCCGCGCGGCATCGTGGGCACCTTCCTGACCTGGCGTGGCCGCCGGCTGGCCAGCAAGGCGCCGGCCAAACAGAGCGCGTCCCGCGTCGAGAACAAGAATTCCGAGGAGGCCGGCACCCATGGCTGAGCAACCGCTGCTGAAAATCAGCAATCTGACCAAGCGTTTCGGCGGTCTGGCCGCGGTCAACGACGTGAGCGTCACCTTCGAGGCCGGCAAGATCAACGCCATTATCGGCCCCAACGGCGCCGGCAAGACCACCTTCTTCAACCTGGTGGCCGGCGCCATGCCGCCCAGCGACGGCACCATCGAGTTCCAGGGCATGGACGTGACCGGCATGTCGCCGGACCGCATCGCCCGGCTGGGCATCGCGCGCACCTTCCAGACCACCATGCTGTTTGAACAGTCCACGGTGCTGGACAACCTGATCGTCGGCCACCGGCTGCGCACCCAGTCGCGGCTGTGGGACGTGATCATCAACTCCAAGCGCCTGCGCGACGAAGAGAAGAAATGCCGGGCGCGCGCCGCCGAGGTGCTGGATTTCGTCGGCCTGTCCCACCTGGCCAACCGCTTTATCCTCGACATCAGTCAGGAAGAGCGTAAACGGGTGGCGTTCGCGCTGGCCATGGCCACCGATCCGGAGCTGGTGCTGCTCGACGAACCCGCTGGTGGCATCAACCCGGAGGAAACCGAGAACCTGGCGTCGCTGATCCGCAAGATGGTGCGGCACGGCATCAGCGTCTGTCTGATCGAGCACAAGATGGACATGATCATGAGCCTGGCGGACAAGATCATGGTGCTGGACCACGGCGAAAAAATCGCCGAAGGCACGCCGGAACAGATCAAGAACGATCCGGTGGTGATCGAAGCCTATCTGGGGAGTGACGAAGATGTTGAAGCTTGAGAATGTTGACGCCCGCTACGAAGGCTTCAAGGCCCTGGACGGCGTCTCCATGAACGTGGAGGCCGGCGAGCTGGTGGTGCTGCTGGGCGCCAACGGCGCCGGCAAGTCCACCCTGTTCAACACCATCAGCGGCCTGCTCAAGGCCAGTGCCGGGCGCATCAGCCTCAATGGCGAGGACGTCACCGGCAAGAAGCCGTCGGCGCTGGTGCAGGCCGGCGTGGTGCAATGTCCGGAAGGCCGCAAGTTGTTTCCGGAAATGTCGGTGCTGAAAAACCTGATGCTGGGCGGCTATGTACACCGCCGTGATCGCGCCGGTATGAAAAAAACATTGGATCATGTCCTTGAAATGTTCCCGATTTTGAACGACAAAAAGGACGATGCGGCGGGCTCGCTCAGTGGCGGTCAGCAGCAGATGGTGGCGATCGGTCGCGCTCTGATGGGCCGTCCCAAGCTGCTGATGCTGGATGAACCGTCCCTGGGGCTGGCGCCGCTGGTGGTCAAGCAGGTGTTCGAGGCCGTGCAGTCCATCAACCGCGAGGGCACCACGGTGCTGCTGGCGGAACAGAATGCCTTCGCGGCGCTGAAAATCGCCACCCGCGCCTACGTGATCGAAAACGGTCGCCTGGTGATGGAAGGGGACCGCGAAGCCATGCTCGGCAATGAGGCGGTACGCAAGGCGTACATCGGTGCCTGATCCGAATCAAAGAAAAAGCAGTTCATCAACACAACAATACCCCCACAAAAAACATTGGGAGAGAACAGCATCATGAAATTGACCCGAACCTTTCGACGCCTCGCGGTCGCCAGCGCCGTGGCGCTGACCCTGGGCGGCGTGGCCCAGGCGGAAGAAGTGACCATCGGTTTCACCGGCCCGCTCAGCGGCGGCGCCGCCCTGTACGGTGAAAACACCGTGGAAGGCCTGCGCATGGCCGCCACCGAAATCAACGAGGCCGGCGGCTTCGACGTGGACGGTGAAAACTACACCATCAAGATCGAAGCCCTGGACGACAAATACTCGCCCAGCCAGGCGGCGGTGAACGGCAAGCGTCTTGTGCAGCAGTACAAGGCGCCGATCATCTTTACCCCGCACTCCGGCGGTACTTTCGCTCTGCAGGCGTTCAACGAGCGCGACGGCTTCCTGGTGATGTCCTACACCTCGGTGCCGGCGGTAACCGCCAAGGGCAACAAGCTGACCGTGAAGATTCCGCCGAACTTCACCGACTACCTGGTGCCGTTCGCCAAGATCACCATGGACCGCTTCGGCAAGAACATGGCGGTGGCCAACGCCACCCACGACTACGCCAAGTACTGGACCAAGGAATTCGTGCCGGTATGGCGCAAGATGGGCGGTGAAGTGGTCGCCACCAACCCGATGGACTACAACAAGTCCGCCGATTACTACACCGGCGTGAGCAAGGTGCTGGCCGAGAAGCCGGACGTGATGTTCGTGGGTGGCGCCTCCGAGCCCACCGGTCTGGTGGTGCGTCAGGCGCGCGAGCTGGGCTTCAAGGGCGGCTTCGTGATCATGGATCAGGCCAAGATCGATGAAGTGGCCAAGGTGTCCGGTGGTCTCGAGTCCCTGGAAGGCTCCGTGGGCGTGGTGCCGCTGGCCGACTACAACACCCCGGGCGCCGAGCGTTTCGTGAAGCTGTGGACGGAAAAGCATGACGGCGTGGCCACCTCGGAAACCGCCTACCACTACTTCGCCATGTACCTGCTGATGCACGCCATGCAGGAAGCCGGCTCCGTGGACGATCCCGCCGCCATCCGCGCCGCCATTCCGGAAGCGCTGAAGGACGTGGATCCGAAGCACAACCCCTACGACGTGACCGCAATCACCGACGACGGCAACCTGGGCGCCGAGCCGCAGATCGCCGAAGTGAAGGACGGCAAGGTGGTAATCCGCGAAACCCGGGACTACAAAGAGTAAGCCTCGGAATCACGCGGAAATCAGAAGGGCACCCGGTCGGGTGCCCTTTTTGATTGCGCGGAACGGCCCCGGACTGGCCGTCCGCTAGATAAAACCAAGTTTCAAATTATTGATAAAAGGCCCGTTTTTCCTATACTGGTGGGCCTGCACTTTAACCCTTTTCAAGGCCGCCGGAGACGCCGGAAACATGGCGAAAAAAGACATTTCCGGGGCCTTCCGCTGAAGGAGGCATCATGAGCGAGGTAGTCAGCTACCGTCTGGAAGGCGACATCGGCGTCATCAGTGTCAATTATCCGCCGGTGAACGCCCTGGGGCAGGGCGTGCGCCAGGGGCTGACCGAGTGTCTGCGCCAGGGGCTCCAGGACGACCAGGCCAAGGCCCTGGTGGTGATCGGCGAAGGCCGCACCTTCCCGGCCGGCGCCGACATTCGTGAATTCGGCAAACCGCCCCAGGGCCCGGCCCTGCCGGACGTGGTGGCCGAGTACGAAGCCAGCGACAAACTGGTGGTCGCCGCCATCCACGGCACCGCCCTGGGCGGCGGCCTGGAAGTGGCGCTGGGCTGCGACTACCGCGTGGCCCTGGATTCCGCCAAGGTCGGCCTGCCGGAAGTGAAGCTGGGCATTCTGCCCGGTGCCGGCGGCACCCAGCGTCTGCCGCGCCTGATCGGCGCCCAGAAGGCGCTGGAAGTGATCGTCTCCGGCAACCCGGTGAAAGCCAAGGACGCCCTGGCCCTGGGCATCGTCGACGAGATCGTCAGCGGTGACCTGCTGGAAGGCGCCCTGGCCTATGCCCGCAAGCTGGCCGCCGACAACGCGCCGCTGCGTCGCATCCGCGATCTGCAGGCCAAGAAGGAAGATCCGGACCTGTTCACCAACTTCGAGAAATCCATCGCCCGCAAGCAGCGCGGCTTCAAGGCCCCGTTCCACTGCATCAAGGCGGTGCAGGCGGCGGTGGAGCTGCCCTTCGACGAGGGCATGAAGCGCGAGCGCGAGCTGTTCGCCGAACTGCTGGTGAGCCCGGAGTCCCGTGCCCAGCGCCACGTGTTCTTCGCCGAGCGTGAAGTGGCCAAGGTGCCCGGCCTGGCCAAGGACACCCCCAAGCGCGAGATCAACCAGGTGGCGGTGATCGGTGCCGGCACCATGGGCGGCGGCATCGCCATGAACTTCGCCAACGCCGGCATCCCGGTGAAGATCCTGGAAGTGAAGGAAGAGGCGCTGGAAAAAGGCATCGCGGTGATCCGCAAGAACTACGAGAACACCGCCAAGAAGGGCCGCATTACCGAGCAGCAGGTGGAGCAGCGCATGGCGCTGATCCAGCCCACGCTCAGCTACGACGATCTGTCCGATGTGGACCTGGTGATCGAAGCGGTGTTCGAGAACATGGACGTGAAGAAAGCCGTGTTCAGCGAGCTGGACCGCGTCTGTAAGAAAGGCGCCATCCTCGCCACCAACACCTCCACCCTGGACGTGAACCGCATCGCCGCTTTCACCCAGCGTCCCGAGGACGTGATGGGCATGCACTTCTTCAGCCCGGCCAACGTGATGAAGCTGCTGGAGAACGTGCGCGGCGAGAAAACCGCCGATGACGTGATCGCCACCGTCATGGACCTGAGCCGCCGCATCGGCAAGGTCGGCGTGCTGGTGGGCGTGTGCCACGGCTTCGTCGGCAACCGCATGCTGCACAAGCGTCAGGCGGAAGCGGTGCAACTGGTCAACGAAGGCGCCAGCCCCGCCCAGGTGGACAAGGTGCTGTTCGATCTGGGCTTCCCGATGGGCCCGTTCGCCATGTCCGACCTGGCCGGTATGGACGTGGGTTACCGCATTCGCGAAGAGCTGCGTAAGGAAGATCCCGACAACGCGCCGCCGCGTAACTGGACCGATGAACTGGTGGAGCAGGGCCGTCTGGGTCAAAAAACCCAGGCCGGTGTGTTCGACTACAAGGACGGTGACCGTACCCCGGTGCCTTCCGAGCAGGTCGATGCCCTGATCGCCAAATTCCGTGAGGAAAACGGTATTCAGTCCCGTGAGGTCAGCGACCAGGAAATCCTGGAGCGCTGCATGTACGTGATGGTCAACGAAGGCGCCAAGATCCTGGAGGAGGGCATTGCCGCCCGCCCGCTGGACGTGGACGTGATCTGGATCTACGGCTACGGCTTCCCGGTGTACCGCGGCGGCGTGCTGTTCTGGGCCGACTCCGTGGGCCTCAAGACCATCTATGACAAGGTCAGCCAGTTCCACAAGGAAACCGGCAACGACGTATGGAAGCCGGCCGCGCTGCTCGAGAAGCTGGCCAACGAGGGCAAAGGCTTTTACGGCTGAGCCCCGCTAGAGAGAGGACACTATGGATATTAACTACACCCCGGAAGAGCGCGCCTTTCGCGATGAAGTGCGCGGCTTCCTGAACGACAAGCTGCCGGCGGACATTGCCCGCAAGGTGAAAGAACACAAGCGCCTGGGCAAGGAAGACACCGTCCGCTGGCAGAAGATTCTCAACGAGCAGGGCTGGCTGGCCCTGCACTGGCCGAAGGAATACGGCGGCACCGGCTGGAGCCCGATCCAGAAGCACATCTTCGAGGAAGAGTGCGCGGAAGCCGGCGCCCCCACGGTGCTGCCGTTCGGCGTCAACATGGTCGCCCCGGTGATCATCAAGTTCGGCACCCAGGAACAGAAGGACCACTACCTGCCGCGCATCCTGCGCAGCGACGACTGGTGGTGCCAGGGCTACTCCGAGCCCGGCGCCGGGTCCGACCTGGCCGGCCTGAAGACCCGCGCGGTGCGCGACGGCGATCACTACATCGTCAACGGTCAGAAGACCTGGACCACCCTGGGCCAGCACGCCAACATGATCTTCTGCCTGGTGCGCACCGACCCGGACGCCAAGAAACAGGAAGGCATCTCCTTCCTGCTCATCGACATGGAGAAAAGCGAAGGCATCACCGTGCGTCCGCTGATCACCCTGGACGGCGAGCATGAAGTCAACGAAGTGTTCTTCGACGACGTCAAGGTGCCGGTGGAAAACCTGGTCGGCGAAGAGAATAAAGGCTGGACCTGTGCCAAGTACCTGCTCACCTTCGAGCGCACCGGCATCGCCGGCGTGGGCGCGTCCAAGGCGGCCCTGGCGCACCTCAAGCAGGTGGCCCGCGAGCAGCAGGTCAACGGCAAGCCGCTGATCGAGGAACCCCACTTCCGCGCCCGTCTGGCCGACGTGGAGATGGAGCTGATGTCCCTGGAGATGACCAACCTGCGCACCGTGGCGGCCGCCGAGGCCGGTGGCGTGCCCGGCGCGGAAAGCTCCTTCCTGAAGATCATGGGCACCGAGCTGCGCCAGGAGATCACCGATCTGTTCCGCCGCGCCGCCGGCCCTCACGCGCTGCCGTTCCTCCCCGAGGAAATGGCCGGTGATTTCGAAGGCCCCTACGTGGGTCCGGAATTCGCCGCCTCCGTGGCCAGCCGTTACTTCAACTTCCGCAAGCTCTCCATTTTCGGGGGCTCCAACGAAATTCAGAAGAACATCATCTCCAAGATGATTCTCGGTCTGTAAGGAGACGCGAACATGGATTTCAAACTCAACGACGAGCAGCGCATGCTCGAAGAGACCGTGGGTCGTCTGGTCCGTGACACCTACACCTTCGACGCGCGCAACAAGATCCTGGAGTCCGATCAGGGCTTCAGCGCCGACATGTGGAACCAGTTCGCCGAGCTGGGCCTGCTGGGCGTGCCGTTCTCCGAGGAAGCCGGCGGCTTCAACGGCGGCGGCCCGGAACTGATGGTGGTGGCCGAAGGCTTCGGTCGCGGTCTGGTGGTGGAGCCCTACCTGGCCACCGTGGTGCTGTCCGGCACCCTGATCGACAAGCTTGGCAACGACGCCCAGAAAGAGCAGTGGGTGGCGGCGATCATCGGCGGTGAAACCCGCTTCGCCCTGGCCGCCTACGAGCCCCAGGGCCGCTACGACCACACCGTGGTCGACACCAGCGCCAAAAAAGACGGCGACGGCTACGTGCTGAGCGGCGAGAAGGCCGTGGTGCTGCACGGTGACAGCGCCGACCAGCTGGTGGTGATCGCCCGTACCGCCGGCAACGCCGGCGACCGGGACGGCCTCAGCGCCTTTATCGTGCCCGCCGACGCGGACGGCGTGACCCGCAAGGGCTACGCCACCATCGACGGTCTGCGCGCCGCCGAAATCACCCTGAGCAACGTCAAGGTGGACGGCGACGCCCTGCTGGGCGAGGAAGGCCAGGCCATCGACGCCCTGGAAGCGACCCTGGATCTGGCCCTGATCACCCTGTGCGCGGAAGCCTCCGGCGCCATGGAAGTGGCCTGCGACCAGACCCTGGACTACATCAAGGAACGCCAGCAGTTCGGCGTGCCGATCGGCAAGTTCCAGGCCCTGCAGCACCGCATGGTGGAAATGCGCATGGAACTGGAAAAAGTGCGCTCCATCACCATGCTGGCGGCCTGCAGCCTGGATGCCCCGGCGGACCTGCGCAAGAAGCGCATCTCCGCGGCCAAGGCCCAGGTCGGCAAATCCGGCCGCAAGGTGGCCGAGGAAGCGATCCAGCTGTTCGGCGGCATGGGCATGATGGAAGAAACCCCGGTTTCCCATTACGCCAAGCGCATCGTGATGATCGACCACTGGTTCGGCGACCGGGAATACCATCTGGGTGTTCTGGAAACGCTGATCGACGTGGACGACCACGCGGCGTAACCCAAAAAGGGCGGCCCGCGGGCCGCCCTTTTTAGTTGCCCTAATTCTCCGTAGGAGCGACTTCAGTCGCGATCAACCGCCTTGGCAATCGCGACTGAAGTCGCTCCTGCGGTGTGTCACGAATAACAAATTTATCGGGAGAGAGCATCATGACCGTCAATCGCCAGATCATTCTCGCCAAACGTCCCACCGGCATGCCCGGTGACGAAAACCTGAAACTCCAGGAAGGCAGTGTCCCGGAAGTGGGCGAGGGCCAGGTACTGGTCCGTACCATCTATCTGTCCCTGGACCCCTACATGCGCGGCCGCATGAGCGCCGCCAAGTCCTACGCCGCCAGCGTGGAAGAGGGCGCCGTCATGGAAGGCGCCACCGTGGGCCAGGTGGTGGAATCCCGCAGCGGTGATTTCAAGCAGGGTGACTATGTGCTGTGCCCGGGCGGCTGGCAGGAGTATTCCGTCAACAACCCGAAAATGATGCGCAAGCTGGACCCGGCCCAGGCGCCGATCAGCACCGCCGTGGGCGTGCTCGGCATGCCCGGCTTCACCGCCTACGTGGGCCTGGCCGAGATCGGCAAGCCGCAGAAAGGCGAAACCGTGGTGGTGTCCGCCGCCGCCGGCGCGGTGGGCCAGGTGGTCGGCCAGATCGCCAAAATCCAGGGTTGCCGCGTGGTCGGCGTGGCCGGCGCCGAGGACAAGTGCAAGCACGTGGTGGAGGCCTACGGCTTTGACGCCTGCGTCAACTACAAGGACGCGGACTTCCGCGACCAGCTGAAAAAAGCCTGCCCGGACGGCATCGACGTCTATTTCGAAAACGTGGGCGGCGACACCTTCGACGCGGTGATGGAGCTGGTCAACGACTTCGCCCGGATTCCGGTGTGCGGCCGCATCGCCCACTACAACGACACGGAAATGCCCCAGGGCCCGGACCGCCTGCCCGGTTTCATGGGCAAGGTGCTGGTCAAGCGTCTGCTGATCAAAGGCTTTATCCAGTTCGATTACGCCCACCGTGGCCCGGACTTCCAACGGGACATGAGCGCCTGGATCCGCGACGGCAAGGTCAAGTATCAGGAAGACGTGGTGGACGGCCTGGAGAACGCGGTGAGCGCCTTCCAGGGCCTGCTGCAGGGCAAGAACCGGGGCAAGCTGCTGGTGCGCGTCGGCGAAGACCCGACCCTGAACTGACGGCGTCCCGATGTCAGACAATCCGGCCGTGGCGCGTTTGTTCGAGCGCCACGGCCCCCGTTATCGATGGTTCGCCACCGTCACGGTGATGCTCGGCACCCTGTCCGTGGTGCTGGCCTCCACCATTATCAACGTGGCGGTGCCGTCGATCATGACCCAATACGCGCTGGAGCAGGACCAGGTCCACTGGCTCGCCACCGGTTTTCTGGCGGCGATGACCGTGGGCATGCTGCTCAACGCCTGGGCGGTGGCCCGCTTTGGTTCCCGTGGCGCCTTTCTGCTGGCCATGGGCGTGTTCGTGGCCGCCTCCCTGCTGGGCGGTTTCGCCAACGGGTTTCCGGTGCTGGTGCTGGCGCGGGTGGTCCAGGGGGTAATGGCCGGCATGATCCAGCCGCTGGCCATGATCACCATCTTCCAGGTGTTTCCGCTGCACAAGCGCGGCCAGGCCATGGGCATCTATGGCATGGGCGTGATTCTGGGGCCGGCCATCGCGCCGGCGCTGGGCGGCGTGCTGGTGGACGCCTGGTCCTGGCGCGCCACCTTTTTCGTGGTGCTGCCGGCCTGCGCCCTGGCCATGGCCCTGGGACGCGCCTTTCTGCCCAACCACCGGGAAGCGGAAGCGCCGCGCCTGGACTGGGCCGGCCTGGCGCTGCTCAGCCTGGGGCTCACCGCCACCCTGTGGGCCATGGCCTCCGGGCTGCGGCGCGGCTGGCTGGAGCCCTGGCTGTTGAGTGCCCTGGTGGGCGGCCCGCTGCTGCTGATCGCCTTCGTGCTCTGGCAACGCCGTGCCACCCACCCGCTGTTTGATCTGCGGGTGTTCGCCACGCCCGGCTTCGGCGGCGGCTTCCTGCTGTCCATGGCGATCGGCGCCGGGGTGTTCGCCTCCACCTACATGTTCCCGCTCTACTTCCAGCAGGTGTCCGGGTTCAGCGCCTCCGCCTCCGGGCTGATGCTGATGCCCGCCGGGCTGGCCATGGCGTTCATCTTTCCGCTCGTCGGCTACCTCACCGACCGCTGGCCGCTCACCGGTCTGGTGGCCACCGGGCTGCTGTTCTTTATCGCCAGCATGGTGCTGATGCGCGCCGCCGACCCGACCACCGCCGGGGTCTGGCTGGTGACCTGGGCGGTGCTGGCACGGCTGGCCATGGGCCTGATGATGCCGCCGGTGACCACCGGCAGCCTGATGATGTTGCCGCCGGCGCTGATTTCCCAGGGCTCCGGCATCATCAACTTCGGCCGCCAGATCGGCGGTGCCCTGGGCATCAACCTGTGCGCCATCTGCGTACAATTCTTTTCCGACCGGTACTGGCAGGCTTACCCGGAGGCCGGTCACCCCCGCGCCTTCGAGGTGGGCTTCGACGATGCCTATCTGATGCTGTTCATTGTTTTCGTTCTTGGCTTCTGGCCCCTGCGCGCGCTGCGCCGGGGCGAGCGACGTTTGCACGCGGAGAAATCCTGATGACCGATTCCCAACCCCATGCTCTGATCATCGGCGCCGGCGCCATCGGCAGCTTCTACGGCGCCATCCTCAAGCGCGCCGGCTGCACGGTGAGCGCCGTGGTGCGCTCCGAATACGACGCCATCAAGGCCAACGGCTTTCAGTTCGAGAGCCCGCTGGGGGACATTTCCTGGGCGCCGGACCGGCTCTACAAGGACGGCGATGCCCCGGACGCGGTGCCGGACTATGTGATCCTCGCCACCAAGGTGCTGCCCGGCAGTGACCGCGCCGCCCTGGTCAAACCCTGGGTGGGCGAGGGCACCCGCATCGTGCTGATTCAGAACGGCCTGGACATCGAGCGGGAACTGGCCGACGCCTACCCGGACAACCCGATCATCAGCTGTCTGGCGTTCGTGGCGGTGAGCCGCCAGGGGCCGGGCCGCATCAAGCACAACGCCTATGGCCGTCTGGTAATGGGCCGTTTTCCCAAAGGCGCCGACGCGCACTGCGAGGCGCTGCGGGACCTGTTCGTGGCCGGTGGCATCGACATCAAGCTGGCCGACGACGTGGTCCGCGAGCGCTGGCTCAAGTGCGTCTGGAACACGCCCTTCAATCCGCTCTCGGTGCTGGCCAACGGCGCCGACACCCTGACCATGCTGGACGCGCCCGGCGGCGAGAAACTGGTGCGTGAACTGATGGACGAGGTGATGGCCACCGCCGCCGCCGACGGCTACCCGCTGCCGCCGCAACTGCCCGACAGCAATATCGAAGGCACCCGCAAGATGCCCGCCTACAAGAACAGCATGGCGCTGGATTATCTGAACGGCCGGCCCATCGAGCTGGACGCCATTCTCGGCAACGTGGTGGCCATCGCCCAGAAGCACGATGTCGCCGTGCCGCGTCTGGAAACCATGCTGGCGGCGCTGCGCATGCGCGCCTGAGGGAAGGGGAGAATCGCGACTGAAGCTGCTCCTACGAGCTCTCCTGTAGGAGCGACTTCAGTCGCGATCAATAACGCCCGATCAGGTGGCGTAATCGCTGCCAATCCGCTCCAGCTTGCGCAGCAGCGCCGGCCAGGTCAGCTTGCTGGCCATGCCCAGCTGTTTGGACTGCTCGGAGGTGGTGTCGGTGGCCTGTTGCGAGGGCAGGTAGGGCTCGCCCTGGCCCAGGGTGCGCACCTGAATCTCGGCGGCCTTCATCAGGAAGTACATATAGGTGAAGGCCTCGCCCACGTCGCGGCCCACGGTCAGGGTGCCGTGGTTGCGCAGCAGCATCATGTTCTTGTCGCCCAGATCGCGGATCAGCCGTTCCCGTTCGTCCAGGTTCAGCGCCACGCCTTCATAGTCGTGGAAGGCGATGTGGTCCAGGCACAGCATGGCGGTCTGGCTGAGCGGCAGCAGGCCGTCCTTGTGAGCGCTCACCGCCACGCCGTCCGGCGCGTGCAGGTGCAGCACCGCGCCGGCTTCCTCGCGGGCCATGTGCACGGCGCTGTGGATGGTGAAGCCGGCCGGGTTGACCCGGTTGGTGGCGCCCGGATCGACGATCTCGCCGTCCCGGTCCACCTTCACCAGGGAGGAGGCGGTGATCTCGTCGAACAGCATGCCGTAGGGGTTGATCAGAAAATGATGCTCCGGCCCCGGCACGCGGGCGGACAAATGAGTGAACACCAGGTCTTCCCAGTCGTACAGCGCCACCAGGCGGTAGGCGGCGGCCAGGTCCTTGCGCACTTCCCACTCTTCGTGACTCATGGTGCTCTGGCGAGCGGTTGCTTCGGTCATTGCGGCACCTCGTTTGTTGTGAAATAGTGTTTCATTAATATAACAACCGTATTGATTTATGCACCCGTTTCCCGGCGCCGCTGACCTAGTCGTTCACCAGCACCCGCTTGCCGCTGAAGCTGTCCTCGACCATGTGCGTGTGCGCGGCCTGCGCATCGCTGAACGGGAAGCTCTTCAGGGGCAGAGGCTTGAGGCGGCCGTTGGCGAACAGCGGCGCCAGCCGGTCATTGAACACCTCGGCGATGGCGATGCGTTTTTCCAGCGGCTGGCTGCGCATGGTCATGGCCATCATGGTCGGGCGGCGGGCGATCAGCGCGCGCAGGTTGAGCTCGGTGGTGGCACCGGCCAGGGCACTGAGCATCACCAGCTTGCCCTCGATGCGCAGACCCTTGAGCAGGTTTTTCCAGTCCGGACCGACCATGTCGAGCATCACCGCCACGCCGTCGCCGGTGATCTCCAGCAGCCGGTCGGGCAGGTTCTCGTCTTCCACCACCGCTTCCAGCAGACCCATGTCGCGGGCGGTGGCCAGGTTGTCCAGATCACGGCTGGTGCCGATGGGGCGCGCGCCCAGGGTGCTGGCCAGCTGGGTGGCGGCCAGGCCGACGCCGGCGGTGGCCGGGCGGATCAGGCACCATTGGCCGGGCTGCAGGCCGCCTTCCAGAAACAGGCCGCGGTAGGCGGTGAGAAACGCCTCGGGCAGCGTGGCGCCTTCGGCGAAACTGAGTTCGTCGGGCAGGGTCAGCGCTTCGCGTTCATGCACCACCACCTGGCCGGCGTAGGCGCCGCTGGGGATCAGGCCCATCACCCGGTCGCCCACCTTGCGCTTCATCACCCCTTCGCCCACGGCGTCGATCACGCCGGCGTATTCCAGCCCGGGCACGCTGTTGTCGAACCCCGGCGGCGCCGGGTAAAGGCCCTGCACCTGCATGATGTCGGCCCGGTTCACGCCGGCCGCCTCGACTTTCACGCGGACCTGTCCGACGCCGGGCTCCGGCGATTCCCTGTGGTCCAGTTTCAAAGTGTGGTCGTCCTGAATGCGCCACGCCTGCATCGTTTTTCTCCCTGCCAAAAAAATGAGTGGTCGGCGCCTTGTCGCGCCGGCTCGCGGAATAAGAGTGTCCCGTTATGAGTTCAGTGCTTCAACATCCTTTCAATGAACCGCCGGCGCCGGGCGCCCGCCGGGAAGTGGCGCCGGGTGTTCACTGGCTGTACTTTCCGTTGCCGTTCGCGCTCGATCACATCAATTTGTGGCTGATCGAGGACGGCGACGGCTGGACCCTGGTGGACACCGGCTTCGGTTCCCCGGGCACCCGCGACGTCTGGCGCGCGGCCTTCGACGACGCCCTGGAAGGCCGGCCCATCCGGCGCATCCTGGTCACCCACTATCACCCGGACCATGTCGGCCAGGCCGCCTGGCTGGCGGACACCTTCCAGGCGCCGGTGTGGATGACCGGCGGCGAGTGGGCGCTCACCCGCCGGCTGCACGAGGCCAGCGACGACGAAGTGGGCGAGGGCTTCCGCCGCTTTTTCGGTCGCCACGGCCTGCCCGGCGACGCCCTGGAGACCCTGGCCCGGCGCGGCAACAGCTACCGGCGGGTGATGAGCGCGCTGCCGCCGTCGCCCACCCTGATCGCCGGCGGCGACCGGCTGGAGATCGGCGGCGACGCCTGGCAGGTGCACATTGGCCGGGGGCACGCGCCGGAGCATGCCTGCCTGTACCGGGAACGGGACCGGCTGCTGATCAGCGGCGACCAGGTGCTGCCGCGCATCTCCAGCAACCTGACCGTGCGCGCCCACGAACCGGACGATGACCCGGTCACCGATTTCGTGGACTCCCTGCGCGCCCTGCGCGCCGCGCTGCCCGAGGACACCCTGGTGCTGCCCGCCCATGGCCTGCCGTTTCGCGGTCTGCACCCGCGCATCGATGACCTTTGCGCGCACCACGACGAGCAACTGGATGCCGCCCGGGCGGCCTGCGGCGAACGGCCCCTGACCGCCTTCGATCTGCTGCCGGTGCTGTTCAAGCGTGAACTGGACAGCCACCAGCTGATGTTCGCCATGGGCGAAAGCATCGCCCACCTCAACTGCCTGCACGCCACCGGTCGGGTGCGCCGCGAGGAGCGCGACGGGATTCTCTATCACGTGGCCTAGCATACCGGTCGGTATGGGCGAGGCATTGTATAAATTGGCTGGGGGAGGGGGCGCGCGACTGAAGTCGCTCCTACTGGGAGTTTGTAGGAGCGACTTCAGTCGCGATGGAGGTCGGCTACAAGCCCCGCGCTTGCAGCTTGCTATTGCGCGTCGCGCACCATGCCGCGAGCGATCACGATCTGCTGGATCTGGGTGGTGCCTTCGTAGATCCGGAACAGACGCACGTCGCGGTAGAAACGCTCCACCGCGTACTCGGCCATGTAGCCGGCGCCGCCGTGGATCTGCACCGCCCGGTCGGCCACCCGGCCCACCATTTCCGCGCAGAACAGCTTGCAGCAGGAGGCGTCGAGGCTGACGTTCTTGCCGGCGTCCTTGCTGCGTGCCGCTTCCAGCACCATGGACCGGCCGGCGAAGGCTTCGGCGCGGGAGTCGGCCAGCATCGCCTGGATCAGCTGATGCTCGGCCAGGGGCTGACCGAACTGCTTGCGTTCCATGGCGTACTTGAGCGCGTCCTCGATCAGACGCTCCGCGACGCCCACGCACACCGCGGAGATGTGCAGACGACCCCGGTCAAGCACCTTCATGGCGGTCTTGAAGCCCTGGCCTTCCTTGCCGCCGATGATGTTCTCGGCGGGCACCCGGCAGTTGTCGAAGGTAATGTCGCAGACGTGGGCGCCTTTCTGGCCCATCTTCACGTCCGGCTTGCCACGGATCAGACCCGGGGTGTCGCCTTCCACGATAAAGGCGGTGATGCCGCCGGCGCCCTTGTTGTCCGGATCGGTACGCGCCATCACCGTGTACAGGCCCGCTTCCGGACCATTGGTGATGTAGCGCTTGGTGCCGTTCAGCACGTAATGGTCGCCGTCCTTGTCCGCCCGGGTTTTCAGGCTGGCGGCGTCGGAGCCCACATCGGGCTCGGTGAGACAGAAGGAACCGATCACCTCGCCGGTGGCCAGCTTGGGCACGTACTTGCGCTTCTGTTCCTCGGTACCGTCGATCAGAATGCCCTGGGCGCCGATGCCGTTGTTGGTGCCGAACAGGGAACGGAACGCCGGCGAGGTGTGGCCGATCTCGAAGGCCACCAGGGCTTCCTCTTCCATGGTCAGCCCGAGGCCGCCGTACTCTTCCGGAATGGACAGACCGAACAGGCCCATTTCCTTCATTTCATTGGCGATGTCTTCGGGGATGGCATCGTTTTCCGCCACGGTCTGCTCCGCCGGAATCAGGCGGTCGCGCACGAAACGGCCGATGGTGTCGACGAGTTGATTGAGCACTTCCTGGTCGCGAATCATGGGGCTCTTCTGTCTTATTGGTTAATCTGGAGGTCGGTTCATCCGGAGGCATGACCGGTGGGTCGCCGGCGGCTTGCATCGCACTCTGTCACGACCTATTCTTTCCGTCAAGTTTCGGAATAACGTTCCGCTATGCGGACTATCACCCTTTTTTATGGCGGTCGCGCCCCGCGTCCGCCTTCCCCCGATTCGAGGACCTCTCCATGCTCGACGCCTATATTTATGACGGCCTGCGCACGCCGTTCGGTCGCCATGCCGGCGCCCTCGCGCCGGTACGCCCCGACGACCTGCTGGCCGGCGTGATCCGCGCCCTGATCGCGCGCAATCCGTTCGCCCCGGAAGACTTCGAGGATCTGGTCGCCGGCAACACCAACCAAGCCGGCGAGGACGCCCGCAACCTGGCCCGCCACGCGGGCCTGCTCGCCGGGCTGCCGGAATCGGTGGCCGGGCTCACCGTCAACCGGCTGTGTGGCAGCGGCCTGGCCGCCACCCTGGACGCGGCGCGCATGGTCACCGTGGACGAAGGCCAGTTGGTGATCGCCGCCGGCGCCGAGTCCATGAGCCGGGCGCCCTTCGTCATGGCCAAGGCGGAATCGCCCTACAGCCGCAACATGCCCATGTTCGACAGCACCATCGGCGCGCGCTTCCCCAACCCGGCCATCGAGAAGCAGTTCGGCAGCGACACCATGCCGGAAACCGCCCAGAACGTGGCCGCCGAGCTGGGCATCACCCGCGAGCAGGCGGACGCCTACGCGGCCCAGTCCCAGCGCCGCTACGAAGCGGCCCGGGTGGACGGTTTCTTCCAGGGCGAAATCCAGGCGGTGGAAGTGCCCCAGGGCCGCAAGAAGCCGCCGCTGTCGGTGTCCGAGGACGAGCACCCGCGCCCGGGCACGGACCTGGAGAAGCTGGCCAAACTGCCGGCCATCGTGGAAGGTGGCGTGATCACCGCCGGTAACGCCTCCGGCGTCAACGACGGTGCCGGCGCCCTGATCATCGGTTCCCGCGCCGCCGGCGAAAAGGCCGGCATCGCCCCGCGCGCCCGCATCATCGCCGGCGGCGTGGCCGGCGTGCCGCCGCGCATCATGGGCCTGGGCCCGGTGGGCGCCTGCCGCAAGGTGCTGGACCGTGCCGGCCTGACCCTGGCCGACATGGACGTGATCGAAATCAACGAGGCCTTCGCCGCCCAGGTGCTCGGCTGCTGCAAACAGCTCGGCCTGGAAGGCGATGACGAGCGCCTCAACCCCAACGGCGGCGCCATCGCCGTGGGCCATCCCCTGGGCGCCTCCGGCACCCGTCTGGCGCTCACCGCCCTGCGCCAGCTGGAGCGCATCGACGGGCGCTACGCCCTGGTCAGCCTGTGCATCGGCGTGGGGCAGGGCGTCGCCATGCTGATCGAGCGCCAGCGCTAACCGTCGCCGGTGCCGCCGAGGAAGGCCCGGGCCTGCGCGTCCGCTTCCTCGGCGGTGGCCACGATCCGCAGGGGCACCTTGAACAGGCCCGCCAGGGCCGCGCTTTGTGCCCGCATCATTGCTCGTTTGCGGGTGTCCGGCTCCACCGCCACCATGCCCCGGCAACGGCGCGCCAGGGTGTCCCGGTTGCGCTTCATCCACAGGGTGCGGCGTTTACGGTCCTCATGGGCTTCCCGATGCTCACCGCGGAGGGCGGCGACCACCATCACGAACGGATCGGATTGTCGGATCAGCGCTTCCATCTCCGCCTCCCATCGCACCGCGTAGCCCTCCGGCAGCCCCTCGGGCATCAGCCGCACCAGGGGAAAATCGGTCACATCGTGCACCTGAAAGTCATTCGGATTCATGGCCAGCCCCCGGTCCGGTATTGGCGGCGTCCAGCCAGGCCCGCAGGGCCGGATCGCGCACCTCGAGAAGCTCGAACAGACCCAGCGCCTCCAGCGCCGGCAGCAGTTCGCGCAGATGTTGTTCCGCTTGATGGCGCCGCTGGGTTTCCGTGTCCTGATCCAGCCACAGGCGGGCGTTGGCCAGAAAGGCGCCCACGGATCCCTTACGGATAAGGGTACCGTTCCGCTCCAGGCTGTTTTGTTGGTCGGCAAGAATATCGTCGGCTCGCATAGTCGTTTCCTTCAGTCGGGGCCGGGAATCAGGGTGCGATCCAGACTAGCGGCGCGCTTCTGACTGAAATACCGTATAACGGACATTCAATATCGGAATAACGCCAAGATGGCTTTGACCAGGATGCCCGCCGCCGGGGCAAGCGGCACCTTTCCGTCTTTCCAGGGCCCGCTGCTCGCCCGCATTTGGGACAAATCCCTGGCCAGCCGCGAGGCCCGGGCCGCCGGTGTCCATCAGCACCGGGAGGGGCAGCTGTGTGGCGCCACCGAAGGGCTGTTGACCGTGCACACCGGTGACACCCGCTGGGCGGTGCCCGCTCTGCACGCCATCTGGATTCCGCCACGCCGGGAGCACGGCATCGACCCCCACGGTCAGTTCGACGGCTGGGCCATGCTGATCAACGAAACGCTGTGCCAGGGGCTGCCGGCGGAACCCTGTATCCTGCGCGTCTCCGGTCTGCTCATGGAGGCGGTGAAGCGCGTGGCCGGCTGGGATGAACAGACCTGGGCGCCGGAGCGGGATCCGCTGGTGGCGGTGATCGCCGCCGAAATTCGTGCTTTGCCGGACGCGCCCCTGGGGCTGGTCATGCCCCGGGATCCGAGGCTGGCGCGCATCGCCGACGCCCTGCTGCGGGACCCGGCGGACCGGCGTGGCCAGGCGGAATGGGCGAGCCGGGCCGGCCTGTCGCCGCGCACCCTGTCGCGCCGGTTCCCCCGGGAAACCGGGCTCGGTTTTCAGGCCTGGCGCCAACGCGCCCGTCTGCTGCGCGCCCTGGAGCACCTGGCCGCCGGTCTGCCGGTGACCACCGTGGCCCTGGAGTGCGGCTACCAGACCACCAGCGCCTTCATCGAGGCGTTTCGCGCTGTGTTTGGCGTAACGCCAGGTCGCTTCTCTTGCTATTAAATAGCGCGCTATGTAATCATGCTTGCCATGAGCAATGACACCGACACCCCGGATTCCCTGCTGCGCCTCGATCTGCAGCTGTGCTTCGCGCTGTACTCCACCCAGCTGGCGATGACCAAGGTCTACCGCAAGCTGCTGCGCGACCTGAACCTGACCTATCCGCAGTACCTGGTGATGATGGTGCTGTGGGAGCGGGACGGGCAGTCGGTGTCGGCCATCGGCGAGCGGTTGTTCCTGGATTCCGCCACCCTGACGCCCCTGCTGAAACGGCTGGAGAGCGCCGGCCTGCTGCAACGCCGGCGCGCCGCCGAGGACGAGCGGCGGGTGGAGGTGCGGCTCACCGACGCCGGCCGGGCGCTTCGCCAGCGCGCTGAAGCGGTGCCCGAGGCGTTGGCCTGCGCCAGTCAGTGCGAGCCCGAGGAACTGGCGGCGCTCAAAGAGCAATTGGAAACACTGCGCCGGCGGCTGACTGAAACGTCCTGAACGCCCGGTCGCTCCCAGGGGCCTGCCACTCTCCCCGTAGGAGCGACTTCAGTCGCGATCCACCTTCAACGAGAAAGTACACACACTTAAATCGCGCACGATTAAATAGTGCAAAAATCAACAACACGGAGAAACACCATGACCATCGAAAAAACCCTGTATCAGGCGGAAGCTCGTGTCACCGGCGGCCGCGACGGCCGGGTCACCAGCAGCGACAAGCAACTGGATCTGCAACTGGCCATGCCCAAGGCCCTGGGCGGCCCGGGTGGTGACGGCACCAATCCCGAGCAGCTGTTCGCCGCCGGCTATTCCGCCTGCTTTCTCAGCGCCCTGAAACTGGTGGCCGGCCAGGCCAAGGTGAAGCTCTCCGAGGAGACCCACATCAATGCCAAGGTCGCCATCGGCCCGGACGGGCAGGGCTTCGGTCTGGCGGTGACCCTGGCGGTGACGCTGCCCGGCCTGGACGAGGACGACGCCCAGGCGCTGGTGGACAAGGCCCATGAGGTGTGCCCGTACTCCAACGCCACCCGTGGCAACATCCCGGTGGAACTGGAAGTCTACGTCTGACCGGCTCGCCCGCGGCCCCGTCTCCCGGCGGGGCCGGCCCCCGGGCACTGGTCCCGGCCTGCTGCGATGCTAGAATCGGCCCCAATCCGTTCAAACCGCCCAAGCCAACTGCGAGGTCGCCGTGTCCCAGATCACCCGTGCGCTGGACTATCTCAAGCAAGCCCTGACCCTGGCCCGCAGTCCCGGGCTGCGCGGTTATGTGATTGTGCCGATGATCTTCAACGTGCTGGTGTTCGGCGGCCTTTACTACCTGTCCGGCCAATGGATCGCCGGCTGGATCAGCGCCGCCACGGCGGGCTGGTCGTTCGATGGCGGGCTCAGTTTTCTGAACGGGGCGGTGGATTTCCTGGTCGGCGCCGCCGTGGTGCTGGTGTGGATTCTGCTGCTGGGGCTGATGGCCAGCGTCTTTACCCTGGGCGTGCAGCTGATCGCCGCGCCCTTCATGGGCTTTCTGGCGGAAAAGGTGGACGTGCGCATCAGCGGCCGGCCGCTGCCGGAGGAGTCCATCGCCGCCATGACCGTGCGCGTGTTCAAACGGGAACTGCGCAAGACCTGGTACTGGCTGTGGCGGGCCTTGCTGATCCTGCTGGTGGTGCTGGTGATCTACTTTATTCCGGTGGTCAACGTGCTGGCCTCGGCGGTGTGGTTCCTTTGGTCCGGTTGGTTGCTGGGCATGCAGTACATCGACTATGCCGCCGACAACCGGCAGGTGCCGTTCACGGTGATGCTGGAACGGTTGAAGACCAAACGCTGGCTGGTGCTGACCTTCGGCTCGGTGATCCTGGGGCTGACCATGCTGCCGCTGGTCAATCTGGTGATCATGCCGGTGGCGGTGATCGCGGGCACCCTGGTGTGGGTGCACGAACTGGCGGAGGAACCGGTGCCTCGACAGGGCTAAGCATCGAAAGCGTTCGCCATCCGGGATTTTTTTGCTTTTCTCTACAACTATTTTTCTAATGCCAACGGCTGAGTCCCGCCTTTCCTTCGCCACCGATCCGGCGGGCGGTGGGCGCCCGGACTTTGTTTCATCTTTATGTTCTCCCCTTCCAGGTCATGAAACAGCATCCCCTCGCGGCGAACCCCCGGGAACCCGGGCGCGAGCGATCCTCGATCGCTTCTCATCCTTTAGGCTTAGGGTGTGCTAAGGGTGCGAAAATTTAGTGATCAAAAGGCTTTGTAAAAGGTTAACGATTGTAAAGAAATGCACGTTGACCGTTGAATTCCCGTGAAATAGATTGCCCGAATTGTGAACTCGTTCCTTGAATGAAAGAGTTTGCAATAGGCCTTCGGGCCAGGGGGTGAGAACAACGATCGGGGCGATGAACTCCGACCGGGGATAGCAAAAAAATACGGGGGGAAGGGACCTTAACCGCCACCCGGGGTGCGCCAGCACCTTGCTCTCCATCTCGATCCTTTTATCGACGGGTTTTTCGGGATGCAACAATGAGCAGTCAATCCGGTTTCTTGCGTATCGCACTTCTGGCCCTGGCGCTGGCCTTCCACATCGGCCCCGCGCGGGCGCAAAGCACGCCGCCCCAGGTGGTGGTCAACGGGGTAACCTTCCAGGGCAACTACACCTACACCGCCTCCGACCTGTCCGGGCTGATCGCCTCGGAAATCGGCAAACCCATGACGCTCAAGGACATCCAGGGCCTGGCCGCCAAGGTGGAAGCGTTCTACCACGATGCCGGTTACCCGCTGGTCAAGGTGGTGGTGCCGCAACAGACCTTCGCCGACGGCACGCCGGTGAAACTGGTGGTGCTGGAAGGCCAGCTGGGCGAGATCCGTATCGAGGGCAATCAGCGCTACGACTCCCAGCGCATCCTGGACGCCCTGGCCGCCGCCGACGTGCACCGTGACGAGCCGGTGCGGCTGGACCGGGTGGAACGGGCCCTGACCCGCCTCAACCGGCAGTCCGGCATCGAAGCCGCCGCCGCCCTCAAACCCGGCGCCCGCCAGGGCTACACCGACCTGGTGATCAAGGTCGAGGAAGCCCCGCGCGTCACCGGCGCGCTGGAGCTCAACAACTACGGCAGCAAGGACACCGGCCGCTACCGGGTGGTGCCGTCCATCACCCTGCAGAACCTGACCGGCCGGGGCGACAACGCCAACCTGATCGGCATGCAGTCCATCGGTGACGGCGACGCCTGGTTCGCCTACGCCGACTACGTGACGCCGGTGAACGCCCGCGGCACCAGCGTTCAGGTGTACGGTTCCACCGGCAACGTCAACGTGGGCCGCGACTTCGAGGTGCTGGAAGTGGAAGGCGACAGCACCGGCCTGGGCGTGGGCGTGCTGCAGGACCAGATTCTGTCCGCGCGCAGCGTGCTCACCTACAGCGCCTGGCTGGAAGGCACCGACCTGGATCAGGACATGCTCGGCGTGCGCATCGCCGAGGACCGCATCCGCAAACTGCGGGTGGGCGTGGCCCTGGACCGCACCGACCTGTCCGGGCGCAGCCTGGTCTCCGTGGACCTGCACCACGGCCTGGGCGAAAGCCTGGGCGGCATGGACGACGACTCCTCCCTGTCCAGCCGTGCCTTCGCCGGCGCCGACAACGACTTCACCAAGATCACCCTGGACCTGGCCCGCATCCAGCGCCTTAACGCGCGCACTCTGCTGATCCCGCGCCTGTACGGCCAGTACGCCTTCGACCCGCTGGTCTCCAGCGAGCAGTGGGCCATCGGCGGCGTCAATTCGGTGAAGGGGCATCCGCCGTCGATCTACTCCGGCGACAGCGGCGTCACCGCCACCCTGGAGGCCCGCTACGACCTGTTCGCCGACGACTCCCGTTATCAACTGATCGGCCAGCTCAGCCACGGCCGTCTGTACATCAAGAAGCCGTTCTACGACCAGGACGACGAACGGGACATCTCCGGCGCCAGTCTGGGCCTGCTGGTCCGGCCCTGGGACCCCATCGAGGTGCGCCTGGATTGGGGGCTGCCGTTGGGCACCGAAACCGGTGACAACAGCTATTTCTACGCTCAAGCACGCTACCGCTTCTGAGCGCCACCACTTTTACGGGTAACGAATCATGGCACGAAATAAAAAACGCAATGCTTCAGTGGCGGTCGCCGTTTCGGTTTCAGTGTTCGGCTTCAGCGGCGCGGTCCACGCGGGTCCCAGCGGCGGTCAGGTGGTGGGTGGTGACGCCAATGCGGTGATCGCCCAGGCGGGCGGCAACACCACCATTGAACAGTTCGTCAACAAGGCGGTGATCAACTGGAACGACTTCAGCATCGATCCCGGTGAGCTGGTCAAATTCATCCACCAGGCCAACACCGATGTAACCCTTAACCGGGTCACCGGCGACACCGTGTCCCAGATCAAGGGCGCGCTCACCGCCAACGGCAACATCTTCCTGATCAATCCCAACGGCATCGTGTTCGGCGCCGGCGCGGAAATCGACGTGGCAGGCCTGCTGGCCACCACCTTCGACATCGCCGATCAGGATTTCATGGACGGCAAGCTCAACTTCAGCGGCGAGCTGATGAGCAACGCGTCCATCACCAACCAGGGCTCGATCGAGGTGGGCAACGGCGGCTTCGTCTACCTGATCGCCCCCAATGTGGAAAACACCGGCCACATCATCGCCAACGTGGGCCGCGTGACCCTGGCCAACGACGGTTCCTACGACATCGACCTGACCGGCAACGGCCTGGTCACTTTCTCGGTGACCGACGCGGACCTGACCGGCGCCACCGGCTCGGTCAAGAACGGCCCGGGCGGCGAGATCGAAGCCGGCCATGTGCTGCTCTCCGGCAGCCAGAAGGACGCCGTGGTGTCCTCCGTGGTCAACCAGGGCGACATCACCGCCGCCACCGAACTGACCATGGCCGGTGACGATCTGGAACAATCCGGCACCATCGCCGCCGGCGACACCACCCTGGAGGCCACCAACGCCATCGTCTCCAACGGCGGCTCCATCAGTGGCGGCTCCGCCACCCTGAAAGCGGGCACCGGCATCGGCGCCGCCAGCGCCGTGCACACCGACGTGGACGACCTGGCGGTGAGCAGCGAGAGCGGCGCCATCCGCGTCGCCGAAGCCAACCAACTGGACAGCCTGAGCATCACCACCGGCGACAGCGCCCAGGTGAGCTTCAAGCAGGACGGTGTCGATCCGATTACCAGTGACCCGGTGCAAGACGACGTCAGCGTGCAGTTCAACGGCCAGACCTTGAGCGCCAGCCGCGACACGGTGAAAACCGATCTGAGCTTCACCCACGGCGACGGCGGCGTGACCCTGTCCGGCGTCAATGTGGAAGGTGACCTGAGCGTCACCGCCGCCGGCAACATCGTCGGTAACGGTAACCTGGACACCGCCGCCAGCGGTAACCGCGTGGAGCTGGCCACCACCGTGGACGGCGCCACCATCGGCGCCGAGAACAACGCCCTGCGCATCGACGCGGAGACCCTGCGCGCCGAAGCGCAAAAAGGCCATGTGGTGATCACCGACACCGCCGGCGACCTGACCCTGGAGCGCGTCAGCACCGGTGACAACAGTGTGGACGCCGGTCTGCGTGCCCTGATCACCGCCGAGAAAGGCGACCTGCGCGGCGGCGACAGCGGCGAGATCAACGTGGAAGCCTGGGCCACCAATCTGAAAGCGGACGGCGCCATTGGCAACCCCGGCCAGGCGGTGACCACCGCCGTGGACGTGCTCTCCGCGTCCACCCAGGACGGCGGCATCTACGTGGACGACCGGGACGGTGAGCTGGTGCTGGGCAAGATCAGCGCCGGCGAGCGCATCATCCAGGCCGGTCTGCCCGCCTCGTCCACCGGCATCAGCAACGCGGACGGCAGCGTCACCCTGAGCAACGGCGCCACCGGCAGCCACAGTGTGGTGATCGGCGCCGACGACAACATCGTCATCGGCGACACCGTGTCCGCCACCGACGACCTGATCATCCTGTCCCGCGGCGGCGGTCTCTACAACGGCGGCGACGCCGCCGTCCTCACCGGGCGCTTCGTGTTTCTGCAGGCCGCGGATCGCATCGGTCAGAGCGGCAGTGCCCTGAAAACCCAGAGTAACCACCTGAGCGCCGCGTCCGGCGGCAACGGTGTGTACCTGACCGAGAACAACGGCCTCAACGTCACCTCCATTTATTCCCACGGCGAGAACGCCAAGGTGGAACTGGAAGCCACCGTGGGCGACGTGGTGCTGGGCCTGGTGGAGGTGCAGAACGGCGACGCCTCGGTGATCAGCCAGGGCGGCAGCATCCGCGGCGACGGCGGTACGCCGCCCAACGTACGCGCCAACCACCTGACCCTGGACGCCGACGGCGCCATCGGCACCGCGGCCCAGGCGCTCACCACCGAGGTGGAAGGCCTCACCACCACCACCGGCACCAGCCTGGCCGGCACCTACGTGGCCAACACCGGCCTGCTGTCGAGCCTGGATGTGACCACCCTGGGTGGCAACGTGTCGGTCACCGACGCCGACGGCGGCGTGCGCTTCGACCGCGCCAACGAACACCTGGCGATTGAACGTAACAGCGGCCAGGGCCTGGACCTGACCGTCAATAACGGCGCCGGCAATCTGATCGTGGAAGGCGCCGATCTGAGCGGTCATCAGGTCGACCTGAGCGCCAGTGGTCGCATCGGCGACGGCGGCGGCGTACTGGCCGCCGACGGCCTGACGCTGGCCGCCGGTGACGACATCGACCTGACCACCGACGCCAACCGCATCGACGCCACCACCACCGACGGCGATATCGGCCTGGACAACCTGGGCGAAGGTCCTCTGGCGCTGAACGCCGCCGCCGGCGGCGATGATCGTGACGTCAGCGTGAGCCATCAGGGCGACCTGAACCTGGGCCAGGTGTCCGCGGACGGCCTGATCAGCCTGACCGCCAGCGGCGACCTGAACGGCGACGGCGACAACACCGCCATCACCGGCAATGACGTGAAACTGGACGCGGCCAGCATCGGCAGTGACAGCCGTGACCTGTCCACCGCCATCACCGGCAAGCTGTCCATGCTCTCCGACGGCGACGTCTACGTGACCAACGTGGGCGCGCTGACCATGCTCGACGGGGAAGCGGTTGGCGACATCGACTTCACCCAGTCCGGCAACGCCGTGCTGGGCCGGCTGTCCAGTGGCGGCAGCGTGACCTTCAACGCCACCGGCCGCGTCAGTGACGGCAACGGCGACGCCGACAACATCGTCGCCAACGATCTGACCCTGGACGCCCTCCAGGTGGGGGCCGCCGACGGCACCGTGGACGCCCTGGAAATCCGCGTCGACGAACTGGTGGTCGACGCCCGCAACGGCGGCATCTATCTGCGCAACCGTGACAGCGGTCCGCTGAGCCTGATGCACGCCCGCGCCGCCGGTGGCGATGTGAACATCGACACCGCCGGCACCATGAACCTGGGCACCGTGACCTCGGCCGGCGGCAACGTCACCCTGACCAGTGGCGGCGCCATCAACGACGCCCGCCCGGACGGCTCCAGCGACGCCAACGTGGTGGCCCGCAAGGTGGACCTGCGTGCCCAGCAGGGTGTCGGCAACACCGGCCCCCTGGTGCTGGACGTGGACCAGATGTCGGTGAGCGGCGGTAACGGCGACGTCAACGCCGCCAGCCCCGGCGCCGTGGAAGTGGACGCCGACAGCCTGGTGGGCAAGGGCACCGGTGGCGTCACCATCGTCGCCGCCTCCATCACCGTGCTCGACAACAACGGCGGCATCCTGGTGATGGACGGCGGCAAGCTGGTGCTCACCGCCACCAACGGCAACATCGTGTTCCTGAATCAGGACGACACCATCCGCCTGCCCGGCGGTGGCAGCATCACCCTGACCGCCCGCGCCGACGGCACCAACGAGGGCTATAACGGCAACATCATTACCGGCAACCTGGTCACCGAGGGCGGCGACATCACCCTGGACGCGGACCGCAACGTGACCCTGGGCATGCTCGACACCGGCGGCACCGGCGACGTCTATGTGATCGCCCGTGACGGCGTGATCCTGGACGGCAACGGCGCCGACCAGAACGTGCGCGGCGACCACGTCACCCTGATCGGCAACACCCCCACCCAGCGCGACGCGGAAATCGCCCGCGACACCGCCATCGCCGACTACGCCGGCCGGGTGGCGGAGCTGAACGCCAAGATCCTGCAGCTGCAAACCCTGCAGCAGCAGCTGGAGGCGTACATCGCCGCGCTCAACTCGGCGATCGTCAACAAGAACATTTCCCAGCAGAACCTGACCAGCGCCCAACGCACCGCGGACCGCCTCAACAGCCAGCTGAGCGCCGCCAGCCGCGCGCTGGATAACCTCAATCGCGTGGTCTCCGTGGCCCAGGCGGCGGTGGATGCGGTGGCCCTGGCCGCCGGTGCCGCCCAGGCCATTCCGTTCAGTGGTGACGGCGGCTCCGAGGGTGTGTTCCAGGGCCTGAGCCTGGCCCTGTCCATCGCCCAGATCGCGGTGGACGAATACGACCGCAACGTGGTCTCGCCCCTGGCCAACGACGTCAACAATGCCCTGAACGACCTGGACGTGGCCAAGAGCTACTTCCGCGACGCGGTCACCAACGTGGATACCTGGACCCGCCTGCGCGACACCACCCGGGTGTCCCGCGACATGGCGGACCACTCCGTGTTCAAGGCCACCGCCGCCCGCGACGCCAGCCAGGCGCTGCGCCAGCAGTCCATCGCCGCCTACGATCAGGCGCAGGACATCGACATGTCCGCCGCCAAACCGCTGGGCATTCAGGCCAACCAACTGGACATGGGCACCAGCAGCGGCCGTGCCCTGAACAGCGGCGTGTACCTGGACTCCACCGGTAATCTGGGCCTCGGCGACATCAACTCCGTGGGCGAGATCCGCGCCGAAAACGTGGCGGGCAATATCAGCGTGGTGGGTGACGTGGTCAGCCCGACGCTGATCTCCCTGCAGGCCGAGGGCGCGGTACGCGGCATCGGCGGCACCTGGGTGAACGGAGAATGGGTACCGGTGGCGGGTATTCTGCACGCCCCGGCCATCGCCGTGCGCGCCGAGCAGGGCGTCGCCAACCAAGAGGACTCGCTGTACACCGACACCGATGAAATCGCCATCGACGGCGGCCAAGGCGATGCTTTCGTGATCAACGACAACGACGGCGACGAACTGGTTCTGGGCACCGTGGACGGCCTCAGCGGCATGACCGCCTCCGGCGACATGGGCCTCGCCAACCGGGGCGACCTGCGCCTGAAGACGCAGATCATCGACACCGACGTGACCGCTGACAGCGACACCTCTCTGGTGGCCGAGGGCGGCGCCATCATCGACGACAACGGCGACACTCTGAACGTCACCGGCGGCGATCTGCACTTCCGCGCCGACGGCCAGGTGGAGCTGGACACCCGGGTGGACCGCGTGGTCAACAGCGGCACCAGCGAAGGCGACGTGCTGCTGCGCGAACGCGACGACCTGGCGCTGATCGCCCTGGAAACCCTGAACGGCGACATCGACGTCACCGCCGGCGGCAACCTGACCGTCCATGAACTGGCCGCCGGTGGCGACAGCGCCACCATCCGGCTGGACGCGGACGGCCGCATCGACGACGACCAGGACAACAGCACCCTGATCGCCGGCAAGCGACTGGAACTGACCGCCGGCGGCGCCATCGGCGCCACCGGTAGCGTTACCCAGCGCGGCCTGGACACCGCCGTGGACGTGGTCACCGCCGACGCCCAGGGCGAGATCAATATCCACGACCGGGACGACCTGGACGTGGAGAAGGTCACCACCACCACCGGTAACATCACCCTCACCAGCGACGCCGGCGACCTGCGTCTGGGCGAAGTGCGCACCAACGGCGAGGGCGGCAACATCACCCTGATGGCCGACGGCGCCATCGACGCGCTCAATGAAGCGGACGACACCCCGGAACTGTACGCCGACCAGCTGGCTCTGCGCGCCGGCAACGGCATCGGTACCGCCGACCAGGCGCTGCTGATCGAAACCGGCGCCCTGGAAGCGGACGCCGGCAACGGCGGCCTCTACCTGTTCAATCAGAACCGCGACCTGACCGTGGGCGGCGTGACCCCGAACCTGGGCCTGCCCGGCCTCACCGGCCTGGACGCCAACGGTGACCTGCACCTGACCGTGGCCGACGGCGCCCTCACCGTGAACGAAGCGGTGACCCAGACCGGCGAAGGCGACACCCGCCTGAGCAGCGGCAAGGGCCAGTTGGTCAACGCCAACCTGGACGCCGCCGGGGATCTGACCCTGACCGCCGCCACCGGCGATATCACCGCCATCAACGGCGTGCAACTGACCAGCGACGGCGACTTGTCCGCCACCGCCACCGAAGGGGGTGTCAGCCTGGTGCAGAACAGTCGCGCCCAGGCCGACGGCGACCTGACGCTGAAGGGCGGCACCACCGTGTCGCTCAACAACGCCAGCGCCGAGGCCGGCGGCGACCTGACCCTGACCGGTGAAAACGGCAACGTGACCCTGGTTCACGGCCAGGCTACCGGCGCCGAGGACGTGACCATCAGCGCCGGCGACAACATCACCGTGTCCGGCGTCTCCACCCTGACCGCCACCAACGGGGCCCTGAAAGCCACCGCCACCGAGGGCAACCTGGAGATCAGCAGTGGCAGCAGTGCCTCCGCCGCCACCACCCTGGACCTGAAAGCGGGCGACCAGGTGGCGCTGAACAGTGCCACCGTCCAGTCCGGTGGTGACATGAGCGTCACCGCGGAAGACGGCGACGTGCTGCTCACCAACAGCCGCGCCGCCACCGAAGGGGCGCAGACCGTCAGCGCCGGCGGCAGCGTGCGCCTCACTCAATCGCAGCTGCACACCGAAACCGACGGCGACATGAAAGTGACCGCCACCAACGGTGACATCAGCCTCAACAACAGCCAGATGCTGGCCGGCGGTGCCTTCGACGGCCAGGCCGGCGGCGACGCCGTGCTGATCAGCGGCCTGATCAGCGCCGGGGGCTCTCTGAATCCTGAAGCGGATCCCGCTAACGGCACTTTGGATCTGGACGCCGGCGGCAGCGTGCGTCTGACCCAGGGCAGCACCCTCACCGGCACCGGCGACACCCATGTGGGCGCCGAGGCAGGCGAGCTGCTGGTGGTGGATAACGGCAAGATCCTCTCCGGTGCCGATATCGACCTGAGCGCCGGCACCAACGCCACCTTCAACACCGGCCGGGCGACGGCCGGGCAGGACCTCACCCTTACCGCCGGCCAGAACGTTAGCCTCTCCGGGGGCGGCAATCTGACCGCCACCGACGGTGACCTGTCGGCCACCGCCACCGGCGGCGATGTGCTGTTCACCCAGAACAGCAGCGCCACCGCCGGCGGTGACCTGGAACTGACCGCCAAGGGCAACACCATCCTCACCAACGCGCTGATCAACGCCGGCGTCGACCTGGCGCTGACCGCGAGCCAGGGCTCCCTGCGCATGACCGACAGCGACGCCATCGCCGGCGGTAAGCTGGATGCCAGCGCCGGCCAGGATCTGCAACTGGCCGCGGGCTCCACGCTGATCGCCAACGGCGGCACGCTCAACGCCACCGCCACCGACGGCTCTCTGAATATGAGCCAGAGCAGTCGCGCCGCCGCCACCGGCGACGTGGCCCTGCGCGCCGGCACCGACCTGGCCCTGAACAACGCCACGGCGGAGTCCCTGGAACAGAACCTGCGCCTCACCGCCGACACCGGCAGCGTGACCCTGGTGACCAGCCAGGGCACCGCCCGGGGTGACGCCACGGTGACCGCCGGGGAGAACCTGGTGCTGTCCGCCGGGTCCGCGCTCACCGCCACCGACGGCGACCTGGACCTCACCGCCACCGACGGCAATCTGAGCGTGAGCCAGTCCTCGCGCCTGACCGCCGGCAATGACCTCACCGGCAACGCCGGCACGGACCTGGCCTTCACCACCGGCACCCAGGCCACCGCCGGCGGCGACCTGGACCTGGACGCCGGCCGTCACCTCACCGTGGAAGACAGCCAGGTGCGCGCCGACGGCGACGCCGCTCTGACCGCCACCGCGGGCAACCTGTCGGTGACCCGCTCCACGGTCACCGCCGGCGGCTTCCTGGACGGCGACGCCGGCCAGGGCATCCTGCTGACCGCCGCCACCCTGGCCAGTGGTCGGATGCCGATGGTGCCGTTCACCGCCGACTTCGACCCGGCCCCCGCCGCCAACGTGGATCTCACCCTGAACGCGGGCAGCGGTGACATCGCCCTGTCCCAGGGCACCCGCGTGGAGTCCGCCGGGGCCCTGGTGATGGACAGCGAGGAAGGCAACGTCAGCCTCACCAACGGCAGCCGCGCCACCGCCGTCACCGACGCCACCATCGAGGCCGGCGCCGACGTTACCCTGGCAGAAGCATCACGCCTGGAAGCCGGCAACGGCGACCTGAAAGTGACCGCCACCGACGGCGACCTGATCGTCCGCCAATCCTCGGTGCTGCGCGCCGGCGGTGACCTCACCGGCCGCGCCGGCGGCGACCTGGCGTTCTCCGAGGGCGCCCAGGCCGACGCCGACGGCGACCTGGATCTGGACGCCGGCGACAACCTGACCGTCCAGGAAGCCGGCGTACGCGCCGACGGCAACGCGGCGCTCACCGCCGCCACCGGCGATCTGGCGGTGACCCGTTCCACGGTCACCGCCGGTGGCTTCCTGGACGGCGACGCCGGCGGTGCCATCACCCTGACCAGCGCCACCCTGAACAGTGGCGTGAGCGATCCGGCGCCGACCGGCAACGTCGACCTGAGCCTGAACGCCGGCAGCGGCAACCTGACCCTCACCGATGGCAGCAGCGCCTCCGCCGCCGGCGACCTGGTGCTGGGCAGTGAGGAAGGCAGCATCGTCCTCACCAACAGCAGCCGGGCGCAGGCGGCCACCGACGCCACTCTGACCGCGGGCAGCGACGTGCGTATCAACAACAGCGCGTCCGTGGAAGCCGGGGAGGGCGACCTGACCGTCACCGCCACCGATGGCGATCTGAGCCTGGCCAGCGGTGCCGCCCTGAGCGCCGGCGCCGACCTGGACGCCAGCGCCGGTGGCAAGATCACCATGGACGCCAGCAGTGTTATGAGCAGCGGCGCCGACCTGACCCTGGACGCCGTCGACGACGTGGCCCTGTCCACCCTGCGCGCTGGCGGCGACGTGTCGGTGACCAGCGAGGAGGGCGGCATTCAGGCGGATCCGGCCATCGCCGAGCACATCCACGGCGACAACCTGTTCCTGTCCGCGGCCAAGAGCATCGGCTCCACGCTCAGCGGCCTGAAAACCCGCGTGACCCACCTCTACGCCACCATCACCGGCAGCGGTGATCTGCACCTGGAGGACCTGGACACCAACGGCCTCACCGTGAAGGACAGCAGCCTGGCCGACGGCGACGCGCACCTGCGCGCCGGTGGTGACCTGACCATCGACGCCCTGGCGGTGAACGGCGACGCGGTGCTCGACAGCGCCGGCCGCCTGGCCACCAGCGCCGAAGGCACGCTCAGCGCCGACGACCTGCAGGGCACCGCGGTCAACGGCATCCGCCTCGACAGCTCGCTGCAAAGCGCCACCCTGGCGGTGACCGGCACCGGTGCCATCGACCTGGACAACCAGGGCGACCTGCGCCTGGACGGCGCCACCACCGCCGACGGCGACATCAACGTGGACAACGGCGGTGACCTGGGCATTGGCCGGGTCGACGCCGGTGATCACGATGTGGCGCTCAGCGCCGCCGGCGCCATCCGCAAGGACGGCGCCGGCGAGGTGGAAGGCGTCAACGTGACCCTGCGCGCCAACGACGGCATCGGCGAATGGGCCACCGACAACCCCACCGATGGTTTCCTGAACCTGACCGCCGAGCGCATCGACGCGCTCTCCGTGGCCGGTGACCTGGTGCTGAACCAGCAGGGCCCGGTACTCATCAGCCAGGCCCGCACCGGCGACGGCCGCGTCGGCCTGATGGTGGAGAACGGCGATGCCACCCTGGGTGACATCCACGCCCAGGGCCAGGTGACCGTGGTCGCCAACGCCGGCAAGCTGATCGACGACGGCGATGCCAAAACCCGGGTGGTGGGCGACGAGGTCCGTCTGGGCGGCCGCGACGGCGTGGGTACCGACACCACCGCCATCGCCACCCGCGCCAACATCCTCGACCTGCGCGCCGAAAACGGTGTCATCAACGTGGAAGAACAGGACGGCCTGGCCGGCCTGAACGCCCACATCGACAACGGCGACATCCGCGTGCGCACCCTCACCGGCGACCTCACCGTCAACGAAGTGCGGGCGCTGACCCCGGGTAACGCGGTGATGCTGTCCGCGGTGGCGGGCGCCATCCTGGACGGCAACGCGGAGGCCACCAACATCGTGGCTTCCCTGCTGGAACTGAGCGCGGCCACCGGCATCGCCCGCGCCAGCGACCCGCTGGACGTGGACGTGCAAACCCTGGGCGCCACCGGCGGCAGCGGCGGTGTCTACATCAACAACCGAGGCACCGGCCCGCTCACCGTCACCGGCCTCACCGGCCAGGGCGGTCTGGGCCTGACCACCGGCGGCGATCTGGATCTGGACGGTGACCTGAACGGCCGCCGCGTGGACCTGAGCGCCGGCGGCGATCTGACCCAGCGTGGTCGCATCACCGGCACCGACGGCGTCAGCGTCAGCGGCAACGGCAACGTCACCATGGCCACCGGCGCGGAAACCGGCAGCACCGGCCAGGTGCGCTACCGCGCCGGCCAGACCCTGACGGTGGATCGCATCCACACCACCACCGGACTGGGCGGCGGCACGGTGATCCTGGAAGGTCGCGACCTGGCCAGCAACGCCACCGGGTCCGGCTCCATCCGCGCCGGCGAGGTGCGGGTGCGCGTGCTCAACGTGGACAGCGACCGGGTCTACGAGATGGTCGACACCACCGACGGCAAGGCACGGGTCTCCCTCAACGACCGCACCCTGGGCGGCAAGGTGGTGGAGGACACCCAATACGTGGCTGACCTCACCGCCCCGCAAAGCGTCATGCCGCGCCTGGTGTTCGAACCGTTCGAACCGTTGCGCCCCGCCGACGGCCTGGGCTTCCAGCCCCCCGCCGACGACAGCGACGAATGGCGCTACCAGCCCTGACCCCCCAAGCCCGGCTCCGCCGGGCTTTTTTTCGGGGCTTTTTTTGGGGTCGGACCGCCGTAACCGCTTGATTTAAATGGGCTAAAGGGGGTTTCTGGGCGGTGTTTTTGCGGTTAGAACGGGATTTTTAGGGGTGAAAAAGGGCGTTAAGCCCTTTTTTCCTTTCTGTCTTGGCGGCTTTTGGGGTGGGGAAAATCGCCGTTTAAGCTCTATATATCGCGCGAAAGGTGCTTCTTTTTGATATTAATCAGTAGCTTAGGGTGGTCCGACCCCGGGGCTCCCTGAGGTTACAGCAGCCGGACGCGGAGGGAGCGGCCTTTGATCTTGCCGGCCTGGAGACGTTGCAGGGCTTTGTCGGCGACGGCGCTTTCCACCGCCACATAGGCCTGGTGGTCGAACAGCGTGATCTTGCCCACCTTGTCGCCGGGAATGCCGGCGTCACCGGTGAGCGCGCCGAGGATGTCGCCGGGGCGCAGCTTTTGCTTGCGACCGGCGCCGATGCACAGGGTCGTCATGGGCGCCGCCAGCGGGCTCCGATCGGAATGCGGGCGCACCTCCTCCAGGGGCAGCCAGGGCAGGGTGCCGAAACGATCCTCCAGGGCCAGGGCGCGGCGCATTTCCCGGGGCGCCACCAGGCTCACCGCCAGCCCCGCCTCGCCGGCCCGACCGGTGCGGCCGATACGATGAGTGTGGGTGTCCGGGTCGTGGGCCAGCTCCACATTGATCACCAGATCCAGCGCGGCGATGTCCAGCCCGCGGGCGGCCACGTCCGTGGCCACCAGCACCGACAGGCTGCGATTGGCGAAGCGGCCCAGCACCTGATCCCGGTCCCGCTGATCCAGGTCGCCGTTCAGCGCCATCGCCGACACGCCCTTGGCGACCAGATGATCCGCCACCTCCTGGCACTGTTGCTTGGTCACGCAAAACGCCACGCAGGAAACCGGTCGCAGGCTGTACAGCACCCGCGTCACCGCTTCCAGCCGCTGTTCCGGCGCCACCTCGTAGAAGCGCTGTTCGATGGCGGGCCGGTCCTCCCGCTCCGCCGCCTCCACCGTCACCGGATCACGCAGAAAGCGATCCGCCAGCTCGCGGATGCCCGCCGGCCAGGTGGCGGAAAACAGCAGGGTCTGCCGGCGGGTCGGCGTCTGCCCGACGATCTCGCTGATGCTGTCCACGAAACCCATGTCCAGCATCCGGTCGGCCTCGTCCAGCACCAGGGTATTCAAGCCATCCAGGGACAAGGTGCCCTTGGCCAGGTGCTTCTGAACCCGCCCCGGCGTGCCCACGATCACCTGGGCGCCATGCTCCAGGGACCCCACCTGCGGGCCCATGGGCACCCCGCCGCACAACGTCAGCACCTTGATGTTGTCCCGGCCACGGGCCAGACGCCGCACCTCCTGGGCCACCTGATCCGCCAGCTCGCGGGTGGGGCAGAGCACCAGCGCCTGGCAACCGTAGTAGCGCGGATTCAACGGATGCAGCAACCCCAAGCCGAACGCCGCGGTCTTCCCCGACCCGGTGCGCGCCTGCGCGATCACGTCCCGCCCCTGGAGAATCGACGGCAAGCTTTGCGCCTGCACCGGCGTCATGGCGGTGAAGCCCAGCGACGCCAGGTTCGCCAGGGTGGCGGCGTCCAACGGCAGGGAAGCAAAATCGGTGGCGGGCATGGCGAAACCTGACAGCAAGAAAAGGGCCCGCATTCTAACACCTTCCCAGGGTCGGACCCGGCTAAGCGATTGATTTCATGTACGCTGAGCAGCCCGGCAGCGGGCCACCCGGGGTCCACCCGGGGTCGGACCACGCTAACCGCTTGATTTTCCCTTCCTTTGAGGCGACCACAAGCCAATACGGAGGGCCATGAGCCGGTTTTTCGGGGTTAAAAGAAGGGGTTAAACGGAACCGGTTGAGGGGCATTGGCTCGCTAGCGGCCTCTTTTGAGGGGCCAAAAGACGCCGCAGGCTCCATTTGCGCGCAATATTTTCCAGTATTTTCATTGATATCAGTCGGTTAGCGTGGTCCGACCCCGGGGTGGGGCGGTTACGGCAAACACACGGAAAGTGGCGCCGCGCCGGGTGAATTCGGCCCCGCTTGTCGCTAGACTAGGCGGCTTAAGCTCTGCTTACGGTCCCGCAGCCAGGCGGGACCCCTGGCCCTGTTCTGGAGCGGTTGCGGCCGCGATACGCACGCTATGAGACTGAAAACCATCAAGCTGGCCGGCTTCAAGTCGTTCGTGGATCCCACCGCGGCGTTGTTTCCGGACAACCTGACCGCCGTGGTCGGGCCCAACGGCTGCGGCAAGTCCAACATCATCGACGCGGTGCGCTGGGTGATGGGGGAGTCCTCCGCCAAGCACCTGCGCGGCGAGTCCATGGCCGACGTGATCTTCAACGGCTCCAACGCCCGCAAGCCGGTGGCCCAGGCCTCCATCGAGCTGGTGTTCGACAATTCCGACGCCACCGTCACCGGCGAGTACGGCAAGTTCAACGAGATCTCGGTGAAGCGCCAGGTGACCCGGGACGGCCAGTCCAACTACTTCCTCAACGGCACCAAGTGTCGCCGCAAGGACATCGCCGACATCTTCCTGGGCACCGGCCTGGGGCCGCGCAGCTACGCGATCATCGAGCAGGGCATGATTTCCCGGCTGATCGAGGCCAAGCCCGAGGAGCTGCGGGTCTACATTGAGGAAGCGGCGGGCATTTCCAAGTACAAGGCGCGCCGCCGCGAGACCGAGAACCGCATGCGCCGCACCCGCGAGAACCTGGAGCGGCTCACCGACATCCGCGAGGAGCTGGAGCGCCAGCTGGAGCGCCTCAGCCGCCAGGCCGCCGCCGCCGAAAAGTACAAGCAATATAAGGAAGAGGAGCGCCAGAAGAGCGCCCAGCTCAAGGCGTTGCGCTGGCGCGGCCTGGATCAGCAGGTGCGCCAGCTCGATCAGATCATCGCCGAGCTGGAAGTGGCCCTGGAGGCGCGCATCGCCGAGCAGCGCCACGCCGACGCCGAGATCGAGCATCTGCGCGAGAGCCACAACGACGTGCAGGAAAACTTCAATCAGGTGCAGCAGCGCTATTACGCCCTGGGCGCCGAGGTGGCGCGGCTGGAGCAGAGCATCCAGCACCAGCGCGAGCGCCGTCAGCAGCTGTACGAGGAACTGGAGCAGGTCACCGCCAGTTGGAAGGAGGCCGACCAGCACCAGCGCACCGACGCGGACAAGCTGGCGGAGCTGGACGACAACCTGGCCGGCCTGGAGCCGGACCTGGACCTGGCCCGCGAGCGCGAGGAGGCCGCCGCCGAGACCCTGGCCCTGGCGGAGGACGCCATGCAGGACTGGCAGCAGGCCTGGGAAGGTTTCAACAACAAGGCCGGCGAGTCACGCCGTCAGGCGGAGGTGGAGCAGTCGCGCATCCAGCACCTGGAGAAATCCATCGAGCGCCTGGGCGACCGTCTGGAGCGGCTGGCCAAGGAGCAGGAGTCCCTGGACGCCGGCCCCCTGGCCCAGGAAATGCGCCAGCTCGAAGAGCAGGTGGCGGAATATCAGGAGCAGCGCGAAGAGAGCGAGCTGCGCGCCGAAAGCCTGCAGGACCGCATCAACCAGATGCGCCGGGAAAACGGCGAGCGCGGCCGCGAGCTGGATGAGGCCCGCGACCGGCTGCAGGCGGACAAGAACCGCCACACTTCCCTGGAAGCGCTGCAGAAAGCGGCCATGGGCGACGACGGCGCGGTCAGCGACTGGCTGGAGCGCCACGCCCTGGATCAGCGGCCGCGCCTGGCGGACCGGCTGCAGGTGGCGGAAGGCTGGGAGAAGGCCGTGGAAGCGGTGCTCGGCGACGCCCTGCAGGCGGTGGCCATCGACGGCCTGGAGCGGGTCGGCGACTGGCTGGATGACCTGACCCACGGCCGTGTCACCCTGGTGCAGGCCGGCGCCGACGCCGGCGCCGCGGACGGCAGCCTGCTGCGCGCCCAGGTGCGCGGCGAGGTGCCGGAGGGCCTGCTGGCCGGCGTGCACGCCGCCGAGGATCTGCCCGCCGCCCTGGCCCTGCGCGCGCGCCTGGGGCCGGGGGAATCCGTGGTCACCCGCGACGGCATCTGGCTGGGCGCCGACTGGTTGAAGGTGGTGCGCGAGCAGGATCAGGAAGCCGGCATTCTGGAACGGCGCCGGGAGCTGGAAGCCCTGGAAGGCCGCATCGACACCGGCCAGGCCCGGGTGGACGAGCTCAAGGCCGGCCTGGAAGAGGCCCGCGAGCGCATCGCCGAGCTGGAGGAAGAGCGCGAGGAAGTGCAGCGCCAGGCCAGCCGGCTGAACCGGGAACTGGGCGAAGTGAACGCCCAGGTCAGCGCCCGCCAGGTGCGTCTGGAGCAGATCACCATGCGCCGCGAGCGTCTCAATAAAGAGATGGAGGAAGCCCGCGGCCAGCTCGACCAGGAACAGAATCAGATCAAGGAAGCCCGCGCCGTGCTCCAGGAAGCCCTGGACGCCATGGAGCAGGATTCCGGCGAGCGCGAGGCGCTGCTGTCGCGCCGCGACGAAACCCGCGCGCGGCTCGACGACGCCCGCCAGCAGGCGCGCCAGCACCGCGACCGCAGCCACCAGCTGGCGATGGACGCCCAGGGCGCCCGCACCCAGGCCGAATCCCTGCGCCAGAACCTGGCGCGGCTGGAATCCCAGGTGGCCACCCTCAGCGAGCGCAAGGCGCAGCTGGAGCAGCAGGCCGGCGGCGACGAGGACCCGGCCCGGGAGCTGCAGGAACAGCTGGAAGAAAAGCTGGAGCAGCGCCTGGAGTCCGAGCAGCAGCTGGCCGAGGCACGCCGCCAGCTGGAGGACGTGGAACACAAGATGCGCGACCTGGAAGGCCGGCGCGGCCAGCACGAGCGCCAGGCCCAGGAAGTGCGCGACACCATCAACAACAAGCGCATGCAGTGGCAGGATCTGACCACCCGCCGGCAGACCGTGGCCGAGCAGCTGGACGAGGGCCACTTCGATCTGCAGACGGTGCTGCGCAACCTGCCCGAGGACGCCGAGGAGCGGCACTGGTCCGACCAGCTGGAACAGATCGGCCAGCGCATCGCGCGTCTGGGGCAGATCAACCTGGCGGCCATCGACGAATACCAGCAGCAGTCCGAGCGCAAACAGTACCTGGATCAGCAGAACGACGATCTGGAAGACGCGCTCAAGACCCTGGAAAACGCCATCCGCAAGATCGACCGGGAAACCCGCACCCGCTTCAAGGAATACTTCGACCGCATCAACAAGGGGCTCCAGGAACTGTTCCCGAAGGTGTTCGGCGGTGGCCACGCCTACCTGGAACTGACCGGCGAGGACCTGCTGGACACCGGCGTGGCGATCATGGCGCGCCCGCCGGGCAAGCGCAACAGCACCATCCATCTGCTGTCCGGCGGTGAGAAAGCGCTCACCGCCCTGTCCCTGGTGTTCAGTATTTTCGAACTGAACCCGGCGCCGTTCTGTCTGTTGGATGAGGTGGACGCGCCCCTTGACGACGCCAACGTGGGACGGTTCTGTAATCTGGTGTCGGAGATGGCGGAGCGGGTACAGTTTATCTACATCACGCACAACAAGATCGCCATGGAAATGGCCCACACCCTGATGGGCGTGACCATGCACGAGCCGGGCGTGTCCCGTCTGGTGTCCGTGGACGTGGACGAAGCCGCCGAAATGGCGGCCATGTGATCCGGGCGATCCGATGAACCTGATCCAATGAATCTGGGCGACGCGAGCCAAGCTAAGGAAGAGGCAACATGGGCCTGAATCTGGAAACACTGATCGGCATTCTGGTTATCCTGATCCTGCTGATCCTTGCCGACGGCGTGCGGCGCATGATCCGCGAGCGGCACGGCCGCCTGCGCATGCGCATCGACCGCCGCTTCGGCAAGGACCACGGCAAACACCAGGAACCGGACGACGAGGACGACTATCCCACCGATCTGGGCAAGCCCCGGGTGCGTCGCCGGGATGAACAACCGTCCGATTTGGACCAGCCCGGCGGCTTCGACATGGGCCGGGTGGACGACGACGAAGCCGTCGATCCGCCGATGATGATGGACCCGGACGACGGCGTGGACGCCCGACCCGACCCGGCCCGGATCAGCGCCGCCCGCCGTGCCGAGCAGCAGAGCCTGTTCGGCGCCGACGAGGCCGACCACGACGACACGCCGGCCCCGCGGGCCCGTGAACCGCTGACGCCGCCGCCCCGGGAGGAAAGCCTGCCGGAGCCGGAGCACCACCAACGGCCGCCGGAACCGGCGCCGCGCCGTCCGGAACCGCCCCGCGCCGCGGACGTGACCGAATCCGCCGAAGCGGGCCGTAGGAGCGGCTTCAGCCGCGAGACCCCGGAGGACGCCCCCGAACCGCCCCGGGCTAAAAAGCCCCGCGCCCCGGCCCAGGAAAGCGCGCCCCTGGAAGTGATCGTGTTCCACCTGATCGCGCGCCGCCCGGACCGCTTCGACGGCCAGGCCATGCTGCGGTTGCTGCTGGAAAGCGGCCTGCGCTACGGTGACATGCACATTTTCCACCGGCACCGGGAAACCGCCGGCCAGGAGCGCCTGGAGTTCTCCGTGGCCAATGCGGTGGAACCGGGCACCTTCGACATCGACACCATGGAAGAAGAGCAGTTCGCCGGCATCACCTTCTTCATGAAGCTGCCCGGCCCCGGCGAACCGCTGGGCGCCCTGGACCGCATGCTCAGCGTCGGCCGCCGCATGGCCGAGGAGCTGGAGGGCGACCTCAAGGATGAGCAGCACAGCGTGCTCACCCCGCAAACCATGGAACATCTGCGCCAGCGCGTGCAGGAATTCGAACGCCGCCAGCGCGTCTCACACGGCGCCTGACGGCGGCGGCCTGGCCGCCCCTCGCAGGAGCGGTGGTCCCACCGCGATTCAGCGCCGGCTGATCGCCACCGGGGATCATCCACGAACCGGATCGCGGTCGAACGACCGCTCCTGCCTGGCCCTTCCGAACCAAGGATTCACCCCCGTGACCTCGAAGAAACCGGCCCCGGCCGACGAAATCCGCCAACTGCGCGACACCCTCAACGACTGGTCCTACCGCTATTACACCCTGGACGACCCGGCGGTGCCGGACGCGGAATACGACCGCGCCTACCGCCGTCTGCAGGAACTGGAAGAACGGCATCCGGACCTGGTGACCGCCGATTCGCCTACCCAGCGAGTCGGCGACACGCCCCTGGACGCCTTCGACGAGGTGCGCCACGCGGTGCCCATGCTCAGCCTCGGCAACGCCTTCAGTGACGACGAGCTGCGCGACTTCGATCAGCGGGTGCGCGAGCGTCTGGATGTGAGCGGCCCCATCGATTACGTGGCGGAACCCAAGCTGGACGGTCTGGCCGTGTCCCTGGTCTACGAGAACGGCGAGCTGGTGCGCGGCGCCACCCGGGGCGACGGCGAGACCGGCGAGGACATCACCGCCAATGTGCGCACCATCAAGTCGGTGCCCCTGCGTCTGCGCGGCAAGACGCCACCGACACTGCTGGAAGTGCGCGGCGAGGTGGTGATGCCGCACTCCGGTTTCGAGGCCCTTAACCGCCGCCAGCAGGAAGCCGGCCAGAAGGTGTTCGCCAACCCGCGCAACGCCGCCGCCGGCAGCCTGCGGCAACTGGACTCGCGGATCACCGCCGAGCGGCCGCTGGAGTTCTACGCCTATTCGGTGGCGCGCCTGGAAGGCGAGGACTGGCCGGACACCCATTCCGGCATGCTGAAGCATCTGCGCGATCTGAATCTGCGCGTCAATCCGGAGATCAAGGAGTGCCGGGGCCTGGAGGCGCTGCTGAGCTTCTACCACGACATCCTTGAGCGCCGCGGGCGGCTCGACTACGACATCGACGGCGTGGTCTACAAAGTGGACCGGTTCGACTGGCAGCGCGATCTGGGCTTTGTCAGCCGCGCGCCGCGCTGGGCCATCGCCCACAAGTTCCCGGCCCAGGAAGAACTCACCGTGCTCAACGACGTGGACTGGCAGGTGGGCCGCACCGGTGCCCTGACGCCGGTGGCCAAGCTGGAGCCGGTGCAGGTGGGCGGCGTCACCGTCAGCAACGCCACCCTGCACAACATCGACGAAATCGGCCGGCTGGACATTCGCATCGGCGACACCGTCGTGGTGTACCGGGCCGGCGATGTGATTCCCAAGGTGGTGCGCGCCTTGCCGGAACGCCGCCCCAAGGACGCCCGGGAAATCCATCTGCCCGACGAATGCCCGGTGTGCGGCAGCGAGATTCTGCGCGCCGACGACGGCGTGGTGGCGCGTTGCACCGGCGGTCTGATCTGCGGCGCCCAGCGCCGGGAAGCCATCAAGCACTTCGCCTCGCGCCGGGCCATGGACATCGAGGGGCTCGGCGACAAGCTGGTGGACGCCCTGGTGGATCAGGGCCTGGTGGATAATGTGGCCGATCTCTACCGCCTCAAGGCGGAGGACGTGGCCGACCTGGAGCGCATGGGCGAGAAGTCCGCCGATAACCTGATGAAGGCCCTGGAAGGCTCCAAGCGCACCCGCCTTAACCGGGTGCTGTTCGCCCTGGGCATCCTGCAGATCGGCGAGGAGACCGCCAAGGCCCTGGCGGACTGCTTCGGCGATCTGGAGAGCATCCGCCGGGCGCCGCTGCTGCTGTTTCTGCAGGTGCCGGACGTGGGCCGGGAAGTGGCCAAGGCGATCGCCGCCTTCTTCGCCGAGGACCACAACGAGAAGGTCATCGACGACCTGCTGGCCGCCGGCCTGGAACCGCAATCCGCCGGCGCCCCCTCCCGACGTTTCGTGGACGCCTTGACCCTGGGCGCCCTGCTGCGCGGCGCCAAGAGTCTGGGCATGCCGCTCAGCGGCCTGGGAGACAAAAGCCTGGACGCCCTGGGCCGCCATTACCGCACTCTGGACGCCCTGCTGGCGGCGGTGGAGCGGGGCGAGGACGACAGCGGCGCCCGCGCCGGCACCCTGGAAAAACTGGCCGAAGGGCTGCGCGCCGACGACTGGCAGGCGCGCCTGCGCGAGGCGGAGCAACAGGCCGCCGCCCTGGCGGAACGGGCCCCCGCCGGCGGCGGTGACGAACGTCCCCTGGAAGGCCAGACCTGGGTGCTTACCGGCACCCTGAGCCGGCTGACCCGGAGCGAGGCCAAGGAACGCCTGGAAAGCCTGGGCGCCAAGGTGGCCGGCAGCGTCTCCAAAAGCACCGCCCGGGTGGTGGCCGGCGAGGCCGCCGGCTCCAAGCTGGAGAAAGCCGGGAAGCTGGGCGTGGAGGTGATGGACGAGGACGCTTTCGTCCATTTCCTGGCCGGCCACGGTATTTCATTGCCGGAACAATGAGCGCGGCCCGGGCAATCGCGGCTGAAGCGGAACGCCGCCCGGCCGCTCCTACGGCGATCTCTTTACCGTGTAGGAGCGGCTTCAGCCGCGATGCCAAGCCCCGCCCAACAGGATGGCGGCCCGCCGCCCCGGCGGTTACCATGTCGCCAAGCCGAAATCTCGAGGTCCCTCCATGCGCGTGCTGATCGTGACGCTCACGCTGCTGCTGCTCGGCGGCTGCGCCACCACCCCCACCCATATCGACGACGTCTGCGCGGTGTTCGATCAGAAGGGCGGCTGGTTCAACAACTGGTACAAGGCCGCCAAGCGCAGCGAGAAGGAATACGGCGTGCCGGTGGCGATCCTGATGGCCACCATCTACAAGGAATCCGGCTACCAGGCCCACGCCAAACCGCCGCGCACCAAACTGCTCGGCTTTATCCCCTGGAAGCGGCCCTCCAGCGCCTACGGCTACCCCCAGGCCCTGGACGGCACCTGGGCCTGGTACCAGCGTGAAACCGGTCACGGCGGCGCCAAGCGGGACGACTTCGGCGACGCCGTGGACTTCGTCGGCTGGTACCATTACCAGAGCCACGTGCGCAACGGCATCGCTCTCAACGACGCCTATCATCTTTATCTGGCCTACTACGCCGGCCACGGCGGCTACGCCCGCGGGGTCTGGAAAAGCCGCCCCTACATGCAGCGCTCCGCCCGCCGTGCCCAGGACATGGCCAGCCGTTATGCGGTGCAGATGGAGCGGTGCGGGCGTTAGGGACGTTGAAAGTGACCAGTTAAAAGTTGAAAGGGCGGCGCCCGCGGTTGTTCGAGGTTGAAGTTTGGATAACGAGTCGATTGTCTACGGCTGCATCAAACACCTGCCGTTCGGCGACGAGCGGCAGCGCAAGGCCAGTTGTTTCCACAACCGCCGCGCGGTGCGCGCGCTGCCGGAGGCGGACGAGTCGCCGTTCCTGGGGCAGGACATGTTCGCCTTTTCCGCCGACCCGGGCGGTGGCGGCTACCAGACCCAGGTGATCCACTTCGGCCAGTCCTACCGGGCGGTGGAATACGAGTGGGCCCACTGGATCGCCAAGTTCGAGCGCCTGCTCAAGCAGATGTACTGGGTCAGCGCGGTGGTGCACCTGGACACGGAACTGGCCGGCACCCACACCTTTCACTGGGACTGCGCCGACGATTACCACGAGCCCTCCGACGATCCGCTGCGGGTGCGCTGCGAATGGTCCCGGGAGGGCAATCTTGTTTAGCCGCGAACATGTTTAGAGGTCAGCGATGATCGTTCCCTGGCAGGAGATTCCCGCCGCCACCCTCGACAACCTGATCGAGGAATTCGTGACCCGCGACGGCACCGACTATGGCGAACGGGAAATCGCCACCGCCACCAAGGTGGAGCAGGTGCTCGCCCAACTGAAACGGGGCGACGCGGCGGTGGTGTTCGACGACGCCACCGAAACCGTGTCCATCTTCACCCGCGAGCAGCTCCGCGAAGCGGGCCTGTAAGGCGGTTAATACAACCCCACGATCACAAGCAGATGCACGCTGGCCGCCAGCAGCACCAGCCAGGTGGCGATGATGCCCAGCTTGCGGAAGGTGTTCACCTCGCTGCCCGGCTTGAGCATGCCCCAGGCATGGGCCAGCCGGCCCAGCACCAGCAGCAGCCCGTACAGATGCAGCGCCCAGGCGTTGCCGTTATTGCCTTCCAGCAGCCCGATCAGAATCAGCGCCAGGGGCACGTACTCCACCGCGTTGCCGTGGGCGCGCACCGCCCGGTTGATCAGAACGTCGCCGCCATCACCCAGGGACACGCCCCGGCCGAAGCGGTAGCGCACCACGTTGAAGGCCAGCGCGAGAATCAACAGACCGCACAGAGCGGCGTACAGGGCGGTGATCGGGAACATGGGGCAGCCTCTTGGATTTAAGTTTCAACTTTTAACTTCTTCTTTTTTCTTCTCAGGAATCTTCCCGGATCCAGCGCCTCCAGCAATGGCCCGTCCGCCGGGGGCGGCGCGTCGCTGATGCGGTCGGCCAGGATCTCCGCGCACAGCGGCGTGCCGGTGAGGCCGCGGCTGCCGTGGGCGATGTTCAGCCACAGCCCGGGCAGGGCGGTGGAACCGTCCCCGTCCGGGTCCGGCAGGGGCCCGGTCAGGGGCAGAAAGTCGGTGCTCTGGCAGCGGAAGCCCACCCGCCGTTCGACCACCTGGATGGCGTCGCCGCCCAGTTCCGCCCAGCGGTCCGGCAGGTACTGGCGCAGCTGGGCCAGGTTGGCCCGGTCGTCGTCGTCCCGGGGCGCCGGGTCCCCATCGTGCAGATCGAAGGTGGCGCCCACGCAGTGCAGTCCGTCCAGGGCCGGTGTCAGGTAACCGCCGTGGCAGCGCGCCCGCTCCCAGGCGGCGCTGGCCGCGGTGGCCCGGCAATAGCTGACCTGGCCGCGAATCCGTTTGAGCGGCAGATCGCCCAGTTCGCGGCCCGACACCTCCAGATCGCGGGCGGCGCCGGCGGTGGCGATGACGATGGCATCGGCGGTCCGCTCACTGCCATCGTCGAGCACCGCCACGGCGGGGGTGCCGGGGCGCAGCCCGCCGAGTGTACGGCGCTCCACGGTAATGGCCGGGTGGTCGAGCAGGGCGGCGCACCAGGCCGGCGGGTTCAGGTAGCCACCGCCGCGCAGTTCGGCGCTGTGTTCGCCGGCCACCAGCAGGGTGTCCGGCCAGGCGCCGCTGTCGGCGGCGGCGCGGATCTTGGCGCTCTGCTTGTCGTCCACGTAGTGCTGGACCACGCCGTTCAGAGCGCCCTGGCCGTGGCCCGGGAAGCGGTACCGGCGCAGCCAGCGCAGGGCGTGGCCGTAGCTCAACTGATAGAACCGGTTCTGGGCGGTGAGGTGGGGGCTGGGGGTGCTGTAGACCACGCCGGCCCGGTTGCCGGAGGCGCCCCGGGCGATGCCCGCCGGGTCCAGCACCGTCACCTGCCAGCCCCGTTCCGCCAGGGCCCGGGCGCTGGTGGCGCCGGCCAGCCCGGCCCCGGCCACCAGGGCGGTGCCCCGTCGCAAGGTGGCGGGCCGCCAGGGCGGATCGCCGGCTTCGCTCCGCTCGCCCACCACCATGTGCCGTTTATGGCCGAAGCCGTCGATCCGGCGTACCCGGAAGCCGGCCTCCTGCAGGCCCCGGCGCACGGCGCCGGCGGCGGTGAACGTGGCCAGGGTGGCGCCGGGGCGGCTGTGGGCCGCCAGCGCCCGGAACAGGGCCGGCTGCCACATGTCCGCGTTGCGGGCCGGCGCGAAGCCGTCCAGAAACCAGGCATCCACCCGGGCCGGGCACAGCCGCCACAGCGGCTCCGCCTCGCCCAGCATCAGGGTCAGGCTGACGTTGTCCGCCAGCCACAGGCGGTGGCAGCCCGGCGATGCCGGCGGGTACTGGTCGCGCAAGGCGTCGCACAAGGCCGCCCAGCGGGACTCACCGTCGGGCGCCGGCCAGGCGGCCAGGGCCCGCGCCAGGTCGTCGCCGCCGAGCGGGTGCTTTTCCACCGAGAACAGGTCCAGCCGCGCCCCCGCCGGCGCCCGGGCCAGGAACAGGTCGGCGGCCAGCAGCATGTTCAGGCCGGTGCCGAAGCCGGTCTCGCCGATCACGAACAGGTCGCCATCGGTGAGGGCGGCGAAGCGTTCCGGCAGCCGGTTGCCGTCGAGAAACACATAGTGGCTTTCGGCGCGGCCGTCCTGGCGCGAGAAATAGGGGTCGTCGTAGTCGGTGGCCACCGGCGTGCGGTCCTGCCAGTGCAGGCGCGCGGGGCGGATCGGGGCGAAATCGCCGATGGACATGATGGGGCGGTCTCCTCACACTACGCCGCTCGATGGGGCGGGCCGGCGGTGCCGGGCGCGCCGGGGCGGAGATAGTAGCATGCTGGTAAAAATCTGGGCGGTGATGGCGCCGGTGCTGGCCTGCGCCGGCATCGGTTTTTTCTGGGGCCGCAGCGGCCGGCCCTTCGACATGCGCATGGTCACCGCCCTGGTGACCACCGTGGCCACCCCCTGTCTGATCGTCGCCACCCTGGGCAAGAGCGATCTGGATCTGGCCGCCCTGGCGCGGGTCACCGGCCTGTTCCTGGCGGTGCTCACCGTCACCGGGCTGGTGGCCTGGCTGGCGCTGCGGCTGTCCGGTCGTCCCCTGCGGGTGTTCCTGCCGTCGATGATGTTCCCCAACACCGGCAATATGGGTTTGCCGCTGTCCATGCTGGCGTTCGGCGACCACGGCCTGGCCCTGGGGCTGGCCTGGATGATGCTGACCTCGGTGGTGCAATTTTCCTTCGGCCTGGCCGTGGTCAGCGGCCAGGGCTTGTCCTGGAAGCTGTTCCGGCACCCGATTCTGGTGTCGGTGGTGATCGCCGTGGCCATGGTGCTGTTCCGGGTGCGCCTGCCGGAGTGGCTGTTCAACAGCGTGCAACTGATCGGCGACCTGACCATCCCGCTGATGCTGATTACCCTGGGCGTGTCGCTGTCGCAGTTGCGGGTGCGTCACGCCGGACCCGGCGCCGCTTTCTCGGTGCTGCGGCTGGTGCTGGGGTTCGCCGCCGCCTGGCTGGTTTGCGAACTGGCCGGGGTGGAGGGCGTGCTGCGCGGTGTGATTCTGATCCAGTCCACCATGCCGGTGGCGGTGTTCAACTATCTGCTGGCGCAGACCTACCGTCAGGGCCCGGAGGAAGTGGCCGCCATGGTGGTGTTTTCCACGCTGCTGTCGTTCCTGACACTGCCGCTGCTGCTGGCGGTGGCCTTGCCCTGATAGGCGCGGAATTCCGCCAGCGCCCGCTTGCTCAGCCGCAGTAGCGCGGTGGTGTCCCGGTCCCGGGACGCCGCTTCCAGCCGGATGAAATGCCCCGGCCCGCTGGTCAGCAGCAGCGTCTCGTAGAGCGGCCGGCGGTCCGGCCGGTTGATCAGCCAGGCGCCGCTGGCGGTGACGTGCCCTTCCAGATCGAACAGGCGCTCGCCGACGAAGCGGATCGACTGATCGGCGCTGTTGTAGACCCGGTTGACGCGCTGCTGGCGGAGCTGGCCGTAATGGCCGCTGACGATGCGCGTGTCGCTGAGGTCCTGCCAGCCGCCGGGCAGGCCATAGAGCGTCAGCCGCAGGCGGGTGTCGGCGTTGGCGAACCGCCACTGCCGCCAGCCGTCCTCGCCGGGGCGGCTGACGGTGCCGTCGCCGTCCAGCCCGGCCAGCCGCGCCGGGGCCCGGTAGCCGTCCAGCCGCGCCGGCGGCGCGCTCACCGCCCGGGGCAGGGTGCCGCCGCCACGCAGGTCGGGCAGGCCGCGCGGGGCCGGCGTCTGGCAGCCGGCCAACAGGGCCGGCAGCAGCACGGCCAGCAGCCACGGGATAACGGATTTCGGTCCGGCGTTCGGCAACATGATTCCCCCTGATAATCCAAAAAACCGCGTATGCGGTTCAAGGACCCGGCCATGATAAAGTGCCGGAAAGGCCTTGGCACGCCCCGCCCGGCAGACGGACCCAGGGGGAGACGAGTGGCGGAACGAAAAAAATACCCGGCCATCCTGTTGCTGGTGAGTCTGGTCACCTTGCCCTTTCTGGTGGTGGCGACGCTGGTGTTCCAGCATCGCTGGGACCGGCACTCCCATTATCTGGCCATGGCCGACGACATTCAGCTGTTCCGCACCGGCATGGCGGTTGTCGCGCCCCTGGAACGGGTGCGCGATTTTTCCCCGGTGGTGGCGCGCTCGCCGCTGCCGCCGCTGCAGGAACGCTGGCAGGGCGCCCGCGACCTGACCGAGCTGCGCATGGGCGCCTTTCTGGAAGCACTCGGTGCACGGTCGGTGCCGGGCCTTCAGGACCACGCACGGGCGCTGCGGCGGGACTGGCGGGAATGGCGTCCGCCGCTGGCGCTGGACGGCACCGCCGCCGCCTTTGACAGCGTCGAGCAGGTCAACGAGCGGCTTTACGACACCCTGGCGGCGGTGCTCTACATGGCCGACCTGGCCGCCCGCACCCGCCCGCGCCCCAATGAAGCCCTGTCCCTGACGCTCACCGGCCTGCACGAACTGCGTCGGGAGCTGGGTGTGATCCGGGCGGTGGGCTTGTTTGCCGCCGCCGGCGACGGTCTGCTCGGCGAACAGGATCGCGACCGTCTGACCCGGGCGGTGGCGCGGCTGGGTGAGCGGCTGCTGTTGGTGGAGGGGCAGGTGGGGACCCTGGCCACGCGGGCCGACGACAATGCGCTTCGCGAGCGCTGGCGAAGCCTGCGCGCGGAGCTGGCCGACTACCTGATCTGGGCGGATGAGAATCTGATCCGCACGGTGCCGGTGACGGTGTCCTGGCAGAGGGTGGTGGCGGAAAGCGGCGCCCGCCACGCCGCCCTCAACGGCTTCGACGAAGCGGTGGTGGATCTGGCCGCGCGGCTGGTGGCCCGGGGCCAGGAACGGTCGGACTTCAAGACCGCGTGGATGATGGGCGGCCTGCTGTTGCTGTATCTGGGCGTGCTCACCGCCAGCCTGATGTTCCTGCACCTGGCCGGCCGCGCCATTCGCGGGCGCGCGGAAGTGCGCGCCAAAAGCCAGTTTCTGGCGCGCATGAGCCACGAAATCCGTACCCCGCTCAACGGCGTGCTGGGGCTGGCGGAGCTGCTGCGCGAAACCAATCCCTCGCCCCGCCAGCAGGATTACATCGGCCTGATCGAGAACGCCGGGCGCACCCTCAATACGCTGGTCAACGATGTGCTCGATTACTCCAAGCTGGAAGCCGGCAAGCTGGAACTGGAGATCGACGCCTTCGACCCGGCGGCGGTGGTGATCGACTGCGCGCACATGTTCAGCCTGCCGGCCAGCGACAACGGCGACCTGGTGCTGGTGGACGTGGCCCCGGATCTGCCGGCGGCGGTGCGCGGTGACGCGCCCCGGCTGCGCCAGATTCTTACCAATCTGATTTCCAACGCGGTCAAGTTCACCCGCCACGGCTGGGTGCGGGTGAGTGCCGGCTGCCAGCCCCTGGACGAAGGCCGGGTGATGCTGACCTTCGTCGTGGAGGACAGCGGCCTGGGCATGAGCAAGGAGGAGCAGCACCGCCTGTTTCAGCATTTCAGCCAGGCGTCGGCCTCGGTGGCGCGGCGCTTCGGCGGCACCGGGCTGGGCCTGTCCATCAGTCAGGAACTGGTGCGTCTGATGGGCGGCGACATCCAGCTGCGCAGCGCCCCAGGCCAGGGGGCCCGCTTCCAGTTCAGCCTGCCGATGCCGGTGGAAACGCCGCCGGTGCCGATGGCCGACGCCGGCCGCGAGCCGGCGCTGGTCTGGGATCAGGTCGGTAATCTCAAGGCGCTGCTGGCCGGCGACGCACGCTTTGATCATGTCACCGTGGTCACCGGTCTGGCGGCGGTGCGCGAGGCCCTGGCCAACGCCCCGGTCGCCCATTTGCTGGTGCACGGCGTCACCGACGGAGTGCTGCTGGACCAGGGGCTGGCGCCGGCGCGGCGGCGCAGCGCCGGCTTCCGCCCGGTGCTGCTGTGCGGCATGCGCGAGAGCGGTGAGGTGGTGATGCGCGACGACATCACCCTGGTGCGGCGGGCGGTGCTCACCGTGGCCGAGCTGCAGCAGCTGCTCAGTGACAGCGGTCCCGGGCGGGTGCCGTTGATCGCCCAGCGCGAGCCGGAGGAAGCACGCAGTGGTCTGCGCGTGCTGGTGGCGGAGGACAACCCGGTGAATCAGATGGTGACGCGGGGCTATCTGGAGCGGCTCGGCGTGCCCGGCCCGGTGCTGGGCGACGACGGTCGTCAGGCCCTGGACCGGTTCGCCGAGGGCGGCGGCGCCTACCGGCTGGTGCTGATGGATCTGGATATGCCGGTGATGGACGGCTTCGAAAGCGCCCGCCGGATGCGCGCCCTGGAACGGGAAAACGGCTGGCAGCCGGCGGTGATCCTGGCGCTCAGCGCCCACGTCATGCCCGAGTACGCGCGCCGCATCAAGGAGGTGGACATGGACGGGCAGTTGATCAAGCCGCTGACCCTGAGCGCCATGCAGGCGGCCCTGCATCAATACCTGAGCGGCCCGCCCTAGAGCGGTGGTCGCGCCGCGACCCACCGCCGTATCAAAGTCGGACAGGGATCAGGCGCGCAGGCGCCCCATGCGCAGACGCCGCCAGCCCAGGGTGCCGGCGATTTTCAGCAGCGAACTGAGGCCGCCGGCGTTCTCCAGCGGCGCCTTGCCCCGGGCGATGCGCGCCAGCTGCAGGGTGTACCAGGACACTTCCATCATCGCCGCGTTGTCCACCGCGCGGATGCCGGTGCGGATCGGCGCCACCGGGCTGGTCACGTCCTCGCCGGCCAGCAGCCGGGCGCTCCACGCCGGGTCCACCGCCAGCGGCCGGGCCAGACCGATCAGATCGGTGGCGCCCTCCGCCAGGGCCCGGGCCATGCCGTCCCGGGAGCGGAAGCCGCCGGTCACCATCAGCGGCACGTCCACCCGCTGGCGCACCCGCTCCGCGTACTCGAGAAAGTAGGCCTCCCGGCGCCGGGTGGACTCGCGCACCCCGGCGCCGGCCATGCGCGGCGCCTCATAGGTGCCGCCGGAGATCTCGATCAGATCGATGCCACGGGCGGCCAGGGCTTCCACCACCGCCGAGGACTCGTCCTCATCGAAGCCGCCTTTCTGGAAGTCCGCGGAGTTCAGTTTGATGGACACGGGAAAATCGTCGCCCACCCGGGCGCGCATCTCGTCGTAGACTTCCAGCACGAAGCGCCGGCGGTTCTCCGCGCTGCCGCCGTAGGCGTCCTCGCGGCGGTTGTGGCGCGGCGACAGAAACTGGCTGACCAGATAACCGTGGGCACCATGAATCTGCACGCCGTCGAAGCCGGCCTCCTTCATGATCGCGGCGGTCTCGCCGAAACGCCGCACGATATCGCGGATCTGTTCTTCGCTGAGCGCTTCCGGCGTATGGAAGAAGCGCTTCAGGCCCGGGTCCTCGAAGGGCAGGGCGGACGGCGACACCGAGCGGCGGTTGAGCGCCGCCGGTGCCTGCTTGCCCGGATGGTTGATCTGCACCCAGATGGCGGCGCCGGTTTCCTTGCCGGCCCGGGCCCAGTCGCGCAGACGGGGCAGGTCGCGGCGATCCTCCACCACCACGTTGCAGGGTTCGCCGATGGCGCGCTGGTCCACCATCACGTTGCCGGTGATCAGCAGGCCGGTACCGCCCCGGGCCCAGGTGCGGTAAAGACGGGGCAGACGTGGCGTCACCCGGTTGCCCGGGGTGCCCAGGGTTTCGCTCATGGCCGATTTGGCGAGACGATTCTTGAGCGTGGCGCCGCAGGGCAGGGTCAGGGGTTGGTCCAGGGTCACGGTCATGGTGGTCCTCATGGCGGTGGCGCGAAGAACGTAGGGATCATCAAGGTGGCGATACTGTCGATCGCGATACTTTTGATCGCGATACTGTCGATCGCGATAGTGTGCCCCGACTGGCGCGGTCCGTGCGGGCCAATCGCGCCGTGTTGCGCGGCCCCACCGGCGTGCGGATAATCGCGCCCATGCTGGAAACCTACCTGGATGAACTGAACGCCGGTCTGGCCCCGCTGCTGGGCGAGCACGCCGCGCCGGTCATGACGCTGAGCCGCGAACGGCTGCTCGACAAGCCCCATGGTGACCTGCCGCGCTGGCGCGCCGCCGTGGACGCCTTGCCCGCCGGCCCGGCGCCCTGCCACCTGGACCGCGACACCCTCACCGTGGGCGCCCCCGGCGACGCCGACCCGGAAGCCCTGCGCCGCGCCCTGGAAGGCCTGATGCCCTGGCGCAAGGGGCCCTTTGAGTTCTTCGGCCTGCCCGTCGATACCGAGTGGCGCTCCGATTGGAAATGGCGGCGGGTGGCGCCGCACCTGTCCGACCTGCGTGGCCGCCGGGTGCTGGACGTGGGCTGTGGCAGCGGCTACCACGGCTGGCGCATGCTCGGCGCCGGCGCCGATACCGTCCTGGGCATCGACCCCACGCCGTTGTTCCTGATGCAGTATCTGGCGGTGCGCCGCTACGCGCCGGCGGCGCCGTTCTGGTTCGCGCCTCTGCGCATGGAGGAACTGCCCGCCGATTCCCGGGCGTTCGATACGGTGTTCTCCATGGGCGTGCTCTACCACCGCCGGTCGCCCCTGGACCATCTGATGGAACTGGCCGGCGCCCTGCGTCCCGGCGGGGAGCTGGTGCTGGAAACCCTGGTGGTGGAGGGCGACGGCCATACCGTGCTGATGCCGGAAAGCCGCTATGCGGCCATGCGCAATGTGTTCTTCCTGCCCAGCGCCGCGCACCTGGCGGTGTGGCTGCGGCGGTGCGGCTTCGAGGCGGTGCGCTGCGTGGACGAGGGCGTGACCACCACCGACGAGCAGCGCGCCACCGAGTGGATGCGGTTCCAGTCGCTGCCCGACTTTCTCGATCCGCACGATCCCACCCGCACCCGGGAAGGCCACCCGGCGCCCCGCCGGGCGGTGCTGATCGCCCGCAGGCCCTAGTCCGCGCGGGCGGTGGGGGCGCCCGGCAGCAGCGACGCCTCCAGCAGATGGTCGATCAGACGCAGCCGGGTGGGTTCATCCAGCCGCCGCAGAGCCGGCGACAGGGCGCGCACCAGAATGCCCTCGCCGTGGCGGCTGAGCGTTTCCACCAACTGGCAGAACTGGCGCGGCGGGTCCTGTTTCTCCAGCGGGTCGGGACTGTCCCCTTTGCGTGGCGGTGGGTGGGCGACGGACGCTTGCGGCGCCGGCCGTTGCCGAAGGCGCAGAGCCCGGCGTGACAGCACCGGGTCCGGACCGTCCTCCTCCGCGGCCAGCAGACACAGGGTGTCCATCACCAGCTCGCGGATCGGTTCGTGGTGGCCGGGCTCGGCGCTGTCGGTGTCGGCCACATGCACCGCCATGGTGGTGGACAATTGCAGCACCCGTTCCGGCAAGGTGAAGCGGGTGTGTTCGAACCAGTCCCTCAGGCGGTGGGCCAGACCCACCGCCCCTTCCACTGAAGTGCCCGGCAGGCACAGCACCAGATAGCCGCGCTGCCAGGTCACCAGGGCGTCTTCCTGGCGCACCCGTTGTTCCATGGCGCGGGCCAGCTGCCGTTGCAGGGCACGCAGCTGGTCGCCGCCCAGTTCCCGACCCAGGGCGGTCAGGTCCTTGAGCTGAATCGCCAGCAGAGATAATGGCAGTCGATAGCGCTGGCACAGGGACACCAACGGTGTCAGCGGGTTAAGACTTTGACTTTGTACGCGGGTGGTGTCCGTCCCGGAGGTCATACTGTGATCCCGTGTCGAAGTTATTATTCGCTCCTGCGTTGCACGGGCCATCCCTGGCAGTATGTGACACGCATCATAGTAAGTGTTTTGCTAAGCAATACTTCCCATCCGTACCAACGGTTACATTAATACCCGGTTCGGTTACGAATCGGTTATCGGGGCCGCCATTGATGACCACCGTTCTGCTGACCGCCTTGCTGACCGCCGCCATCACCGTGGCGGTGCTGGCGCTGTGGGCGCATTATTTTTTACTCCCCACCCTGCGTCGCCGGCTGCGCGCCGACCTGGAGGAAGAGGCCCGCAACGCCGCGGACCTGATCGCCGCCCGGGTGGAGGAGGCCGTCAAACGCGGCATCAACGACGGCGTGCGCAATCTGCCGACCCGGGAAATGATCGAGGAAACCAGCCGCAGCCTGGCGCGCACCAGCACCGAAATGGTGGGCGAGCGGCTGAGCAGGTTCTTTGCCAAGAAAGGGGATCGCGACTGAAGCGGAGGGCCGCCCCGTCGCTGCTACGCAACCATGCATCTCGCGGCGGGAGGGGCGGGGCGGTCCCCCGCTTCAGTCGCGATGTCCGCGCTCCCGGTGCAGCAAGCGCCCGATGATCAGGGCGAGCCCGAAACTGATCATCGCCAGCGAGGCATAGTCATGGGCCAGGGCGCGCCAGGTGTCCTGCCACTGGCCCAGGGCGCGCAGCAGCGCCACCAGCATCAGGCCCAGCCCGGTCACCAGAAAGGCCAGATCCAATCGCCGGGAATGGCGGATGTCCCGGCGCAGGGCGCGCACTTCCTCGAGGATGTCTTCCTGCAGCAGTTGCTGGCGGGCCACCTGGGCGGCCAGTTCGCCCAGGTGATCGGGCAGACCGGACAGCTTTTCCAGCCACACCGGGTCTTCCCGGCGCAGTACCGCCAGCAGTTCCTTCAGACGTACATGGTCGTCGAGCCAGTTGCGCGCCAGCGGCCAGAGGCTGAATTCGCTGACCATGCGCTGCAGCTTTTCCAGGGTGTCGGCGGGGCCGGTGATGCGCAGGGATTCTTCCGCGTCGCCGCTGTTGGGCGCCAGCAGCCAGTGCAGCATGGCGCCCAGCGGGCCGCGCACGCGCACGTCCACCGGGCCTTCGTAGTCGTCGTGCAGTTCCACGCCGTCCTCGTAGATCAGCACATAGAGCACCCACATGGGATGCTCGCCGCGCACCCGCACCGCCGTGCCGTGCAGGGCGGCGAGCTGCTCACGGCCCCGGGGGTCGCCGGTGAGCGCCTGGTTGAGCAGGGTTTCCAGTGCCCCGTACATAAACAGCCCGGGCAACGAGGACGGCGAGGTCATGGGTGGCGAAATCCTTCTGTGCGGTAAGGCGAATCCTGCCCGGGAGTATGACGAAGGGGGCGCCGGTTGCCAAAAGTTACGCGACGCCGCTTAAGAGGCTCAGTCCGACTATCTATACTGAGCGGCCACATAACATTGGCTGTTTTGACCGCCTCCCGCGCCCGTGGGAACTGTTCCCGGTGGCGTTTGCGGGCTAGGCTTGTCCAACCTCCGGGCCCGGCCCGGCGACCCGTGCGTCATCCTGGGAGGGGCTGTTCACCCACATGCTGGATTCGTTGTTTTCCCATCCGGACCTCTGGAAATACGTCAGTATGCCGTTTATCGCCGGCGCGGTGGGCTGGGCCACCAACTGGGCGGCGGTGCAGATGACGTTCTATCCATTGGAGTTCATCGGCATCCGTCCGGTGTTCGGCTGGCAGGGCATCATCCCCTCCAAGGTGGAGAAAATGGCCGCCATCGTGGTGGACAAGACACTGCAGAAGCTGGGCAGTCTGGACGAGTTCTTCCGCGAAATGGAGCCGGAGAAGATCGCCGCCCACCTGACCAAGAGCGTGCAGGCGCGCATCGAGGAATACGTGGACGAGGTGATGACCGAGCGCAACGCGGTGCTCTGGGAAAACCTGCCCCTGGCGGTGCGCCGGCGGGTCTACGCCCGGGCCCGCCGGGCCATCCCCGCGGTGATGGACAATGTGGTCGACGACATCAGCCGCAACCTGGAAGACCTGGTGGACATGAAGCACATGATCGTCGAGCGCATGCGCTCGGACAAGGCGCTCATGGTGCAGATGTTCCAGGAGGTGGGCGAGCCGGAATTCCGCTTCGTCACCAACTCCGGCTTCTATTTCGGCTTCCTGTTCGGCCTGATCCAGATCCCGGTGTTCATTTTCATGCCCAGCAACTGGATCCTGCCGCTGTTCGGTTTCATCGTCGGCATCGCCACCAACTGGCTGGCCCTGAACGTGATCTTCCGACCGCTCAATCCGGTGCGGGTGGGCCCGTTCCGGGTACAGGGGCTGTTCCTCAAGCGCCAGCGCGACGTGGCCGAGTCGTTTGCCCGGCTCACCACCGAGGAGCTGGTGACCCTGCGCAACATCATGTACCAGGTGATCAACGGCCCCCGCGGCGACCGCACCAAGGCGCTCATCAAGCGGCACCTGAAACCGCTGCTCAACGGCGGCTTCGTGCGCACCGCCGCCCAGCTCACGGTGGGTCCCGGCGGCTATGCCGACCTCAAGCGCGCGGTGGAGGACAAGGCGGTGGATCTGGCGGTGGAGCCGTTCGAGGACGACCGCTTCAACCGCGAGCGCAGCGCCATCATCGAGCGGCTCATGCGTGACCGCATGCAGGCGCTCAGTTCCGACGATTTCCAGGACCTGCTGCGCCCGGCCTTCCAGGAAGACGAATGGATTCTGATTCTGGTGGGCGGCTTCCTGGGCGCTCTGGCCGGCCTGGCGCAGCTGATCTTCGTGTTCGGGGTGGTCTGAGCATGGCGACCCTGACCTCCTCGACGCTGGCCTGGCTGCTGATCGGCTGCGCGCTGTTGTCGTCGCTGGTGACCCTGGTGGTGGTGGGGCTGGCGGTGAAGTTCTGGCTGGGCCCGAAACTGGAGCGGCACATCGACAGCCGCTTCGAAGCCGGCGCCGACCGGCTGACCGAACGCTTCGTGGCGGTGCTGACCGGCAAATCCCGCGATCTGATCCGCGATCGGGCCCGGGACCTGGCCCGTCTGGTGGGCGGCCGCCGCGCCCGCGATGAGGACGAACCGCCGCCGGAATAACCCCGCCGCCGCCAGGGGAATTGTCCGACAGACGATTGGCGGGCTCCGTCCTGTTTGCCCTATACTCGCCGCCTGCGTCGAGCGACGCCTGCGTTGAGCGAGGAGAACAGGACCATGTCCGATCGCGACGATCACGACGACGATCATATCCCCCGGGACGAGCGCGGCCGTCCCCTGCGTGCCCTCAGCGGCGCCACCCGTGACCTGCGCAAGTACACCCATCAGATCTGGCTGGCCGGCCTGGGCGCCTACGCCCGCGCCGAGGAAGAGGGCAGTGGCTTCTTCGATGCCCTGGTGGAAGCCGGCCGCGAGGTGGAGCGGCGGGCCAAGGAAAAGACCCCGCGGGTCGAGGACATCAAGGAACGGGTGCGCCACCATACCGGCGAGACCATCGACCGCATGGAAAAAGCCTTCGACGACCGGCTGGGCAAGGCCCTGTCGCGCCTGGGCATCCCCAATAAGCGCGAGGTGGATTCCCTGCGCCAGCGCGTGCAGGACCTGACCAACGCCCTGGATCAGATGGACCGGGCCCGCGCCGACCACGACGCGGACCCGGACCTGGATCCGGACGACGACCTGCCCGGCACCCGCTGAGGCAGCCCACCCGCTCGGCGCCCCGTCCGGGGGCGCCGACGGTTGAAAAGGCGGTTATCCGCCCCTTTCTGACATCCTGTCCACAAAATTATCCACAGATCGGTCCGTGGCCCACTGTTTTCGCTGCCTTGTCGTGGGGCCCGTCGGCTCCCCTGAATCACCGCCCGACACGGACCGTGCCCGATTTCGTGAAGACGCCGTGACGCCTTTTCACTATTGACAAGCGCAAGGCGGCCCGTATTTGTGCACAGCGTGTGTGCGGTTGGGAAAGAAGGTAACAACGGACCGCCGGACGTCAATACCTGCCGACAAATATTCTTTAACTCTTTGTTTTATAATGATTTTCTTATTTTGGTCAAAAAAACGTCAAACTGGGGCGGGGGCCTGAATGTGGCCGCTCGAGCGACTTTTCCGCGTTTTTCCCACAAGGTTATCCACAGTATTTGTGGAAAACCCGGTCCGATCCGGAGGGACGGTTTTCACGCGGGGGAGGGGCAATGAAAAAATGGGTCAAAAATACCGCAGAACGTGGCGTGCCTGATGAACGCCGCCACCGGCGCGGTCTTCCAGGGGTTATCCACAAGACTGCCCACAGCATCTGTGCATAACCCCCGGGCGGGTCAGAGGGCGTGCACCGCGTCCAGCACTTCCTCGGCGTGGCCCTTGACCTTGACCTTGCGCCACACGTCGCGCACCACGCCCTGCTCGTCGATCAGGAAGGTGCTGCGCTCGATGCCCTCGAACTCCTTGCCGTACATCTTCTTGAGCTTGATCACGTCGAACAGCTGGCAGACGGTTTCGTCCTCGTCGCTGATCAGCTCGAACGGGAAGTCCTGCTTGGCCTTGAAGTTCTCATGGCGGCGCAGGGAGTCCTTGGACACACCGAAGATCTCGCAGCCGGCCTCCTGGAAGTTCGGGTAAAGGTCACGGAAGTTCTGGCCCTCGGTGGTGCAGCCCGGGGTGCTGTCCTTCGGATAGAAATACAGCACCACCTTGCGGCCCTTCAGGGCGGACAGGGTGACGGTGGTGTCGCTGGTGGCCGGGGCGGTGAAATCCGGCGCCGGCTGGCCTTCTTTGATGCTCATGGACGATCCTTGGCTTGTATCGTGAATGGGCGGATTGCGAAGGGGGCAGCTTACCGGCCCGGCGGATGCACCGGTAGAGGTTCCCTTGCCCCCGGCGCCGGTTGTACCATAGCGCCCTTTGCACGAAGAGAGATAACGGCATGATTCGCGGTAGCATCGTGGCCCTGGTCACCCCCATGCGCGAGGACGGTTCCGTCGATTGGGAACGTCTGCGCGACCTGGTGAACTGGCATGTGGAACAAGGCACCCATGGAATCGTGGCGGTGGGCACCACCGGCGAATCCGCCACCCTGGGTTTCGAGGAACACGACAGTGTCATTCGCGAAGTGGTGGCGGTGGCGGACAAGCGCATTCCGGTGATCGCCGGCACCGGCGCCAACAGCACCGAGGAAGCGATCCGCCTGACCCGCGACGCCAAGCGGGACGGCGCCGACGCCTGCCTGCTGGTCACGCCGTACTACAACAAGCCGCCGCAGGAAGGCCTCTATCAGCACTATCTGAAGGTGGCCCGGGCGGTGGACATCCCGCAGATTCTCTACAACGTGCCCGGCCGCACCGCCTGCGACCTGCTGCCCGAGACCGTGGAGCGGCTCGCCAAAGTGCCGAACATCGTCGGCATCAAGGAAGCCACCGGCAACCTGGAACGCGCCCGGGAAATCCGCGAGCGCTGCGGCGACGACTTCCTGATCTATTCCGGCGATGACGCCACCGCCCTGGAACTGATGCTGGGTGGCGGCGACGGCGACATTTCCGTGACCGCCAACGTGGCCCCGGCGAAGATGGCGGCCATGTGCCAGGCGGCCCTGGACGGCGACGCCGACCGCGCCCGCGAACTGAATGCGGAACTCGAGCCCCTGCATCGTGATCTGTTCATAGAACCCAGCCCCATTCCGACCAAATGGGCGCTCTATGAAATGGGCCTGATCGACAACGGCATCCGGCTGCCGCTGGTGCCGCTGTCCAAGGCCGCCCAGCCGCGTCTGCGCGAGACGCTGCGCGGCTGCGGACTCCTGGAGGGATGATGCATCGCAGTATTGCAGTAACCGCCGCGGCGCTGGCTCTGGCCGGCTGCGGCCTGCTTCCGGACAACAGTCTTCATTATCGCGACGCCAAGGTCATCGAACCGATGACCGTGCCCGGCGATCTGGTGTTCATCGGTGACGAACCGCTCTATGCGGTGCCGCGGGTGGACGATCGCATCGTCGGCAAGCGCGACGGCGAAGACGGCTTCAAGGCACCCCGTCCGCCGCAGCTGGTGGCCGCCGCCCCCGGCGACGACGCCGAGGACGACGATGCCGCCGCGCCGGCGCCGCCGCCGGGCCAGCAGGGCCAGGCGATTCTCGGCAAGGACGGCAGCGGCTATCCGATCATCATGATGCCCACCAGCTTTGCCTGGGCCTGGGAAAAAGTGAGCCAGGCGCTCACCCAGACCGACCTGCGCGTCACCGACCGCAACCGCGACCAGGGCGTGTTTTTCTTGACCACGCCGGAGCGCTACCAGATGCAGCCGCCCCAGGCCCAGCTCAAGCTGAGCCACACCACCAACGGCATTCAGGTGGCGGTGCTCAATGGCGAGGGCACGGCGCTGGCCGACAAAGCCCCCGGTCTGGCGATTCTGGAAAGCGTGCACCGCGAACTCTGAACCACGACGGCGGGAGGGTAGGGCAGTTGCGACTGGCGTCCCTGGGCAGTGGCAGTAAAGGCAATGGCACCCTGGTGCGCGCCGGCGACACCCTGGTGCTGGTGGACTGCGGCTTTACCCTGCGCGAGACGGTGCGCCGCCTGGCCCTGTTCGGCCTGGCCCCGGACGATCTGGCGGCGGTGTTGATCACCCATGAGCACGGCGATCACGTGCGCGGCGCCGGCGCCCTGGCCCGCAAATACGGCGTGCCCCTGTACAGCACCTTCGGCACCGCCCGGGCGGTGACCGGCAAGCCCGCCGGGTTTCAGAACACGCTGTGGCGGGAGGTGCGGCCGGGCCGGGCCTTCGAGGTGGCGGACCTGACCGTGACCCCGGTGACCGTGCCCCACGATGCCCGCGAGCCCTGTCAGTACCGTTTCAGCTGGCGCGACCGGGAGCTGGGCGTGCTCACCGACCTGGGCTCGCTGACGCCCCATGTGGTGGAGTGTTACCGGGAATGCGACGCCCTGGTGCTGGAATGCAACCACGACCCGGAACTGCTCGCCAGCGGCCCCTATCCGAGTTCGCTGAAGCGCCGGGTGGGGGGCAATTACGGGCATCTCAGCAATGAGCAGGCGGCCACCCTGCTGGGCCACTGCAACGTGGACCGCCTGCAGCATCTCGTGCTTTCGCACCTGAGCGAGCAGAATAACACCCCGGAACACGCCCTGGCCCGGATCCACCAGGCGGTGGTCCATGGCCAGGAGCGGATCCGGGTGGCCGGCCAGAACCACGGTTTCGACTGGCTCGACATTCACTGAACCCAGACCCATCAACACAGGTTATTTCATGGAAAAGCGCGACGAACTCTATGCCGGCAAGGCCAAGTCCGTATTCACCACCGACGATCCGGACAAGCTGGTGATCGTCTTCCGCGACGACACCTCCGCCTTCGACGGCAAGAAGAAGCAGGCGCTGGACCGCAAGGGCGCGGTCAACAACCAGTTCAACGCCGCCATCATGGAAAAGCTGCAGGCCGCCGGCGTGCCCACCCATTTCGAGAAGCTGCTCTCCAACAATGAGTGCCTGGTCAAGCGCCTGGAGATGATCCCGGTGGAATGCGTGGTGCGCAACGTGGCCGCCGGGTCCATCGTGCGCCGCCTGGGCGTGGAAGAGGGCAAGGAACTGAACCCGCCCACCTTCGAGATGTTCCTGAAGAGCGACGCCCTCGGCGACCCGATGATCAACGAGTACCACGTGCGCAGCTTCGGCTGGGCCACCGACGAGCAGATCGAGACCATGAAGGCGCTCACCTTCAAGGTCAACGACGTGCTCAAGAAGCTGTTCCTGGACGGCAACATGCTGCTGGTGGACTACAAGCTGGAGTTCGGCCTGTTCCACGGGGAGGTGGTGCTGGGCGACGAATTCTCCCCGGACGGCTGCCGCCTGTGGGACAAGGACACCCGCGAAAAAATGGACAAGGACCGCTTCCGCCAGGACCTGGGTAACGTGATCGAAGCCTACGAGGAAGTGGGCCACCGCCTGGGCATGACCTTCCAATACTGACCTTTCTTTCCTGACCCGGGGCTGGTCAGGACGGCGCTTTTCCGGGAGGCTTGGGGAAAACAACAACCCCGGCCGACCGGAGAGCCGCCATGTTGCGTATCCGCACCCACAACCAGATCGCCCTGCGCGGCCTGGAACGCTTCCCCCGTGACCGCTTCGAAATCGCCAGTGATCTGTCCGACCCGGACGCCATCCTGCTGCGCAGCCACCCGCTCGGCGCCGATGCCCTGCCGGCCACGGTGCGCGCGGTGGCCCGCGCCGGCGCCGGCGTCAACAACATCGATGTGGCCCACTGCAGCGAGCGCGGTATTCCGGTGTTCAATACGCCGGGCGCCAACGCCAACGCGGTCAAGGAGCTGGTGCTGGCGGGGCTGCTGCTGTCCGCCCGCCACCTGCGCGCCGGCCTGGACTGGGTGGACGCTCTGGAAGCGGCGGACGAGGCCGATCTGCACCGCCAGGTGGAGGCCGGCAAGAAGCAATTCCAGGGCCGCGAACTGAGCGGCCGCACCCTGGGGGTGATCGGGCTGGGCGCGATCGGCTCGCGGGTGGCGCGCATCGCCCTGCACCTGGGCATGCGGGTGATCGGCTACGACCCGGCGCTCAGCGTCGACGCCGCCTGGCGCCTGCCCAGCCAGGTCTCACCGATGGTCAGCCTGGAGGCGCTGCTGGCGCGGGCCGACTTCGTCACCCTGCACCTGCCGCTGCTGGACGCCACCCGCGACCTGATCGGCGCCCAGCAGCTGGCGGTGATGAAGCCGGACGCGGTGCTGCTCAACTTCGCCCGCCAGGGCATCGTCGACGACGGCGCGGTGGCCGCCGCCCTGGAGGCCGAGGCCCTGGGGGCCTTCGTCACCGATTTTCCCAGCCTGGCCCTGGCCGGCGCCCGGGGCGTGCTGACGCTGCCGCACCTGGGGGCCAGCACCGGAGAATCCGAGGAGAACTGCGCCATGATGGCCGCCGACGCCCTGGTGGATTTCCTCGAAAACGGCAATATCCGCCACTCCGTGAATTTCCCCGAACTGGTGCTGGAGCCCGGCCCCGGCGCGCGGCTGGCGGTGACCAACCGCAACGTGCCGCGCATGCTCGGCCCGGTGCTCTCGGAACTGGCGGAAGCCAACCTCAACGTGCTCGATATGCTGAATAAAAGCCGCGATCAACTGGCCTACAACCTGCTGGACCTGGCGGAGGCCCCGGACCCGGCGGTGCTGGCGCGCATCGGCCGTCTGGAAGGGGTGATCAACGTGCGCCTGGTGCACGGCCCCCGGGAACCGGGCCGAGAGCGCGGCGGGGAGCCATAAAGGCATCGTGACAGTGCATAAATCGCTTGACGGCGCGGAGTTTTGCACAGCGAACGGGCATCGGTGACCCCGTCATGAACAAGTCAACGTAAGCGCTTGATTTTTCCGGGACTGATTTATAACTCTTTGATTTTAATGACGTTTAACATAATGGATATTTTTTCGTCATTTTGGGGCCGGCGCCGCCGGAATGGGCCCCGGGCCGATTTCCTGACAGAAAGTTCACAGACTTATCCACAGATTCTGTGGGTAACTTGCCGGCCACCTTGCCCGTCCCGTTGTAGGCCATGGCTGACCATGGCTGTACGCCTTCGACCCGGAGTCACTCAGACCTGGAGACCGAGCGCGTTCATCAGACCTCGCATCAGCGCCGCCACCCCCGCCAGCGTCACAACGCTGGTGGCCCAGATCAGCACCAGCCAGCCCAGGCGACGGAGCCAGGGCGGGCGGCGTGGGCCGGAGTCGTGATCGTCGTTCATCCGTGGTAACCGCTGTCGCCGGGGCGCACCTTGCCGCGGAACACATAGTAGGCGAAGGCGGTGTAGGCGAGGATGACGGGAATAATGAACAGCGCCCCCACCAGGGCGAAGCCCAGGCTCTGTGGCGGCGCCGCCGCCTGCCACAGGTCGATGTCCGGCGGCAGGATATGCGGCCAGCCGCTGATTGCCAGGCCGGCGTAGCCCAGCCCCATCAGAAACAGGGTCAACAGAAACGGCGCCACCTGTCGGCCGTGGCGCAGGGCGCGCAACAACGCCACCATGCTGGCCGCCACCAGTAACGGGACCGGTGAAAACCAGAGCAGGTTGGGAAAACGGAACCAGCGCTCGGCGATGGCCGGGTCGCGCAGCGGCGTCCACAGGCTGACCGTCACGATGGCGGCCAGCAGCGCCCAGGCCAGTGGCCGGGCCAGGGTGACCATGCGTGCCTGCAGGGCGCCCTCGGTTTTCATGATCAGCCAGGTACTGCCCAGCAGGGCATAAGCGCACACCAGGGCCGCGCCGGTGAACAGCGGGAAGGGCGCGAACCAATCCAGGGGGCCGCCGGTGTAGGCGCCGTCGCGCACCGGCAGGCCGCTAATATAGGCGCCCAGCACCACGCCCTGAAAAAAGGTGGCGGTGAAGGAGCCGCCGATAAACGCCTTGTCCCAGATATGACGCTCGCGCTCGCGGGCCTTGAAGCGAAACTCGAAGGCGATGCCGCGAAAGATCAGTCCCAGCAGCATCAGCATGAGCGGGATATACAGGGCGGTCAGCACCACCGAATAGACCAGCGGAAACGCCGCCAGCAGACCGGCGCCGCCGAGCACCAGCCAGGTCTCGTTGCCGTCCCACACCGGCGCCACCGTGTTCATGGCCACGTCGCGGTGATGCTTGTCGGGCATGAAGGGGTAGAGGATGCCGATGCCCAGATCGAAACCGTCCATCAGCACATACATCATCACGCCGAAGCCGATGATCAGGGCCCACAGCAGGGGTAGATCGATGCCCATGGTTCACACCCTCCCGTCATCGTCGAAGGTCTCGCGCACCGCCGACAGCGGGCGCATGGCGTGGCGCTGGTGACCGGGGCCGCCGTCGCCTTCCTCGCGGCCCTCGTCGTTGACCGGGCCCTTGCGCACCAGCCGCAGCATGTAGGCCACGCCGGCTCCGAATACGAACAGATAGACCACCACGAACAGCCCCAAGGACAGAGCCAGCGTACCGGTGGCGTGGGGCGATACCGCCTCCGAGGTGCGCATCAGACCGTAAACCACCCAGGGCTGGCGGCCGATCTCGGTGGTGTACCAGCCGGCCAGGATCGCCACCAGGCCGGCGGGCCCCATGGCCAGCGCGAAGCGCAGCAACCCGCGTGACCGGTACAGGCGCCCGCGCCAGCGCTGCAGCAGACTGAGCGCGCCGAGCAGTAGCATCAGCAGGCCCAGGCCGACCATCACCCGGAACGACCAGAACACCACGGTGGCGTTGGGCCGGTCCCGGGCGGGGAATTCCTTAAGCCCGGGGATGGTGCCGTCCCAGCTGTGGGTAAGAATCAGACTGCCCAGGCGTGGCACGCCCACCGCCAGGTGAGTGGTCTCCTCCGCCATGTCCGGCCAGCCGAACAGCAGCAGCTGCAAGCCTTCGCCCGGGGCGGTCTCGCCGCCCCAGTGCCCCTCCATGGCGGCCACCTTGGCGGGCTGGTGTTTCAGGGTATTGAGTCCGTGCAGGTCGCCGATCAGCACCTGCACCGGCGCTACCACCACCATCATCCACATGGCCATGGAGAACATGGTGCGGATGGCCGGCTGATCGCGACCGCGCAGCAGATGCCAGGCCGCGGAGGCGCCCACGAACAGGGCGGTGGCCAGGAACGCCGCCACCGACATATGCGCCAGTCGATAGGGAAAGGAAGGATTGAAGATCACCGCCAGCCAGTCGGTGGGCACTACCCGACCGTCGATGATCTCGAAGCCCTGGGGTGTTTGCATCCAGCTGTTGGAAGCCAGGATCCAGAATGTGGAGATCAGGGTGCCCACCGCCACCACCACGGTGGAGAAGAAGTGCAGCCCCGGGCCCACCCGGTTCCAGCCGAACAGCATCACGCCGAGAAAACCGGCCTCCAGAAAGAAGGCGGTGAGCACTTCATAGGCGAGCAGCGGTCCGGTGACGCCGCCGGCGAATTCGGAAAAGAAGCTCCAATTGGTGCCGAACTGGTAGGCCATGACCAGGCCGGACACCACGCCCATGCCGAAATTGACCGCGAAGATCTTGGACCAGAAGTGGTAGAGGTCCCGGTAAAGGGTCCGGCGGGTGTACAGCCAGAGACCCTCCAGCACCACCAGATAGCTGGCCAGTCCGATGGTGATGGCCGGGAAAATGATGTGAAAGGAAATGGTGAACCCGAACTGGATACGGGCCAGATCGAGCGCGAGCGACTCCGCCATCCGTTGCCTCCTTTGCGGGCCGGCCAAATGCCGGTCGGCGATGCATCCATTCTAGAAAGGCGTTTCCGTGGTTACGCCTGGACATGATGTCCTTGGACCGATTGTCCAGGCGGTGGGTGCGGCCAGGGTGGGTCAGTGGGCGCCGTGTTTCAACGACGAATCATCGGCAGCGGATTCCACGGATGGGTGCACAGCCGGCGGGCGGCCAGGCCGAGAAGCAGGCCGTGGAAGCCGGCGTTGGGGAAGCGGTGATTGATCTCGCGGATGCGCTGGCGCGGCACCCCGAAGCGCACCAGTCCCAGGGACAGGTCGATCCAGTCGGCGCGCCGGAAGGCCTCCACCAGGCTGTTCGGTGATTCGCCGGTGCCGGTGAGCTTGTGGTGCTGGACGATCATGGCGTGGATTTCGTCGGCCCAGTCGGTCAGGCCGAGCTCGCTGAGATGGTGGCAGGCGAGGCGGGCGGAGGGGCCCAGATAGTCGAAGGTGCCGGCCAGCCAGATGCCGGCATCATGGAAGAACCCGGCCAGCTCCACCTTGCGCAGGTCGTCGCCCTCCAGGGGGCGTTGCGCCGCCACCAGATTGATGACCCGGTACACATGGTTCCGATAGGGGGTCTGGTCCCGCCCGAAGCGCTCCGCGTAATGATCGAACAGGGCGTCCAGTTCCGCCCGTTCCGTGATCAACCTTTTCATGACTGCCCTTGGCGGCCAGGCCGCCCGACTGCGTTCCTTGTTTCCGCAATTAACCATGCCGGACCGGCCTTGTCATGGTTCGCCGTGCATTTTTGCCAATGCTTTTACGGGTACGGGGAGGCGTTTGGTTGTATAGTCCGACAATATCAGGGGATTGTAGGACAAACCATGACGTTCAAGGCCCGGGAGAGTCTTTCCGAGCAGATTGCCGGCCATCTGGCCGGCCAGATCATCCGCGGTGAAATGTTGGCTGGGGACCGTATCCAGGAACTGCGCGTGGCCGGCGAGCTGGAAGTCAGCCGTGGCTCGGTGCGTGAGGCGCTGCTGATCCTGGAGCGCCGGCATCTGATCGACATCCTGCCGCGCCGGGGGGCGGTGGTGCGGGACCTGTCCGAGGCCCAGGTACGCGGCCTCTATGAACTGGTGCAGGTGCTGCTGGGGCTGGTGATCCGCAAGGCCATCAAGAACGTGCGCGAGGAAGACCTGGACCCGATCATCGCGCTCATCCACGAGCTGCAGTTGGCCGCCTCGGACCGGGACCTGGACCGCTTCTTTGAACTCAGCTTCCGGTTCCTGGAGCACGCCTACCCGTTCGCCCGCAACGCCTTCGTGGAGGACGTGCTCGCCGACCTGCACCCGGCCCTGCAGCGCACCTATTTCATGGCCCTGCACCTGGACGGCGACGAAATGAAGGAGTGCCTGTCCTTCTTCAAGGCGCTGGTGGAGACCATCTTCCGCCGCGATGTGCGCTCCGCCCTGGAGATCATCCGTGAGTTCGCCGAGCGCCAATCGGCGCTGGTTCAGGAGTCCATCACCCGGGCCCGGCAGATCGAAGCGGCCTGGCGGGGGCGCCGTAAGCGTTAAGGCGGCGATAGGGGCTTGCCAGCGGCGTCCGGTCTGCCTAGAATTGCGCCCCTCTGCAGAACCGTAGCTCAGTTGGTTAGAGCGCTGCCTTGACATGGCAGAGGTCGGCGGTTCGAATCCGCCCGGTTCTACCAGTTTTCGCGCCATCCTCTTTCGCCGCCCCCGTGACCCCCGGGTTTACGGGGGCGGTGCCGTGACCTAGAATGGGCGGCTATTCCCGAGGATGACGTATGCCCTGAGCGGCGCGCCCGAGGCGCCCGCCCGGCATAGTTCGAATAACCAACCGGAGGTTCACGACATTAAGCGTGGAGGCAAAGGCCGCGAGCAGCGCGCCAGAATCAATCAGCAAATCCAGGCGAACGAGGTTCGGCTGATCGACGTCGATGGCGAGCAGATCGGCATCGTCACCGTCGAGGAAGCCCTCGAGAAGGCCAATGGCAAACAGCTGGATCTGGTGGAGATCTCGCCCGACGCGGAACCGCCGGTATGCCGGATCATGGATTACGGCAAGCATCTGTTCGAACAGAAGCAGAAGGCCAAGGAGTCCCGCAAGAAGACGCGGCAGACTCAGCTGAAAGAGATTAAATTCCGTCCCGGCACCGACTCCGGCGACTATGAGGTGAAACTGCGTAACCTCAAGCGCTTCCTGGAGGCCGGCGACAAGACCAAGGTAACCGTGCGGTTCCGCGGTCGCGAGATGGCTCACCAGGAGCTGGGTCGCGATCTGCTGGAGCGCGTGGAAGCGGATTTGGCGGACTACGGGTCCGTCGAACAACGCCCGAACATGGAAGGGCGCCAGATGATCATGGTGCTCAGCCCGGGCAGCAAGAAGAAGAAATAACCGGTTCGCCGGTTGTCGCTTCTTATTTATGAACCGAAACACACGAACTTGAGATAGGTACCATGCCAAAGATCAAGACAAACCGCGGGGCCGCAAAGCGTTTCAAGAAAACCGCCTCCGGTTTCAAGCGTAAGCAGGCATTCAAAAACCATATCCTGACGAAGAAATCGTCCAAGACGATTCGCCATCTGCGTCCCAAGACCCAGGTTCACGAGAGTGACGTGGCTCTGGTCAAACGCATGATGCCCTACGTCTAAACACCGGTTTTTGGAGATCTGAACAATGGCTCGAGTCAAGCGTGGTGTGCAGGCGCGTCGCCGGCACAAGAAAATTCTCAAGCAAGCAAAAGGTTACTACGGTGCCCGCAGCCGCGTATTCCGCGTGGCGGTGCAGGCGGTCATCAAGGCCGGCCAGTACGCCTACCGTGACCGTAAGGTACGCAAGCGTCAGTTCCGTCGTCTGTGGATCGTGCGCATCAATGCCGCGGCCCGCATCAACGGCCTGTCCTACAGCCGTATGATCGACGGCCTGAAAAAGGCGTCCATCGAGATCGACCGTAAAGTGCTGGCGGACCTGGCGGTTCGCGATCAGGTGGCCTTTGGCGCTTTGGCGGAAAAAGCCAAAGCGAGTCTCGCCGCCTGAGCACACTGTCGGTCCGTCCGTAACAAGACGACAGTACTCTGAAACGGGGGAAGAGCTCGCGCTCTTCCCCCGTTTTTCGTTGGGAAGCCCCGGCCGGGGGCCGGCGGCTTCCGGCGTATCAACAGCACGGGAACGGGTAAATCGTATGATGGAGAACCTGGATAGCCTGGTGGACGCGGCGCTGGCCGAAGTGGCCGGCGCGGCGGACGCCCGCGCCCTGGACGAGGTGCGGGTCCGCTACCTGGGCAAGAAAGGCGAGATCAGTGCGCTGCTGAAAAGCCTGGGGGGCCTGAGCGCCGAGGACCGGCCCAAGGCCGGGGCGCTGATCAACGAAGGCAAGCAGCGCGTGCAGGCCGCCCTGGACGAGCGCCGCGAGGCCCTGGAGCAGGCCGCCCTGGACCAGCAGCTCAGCGCCGAGTCCCTGGACGTGACCCTGCCCGGTCGCGGCGAGCCGCCCGGCGCCCTGCACCCGGTGACGCGCATGCGCCGACGCATGGAGGACTTCTTCCTGCGGCTGGGCTTCGACATCGCCGAGGGCCCGGAGGTGGAAGACGACTTCCACAACTTCGAGGCGCTCAATATCCCCGCCCACCACCCGGCGCGGGCCATGCACGACACCTTCTATTTCGGGGATGGCCGCCTGCTGCGCACCCACACCTCGCCGGTGCAGGTGCGGGTGATGCAGAAAGGCCAGCCGCCGTTCCGCATCATCGCCCCGGGCCGCGTGTACCGGTGCGACTCGGACCTGACCCATACGCCCATGTTCCACCAGGTGGAAGGGCTGCTGGTGGACGAGAACATCACCTTCGCCGATCTGAAGGGCACCGTGGCCGCCTTCCTGCAGTACATCTTCGAGGTGGACGATCTGCCGGTGCGCTTCCGGCCCAGCTATTTCCCGTTCACCGAGCCCAGCGCGGAAGTGGACGTGGGCTGCGTGCACTGCGGCGGCGAAGGCTGCCGGGTGTGCTCGCACAGTGGCTGGATCGAGATCATGGGCTGCGGCATGGTCCATCCCAGGGTGCTGGAGCACGGCGGCGTGGACCCGTCCCGCTACAGCGGCTTCGCCTTCGGCATGGGCATCGAGCGACTCACCATGCTGCGCTACGGCGTCAACGATCTGCGCCTGTTCTTCGAGAACGACGCGCGCTTCCTGTCGCAATTCGCCTGAAATAGGGATCACCGAGAATGCGTTTCAACGAAGCCTGGTTGCGGGAATGGGTCAACCCCGCCATCGACACCGATACCCTGGTTCACCAGCTCACCATGGCCGGCCTGGAAGTGGACGCCGTGGAACCGGCGGCGGCGCCGTTCACCGGCGTGGTGGTCGGCGAAATCAAAAGCTGCCGCCCGCACCCGGACGCGGACAAGCTGCGCCTGTGCGAAGTGAGCGACGGCGAGAGCCTGTTCCCGGTGGTGTGCGGCGCCCCCAATGCCCGCGAAGGCCTGAAGGTGCCGTTCGCCAAGGTCGGCGCCGAGCTGCCCGGTGACCTGAAAATCAAGAAGGCCAAGCTGCGCGGCGAACCCTCCGAAGGCATGCTCTGCGGCGGCTCGGAGCTGGGCCTGGACGACCTGATCGACGGCCTGCTGGAATTGCCGGCGGACGCCCCGGTGGGCACCGACATTCGCGAGTACCTGGCCCTCGACGACACCGTCATCGAAGTGGACCTGACCCCCAACCGGGCGGACTGCCTGAGCCTGCGCGGCATCGCCCGGGAAGTGGGCGTGCTCAACCGCGCGCCGCTCACCGAACCCGCCGTGGAAGCGGTGGCCGTCAGCGACGAGACCACCTTCCCGGTGACCGTGGAGAACAGCGACGGCTGCCCGCGCTATCTGGGCCGGGTGATCCGCGGCATCGATCCCGCCGCCACCACGCCGCTGTGGATGGTGGAGCGCCTGCGCCGCGCCGGCCTGCACGCCATCGACCCGATCGTCGATGTGACCAACTATGTGCTGCTGGAACTGGGCCAGCCCCTGCACGCCTTCGACCTGAGCAAGCTCAGCGGCGGCATCGTGGTGCGCCAGGCCCGCGCCGGCGAGCAACTGCTGACCCTGGACGACCAGACCCAGGAACTGCGCGACGACACCCTGGTGATCGCCGACGACAACGGCCCGGTGGCCATGGCCGGCATCATGGGCGGCCGGCCCACCGCCGTATCCGACGACACCGTGGACCTGTTCCTGGAATGCGCCTTCTTCAATCCCCTGGCCATCGTCGGCCGCGCCCGTGGCTACGGCCTGCACACCGACTCCTCCCACCGCTATGAACGCGGCGTGGACCCGGCCCTGCAGCAAGTGGCCATGGAGCGCGCCACCGCCCTGATCGTCGAGATCGCCGGCGGCCGCCCGGGCCCGGTCACCGAAGCCGGCGACGCCGCCCGCGCGCCGCAACCGGCGGACATCGCCCTGCGTGCCGAGCGCGTCACCGCGCTGCTGGGCGCCGCCCTGGATCACGGCGAGATCGTCGACATCCTGGAGCGCCTGGGCATGACCGTGCGCGAAACCGGCGACGGCGAATGGACGGTGCGGGCGCCCAGCTGGCGCTTCGACATGGCCATCGAGGAAGACCTGATCGAGGAACTGGCGCGGGTGCGCGGCTACGAGCACTGGCCCAGCCGGGTGCCCTCCGGCACCCCCGCCGGCGAACCGGACGGCGAGCGTCGACTGCCCCTGCGCCGCCTGGCCGACACCCTGCGCGACCGGGGCTACCTGGAAGCCATCACCTACAGCTTCGTGGCCCCGGACCTGCTCGCCAAGGTCGACCCGGACCACCCGCCGCTGGCGCTGATGAACCCGATCTCCGCCGACCTGGGCGTGATGCGCACCAACCTGTTCGCCGGCCTGCTGAACGCCGCCGGCCGCAACCTGAACCGGCAGATCGACCGCCTGCGCCTGTTCGAAACCGGCCTGCGCTTCATACCCGGCGCCGACGGCCTGGCCCAGGAGCCCCGTGTGGCGGGTCTGCTGTACGGCAGCGCCCGGCCGGCCCACTGGGAAGGCAAGCCGCGCCGGGTGGATTTCTACGACCTGAAAGGGGACGTGGAAGCGCTGACCGCGCTGTCCGACCCGGCGGCGTTCAGCTTCCGGCCCGGCCAGCACCCGGCCCTGCATCCCGGTCAGTGCGCGGAGCTGGTCCGCGGCGGCCGGGTGGTGGGCCACCTGGGCAAGCTGCACCCGCGCCTGGCCCGGGACCTGGACCTGCCCGCGGACCTGTACCTGTTCGAGCTGGCCCTGGAACCGCTGCGCGACGGTCTGCTGCCGCACTTCGAGCCGGTCTCCGACCAGCCCCGGGTGCAGCGCGACCTGGCCTTCGTGGTCGATGCGGAGGTGCCCGCCGGGGACCTGGTGGCGGCGGTCCGCGCCGCCTGCGACGCGCGCCTGCGCAATGTGCACATCTTCGATGTCTATCAGGGCGAGCACATCCAGGCGGGCCGCAAAAGCCTGGCCCTGACCTTGACCTTCCAGGATCCTTCGCGCACTCTTAGGGACGCCCAGGTCAACGACCTGGTCGAGCAGGTGGTATCCCAGCTAAAACAACAGTTTAACGCGACCCTCAGGGACTGATTTCAGGGGCTTGATTGAGGCATTTCCGATGGCGCTGACCAAGGCAGACATGGCCGACCGGCTGCATGACGAGCTCGGTCTCAACAAGCGTGAAGCCAAGGAACTGGTGGAAACCTTCTTCGAGGAAATCCGGGATTCACTGGCCGACAACCGGCCGGTGAAACTCTCCGGGTTCGGCAACTTCGACCTGCGGGACAAAAGCGAACGTCCCGGACGAAACCCGAAAACCGGCGAAGAAATCCCCATCTCCGCGCGCCGCGTGGTGACCTTCCGGCCCGGTCAGAAATTAAAACAGCGGGTGGAAGACTATGCTCGAACCCAGTCATAACGACGAACTGCCAGCGATCCCCGGAAAGCGCTACTTCACCATCGGTGAGGTCAGCGAGCTGTGCGACGTCAAACCGCACGTGCTGCGCTACTGGGAGCAGGAGTTTCCCCAGCTCAAGCCGGTGAAGCGCCGTGGCAACCGCCGTTATTACCAGCGCCAGGACGTGCTGACCATCCGCCAGATCCGCAGCCTGCTCTACGAGCAGGGCTTCACCATCGGCGGCGCCCGCCAGCAATTGTCCGGCGACGCCAACGCCGAGCACGCCACCCGCTACCACCAGATGATCCGTCAGATGATCGTCGAGATGGAAGACGTGCTGGACGTGCTCAACGCCTGATCAAACAGGCCGGATCCGGGTTCCATCCCCCGCCGTGATCCGTTATGATGCTCGCCGCTTCGACGGGGTCCCCGCCGAAGCAGACGATTCGGGGCGTAGCGCAGCCTGGTAGCGCACTTGCATGGGGTGCAAGGGGTCGAAGGTTCGAATCCTTCCGTCCCGACCAAATAAAACAAGGGGTTAGGCGATTCACAGCCTAGCCCCTTTTTTGTTGCCGGCATTTTTGCCCCACTTTTTGCCCCACCGAATAATTGCTCGGCCTCGGAGTGGCACCCCGGTCGCGTAGAAGGCCCTTTTCCAAAGCGGGGCGCACCCGTGGAGCTCTATCTGTCCGAGGTGATTAAGGGCAGGGTGGTTTGTCGATTCCTGCAGCGGCGTGCTGAAGAGCATCCCTGGCCTGCGCGAGCCTAACGCCAGGCTCCTCCGCCGTACCCTCTACAACAACCCTGTGCGCGTCCTGGTGCATTCCCAGAGGGCGTCAAGGTGCACGGCTATGAGGAAGGGGGCCGGGAGTGGCTACAGCGGTGGGCGGATCACCTGGAAACGCTTCGGTAGATACTGGCTTTCAGTCTGTACTGTTGTCCGGGGGTGGAGGAGGGGTGCGTGGTAGGGAGGCCGAGGAGCGTCTACGCGCCTTTGGAATCCGGGATAGCTCGTCCTGGTACTCATCGCGTATCACGCTTGCTCTTTCCTCGACCAAACCTTCGAATGCTTCGCGCTCTTCTTGGGCCGCCTGGTCCGTTATTGTGAGGCCTTCTAGCTGAACCTCCACGTTTGCGGCCCGGTTGGTGAGCTGCGTGATAACACGCTGGTGTTGCTCAAGGCGCTGCTTCTGCAGCTCTTCTTTGTGTTCCGCTTCTTGACTCGCTTTCTGGCTCGCTTCTGCAAGGCGCCGGTCCATTTCGGCCCGGAAATCCCGGCTCATGCTGTTCTCTCGGCGCACGAGATCCTCAAGAGCTTCGCTGATGGTCATATTCTGATTTTTGGCAAGATGGCGCAGCAAAGGCCGTAGATCTTTTCTCATTCTTAAGTTGTAGGTGCTGAACTGCTTATCGTCCCGCCTTTTTTTCCACTGGTAGTACGCGGAGCGCATCCTCAGCTCCAGCATGAGGTATGGAGCGTGCGCAGGATCTTGTGGCATTTGGGTGGCCTGATCGCGCGCCGGCCACTCCGCTACCAGCCCGCTCAGACGCGATTGAAGTGACCGCCAGCCATTCGCTGGACCGACTATGTGGCCTCGCTGACCGAGATACTTGGTAGCCCATTCACAGTGCTCTTGGTCTTCGAACTTAAACCAGTCGAGCCACTCCCTCCCCATTGGATTTCCCCCACGTCTGTCTTAGATCTGAGATGTCCGAAATTATATTCTTGATTGTATTATTACACATCAACGATTAGAGTTGTGACGTGTTTTAATTCTATTTTTAATAGGTGTTAATTTTGGATGAAAGCGCGCTTGACGGCAAGCTGGGTGGCATGGCGTGGCTATTAACCACGGAAGATCCAGCGCTTTCACCAGAGGCTAGGTACTTACTGGTGCGAGTGTGGCTCATGTTCGGAACCTCTCCGGTGAGACTGAAAATTAAGCAGTTACAGGAGTTGTTCGGGATCAGCCGAAAGACATTTCTCGACGCCAGAGGCGAGCTGCTCGCGGATCCCAGGTCAGAGGAGCGAAGGCCGTGTTTGGTGACGCGCTATCAGGATGATTGGCCCGACTGGGGACCTGGTAAATTTACTCGGGGGCGTCCTGTGCGGGAGTTCCGTGTGGAGAGAGCGTTGGGGCAAAAGTTGGCGAGCATGCCGATTGATCGGGGCGCCGTTAGTCAGGCGAATAAAGTAGCTGCAGCTCTTCACTGCCGCGCGGTGCAGTTAGGTCAAAATACTGATTCGTTCGATGGGCGGGTGCAGGTTAAGGCTGAGGATCAGCTTCCTTCTCGCCTGGCCATTCCGGGCAAGCTTTTGTTAGCGATTCTGTGGAATTTGGCGGATAGACGAGGGGTGGTGATCGACGCTGGGCTTCGTCGGCTATCTCGGCTGGTGGGGATGTCTCCTTCCCGAGTCCGTAATCATCTTCACCGCCTGGAGCAGTTGGGGTTCTTCACGTTAAGGGTCCCTGGCCTGACCGGGCGCTTCGTCCCAGGAAAGGTGCCGAGTGCCCTGGTATTGAACAGCGCCGCCATCGGTTATCCAAAGTTAGCGACAGATACTCCCTCGACTGGCATCTTTCTGAACCTAGGCGAACTCAGTCCTGTGGCGTCCGTGCACCGGAAGTGCGATCGGATTTCGAACAAAAGGAGCGCCGCTGCTGTGAGCGGTAAGGTGAATGACGGTGACTCGGATCGATGGATCGAGGCGGAGGCTTCCGCTTATCCCGGTCTGGTACCACCGCATCAGGAGGAGGAAGAAGGCGAGGAGAAGCCTCCGCCCTTATATTCGGCATTCGCCGGCGAACCACGTCGTGCAGAGGTTCGAGAATATCTTCTATTCAAAGCTTGTGACTATGTGACGTGGCTGGTTAACGAGTATCCAACGGAGCTGCACGACGGGGAGAGAGGCGAGCGGAGTGAACCGGATGCGGCCGGGGCCCTCCTTGAAAGGGTAGAGCGCGAATTGTTGTCCAATGGTCAGTTACGAGAGAGGTATAAGGGAGCCAGGGTCTTATTGGCTCGCTGGTTCTGCATTCACGTCTGGCGGAGGGCCCGGGAGGTTATAGCGGTCATGGCTAAGAATGAGGAAGCGAGCCCGGAATCGGTGACCGAAAACATCGGTTCGCGTTATTCAGATATCCTCTTGATGCCGGTTAGGGGGAAGACCGTCCATTTTTTGACCTACGACTGCAGGGAGCAGACTGACCAGGCGGATGCGAAGAACCCAGCGTAAAGATTATGGGTAAGCGGATTAAATGGTTGATCTTACCTTTGCATGAGAGTGAGACAGATCGGCATCTCATCGGATTATCTGGTTGATGCTTCACCTACTGCTGGTGCATGTTTC
>NZ_JADDOL010000019.1 GCF_016906305.1 Alloalcanivorax marinus
GTTTGTCGGCCACCTTTCTCTCTCGCATACCAACCAGATAATCCGGATACCCCTTTTTTCCAGCTCGGAATAGCGCCGCACCTGCCCGCCAAAAAGATGAAAAAGCAAAATCAGTTTCCAGCGCCCCTCCAGCACGCTCAGTGCCGCCGCCACATCCGCTGCCGCGCTTTCCGGTGTGTATTCCTTACCCATAGGTAACCCACTTACTTTCTAGTGCGTTCTTGATGAACGGAAACGTCATGACCAAACTTCAAGGCCTCCCAGTCATCGCCCAGGTAACCGACCATGGCCATACCACTCCCCGCCCCAATTGCTCTTTTTTTTGAGTTGAGCAACAAGGAAGACAGCACGTCACTGGAACGCTGCTTCGCAACCGATGCGCGTGTGCATGACGAAAAGCGGACCCACCGGGGGATCACCGAGATCAGAAACTGGTTTATCGAAGCCAAGAAGAAGTACAGCTATACGGCGGAACCGCTGGAAATGGAAGACGATGAGGCAACCGTTACCGTGCGCGCCCGGGTCTCGGGCAACTTTCCCGGTAGCCCGGCGGTGTTGCGCTACGTCTTCGAACTGCGCGACGGCAGGATTCAGTCACTCGCCATCGGCTAACCGAAAGCGCTCTTCGTCCCGGAGCGTCAGCACCTCGAAGCCGTCCGCCGTCACCGCGATGGTGTGCTCCCATTGCGCGGACAAGCGTTTGTCGCGGGTGACCACGGTCCAGCCATCGGGCAGGGTGCGCACCGCCGCCTTGCCCTGGTTGATCATCGGCTCGATGGTGAAGGTCATGCCTTCGCGCAGCACGATGCCGGTGCCGGCCTGGCCGTAATGGAGAACCTGCGGGGCTTCGTGCATTTCACGGCCGATGCCGTGGCCGCAATACTCGCGGACCACGGAATAACCGTAGCTCTGCGCGTGGGCCTGAATCGCGAGGCCCACATCACCGAGGGTGGCGCCGGGTCGGACCGCGCGGATGCCGGCCCACATAGCCTCATAGGTGGCGTCGACAAGCCGCCGCGCGTGGGGCGAGACCTTGCCGATCAGATACATCTTGCTGGAGTCGGCGATAAAGCCCCCCTTCTCCAGGGTGATGTCCACGTTGATGATATCGCCGGCCTTGAGGATTTTCTTCGCCGAGGGCACCCCGTGGCACACCACCTGATTCACCGAGGTATTGAGCACATACTCGAAGCCGTACTGCCCCTTGCTGGCCGGGCGGGCGCCCAGCTCATCGACGATGTAACGCTCCACCCGGTCGTTGATCTCCAGGGTGGAGAGCCCCGCGGCCATCCAACCGTCCACATACGCGAATACCGACGCCAGCAGCCGCCCGGACTCGCGCATCAGCGCCAGCTCGGCCTCGGTCTTCAGAATCGCGTCAGCCACCGGCCACCCGCCGGATATCCACCTCGGCCAGTTTCAACTGCTCGCGCACGATCCCGGAAAAAGACAGCTCCGGATTGGCCTCCGCCAGCATGCCGATTTTGATCCAGAACTCGGCCTGGGCGTTGATGGAACGCACCATCACCGAGCTGGCCTTGCGGATCTCCTCGTGGAGGTCGTCGTTGATCTTTACGATGCCCATGGACTGGCTCTATATATGAAACGTATATGGATCATATATAGCAAAACCTCAGGTGGCAACAGGGCGCTCCACCGCCAAATGGTAGGTCGTGAAACGCCGGCCCGACAGCTCGCTCCCGTGCACCTTGTGAGCCATTCTGGCCAGCGACCGGTATTCGGGTCGGCTACCGAGAAGATGAAAAACCACGTCCTCGTGGCCGAATTCGCTGGCCCAGTCCATCAGGGTCCTGAACACGGCTATTCCGAGCCCCCAGGCCTTATGGGACAACACAATCGCCAGTTCGAACCCATGGTCGTCCGGCTGAATTCCGCACCAGCCCGCCAGGTTCCCATCCACACGAATCGCGCGAACCCGGCAACCGGGCAGCGCGTCCACAGCCAGCTTTTCTTGCACCCAGCCTCTGATACCGGCCGAATCGAAATAGGCATGATTCACCAAATGCCTGCGAAGTGGCTCCTGGTTCATCAGGCCGAGGAGCGCTTCCGGTTCGACCCGGTCAAGCGCGACGAACTCCAGGTTTTTCATAACCGTTCCTTTCCCACCCGCCATTAAACGCAAAGCGCTCTACTCCGACAGGCTCGCGTATTCGCTCAGCAAAGCGGGGAACCGATCCTCGGGCGGGAAGCCGTCAAAGCTGTGCGTGGCGCCGGTGCTTGCCCACGCCAGCTTTTCCTTGGTGAAGGTCTCGATAAAGGGCCGGTAGTCGGCGGCGTTCTCAAACATGGTCGAGCGCACATTGACGAAATCGCCCACGCCCTCCGGGCGCGTGAACAGCCAGCTCATGCAGTAATCGCAGAAGAAATGCCGCGTGGCGCCGTGCAGGCCACCGATTACCGGCTCCCCCCGCGTGACGCTGAACGCCTCGCCGGGAAACAGCGCGCTCAGGCTGAACGCGCTGGAGGACATGCGCTGACAACCGGTGCAATGGCAGGCCATGGTGACCAGAGGGCGGGCATGGACTTCGAATTCAACCCGTCCGCAACGGCAGCGCCCCTTGGCGCTGGAGGAAACGTCCGACATAACGATGGACCTCGCTGTTGGGTGGAGAAGCCATCATAACCATTCTCAGAGAAATATCAGGAACCGCTTGCGGGATTGTCGTGGCGGCTCTTCAGCCATGACTGCCCGTCATTTTTCGCATGGCGGCGCCTGGCTCGCTCCAGAATCAGTCTCACGGGCGCCCTTGAATCGGCCGCACCGCGATAAACCAGGTCGGCTGCATCGACTCGAAATCGGTACGAACGTTCTTCGGCAGGTAGGCCGCCGAATCCAGCACCGCCACCCTACCGTCCTGGCGACGGAACACCACCCAGTGCCAGAAATCGCGGCCACCCTCCCGGTGATGTTTGATCGCCAGCAAGGCGCAATCCGGCAGACTATCCCAAGACTCGAAAGGCAGCTCATTGTCAGACGTCTCGACGCCAAACCGCGACAGCATTCGCCGCACATAGCGGGTATCCGACCAAAGACGTTCATCCTCCGCCTCTATGCCCATGCCGTTGGCGATGGCCTTCATCTCCACATAGCTCTTACCGAGGATATTGGCCACGGAGGCAATGCCGCAGCCGGAGACTTCTTCCTGTATAACCGAAGTGAACAATGAAACCTGCTCCTACAATCTTCTTGAACCACTTGATGGGCCGGTCCCGCGCTACCGCTGCGCCTACATGTGCTCCATTATTCGTTGAAAATAATCCAGGCACCGGGCAGCTCCAATGCTTCGGCGCACCGCGCCGCATCACGGGTAAGAGGGACATTCAAAACCACGCCGGAGCTGAACTGCAGAGTGAAATGGGACTGCTTCTCAAGAACGGCACCCTCGATACTCTCACCGATCTGAAGCAGCAGGTTATCGCAGAAGCCGCTGTCACACCGCGCCAGGGCTTCTCCGGACGGTAGATGAAGCCGGGGCTCATTCAGGATGGTCAGGGTGCGGTCCTGAAACTGCAATTGAATATAATCGTGCACAAACCAGACCTGGGAAAGAGGCTCGTAGTCCATCAATTCTCCGATCATCCGCCCCCCCCCTTTTGAATAAGTCCACGACCAAATCCCAGAGCCAGACCATGCGCATTGCTTTACGAAAATTCTAAAGCGGCAAGGTTCGCTCCGATACCGGCGAGCCCCTGAAAAGACAGCATCAAGAGATGGAGCCCCCGGCTAACGATAAGGTTTGCCACCTTCTTTGGTGGGCCAACCATAAATCTTGACGTGGTTTACAAACCGGTCTTTTTCCGACTGTTGCTCCGAAGATAGTTGGTAGCCACCCCACTGTTCGGTGAAATAATGATTGTGGGGAAAGTCACCGGACTCGGCCCGCTCAGCCGGTTCAAGCAGTTCTTTCGCCAGCAACGCCAGACCGCGCGGCCCTGTTTCTAACCTCGGTACAACAGGTACAGCCGCTTGATCTCCCTACCGCTGCACTCCAGGACCACCACCTGGTCGTCGTTGAATCGGACTTCGGCGATATTGCGTTTTTTCGAGTAGAACGAGCCGGCGACCGCCAGGACGATGGCGATAATCACGCCGATCACATTCAACAGCAGCCCCAGCAGCACACTAAAAAGCAGCAGGCCGATAATAAATCCGACTACACCGAACTTTCTTTCCTTGACCACACGGGCTGATACTGACGCAACCTGATCCGCGCGATAGGTCACTTTGTTCGCGCCTTTGATCACCAGCGTGTCATTGTTGCTGACAGACGCCGAGCCACTCACCCCAAAATTCCCACCAACTATTTTCATTTTTCTCCCCAATCTACCCTTGGCGGCCAAGCCGTGCTTTTAAGGCCTGACCAAATCTGATTTCCAGGCAAAACGCCCGGGGCAGATTAAAGACGTGACCGGCTTCACAAGTCAACACCTGTAAACCCGGCTTGGGTGGAATCCGGTCCGATGATTTTTTGAATAAAGGCGATGCGGTTCGCCACGGCAACCCGTGGTACTTCCACTGTCCGGTAGCCCCACTGCGTGTACCAGCGGCTCATTCCCTGGAACACTTCCACCGCCTCCTCGAAGCTCTGGTCCCGCTCCGCGTCGGTGCCGTAGATGGCCTCCCAGGGGGGCAGCAGGAACACGATGTTGCTGTAGGGAAAGCGCCGGACCAGAGCGTCCACTTCCTCCCGCGTAATGGCGCGGGCCTGATCAAGCATGTAAAGCGCGTCCAGCACGCCGCGATCAAAGAAGGTCACGCCGTCGAGAGCCTGGACGGCCCGGTACTGCTCCATGTCCGAGGCCAGGATTTCCCGGGCGAAGGCGGCCGGGTCCGGCCGGGGCGACAGTCCTTGCGCCAGCCGGGCGCGGATAATCCGCCGGGCGCCCTCGGGCGCCACCCGATAGCCTCGCTCCGCCAGCGCCTCCAGCAGGGTGGTCTTACCGCCGCCGGGCCCTCCGGTGATTACGAAGGCTTGGTTCATCCTTGCTCTCCATGTTCGTGCTTTGCCAGGGAGATCCATGGTGCGGGTTTATCCTTGATGATATCCGCCAGAAGATCCGCCAGGTTCTCGGGTTTGAAAGACTGGGGGCCCTCGGCCCGCATTGCCTCCAGCGACCACCACTTCCATCGCTGGATGGTGGCCTTTTCTTCCTCGGTCCAATCCGCCGCGAACACCCGCGCAGCGCCTGGGCAGCGCACCAGGTAATAACGCTCCCGCCACAGTGCCGGCTGCGAACGGGCCACGGCGAACACCGCCTCGCGCTCCATCACCAGTGGCCCGATCTCCTCGCGCAAACCGGTCTCTTCGTACAGCTCCCGGCTGGCCGTTTCCAAATAGGACTCCCCCGGCTTCAGTTCGCCGCCTACCGTGGCCCAGAAAGGGCTCGACGTATGTTCATCCTGATACTGGAACAGCAACAAGGCATTCCGCTCGTCCAGAACCATGAGTCTGGAACAGTGACGTACGTGCATTCTTCTCAAGCTCCAACGAAAAGGGCGGTGGGTTCAGGCAAGGTCCGGGGATCGGCGGCGGGCAGCGGGAGGCTACTTGATCTCCGGCGCATTACTCCGCAACGCCTCAAGGAGCCGGGGAAGATCGAAGCCACGGTCGCCGATGGACGTCGGAATCACGTAGAAGAGTTTCGGCATAATAAGGATAAGTATGTACTGGTCGTTCCTACGCCATTTGTAGATCGTGTCCCAGCGGGTCAGTCCGCCGCCGTCCGCGGAAGAAAGCAGCAGCCCCTCGTCCTTCATTTCCACCGTGAACTCTTCTTCCTGCATCGACTTATAGTTGTCGTAATGGCGCCCCAGCATCAGCGGCGTCAAGAACAACTGCACGGCCGAAAAGAACAAAACCCAGCCGACCATACCGCCGACAATGGCACCGGCCACCGTGGGAGGCACGAAGCAGGCCACCACCGCCAAGGCACCGAGAATCGAGGCCGAAATGACCAGCAGTTTCCGGGTGGGCCGGGCGTACAGCCGGCCCGCCGCGATGTAGTCTTGCCTGGAAATCCGGTAAACCGCCCGAGCCCCCGGGGTCGGACCATCATAACTCATTGATTTTGTTCCCCTACCTGCGCCCAAAAGGCCTCTCTGTGGGGCTAGAGCACCCCTTTTGCCCGGAAAAAACCGCGCCCGGACTTGGGCACGCTAAGGCCCGCACCGCCACTCGCCCGGCCAGGCCCGCTGCGCGCCATCGGCCCGGTCGTAGGTCAAAGTGGCCGGCCGTGGCGGAGACTCGCCGCCCTCGGTAGGTTCGCCGGTGACCTGGATGCGAACCGTCTTGCCCTTGCCATTGAACGTCGGGGAGTCCGTGATGCCGTCGAAGCCGCCCGGCGCCGACACCGGTTCCACGTAGCCGGCCACCTTGACCACGCCCCGGGCCGGTTCCGACGACGCCACATTGCCCATGGCGATCAACAGCACCTCGCCGTCCTCCGTGGTGAACTGGCAGCCCAGTTCGCCGGGCAGGTCCGCCTGGCGCATATCTTCCGCCGCCAGGACATTGAGCGTGATCGCTGAACCGTCACCTCCGGTGGTCTCCCCGGAAGGGGCCGCCGGTTCCTGGATTGTCGTATCGGCCGGTGCCTTGGGCGAGGACTCGGGCGCCGGCTCCGAGCCGGCCTCCGAGGCCGAGTCCGAGCACCCAGCCATCAGGGTGAGGGCCAGAGCACAGGCGGACAAAGCGCAGGAAAGCGGAGCCGCACGCCGGGGAAAAGACATCATCATTCCTCCTTGAAAACCCAGCCCGTGGCTGGAGGGGCAAGTCATTCAGATTCAGGTTCGAACTCGGCCTTTACGCGAGCGGAGAGCAAGCACCCGATCAATCCACCCAGGATACCGATCAAGACGAGCATTACGAGCCCGCTAGCAACTCGCGCCACCAGTTGCATGGCCTCGGCGTCTATGTGCGGATCCAGAGGCGCGCCCGACGGGAAGAGAAGCCCGATCAGGACCTGCTGAAAGACGAAGACCGCGATGCTCCAAACAATGCCAAGCACAAAGATTCCGATCAACATCATGCGAGCCCAACCCCGACGCCTGAGCAAGCCCACCGCGCCGATGAAGAGGGCCAGGGAGGCCACGAAAAATGTGGGAAGCACGAAGTGCAAACTCGAAACGATGAAAGACGCCATCTCAGTCGCCTTCTCGCCCTTCAAGTTTTCCTGAAGAGCCTGCTGCAGCTCCGACAACGAAAAAAAAGAAAAGAACAAAGCGCTTTGAAAAGTCGCAATCAGGACGCTAATCGCACTCAGCCCAATGAGTACCCAGGCCATCACTGTGACCCAAGAGGGGTCTACCAGACGGTTCTTCAAGATCCGCCCCATATCGATGACAAAGTGTCAGTCGCCACACGTTTTCCTGAGTTTGGCATAGGCCTCCCGGCCGAAATAGGTTTTCCTGGAGTAATGGTAGTGCGCCCCTTCTTTCTGCATTCTGTAGGAGTAAATTTCACCCCTCATGCAAACCGTCCGATCATCGAGAAAAATCACATCCGGGTTATAGCCGAAATAACCGATATACCCGTAGCCAGTCTTCTCGAAAACGGTGCCGTCTTTCATCTTATAGATATCATCGGAATTGGACTCGTACTCTAATGTGGTCACTTCCAACCCGTGAACCAGCCCGCTACAAGACAGCAAAAGCCCCACGAACAGAACACCTCTCACCGCTTTACCCTCTTATAAAAGCAGCCGCAGTCAGGCTCGAAACCACCCGAAGAGGCCGGCATTTCTTCATTTTTGTATGGGCAGATAGAACCAGAAACCCGGGCGCATGACAAATGCGGGCTGTAAGCGCGGCAGGTTTTTAAGGCCGTGAGATGGTGTATAAGCAGTGTTCCCGCAAAGGGCTGGCTTCGGGCAACCGTGGATGATCGAAAGTCCGACCTGTATCCGCCATGCCGATTCTTTCCATCACCGCTCGGGAACGGCGATTGCCGAGCACCGCGAAGGACACGATCTCGTCCAGTTCAAGCTGGTCGAAGCCCACCCGAAGGGCGGCCTCGGCGGCTTCCGTGGCATAACCCTGCCCCCAGTATGGCCGGGCCAGGCGCCAGAGGACTTCGACACAGGGTGAGAACGGCAAATCCGGATCGGGGATGTTCAGGCCGGCGATGCCGATGAATGCGCCACTCTCCAGCAGCTCCACCGCCCATACTCCCCAGCCTCGCTCGGCGAGCAACTGTTCGCACGCTCGCGCCATCAGGTCGCTGCGCGCGCGGTCCAGGGTGGCGGGGAAATACCTCATCACCTCGGGATCGGCGCACATATCGGCAAAGGCGTCCCGGTCACCGGTGCGCCACTGACGCAGTCGCAAACGCCGGGTTTCCGGCTGAATGATGTCGCTCACGGCCGGCTTTTCCAAAAGCCGTACAGGCCGGCGATATCGGACGAACACAGCAACGGCATGGCCTCCTTGATGCGCTCCAGGGGCCAGTCCCACCAGGCCATCTCCAGCAGCATCTCAATCTCCGCCTCGGAGAACCGCTTTCTGATCGGCTTCGCCGGGTTGCCACCCACGATGGCACAGGGCTCCACATCCTTGACCACCAGGGCGCGGCTGCCGATGACCGCCCCATGGCCGACCTGGACGCCGGGCATGATCATGGCCTCCGAGCCGATCCACACGTCGCTGCCGATGACCGTATCGCCGGCGCGCTGAAAGGCGTCGCTTGCGCCGGCGAACGCCGGCTCTTCCTGCATATAGAAGAAAGGAAAGGCGGTCGCCCAGTCGTAGCGGTGGCCCTGATTGCCGGCCATGATGAAGGATGCCCCGGACCCGATGGAACAAAAGCTGCCGACGATCAGCCGGTCCACGTCGTCACGATCCGACAACAGATAACGCGCGCACTCATCGAAAGAATGGCCGTGGTAATAGCCGGAGTAGTAGCTATAACGGCCGACCCTGATGTTCGGGTTGGTGATCTGATCGGAGAGAAACTTGCCCTTGAAAGGGCTCTCGAAATAGTTGCTCATGGCGCCGCCTGTCCTCTACGCCGGTGTATGACAGACGGCTTCGATATTGTTTCCGTCCGGATCGATCACAAAGGCGCCGTAGTAATTTTCGTGATACCAGGGGCGCAGACCGGGTTTGCCGTTGTCCGCGCCGCCGGATGCCATGGCCTGCTTATAAAAATCATCCACCAGCCGACGGGAGGCGGCGGCGAACGCCAGATGCCTTGGCGTAACGGCTTCCCGGCTTTCGATGATCCAGTAGGAAGGCTTGCCGTTGTTGCCGAACCCGCACCGCCTCTGGGTGGGGAAGTCCTGGTTCCATTCCGCCACGAACTCCGCCTGGATCGAGTATCCCAAGGCGGAAAGCGCCGCCTCGTAAAAGACCTTGGTCGCCGGGTAATCCTTGGCGTACGTATAGATATGGTCGAACATGCTCTCTCCCTGCGTTAACGATGACCGGTTCAGTGCCATTGTAGCGCTTCAGCGCGGCTCGGGAGCACTTACGGTCACCTCGGCGGTGCCTTTGATTGTCGGCGTGACCGGGGAAAACCACTGCACGGTCAGCATGCCCGTCAGCACCAGTGCCACGCCCACCAGCCGCCCGACGCCGATCTCTCTCACCGGCAGGTGCATCCAGCCGAAGTAATCCAGCAGCAGGGAAGCGATCAACTGCCCGGCGACCACGCACACAATAAAGCTGGTGGCGCCGACACGCGGCACCAGTATCAGCGCGGACGAGACATAGACCGCACCGGCGACCCCGCCAAACCACACCCAGACAGGCAAGCGCCCAAGTTCCCCCAGGACCGGCAGCGGCGCCCGGGTCGCGACCAGGATCGGAACAACGATCAGCGCGCTGACGGCGAGCGACACCAGTGTGGCCCAAAGCGGGTGGCCCAGCGCCCGGCCCAGTTCAGCGTTGCTGCCTGCCTGAAGCGGCACCAGAGCACCGGCCACCACCGCCACGGCGGCAAGCGCCAGACCTGCAATAGAAACATTCACGGCGAGCATCCTGAAAAGCCCTAAGACAGGGCCATGGTCACTGATTCCCTGAACGAATTGAAATCACAATTTTTATTAAATACTATTCGTGAGATGAATATATTGAGGCGTATTGATCTCAACCTTCTCGTCACTCTGCACGCGCTGCTGATTGAAAAACACGTGTCGCGGGCGGCGCTGCGCCTGCACAAGAGCCAACCGGCGGTCAGCCACGCCCTGGCCAACCTGCGGGAGATTTTTGACGACCCCTTGCTGGTGCGTCGCGCCGGCAAGCTGGAACGCACTGCCCGTGCCAGTGAGCTGCTGCAACCCCTGACCGAAGCGCTCGATCAGCTCGGCGCGCTGATCGAGCAACCCGCCTTTGAACCGGCCCAGGCGAAACGCGCATTCCGGCTCGCCATGTCGGACTACGGCGCCGGCGTGATTCTGCCCGGCCTGGCCCGGCTGTTGAGAGGACAGGCCCCGGGCATCGACCTTGAAATCGTGCAGGGCAGCCGGACCTCCATGCTCGCCAGCGTTCACGAAGGAACCGCCGACCTGGCTTTCGGCGTCTTCCCCCAGGACCTGCCGGACGAGTTACGGACCCACGCGCTGTTCACCGAACGCTTTGCCTGTGCCGCGGACAAGGACACCCTTCCGAAAAGTGGCCGCCTCAACAGGAAGCAATGGCTGGCCCGGCCGCACGTGCTGGTGGCCATGCAAAGCAGTGAGAACAATGAAATCGAAAACGCGCTGAGCCGGGAAGGTGTCAGCCGCCGGGTGGCCCTGTCCCTGCCCCATTGGGGCGTCGCCGGCCGACTGATGGCGAATACGGATCTGGTTCTGACAGCGGCGCGCCGCACCTTCGATCTCTTTCTGGAAGAGCCACGGCTTCAGGTCTTTACTCCGCCCTTCCCGATCGCGCCCTTTGATTTCACCATGGTGTGGCACTCTCGACGGGAGAGCGACCCGGCGCACAACTGGTTACGGCAAACCATCGTCACCACGCTTGGAGACCAAGGGTCCGGGCCTTGCTCCAGCTGAGCCAGAAATGCCATGGGGCTTCCTTCTTCCGAGGGCCGGATAGTCCACCTGGCTCACCACGTCCATTCCCAGACGTTCATTCATGCAGCCACGGCGCGTAGCTCAGCCCCACCAACACGCCCTCGGGGCTCATGAACCTGGCGACCGTCTGCCCCCACGGCTCCGTGCGGGGTTCATGGAGAAACACCTGTCCCTTCTCCTTCATCTCTCGCACCGCCGCTTCCACGGCGGCGGCATCCGCCAGCTCGAACTCAATGGTGGCGGTGGGTTCCGGCACATGCGCAGGCCACTGGTCCTGCCCGAAGCAGGACTGGGCGGCCATGCTCAATGGCCACACCCCGAAGTGCCTGGCTCCGGGGAACCCGCCCATGAACCGGTAATCCTCCTGCCGCTCCAGCGGCAGACCGAGGGTGTCCTGGTACAGCGATGCGCTGGCATCGGGCTGCTTCGTGATCACGGCAAAGCCGGCAATGCATTGAATGTCCATTGAAGTTCCTATCGCCTATTCACACTGGCCCTCTTCCAGCCAAAGCCCCGCCCTGACGGCTTTCCTATTTTCCGAAATATCAAACCTCACATCCTTGAGCGTTGACTCTCTGGGGTGGTAGCGAATCACCATCTCATCCCCTTTCAACAGTTCACCGACAAGACCACACCCCTCACCGGCCTTACCATGCCAAATGAGAAATCCCAAGAGGTCCGGTTTCCACTCATAGGAAGCGACGCCAAATTCTCTTTGCAATCTGTCGTCAAAATTCTTTGGCTTATTCTTATCCACTCGCAACATCACGGCGTCATTGATTTTGAAAAACTCACCCTCCGGGAGCATCAGGTAGCCCCACACCTTGCCATCGTTTTTTCGTACCACGACGAAGGCATGACCATCCTCGGAAGCGACATACGCTTTCCTGGAAACCTCATCGGTCATGGCGTCCACTGACTCATCCAGTTCCCATTGAGCCGAAGCGGATCCAAACATCGACACCAGCACAATGAATATAATTATCCTCACAACCCCTCCAATGTTAACAATCATTATTCCGAGCCACCCAGGGCTCAAATTAAAAACGCGACCTAATCGCAAAGTCAACGATCGTGGGAATTCCCAGGAACCGGACCATCATAACCGCATAAGTTTATTTCGGCTTGTGTGTCCACAGATTTTCTCTGGCGGGCTGAATGGCTACCACCTACCCATCGCATGGCCACCGAAAACAGACCCCCAGGTTAAAAAAAGGCCAAGAAATACGCCATATCTTGGCGGCTGGCTTCATTCAAGCGTGCCAAGGGCTAATCCGTCCGCGCCACTTGCCGGGGCTAACGCCGGTATAACAGGCCGATTTGTGGAGGACCTGCGGAACAACTGGCATCGACCTCATTCCAGCCTTAGGTATCAGCCCGTCAGCCAGTTGCCTTTACTAAACAACCTGGTGGCTTTACATAGCCAGATGACGGATTAAAGGTCATATTTTCGCACTTGAATGACCACGGTGTTGTCTTCTACCGTGGCAATAGAGATAACTCCATTTTCATGGAACCGAATCCGCTCTGTGGCACCGACTCCTGGATAAGCCTCGGCGTTTTGGAAGTCCCCCAGAAAAGCCACCCATCGAACAAGCGGGTAAAGAAAATTTTTATTGTTACTTGCAAAGTCAAAAACAGAGGAAGAATAGACACAAATTGCCAAAGCACCGGCAGCGTGCCCGAAGAGCTTGGCTGTTTCTTTGAAAGGTCGATTAAACATACCAATCAAGAGACCGATGAAGGACAAAAAGAAGGCGACAACCCCTACGATAATTGATACGACTATCGACCATGCCGGGATATAAAATACAAGAGCAATAAAACTAACTGACACGTCGAAATCTTGCGGCGGAAGGCCTAACGCTGAAGCTACAACGTTTCTAGCGAGTATTGCCGCAAACAAGAGAACGAAAAGGTGGAGTATAACAGTAAGCGCCTTACCAATAGGGTGCCTCCAAACTTTCCTAGCTGTAGGCCAACACCATATCGAAAAGCCGATAGCAAACGCCAGCGACGCGAGGAACAAAAAAACCTGATGCGCAACCTTAAAATCTGGAAAAACAAATACCGCCAACATAAAAATAGCGATAAAGAACAGACCTGCAAGATGGACTTGGTAGGCGGTCTGCATATTGCGTAACCACTGAAGGAAGGCGTGCACGAAAGTCACCTAAAGTCTGAATTAAGCGGCGCGCGTCAGCGCGTCCACTTAAACGAATTGTTAGCTCTCTTCAAGTTTCGTCAGCAAGCCCTGTATTGCCTTATCCATGCGCGAGGAATTCTTTTGCAATAGAGCCTCATACTCGATTATGTCCGTTGTTAAGCCCAGTTCACTACGAATTGCGGCGGTAACCTGAACCTGCAGGCCCCCTACTGACCGGATCTCGTTAAGAAGCGTGGTTGTGTAGTCACGCATTGCAGACGCTTGCTGTTCATAGGCCCTTGATCGTTCGTCGGCAAAATGGTTTGCGGCTTCTTGTGCACTCTCATAGGAGCGTTGAAGCGCGGCAAATTGAATAGGGTTTGGGTGGCCGGACTCGTTTAGTTGGGTCATTTCAGCGAGAATACGGGTGACCTCTGCTTGGTTTCTATCATAAAAGTCACTTGCGATACGTATATCTGTATTGAGGCTATGGACCGGCGCTGCCTTGGCAAGAAGGCCAAGAAGGATCTCGCCATACCGGGTGACAAGCTCGCCCGCCAGTTGCGAGGTATCCGGCTGAGAAACGAGCTGAAGCTTTGCTGCCGCAGCAAAAAAGTCAGAAAGACCATCCGCAATGTTATCCTTGACCGGGTCCATCTGTGGGATCTTTCCCAGATAACCGTTTGCCTTCGCCATTTTCTCCGCTGCTTCTAGATAGACCTCTTTCCGTAAAAAGTTGATCCGATTCTTCCCATTCTCTTCTGAGTCGTGAGATAGCTGCTTAAGAAGGCGCTTGGTGTTACTCCTGTTGGAGAGCATCACACCAGCCAGTGTCAAGGCGGACGCAAGCAGGCCAGACCAGACAACATCGGGAATTTTCGCCAAGTAGTGGAGCATCTGCATCATAGGGCTAAGAGGTATTAGGACGCCGGCTCGAATATCCAATGAACGCGCCGGCGTCATATCAGGTTATAGTTTTTAGCTTTGTCGAATAAAACCAGAAAACCCAACAGGTGACAAACCTGCCGCGCGGTCAGCCCAGGGGCCGGATCGCCGACCTACTGCTTTGAAGTGGAGAGGTTTTTGGGTGATTCGGGGGGTGATCGCGGCTGAAGCCGCTCCTACAACGCGCGAGAGGGGTGTGGTGCGCGTGATCGGGGCCCACCGGGAGGGGAACGCCTCAGGGCGCGAGGCGTTCGCGAGTCCAGGAGGAGCCGTGCTTCAGGTAGCGAAAGCGGTCGTGCAGGCGACTCGGCCGACCATGCCAGAACTGAATCTCCTCCGGGGTGATGCGGTAGCCGCCCCAGGTGTCGGGCATGGGGATGGTTTCGCCTTCCGGGTATTGCTCGGCGAGGCTGGCCATGTCCGCTTCCAGTTGTTCGCGGGTGGTGGGGCGGCTTTGCGGGGAGATGGCGGCGCTGAGCTGGCTCCCCCGGGGGCGGGTGGCGAAGTAGTCGCGGGCTTGTTGGGCGGGGAGTTTTTCGGCGCGGCCGTTGACGATGAGCTGGCGGTCGAAGGGGCCCCAGAACATGACGAAGGAGACGTTGGGGTTGGCGGCGATGTCCTCGCCCTTGCGGCTGTCGTGGTGGGTGAAGAAGACGAAGCCGCCGTCCTCGATGCCTTTGAGCAGGACCACGCGGCTGGAGGGGCGGCCGTGGGCCGAGACGGTGGCCAGGGTCATGGCGTTGGCCAGGGGCAGGTCGGCGTCGATGGCTTCGTCGACCCAGCGGCGGGCCTGTTCCACCGGGTCCGCCAGCAGGTCGGCGTCGGTGAGGCCGGGGGCGTGGTATTCCTGGCGTACGTCTTTCATGGGAGCCCTTGTGCGTTTGTTCGTGGTGTCGGGGATTGTAGCGGAAATGGCCGGGGGTTTTGCTTGTTTGGGGTCAAGGGTGGGCGGGTATGTGCCGGGGGAGATCGCGGCTGAAGCCGCTCCTACGGTGGGTTCGATGGGGCACGGAGTGAACGAAGCGCGTGGGCGGCGGCGGGTCAGGCCGGGATTCGTTATCCTGGGCGCATGTCATTCAATACCATCGAGATCAATAAACAGCGGCAGGATCTGAGCGGGCGCGAGAGCGTCTGGCTGTTCGGCTACGGGTCGCTGATTTTCAAGGCGGATTTCCCTTATCTGGAGCGGCGGCCGGCGAGCATTCGCGGCTGGGCGCGGCGTTTCTGGCAGGGGTCCCACGATCACCGGGGTACGCCGGAATCGCCGGGCCGGGTGCTGACGCTGGTGGAGAGTCCGGGAACGGTGTGCGCGGGCATGGCCTACCGGGTAGCGCCGGCGGTGTTCGATCATTTGGACGTGCGGGAAAAGAACGGCTATTTGCGGTTTTCCACGCCGATGACGTTCGCCGATGGCGGGCACGAGGAGGGTCTGGTGTACATCGCCACGGAGGACAACGCGGCCTTTTTGGGGCCGGCGTCGGAGGAGATGATCGCGCGGCAGATTGCCGGGAGCCATGGGCCCAGTGGGCCGAATCGGGATTATCTGTTGAACCTGGCCGAGGCGTTGCGGGAGCTGGGGGCGGAGGATGATCACGTGTTCGCGTTGGAGCGGTTTTTGTTGGCGCTTTGACGCATGGCCCGGGGAGTGACGCCAAACCAGCGCTGAAAGGTGCGGCTGAAGTTGGAGGGGTCCTGGTAGCCCAGGCGTTCGGCGATGCGCTCCACCGGCACCGTGGTTTCCAGCAGGTACCAGGCGGCCAGTTCGCCGCGCACGTCGTCGAGCAGTTCCTGGTAGCGGGTGCCTTCCGCTTTGAGCTTTCGGATCAGCGTGCGCGGCGACATGGCGAAACGTTCGGCCATGTCTTCCAGTGACGGGTAGCGGCCGTCACCGTCGAGCAGTTCGATGCCAATGCGCTGGCTGAGCGGGCCGCCGCTTTGCAGTTGCTTGAGTTGGTGCTCGCAGTCCCGCAGGGCGGTGCGGTGCAGGCCCGGGTCGGCGGTGAGGCAGGGGGTGTCGAGCACCGCCTTGGGCAGGGTGATGGTGAGATGCTCCGCGCCAAAGGTCACCGGGCAGCCCAGCCGTTCGCTGTAGCGGTCCGCCCAGGCCGGCGCCTCGAAGGGGACCTGGATGCGGGCGTCGCGCAGCCGCCGGGAGGTGACCGTGTCCACCAGTTGGAAGTAAGTGGCCAGGATCGAGCTGGCGTTGAATTCCCGCACCTCCCCCAGGTCCACCTTTTCGTAAAGCGTCAGCCGCCCTTCCCGTTCATCCTCCTCGAAGTGAAGTTCCACCAGCTGGAAGCGCACCGCCACGAAGCGGGTCACCACCTTGAGCACGGCGCGCAGGTCCGGCGCGGAGACCACCGCGTAGCCCAGGGGGCCGTGGGCGGACACCGAGGTGGCGGCGCCGATCTCCAGACCCAGCCACGGCTGGCCGGTGAGCGCCACGGCGCGCCGTTCCAGGCGCGAGACCTGCTCCAGACTCAGATAGCGGTGCTCGCCGAGCAGTTGCTCCCATTGCAGCCGGGTGCCCTCGAAAATGGCCTCGTTGTCGAAACCCTTCTCATGCAAATAGGCACACATCAGCCGGGGGTAGACCGGATGGATGGCGGGGCGCAGACGGTCGGTGTCGGCCATGGGGCTGTCCTTGTTCGCCGGTTGCCGCGTACGGCTGTCACTTTATGACGATTTATTGCCACCTTACTCGGTGCTTCGCAAGGTCCGGAGGAGACATTCTGTTTCCATGGATCAATCCGACAACGAATAACAACAGCGAGGCCACTATGAGCAAGGCAGGCGTCTTCACCGGACCCTCCGGGGTCGTGTACCGGGACCGCAAGCGCAAGCTGTGGTTCACGTCCATCTTCGTGCCGGCGATCGTGTTCGTGGGCCCGGCCCTCTACTTCGCCACCGACAACGCCTGGATGCTGTGGGTGCCGCTGGTGTTCTACTACCTGACCGTGCCGGTGCTGGACATGATCATCGGCGAGGACCTGAGCAACCCGCCGGAAGAGATCGTGCCGCAGCTGGAGGCGGACCCGTATTACCGCTGGGTGACCTATGCCCTGGTGCCGCTGATCTGGGGCGCCTGGTTCTTCGGCGCCTGGTTCGTGGGCACCCAGGATCTGCCCTGGTACGGCGTGCTGGCGATGATCTACCTGATCGGTGGCACCTGCGGCGTGGGCATCAACCTGGGCCACGAGATGGGCCATAAGAAAGGCAAAGGCGAGCGCTGGCTGGCCAAGTTCGTGCTGGCTCCCTGCGCCTACGGCCACTTCTTCATCGAGCACAACAAGGGCCACCATAAGGACGTGGCCACGCCGGAGGATCCGGCCTCCTCGCGCATGGGCGAGAGCATCTGGAAGTTCGTGCTGCGGGAAATCCCCGGCGCCGCCAAACGGGCCTGGCGCCTGGAGAAGGAACGCCTGGAAGCCCAGGGCAAGTCGGTCTGGTCCCTGGAGAACGAGATCATCCAGCCGGCCATCATCACCGCCGTGGCCTGGGGTCTGGTGCTGGCGATCTTCGGCATCGGCCTGCTGCCCTACATTCTGGGCACCGCCTTCTGGGGCGCCTTCCAGCTCACCTCCGCCAACTACATCGAGCATTACGGGCTGCTGCGCCACAAAACCGCCAGCGGCCGCTACGAGCGCACCCAGCCGTACCACAGCTGGAACAGCAACCACATGTTCTCCAACTGGGCCACCTTCCACCTGCAGCGTCATTCCGACCACCACGCCCACCCGACCCGGCGCTACCAGAGCCTGCGCCATTTCGAGAACCTGCCCACCCTGCCCAACGGCTACTTCGGCATGTTCTTTATCAGCTACTTCCCGCCGCTCTGGTACAAGGTGATGGACAAGCGTCTGCTGGAACACGCCGGCTACGACGCGCGCAATATCAACTTCGACCCGGCCAAGCGTGACAAGCTGATCCGCAAGTACGGCATCCAGTACGGGGACGCGCCGGCGAAGATCGCCGCCAGCTGACACCCACCACCGGCCGGCGCGCCGCTTGTCACTCCCGCCCCTTTTAATGATAATTGTTCGCATTATCAGAAAAGGGGTGGGGTGAGCATGACATCAAGGTCGTTGTCGGTGCCCCGGCGAGGGGATACCGCCGGGGCGCCCTCAGGCGCGATGCCGGACATCGGTCTGCTCTACCACCAACACCACGGCTGGCTGTTCAACTGGCTGCGGCGCAAGCTGCTCTGCCCCCAGGACGCCGCCGACCTTTCCCACGACACCTTCGTCCGCCTGATCACCGGCGCGCCGCCACAGCTGGTGGAGCCCCGCGCCTATTTGCTGGTGATCGCCAGCCGCCTGCTGATCAACCGCAACCAGCGCCAGCGCATCGAGCGCGAGGCGCTGCACAGCGTGGCGGTGTTGCTGGAGGGTCGGGATCGACGCGGGCCGGAGCAGGTGGTGGGCGCCCGGGATCTGCTCTCCCGGGTGCTGCATCTGCTGCTGGAGGAACTGCCGGAGAAACCACGCCGGGCGTTTTTGCTGGCACGGCTGGACGGCCTCGGCTATCGCGCCATCGGCGAGCGGCTGGGCGTCTCCGAAAGCAGCGTCAAACAGTATCTGGCCCGCTGCCTGGCGCACTGCCACGAGCGGCTCTATGACGCCCTGGAGCAGGGTGCCCGGCATGAGTGAGCGGGCGGCATTGCGCGACCAGGCGGCGGACTGGGTGGTGGCCCTGCACCAGGCCGATGGCCGGGAGCGGGCGGAGCTGGAGCGCCGTTGCCAGGCCTGGCAGGACCAGGACGAGCGGCACCGCACCCTGTTCCGCCAGATGCAAACCCTGTGGAACGGCCTGGACGCCGACCCGCCGCGCCGGGCGCGGCCCGGTCTTTGGGTGCTGTGGCTGCTGATCGGCCTGATCGCCTGGCAATTACCGTGGACGCTATGGCGCGGCGATGCCCACACCGGCGCCGGCGAGCGCCTGGTGATCGACCTGGACGACGGCAGCCGCCTGACTCTGGACGCGGGCAGCGCCGTGCGCCTGGACCTGAACGCCGACCTGCGCCGGGTGCACCTGCTGCGGGGCCGGGTGTTCGCGCGGGTGGCCAAGGACCCCAACCGGCCGTTCCAGATCGTCACCCGCCATGGGCTCGCCGAGGCGCTGGGCACCGAGTACAGCGTGCGGCTGGTGGACGGCGCCACCCGGGTGGCGGTGAAGGAGTCCTCCGTGCGGGTCACGCCGGCCGGCCACCCCTCCGCCGCCCGGGTGCTGCGGGCCGGCCAGGGCGCCACCCTCACCCGTCGCACGGTGAGCCCGCCGGCGCCGCTGCCGCCGGGCGGCTTTGAATGGCGCCGGGGCCGGCTGGTGTTCAACGATGCGCCGCTGAGCCGGGTGCTCGACGAGCTGGGCCGGCACCGCCCCGGGCTGCTGCTGGCCAGCCCGTCGCTGCCGGAGGGCCTGCACTTCACCGGCGTGCTGCCCGCCGACGACAGCGACCGGGCCCTGGCGGTGCTGGCCGATGCGCTGCCGGTGCGGGTGCATCGGCTGACCGCCTATGCGGTATGGGTCGGCGGCCGCTGAATTTTTTCTGCCCGATTTGTTCCCTCGCCGGTCATGGAAGGTAAAAGGCCTCAACAGGAGACGCTTCATGCCTTCTTTTCCGACCCCGCGGCTGGCCGGTGCCTGCCTGATCGCCACCCTGGCGATGCCCGTCGGCGCCGCGCCCCTCGACCTGCCCGCCCAGCCGCTGGATCAGGCGGTCACCGAACTGGCCCGCCAGACCGGGCTGACCATCGGCGGTGACGCCGGCCTGCTGCGCGGCCACCGGGCGCCGGCGCTGAACGGCGACTACGCGCCGCTGGATGCTCTGCGGCTGCTGCTGGCCGGCACCGACGTGAGCTTCCGGGTGACCGGCGACGACAGCGTGATTCTGGAGCAGGGCAATACTCTGGAAGCGGTGGAGGTGAACGGCGAGGCGGAGCGCGCCGGCCTGGCGCCGGTGTACGGTTATGTGGCCCGGCAAAGCATCACCGCCACCAAAAGCAACGTGGCGCTCAAGGAAACCCCGCAGTCGGTGTCGGTGGTGACCCGCGAACAGATGGAGAACCAGAACGCCCAGACCCTGGACCAGGCCCTGGCCTACACCCCCGGCGTGCAATCGCTCACCGGCGGCGCCAACAGCACCACCAGCGACGGCCTGCAGATCCGCGGCTTCAACGTGACCGGGGCCAGCCCGTTCTATCTGAACGGCGCCAAACTGGCCCGCAACACCTTCAGCAGCACCGTGGAGCCCTACGGCATGGAGCGCATCGAGCTGCTGCGCGGGCCGGCTTCGATCCTGTACGGCGCCGCCGCCCCCGGCGGCGTGGTCAACATGGTCAGCAAGCTGCCCACCCGGCAACCGCTGCGTGAGATCCGGTTGCAGGGCGGCAGCCATGACCGGCGCCAACTGGCGGCGGATGTGAGCGGCCCGCTCACCGACGATGGCACCCTCGCCTATCGGGTCACCGGGCTGACCCGGGACAGCGATGCCATGGTGGACCACATTCCCGATGACCGGGACTTCCTGCAGGGCGCGCTGTCCTGGCAGCCCACCGACGCCACCCGGCTGACCGTGTTCGCCACCTACCAGAAGAACGACACCACCTACGTCTACGGCCTGCCCGCCGCCGGCACCGTGCAGCCCAACCCCAATGGCCGCATCGACCGGGACCGCTTCACCGGCGAGCCGGGCTTCAACGAGTTCGTCTCCGAGAGCTACACCCTGGGCTATCTGCTCAACCATCGCGTCAGCGACAACTGGACCTTCCGGCAGAATGCCCTCTACTTCACCGCCGACGCCGACTACGCCGACATCTTCGTCGGCGGTTACGCCGCCGACCAGCGCACCGTCACGCGCGGCGCCTACGCCCGCCAGGACGACAACCACAGCTGGAGCCTGGACAACCAGCTCGAAGGCGTCTTCGACCTGGGGCGGGTGCGCCACACCGTGTTGTTCGGCGTGGACTACAACGAGCAGAGCTTCGCCCGCGAACAGTACAGCGGCACCGTGGCGACACTGGACCTGTACGCGCCGGTGTACGGTTCGCCGGTGACGTTGGGCAACGCGCCGATCACCGACTATGAATCCGATAACCGGCAGATCGGTTTCTACGCCCAGGACCACATCAAGGTGGACGACCGCTGGGTGGTCCTGCTGGGCGGCCGCTACGACCGCTTCGACAACGAACAGCGCGACCGGCTCACCGGCGACCGCGCGACCACCTACGACGACAGCACCTTCACCGGCCGCGCCGGCCTGGTGTACCTGTTCGACAACGGCTGGGCGCCCTACCTGAGCTACTCGCAGTCCTTCGAACCGGTGGAGAGCAGTACCGGCATCAACTACGACCCCACCGAAGGCGAGCAGTACGAAGCCGGTCTGCGCTACGCCCCGGATAGTCGCAATCTGTCGGTGACGCTGTCGGTCTACGACCTGACCCAACAGAACGTACTCACCACCGACCCGACCGGCGGCCCGCAAATTCAGGAAGGGGAAGTCCGCTCCCGGGGCGCGGAGCTGGAGGCCCGCGCGGAGTTCGACAATGGCCTGAGCCTGATCGCCGGCTACGCCTACACCAACGCGGAGGTCACCAAGAGCAACAACGGCAACCAAGGCAACGAGCCCGGCGCCGTGCCCGAGCACAGCGCCTCGCTGTGGGCGGACTACCGTTTCGGCGGCGCGCTCAGCAACCTGAACGTGGGCGCCGGTGCCCGCTACATTGGCAGCACCTATGACCTGGGCAATACCGTGCGCGTACCGGATTACACCGTGTACGACGCCCTGGTCGGCTACTGGCTCAACGACTGGCGCCTGGCGCTCAACGTGCAGAACCTGACCGACGAGGACTACGCCACCTGCACCTACCTGTGCTTCTACGGCCAGGAACGCACCTACACCGCCACGGTGACCTACCGCTGGTAGGGCCGCCCGGCGATGATCGCCTTGATGCGTTGTACGCTGAGGTCCGCCTGGTCCGGGTCGCGATAGGGCGAGGCCGGCGCGGCCAGGGCGCGCAATGACCGCCCGGCCGGTTCGTCACCGGGCAGGGGCCGGCCGGCGCAGTCCGTGCGCCGCGCCGGCACCGTGCCGTCGATGAAATAACGCAGCACCGGCAGGTCCACGCAGTCGGTTTCGTAGGGGAAGACACCGTGGGTGTATTCCTCTTCCACGTAAATCAGGCGCGCCGCCGGGAGTTGATCGAACAGCGCCATTGCGCCTTCGGTCAGCGTTAGGGCGTCGTACTGGGACTGCACCATCAACAGGGTGCCGGCCTCGGCCACCGCCGCCGCCGAAGGCTTGCTCACCGACGGCCCGCCCCAGTACAGACAGGGCTGGGCGGTGATGCCGCCGCCCAGCAGCGGGTAGGTCACGGCGTACTGGTCGCCCAGGGTCACCCAGTAATCCCGCTCCGTCCGTGACGCGGTGTCATTGCAGACCACCGCGAGAAAGGTGGCCGCCATGCGCCCCAGGTCGACCGGCTCCGGGGGCTCGCTCCGCCGTTCGAGGTAGGTATCAATAAGCTGATGGGTGGCCTCCCGGAGGCGGGTATCGTCCTCGGCGCGAGCCACCAGCGTGCCACGGTCGTCCAGCGCCTGGTGCAGTTGCGCTGCCTCGGCATCCGGGGCCGCGTCGAGCAGTTCGCCCAATATCGACAGGGTCTTGTAGGCCAGCAGATTTTCCTCGGTAAGCCGGCGGTTGCCCAGCTGCAGGCTTTCGGCGGCCAGCGCTTTCAGGTCGCTGGGCAGGCGGCCGAAGACGTCCCGGAAGGCGTCCTCCGAATCGCCCAGACCAAACCGGTCCGGATGACGGCTGGCATAGCCGGCCAGCACCTGGTCCATCACCCGCTGGGAGGCGCGGACCTGGCTCCTGGATGCCTCATCGAAATCGGCGCTGAAATCCATGCTGCTGTCCAGCAACATCCGGCCCACGCGGTGGGGGTAGCGCGCCGCGTACCAGGCGCCCAGCCAGGTGCCGTAGGAATAGCCGATGTAGTTAAGCCTCGGGTCGCCCAGCAGACCACGCATCAGATCCAGGTCGTGCACGGTCTGCTCGGTGTTGATGTAGCGGGCCAGCGGATTCTTCAGGCAGGTGCGCGCCTTCAGGCCGGCGTTGTACAACAGGGCCTCGATGTTGTCGGCGGAGCGGTCGTCGGAGGCGAAGCGCGCCGGCCGGTACAGCTCATTGGACTCGCACGACAGCGCACTGCTGGCGCCGGTGCCCCGGGGCGAGAACCCGATCAGGTCATAACGCTTTGACATCTCGCGGCGCAGCGCGCCGCCGGGCGTGGCCGGATCCGCGCCGGTCCAGAGCGCGCCAAAGTGGCTGGCGAGGCCCAGGCCGTCGCCACCGGGGCCTCCGGGATTGAAGAACAGCGCGCCCAGTTTCCGGGCCGGCTCTTCCGCCGCCACCTTCATCACCGCCAGGCTCACCTCTCCCCGGCGCGGCGCCCGGTAGTCCATGGGCGCCCGCACCTGGGCGCACCGAACCCGGTCCTCCAGCTCGGCGGGCAGCCCCTCGGGGCTCCCGAGGATGGACGGATCGCACGGCTGCCAGTCCAGCGTTTGCTGCCGGTACCCGGCCAGCGGATCCGGCGGCACCGCCCCGTCGGAATCCGACCCACCCCCACACGCGGCCACCACGGCACACAGGCACACCACCGACAGGCGGCGCGCGAAAGACAAAGCGCTCATTGCATGAATTCCTTTGTTTTTGTTCACCCCAAAGCGCCGACGGCCCGGTCACCCTGGCCGGCCCGCCAACCTGATCAGTCTACTCAACCAGCACGAAACCGGGAACGGCTTCCGCCCTCCAAGATCGGCTTGATCACCCCCGTCGCGGCCCCTAGCATTGGCGAATGAGCGACGACATTCATTTCTATCAGCCCTCCGACGGCCACGGCCTGCCCCACGATCCTTTCAACGCCCTGGTGGCGCCCCGCCCGATCGGCTGGATTTCCTCGAAAAGCCCGGACGGTGTCCTCAACCTGGCGCCCTACAGCTTCTTCAATGCCTTCAACTACCGGCCGCCGATCGTCGGCTTCGCCAGCATCGGCTACAAGGACAGCGTGCGGAACATCCAGGCCACCGGAGAGTTCGGCTGGAACCTGGCCACCCGCCCCCTGGCGGACGCCATGAACCAGAGCTGCGCGGCGGTGGCGCCGGAGGTCAATGAATTCGAACTGAGCGGCCTGACGCCGGAGCCGTCACGGATTATCGACGTGCCCCGGGTGAAGGAAACCCCGGTGTCCTTCGAATGCCGCCTCAGCCAGGTGCTGCGCCTGACCGGCGCCGACGGCGCCGAGACCGACACCTGGCTGGTGCTGGGCGAGGTGGTGGGCGTGCACATCGCCCGGCACCTGCTCAAGGACGGCATCTACGACACCGCCGCCGCCGAGCCGATCCTGCGTGCCGGCGGCCCGGCGGATTATTTCACCGTCAACGAGACGACCCGCTTCCAGATGTACCGTCCGAAGACTTAGCCCAGTCCGACACCATCACGTCCTTGACGGTGTCGGCCAGATAAGGGTCCGCCATGAGATCGTCGTAGAGCTGGACGAGCTCACGCTTGTGTTGGTCCGTGATCGGCTCCTGGGCGATGCGATACAGGTCCGTGCCTTTCAGATTCTTTATCGGACGCCCCTTGAACATGTTGATGGAGAAGAAATCCAGGACCGGATTCTCGGGATTCGCTTCCAGAATGGCCATCTCGACCAAGCTACCATCCTGCCCGTTGAATAACCCCAGCCCCGCAAAAATGCCAGCCGTGGCATGGGTGACGCCACCGTTGAATCCACCGGTGTAAATACCCAACCCATGAGGTTCTACGATAAACCCCGTGTAAGCATCCAGCGGTATCAGCAAAAGAACCGCGTCCAACCGGTTCTCCCGGGCCAAGGCGCTTACCAGCGGACGGTATCTGTCGATGGGCGTTTCCACCCAAGTCTTCAAACTAAAAAAAGGCTGTTCAATGTCCGAGTTCAACCAGATTTGGCGGTCATAGTCCACGTGAACCAACTGATAATTGAAGTGATCGCGAAGGCTCTCCTCGATACGAGTCCGATAGATCTGGTCCAGATTTGCCTCCGACAGATCCACCTTGATCCGGTCATTGCCGAAATTGGTGGCGCCTTTATAAGCAATATCCACCTCGTCGCCCATTAAGGACAGCACCGCGATCCGTTCCATATCATCGTGCTCGAACGGTGCCTTGCTGGCACAGCCGCCCAGCGCGAGCAGCACCACCCCGATAACACAAATAAAGCAGACCGACTTCTTCATATCCTTCCCCTTCTTATTGTTCCATCGTCCACATTAACTTCGGAGTACCGTTCAATCATCAGAAATATTCAGATAGCGCTCCAGCACGTCGCGGATCACCTCGGCGTAATGGTTCACGCAGATCTTCTGCTCCCGGTATTTGCCGCGCTTGAGGTACCAGTCCTGCAGCATCGCCTTGGTGAGCGAGGCGAGCAGGCGGGCGTTGACGTCGCGGTAGGCGCCGGCGGCGATGCCTTCCTCGATGATGGCACGGAAGATGTCTTCCACTTCCCGCTCGATGGCGACGGCGTCGCGCTTCTCTTTCTCCGGCAGGCTTTTGGCTTCCATGTAGGAGAAATAGAACCAGGCGCGCATGATTTCGCTGAGATACAGATGCGCCTGGATGGCGGTGAACAGCTTGTCGCGCGGGTCGGTAATGTCCCGGGTGTGACTGAGCAGGGTCTGGCGGGTGAGCAGGATGCCGTGGCTCTGGATCAGGTGGATCAGATCATCCTTGTTGCGGATATAGGCGTACAGCCCGCCCATGCTGAGGCCGGAGTCGGCGCACAGGTCCCGCAGGCTCATGGCGTGAAAGCCTTTCGAGTTGGCCAGGCGCAGGGTGGAATCGATGATCCGCACTAAATTGCGCACCGCCACCGCTTCCTTCTTTATGCGAATCTTGTCCTGGTTCTGCCGGAACAGCTCCCGGCAGATGTCTTCCTTGGACAGACGCAGGTCCACTTTAAAGGCGTCGTAATCGGTGATCATGGGTCGTCAATGGGCTGAAAAGCGGTGAGTATAAAAGAGGCGGGGCCGGTTGCACCAAACCCCGCCGCCAATTCGCCGCCGGCCCTCAGGCGACCGACAGGAAACGGTTCTGGGTGTCCACGTCCTGTTTCAGTTCGGCACTGGGCGCCTCGTGGACCACCCGGCCTTTTTCCAGAATATAGGCGCGGTCCGCGTGCTTGAGGGCAAAGTGCACGCTCTGATCGGTGAACAGGATGGTGGTGGTATGCGACAGATCGTCGATCAGGCGGCCGATCTGCTGCACGATCACCGGCGCCAGCCCTTCGTTGGGCTCGTCCAGCAACAGCAGACGCGGCTCAATCATCAGCGAGCGCGCCACCGCCAGCATCTGCTGCTGGCCACCGGACAGGGTGGCGCCGTCCTGGTCGGCCAGCTCCGCCAGCATCGGGTACTCGTCGAAGATCCTTTCCACGCTCCAGGCGTTCTCGCCGCCGGGACCGCGCCGGTCCGCCACGTCCAGATTCTCACGCACACTCAGGCCGGGAAAGATGCGCCGGTCCTCCGGCACATAGCCGATGCCCAGCCGCGCGATGCGGTGCGGCGCCAGGCGGGTGATGTCCCGGCCCTGCCAGGTCACCGTGCCGGCGCGCGGCGGCGTCAGCCCCACGATGCTTTTCAGGGTGGTGCTTTTGCCGGCGCCATTGCGGCCCAGCAGGCACACGGTCTCGCCCTCGTTGAGCGCCAGGGTCACGCCCTGCAGGGCCTGGCTCTCGCCGTAGTAGGTGTGGACGTCATCAAGTTGAAGAATCATGCGCCGGCCTCCTGTTCTTCCTGGTCTTCTTCTCCCAGATAGGCGCGCCGCACTTCCGGGTGGTTGCGCACTTCCTCCGGCGTGCCCACCACCAGCGCCTCACCCCGGTGCATTACCAGGATGCGATCGGCCAGGCTGAACACCACCTCCATATCGTGCTCGGTGATCAGGAAGGTGTAGTCACCGCTGTCGGCCAGGGACTTCACCAGAGCGGTAACGCGGCGGGTTTCATCCGGCGTCATGCCGGCGGTGGGTTCATCCAGCAGCACCAGGCGCGGTCGGGTGGCCAGCACCACGGCGATTTCCAGCAGGCGTTTGTCGCCGTAGCTGATCACGCCGGCACGGCGCTCCGCCAGCTCGCCGATGGACAGCCGGTCCAGCAGCGCCTGGGCTTCTTCCTGGAGCACGGTGTCGCGGGACGCCAGGTTGAACCAGCGTCGGCTGTGGTGATGCAGCGCCGCCAGCGCCACTTCCACGTTCTCGCGCACCGTCATCTCGGTGAAGATATTGTTGATCTGAAACGAGCGCGACACGCCCAGCCGGCTGATGCGGTGCGGCGGCAGGCCGGTGATGTCCTGGCCGTCCAATAACACCTTGCCCTGGGTGGGCGTCATGCGGCCGGACACCATATTGTAGAAGGTGGTCTTGCCGGCGCCGTTGGGACCGATGATCGCCAGTGTCTCGCGGGGCTGTACGTCCAGGGTGATGCCCGATACCGCGGCGTTACCGCCGAAGTGCTTGGTCAGGTCTTGGATGCTCAGAATCGGTTCGCTCATTTTCGTTCCAGCCACCAGTCAAGGAAGGTACCCAGCAGGCCACGCCGGAAGAACATCACCATCAAGGCCAGCACGATGCCGAGAAACAGCATCCACGCCTGGGTAATGCTGGTGATCCAGGTCTCCAGCAGGATGAACATGGCCGAGCCCACGAACGGACCGAGAAAATAGCCGGTGCCGCCCAGAATCGACATCAGCACCGGTTCCGCCGAGGTCGACCAGTGCAACATTTCCGGGCTGGCCACGCGCAGGAACGGGGCCATCAGGCCGCCGGCCAGGCCGGCGAAGGCACCGCCGAGGGTAAAGGCGGCCAGCCGGTAGCTGCGCACATTCAGGCCGCAGAACGCCACCCGTTCCGGGTTCTGGCGGATCGCCTGCAGGATCATGCCGAACGAAGACCGGCCGATCAGGTAGAGCACCGCCGCGGCCAGCACCACGAACACCAGCACCACGTGGTAGTAGACCGCCGGATTACCCAGTGTCAGGTCCAGCCCCAGGCCGAAATCCCCCAGGGTGAAGCCGGCGATGCCGTCGCTGCCGTTGGTCACCGAACGCCAGTGATGGGCCACCGAGAACACCATCATGCCGAACGCCAGGGTCAGCATGGCGAAGTACACTTCGTTGAGGCGCACGCTGAAAAAGCCAATCACCAGGGCCAGCAGCGCGCCGGCGCCCACCGACAGCAACAGGCAATAGAGAAACGGCCATTTCAGATGCAGCAAGGTCATGGCGGTGGCATAGCAGCCGACGCCGAAGAACGCCGCGTGGCCGAAACTGAGCATGCCGGTGTAGCCGAACACCAGATTAAAGCTGGCGGCGAACAGCCCCATGATCAGGATTTCGGTGACGATGAAAATATAGAAATACGGCGCGAACCAGGGTAGCGCGACCAGCCCGATCAGAGCGACCAGCAGCGCGCCGAGCAGAATCATCTGTTTCATGCGGTGGCCCCCTTGCCCATGATGCCGGTGGGTTTGAACAGCAGTACCAGCGCCATGCCCACGAACGGCAGCAACATGTTGATCTCGGGCATATAGCGCCCGCCGAAGCCGTGCATCAAACCCAGCGCCAGGGCGCCGATCAGCGCACCGGGAAAGCTGCCAAGACCACCGATCACCACCACGATAAAGGATTCGATAATGATCTTGTCGCCCATGCCCGGGTCGATGGCGCGCATGGGTGCCGCCACCGTGCCGCCCACCGCCGCCAGCCAGGCGCCGAACGCGAACACACCGGTGACCACAAGCTTGGTATTGATGCCCAACGCCTCCGCCATGTCCCGGTCCAGGGCGGCGGCACGCATGATGCGCCCCACCCGGGTGCGGTTGAACAGATACCAGAGACCGGCCAGCAGCAGCAGGCCGACCAGAATCACGAACAGGCTGTAAATGGGATAGCTGGGCCCACCAAACACACGCACGGTGCCCTGCAGAATCGGCGGCGGTTCCACCACATGGATGCCGGAGCCCCAGATGGACCGCACCGATTCATTGATGATCAGCAGCAGCGCGAAGGTCAGCAGCAGGCTGTCCGCCACGTCGCGCTGATAGATAAACCGCAGCACCAGCCGGTCGATCAGCACCGCCACCGACGCCACGCCCAGCGGCGCCAGCAGCAGTGTCGGCCAGAACGACAGGCCGACCAGATTGATCAGGGTATAGGCCAGATAGGCCCCGAGCATATAGAGCGCGCCGTGCGCGAAATTGATCACGTTAAGCACGCCGAACACGATGTTCAGACCCACCGCGATGACGAACAGCAGCAGGCCGATATCCAGACTATTGAGTAAAGCCGCGCCAAAGCCGGACATGACACCCCCGTAACACGGAATTCAGGGAAGGGAACCGCCGGCCGGGGCCGGCGGCATCAGGGTGGTCAGAGCTTGCAGCCGGTTTCCTCGATGGTGCGGGAAACCTTCTCGCCGTCGAAGATGCGCAGGTCCGCCAGGGTGCGGATGCCGTGCTTGTCGTTCATCGGGCCGGACTTGCCCCAGTTGGGGCCGACCAGTGCCTGATGGTCGCCGGCGCGGAAGGCGATGGTGCCGTTGGGGGCGTCCAGGCTCATGCCGCTGAGGGTTTGAGCCAGTTTGTCGCCGTCGGTGGAGCCGGCGCTCTCGATGGCTTTCTTGTAGGCGTACACCGCCGCGTAGGCGCCTTCCGCGTTGTAGCTGGGCGGCACGCCGTAGCGGTCGATGTAGGCACTGACAAAGCGCTTGTTCACATCGTTATCAAAGCCGTCGTACCAGTAGCGCGTGGACAGCCAGACGCCTTCCGGCATCTGCTCACCCAGGGCGGAAAGCACCTCGGTGGCGGCGCCCACGGTGAACATGATTTCCATGTCCTGTTCGAAGAAACCCAGGTTGTTGGCCTGGCGCACGAAGTTGACCAGGTCCCCGCCCCACACCGAGATCAGCACGCCGTCGGGCTTGGCGGCCATCACGCCATTGATGAACGGGGTGAAGTCCTCGGCGCCGAAGCGCGGGAAGGCGGTGTCGCTCATCAGCTCCACGTCCGGATTGGCTTCCTTGAGGGCCTTACCGAAAAACTCCCAGGACTGATGGCCAAAGGCGTAGTCCGGGCCAATGGTGGTCCAGCGTTTGGCACCGGTTTCGCCGGCGATGATGGCGGCGGCCTTCATGTTCTGGGCCACATTGTTGCTGATCCGATAGGTGTAGGCGTTACAAAGCTTGCCGGTCACGTCCGGGGTGGCGGCGTGGGTGATGATCAGCGGCTTCTTCAGTTCCGGCATCACCGGCACCAGGCCCTGGGCCACGCCGGAGCTGTCCAGGCCCATCAGCACGTCGGCCTGATCCTGGTAGACCAGCTTGCGGGCCGCCTGGATCGCCACCGATGCCTTGCCCTGGCTGTCCTCGGTGATCACTTCCAGGTCGCGGCCCATCACGCCTCCGTCCTGGTTGATTTCGTCGATGGCCAGTTGAATGCCCTGCTGGGCGAACTTGCCGTAGTTGGCGGCGCTGCCGGACAGAATATAGATGGCGCCGATGCGGATCGGATCGTCGTCCGCCCAGGCGGGGGCACCGGCCAGGCCGGTAACGGCCACCAGCGTGATCAGGAGTCGTGCGGGTTTGAGCAGTTGCATGACGGGTCCTCTCTTTTTATCAGTGTTGTTGTCGTATGTTTTTTCCCGTGGCTAACCGGCAAGGCGGTCGCGCAGCACATTCTTGCGAATCTTCCCGGTCACGGTTTTCGGCAGCGCGCCCAGCACCACCTTTTTGGGAATCTTGAAGCCGGCCAGGTGCTGGCGGCAGAAGCCGATCAAGTCATCCACGTCCAGCTCCAGACCGGGCCGCGGGTCGATAAAGGCGCACGGCACTTCGCCCCACTTGTCGTCGGCCATGGCCACCACCGCCGCTTCCGAGACACGCGGATGCCGATAGAGCACCTCCTCCACCTCCAGGCTGGAGATGTTCTCGCCGCCGGAGATGATCACGTCCTTGGCGCGGTCCTTGATCTCGATGTAGTGGTCCGGGTGCATCACCGCCAGGTCCCCGGTGTTGTACCAGCCATCACGAAACGCCTCGGCGGTGGTCTCCGGGTTCTTGAGATAGCCCTTCATCAGGGTGTTGCCGCGCAACTGAATCTCGCCCAGGGTCTCGCCGTCCGCCGGCGCCACCCGGCGGCGTTCGTGGTCGTAGACCCGGGCGTCGTTGACGGCGAAGTTGATCACCCCCTGACGGGCCATGCGGGCGGCCAGTTGCTCGGTGGGCAGCGCCGCCCAGTCCGGTTGCGGCACGCACAGGGTGGCCGGGCCGAAGGTTTCGGTCAGGCCATACAGGTGGGTGATGTCGAAGCCCAGCTCACGGGCCTTGCGGATCACCGAACTGGGCGGCGCGGCGCCGCCCAGGGCAAAGCGCGCCGGCCGGCTCAGGGCCCGCCCACGCTGGTCCATGTCCGCCAGCAGCATATTGAGCACCACCGGCGCGCCGCACAGATGGGTCACCCCGCGCTCTTCCATGCGCCGGTAGATCAGGTCCGGGTCCACCTTGCGCAGACACACATGGGTGCCGCCCACGGCGGTGATCGCCCAGGTGTAGCCCCAGCCGTTGCAATGAAACATGGGCAGGGTCCACAGGTAGACGGTGTCGGCGTTCATCTCGAACGCCATGGCGTTGCTCATGGCCGCCAGGTAGGCGCCGCGATGGTGATAGACCACGCCCTTGGGATTGCCAGTGGTGCCGGAGGTGTAATTGAGGGTGATGGCGTCCCACTCGTCCGCCGGCGTGCGCCATTGGTCCGGGTCACCGGCGGTGTCCAGCCAGGCTTCGTAGCGCGCGCCGTCCAGGCTGGCGGGGCCGCCGTCGCGCTCGATGGCGACGGTTCGCGGCGGTGTCGTCAGACCGGCCAGGGCGTCCTTGATCACCGCTTCGTATTCGGTGTCGTAGATCAGCACCCGGGCCTCGCCATGGTCCAGGATGAACCCCAGGCTGGCGCCGTCCAGGCGGCTGTTGAGCGCATTCAGCACGGCGCCGGCCAGGGCCACCCCATAGTGGGCCTCGAGCAGTTCATGGCCGTTCGGCGCCAGCACCGCCACGGTATCGCCGGGGCCCACCCCGCTTTGCGCCAACGCCGCCGCCAGCCGGCGGCAGCGGGCCAGGAAGGTGCGATAGTCCAGGGTCATGTCGTCGTCGATCACCGCCACCTTGTCGGGAAACACGGTGGCCGAGCGCCGCAGGAAAGACAGGGGCGTCAGCGCCGCGTAGTTGGCCGCGTTCCTGTCCAGCCCGTTCTCATACTTATCGTTGTTGTACTTATCGTTCATGGCGATTACCGACCTCTGAGGTTTTACCGGGCCCGCGCGATGCCGTGATTCTTTTTTCAACGCCCCTTAAAAATAGAGCGAGCGCTCGAAATATTCAACACACCGGAGGCGAAATTTTCCGGTTCTGGCAGAATAGCGCCCCATGACCGATATCGACCCGCGACACCCGACCCCTTCCGACGCCTGTCCCTGCGGCGCCGACCGGCCCTATGAGGACTGCTGCGCGCCCCTGCATCGCGGCGAGCCCGCGCCCACGCCGGAGGCGCTGATGCGCTCGCGCTACAGTGCTTTCGTGCGCAACGACACCACCTATGTGGCCAGAAGCTGGCATCCGGATACCCGCCCCACCGGGCTGATGCTGGATGACGGCGACCACTGGCTTGAACTCAAGGTGCTGGACAGCGACTCCGACGGCGACCGGGGGCGGGTGCATTTCCGCGCCCTGCGCCGGCGCGATAAGGGATTTTCAGTGCTGGAGGAACACTCCCGCTTCGTGCGCGAGGACGGGCACTGGTTCTATGTGGACGGCGACAGCAAGGTGAGCAATCTGAAGCCGGGCCGCAACGAGCCCTGCCCCTGTGGCAGCGGCAAGAAATTCAAGAAGTGCTGCGCGGCGTAACGGGAGAAAGGAAAAAAGAGCGGGCCTTCCGTGGCCCTGGGGGTAAGAATGGATCACGACATGTCTGTATCGTGGCGCTCAGTATCGGTGCCCCCGGGCCGGGGGCGATAGCCGGTTCGCGCGCGTTTCTTGCCCGATCCTGCCGGCTCATCAATACCGAATCATGCCGCATCAAAATCGATGGACTCCACGCCACTCAGGTCCACGGCCCGGCGCGCCTCCCACAGGTCATAAGTGTCCTGCATCGCCAACCAACTTTCGGGGCTCCGGCCCAGCGCCTTGGACAATCGCAACGCCATCTCCGGGCTGATGCCACTTGCGCCCTTGAGAACCCGGGACAAAGTGGACGGTGACACTGCCAGCTTAACCGCAAGCTGGCGCGCGCTGAGGCCGAACGGCGTCAGATACACCTCACGGATGAACTCACCGGGATGAGGAGGGTTGTGCATCATTAGTGATAATCCTCGTAATCCAGCACAAAGGCGTTACCGTCCCTGAACTCGAAGGTTAACCGCCAGTTACCACTGACGCGGATTGACCAGCGCTCCTTCTCTTGGCCCTTCAGCGGATGCAAATGGAAACCGGGGATATCCATGTCATTGATGGCCATAGCGGTATCCAACGCCGCCAACTGCATACGCAGGCGCTTGGCATGATGCGACTGAACCCCCGCCGTGCTACCGCTGAGGAAAAACCGCTTCAATCCTTTGTGGCGGAATGTCTTAATCATGGGCGAATCATAGCGCGTTGCGCACCACGCATCAATTCATATCCTTGCGCTTTTCGAGCTGGTGGCGGTCCTCGGTGAGGCCGATCTGCCAGTAGCCGCTGGCGTAGAGGCGGCCGCGTTCCACCTGGCGTTCCTGGGTGAAGTAGCGGCGCAGGGCGCGCACGGCGCCGCTTTCACCGGCCACCCAGACCGCCGGCGAGCCGTCCAGCCAGGGCAGCGCCAGCACCGTGTCCACCAGCCCCACCGCCGGCTGCTCCGGGTAGGGATTGACCCGCCAGGTGACCTGGATACCGTCCGGGAACGGCAGCGGCTGCCGGTCGGCGGGATCGAGGACGTCCAGCACGGCGTAGCCGCGCGCGTGGGCCGGCAGGCGCTCGATGTTGGCGCCGATGGCGGGCAGCGCCGACATGTCGCCGGCGAACAGAAACCAGTCGGCGTCGAAGTCGACGAACTTGGGCGCGCCGGGGCCGGCGAAGCCGATGCGGTCGCCGGGTCGGGCGGCGGCGGCCCAGCCCGAGGCCGGTCCGTGGTCGGCGTGCATCATGAAGTCCACGATCACCTCGCCGCGCGGGCGATCAAAGTGGCGCAGGGTGTAGGTCCGCACAAAGGGCTTTTGTTGCTCCGGGGTGTCGCTGAACGGCGGCAGCGCGATGTCCGTTTGGCCGGGCTTGGGAATCAACAGTTTGAAATTGGCGCTTTCGTGGCCTTCCGGAAAATCACTCAGGTCGCCGCCGCCGAGCACCACCCGTTTCATGTTCGGGGTCAGGGTCTCGGTGCGCAGCACCTCCAGGATACGGGGCGCGGGTCTGGGCATGGTTCACCTCACGAATAACGGGGCGCTTGTGGCGCCCCGGCAATTAGTAGACAATATCAACCATAAATTCATTGGTTGATATTGTCAACCAACAGCCTCGTGCCAAAACTCATGCCACACCAAGCCGATATCCGCCAGGTGCTCTGGCAGCTGGCCTTCCAGTTCAAGGTCAGCAGCAAACGGGCGATCCGCGACTACGACTTGCCGCTGAACGGCATGCACGTGCGTCTGCTGCAAATGATCGCGCGCCAGCCCGCCTGCACCGCCCAGCACATCGCCGCCGTTACCGGTCGCGACAAGGGGCAGATCACCCGGGTGATCAAGGAACTGGAGACCATGGACCTGGTCACCCGAACCCCCAATCCGGAGGATCGCCGCAGCCAGTTACTGGCGCTGAGCCAGACCGGTCAGGGACTGATGGCGCGCATCCAGGAGGCGGAGGACGAAGTCACAAAAACGTTGCTAAAAGGCATCCCGAAAAAGGAGGTGGACGCCTTTATCGAGACCGGTAACCGGATGTTGGATAACTTGCGGGAGGAAAGTTGAAAGTGAAAAGTTGAAACGCGCACTGGGCCTGTCCCGGTCCAGCCGCCGTGCCCGCGCTTGAAGCGAAAGCCAAAGGGGGGCGGGCCAAGAAATCGGCGCCCCTTTTAACTTTCAACTTTTAACTTTCAACTAAAAAAAGCGCGACCGTAGCCGCGCCGAACCATAATTTTTTTCGCGAGTTAGCGCTCGTATTCCTTGAGTTTCTGCATTGCGACCGTGCCCACCACCGGCCCAATGGCCAACAAACCGAACGCCGCCGGCCAGCCCCAGGCGTTCTGCACCACCGGAATCAACCACAGGGTCGGTACCGTCAGCACGAAGCCGATGGCCAGCTGAAGGGTCAGGGCGGTGCCCACGTATTGTTGATCGCCCAACTCGGTGATCACGGTTGAGAACTGCGCCGAGTCCGCCACCACCGCGAAGCCCCACACCAGGCCCACCAGCAGCACCAGGGGCAGCGGCGCGCTGTGCAGAAAGCCGATCAGCAACGCGCAGGCGCCGGACACGACCATCGCCGCCGAGGTGGTGTTGCCGCGCCCCCAGCGGTCGCCCAGTTCACCGCCCACCCAGCAGCCCACGGCACCGATGGCGATCACCAGAAACGCCAGCAGCGCGCCGGTGCCGCCGGGCTCCGCCCAACCGTCGTTGCGCAGTACCTGGGTGATGAACACTGAGAACCAGGCCCACATCGCGTACAGCTCCCACATGTGGCCGAAGTAGCCGATCGACGCCAGCCGCACCGGCCGGTCCGAGAACGCCCGCAGCGCCTGGCCCGGGTTGAACGGCGCGCGCGGAAAATCGAAGGGCCCGTCGCTGCCCAGAAACTCGGCGATCAGGCCGCCGGCCAACGTCAACACCGAGGTGGCCACGATCACCAGCCGCCAGTCCAGCCCGCCCAGGCCGTTGACCAGATGGGGGGTGGCGGAACCCAGCGTCAGCGCGCCCACCATGATGCCCAGGGCGGTGCCCCGTTTGACCTTGAACCAGGTGGCCATGGCCTTCATCGCCGGCGGATAAACGCCGGCCAGGAACAGCCCGGTGAGCCCGCGCAGCAGCATGGCGCCAGTGACCCCGGGTTCGGTGAGCAGCAGCAGATTGGCCAGCGCCGCGCCGAGGGAACCGAACAGCATCAGCCGCCGGGGCGGGATCAGGTCGGCCAGATTGAACAGCGCCGAGCCCAGGGCCCCGACCACGAAACCGAGCTGCACGCTGATCGTCATCCACGCCGACTGGCCCGGCGTCAGTGACCAAAGCTCACGCAGTTGCGGTACCACCGCGGTGGCGGAAAACCAGGTGGTCATGCCCAGCAACATAGCGCCGGCGAGGATCGTCAGTCCCCGCCAGCAGCCGTGCGGATCACGGCGAACAACGGCGGCCGGATCCACCTTGTTCATCGTGGCAGCGCGGCGGTGTAGGTCACCGCTTCACCGCTGATGCAGACTTCACCGTCCTGGTTTTCCACGGTGGTGCGGATGGTGCAGAACGGCTTGTCCTCACGGACATTGAGCACTTCCACCCGGCCGGTGATGGTGTCGCCCACGTACACCGGCTTGGAGAATTTCCATTCCACGCTGAGGAACACGCTGCCCGGGCCGGGCAGGTCCTCGGCCACCACCGCGTTGAGAATGCCGGTGGTCACCCCGCCCTGCACGATCAGGCCACCGAAGCGGGAGGCTTCCGCCGCCGCCTTGTCGGTGTGCAGCGGGTTGTAGTCGCCGCTCATTTCGCTGAACAGCTCGATGTCTTTCTCGGTGACGTCCTTTTTGCGTTCGGCGATCTGGCCTTCACGGGGCATGCCGTGACGGGTCTCGGTCCAGCCGTTAACGGCCTTGGCTTGATCATTGGCGCTCATGGGTACTCCTTTTCATTCATGATTCAGTGTTGTTCAGGCAAGTCGTTCCAGCACCACCGCGTAGCCCTGGCCGCCGCCGCCGCACAGGGACGCCACGGCGTAGCGCCCCTGGCGGCGGCGCAGTTCCCGGGCGGCGGTGAGCAGCAACCGGAAACCGGTGCCGCCCAGCGGGTGACCCAGGGCGATGGCGCCACCGTTCACATTGACCTTGTCGGCGGGCAGATCCAGGTGCCGGCAACTGGCGATCACCACGGCGGCGAACGCCTCGTTGATCTCGAACACATCGATGTCACCCAGTTGCAGGCCGGCGCGGGCCACCGCCTGCTCGATGGCGGCGGCGGGTTTCAGATGCAGGGTGTTGTCCGGCCCGGCCACTTCCGCCCAGGCGCGGATCCGGCCCAGGGGCGTGACGCCGGCGGCCTCCGCCTCGGCCAGGGAACAGACCAGGCCGGCGGAGGCGCCGTCGGTCATTTGCGAGGCGCTGCCGGCGGTGATGGTGCCGCCCTCCTCGAAGGCGGCGCGCAGCCCGGCCAGTTTCTCTTCGCTGCTGTCGGCGCGAATGCCCTCGTCCCGATCCAGCCGCGCCGAGCCGTTGTCGAACGGCAGAATCTCGCCGTCGAAGAAGCCGCTTTCCACGCCGGCGGCGGCGCGTTGGTGAGAGGCGGCGGCGTAGGCATCCTGCTCCGGACGCCGGATGCCCAGATCCCGGTTGGCGCGCTCCGACAGCGGGCCCATGCCCTCGTCGGTGAGCGAACACCAGAGGCCGTCGTTCATCATGATGTCGGTGAACGCCAGCTCTCCGGGACGGCGTTCCGCCTGGCGCATCAGCCGGGCATGGGGCGCGCGGCTCATGGAGTCGCCGCCGCCGACGATATAGCGCCGCCCCTCGCCCAGGCGGATACGTCGGGAGGCATCGGCGACGCTGGCCAGGCCGGCCAGGCAAACGTTATTCAGGGTCAGCGCCGGCACCCGCCAGTCGACGCCGGCCTCGGCGGCGATCAAACGGGCCGGGTTCTGCCCCTGGCCGGCCTGCAGCACCTGACCGAGCAGCACGCCATCGGCGCGCTGGAAAGCCGGATAGCGGCGAATCAGTTCGGCCACCGGCGCGGCACTGAGCGCGCGCGCCGGCACCGACGCCAGGGCACCCAGATAGCGGCCGAACGGCGTGCGGATGCCGTCCAGCAGCACCGGTTCCAGATGGGCGTCCATCAGTCTTTCTCCTTGTGAGCGAACTCTTCGGGAACGAATTTGGGCAGCACTTCACCGCCCTGCTCCACCCAGTGCACGCGCACCGCCTGGCCGATGCGCACCTGCTCCGGCGCGCAGCCCACCACGTTGGAAAGTATTCGCGGGCCTTCCTCCAGGTCGATCAGCGCTACCACGTAGGGGGTGTCTTCCTGGAACGCCGGGTGGCCGGGTTTGTGCACCACGATGAACGAGGCCACGGTGCCCCGTCCGCTGGCATCGCGCCATTCAAGGTGGGTCGACCAGCTGCGCGGATCCAGGGCGCGGGGGTAGAACACCCACTGGCCGGAATCCGGGCAGTACTGCAAGCGCAGGCGGCGCTCCCTGCAACCGTCCCAGAACGGTTGCGACAGCGGGCTGGCCTGGGGGCCGGGTTTGACGATGGTCATGGTCAGTCCTCCCGGCGCAGCACCAGAGCGGTGGCTTCGCTCATGGTGGCGCCATTGCCGGTGATCAGGGCGTGGCGGGCGTCGGCGATCTGCCGGCCTTCGGCCTGGTGGCGCAGTTGCCGCACCGCCTCGATGATGTGCGACATGCCACCGGCCAGATCGGCCTGCCCGAACGACAGCTGGCCCCCGTGGGTGTTGAGCGGCTGGTCGCCCTCCGCGCTCAGGTCGTGGGCCGCCAGCCAGGGGCCGCCCTGCCCCGGCGGGCACAGGCCGGCGTCTTCCACGGTCACCGCCAGCATGATGCTGTAGCAGTCGTACAGCGACAGCAGGTCCATTTGCCCGGCGTCCACGCCGGCCTGCTGGAAGGCCCGCGCCATGGCCGGTTTGAGCGGGCCGGAGAGCAGGTCCGGCGCGCCGGAAATGGCCCGGTGAGTGACCTTTTCGCCAGCGCCGGCCAACAACACCGGCGGCTGGCCCAGGGTCCTGGCCCGCCGCGCCGAGGTCACCACGAAGGCGGCGCCGCCGGCGCAGGGCATCACCACTTCCAAAAGCCGCAGCGGCTCCGCCACCCAGGGCGAGTTGAGCACGTCGTCCACGGTGATCGGCGCATCGCGGAAGATCGCCTGCGGATGGCGGGCGGCGTTGCGGCGCTGCGCCGCCACCGCCGTGGCCAACTGCTCGCTGGTGGTGCCGTAATGGTGCATGTGCGCCTGGGCGATCATGGCGTAGGCGGCGTTGGCGCCGGAGGCGCCGAACGGCACATCGAACTCGCGGATCGGATTGCGGTTGGGCGAGCGCGGCGGCGTCGGCTCGCGGGTGTTGGCCAGCACGCACAGCACCGCCTCGCACATGCCGGCGTTGATCGCCGCCGCCGCCCGCCAGGCCATGCCGGCGCCGGACGCGCCGCCCAGGTCCACCACATTGCTCATGGTGGGCCGCAGCCCCAGGTACTCGCTGACCGTGGCCGGCACGTGCTGGGGCGTCTCGCCCACCTGCGGGCCCACCAGCAGGCCGTCGATGGCGGCCGGCTCCAGACCGGCGTCGGCCACCGCCTCGGCGCTCACCCGGGCGATCATGCCCAGGGTGGTTTCACCCTCGGTGCGGCGCCTGGGCGTGAGCTCGGCGATGCCGGCGATGGCGCAGTCCCAGTGGCTCATGCCCGGACCTCCGCCACCGCCACGAACTCATCCAGGCAATCCGGATTGAGCAGTGAGCCTTTGTTTTTCACCGGCTTGCCGGTGAGCAGTTGCAGCACCGCTTTCTCTACTTTCTTGCCGTTCAGGGTGTAGGGAATTTCCGGCACCGGGAAGATGCGTTTAGGCACATGGCGCGGCGACGCCTCGCGCAGCAGCGAGGAGCGAATACGCTCTTCCAGGCCGTCGTCCATGGCCTGGTCCGGGCCGGTGACCACGAACAGCCACAGGTCCATATCGCCACCCTCCGCCGGGTAGCCGATCACCAGGGAATCCTCCACCCCGTCCAGAGCCTCCACCACCCGGTAGATTTCCGAGGGGCCCATGCGCACCCCGCCGGGCTTGAGCAAGGTATCGCTGCGGCCGGTGATGACGATGCCGCCGCTGGCGGTGAAGTAAGCCACGTCGCCGTGGGTCCAGATGTCGGCGCGCTCGCCGAAGTAGATGTCCAGATAACGCTGCCAGCCGTCGTCGCCCCAGAATCCCAGCGGCATGGACGGGAACGGCTCGGTGCACACCAGATCGCCGTGGCGGCCCAGCACCGGAATGTCCCGTTCGTCGAGCATGGCCATGGCCATGCCCAGCGCCGGCACCTGAATCTCGCCGGCGCGTACCGGCCCCGCCGGGTTACCCATCACGAAGCAGCCCATGATTTCGGTGCCGCCGGAGATCGACGCCAGGCACAGGTCCGCCTTCACCGCGCCGTAGACCCAGCGGAAGTTTTCCTGGGTGAGCGGCGCGCCGGCGCTCATCACCATGCGCAGGGCGGAGAGATCATGGTCGTCGCCAGGCCGGCGGCCGTCCTGCTCCAGCAACGACAGATACTTGGGGCTGGTGCCGAAGTGGGTGGTGCCGGTTTCGGCGGCAATGCGCCACAGGATGTCGTGGTCCAGGGCGCCGTCGCGCTTGGGCAGGGCGGCGCCGTCATAGAGCACAAGGGTGGCGCCACTGGCGCGGGCGGTGATCATCCAGTGGTACATCATCCAGGCGGTGGAGGTGTAATAGAGGACGCGGTCACCGGGGCCGATGTCGCAGTGCAGCATGTGCTCCTTGCGATGGGTGATCAGAGTGCCGCCGGCGCTGTGCACGATGCACTTGGGCAGCCCGGTGGTGCCGGAGGTATAGATCACGTAGAGCGGATGGTTGAACGGCAGCGCCACATAGTCCGGCCGCGCCGGCGCGCCCCGGGCCAGGTCGTCGAGCCGCTGGCCGGGGACGCGGGCGCCCGGCGCCTCGCCGTCGCCGCACAGCAGCAGCTGGGCCACGTTCAGTTTATTGGCGATCTCCGCCACCCGCTCGCCGATGTCATGCTGGCGGCCGTTGTAGCGGTAGCGCGGCACCGCCACCAGCACCTTGGGTTCAATCTGGCCGAAGCGGTCGAGCACCCCGTTGACGCCGAACTCCGGCGCGCAGGCCGACCAGATGGCGCCGATGGAGGCGGTGGCCAATACCAGCACCAGGGTATCCAGGGTGTTGGGCATCAGCCCGGCGACCCGGTCGCCCTCGCCCACGTTCAGCGCCCGCAGCGCCTGCTGGGCGCCGGCCACCCGCTCACGCAATTGCGCCAGGGTCACCTCACGGCCGACGCCGTCCTCGCCGGTTTCCACCACCGCGATGTCGGTGTCATCACCGGCCAGCAGGTTCTCGGCGAAGTTCATGCGCGCGCCGACGAAAAAGCGGGCGCCGATCATGCGTGCCTCGCCGTCGCGGCTGAGCACCTGGTCGTAGTCGCTGGCCAGGGGCGCGGCGAAGCGCCAGAACTCGGCCCAGAAATCCTCCAGGCAGGTCACCGAGTAACGATGCAGGTCGGCGTAGCCGGCGCCTTCCAGACCCACCTGCCGGGCGAAGCGCGCGATCTGCGTGTCCGCCGCCTGTTGGGGGGTGGGCGTCCAGCACAGCGGCGCCAGGTTGTCCGTGTAGCTCATTGATGCACTCCTGTTTTTTCTCAGGGGAGACTTAACCGAACAGCGGCGGCAGCACGGTGATGCCGAGGCCGAAGATGGCGAACGCGAACAGCATCATCACCGCGGTGTAGCCGACCACGTCACGGGCCTTGAGGGCGGTGACGCCAAGCAGCGGCAGCATCCACATGGGCTGGATGGCGTTGGTGAGCTGGTCGCCGTAGCCGAACGCCAGCACTGTTACCGCGTTGTCCACGCCCAGGCTCTGGCCGGCCTGGATCAGCAGCGGCCCCTGCACCGCCCACTGGCCACCGGCGGACGGCACCATCAGGTTGACCACCCCGGCGCTGATCATGGCCAGCAGCGGAAAGGTGCCCGGCGTGGAGATCGACACCAGCCAGTTGGCGAACACGGTGACCAGCCCGGAGCCGGCCATCATGCCCATGATTCCCGCGTACAACGGAAACTGCAGAACGATCTGGCCGCAGGCGCGGATGCCGTCGTCGATGGCGTTCACATAGGCCATGGGCGTGCGGTAGGCGATCAGGCCGAACACCAGCAGGGCGAAATTGACCAGGTTCAGGTTGAGGTCGAAGCCGTTGCTGTAGAAATGCCAGACCAGATAGCCCAGGCCGGGAATCACCAGCATCCAGTTAAGGATGGCGGCGTTTTCCAACTTCTCCGCCAGGGTGGTCTCGCCGTCCTCCTGGCGCGCTTCGCTCCGTGCCTCGGGCTCCGCTTCATCGTCGCTCACCTCCTGCACGTCGTCCGGGTTCGGATGCATGGCCCGGTAAATCAGCGGGATGACGATCAGATAGGCGAGGAAGGTGATCAGGTTGGCCGGCGAGAAGATGGTCTCGGACACCGGAATCAGCCCGACCTGGTCAATCAGGAAGTGATCCTGGGTGTTGACCAGCAACGGCGCCGACGCGGACAGCCCGAAGTTGAAGATGATCAGCCCGGAGAAGCCGGCGGCGGCGGCCAGCGGATAGTGCACCTTGATGCCGCGCGCCTTGGCCTGGCTGCACACCTCGCGGGCGGCGATGGCGCCGACGATCAAGCCCAGGCCCCAGCTCAGAAAGCCGAACACCACCGCCAGCACCGTCACCAGCATCACCGCCTGGCCGGCACTGCGTGGCAACGCGGCGGCACGGCGCACCGCCCGGCGCACCGGCGGCGAGCTGGCCAGTACATAGCCGAACAGCAGGATCACCACCATCTGCATGGAAAACTGGAGCAGATTCCAGAAGCCGTCGTACCAGTGGCCGACCATCTGCGCCGGGCTCTGATGAGTAATGACGATGCCCAGCAGATACACCACCGCGGACAGCAGAATGGCGAAGATAAAAGGGTTGGGAATGAATTGACGGGAAACGCGCGCGCATATCGCGCCGGCGGTCTGCAGCATGTTGTTGTCCTCCACCTGTCGTGTCGGTTTTATTATTCGAACGCTTTCGTTGCGGTCGGCCGACCCGACAAACACGGGACTGTACCGACTGGTCCATACACTAGAATGACCGATCGGTCGCTGTAAAGCCCGCCCCTGCGGTGCACCAATACCGTGAAGTCGCGCAGAAGAATCAGGTTAAGTTACTGATTTTCAATAAAAATAAAGAAAAACAATGAAGAGCTTCGGCTCCATCGGCTTTACCAATGGAAGCCCTTGAAGCGCCCGGAATCACCGGGCTGGAGAGGAAATCGCCTGTACCGCACAGTACACAAAAAGGCGATAAAGGAAGGAAATCTAAAAGCGAAAGAGTCTAAGCGTCGGGGTTTTTCAGGCCGTTCAGTATCAGATCGCAGAACGATTCCGCGATCGCCTCCGGGCTGCGATGGCCATCCGGGCGCAGCCACAGGTAGCTGTAGTGGTGCATGCCCAGCACCGCCTTCACCGACAAGGCATCGGTCTGCTCGAACTCGCCGCTGTCGAAGCCCGCGCTCAGGATGCGCGCCCACACCCCCTCGTACTGGCGGTGCAGGTCCAGCAGCGCCTGCCGGTTGTCCCCGGTCACCGCGTGCATCTCGCGGAAGCAAACGGTCAGCTCCGACAGGTCGTCGGCGACACTGCGCATCACCGCCCGGGAAAAGCGGCGCAACCGCTGTTCGGCGGGCATCTCCTCGCCCAGCAGCCGCTCCCCCAGCGCCACCAGCTCACGCAGATAGCGGGTGGTGATCTCGAACAGCATTTCCTCCTTGTTGGAGAAATAGTGGTACAGGGAGCTGCGCCCCAGGCCTGTGGCCTTCTCCAGGTCACTCATGCCGGTGGCGTGGAAGCCCTTGCGGGCGAACAGATCCGCGGCCGCGCGCAGCAGCCGGGTGCGATTGTCGTTCATGGGCCCCCGAGGTGGTCGCTGAAGAATCACGGCCGCTCATTATAAGGCCAACACCCGCCGGGTCCATGGCGGGCATCGGCGGTCAGGGGAGCACGCCGGCCAGCGCCTCACCGATGTCGGCGATGGCCGCGTTGCGTTGCTCCAGGGTGGCGTCGGTTTCGGTGATATAGATGGCCGCCAGCACCGGGCCGTGGCCCGGCGGCCACATCACGGCGATGATCCCCCGGGTGCCATGGCCGCCGGTGCCGGTTTTATCGCCGATGGTCCAGTCGCCGGGAATACCGGCGCGCAGTACGGCGTCGGCGACCTTGTCGTCCTTCATCCATTGCAGCAGTTGCCGGCGAGAGTCTTCGCCAAGCACGTCACCAAACAGCAGTTCGCCCAGGGTGGCGACCATGGCGTCGGGGGTGGTGGTATCGCGGGGATCACCGGGCGTGCCTTCGTTCAGTTCGGTCTCCCGTCGATCCAGGCGGGTGTTGTCGTCTCCGATGCCGCGCAGGAACAGGGTCAGGCCGGCCGGGCCGCCAATGCGACCGAGCACCAGATTGGCGGCGGTGTTGTCGCTCAGGGTGATGGCGGCTTCGCAGAGCGCACCGAGGCTCATGCCGGTGTCGACATGCTGGCTGGTTTCCGGCGAATAGGTGACCAGATCCTTTTCGCCGTAGTGGATCACCCGGTCCAGGCGCTCCTCGCCGGCGTCCACCTTATGCAGCAGCGCGCCGCAGGCGAGCACCTTGAAGGTGCTGGCGAGGGGGAAACGCTGATCGGCGTTGTGGCGCCAGGCGCGGCCGGTACTCAGATCCGACACGGCCACGCCGACCCGGGCCTGCAGCCGGTTCTCCACCTGCTTCACCGTGGCGATCAAAGCATCGTCCGCCCGCGCCGTGGCCGCTAGCAACAACAATCCCAAACCCACCACCACACCGCGCATATCACCCCTCACAAACACTCCTTCTTCATAACGATTTACCCACCCCGGCAAGCTACCTCCGAGCGGTCCTGGGTGGCGCCAACGCGGTCAAATTACCCTCCTGCCGGTACCGCCTCAACCGCTTGCGTCTCATTGTCGTCAGCCGGCAGCGGCGCACCCGCCAGGGTCCGGTAAATGCCCACCATGGCCAGGGTCTCGGCGGTGCGGCTCTCGATCAGATTATCGCGGGTGTCGATCAGCTCCTGCTCGGCGGCCAGCACTTCGAAGTAGCCGATGTAGCCCTGCTCATAGCGGGTGCGGGCCAGCTCCGCCGCGCGGCCGGCGGCCTCGGTGGCGTCTTCCAGCCGCGCGCTGCGCACCTGGGCGCGCTGGTAACGCACCAGCTGGGTCTCGGTTTCGGCGAGCGCTTCCAGCACGGTCTGCCGATAGTCCGCCAGGGCCGCGCGGCTGGCCGCGTCGGCGGCGTCGATGCGGCTGCGCACGCCGCCGAAATCCAGGAAGGTCCAGTCCACGCCCAGGGCCACCGCGCGGGACTCCGCCGGGCCGCTGAACAGATCGGAGGAATCCGCCGCCACCGAGCCGATCAGCGCATCCAGGCTGAAGCTCGGGAACAGATCGGCGGTGGCCACGCCGATGCGCGCGGTGGCGGCGGCCAGTCGCCGCTCGGCGGCGCGGATATCCGGGCGCCGGCGCAGGGCGTCGCCGGGGCTGCCCACCGGAATCGCCGGCAGGCTCTCCGGCAGCGGCCCCGGCAGTGTCAGCTGCCCCACCAGGGCCCCCGGGGTCTGGCCGGTGAGCACGGCGATGCGGTACATGCGCTCACGGATGCCCGCCTCCAGGTCCGGCAGGGTGGCGCGGATCGCGTCCAGCCGGGCGCGGGCGCGCACCCGGTCGAACTCGGTGCCGCGGCCGGCGTCCAGGCGGGCCGCCACGATGTCCAGGGATTCCCGCTGGTTGCGCACATTGCGCTGGGCCACCGCCAGCTGCTGCTGCAGCCCGCGCAGTTCGAAGTAGTCGCTGGCCAGGCGACCGACCAGCGCCACCTGCAGGGTGGCCAGGTCGGCGCCGGCGGCGTCCAGGTCCGCCTGGCGCGCCTCGCGGCCACGGCGCAGGCGGCCGAACAGGTCCAATTCCCAGCGGGCGGCGGCATTGACCTGGTAGCGGGTGACCCGCTCCTGGTTCGGGTCCATCCGTTCCACCTCCGCCAGATACTGTTCACCGGCGGAACCATTGGCACTGAGGGTCGGGTACTGGTCGGCGCGGGCGCCGCGCAGCAGCGCCCCGGCCTGGTCCAGCCGGGCCAGCGCCGCGCGCAGATCCTGGTTGGCGTCCAGGGCCTGCTCGATCAGTTGCGCCAGCAGCGGATCCTGGAACCCTTGCCAGAAACGGCGCTGCTCGCCGTCGAAGGCACCGCTGTCGCGGGCCTCCTCGAAACGGGCCGGCGCCTGAGGATCCGGGGCCTGGTAATCGGGCCCCACGGCGCAGGCGCTCAACAACAGCAGCGCCGCGCCGGACAATAATACATTACGCATGGTTTTCTCCCGGCAGGCCATGGGCCTCGCCGTCCATCGTTGAGACATGATCGCTCTTCAGCGGCCCGGCCAGCTTGCGCAGGGCCACGTAGAACACCGGCGTCAGGAACAGCCCGAACAGGGTGACGCCGAGCATGCCGGCGAACACCGCCACGCCCAGGGCCTGACGCACTTCGGCGCCGGCACCGTGGCCCAGCACCAGGGGCACCACGGCGGCGGTGAAGGTGATCGAGGTCATGATGATCGGGCGCAGCCGCAGGCGGCAGGCTTCCAGCGCGGCGTCCACGGTGGCGCGCCCCTGCAGCTCCAGCTCACGGGCAAACTCCACGATCAGAATGGCGTTCTTGCAGGCCAGACCGATCAGCACCACCAGACCCACCTGCACGAAGATGTTGGTGTCGCCGCCCATCAGCCACACGCCCACCAACGCCGACAGCAGACACATGGGCACGATCAGGATCACCGCCAGCGGCAGGGTCCAGCTTTCGTACAGGGCCGCCAGCACCAGGAACACCAGCAGCACCGCCAGCGGGAACACCACCAGCGCGGCGTTGCCCTGGGTGTGCTGCTGATAGCTCAGGTCGGTCCACTCGAAGTCCACGCCGGCGGGCAGCACCCGCTCACCGATGTCGGTGAGCGCGCTCATCGCCTGGGCCGACGACAGCACCCGCGGGTCCGCTTCGCCGGCCAGATCCGCCGCCGGGTAACCGTTGAAGCGCAGCACCGGGTCCGGGCCGAAGCTTTGCCGCACGTCCACCATGGAACCGATCGGCACCATCTCGCCCTGGTTGTTGCGGGTGCGCAGACGGGCGATGTCCTCCACGCTGTCGCGGTAGGAGGCGTCCGCCTGGGCGATCACCTGCCAGGTGCGGCCGAACTGGTTGAAATCGTTCACGTAGGTGGAGCCCAGGTAGGTCTGCAGGGTCATGAACAGATCGGTGACCGCCACGCCCTGGGCCTTGGCCTTGAGCCGGTCCACCTCGGCGTCCAGCTGCGGCACGTTGGCCTGGTAGCTGGTGATCGGGTAGCTCATGCCCGGGGTCTGCATCACCGCGCCCTGGAAGGCGGTGACCGCCTCCTGCAGCGGCCCATAGCCGAGCCCGTCCCGGTCCTCGATAAACAGCTGATAGCCGGAGCCGTTGCCGAGCCCCTGAATCGGCGGCGGCATGAACGAGAAGGCGATGCCGTCCTTGAGCCCGCCGATGCGGGCGGCGATCTCGGCGTTGATCTGCTCGGCGCTCAGCGCCCGTTCGCCGAACGGCGCCAGGGTCAGGAACACCAGTCCGGTGTTGGAGGTGTTGGTGAACTGCAGCGCGTTCAGGCCCGGGAACGAAATGGCGTGCTCCACGCCGTCGATCTCCATGGCGATGTCGGTGACCTGACGCAGCAGCGCGTCGGTGCGGTCCAGCGAGGCGCCCTCGGGCAGCTTCACCCCGGCCACTAGATACTGTTTATCCTGGATCGGGATAAAGCCCGGCGGCACCAGCTTGAACAGCGCGCCGGTGCCGGCCAGCAGTACCAGATAGATCACGAACACGGCGCCGCGCCGGCGCAGGCTGCGCGACACCGCGCCCTGGTACTTGTCGGAGCTTTTATTGAAGAAGCGGTTGAACGGCCGGAACAGCCAGCCGAACAGCGCATCGATAATGCGCGTGAGCCGGTCCCGGGGCGCGTCGTGCGGGCGCAGCAGGCGGGCCGCCAGCGCCGGCGACAGGGTCAGCGAGTTGATCGTGGAGATCACCGTGGAAATGGCGATGGTCACCGCGAACTGGCGATAAAACTGACCGGTGACCCCGGACAGAAATGCCATCGGCACGAACACCGCGCACAGCACCAGGCCGATGGCGACGATGGGCCCGGACACTTCCTTCATGGCCTGATGGGCGGCGGCCACCGGGGTCAGGCCCTCCTCGATGTTGCGCTCCACGTTCTCCACCACCACGATGGCGTCGTCCACCACGATGCCGATGGCCAGCACCAGCCCGAACAGGGTGAGGGTATTGATCGAGTAGCCCAGCAGGTACAGCACCGAGAAGGTACCCACCACCGACACCGGCACCGCCAGCAACGGAATAATGGACGCCCGCCAGGTCTGCAGGAACAGGGTCACCACCAGCACCACCAGCAGCACCGCTTCCAGCAGGGTCTGGATCACCGAACGGATGGAATCACTGACGAAAATGGTGGTGTCGTAAACGGTGCGGTATTCCACGCCTTCGGGAAAACGCTCGGACAGTTCGTCCATGGTGGCGACCACCTGCTCGCGAATGTCCAGGGCGTTGGCGCCGGGGGCCTGGAAGATGCCGATGGCCACCGCGTCCTGGCCGTCCAGCCGCGCCCGCAGGGTGTAGTCGCCGGCGCCCAGCTCCAGCCGCGCCACATCGCGCAGGCGCAGAATCTCGCCGTCGGCGCCGGCCTTGAGCACGATGTCACCGAATTCCTGTTCGCTGGTCAGCCGCCCCTTGGCGTTGATCAGGGTCAGGAAGTCGCTGTCCGGCATCGGCTCGGCGCCGATCTGGCCGGCGGACACCTGCACGTTCTGTTCGCGCATGGCTTCCACCACGTCACCGGCGGTGAGCCCACGGGCGGCGATGCGCTCCGGGTCCAGCCAGGCGCGCATGGCGTAGTCGCCGCCGCCGAAGATCTGCGCTTCGCCGACGCCGCTGATGCGCGCCAGCCGGTCGCGCACGTGCAGACGGGCGTAGTTGCGCAGATAGAGCGTGTCGTAGCGGGCGTCCGGGGACACCAGATGCACCACCATCAAAAAGGTGGGCGACTGCTTCTGGGTGGTCACGCCCTGGCGGCGCACCGCTTCCGGCAGCCGCGCCAGCGCCTGGCTGACCCGGTTCTGCACGCGCACCGTGGCGTCCTCCGCGTTGGTGCCGGGGCGGAAGGTGATGGTCATCTGCAGCACGCCATCGGAACCGGCCACGGACTTGAAGTACATCATGTCCTCGACGCCGTTGATCGCTTCCTCCAGCGGCGTGGCCACGGTCTCGGCGATCTCCTTGGGGTTGGCGCCCGGGTAGACGGTGCGCACCAGCACCGAGGGCGGCACCACCTCCGGGTATTCACTGATCGGCAGGTTGGGTATGGAAATCGCCCCCACCGCGAAAATGATGATGGACAGCACCGCGGCGAAAATCGGCCGGTCCACGAAAAAACGGGAGAAATTCATGACAAAGGGCTCCTGAACGGCGGACCGGTGTCCGCCGCCTGTGCGTCGTTCCCTGGGTTATTTGCCTGGGTAAGTGCCTGGGTTAAGTGCCTGAAACGGGGATCAGCGGTTGGCGATTTCACCGGCGCCGGTGGGCGCGCCCATGGCGATCGGGTTGGGCGCCACCGGCTGGCCCGGGGCGAACACCTTCTGGGTGCCGTTGACGATTACCCGGTCGCCGGACTTGAGGCCCTCGCGAACCACGATCAGGTCGTGCACTTCACGACCGGTGACCACCGGGCGGCGGGCCACGGTGTTGTCGTCGCCGACCACATAGACGAAGCGCCGCGCCTGGTCGGCCATCACCGCTTTGCGGTTGATCAGCACCGCCTGCTCAAGCCGGGCCACCGGCATCTCCACGCGGGCGAACTGGCCCGGCTTAAAAATGCCATCCGGGTTGGGCAGCACCGCCCGGTAACGGAGGGTGCCGGTGTCCGGGTTCAGCCGGTTGTCCACGAAGTCCAGGGTGCCGGAGTGGGGAAAGCCGCTCTCGCCGGTGAGACCGATGCGCAGCGGCGCGCTCTTTCCCTCTTGCAGAAGGTTCTGGGCGCCCAAAGCGTCGGACTCGTTGCTGTCGAAATAGACGTGCAGCGGGTCCACGGACACCACCGTGGTCAGCAGCGTCTGGTCGGCGCTGGCCAGGTTGCCCTTGGTGACCAGGGCGCGACCGGCGCGGCCGGCCACCGGCGCGGTGATGCGGGTGTACTGCAGGTCCAGCTCGGCGCTGGCCAGGGCCGCTTCGGCCTCGTCCACCAGGGCGCGGGCGTTGAGCAGCGCCGCCTGACGCTGGTCGTATTCCTCCCGGGAGATGGCGCGGGCGTCCAGCAGTTTGCGGGCCCGGCCGGCTTCGCCCTCGGCGAGTTGACGCTGGCTGCGGGCCTGGCTCACCGAGGCCCGGGCGGCGCGCACCCGCGCCTCGTAGGGGCGCGGATCGATGCGGAACAGCAACGCGCCGGCCTCCACCAGTTCGCCTTCCTCGAAGGCCACTTCATCGATATAGCCACTGACCCGGGGGCGCAGCTGCACCGTCTGTGGGGCTTCCACCCGGCCGGTGAAGGTTTCCCAGAGGGTCACCGGTTCCACCAGAACCCGGGCCACGTCCACCTCCGGGGCGGGCGGCGCGGCGGCGGCGTCGGCTTCACCGCGGGCGTCGCAGCCGGCCAGGACCAGCAGGGCCGCCATCAGCAGCGTGGCCAGCCCCCAGTACAGGCCCGCGCTCGCCGCCGGGGCGTCGTTGAGATTTTCCATGGTGTCGTACTCCGTATGCGTTAAGCGATGAACGGTAATTCCTCAACTTAAGTTCAGGTCAAGCCCGAAGCGTTTGTTGTTCTGAGAGGGAGGTTATGGAGGCGTACTGTAGCGGCGGCGGCCGCCACCCCGTTATCGAGTTCCTGCCGCTTACTTGCCCGATCCTGTAAAGTCCGTGCCGGAAGGGAGTACGGGCCCGCGGACATCGGGCCCCGTTTCAGGGCATCATGAAGGTGGGTTGCCCGTTCCTGCGCGGTGCTTGCCCAATCCTGCAAGCATCCGTCTTTTTGTCATAAAAGCCGCTGAATACGGGCGTATACTCAGCGCTTCGCGACCCAGCCACCGCTTGACCGTCAACCGGAGGATGCCCCCGTGACTGCCCGACCGCCTGTCCACAACCTGCCCGACGCCGATCTCGACCGCTTGGCGAAAACTCTTTCCCGTCAGATCCAGAAGTGGACCCCCAACGAGGGCGTCAATGCCACGGCCATTGCCGGCCTGGACCTGTTCCGGGCCGACTCCACCACCAGTTGCATGGGCTCCTCGATCTATGACCCGTCCCTGTGTCTGATCGCCCAGGGCGCCAAGACGATCTGGCTGGGCGACCGGGAGATCGATTACGGGCCGCTCAGCTGCCTGGTTTCGTCGGTGCACCTGCCGGTGCTGGGCAAGGTCACCCGGGCGTCGCCGGAGGAGCCCTACCTGGGCCTGAAAATCACCATCGAGCCCCAGGAAGTCACCGACCTGATGCTGGAACTGGGCGAGGCTGCCCTGGAGATCGACGACGATCCGGAATGCACCGAGAGCGCCTGCGGGCTGGGGCGGGTGCAGGCGGAGAAGGGACAGGTGGAAGCCATGCTGCGGCTGCTGAATCTGCTCGACAGCCCCGCCGACGCGCCGATTCTGGCGCCCCTGGCGCGGCGCGAGATTCTCTACCGGGCGCTGACCGGCGAGATCGGCCCGCGCCTGCGCAAGCTGGCGGTGGCCGACAGCCAGGTGCACCGCATCTCGAAGGTCATCGCGGTGCTCAAGGACCGCTTCACCGAACCGTTGCGGGTACGCGATCTGGCGGACATGGCGAACATGAGCGAGTCGTCCCTGTTTCATAGCTTCAAACAGGTCACGCGCATGTCGCCGCTGCAGTTCCAGAAGAAGCTGCGCCTGCACGAGGCGCGCCGTCTGATGCTTTCGGAAGGGTTGGAGGCGGCCACCGCCAGTTTCCGGGTGGGCTATGAAAGCCCGTCCCATTTCAGCCGCGAATACAGCCGTCTGTTCGGCAATCCGCCCCGGGCGGACGTGGTCAAGCTGCGCGGCGAGTACCCGGAGACCGCCCGCGCCTGAGGTTCAGCGCGCCAGCCAGTGGCGGGCCAGGGCCACCATGCCCAGGCCAAGCCCGGTCATGCACAGGGACCCCACCACATGGGCGGCGATGCCCGCCGCCGCCATCCCCCAGCGGCCAGCCTGCAGATTGATGAACATCTCCGCGGAAAACGAGGAGAAGGTGGTGAGGGCGCCAAGGAAGCCGGTCACCACCAGCAACCGCCATTCCGGGGTCAGCGACGGCAGGCCGGCGAACACGCCCAACGCCACGCCGATCAGCCAGCCGCCCAGCAGGTTGGCGGCCAGGGTGCCCAGGGGAATGGCGGGAAACAGGGCATTCAGCCCCAGACTCAACAGCCAGCGCAGATTGGCGCCCAGCGCCGCCCCCACCGAGATCGCCACCACCGATAACCACATCAGGCCGTCCCCTTGCCACCGAAAATACCCGGATATGATGACGCCGAAGTCCGCGCTATGAAACCTCTGGCACGAAGCTTGCCTTCACGGCCCCACGAAGGGGCCCCGGTCTGGTAGACTGGCGCCCTCCTGGTGATCCCAGACCCGGCCCGTTCACCCGGCGATGCGAAAGTCGTATCGACGGTGAAGGCCAGCCAAACCATTATCCAACCCGATAATCGAAGGAGTTCTTCCATGGCGCAGACACGCGTAACAGTCATCCCCGGCGACGGCATCGGTCCCGACATCGTAGCGGCCACCCTGCGCCTGCTGGACGCCCTGGAGTGCGACTTTGCCTACGACCGGGCCATCGCCGGTCAGACCGCGCTGGATCAGGGCCTGGACCTGGTACCCCAGGAAACCCTGGACATGATCGAAAAGAACACGGTGGCCCTGAAAGGCCCGATCACCACGCCGGTGGGCAAGGGCTTCCGCTCGGTCAACGTGACCCTGCGCAAGCACTTCGACCTGTTCGCCAACCTGCGCCCGGCGCTGTCCATCCCCGGGGTGCGCTCGCGCTACGACAACGTGGACATCCTGACGATCCGCGAGAACATCGAGGGCATTTACTCCGGTGAAGGCCAGATGGTCAGCGACGACGGCGAACGGGCCGAGCTGCGCAGCGTCATCACCCGCAAGGAATCCAAGCGGCTGATGCGTTTCGCCTACGAAGCCGCCCAACGCCTGGGCCGTCGCAAGGTCACGGTGGTGCACAAGGCCAACATCATGAAATCCACCTCCGGCCTGTTTCTCAGCGTGGCCCGGTCGGCGGCCGAGGAATACCCGAACATCGAGCATGAGGAAATGATCGTCGACAACTGCGCCATGCAGCTGGCGATGAACCCGCACCGCTTCGACGTGATCGTCACCACCAACCTGTTCGGTGACATTCTTTCCGATCTGTGCGCGGGCCTCACCGGCGGTCTGGGGCTCGCCCCCGGTGCCAACATCGGCGAACACCGCGGCATCTTCGAAGCGGTGCACGGCAGCGCCCCGGACATCGCCGGCAAGGGCGTCGCCAACCCCACCGCGCTGATGCTGGGCGCCGGCATGATGCTCGAATACCTGGAAATGAACGAGAAAGCCGAGCGGCTGCGCGCCGCCATCCGCCACGTGGTGGGCGAAGGCCGGGTGGTCACGCCGGACCTGGGCGGCAGCGCGTCCACCGACGAGTTCACTGACGAGCTGATCAAGCACCTCTAACCGTCCGTCTTTAGCAATCTTTTGCAAAGCCGCCCGGCCCGCGCCGGGCGGCCCTCCCACGCCTCCTCCCCCCATTTTTTCCCGCGCTTTACTGATCCGCGTCTATAGGCAGCCACCGCCCGTGTTGTCTATGCTCAGGCCTGTTCAAGGATATCCATCCAAACCGACAGGAGGTGGTGATATGAGCCAGGAAACCGAAGCGCTCAAAAAGGACATCGAACAACTGCGTCGCGACCTGGGCGCCCTTACCGAGGCCGCCAAGCGTAACTCCCAGCAGAAAGCCCAGGCCGGGGTCGATCAGGCCCGCGCGCACCTGGACGACGTGCGCGCCCGTGCCGAGTTGCACACCGAGGAGTGGGGGTCCCACATCAAGGAACGCCCTCTGACCAGTGTGTTCGCCGCCTTCGGCGTGGGCATTCTGCTCGGCAAACTGATCAGCCGATAACGCCATGAATCTGCGCCGGCCTCTTTCATCCCTGTTCAGCCTCAACGCCCTGGTGTGGCTGGCCATGCTCACCGGCCTGGCCACGCTGCTGTGCTTCGCGGCGGCGGGGTGGCTGGCGTTGGCGCCGCACGTGGGCGCGCCCCTGGCGTCGCTCTATACCGGCCTCGGCCTGCTGGTGGTGACCGTGCTGCTGGCCCTGCTGGTGCGGCGGGCGGTGGCCTCCAAACCGGAGGCCCCGTCCCGCCACCAGACGCCGGCGGCGGAGGCCCGGTTGGAAGACAGCCTGCGGCCGCTGATCGGTGACAGCGCGGTGCGCTGGACCCGTGACAACAGCAGCCTGGTGGCCATCGGCGCTCTGGCCGCCGGCGTGCTGATCGCCGCCAGCCCGGGCACGCGGCGCTTTCTGACCCGCGCCGCCGGGCCGGTGGTGACGCGCAAGGCGCTGGAGGCCTACCGCGGTTATTCCAATGACCAGGACTGAGCCCCACAGCCCGTTCGGGTACACTGATCGCCTTTCGTTTTTTCGTTTCCGGCGACACGAGGGTGGTAATGAAAACCGAACGCGGCGTATTGATCCTGTCCGCCTTGATGGCCCTGATCGTGGGGAGCGCGGCGGTCACCGCCGCCAGCATTACCCACTCCAAGGCCATCCTTCTGGACGGCCTGTTCAATCTGGTCTACTTCCTGGTGGCCCTGGTCACGGTGCGCATCAGCGCCCTGACCATCCAGCCGGACGACCGTAAGTTCCCCTTCGGCTACGGCTATTTCGAGTCCCTGGTGAACGCCGGCAAGGGACTGCTGATTCTGGGTGTGTCCCTGTTCGCCCTGGGCGACGCGGTGCTGGCGCTGTTCTCCGGTGGCCGCGCCATCGTCGCCGGCCCGGCCATTCTCTATGCCTTGTTCGCCACCCTGACCTGCTCGTTCACCGCCTGGACCCTGCACCGTGCCCGGGCGCGGCTGGACACGCCCCTGGTGCGGGCGGATTTCGAGAACTGGCTGATCAATTCGCTGATTTCCGGCTCGGTGCTGCTGACCTTCTGCTTTATCCCGGTGGCCCGCTGGCTCGGGTGGCACCAGATCGTGCCCTATGTGGATTCGGTGCTGGTGATCGCGGTGGTGCTGTTCTGCCTGGGCATGCCCATCCGTATGGCCCGTGGCGCGCTGATGGAGCTGCTCAACCGGGCCCCGCCCCGCACCCTGCGCCGGCCGGTGCGCGCCGCCATCGACGCGGCGCTGGCGGACCTGCCGGTGCGTCAGCTGGAGGTGCGCATGGTGCGCCCCGGCCGCCAGCTTTACGTGATGACCCATGTGGTGCTGCCGGCGGACTATCCGCCGGCGGGCGGCCTGGCGGCGCTGGACGCGATCCGCGAGCGGTTGCGCCGGGCGGTGACCGAGGTATACCCGAATACCGTGACCGATACCGTGTTCACCGCCGACCCGCGCTGGGCGGAACCCTGCGAGGGCGGCCGGGGGGACGATGGCGTGGCCCAGTCCTGAAGCGGCCCGCTGGACGCGGGTCCGATGGTTGGCCTAGGGTTTGAAGGTCGACAGGAACGAGCAGGGAGACCGTGATGCGCTACGAACTGTTCTATTGGCCGGGCATTCAGGGACGCGGCGAATATGTGCGCCTGGCCCTGGAAGACGCCGGTGCCGAGTACCTGGACGTGGGCCGGGGTTCGCCGGACCAGGACCAGGGGGTGCCGGCCCTGGAGATGTATCTGAGCGGCGACGCCACGCCGCGTCCGCCGTTCGCGCCGCCCTTTCTGAAAGCCGGCGACCGGGTGATTTCCCATGTCGCCAACATCCTGCGATTCCTGGCGCCGCGCCTGGGGTTGATCGACGAGGACGAGGACCAGCGGGACTGGGCCCACGGGCTGCAGCTCACGCTCACCGACTTCGTCGCCGAAATCCACGACGTGCACCACCCGCTGTCGTCCACCCTTTACTACGAGGACCAGCGGGACGAGGCCGGGCGCCGCGCCGAGCTGTTCCGCCGCCATCGTCTGCCGCGCTTTCTGGAATACTTCGAGCAGGTGCTGGAGCAGAATCCCCGGGGCGCGGAGCATCTGGTGGGCGAGCGCCACAGCTACGTGGACCTGTCCCTGTTCCAGACCGTCACCGGTCTGCGCTATGCCTTTCCCCGCGCCATGCGTCAGTTGGAACCGGATCTGCCCAAGATCGACGCGCTGGTGGCGCGGGTGAGCGAACGGGACCGGATCCGCGCCTATCTGAATTCCGAGCGGCGCCAGCCGTTCAATGAAGACGGCATATTCCGTCATTATCCCGAGCTGGATGGAGAACCGTGATGGCTCATATTGTCTGGGACGACCCGGGCGCGCACAGCGTGGCCGACTATTACGCCAAGGACCCGAACATCGACGCCGAACCGCACACCGGCAGCATTCTGTCGGCGCGCCACCGGGGTCGGGTGGTCCGGGTGCGGGTGGAGGCCTATGACCGGGACGCCGGTCTCAGCCACGGCGAGGTGGCGGCGATCATCGACCCGGAGACCGGCAAGCGCGCCGACCGTCACGGTGATCTGAAAGTGGGTGACCGGGTGGCGCTGCCCGACGACAAACGCGCCTTCGAGCCGTCGGCGCCGGACCAGGAGGACGAGGACGAACCGTCCTGATCCGGCGCGGTTTTCAGCCGCCTTTTTTCAGGTTCAACGCCTGGCGCAGGGCCTGACGGAACGCCTTGGGCTTGGGCCCGAAGAAACGCCGGGTGCGTTTCTCGCAGTCTTCCACCACGGCCGCCTCCCGGCGGCCGATCATCTGCCGCACATGGGCGAAGGGTTCCTTGTCGTCCGCCTCCTTGCGTGCCTGCCGCAGAAACTCCTCGAGCACCTGCAGGTCGTGCAGCTCGCCCAGACGGCGCCCCAGCTTCTTGAGATCCTTGATCGCCACGTCGCTGTCATCGAGACGGTCGGCGATGGGATCCAGCAGATAGAGCTGCGCCTTGGCGCTTTTGCGGAAGTCGTGCCAGACCGAGGCCCGGTTCTCGGCGATGGCCTCGAAGCCACGCTGGCGGGCATCGGCGTAGAGGCGGCCGAACCCCTTGCGCAGCAGCTCGGTGCCCTCCTCCACGGTGAGCGCGTCCCAGGCGGCCCGGTCGTCGCTGAACACCGTCTCCAGGCCCTCCGGCGCGGCCGGCGCCACCGCCGCCTGATCCTCCGGCAGCGCCATACGCCGCACCGCGTCCACCGCCGCCTGTTCGTAGTCACGGCGGGTGCCCGCGCGCAGCGCGTCCAGCGTCTCCCCCATCACCTGGCGGTCGCGGGCCACGGACAACCGCCGGGCGGCGTCACGCAGCGCCTTGTCCCGTTTTTCCGCGGTTTTGCGATGCCCCTGGGTGGCCATCAGCCGCCACAGGGCGCGCAGCCGTTTCACCGTGACGCGCAGGTCGTGGACGCGGTCCGGGTCGAGGGTGGTCTGGTCCTTCAGCAAGGTCAGAGCGGTCTCGTCCTGAGCCCGCGCGGCCTCGATAAGGCGTGTCATCAACGCCGTTTCGTCGCCTGGTTTTTGGCCCATGAAGGTTCCCCCGGGGCAGCCAGATTGGGAGCCCGATTATGGGACCTTCACGGGAAAATTACCGTGACAACTAAATGACAGCCCCGGATGTGCTGCGGGGAAGCCCACAACGAAAACGCCCGCCTTGAAGGCGGGCGCCCGCGGCGGGAAAACCCGTCCCCCTCAGCCGCGCAGCAGCGCGCCGACACCGCGACGCTTGCGGTTTTCGTCCTTGACGAATTCCAGGGTGTCGTCGTCGATGCGCCCATAGCGCAAACGGGGCAGGTCGTAGAGGTAGTTGCTCAGCACCTTCCAGGGAGCCTTGGAGCCCTGACGCGGCAGCTTGTGGGCGGCGCGCTGGATGTAGCCGGACTGCAGGTCGAGGAAGGAGGTGTCGGTGTCGCAGCCCTCCGGGTCACGGGGGGTGACCTGGCGCAGCCCCTTGCGGGACATGTAATTGAGCAGGCGGCACACGTACTCCGCCACCAGGTCCGCCTTCAGCGTCCAGGACGAGTTGGTGTAGCCGAACACCATGGCCATGTTGGGCACGTCGCGCAGCATCACGCCCTTGTACACCAGCACGTCGTTGGGCTCCCGGGTTTCGCCGTCCACCGACAGCGCCGCGCCGCCCAGCAACTGCATGTCCAGGCCGGTGGCGGACACCACGATGTCGGCCTCCAGTTCCTCGCCGGACTTCAGTCGCAGGCCATTCTCCGTGAAGGTCTCGATGTGGTCTGTGACGATGGAGGCGCGGCCCTGCTTGAGCACCCGGAACAGGTCGCCGTTGGGCACCGCGCACAGCCGCTCGTCCCAGGGGTTGTAGCTGGGCCGGAAGTGCTTCATGTCGATGTCGTCACCGAGCTGACGGCGGGCGGCGGCGAGCAGCGCGCGGCGCACCAGACCGGGACGCGTCTTGGACAGCTTGAACACCAGCCGCTGCAGGGCGATGTTGCGTGCCCGCGCCATCCGGTACACCACCATTTCCGGCAGGAAGCGGCGCAGCCGCACGGAAATCTCGTCGCGCTCCGGCACCGTGGCGATGTAGGTGGGCGAGCGCTGCAGCATGGTCACGTGCCCGGCTTCGCCGGCCATGGCCGGCACCAGGGTGACGGCGGTGGCGCCGCTGCCGATCACCACCACTTTCTTGCCGGTGTAATCCAGATTCTCCGGCCAGTGCTGCGGGTGGATCACCTGGCCCTTGAAGTCCTGTTCGCCGGGAAATTCCGGTTTATAACCGGTGTCGTAATTGTAGTAGCCGGTGCAGCACAGCAGGAACTGACAGGTATAGGTCTCCCGCTCGCCGCTGCCCTCGTGCTCCACCTCCACGGTCCACAGGCTGGTCTCGGTGGAAAAGTCCGCGCCGAGCATGCGCAGGCCGTAATGGATCTTGTCCTCGATCTTGTACTCGCGGGCGGTGTCCACGATGTACTGGCGGATCGACGGGCCGTCCGCCAGCACCTTGGGATCGGTCCAGGGGCGGAAGTTGTAGCCCAGGGTGTACATGTCGGAGTCCGAGCGAATCCCCGGGTAGCGGAACAGGTCCCAGGTGCCGCCCATGCGCTGGCGCCGTTCGATCAGCGCGAAGCTGCGATCCGGGCAATCGCGGCTCAGATGACAGGCCGCGCCCACGCCGGACAGACCGGCGCCGATAATCAGTACATCAAAGTGATTCCGGGACATTCCCACCTCCAGCCCGGCCGCCGCCGGCGACCAGGATTACATTACTCAATGGCAAGTTCATTGCAGGGCATGATGCCCCCGCCCCGGCCACGGGGAAAGGGCAAAGCGGGCCGTTCGGTCGTCGCTACGGTCAATCCCGTGGCCCGTTCCGCCGCCGTTGACCTGGATCAAACTGCGCCCGGGCCCGGCGGCCTACCCTGAAGACCCCACCGTCCCGGAGCCACCATGGATTTCAGCTTTTCCGAGTACGCGGTGCAGGTCCAGGACCTGCTGCGCCGCTTCATGGCCAGCGAGGTGCTGCCGCGCAACAACGACTGGCACCGCGCCGCCGCCGCCGGCGAGTACCCGCTGGCGGTGATCGAGCCGCTCAAGGCCCGCGCCCGGGAGCTGGGCCTGTGGAATCTGTTCCTGCCGGAACTGCGCGAGGACGAACCGGGCACCGCCATGAGCAACCTGGACTACGCGCCCCTGGCGGAAATCATGGGCCGCCTGCCCTGGGCCGCCGAGGTGTTCAACTGCAGCGCGCCGGACACCGGCAACATGGAACTGCTGCACCGCTTCGCCGACGCCGAACAATACCGGCGCTGGCTGCGCCCGCAGCTGGAGGGCGAGATCCGCTCCTGCTTCGCCATGAGCGAGCCGGACGTGGCCTCCTCCGACGCCACCAACATCGGCACCACCTTCCGCCGCGACGGCGACCACTACGTGATCGATGGCCGCAAATGGTTCATCACCGGCGCCGCCCACCCGCGCTGCGCCTTCGCCGTGGTGCTGGGACGCTGCGACGACGGCCCCGACGGCGACCGCCATCGCCAGCACTCCCTGCTGATCGTGCCGATGAACACCCCCGGCCTCACCGTGGAACGCAACATCCCCATCTTTCAGCATCACTCCCCGGAAGGCCACTGCGAGCTGGTGTTCCGGGGCGTGCGGGTGCCCGTGGACCACCGCCTGGGCGCCCCCGGCGAAGGCTTCGCCATGGCCCAGGCACGGCTCGGCCCGGGGCGCGTGCACCACTGCATGCGCACCATCGGCCAGTGCGAACTGGCCCTGGAAATGATGTGCGAGCGAGCCCTGGAACGGCGCGTATTCGGCAAGGCGCTCAGCGAGCATGAGAACGTGAAGGACTGGATCGCGGAATCGCGCCTGGAAATCGACCAGGCCCGCCTGCTGGTGCTGCACGCCGCCTGGCTGATGGACCGCCACGGCAACGCCGCCGCCCGCACCCAGGTCTCCGCCATCAAGCTGGTGGCCGCCCGCCTGCAGACAAGAGTGGTGGACCGCGCCATCCAGATCTTCGGCGCCATGGGCCTGTCCCCGGACACCCCCCTGGCCTACCTCTACACCTGGGGCCGCGCCCTGCGCTTCATGGACGGCCCGGACGAAGTGCACCTGCGCACCGTGGCCCGGGCCGAACTCAAGAAAGCCCGCGAACACCGGGGCGACACGGCCGCCTATTTCACCCTGTAGAAACGCCGCCGAGATACGGAGCCTCCGTAGGAGCGGCTTCAGCCGCGATCATGGGCCGTGCCAACGGCATCGCGGCTGAAGCCGCTCCTACCGCCCCCTCCGAGGCGAAGCCGCACGTGACGCCACCTCGAAGCGTCTCCGCTGGAGGGCCCAAAGATCGATCGCTACGACTTCAACGCCACCCACTCATAATCCCCATCCTCGAAGGTGGCCATCTGCGCCCGGTACTGGGTAGCGAAGCCCGGGAACATGGTGGCGTTGAAACCGTCCTCGGTGAGATACCAGCTCTTGCAACCGGAATTCCAGTTGGTCCGCGCCAGACGCTTCTGAAGCTGTTTATTGTGGCGCGCCTGCACCGCCGGCTTCACGTCGAGCAGCTTGAGGTTGTCGTCCATCAGCCGTTGCACGCCGCGCAGGGCGTAATCGAGCTGGGCTTCCATGTAGACCAGGGCGGAGTTGTGGCCCGGCCCGCTGTTCGGCCCAAACAGGAAAAACAGATTCGGGTAGCCGGCCACATTGATGCTCTTATAAGCCCGGGCACCGCCGGCCCACTCCGCGCCCAGCTCCCGGCCCCCGCGCCCGCGCACCGAGAAGGGCGTACCGCTCTTGGGCACGTCGAAGCCGGTGGCGAACACCACGCAATCCAGCTCATGCTCCACGCCATCGGCGGTGCGGATGCCGTTCTCCGACAACCTGGCGATGGGCCAGGTAATCAACTGGGCGTTGTCTTTCTGCAGCGCCGGATAATAGTCGTTGGACACCAGCACCCGCTTGCAGCCGATACGGAAATCCGGCGTCAGTTGCCGGCGCATCCAATCGTCCCGCACCTGCCGGTGCAGATGGCGCCGGGCCAGCCCTTCCGCCAGGCGCGTCAGCGGCGAATTCCAGATCACCGCCATGGCCATGGTCTCGTGGGTCCAGAACAGCGCCTCGCGCAGGGCCTTCTGGCTGGCCGGCACCGCCCGGAACAGCGCTTTGTTCCAGCCCGGCGTATGGAAATCCGGACGCGGGATCACCCAGGCCGGCGTGCGTTGGAACACCTTCAGGCGGGCCACCCGATCCACCAGCTCCGGCACGATCTGGATACCGCTGGCGCCGGTGCCGATCACCGCCACCCGCTTGCCGGTGAAATCGTAATCGTGGTCCCAGCGGGCACTGTGGATCTTCTTGCCCCGGAACGCCGCCACCCCTTCGATGTCCGGCAGGCTGGCGTTGGACAGGGGCCCCTGGGCCATCACCGCCGAGCGCGCCCGCACCGTGCCACCGCCGTCCAGCCGCGCCGTCCACAGGCCCTGCTTCTCGTCGAACTCCAGGCCACTCACGTTATGGTTAAAGCGAATGTGCTGCTTGAGCCCGAAGGCGGCCACCAGATACTCGATGTAATCCAGAATCTCGGCGCTTTCCGAATAGCTGCGCGACCAGTTCGGGTTGGGCGCGAACGAAAACGAATACAGATTGGACGGAATGTCGCAGGCCGCCCCCGGGTAGGTGTTGTCCCGCCAGGTGCCGCCCACCCGATCGCCGCGCTCCAGGATCACGAAGTCCTCGATGCCCGCCTTCTTGAGACGGATCGCCATGCCCAGCCCGGCGAAGCCGGCGCCGACGATCAGCACCGACACCGGCTTGGCGGCGGCTTGGCGGGGCGCCGTTTTCCTGGTCGCGGCTTTTTTCGTAGGCGCTTTGCGTGGCGCCTTCCTGCCGGCGGCCTTTTTTGCCACCGCTTTTTTCGCGACGGCTTTTTTGGCCGGCGCCTTCCTGGCCACGGTTTTGCCCGACGCGGGCTTCTTCACCGCCGTTTTATTTTCCGGCGTCGGATGCTCCTGCCCGCCAATCTTTTCCTCACGAATGTTTTCCTCACGATTGCTCATCGCTGACCCGTCCGCTTGTCCTTTCAACTTTTCACTTTCAACTTTCAACTCGTTCAAACCACCGGCTTATACGTGATGCCCTTGACCCAGGTGGGCACCCGCGAAGGCATCACCCGGTCCGGGATCCGGTCGGTGAGCCGCACCATGGCGTCCACCGGGGCGTGGTACAGCCTGTGGCGGCGGTTGATCACGATGCGGCCGTGGCGGCTGATGATCTGGTACCAGGGATTGCGGCGCCCCTCGGGCGTGCGGCCGCCGATGCGTTCGAACTTCTTCATGGCGGCGTACAGCCGCTCCTCGCCCAGCCCCATGTCGATGATGTTGTCGCGCATACGATTGAGCAGCGGCACATAGGAGGCGATGCCGAGAATCAGACGCGGGTCCAGCAGGGTGGCGATGGTTTTCAGCACCTTGATGTAGGCATCGCCGTGGCCCTGCATTTCCAGCACGTGGAAGCCCACGCCCAGGTGGCGGGATTCATCGTCGTTGATGCGCGCGAACGCCTGGTGGCAGACCGGGTCGTCCACGGTGTCCAGCAGGAAAGTACAGAGCGCGCCGTCCAGGGCGATTTCCAGCATGGGAATCACCGAACCCAGCACTTCCAGGGGCATATCGTCGCTGTAGCGGTCCAGCCACTGGATCACCAGCCGCAGGTTCTTGTTGGGCTCCGGCACCTGGTCGCCGTCGAGCATGCCCCAGCGCTTCATCAGCGCCATCTCCGCGTTGGCGTGGCGTTGCTCCTCGGCGTGGAAATAGGTGTAGATTTCCTTGAGGGTGTCATTGGGCGCCTTGCGGGCCATGGCCGCGAAGCCGCGCGCGCCGACATGCTCGATCCACATCAGATCGGCCATGAAGGCTTTCAGCTTGGGGCGCTGCTCGTCGGTGATCAACTCGGCGCCGGGGGCGTCCCAGTCGATGTCCGCCAGCGCCCATTGGCTGGCCTTGACCTTGGCGAGCATTTTGTCGAGATCGATGGAAGCCATGCGTTTCTCCCTTTTCGAAGGATTCAGGAAACCAGGGTAAAGCGGCTCAGCAGACCGGTGCCGCGGGCGTACAGCGCCGGCAGATAGCGCTTGGTGCGCCAGATCAGCCGGGCGTCCACCTGGGGCAGCACGTACAGACGATTGCGATCCAGGGCCTTGAGGGTGGTGCGCGCCACGCCCTTGGCGGACACGCCGGTGAGCGACACCCAGCGGTTCATCAGCGGCGTCACCGAAGCGTCGATGCGGCCACTGCTGAAGATGTTGGTTTTCACCACCGTGGGGCACAGGGCGGTGACGTGCAGGCCGCTGCCGGCGCTTTCCGCCGCCAGGGTCTCGGACAGGGCCAGCACCGCCGCCTTGCTGGCGTTGTAGGGCCCCATGCCGGGCGCCGCCGCGAAGCTGGCGGTGGAGCAGACATTGATGATGCCGGCGCGGGGCAGCGCGCGCAGACGCGGCGCGAACACGTGGCAGCCGTGGATCACGCCCCACATATTGACGCCCATCACCCAGTGCCAGTCGGCCATGGGGATCTCGCCCACCCGTTTGCCGCCGGCGCCCACGCCGGCGTTGTTGATCACCAGGTCCGGGTCCTCGCCGAACCATTCGGCGGCCCGGTCGGCCAGCGCCTCCACCTGGGCCAGCTCGGACACGTCGCAGGGCACCGCCAGGGCCAGCCCGCCTTTTTCGCGGATGCGGTCGGCGGTGGCGCCGGCGCTGGTTTCATCGATGTCGGCGCACACCACGCGGCCGCCCCGGGCGGCCAGTTCCAGCGCGAAGGCGCGGCCGATGCCGCTGCCGGCGCCGGTGACCACGGCGCGGGCGTTTCGGGTGATTTGTTCTGTCATGTTCGGGGTCCTCGCCACACGGTGCCAAATTGACCGTGACATTCATCAATGGCAAAGTAGTCCGATCATTTGTTCGGATTCAATTCGGATATGCCGCCTTCCTCCCGCCAGCGCCGCCCCTCCCAGCCCCGTGCCAAGGCCACCGTGCGCGCCATCGTCGAGGCCGGGTTCATCTCCCTGAGTCGCCATGGCGTGGAAGGCACCACCACCCGGCACATCGCCGAGATCGCCGGCGTCAGCGTGGGGTCGCTGTACGAGTACTTCGCCAACAAGGAAGAGATCTTCGACGCCATGCACCAGCACGTGGTGGCGGAAGTGGTGGAGATGGTGCAGCCGCGCATCCCGGAACTGGTGCGCATGGAAATCCGGCCGCTGGTGGCGGAGCTGCTGTACCGCTTCCGGGATCTGCTGGAACGGGACGACGGCCGTTACCTGCGCTATATGAGCTATGCCGCCTACTTCGCGCCGCGCAATCAGCTGGAACCGATCAACCGGCTGCTGATGAATCTGCTGGTGCAGTACGTGATGCACCACCCGGACCTGACCCGCCTGGGCAACCTGCCGGCCATGGGCTTCATCATGATCAACGGCGGCATCTTCACCGTCATCCGCCACCTCACCGACCCCCACCCGACGGTGGCGTTCGACGATCTGGTGCGCGGATTGGGGGATATGGTGGGGTATTTCGTGGAAGGGGAATTAGCCCGGGGCCCTTCGGCCCCGGGCTAGCGGCAAGCGTTTTTTACTTCAGCAAATCCTTATGCAGGTGCGGGGCGTCCTCGCCGACCCGGTGCCAGGTCTGGCTGCGGCCGAGCAGGCTGACGCCGATGTAGCCCCGCGCTTCCAGGGTGTCCGGGTCGGTCAGTCTGGCCTTGGCGCTGTAGGTCTTGCCGTTGTCCGGGGAGTAGATGCTGCCGTCTTCCCAGGTCTGGTCGCCGGCGTATTTGAGATCGCGCAGCACGGTCACGCCCAGCAGGCGGCGGTCCCGTTTGCTTTCGTCCGGGTTGTTCTCATCGTAGCGGGCGACGCCGTCGCTGGAGCCGACCACGCGGCCGTTCCAGGTGTCACCGTCCTGGTAAATCTGCACATAGCCACCGGTCTTGGTTTCCCAGACACCTTCGATGGCATGGGAATCATCGGCGGCCCAGCTCACGGCGCACACACCGAGCAGGGCGGCGGAAATCAGCGGTTTGATCATGACACGGTCCTCCGGAAAGCGTGGAGAAAGTCCACGGGGGTGAGCGAGGCCGAGAGAGTAAACAAAACAAAAAGAAATGTCCCTCAAACCGTATTCGCTCTGAGGAATTCATTAAAAAATAAGAGAGGGGGCGGGGTGTTTAAAACACCGTCAAATCGCGCCAGGCCGGAACCCACCGGGGCTCCGGCCTGACGGCATCAGCCGGCGATGTGGGAAAGGGCGGTTTCCAACTGGTCCACGGTACGGTCGATGTGGCTGAGCTTATCGAGGCCGAACAGGCCCACCCGGAAGGTTTTGAAATCCGCCGGCTCGTCGCACATCAGCGGCACGCCGGCGGCGGTCTGCAGGCCCTCGGCGATGAACTTGCTGGCGTTGTGCAGGCCGTCATCGTCGGTGTAGCAGACCACCACGCCCGGCGCCTCGAAGCCCGGCGCCGCCACGCTGCGGATGCCATAGCGGGTGAACAGCGCCCGGACCCGGCCGCCCAGCTCCTCCTGGGCGGCGCGCACCACGGAGAAGCCCTGGGCGCGGGTTTCCTCCATGAAGTCGCGGAACCGGGTCAGGCTGTCCGTGGGCAGGGTGGCGTGGTAGGCGTGGCCGCCGTTTTCGTAGGCGCGCATGATCTCCAGCCAGCGCTTGAGGTCGGCGGCGAAGCTGGTGCTGCGGGTATTCTCCAGCACCGCCAGGGCGGCCTCGTTCATCATCACCAGGCCGGCGCAGGGGGACGAGCTCCAGCCCTTCTGCGGCGCGCTGATCAGCACGTCCACGCCGGTCGCCTTCATGTCCACCCAGATCGCCCCGGAGGCGATGCAGTCGAGCACGAACAGGCCGCCCACCTCGTGCACCGCCTCGGCCACCGCCTTGAGATAGTCGTCGGGCAGCATCAGCCCGGCGGCGGTCTCCACATGGGGGGCGAACACCATCTCCGGTTTTTCCCGGCGAATGGCGTCCACCACTTCCTCGATGGGCGCCGGCGCGAACGGCGCCGGTTCGCCCTCGCCGCTCACCGGCCGCGCCTTGAGCACGGTTTCCCCGGCGGGAATGTCACCCATTTCGAAGATCTGGCTCCAGCGGTAACTGAACCAGCCGTTGCGGATCACCAGACAGCGTTTACCGGTGGCGAACTGGCGCGCCACCGCCTCCATGGCGAAGGTCCCGCCACCGGGCACCACCGCCACCGCGTCGGCGTGGTAGGCCTGTTTCAGGGTGGTGGAGATGTCCCGCATCACCTGCTGGAACGCCTGGGACATGTGGTTCAGGGAGCGATCCGTGAACACCACGGAATATTCCAGCAGACCTTCCGGATCCACCTCGGGCACCAGTCGAGACACAAGCATTCTCCCGCTTCAAAAGCCTTAGAAATTTCACAGGCCATCCGTTATAGAGACGTGGGCGGCGGGCTGCAAGGCATAGCCGGGTTAAAAGTTACAAGTTAAAAGTTGAAAGCGCGAGGCCGGCCCGGCAAAACGGAACCGCCGTGCCCGCGCCGCAGAGCGCCATGTTGTACACTGGCCGGCCTGCTTTCCTTTTCACTTTCAACTTTTCACTTTCAACTTCTTCACCCCCGGAGCTTCCCCGTGACCACCCTCGACATCCGCACCCTTACTCTTCCCACCCAATGGCATCTGGACACCGTCAAGGATCAGGCCGGGGATTTGAAACTGGGGGTGTGGGACCTGAACGGCGCGCCCGAGGGTCTGAGTGAAGCGGAAGTGGAGGCGGTGGTGTTTCATCATCCCGCCGGTGAAGCGGGCAAGCAGCGGCTGTCCACCCTGCCCAATCTCAAGCTGATCCAGACCCAGTCCACCGGCTACGACGGTTTTATCGAGGCGGGCCGGGGCGCCGCCGTGGCCAGCGCCTACGGGCTGCACGCCGGCCCCACCGCGGAGCTGACCCTGGGGCTGATTCTCACCGCCCAGCGTGGCCTGGACCGCTTCGCCCGGGATCAGGCGGAGCACGTCTGGCGGCCGTTCACCTCACCGGGACTGCTGGACCGCAAGGTGCTGATGATCGGCACCGGCGGCGTGGGCGTGGCCATCGCCGAGCGGCTGGCGCCGTTCGGCGTCGAGCTGACCCGGGTGGGCACCCGCGCCCGCGACGACCAGCACGGCCATGTGCACGGCGTGGACGAATTGCCCGCCCTGCTGCCGGCGGCGGAGATCGTGATTCTGATCACGCCGCTCAACGACGAAACCCGGGGCATGGTAAACGCGGACTTCCTGGCCCGCCTGCCGGACGATGCCCTGGTGGTGAACGTGGCACGGGGCCCGGTGGTGGACACCGACGCCCTGCTGGCCGAACTGCAAAGCGGCCGCCTGCGCGCCGCCCTGGACGTGGTGGAGCCGGAACCTCTGCCCGCCGATCACCCACTCTGGGATGCGCCGGGCCTGTATCTGGCGCCCCATGTCGGCGGCCGTTCCGAAGCGCTCAAGCCACGGTTGGCCGCCTACCTGCGCGAGCAGGTGCGGCGCATCGCCAACGGGGAAGAGCTTCAGAATGTGGTGTACGAGGGAAGGCGTTGAAAGTTCAAAGTTAAAGGTTGAAACGCGGGTGGGGCCTTGCGGGACGGACCGGCCGTGCCCGCGCCCATGGCGGCTACAAGCCACAAGCTTCAAACGAAACAGAACGGCCAACGGCCGCGGGAAAGCGCCGGCGGGCCGCGCCCCTTTCAACTTTCAACTTTTAACTTTCAACTAGTCCTTTACCAAGTATCAATCATCGGCCGGCGCTTGCCGGCAATCGGCTCCAGCCCGCCGGGCGGGGTGGCGCGCAGGCCGCGCATCAGCCATTGGCGGGAGTCCGCCGGGTCGATGACGGCGTCGATTTCCAGGGCGGCGGCCATGCTCAGGGCCTCGCCCCGTTCATAGAGTTTGTCCACCAGTTGCTTGAACAGGGCCTGGCGTTTTTCCGGGGTTTCCTGGGCCTCCAGCTCTTTCTTGTAGGCCAGGTTCACCGCCCCTTCCAGGCCCATGCCGCCGAATTCGCCGCTAGGCCAGGAGGCGCAGAACATGGGCGCGTGGAAGGAGCCACCGGCCATGCCCTGGGCGCCCAGGCCGTAGCCCTTGCGCGTTACCAGGGTGAACAGCGGCACGGTGAGGCTGGCGGCGGTGACGAACATGCGGCAGGTGCGGCGCACCATGGCGGTCTCTTCCTCGGACGGGCCCACCATGAAGCCGGGGGTGTCGCACAGGCTCACCAGCGGAATGCCGAAGGCATCGCAAAGCTGCATGAAGCGTGACGCCTTGTCAGCGCCGGCGGCGTCGATGGCGCCGCCCAGCACCTGCGGGTCGTTGGCGATCAGGCCCAGGGGCCGGCCTTCGATGCGCACGAAGGCGGTGATCATGCCGGGGGCGAAGTCGGCGCGCAGTTCCACCACGGAATCGGTGTCCACCAGAATACGGATCAGCGCGCGCATGTCGTAGGCGTGCAGCCGGTTCTCTGGCACCGCCCGGCGCAGCCAGCGCTGGTCCTCGCAGTCCCAGTCGGTGACCGTGCCCTGGAAGTAGCCCATCAGTTTTTTCGCCAGGGCGGCGCCTTCCTGTTCGTCCTTCACCACGCAGTCGATCACGCCGTTGGCGCGCTGCACCGACACCGGTCCCACTTCCTCGGGCTTGAACACGCCCAGGCCACCGCCTTCGATCATGGCCGGGCCGGCCATGCCGATGCAGGCGTTCTCGGTGGCGATGATCAGATCGCTGGTGCCGGCGAACACCGCATTGCCGGCGAAGCAGCGGCCGGAGACCACGGCGATGCGCGGCACCAGCCCGCTGAGCCGGGCGTATTGAATAAAGCTGGGCCCGTCCAGGCCTGCCACCTTGGTGGCGTTATCGGTGTCGCCGGGACGGCCGCCGCCGCCCTCGGCGAAAAAGATCACCGGCAGTTTCTGCTGCTCCGCCACCTGCAGGATGCGGTCGGTTTTCTTGTGATTCATGGTGCCCTGGGTGCCGGCCAGCACGGTGTAGTCATAGGCCAGCACCGCGCAGCGGCTCTTGCTTTCGTCGAACAGGTCGCCGTTCACCGCGCCGATGCCGGTGATCATGCCGTCCGCCGGGGTGTTGTGGATCAGATCGTCCAGGTCACGGCGGGCGCGCTGGGCGGCGAAGGTGAAGCCGCCGTATTCGATAAAGCTGTCCTCGTCGACGATCGCCGCCACGTTCTCGCGGGCGGTGCGCTGACCGGTCTTGCGACGCTTGGCCACCGCGTCCGGGCGGTTTTCGTCCAGCAGCAGGCCTTCTCGGGCTTTCAGCTTCGCCAGGTCCGGGCGGATGCGGTCCAGGTCGATCTCTTCTTCCTGGGCGTCCGCGTCGCCGGCCACCTCGCCGGGAACGATGAACAGCAGCGGATCACCGGCGGCCACCGCGTCGCCCACGGCGAAGGCGAGCTGGCGCACGGTGCCACTGGTGGCGGCCACCACCCGGTGCTGCATTTTCATGGCTTCCACGAACGCCACCGGCTGGCCCTCGCGGACGCTGTCGCCCTCGGCCACCAGCAGTTCCGCCACCACCCCCTGCATGGGCGTGAGCACGCCTTCGGTGCCCGGCGGCGCCTGCACCGAGGGGCCCTGGGATCGGGTGTCCGCGCCGGCCTCGCCGAAGTGCAGTGACGGATGCTCGCCGCCGTTCACCAGTTCGGCCATATGGTCGTCCACGAAGCGGGTGTAGACCGCGTTGTCCGCCACCTCATCGCGGCGCAGCAGGTTCTGCAGGAAGCCGATGTTGGTGTCCACGCCCTCGATGCGGAACTGGCAAAGGGCCCGGTAGGCACGGCGGATGGCGGTGGCGAAGTCGCCCCGGCCGTGCACGATCAGCTTGGCCAGCAGGGAGTCGTAGTGGGGGCTGGTGCGGTAGCCGCGATAGCCGAAGGTGTCCACGCGCAGGCCCGGGCCGGAGGGCGGCTCGAAGGTGGCCAGGGTGCCGCCGGCGGGCCGCGCCTCGCCGCTGGCGTCCATGGTTTCCATATTGATGCGCAGCTGCACGGCGAAGCCGTCCGGGGCCGGCACCGTGTCGCGGCTCAGGCCCAGATCCGCCAGGGAGGCGCCGCCGGCGATTTTCAACTGGGTCTGTACCAGGTCCACGCCGGTGACTTCCTCGGTGACGGTGTGCTCCACCTGCAGGCGCGGATTGGCTTCGATAAAGGCGAACCGGCTTTCGTCCGCGTCCACCAGGAATTCAAAGGTGCCCAGGCTGCGGTAGCCGACCCGGGCCGCCAGCCGCAGGGCCGCGTCCAGCAGCTGCTGGCGGGTGCTTTCCGACAGGCTCGGGGCCGGCGCGATCTCCACCAGCTTCTGGTTACGGCGCTGCAGGCTGCATTCACGCTCCCACAGGTGCACCGGCGCGTCGCCGCCGTCGCCCACCACCTGCACTTCGATGTGCCGGGCCCGTTTGATAAAGCGCTCCACGTAGAGCGCGCCATTGCCGAACGCGGCCTGCGCTTCCGCCTGGCAGCGTTTGAACGCCTCCGCCAGGTCGTCGCCGGGGCCGACGATGCGCATGCCCCGGCCGCCGCCACCGGCGATCGCCTTGACGATCACGGTGGCGTCGCCGCCCAGGCCGTCGCGGAACGCCTGGGCCTGCTCCAGGGTGGTGTCGGCGCCGGTGCCGGGCACCACCGGCACCTGGCACTCCTCCGCCAGCACCCGGGCGCGGGCCTTGTCGCCCAGCAGCGCCAGCACCTCCGGGGTGGGCCCCACGAAGGTGAGGCCGGCCCGCTGGCAGCGCTCGGCGAAATCCCGGCTCTCGCTGAGAAACCCATAGCCCGGGTGCACCGCGTCGCAGCCGGTCTCCACCGCCACCCGCACCAGTTGCTCCGCGTCCAGGTAGGCGGCGGCGCCGCGCCCTTCCAGGGCCACCGCCTGGTCGGCCACGCGGGTGTGCAGGGCGCGCTCGTCGTCGGCGGGATGGACCGCCACGGTGGCGATGTCCAGGTCGGCGGCAGCGCGGGCGATGCGCACGGCGATTTCGCCACGGTTGGCGATCAGAAGCTTACGGGTCATGAGGGCGGTCCGGTTTGTTCGTTTTAGTGATCGGTTTGGCGGCAAGATAGCGAGATACTGACTTGCACGTCAATTAGTATTGACTCCGGTTTTATTTACTTGCAGATTAGTCAGCACTTGCAGTGCTCACCCACCATCAGGAGGCCGGCGTGGCCCGACCGGAAAAGAAATCCCAGCTTGGCCAGCCGCCCATGAAGGCGCAGATCAAGGAGGCCGCCCGCGCCCTGTTCATTCAGCGCGGCATCAGCGACGTGAGCTACGGCGACATCGCCGAGGTGGTGAACACCACCCGGGCCAATCTGCACTACCACTTCGGCAACAAGTCGGCGCTGATCGAGGAAGTGTTCCAGGAAACCTTCGACGACCTGGAGGCCCAGTTCCAGGACGTGTGGGCCCGCCCCGGACTGACCCTGGCGGAGCGCATCACCCTGGTGGCCCGCGACTGCGAACGGCGTTTCTACGAATTCAACGATACGCCCAAGGGCCGCAATCCCTGGAGCCTGTCGGCGCGGGTGCGCTTCGAGCGGCACCTGATCTCCGAGCGCACCCAGGAAGGCATTTCCGAAATGTCCCGGCATTTCGAGGAGTTCGTGGCCCACGCCGTGAAGCTGGCCATCGGCGAGGGCGAGCTGCGCCCGGACACCCCGGTGCGGCAGGTGGTGATGCTGATCACCCCGCTGTGGTACTTCGGCTCGCTGCTCACTCAGCACAGCGGCCTGACCAAACTGCTGGAGCATTATCAGGCGGTGATCGATACCGTCACCGCCGCCTATGGCAAGCGGTAAGAACAGGCAATCGGTAAGAACGGGCAGCCGGTAACAACCGGCACCCCATAACAACAATCCCCTTCGGCCCGACACGACCGGCCGACCGTGGATGTGCCGGCACGGAGAGAAAGCATGGCGCACGAGGAAACCGGTTCCCCACCGCTGCTGGCGGTGGAGGACCTGAACATCGCCTTCGTCCATCCCGGCGGCGAAACCGCCATTACCCGGGACGTGTCCTTCACCGTGGGCGCCGGCGAACGGGTGGGCGTGGTGGGCGAGAGCGGCTGCGGCAAAACCGTCACCGGCCTGTCCCTGCTCGGCCTGCTGCCGAAACGCACCGCCCGGGTGCGTGGCCGCATTCTGTTCCAGGGCGAGGACCTGCTGACCATGTCCCCGCGGGCACTGCGGCGGCGCCGCGGCCGCGACATCAGCATGATCTTCCAGGAACCGATGAGCGCCCTGGACCCGGTCTTCACGGTCGGCGAACAGCTCACCGAAACCCTGCGCGCCCACTACCCGGTGCGCCGCAAGGAGGCCCGCGAACGCGCCATCGCCGCCCTGGAGGAAGTGGGCATCCCCTCGCCGCATCTGCGCATCGACGACTACCCTTACCAGTTTTCCGGCGGCATGCGGCAGCGGGTAATGATCGCCATGGCACTGATTTGCCGGCCCAAGCTGGTGATCGCCGACGAACCCACCACCGCCCTGGACGTGACCGTGCAGGCGCAGATCATCGATCTGCTGTGCGAGCTCAGCGACACCACCGGCACCGCCCTGCTGTTCATTACCCACGACCTGGGCGTGGTGGCGGAAACCTGCTCGCGGCTGCTCACCATGTACGCCGGCGAAGTGGTGGAAAGCGCGCCGGTGGACACCGTCTTGCGCCGTCCGGCGCATCCCTACTCTTCCGGCCTGCTGCGCTCGCTGCCCGGCCTCAGTGAACGGGGCGGGCGGCTGCCGTCGATTCCCGGGCGCGTACCGGCGCCCTCGGAGATGCCCGCCGGCTGCCGCTTCCAGGCGCGCTGCCCGCACGCCGCCGACGGCTGCGAACAGGGCCAGCCCCTGCGCCAACTGGACCGCGCACGGCTGGCGCGCTGCTGGCGCAGCGCCGAACTCACTCTGCCGGGAGCGGTGACCCCATGAACGCCAGCCTGACACCCCGCCCGTCCACCCAGGCCGCCGGCGTGCGCGCCGACCGGGTGCGCGTGCATTTCCCCACCCGCGCCGGCACCGTCAAGGCGGTGGACGACGTGAGCTTCGACATCCGTCCCGGGGAGACCTTCGGCCTGATCGGCGAGTCCGGCTCCGGCAAGACCACCCTGGGCCGCGCCCTGGCCGGGCTGCAGCCGCTCACCGACGGGCGCCTGTTCTACGACGGCCGCGAGCCGGCGTCGCTGAATCGGGCGGAACGACGCCGCCAGCGGCGCGATCATCAGATTATTTTCCAGGACCCCCACGCCGCCCTGAACCCGCGCATGACCATCGCCCAGTCGGTGATGGAGCCCCTCGACATTCTCGGCGACGGCGACCGCGCCAGCCGCCGGCGGGTGGCGGACGAGGCCCTGGAGCGGGTGGGCCTGGCGCCGCAGATCGGGCGCCGCTATCCCCATGAGCTGTCCGGCGGCCAGAAGCAGCGGGTCAATATCGCCCGCACCCTGACCCTGCGCCCGCGCTTCATTGTCTGCGACGAAGTGGTGGCGGCCCTGGATGTGTCGATCCGCGGCGCCATTCTCAATCTGTTCGCCGATCTGCAGGACGAGTTCGGCATCACCTATGCCTTTATCACCCACGACATTTCGGTGGTGTCCCACGTCAGCGACCGGGTCGGCGTGCTCTATCTCGGCCGGCTGATGGAGCAGGGCCCGGCGGCGGCGGTCTGCGAACAGCCTTTGCATCCTTATACCCAGGCGCTGCTGTCGGCGGAGCCGTTGCCGCTGCCCAGCGATCAGCGCGACCACCGGCGCCGTATCCGCCTGCAGGGCGAGATTCCCAGCCCGCTGAATCCGCCGTCCGGCTGCCCGTTCCGCACCCGCTGCCCGCGCGCCGAAGCGCGCTGCGCCGAGCAGGTGCCGGAATGGCGCGAGGTGGCGCCGGACCATCGCGTGGCCTGCCATTTCGCCGGCCCCGCCTGAGCGACCCGGTTTTCCGAACACAACAACAAAATTTCAGGAGAGCGCATGAACAAGAAGTCCAACCCCCAGGATCAGGATCTGCTCGACGTGAACGGCCTGGCCGTGTCCCGCCGCACCTTTCTCGGCGTGCTGTCCGGCGCCCTGGCCGCCGGCACCCTGATGGCGCCGGGCGCGCTCTGGGCCCAGCCCGCCGGCGCGTCGCTGCTGCGGGTGGGCGCCAACGCCAACCCGTCCAGCCTGGACCCGGCCACCGGCGGCTCCGGCTCGGATCACGTGTTCCTGTTCCCGATCTACGACACCCTGGTGACCTGGGATTTCGACAGCCTCAAGGCGCAGCCGGGCCTGGCGGAGCGCTGGGAGTTCACCGATTCGAAAACCCTGGTGCTGCATCTGCGCCAGGGCGTCACCTTCCACGACGGCGCGCCGTTCAACGCCGAAGCGGTGAAGACCAACCTGGATCGCAGCCGCACCGCGGAGTTTTCCAATATCCGCTCCGACCTGGGCTCGGTGGACAGCGTCACGGTGAACGGTGAGCACACCGTCACCCTGCACCTGAAAAATCCGGACACCGCCCTGCCCCTGATCCTGTCCGACCGGGCCGGCATGATGGTGTCGCCCAAGGCGTTGCAGGCCAACGGCAACCGGGTGGATCGCCAACCGGTGGGCGCCGGCTTCATGACGTTCGAGAAATGGAACGACGGCAGCGAGATCGTGCTGAAGGCGTTCAAGGGCTACCGGGGCGACGACAAGCCGGCCCTGGCCGGCATCACCTTCTCGATCATCACCGACAGCGCCACCCGGCTGCGGGCGGTGATGTCCGGGCAGGCCGACCTGGCCTACCACCTGGACGGGCGCCAGAAGCCGCTGGTGGAAAAGATGCCCACCCTGCACGGCGTGGTCGGCTCCACGGTGTATTGCTATCAGCTGTATCTGAACATGTCCCGGGACACCCTGAAGGACCGGCGCGTGCGCCAGGCGCTGAACCATGCGGTGGACCGCGATGCCTTTATTCGCGGCGCCATGGCCGGCTCCGGCGAGGCCGCCTATATGAACCTGCCGAAGTCCCACTGGGCCTACGACGCGCAAACCGCCGAGCTCTACCCCCACGATCCGGACAAGGCCCGCGCGCTCCTCAAGGAGGCCGGCTACGCCGACGGCGTGACCCTGGACATGCGCGGCTACAACGACCAGTCCTCGGTGCAAATGCAGGAGCTGCTGCTGGCACAGTTCGCCCGCGCCAACATCAAGGGCCGCTTCCGCACCGGCACCATCGCCGACATGTCGGCGGAATACTTCGCCAAGAAGCAGGGCGACCTGTTGCTGTCCGCCTGGACCGGCCGCCCGGACCCGAGCCTCAGCTACTCGCTGATGTACAACCAGGAGTCCTACTTCAACGCCGGCGACAAGGCACCGCCGGAGGGCTTCGCCGAGGCGCTGCTGGCGTCGCGCAGCAGCGACGACCTGGCCACCCGCAAGGAGGCCCTGGCCAAGGTGCAGAGGCTGGTCATGGAAGACGCCCTGGTGGTGCCGCTGGCGTTCCGGGAAAGCATCGTCGCCACCAACGACAAGGTGCGGAACCTGCGCAACAACCTGCTCGGCAAACCCAAATTCAACAACGTTTCGCTGAAGGGCTGATCCCGTGGCCAACCGCGTCAAACAACGCATGGTGGCGGCGCGTCTGCTGCAGTCCCTGCCGATTCTGGTGTTGGCCACCTTTATCGTGTTCTGCCTGATGCAGCTGATCCCGGGTGACGTGGCCGTCACCCTGGCCGGCGAAAACGCCTCCATGGAACGCATCGAGCAGATCCGCGAGGCCTACGGCCTGAACCAGCCGTTCCTTGTGCAGTACGGCCAGTGGCTGGGGCACGCCGCCCAGGGGGAACTGGGCACCTCGCTGCTGTCCGGCGAGCCGGTGGCTCAGACCATCGCGCGCACCTTTCCCAATACCCTGCTGATCGCGGTCTACGCGGTGCTGCTGTCGGTGCTGGTGGGGGTGCCGCTGGGCATCCTCGCCGCCACCCGCGCCGGCTCGCCCCTGGACAGCGGCATCATGGGCGCCGCCTCCCTGGGCGTGGCGGTGCCGAACTTCTGGTTCGGCATGATCCTGGTGCTGTTCCTGGCCCTGGGCCTGCAGTGGTTTCCGGCCACCGGCTTCGTGTCGCCCCGGGAGGACTTCAGCGGCGCGCTCTGGTACGCCACCTTGCCGGCGCTGGCGCTGTGCACCAACGGCATCGCCGAGGTGGCCCGGCAGCTGCGCAGTTCGCTGGTGGAGATTCAGTCTTCCCAGCATGTGCGCACGCTGCACGCCAAGGGCCTGAGCCCGGCGCGCATTCTCTGGAAGCACGGTCTCAAGAACGTGAGCGTCAACCTGCTCACCGTGGTCGGCCTGCTGTTCAACAAGATTCTCGCCGCCACCGTGGTGGTGGAGGCGGTGTTCGCCATTCCGGGCATCGGCAGCTCCATCGTCAACGCGGTGCTGCAGGGCGACTTCCCGGTGGTGCAGGGCGCCGTGCTGGCCATGGTGGTGACGGTGATTCTGGTGAACCTGTGCACCGACCTAGCCTGCACCGTGCTCGATCCGAGGATTCACGCATGACCACCGCTTCCGTTTCTTCCCCGTCCCGCCACGCCGGCGCCGAGCCGGGCCCGGTCCGGCGCGTGCTGGGCTGGCTGCGCGGCGATCCCCGCGCCGCTCTGAGTTTGCTGGTGCTGGTGCTGATTCTTGGCACCGCCCTGCTGGCTCCCTGGGTGGCGCCCTACGACCCGGCCCACCAGGATCTGGAGCACATGCTGGAAGGGCCGTCGGCGGCCCATTGGCTGGGCACCGACGATCTGGGCCGCGATGTGCTCAGCCGGCTGATCCATGGCGGCGCCAATTCCCTGTACGCGGCCCTGCTGGCGGTGTCGGTGGCGCTGCTGATCGGCATTCCCCTGGGCCTGATCGCCGGCTTCGTGGGCGGCTGGACCGACGTGGCCATCAGCCGCCTGATCGATACCTTTCTGTCGTTCCCGGCGATCATTCTGGCGGTGGCGGTGACCGGCGCCATGGGCATCGGCCTGACCAACGCCATGTTTTCCGTGGGGCTGGTGTTCGCGCCGCAGATCGCGCGGCTGATCCGCGCCCGTACGCTGGTGGTGCGCCAGGAGCTGTATGTGGACGCGGCGCGTTGCTTCGGGGCGTCGCCGTTGCGGCTGCTGGGGCGGCATGTGCTGCCCAATGCGATTCAGCCGGTGATCGTGCAGAGCACGCTGTTGCTGGCGGTGGCGTTGCTGGCCGAGGCCAGCCTCAGTTTTCTGGGGTTGGGGGTGCAGCCGCCGGATGTGAGCTGGGGCGCCATGATCGCGCGGGGTTATCTGTATATGTCGCTGGTGCCGGAGCAGATGTACGCGCCGGGGTTGATCATCATGATTACCGCGGTGGCGTTCAATGCGCTCGGGGAGTCCTTGCGGACGGCGTTGGATCCTACGGCGCGGGGGCATGGCTGACCGGGCTTTTGTTGCTGAGGCTGGACCCTCCAGCGGGGGGCGCGTCTCGGCGAGGGCCCCCTTCCGGGAACGCCGTGAACCCGTCCCTGGGGGCTCCCTTTCGAACGT